>PLHW01000069.1 GCA_003139095.1 Acidobacteriaceae bacterium
CGCGGCGTCGATGGCCATCGCGTTTTTTCTTTCCCTGATCTGATTGCTCCCTATGCCGGCACGATGACGGCCGTTTATGGCTGGTATCCGGGCCGCTACGATTACAAGGACGCCTTTCGAATGGGCAACGACAGCATACTGGTATATGCAGGCGCAAACATCTCGCTTGAATTTCTCTATAGCGGACCTCATTCGTTGCTTTCTCGCATGCACCTCAACGATGCGCACGGAGCGCCCGAATCGGGCTCACATCCATGATCGACGGGAAATTCAGCACGGTCGCAGGCGTGGAACCTCCGCTTCCGGGGCCGCGGCCTTCATCCATGTTCCCCCTAGTGAGTTCCTCTCTTGGACTGATCAACAAGTTTCTCGAGTGGTTCGGGGACCTGGGCGTGTTTTTCTGGCGAGTTGTGCGCGCTGCATTGACGCCGCCGTTTGAGTTCCGCGAATTGTATCGGCAACTCGACGAGATCGGATCCATGTCATTGCCGCTGGTTGCCTTGGCTGGCGCCGCTACCGGAGTTGTGCTTTCCCTGGAGGCCCGCTACAGCCTGACTCGGTTTGGGGCAAAGTCGTTGCTTCCCGCCGCTATCGTGTTCTCCGTTATTCACGAGACTGGGCCGATCATCACCGGCCTGGTAGTGAGTGGTCGAGTAGGCGCTGGCATCGGCGCGGAGTTGGCATCGATGAAAGTAACCGAACAGATCGATGCCATCGAGGCATCTGCGGTGAACCCATACAGGCTGCTGGCAGCGCCCCGCATCCTGGCTTGCATCCTCATGCTGCCACTACTGACCCTCGCTGCCGACGCATCCGGTTTGCTGATGGGCTGGGTGGCGCAAGCCCTGGTTGAGCCGCTCTCGCTACGTCAGTTCATCACTGCTGGTTTTAAGGGCGCTGATTTCAACGATTTCCTGCCGCCCACACTCAAGACCATGGTGTTTGGGCTGATCATCGGTCTGATCGCGTGTTTTCAGGGAATGCGTACACAAGGAGGCGCGGCGGGCGTGGGCCGTGCAGCTACGAGTTCGGTAGTTTTGTCCTCGCTATTCGTGATCCTGGCCGATGTCGTGCTCGTGAAAATCATCCTCATATTTTTCCCGTGACGTTTTGATGCAATGAGTCGCGAAACAACTATGGACACAATCGATCAAATCGCGATGAAGCTGGATGAAGCCGAGAAAAGCGGCAGTGCGCCCACTATCGCCGTCGAGGACTTGCATAAGTCCTTCGGAGCTCAAAAGGTCTTGAACGGGATCAGCCTGTGCGTGAGACGCGGTGAGACCCTGGCAGTGCTAGGGCGCAGTGGAACGGGTAAGAGCGTATTGCTGCGGCTCATCATCGGCCTGGAGAAGGCTGACTCGGGATCGGTTCGCATCCACGGTCAAGATATCACCGGCCTGAGTCTCGATCAGCTAGGCGAAATCAGAATGAAAATGGGATTTTTGTTCCAGCACGCCGCGCTTTACGATTCGCTCACCGTCGAGCAGAACGTAATGTTTCCCCTGCAGCACCATAAGAAGGAGATGTCGACGTCTGACCAGAGCAACCTGGTCAGGCAACTACTGGCGGAAGTGGGCATGGAAAGCCATTTGGAGAAGTTGCCTTCGGATATTTCTGGAGGCATGCAGAAACGAGTTGGACTGGCACGCGCTCTGGCTTTGGAGCCGGATATTCTGTTGCTCGACGAACCTACCGCTGGTCTCGACCCGATCAGCGCCGGGGAGATCGATGATCTGATCCTCAAGCTTCAGGAAGAACATCACATGGCGTCCATCGTCGTGACTCACGATCTGCACAGCGCGAAGGCGATTGCGGATCGTCTGGCCCTGCTCAATGAAGGAACGGTTGTGATCGAGGGCAGCTTTGAAGAACTCCAGAAAAGCGACATCGAATTTGTTCGGCAATTTCTAGGGCATTCGTAGGAGGGCATATGTCGAGAGCGGCGCGGTTGGGAGCATTTATCGTTGCGACACTGGCAATTCTGATAGCCGGTATCTTCATTATCGGGAGCAAGCAGTATCTTTTCAGCTCGACGTACCAATTGAAGGCGCAATTCGACAATGTGGCGGGCCTAGATGCGGGAGGCGATGTGCGTGTGGGCGGTGTTCACAGTGGAACGGTGAGCAGCATCGTGTTGCCCCACAAGCCGGGTGAAAAGGTCACGGTAGTCATGGATCTCGGCAAGTCGACGCACGAGATCATCAAACAAGACTCCGTGGCCACAATTGAAACTGAAGGCTTGTTGGGAAACCAGTATCTGGCGATCTCGTTTGGATCAGCGGGGAAAGGCGATGTGAGGAATGGCGACACCATCGCTAGCGTACCGCCACTCGAGATGGCGGACCTGCTTAAGAAGACGAGCGACATTCTGGATAGCAGCCAGCAAGCCATCCAGAACACAACTCGGGCGACGTCCCATCTGGACTCAATCAGCGCCAAGATCGATTCCGGGCAGGGAACAGCAGGAGCGTTGGTCAATGACAAACAGCTCTATACCAACCTGGAACAGACGACGATCTCAATGCGTGACACGATGGTTCAGGCACAAACAGGAGTCACTGACTTCCAGGAGAATATGGAAGCCCTGAAGCACAACTTCTTCTTGCGAGGGTATTTCAAGAAGCGCGGCTACGAAGATTCGGCCGAGCTGGCGCAAAACGAGATCGAACGGCTGCCGCAGAGCACGACGATAAAGGAGTTCACCTACTCAGCGAAGCAACTCTTCGATAAGCAAGATTCGGCCAAGCTTAAGAACCAGAAATCTCTAAACGCAGGCGGCGAGTTTCTTGCCAATAGCCAGTTTGGGTTTGCCGTGATCGTGGCGTCCGCGGGCATGGAAGGCGATACTCAGAAGGACTTGGTACTAACCGAAGCGCGGGCCATGGTTGTGCGTGAGTATCTGGTGGAGAACTTCGGGTTCGACGACAGTCAGCTTAAGACTCTGGGAGTAGGAAAGCAGGCGGACGCAGGTTCGGATGCCGGCTGGGGTACGGTGCAAATTCTTATCTATCCAGAGGGGACCGAGGTACCGCCGAATAAGCACGAGCCGGCGGCGGGTATCGCATCTAAAACAACCTCCGAGCAACCGGTCCAGGTCTCGCCGACAGCAACCCTGAAACCACAGTAGTGGCCGCCAAGACCGAAGTCTATGGTTCCTCTCAGGTTCGACGCCCTTTTGCGAATTTAGGGAAGGTCTGATTAAGTGTTCGAGGGCGAGTTGGGCTCCATTTGGGATGTCGGCCCTCAGCGGCTAAAGCCGCATATTTGGCGGACTCCAGCGGCACGGCTGAAGCCGTGCCCCACCCAAAGCTATCCAACGACGAAGTTAATCAGAGTTTCCCTAGAAAGTCCTCCCTGGTCACAGCTTGCTGTGCCATAACTCACTGCATTCTTCCCAATGAGAGTTCTATCCTGCGTTGCGGTTTCCTCGCGCAAACGCGCGAGGGTCAGTGTGTCTGTTGACAGCTTCGGTTCACAGGCGGTGCGTGAACTGACGTGGCGAGAATCCTGGTTCATTCGCGGCATTCGTTAAGAGGAAAGGTCATCATGTCAGCTTCAAAAATCTCTCTCAAAATCTCACTGTGCGTGGTCTTTGTTCTCGCCGCGCTAGTTGTCGTTTCCATCTCAACTGCGGTTGCGCAAACCCCGGCCGCAAGCAAGAACGTGCAATGGGTTTCCATTGGTCCCCGGGATGCCGGGACCTGGGGAGGCAAGGCGAACGCCTTCGCCTATGTGCAGTCGAATCCAAAAACCATGTATCTCGGAGGCGGGTGGGGGAACACTCCGAGGGAATCGCCGTCGCAGATGGGCATCTATCGCACCACCAATGGGGGCAAGAAGTGGACCGCCGCGAACAAGGGGCTTACCAGCTCGGATGGAACCATCTCATCGGTCGTAAACGGGCTGTGGCTGGATCAGAACAACCCGTCGGTCGTGCTGGCGTCGACCGAGTTCGGGGGAACATTCAAATCCACCGATGGCGGCAGCGCCTGGAAGAATGTGGACCCCTCGGAGTCAACGCAATTCTCACTGGTGGGTTCGGTACTGTACCTGGCCAGCAGCAAGGGAGTGCTGCAGTCCACCGATGACGGCAGCACATGGACGGTGTCGCTGGCTCTGACCGATGGTGCGACTACGGTAATCACGGCGGCCGGCGTCACCTACGCGGGATCGACTGACGGCGACGTCTACCAGCTCAATGGTTCTTCGTGGACGAAGCTGGGGCATCCCGGAACGGGTGCAATCCATGAACTGGCCGTGGATCCATTCAATACCAAAGTGGTGTACGCGAGTGTGGACGATCAAAGCGCCTGGAACCAGTGTCCGCACGCGTCCGTAGATGGCGGTAACACGTGGGTTGCGGTGAATTGCAATCTGTTCTCGATCGGCTCGCAGACCATCGCTTTCAGCAATGTGACTCAACACCGGCTGTTCGTAGGCGATGACGGCAGCGGATGTATTCTCTATTTCACGGGCGATGGAAACCCGAACCCAACCCTTAACTGCGGCGTTACGTACGATGGCACGGATATTAGATACGTTATACCGGTGCCAGGCAACTCAAAGACCGACGATGCCTGCTATATCTTGCAGGACCAAGGGTTGTACTATGCGCCGACCTGCAGCTCCGGCAATGCGCCCTTGCTGACTCCGAGCATGAACAATACCCTGGTTTACGATGTGGCGGTCTCGCCCGACGGCAAGAATGTTGAGGCGACGCTGCAAGACAATGACTCGACTTCCAGCCAGGATGGCGGCAAAACATGGCCGGTAAGCGGCCCGGCCGGGGAGGGTGCAGAAGCCCGATATCATCCGGACAACTCCGGCTATTGCTACGTCGCTCACCCCGACGAGGGGCTGTATGTCTCGAAAGACGGCTGCAAGACGTGGAGCATGGGCACGTACACGGGCATCGAATCGGTCACGTTTGACCCCTCGAATGCCGAGAACCTGTACGCAGTGACGGGAGAATCAAACGGAAATCCGGTCGTGTCGGAAAGCACCAACAAGGGGATGAGTTGGAGCGGCGCCGGCTGGAAGTTCACTAACCCTTACCAGGTAGCGGTGGCGCCGAGCGATGCGCAGAGCATCGTGGTGGCGACCGGTACATCGTCTACTCCGTCACAGTTGTACTATAGCCATGATGGTGGCAAAACCTGGACCCAATCCAGCGGATTGCCGACTACGCAGCCCCTGGCGGAGATGTGGTTCCCGACGCACCGCTTCTTTGCCGCTTTTGATCCGCTTGATGCGAAGACCGTCTTGCTGTCGGATCACGATCCCTCGACGGACAACGTGCTGATCTACAGTAGTGCGGACGGCGGTCAGACCTTCACACTCGTCAACACCTTCGTGCAGCCGGTTGGACAACGACAGTGGCCACACCTGCTCCGGCCCAAGGAGGAACGCAATCCGCACAAGGATTCGTTCTACTATGCCACCCGGTTTTACGCGAATCGGGTGGTGTTTAATCCCACACCAAAAAGCGGCAATCCTGATGTGGTGGTAACCACGCGATTCGGAGCATTCCTGTCGGCGGACTTGGGCACGACGTGGACGAGGATCGACACGACCGCAGTTCCGCATCACTTTATCGGGGCGGCTTGGGCGCAGGGGTATGTCTACCTCGCCAGCTTCGGTGAAGGCGTTATCAAAAGCAAGAAGCCGCTTCAGTAATAGCGCTGCGGAGGGGCCCTGACGCCAGGGCCCTTCCCATCACGGACTTTTTCAACAGCCACGGGATATTACGCCAAGTGAGGCGCATCATTTCCGTCTGTCCGGCATGTCCCAACCCCGGAACCTCCATCGCGTTCGGCCAGGCCTCCGGCTGCTCGCCGTTCTGTCACCTGCCGATGTGAACTGTGTCACTGAATTTTGGTTGGCTTGTTGTTTAGAGTGTGGCCCGGGCAATTCTTGTTTGCTCGCTTGCACTGTTCGGCCAAAACCCTCGGCCGCAAGCTCAAGGCCACCGTCCGGCAGTTGGTTCTTGGCTTCTCCCCAGAGGATCAAACCAGGAGGATTCTTTTAAATGCGAACTAAAATCTGTGCTGCGCTCGTGACGCTCGCAGTCATGAGCTTTTGCTTAACCTTCCTTGCATCCACCATGGCATACGCTCAGGCGCCGGCGGGACAGCACCGTCCTGCGGGCGTACCAAACGATTATGTGATCACTCCGTTCGGCTACTTCCATCCATCCTGTGTCTTGCGCCTGGCGGAAGGAGAGACTTTTGTGGCGGACGGACGTGCCCTGCAACATGCGGATGGATCTCTGGAGAACATCCCGGCTTGCGAGCATCCGCATTATGCGGCCAGCGGAGCGATTGTAGCCGCAGGCGCCAGAAAAGTAGAGCCCCCGACCATCAACGGCTGGGTTGAATCCGCCAGTGTCATCACCAGTAGCTCGTACGGCGAAATTGTTGCATCCTGGACCGTGCCGCCCGCGCCGACTTCCCGCAACGGCGAGGTCGTGTATTTCTTCCCCGGCATGCAGGACAGCAACGACGTGGTCAGCATTATTCAGCCTGTGCTCGGGTGGAATATGGACGATACGAATACACCGTGGACGATTGCCAGCTGGAACTGCTGCCCCAGCGGGATTACGGTGGAGAGCAACCCGGTCAATGTCAGCCCGGGCGATACGATTGAAGGCACAGTCATCTCTACCTGTAGCGCCGGAACGAAATCCTGCCCCACGTGGAACATTACAACCGCCGATGAGACCACGGGTGGCAGCACGACGTTGGGCAATACTCCCAGTGAAGGGCAGACCTTCAATTGGGCGTTCGGCGGCGTATTGGAGGCCTACAATATTTCGCAATGCAGCGATTACCCGCCCAATGCCTCGCTCGCTTTCTCCAGCATCGCTCTGTATGACTATAACTTCGACCAGATCTCGAATCCGGGCTGGTCGATCAATTACTGGGCCCAGGGCGGATCCCCACAATGCAACTACCTCGTACAGACGGCGGCCACGGAGGTGACACTCAACTACGGCACCAGCGGACCGGTCGTCAGCCTCTCACCAACGTCGCTGAAGTGGGGTAAGGTGGCCGTGGGCACTACAAGCGGGGCGAAGAAGGTCACGCTTACCAACACCGGAAGCGGGACGGTGGACATCACCAGCATTGCCACCAGCGGCGACTTTGCGCTCGCGACAGTCAAAGCGACGAAGCTGGTAACTCCCTGCGTCAACGGCGGAACGGTGGCTGCTGGCGCCAGTTGCGAAATCAAAGTCACTTTCACGCCGACGCAGAAGGGAACCCGCACTGGCAGTGTCAGCTTTACCGATAATGCGGCCGGCAGCCCACAGAGTGTCGCTCTAACGGGGACGGGCAAGTAAGTTCAAACGACGAGCCGAATCGATGGGCGGGACCTCGCTCCCGCCCTTTTTTGATGTCTCGAAAAGTTTTTGCGCCTGCCTGCGGCAGATCCCGGCGTTCTTCCCCGATGCGCAGTATTTTTGCCAACTTGGGAATTGCCAGGCTGTCTCCGTCACTTTTCTTCGACGCCCCAGTCGAACAGCAGTACAATTCGGGCTGTACATTCTCTCGCCTCTCCGAAGAGCACCCTGCTCGTTGAGACGCACACCCCCTGAGGCGAGGGCATCCACACTTCACACGCTTTGTATTGGAACGTTTCGTCACGGGAGGACCTAATGACCTACCTACACAGTTCATCGAAACGTCTTACGCAGCATTCACAATGGGGAGAAAAATCAATGAATTTCCTAAGAATGAGCTCAATCGTTTTGCTTTTTGTGGCCATCTTCGCAGTCGGTTCCGCGTCCGCCGCAAGTTGCTCCGACGCCACGCTCAAGGGAGTGTACGGTTTTGTTTCTTCAGGGTTCGGTGGCGACGGAACGCCCAGGGCCCTTGTCTCCCAGTTCACAGCTGACGGCAAGGGAAATCTTAGCGGAACGGGAACTAAGAGTAAGGACGGAACAATCGTGACGGGTACTGTCACCGGCACGTATTCGGTTGCGAAGAACTGCACCGGGAGCGTGACGTTTACTGACCAGGACGGCGAAGTCAGAGACGGCAACTTTGTTTTTGACAACGGTAATAAGGGTTGGCAGGGTATCCGAACCGATAGCGGCCGCGTGATTTCCGGTTTTGCTCTCGCAGAGGGGGCTGCAGTGTGCGGAGAAAACGGGAAGAAACAAACCTTTGCCGCCAATCTGAACGGGTACGTCATCAACGTGGGTCCGGTGGCCTATGTCGAGCAAGTGATTCTGGACGGTAAGGGAAACGTTTCCGGCAACGGGACTTTCAGCCTAGCCGGCGCGATTTACACGGTTCCAATTACCGGCACGTACACGGAAAATGCCGGCTGCACCGGAAGCGCGCAGATTACGCCTCAGGGATATAGCACGTTGAATTTCAATTTTGTTGTGGTCAACGTCGGAAAGGAAATCCTGCTGGTCGAGACTGACACAGGCACCATCGTCTCCGGAACCATGCAGTAGTAGTGCCTGGGATGATCGTAGGGGAGGTGCCTGCAAAACGCCAGGGCCTGCGGTAATGCCCAAGATGTCCCCTTGGAGCGCAACATGATTTCAAGCTGGATTGAGACCTAAGACAAATCGCAACCAATCAGTGTGCCGCCCGATCCTTGGGCGGCTTTTCTTTTGCGTCACCCCGCGACGGTTGCCCCATGACTGACGCTATTAGCAATCACACTCATGGGCCCCTCCGAGTAGGCGAGGCCCGGCCTTGGCCCGCGCGCTTACAAGGGAAAACGTTTCTAACGGGATCGCATTAGCCCGGAGTTAGCGGGGCATCGCTATCGTTGTTATATGGGGGTTAGCGGACTATGCCCAGGGACCAGTTCACGGTGCGGATGAAGGGTTCGGGGAAGACGCCGATTACCAGCGTCGCTAAGGCGGCTACGCCTACGGCGGTGCGCATGGCAAGGCTGATGGGAAGGCGGGCGGTTTCGCCGGCTGGGGCTTCGCGCATGAACATGGCGTTGGCAATGCGCAAATAGTAGTAGAGGCCGAAAAGCGCGTAGAGGACGCCTAGCGCGGCGAGCCAGTAGTGCTGGCTTTCGATAAGGCTGAGGAAGATGTAGTACTTGCCGAGGAATCCGGCGGCGGGTGGGATTCCGGCGAGCGAGAGTAAGAAGAGAAGCATGAGAACGGCTTCGACGGGAGCGCGGGAGTAGAGGCCGGCGAGGTCGTCGATTTCGTCGCCGATGACATTGCGATGACGCAGGGAGGTGATGACGGCGAAGACGCCGAGGTTCATGAAGGTGTAGACCATGAGGTAAAGCAGGATTCCTTTGAAGCCGTCGGCGAACGCCGGACTGCCGTAGGGCGAAGTGCCCATGGCGACGAAGGCGAGGAGCATGTAGCCGACGTGGGCGATGGAGGAATAGGCGAGCAGGCGCTTGGTGTTGGTTTGCGTGAGGGCGGCGAGATTGCCGCCGGTCATGGTGGCGATGGCGACGAAGACCATGATGGGCGTGTAGATGGAGCGAAGCGGGAGGAGTCCGAAGACGAGAATGCGCAGCAACAAGGCCCAGGCGGCGGCTTTGACGGCGACGGACATGAATCCGGTGATGCACGTGGGCGCGCCCTCGTATGCGTCGGGCGCCCACTGGTGGAAGGGGACGGCGGCAATTTTAAAGAGCAGGCCGACCAGGGTGGTGAGCAGGGCGACGATCACGATTGGGTTCTGCGCCCTTGGGCCGGAGACGGCGCGGGCGATGTAAGCGAGGTTGGTGCTGCCGGAGAGGCCGTAGAGAAGCGAGAGGCCGTAGGCGAAGATGCCGGAAGAGAATGCGCCGAGCAGGAGATATTTGAGGGCAGCTTCGTTGGAGCGGCGGTCGCGGCGGAGGAAGCCGACGAGGATGTAGATGGAGATGGCCATGAGTTCGAGGCCGATGAAGAGCAGGACGATGTCAATGCCGGCGGCCATGCACATCATGCCGACAACGGAGAGGAGGAGGAGCGAGTAGTACTCGCCATGCTGCTCGTCTTCGATGTCGAGGTAGCGGGCGGACATGAGGATGGTGATGGCGGCGGAGGCGAGGAAGAGATACCAGAAATAGAG
Source organism: Acidobacteriaceae bacterium (assembly GCA_003139095.1). GTDB lineage: Bacteria > Acidobacteriota > Terriglobia > Terriglobales > Acidobacteriaceae > Acidiflorens. Next base: position 10,056 of record PLHW01000069.1, read on the forward strand.
AGCGAAGCGGTCGACGAGCAGGGCGTTGAAGAAGCCGATGGAGCCGTGGGGGAGCGTGTGCTGGATCTGCCAGACACAGACGGTGGCAAAGAGGATGCCGGCGAAGGCGCCGACGGCGTTGAGCCACTTCCATTCGCGGGGGATCATGAGATCGATGAGGAGAATGCCGAGCGCGAAGATGGTCAACTCGACCATGGGCAGCATGAGCCGGTATTCCGTTGGAGAGATGCCGAACACTCAGTTGCTCGCTTTCGTGGGCGCGGCGGCGGAAGCCTGCTGCGCTGGGGATGGCGCGTTGTTGAGCGCCGAATTGGGGTGCGTTGACGAATCCCACGTCTGGAAAGGCGCGAGACGTGGGGCACCCGCGTTTACGTTGGGGCTGGCGGTCTGAATGGTTTGCACGATCTGATTGACGGGTTGTTCGAGAATCTGGAAGAAGGGCTTGGGATAGAGGCCGATCCAGAAGGCACAGATGATGAGCGGCGCGAAGGTAAGGATTTCGCGCGGCGTGAGGTCATGGAGCTTTTCGTTTTTCGGATTGGTGACGGTGCCGAAGAAGACGCGCTGGTAGAGCCAGAGTAAGTAGGCGGCGGCGAGAACGACGCCGGGAGCGGCCCAGGCGGCCCAGCGCCAGTTGGCGGTGAACGCGCCTTGGAGGATGGTGAATTCGCCGACGAAGCCGTTGAGGAGCGGGAGGCCCATCGACGAGAGGAACATGATCATCGTGATGGTCGCATAGATGGGCATGACGTTGGAGATGCCACCGTACTCGGCGATTTCGCGGGTGTGGCGGCGCTCGTAGAGGATGCCGACGATCAAAAAGAGCGCGCCGGTGGAGATGCCGTGATTGATCTGCTGAAGGACGGAGCCGCTGAGGCCTGCCTGATTGAGCGCGAAAATGCCGAGGGTGCAGAAGCCAAGGTGGCTGACGGAAGAATAGGCCACGAGCTTCTTCATATCTTTTTGCATGAGCGAGACGAGCGCGCCGTAGACGATGCCGACGATGGAGAGGCCGATCATCCAGCCGCGGACGGTGAGGCTCATGAAAGTTGACGAGGTGTTGGTGATGACCTGCGGGAAGAAGGGCAGCGAGAAGCGGACGAAACCGTAGGTGCCCATCTTGAGGAGAACGCCGGCGAGGATGACGGAGCCGGCGGTGGGGGCTTCGACGTGCGCGTCAGGCAGCCAGGTGTGGAAGGGGAACATCGGGACTTTGATAGCGAACCCGAGGAAGAAGGCGAGGAAGAGCCAGACCGCGGTGGCGAAGGGGATTTGCGGGGCGGTTTTGTAGAGCTCGGGAATGCTGAAGGTGAAAACGCCGGTGAGCGTGTGGTGATGGAAGTACAGGAACAGGATGCCGAGGAGCATCAGGACGGAGCCGAGCAGTGTGTAGAGGAAGAACTTGATGGCGGCGTAAAGTTTGCGCGGGCCGCCCCAGATGCCGATGAGGAGATACATGGGGACGAGCATGGCTTCCCAGAAAACGAAGAAGAGGAAGAAGTCGAGCGCCATGAAGACGCCGAGCATGCCGGTCTGGAGGACGAGAAACCAGATGTAGTATTCCTTGACGCGGATTTCGATGGCGGTCCAGGAGGAGAGGATGGAGATCCAGCCGAGGAGCGTGGTGAGCATGATCAGCAGGAAAGAAATGCCGTCGATGCCGAGGTTGTAACCCGCGCCGATGGAGGGGATCCAGTTGTTGACCGTGCCTTCGAGGAACTTGAACTGGTGGCTGGTATCGCCGAGCGTTGCCCAGAACCTGGGGACGAGGGGCAGCGAGATGAGGAAGCCGCCGAGGGCAAAGAGGTTCGCGATCCAGCGGATGGCGGCTTTGTTCTCTTTGGGAACGAAGAGGAGAACGAGCGCGCCGATCAGCGGCGTGAAGAGGATGATGGATAGGATGTGATTCTGCATAAGAAATCTCAGCTACGAGCTTCGAGCCTCGAGCCTCGAGCGGCCCAGCTATGAGCTGCGAGCAGTCCGTGTTGAGGTTGCTCAAAGCTCGTGGCTCGCGGTTCGTAGCTCATTTCCAAACGTAATACACGGCAAAACCTACTAAACCTGCGGTCATTACTAATGCGTACCACTGAACCAAGCCCCATTCGAACAGGCGCGCGGGATAGGACAAGAATCGCGAGAGGACTGCGGGCCCATTCACGAGCAATCCGTCGATGATCCACTTATCCCACCACGTCGAAAGCGTCGCTACGGCGCGCGTAACCCAGCCGGCGTCGTTGACTATGCCGTCGATAATTTTTGCGTCGAACCAGGAGGAGGCTTCGCCGAGGCCGAGCACGCCGAGACGAACGTCTCCCACTTTGCGGCGGCCGGTGAAGGCGTAGTCGTAGGCCTCATCGACGAACCACTTGTTGTAGAGCACCTTGTAGAGCGGCGGAGCGGCCTGGGCGATGGGCTCTTTGTAATCTTTGCCGGCGTGGGCATAGGCGCGCCAGGCGAGGCCGAGGCCGACGATGGCGGCGCCGACGGAGAGGCCCATGAGCGTGTATTCCATGGGATCGGTGTGCTCTTCTTCTTTTTCTCCGGCGGCGAGTTGGCGCGGCTCCTCGACCTGCATGACGTGAGCTTCTTTGGCGAAGACGGGCTCGAGAAATTTGCCGAATGGATTCGAGCCGCCGAGGCTGGGGGGAACGCCGAGCCATCCGGCAGCGACGGAGCAGATGGCGAGGATGACGAGCGGGACGGTCATGGACTTCGGCGACTCGTGGATGTGGTGCTCGACCTCGTGGCTCATGCGTGGCTTGCCAAAGAAGGTGAGGAAGATGAGACGGCCCATGTAGAAGGCGGTCATGAGGGCGGTGGCGAAGCCGACGAACCAGAGAACGCGATAGGCGCCGCCTTCGGAGGACCAGGACTGCCAGAGGATTTCGTCTTTGGAGAAGAATCCGGCGAGGCCGGGAATGCCGGCGATGGCGAGCATGCCGATGAACATGGTCCAGAACGTGGTGGGAGTGCGCTGGCGAAGGTCGCCCATGAACTTCATATCCTGCTCACCGGACATGGCGTGAATAACGGAGCCGGAACCGAGGAAGAGCAGGGCCTTGAAGAAGGCGTGAGTGAAGACGTGGAAGACTCCGGCGGCGAATGCGCCGACGCCGAGCGCGAGGAACATGTAGCCGAGTTGGGAGACGGTGGAGTAGGCGAGCACGCGCTTGATGTCGTTTTGAACGAGGCCGATGGAGGCGGCGAAGATAGCGGTGAGGGCGCCGACGATGGCGACTGTTTTCATGGCAGTCGGGGCGAGCACGAAGATGGCGTTGGAGCGGGCCACCATGTAAACGCCGGCGGTGACCATGGTGGCGGCGTGGATGAGGGCAGAAACGGGCGTGGGGCCTTCCATGGCGTCGGGCAGCCAGACATACAGAGGAAGCTGGGCGGACTTGCCGCAGGCTCCGACAAACAAGAGAAGGGCGGCGGCGGTGAGGACGGGATCGCCGATGGCGAAGTGGCCGCTGCGCAGCAGAGGGTTGAGATCGGTGAAGCGGAAGGAGCCTAGATACCAGACGAGCGTGAGGGCACCGAGGATGAAGCCGGCGTCGCCGATGCGGTTGACGATGAAGGCCTTGTTGGCGGCGTCACTGGCGGATTTGCGATGGAAATAGAAACCGATGAGCAGATACGAGCAGAGGCCGACGCCTTCCCAGCCGACGAACATCAGAATGTAGTTGTTCGCCAGGATGAGCGTGAGCATGGCGAACATGAAGAGATTGAGATATCCGAAGAAGCGGTAGTAGCCGCCCTCGTGGGCCATGTAGCCGACCGAGTAAATGTGGATGAGCATGCCCACGCCGGTGACGAAGAGGAGCCAGATGGCGGAAAGGGGATCGAGGAGAAAACCGGCGTCGGCGTTGAAGGCGGCGGCAGAGCCATCTTTTTTGAGGAAGGTGAGATGGCCGTCGCCGGAGCCGAGCCAGGTGTAGACAATTTTTTCGAAAGGCTGGCCAGTGCCGTGAGCGAAGTGGGTGTAGTCGTTGACGGTGAAACAGGCGAAGAGGAAGGCGACGACGACTACGCCGACGCAAATGGCGCTGACGGTGGCCTTTTGCAGGCGGCGGCCGAAAAAGAACATCATCGCGGCGCCGAAGGCCGGGAAGAGCGGGATCAGCCAAATTCTCGACAAGAAGAAAAAGTCACCGGCTGTGGCGGCAGAATGCATAGGTCCTTCGCTTCGCTCAGGATGACAATCTGAAAACTTGAGAGCTAGAAGCTAACTACTAACATCAACAGTTGCCAACTCGAGACTCGCGGCTCGAAGGTCGCGGCTTCCTTACCACTTCAGCAAATCAATTTCGTCTACGTTGATCGTCTCTTTGTTGCGGAAGAAGGCGATCAGAATACCTAAGCCGACGGCGGCTTCGGCGGCGGCGTCTACAACTATGAAAATCGAAAAGACCTGACCGTGGAGGTTGCCCCACATGCGGGAGAACGCTACCAGGTTGAGGTTGACGGCATTGAGGATCAACTCGATCGACATCAGGATAATCACCACGTTGCGGCGCGTGAGTACGCCGACGACGCCGAGTACGAAGAGTGCCGCCGCTACGACTAAATAGTGCAATGTGGTGATAGGGACCATAAATTAGCTTCGAGCTACGAGCCGCGAGCTTCGAGCGATCCGAGAGCAGCGCTCGTTATGACAGCTAAGTGCTTACAGCTAACGGCTAGATCTTTTTCTTCGTCATAATTACTGCGCCCAGGATCGCTACTAACAGCAACAGCGAAGCGATTTCGAAGGCGAAAGTGTATTGACCCATCTTGCCGGTTTCTCCGTAGAGGGCGGCGGCGATCTGCTGCGTATTGGTTCCTTCGGGCAACTGCACCATGCGATCGAGAAAAAGCGATTTGCCTTTTTGGATCGCGGACATAAACAACGCGAGCAAGGCGCAGGAGGCCAGCAAGCCGACCGGCCAGATGCGGTTAAACTGGCGCTCTTTGGAGACGCGCTCGATGTTGACCAACATGATGACGAACAGAAAGAGCACCATGATTCCGCCGGCATAGACGATGATCTGGACGCCAGCGACGAACGGGGCATAGAGCATCAGGTAGAGACCGGCGACGGAAAGCAACGTGACAATGAGCGACAACGCGGAATGAACGGCGTTGCGGCGCGTGATGACGAGCAGGCCGCTGATGACGGCGGCGGCGGCGAGGCCGTAAAAGAACCAGGGCGTCGCGATGGGGGCCGCGGGGTTCGGAGCCGAGTCGATGAAGGCGGCGGCCATTCGTGAGGGATGCGCGAGCGCGGGAATCACGAGGGCGGGATTCATGAGACGAATACCCCCACGATGGCGGTGAGAATGAGCACGCCGAGAGAGATGGGGAGCATGACCTTCCATCCGACTTTCATGAGTTGGTCGAAACGATAACGCGGCCAGGTGGCGCGATACCAGATGAAAAGGTACATGAAGATGGCGACCTTGAGCATGAACCAATAAACGTAATCGATGCCTTCGCGGAAACGGGCGGCGATGCTGGCGTCGGGGTTGCGGCCGAGGATCGCGATGACGAAGAGCAGGAGCGCGATGAAGGCGAGGAGAAGAGCGAAGACTGCGAGGCCGGCACGCTGAATTCTAAAGAAAGAATGCGAGGGCATGCGGACGGTGCCGATGACGGCAAAGAGCGCGAGGGCGCCGAAGGTAAGGCCGGGGAAGAGGGAGAAGATGAACTCCCACGCGGGGCCATTTAGTGCGTTCGGAAACGGGTGCAACCAGCCGCCGAGCCAGAGGGTGACGGCGATGGCGGAGACGGCGATCATGGCGGCGTATTCGGCGAGCATGAAGAGGGACCAGCGGAGGCCGCTGTATTCGGTGTGGAAGCCGGCGGTAAGTTCGGACTCGGCTTCGGCGAGATCGAAGGGCGAGCGGTTGGTTTCGGCGACCATGGCGATGGCGAAGATGACGAAGGCGATGAGGCCGAGCGGGAAAAATTTGAAGAGGAACCAGATACCTTGCTGCTGCTGGGCCTGGACGATGCCGATCATGCTGAGGGTGCCAGTGCCGGTGCGGTTGAGGCTCGTCATGAGGATGGCGGAGACGACGGCGAGGCCCATGGCGACTTCGTAGGAGACCATCTGGGCGCTGGAGCGGAGAGCGCCGATGAGCGGGTAGTGAGAGTTGGAGGCCCATCCGGCGGTGACGATGCCGAGCACGCCGAGCGATGAAACTCCCAACATGAAGAGTATTCCGATGTTCATGTCGCTGACGGCTTGAGATGGGCCAAAAGGAATGACGGTGTAGACGGTAAAGGCAGCGACGAGGCCGATGAGAGGCGCGACCCAGAAGACGAGTTTGTCGGCTTCGTCGGGAATGATGTCTTCCTTCAGCATGAGCTTGAGGGCGTCGGCGATGGGCTGAAGCAGGCCGTGGGGGCCGACGCGCATGGGGCCGAGGCGAATCTGAAAGTGGGCGAGGGCTTTGCGTTCGATCCAGTTCATGCAGAGGACGACGACGGCAACACCGGCGAAGATGATGAGGACATAAATGAGCGCCCAGAGCTGATTGCCGGCATTGCCGGGAGGCAACGGGCTGCCGAGATAGGAAGTGAAGGCGTTGATGGTGGAGGTGAGCATCAGCGGTCCACCTCGCCAAGGACGATGTCAAGAGTGCCGATGACGGCGACGACGTCGGCAACGAGCATGCCGCGAACCATAAGGTCGAGGGCCTGCAAGTTCACGAAGGAGGGCGGGCGGACGCGAAGGCGGTAGGGCTGAGTGGAGCCGTCGCTGACGATGAAGTAGCCGAGCTCGCCTTTGGGAGCTTCGATGGAGTGATAGATTTCGCCGGGGGCGGGCTTGATGACCTTGGGGACCTTGGCCATGATGGGGCCTTCGGGGAGTCCGTTGATGGCCTGCTCGATGATGCGCAGGGATTGGCGCATCTCGATCATGCGGACGAGGTACCGGTCGTAGGTGTCGCCGTTTTCGCCGATGGGGATTTCGAAATCGAAGTCGGAATAGTTGGCGTAGGGGATGGCTTTGCGGATGTCCCACTTGACGCCGCTGGCGCGGAGAACGGGGCCGGTGACGCCGAGGGCGATGCAATCCTCGGCGGAGATGACGCCGACGTTTTTGGTGCGCTCGATCCAGATGCGATTGCCGGTGAGGAGGGTTTCGTATTCGTCGATTTTGGGCGGGAAGAAGGCGAGGAAATTCTTGACGTCTTTTTCGAAGCCGGCGTAGGTCTCATACTGGCAACCGCCGATGCGGAAGGCGTGGGTGGTGAGGCGGGCGCCGCAATACTTCTCGAAAATCTTGAGGATCTCTTCGCGATCGCGGAAGGTGTAGAAGAGGGGCGTCATGGCGCCGATGTCGAGGGCGTGGGTGCCGAGCCAGAGCTGGTGGCTGGCGATGCGGTTGAGCTCGGTGAGGATGACGCGGATGTAATTGGCGCGGGGCGGGGCTTCGACGTTGAGCAGCTTTTCGACGGCCTGACAGTAGCCGAGGCCGTTGGAGACGGCGGCGACGTAATCCATGCGGTCAACGTAGGGATTGAACATCGTATAGGTGCGGTTCTCGGCGATCTTCTCGACTCCGCGATGGAGGTAGCCGATGACGCACTCGGTGCCGAGAACCTTCTCGCCATCGAGCTTGAGGATGACGCGCAGGACGCCGTGAGTGGCGGGATGCTGCGGACCCATGTTGATGATGAGTTCGTTGGAATCGAGATAGGGATGCTCGGGCGTTTCGAGGTCGAGGTGGGAACTCGGGACCTGCGAGACGGCGTTGGGGAGCGTGTTGTCTTTCACATTCGCCATCGGCACGTCCGTCATTGGCCACTCTCGATCCCGAGGTTGATTTGGACCCACTCTTTGTCTTGCAGGAGGATGTCGTAATCCTTGCGCAGGGGGAAACCCTTCCAGCCGTCGGGAAGGAGGATGCGCTTGAGATCGGGATGGCCGTCGAAAGTGATGCCGAACATGTCGTAGACTTCGCGCTCGAGCCAGTTGGCGGTGGGCCAGATGGGGACGCTGGACGGGAGGGATTCACCGTCGGCGATTTGCGTTTTGACGCGCACGTGCTGGTTGCGCGGGAAGGAGTAGAGAATCCAGATTACGTCGAACTGCTTGTCGCGCTTGGGATAGTGGGCGGCGGTGAGATCGACGCAGTAGTCGAACTGCTCTTCATCGCGGAGGAGGCGGAGGAAGTCCGGGATGAGGGAGCGATCGACGGTGAAGTAGTTCTGGCCGAGATAGGTGAGAGCGTCGAGGCCGGAACCGTAACGGCTTTTGTACTTGTCGGCCATCGGTGAAGACCATGGTGTGGGCGCGGGAACGGGAGGCTTGGGCGGAGCCGCGGGCTTGGCGGGCGCAGCTGCGGCAGGCTTCGGAGCGGGCGCGGCTGGCTTCGGAACAGGCGGAGTTGCGGCGGGCTTAGCTTCAGTTGCGAGGGGAGCAGCTGGTTTATCGGTCAGCTGGGGATTCGCTTCCGGCGGGGTTGGAACGGGCGACTTGCTTTCCTCGGCCATCGTGATCGTTCTGTCGAGCTTTGCAGGAGACTTTCCCTTCTAACAGCTTGGGCATGGGCTGTCAACGATCTGGATCACAGGAATTGAAGATCAGGACGGGCGAGCGGATTGATAGCCCTCGATGAGCTCGCGGATGCGCTGGGCGTCCTGCTTGCGATGGCCGTGGCTGGTAATGGGATCGGCGCCGCCGGAAGACTCGATGATGATGTCGGCCCAGATGATCCCGGTGGAAATGTGAACCGAGGCGACCTTCTGGATGCTGATACTTTCTTCGTTGCTGCCGAAGAAGCGGGGCTTGATGCGGCTGACATGCTGCGAGTTGACGACGATGCGGGTGGGATGGAAGAGATTGCCGCGGGTGAAGCGGCTGGCGATGAAGAGGTCTCCGGTGGGGATGGTGGACATAGGCAGAGTCCGTAAGGGTTCAGCAGCCCACACATCGCAAAGAACGCGATGTGTGGGGCACCCGAAGTTTTAGCGTGGCTGAGATTCGCGCTAGATCCATTCGAGGGCGCCTTTTTTCCAGATCCAGATGTAGCCGACGATGAGGATGCCGAGGAAGATCAGCATCTCGATGAGGCCGAATCCGCCGAGGGCCTTGAACTTTACGGCCCAGGGAAAGAGGAAGATGGTTTCGACGTCGAAGACGACGAAGAGGATGGCGATGATGTAGAAGCGGACAGTGTAGCGGCCGCGGGCGGAGTCGTAGGGATCGATGCCGCACTCGTAAGGCATGAGCTTGACGCGGTTTGGGCTCTGGGTGCGGATGATCCAGCAGATGGCGATGGTGACGGGGATGAGGATTCCGACGACGGCGATGAAGAGGAAAGCGGGAACGTAATTTTGGGGCATGAGGCCTCGAGCGAATTGTGGCGAACGAATTATGGCGAACAATGGATGGTACCGCTGAAAGGGCGAGGCTTCAAGGAGGAGTGAACATGGGGGGGTAGCGGCGGAGTTGGGTACCATGACTCCCCCTTTGCAGACGCCCTTCGCGGAGGCATTCGCATACAGTGGCCAGCAGATGCCGGCGAAATGCATAGGTCCTTCGCTACGCTCAGGATGACATCGAGAGAAAGTCGCGCACTCTCGGGATGACAGCGAAGAAAAGTCATAGGCTCTTTCTGCCCTCCTGCTTCTATCCTCTACGCTTTTAAGAATGAGGACCAGCGGAATTCCTTTACTGGACTCACTGCGGTTTGGGCTTTTTTTATGGCCATTTCTGCTACGGCGGGGACGATCCAATCGAAATTCTGCTGGCCTACGGAGGTGATTTCGGCGTCGGGGGCGGGGTTCATGAAGTCGATGGCGTAGGGGATGCCGCCTTCGACGGCGAACTCAACCGTGTTGAGGTCGTAGCCGAGGGCGCGGCATAGGGCGAGCGCGTCTTTCTCGATGCGCTCTTTCAGTTTTGGCGGGGGCGCGGGATTTCCTTTTACGTAGCGCTCATGGTGCGGGGCTTTCGGGTCGTACTTCATGATATGGACTTTTTCCTGGCCGACGACGTAGCAGCGGTAATAGTCCTCGAACTCGACACCGTGCTGGAGGGTCATGCAGAGGTCGCCGGTCTGGTTGTAATACTCGAAAAATTCTTCAGGGCTGTGGACTTTGTAGACGTGCTTCCACCCGCCGCCGGAGTAGGGCTTGAGAAATGCGGGAAAGCCGACGTAGGCGAAGAGTTCTTCCCAGTTGAGCGGGTAGATGAGATTGCGCATGGACTTGTCGGAGGTATCGGGCGGGTGGGTGTGATGCGGGAGGATGACGGTGGGCGGGATGGCGACGCCCATTTTGTGGGCGAGGGCGTAGTTGAAAAATTTGTCGTCGGCGGTCCACCAGAAGGGATTGTTGATGACGATTGTGCCCTGGAGCATGGCGTTCTTGAGGTAGGCGCGATAGAAGGGGATGTCCTGGGAGATGCGGTCGATGATGACGTCGTATTTTTTGGGCTCATCCATGCGGATGCCGCCGATGTGGACGAATTCGGCGGTGATGCCGGGGATTTTCATGGAGTTGACTTTCTCGACGAGCGCGGGCGGGAAGGTGTTTTCCATGCCGAAGAGGATGGCGATTTTTTTAGTGCTCATGAAGTGCTCCTTGAGATTGCAGAACGCTGTTCGCTATTCGTCGTTCGCTGTTCGCGGAATCGACCCGCTACGCTGTGCTTGCTGCCGGCAAGAAGCAGATTCCTCGCTCGCGCTCGGAATGACAATTCTACAAAGAGAACGACAATCCCATAAAGACAAGTAGATTCCTCAGAAATATTTTGCGGCCATTCTTTGCCATAGGGGCCAATCGTGCTTGCTGTTGTCATTGTAGATATCGAGCCAGTGCGGGATGCTTTTGGCGTGGAGCATGCCGGACATTTTTATGTTGGCATCGAGGCACATATCCCAATCGGAGGTGCCGAGTACGATTTTCATCTGACGGAGGCGGGTAAGGAACCAGTCGTCGGACATGTTGGGCAGATAATCGGGCGGATTGTTGAAATAGACGTTGTCGTCGTAGTAGCCGTCGAGAAAACTTTTGATGTCGAACGAGCCGCTCATGGTGACGCAGGCGCTGACGACGTCGGGATGGCGAAGGGAGAAGTTGAGGGCGTGGTAGCCGCCGAAGCTGCAACCGGTGACGGCGATCTGGGGCGCCCAATTTTTCCATTTGAGAAAGGGGAGGAACTCATTGACGATGTAGCGCTCGTAGCGAACGTGACGCCAGATGCGGGCTCCGGGGTGGACGCTTTTGTTGTACCAGCTCTCGCCGTCGACGCCATCGACGCAGAAGACCTGGAGGGATCCCTGGTCGATTTTGTTCCAGAGGGCGCGAATCATGCCGGCGTCTTCGTATTCGAAGAAGCGGCCCATGGAAGTGGGGAAAACGAGGATGGGCTGGCCGGCGTGGCCGAAGACGAGGGACTCCATGTCGCGGCCGAGTTCGTGGCTGTAGTGCTTGAAGTATTCGCGGTTCATGTGCCCGAGGATTGTAAACGAAAGATTCGGCGGTCCGCATCTTTACGTTGTATGGAAATGGCGGGTGGGGCGAATGGGTTTGCAGTCTACCCGTTTTGCGGGGCTGGATTTTGAGTTGGCTACGCAGGTTTCATGTGTCCACGAAAAAGCACTTAACGCGGAGTGCGCGGAGTGCACAGAGGAATTGGAGGACCGACTGGAGTTCAGAGGCCGGCGGCGGGGTGGCGGGGGTTGATGCCGAGTTGCTTGATTTTGGATTGGAGAGTGGTGCGTTTGAGGCCGAGGCGGGCGGCGGCGCCGCGGGGGCCGCTGATGAGGCCGCGGCTTTCCTTTAAGGCCTGCAGGATGTGGCGGCGCTCGATATTTTTCAGAGTGTCGTCGTCCTCGGGTTCCTGGGGCGAGGGGCTGGGCGAAACGGACTGCAACTCGCGGAGCGGGGCAGCGAGGACGGAGCCGGTGGTGAGGATGAGGGAGCGCTCGAGGAAATTTTCGAGTTCGCGGACATTGCCGGGCCAGTGCCACTGGACCAAGGCGTCCATGGTTTTGGCGGGGATGCTGGTGACGTTCTTGCGAATGCGCTTCGAGATCTTCCGAACGAAGTGCTCGACGAGTAAGGGAATGTCTTCACGCCGTTCGCGCAAAGGTGGGAGGAAGATGGGGAAAACGTTGAGGCGGTAAAACAAATCGCTGCGGAATTCGCGGTCGCGGACGCGCTGGGCGAGATCGCGGTTGGTGGCGGCGATGAGACGGAAATCGACGGTCAAGGTCTGGACGCCGCCGAGGCGCTCGAATTCATGATCCTGGAGAACGCGCAGGAGCTTGGGCTGGAGATCGAGGGAGATCTCGCCGATTTCGTCGAGGAAGATGGTGCCTTTGTCGGCGAGTTCGAGGCGGCCGATCTTTTTGCCGACGGCGCCGGTGAAGGCGCCTTTTTCGTTGCCGAAGAGCTCGCTTTCGAGGAGGCCGGAGGGGATGGCGGCGCAATTCATTTTGATGAAGGGATTGGCGGAGCGGCGACTGAGGCGGTGAATGGCGCGGGCGACGAGTTCTTTGCCGGTGCCGGTTTCGCCGAGGAGGAGGACGGTGGCGTCGCTGGAAGCGACTTTGCCGACGCTCTCCATGACGGCCATGAGGGCGGGGCTTTGTCCGACGATTTCGTCGAAGCCGAGGCCGGAGGTGATTTCGCGCTCGAGATAGAGTTTTTCCTCAGTCAGCTTTTCTTTGGCGAGACGGAGTTCTTCCTCGGTGCGTTTGCGATCGGTGATGTCGTAGTCAATGCCAATCATGCGGAGGGGCTTGCCGTCCGCATCATTGAAAACGCGCCAGCGGCCGGCGATCCAGTGGATGGCGCCATTGGGCCAGACGACGCGCCATTCTCCGTTGGCCTCGCCGGATTGCATGGACTGTTCCAGGAGACGGGAAACCTGCGGGCGATCGTCGGGATGAATCAAATCGAGGAAATTTGAGATGGCGAGTGGGACATGGCCGGGAGGGATGCCGTAGAGGCGCTCCATTTGCGGCGTCCAGCGGCTCTCGCCGGTGAGGAAGTTGCGGTCATAAGCACCCATCTGGGCGACTTCCTGGGCGAGGAGGAGACGTTCTTCGCTTTGGCGGAGGGCGTCCTCGGCATGTTTACGATCGGTGATGTCGTGGGCGATGCCGAGGACGCTGACGACGTTACCGGTTTCGCTTTTCTCGGGGACGTGGCGAATGTCGAAGAAGCGCGGGCCGTGAGGGGTGGGAAGGCTGACCTCGATATGGTTGGATTCGCCGGTGGCGAGGGCCTGCTGAATGAGGCTGTCCAGCGTGGTCGCGAGGGCGGGATCGGGGAGTTGGGCGAGTTCGGGGAGTGTTCTGCCGAGATTCCGGGGTCCGCCGAAGAGTTTTTGCGCAGAGGGGCTGGAGAAAACAAGGCGGCAGTGGGCGTCGAAGCGGGCGATACAATCGGGGAGGTTTTCGATGAGAACGCGCAAGCTGCGCTCGGTTTCGCGGAGGGCTTCCTTGGCGCGCATGCGGTCGGTGATGTCGGTACCGGAGCCGATCCACTCGCGGAGGGTGCCGTCTTTTTCGAGCAGGGGGACGCCGCGGACGGCGATATGGCGGTAGTCGCCGGAGCGGGTGCGGACACGATGGACGCGTTCGTAGATGGCGCGGTTTTCGACGGCGTGCGACCAGACGCGGGCGGTTTCCTCGCGATCGTCGGGATGGATCATCTGGAGCCAGCCGGCGCCGCGGGCATCGTCGATGGGTTGGCCGGTGTATTCGGACCAGGAGGAAAGGTCGACGGCATCGGGGCCAGCCTGGAAAGTCCAGACGGTGTTGGCACTGGCGTGGACGAGGGAGCGATAGCGCTCCTCGCTGAGGCGGAGGGCATCTTCGGCGCGCTTGCGGTCGGTGATGTCGTGCAAGACACAGGCGATACGGTCGACGCCGCTCGGTCCGTCGATGGGAAAGTAGGAGACGAACATGTGCCGGAGACCCAGGCCGGGATAGGGAAAACTCATTTCGTATTGGACGACTTTGCCCGCGAAGGACTCATCCAGCTTTTTCTTGATGACGGTTTCAAAGATGTCATTATCGAGAAGGTCGGCAATGGAGCGCCCCAAGACATGCTCTTTGGGCAGGTCGCGGTGTTGAAGGTAGGCTCGATTGGCGAGGGCTACGCGATAATTGCGGTCGACGACGAGGATGAGTTCTGCCAAGCCTTCGACGACGCGTTCGTATTCGCGCTGGCGCTCTTCGGCGCGATTACGGTCGGCGATGTTGGGTGGCAACGTTATGACGACGCTCCCCTGGGTGTGACGACATGGCGCTCACCACTTCAGGCCGCCGGGATGGCATAGTGCAGATCGGCCAGACCACAGCCTTCGACGGCTTATGAATTGGCTTACGCGAGTTTGCCTGCCGTGCGCTTCATGAACCGAGACGACCGGCCGAGGGATGCCGGAAAATGTCTAGGCCGCTTGGCGCGCCAAATGTTCGTCAGAATGAAACGGGGCCCGTGACTTAAGGATATGTTCGCTCTTTGAGCGAAAAAGTGCAAGATGAAGACTTGAGTCGAGGAACTTGGCGACTTATATCGGGCGTGGCTGCGAGCGGCTGGCCGGTTTGCATGGAGGCAAATTGGGGAGGCCCGCACGGTCGAGGTGGGACCACGGCACCCATGCCGCGCCTGTTTTTTCAACGACTTACGATTCCATTCCGTGCGAGTTTTCCCCGCTCAACGCAGATTTTCTCCATTTCCGTGACTATTTGGTGCATAAGATTCGTGGTCTTAAATACGATAACGTTGAATCAATCCATGCATCGAAACTCCCAGGTTTCCCATGGAGCCCCAATTTTGCAAGCGTGGGCAGAGTCTTAAACAACTTAGGAAAGCGAGAGCAGAATGCATAAGCCGATCAAATATGTGGAGAAGGCGGTAACGGTAGCGGCAACGGGAGCGTGGGCGGTGTTTGAACGCCTGAACCGTGTGGCTCCGAATGCATCGCCGACGCCGAAATGGTCCGATAAGCCGCTGCTTAAGTCATGGGAGAAGTCGAAGCCGCCGCTCGGATGGCCGCGGACGACAGACTCGCTGTGCCCGCGGTGCGTGCCGGAGATCCGGCAGCAGATTCTGGACGGGCATCTGCCGGTTGACGTGCTGATGAATGAAAAGATCGGCGAGATTAAGGCGCAGATTGTGGAGAAGGACGGCAAGATCTGGATGGTGAAGGACTGCCCGAGGCACGGACACTTTGAAGATCTGATGTCGATTGACACGGAGTTCTCGCAGCACCTGGAAGAGGTTTTCCCGGGGCGCGATATTCGCGCGCACAACGACGAGAAGCTGCACCATCACGGAACTTCAACCGTGAAATATGGGCGCGGCGCGGTGCTGACGGTTGACCTGACGAACCGGTGCAACATGATGTGCGATCCGTGTTTTATGGACGCGAACCAGGTCGGGTACGTACACGAGTTGACCTGGGAAGAGATCAAGACGGTGCTGGACAACGCGATCACGGTGAAGCCGAAGCGGCAGATGTCAGTACAGTTCTCGGGCGGTGAGCCAACGCTTTCGCCGTACTTTCTGGATGCGGTGGCGTACGCGCGCAAAGTGGGTTACAACAGCGTGCAGGCGGCGACGAACGGGATTGAATTTGCGAAGAGTTTTGAGTTCTGCCAGCAAGCGGTTGAGGCGGGCATGCGGTACGCGTACCTGCAGTTTGACGGAATCGGCAATGCGGCGAACTCGCATCGGGCGGTGGGCAACCTGTTTGACGTGAAGCTGAAGGCGATCGACAACCTGCACAAGGCGGGATGCGAGATTGTGCCGGTGATCACGATCGTGAACGGCATCAACAACGAGCAGGTCGGGCGGATCATTCAGTTCGCGCTGGATAATCCGAAGAAGATCGGATTTTTGAGCTTCCAACCGGTTTCGTTTACGGGGCGGGACGAGGCGATCACGGACGAGCGGCGCGAGGCGCAGCGTTACACGCTGGCACACCTGGCCCACGACGTGAAGAATCAAACAGGCTTTGGAGTGCCGGCGCGCGACTGGTTTCCCATTAGCTTCATGAGCACGTTCTCAGACTGGGCGGATGTGCTGCACTCGCAGGATGCGAGCAACGACTGGGGACAGCTTTCGTGCGGATGCCATCCGAATTGCGGGACGGGGATGGCGATGATGATCGACAAGGAAACGAAGGAAGCGGTGCCGGTCACGGCGTTTCTGAAGGGCGATCAACTGGCCAAGGATATTTCCAAGGTCAACGATGCGGCGCGGTCGAAGTTCTGGACGGCATTTGGGATGGCGCTTTGTTTGATGAAGAACTACGACCCGTTCCAGTCGCCGACGCACTTCAAACTGATGGACCTGCTTCGGAAGTTCGATAAGAATTTCAATGCGACGGGCAAGAATTACGGCAAGGTTGGACCGGACCGGACGATCGACGACGTGATGAAGCGGCGGCAGGATCGGTGGAACTTTTTGTTCATTGCAGGCATGTGGTTCCAGGACCTGTTCAATTACGACTTCCGGCGGACGGAGCAGTGCATCATTCCGTATGCGACGCAGGAGGGCGAGATCAGCTTCTGCGCGTATAACACGGGCGTGGGCTGGCGGAACATTATTGAGAAGATGCACATGACGGCGACGCTCACGAAGTGGTATGAGGAGCACGGGCGGCATGAGATCTTCGCGGGCGGAAAGAAAGTGAGCCTGGAGGATGAGGAGCACGCGCTGTATCTGCGCGACACGCTCGTGACGAATGAAGTGCAGCACGACCTCGACAATCTGGGAATTGCGAAGACGGCGCGGGAAGAGAAGACGCGGGCGCGAGACGCGAAGCTGGCGGCGACGCAGGGCCAGGCGCGTGGGGCGGAGAAGAACGATCCGGCATACGACGCGCGCATGGCACAGCTTTATCGCGAGGTGGTGCTGAAAGAGAAGGCGGCTGTTTCCAACGAAGGCGGATTTATTCCGCTGGGTGCGATTGCGCCGGCGAATGGGAACGGGCACGGGAACGGCCACGGCCACAATGGCAATGGCCTGCACGGGATCAAGCCGGCGAAGCAGACGGAACAGATCGGCGAGCCGGTGGCGGGGGACTAAGTAGCGGGTATCAGTATTCAGTTATCAGTTATCAGTAAAAGATTGGGCCGCTTTTCGGAGCGGCCCTTTTGCTTGGGACATTACGCGTCAGGTGGCGCGAGGCGGGTGGTGCGATACCACTTGCGCACCGCCGCGACCGCCCAGATCGCTTCTACCAGGCCGAAGGGCCAGGCGCCTTGCAGGAATCCATAGATGGAGCCGAGGGCGCAGGCGGCGGCAAAGGCGAGGATGAACCACGGGCTGCGGTCTTCGAGCGCGTAGGCGACCAGCATTGCGGTGACGGCGAATAGCCCGAAGAGGGTGAGTGGGGTCATAGGGAGTTTGCGTTGCCGCGCGAGTTATTTTCGCAGTTATCAGTCATCAGTTGTCAGTTTTCGGTTCAGCACTCGGGTCTCAGGTCTCAGGGTGGGATGCGCTTGGTTTGAGTTGCGCTTTAACACATTGATCTTTTTTTGTACGCTGACTTCCTCGGCGCTGACGATTCTGCTACATTGCGACGCGCGGACAGGAGTGTCCGCGCCACACTGACTTATGGAATCTGCCGAAATTCGCGAGGCTACGCTGGGCGAGATTGCGGTGGTGTTTTTGAAGCTGGGGACGATTGCGTTTGGCGGGCCGGCGGCGCACCTGGCGATGATGCAGGAAGAATTCGTTCGGCGGAAGAAATGGATTTCGCAGGCCGACTTTCTGGATCGGCTGGCGGCGGCGAATTTGATTCCGGGGCCGAGTTCGACGGAAGTGGCGATTTTTATCGGGCACTTGAAGCGCGGGTGGCGCGGGCTGATCGTGGCGGGGTGCTGCTTTATTATTCCGGCGGCGCTGATTGCGATGGCGATTGCGTGGGCGTATGTGCGCTATGGCGCGCTGCCCCAGGCGCAGAGCGTGTTGGGGGCGATCAAGCCGGTGGTGGTGGCGATCATTATTCAGGCGCTGGGGAAACTGGGGCGCTCGGGGATCAAGACGATTTCGCTGGCGGTGATTGCGGCGCTGGCGGTGGGGCTGAATCTGATTGGAGTGAGCCCGGTGTGGGTGCTGATTATTGCGGGAGCGCTGGCGGCGGCGGAGCTGGGGATGAGGACGCGGCTGCTGGGGGTGGGGACGGTGGCGACTCCGAAGATGGTTGGCGGCGCGCTGGCGGCGGTGGTGGTGGCGGGCGCGTGGCCGGTGGGACTGGGACGATTGTTTTTGTCTTTTTTGAAAATTGGGTCGATCGTGTTTGGCAGCGGATACGTGTTGCTGGCGTTTTTGCAAACCGAATTTGTGCAGCATCTGCACTGGCTGACGGAGCAGCAGTTGCTGGACGCGGTTGCGGTGGGACAGTTTACGCCGGGGCCGTTGTCGGCGACGGCGACGTTTATTGGATATGTGGTGGCGGGATGGAAGGGCGCAGTGGTGGCGACGGTGGGAATTTTTCTGCCGGGATTTGTGCTGGTGGCGTTGAGCGGACCGGTGATTCCGCGGCTGAGGAGATCGGCGGTGTTTTCGGCGGCGCTGGATGGAGTGATTGCGGGGTCGCTGGCGCTGATGGCGATTGTGACGTGGCAGTTGGGGAGAGCGTCGATTGTGAATTGGACGACGCTGGCATTGTTTGTGGCGAGCTTGATTGGGCTGATACGGTTTCGAATTAACTCGGGCTGGCTGATCGCCGGCGGCGCAGTTGTGGGATTGTTCGTGCGGTGACAGGACAGGTTGCTCGAGTCTTTTTCACCACAGAGACACAGAGACACGGAGAAATCCTTTTTTGATTTTCTCGGTGTTGTTGTGGTGAATGCGCAGCGGAGGGCGAGAAAAATGGATGGAGTGCAGATCCGGGCGGCAGGACAGGGCGACTTGGCGCGGCTGACCGAGATTTACAACTACTACGTGATCAATACTCCGGTGACGTTTGACATTGAGACTTACACGGTGGAGCGGCGGCAGGCGTGGTTTGAGCAATTTGGCGAGGTGGGGCGATACCGGCTGCTGGTGGCCGAGGTGGAGGGCGTGGTGATGGGATATGCGGGGACGATGCGGTTTCGTCCGAAGGCCGCGTATGAGACGACGGTAGAGACGACGATTTACTGCGCGCCGGAGGCGGCCGGAAGGGGCTTGGGGAGCCGGTTGTATGAGGGCCTGTTCGAAGCGCTGAGGGGCGAGGACGTGCATCGGTATGTGGCGGGGTACACGATGCCGAATGCGGCGTCGGAGAGTCTGCACCGGCGATTCGGATTCAAAGTAGTGGGAGTGTTCAGCGAGGTGGGACGGAAGTTTGGGAAGTATTGGGATGTGTGCTGGATGGAGAGGGCGGCGTGAGCGTTTGACCGACGCGCTGTTGCGGGGCGGGCAAGAACTTCACCGCGGAGGTCGCAGAGGACGCGGAGGGATTCTGGGGGTTTCTTTCAAATCGGGGGAGGGTTGCTCCCCCTGAATGGGACGAGTCGAACTTAGCGCCACGGCGGCTAGAATTTTTGCTCGTCGGCGGAGGGGCCGTAGAGGCCGGGGACGGGGACATCGAGGAGGCGGAAATACACGGTGAGCTGGCCGCGATGATGGATGATGTGGTTGAAGACCATGCGGCGGAGGACGGCGGCGCGCGGTTCGCAGAAAAGTTCGGTCTCTCCCATGAGCAAGGCCCAGGGTTGGGCGTAGGTGGCGTCATCGGCGGAGGAGAGGGCGGCGCGCGCGTCGGCGTGGTTCTTGTCGAAAATTTCGAGGAGTTCCTTGCGATTAGAAGCGGTGGGCATGGAGACACGCGAGCCATCGGCGGGGGCGAGGTTGAGAGAGTCCTCCTTCATGGTCATGACGGTCCAAGCCGGCATATTTGCGAGATGGTTGGCAAGCCAGCCGAGGGTGCCGGACTTGGGATGAGGCTGCCAGGAAAATTTGTCGTCGGGGACGCGTTCGAGGGTGCGGCGGGTGTTGGCCATTTCCATGTCGAACTCGGGAAGGATCGTATCTTTATAGGACAAGGGATTGTCTCCTGGGGAAATTTGTAATTGGTGATTTGCAATTTGTAATTGGAAATCAAAGCGCGTACGGAACCCAGGCTTTTTCAATTGGAAAATCACAAATTACAAATCGCCAATTTACAGAACCGGCAATTTTAACAGGAAGTGGCCGATCTGGATTTCGTGCTTTGTGACGGAGAGGTTAAAATGGAGGACTCCGTGAGGCGCGTGGATTTTGGGCGCCGCAGACGTTTCCGCACGGGAGCACACTGGATTCTGACCCGTGGAACCTCTTACAAATCGCGTGGATGACAGAAGGACGCCGGTTGACGGCCGGCAGCCAGCCGACGGCAACTCGCCTGCTTCGGTTGGCGGAAACCAGCGCGCGCCCGTGACGCCAATCCCAGTGACGCGGCCCTCGTCGCCGGTGTATTGGCGGGTGGAGGGCAGCCTGCTGGAGTTGACGACGATCCGGCCAATCGCATTTTTCACGTGGAACAGCCAGACATTTATTGCGCGTTTTGTGCGCCGGAGCCTGGTGTTTTTGATGGCCATTTTGCGGCCCTTTTTGTATGCGGCAAACCGGAAGGCGGCGACGCGGATTGTTCACGCCGTGCTGCGGGGGATTTCGCGGGACCGGCTGGATTCGCTGGGAGAAGAGGAGTTCGAGTACAAACTGAAGCCGCTGCTGAAAGAAGAGGGAGTGCGGCATCTGAAGGCGTTGCAAGCCACCGGAGCGGACGTAGTGCTGGTGAGCCAGGGACTGGAGCACGTGATGCGGCCACTGGCGCGGCATTTGGGGGTGCGGTGGATCATCGCGAACCGGCTTGACTTTCGGGATGGGATCGCGACGGGGCGGCTGGTCGGTCCGATCATCCGGCCGCGGGGAATTTTTGCGCGGATACGCGAGGCGGGACCGGATGGGCAGCAGAGTCCGGCGAGGTGGGTACGCGCGCTCGGGTTGCGCGGACCGAAGGCACTGGCGTCGGCGATTGTGCCGGCGGTGCGGGTAGAAAGGCCACGGGTGCGGCCGATTGTGTATTTTGACGAAACGCGGCATGCAGAGCGGCTTTCGGTGCGGAAGGCGCTCGCGGGAAAGCGGGTGATGCTGATCGGCGTTACGGGCTTTATCGGCAAGGTGTGGCTGGCGAACACGCTGCTGGATTTGCCGGAGATCGGGAAGCTGTACCTGCTGATTCGCCGACAGAAATCGAATCCGGCGCAGAAGCGATTTGAAAAGATGCTGGAGGATTCGCCGGTTTTCGATCCGGTGTTTGAGAAATACGGCGACCGGCTGGGCGCGCTGCTGGCCGAGAAGATTGAGGTGGTGGAGGGGGATGTATCGCAGCCGGCGATTGGTTTGGAGGCGGAGGTTGCGGCGCGGCTGAGCGGTGAACTCGACCTCATTATTAATAGCTCGGGGCTGACGGATTTTAATCCCGACCTGCGGGATGCGGTGGCGGTGAATGTGGACTCGACGTATCACCTGATCGAATTTATTCGGGGATCGGCGCATGCGGCGATGCTGCATCTTTCGACGTGCTATGTGGCGGGGCAGCGCGATGGGCGAGTGAGCGAGCGGGTGCGGCCGAACTACACGCCGGCGGGGGTTGCGGACTTCGATGCGGACAGGGAATGGCGCGAGCTACGCGATTTTCTGGAAGCGGCGGAGAAGCGCGCGGAGGGCGTGGAGGTAACCGAGGAGTTGACGAGGCAAGCGCTCGAGAAAGAGCATGCGGCGAAAGGACTGAGCGGGCATGCGCTGGAAAACCAGATTCGCAAGAACCGCGTGCGCTGGCTGAAGAATTATCTGACCGAAGAGGGCATGCGGCGTGCGAAGGAACTGGGCTGGCCGAATACCTACACATATACGAAAAGTCTGGCGGAGTCGCTGATCGCGAAATATGGAGCGGGGCTGCCGATTGCGATTGTGCGGCCGGCGATCGTGGAGACGTCGGTGGCGAAGCCGTTCCGGGGATGGAATGAGGGAATCAACACGTCAGCGTCGCTGTCATATTTGCTGGGAACATCATTCCGGCAACTGCCGTCGAACGAACGGAAGCGGCTGGACATTATTCCGGTGGATGCGGTTTGCGCGGGGATGACGCTGATTGCGGCGGCGCTGGTGGAGCGGCGGCACGATCCCCTGTACCAGTTGGCGACCTCGGTGACGAATCCGTGCGACATGGGGCGGTCGATTGAACTGACGACGCTGGCGCATCGGCGTCACTATCGCGCGCAGGAGGGGCTGGAATACTGGCTGCGGCTGCGGATGGACGCGATTTCGGTTTCGAAGACGCGGTACAACCGGATGTCGGCGCCGGCGCAGAAGGCGATTGTGCGAACGATTCAAACGATCATGTCTCCGCTGCCGGTGAAGAAGCCGCTGGCGAAGGCAGAACGAAATCTGGAGCGGGTGGAGAAACTGATCGAATTGTTCGAGCCATTCATTCTGCACAACGAGCATGACTTTGTGGCGGACAATGTGGAGAAGCTGTCGCAGGCGCTGGCGCCGGAGGAGCGGGAAATTTTTGGCTACGATGCGGCGGGACTGGATTGGTGGGAGTACTGGATCGACATTCACATTCCCGCGTTGCGGCGGTGGACGTATCCGCTGATTGAGGGAAGGCCGCTGGAGGCGCGCGAGCCGCGCGTGCTGCAAATGCCGGCGGCGAAAAACGGCGCGATGAATACGGGGACAAACGGAGCGACGTGGCGATATTCCTGACCGGAGCGACCGGCTACATCGGCGCGCATGTTGCAGCAAATCTGCTGAGCCAGCACGATGCAATGTTGAATGTGCTGGTGCGCGCGCGCGATACGCGCGAGGCGGAGTTGCGTTTGTGGGAGGCTCTGCAACTGCATTTGCCGTTTCCGGCGTTTTACGAATTTCTTCAGGCAAAGATACGGATTTTTCGGGGCGACCTGACGGCGCCGCAGTTTGGACTGGAGCGCGCGGATTACGATCGACTGGTGCACACGACGGATTCGGTGATTCATTGTGCGGCATCGCTGAACCGGAAATCGGAAAAGGCATGCTTGAACGTGAACCTGCGCGGGACGCTGGAAGTGGTGCAACTGGCGCGGCAATCGCAGTACTATCACGGGCTGCGGCGGTTTTCGAACGTCAGCACGGTGGCCGTGGCGGGTAAGCGGAGCCACGAAATTGTGACGGAGGACCGGTCGATCGATTGGGATCGGTCGGACTACGATCCTTACGCGCGGACGAAAAAATTCTGCGAGCACATGGTGCGGCAGTTGATGAGGGATGTGCCGCTGACGATTTTTCGTCCGAGCATCGTGCTGGGAGACAGCCGGTATCCGGAGACGACGCAGTTCGACATGGTGCGGTCGTTCGTGTTTCTGGCGGGGCTGCCGGTGCTGCCGTTCCGGCCGAACGACAAGATCGACATCGTGAACGTGGATTTTGTGGCGGACGCGATTTCGACATTGCACATGAAGGAAAATCCGGCGCACGACACGTATCATCTTTCTTCGGGCGCCGATTCGCAGACATTCCGGCAATTGACGACGGCGCTGGCGAAGGCGCGGAACAAGCGCGGGCCGGTGTTCTTGCCGGTGCTGGAGGTTCCGTTCACGGGTGCCGTGAATGTGCTGGCGAAGCGCAAGGGACAAGTTGGATTTGGGGCAGCGTTGATGAAAGTATTTTTGCCATATTTAACGTGGAACACGGTTTTTGATAATTCGCGGGTGACGCAAGAACTGGGAAGAAAGCCGGTGGCATTTTCCGAGTACAGCCTGCCGCTGCTGCGGTTCAGCCGGGCACACAATTTCACGTATCCGTACCAGGAGTGGCCGAGCGGCGCGAAGGCGGGAGGTTCGGCGGCATGATGGACTTTGTGTTGGAGGCGTGGGTTTCGGGGATCATCGAAGGCAAAAAGTTGCAATGGATGATGGGGCGCGGCGCGCCGTGGCAGGCGGGTGAGAAATTGAAACTGCTGTTCGCAGGCTACAACGGCACGCGCAACACCGGCTCGGACGTGCGAGTGGAGGAGATGCTGCGGCAGGTGCGGCGAATCCTGGGGCCGGAGCACGTGGAACTTACGATGATGACGTTTAACTTCGATCGATCGCGCGGGTATTTCGAAGGGACATCGCAAGTGCGGCTGCCGGATATTTTCCCGCCATTTTTGGCGAACGAGGTGCCGAAGCATCATGGCGTTGTGGCGTGCGAAGGGTCGATGTTCAAATCGAAATTCGCGAACGCGCTGGCGACAATGATGATTGGGTCGCTGGGGATTGCGGCGGCGGAGAACAAATTGTCAATCGGCTACGGGGCGGAGGCGGGCGCAATGGATCCGCTGGTGGCGAAAATGTGTGGGCGATACTGCAAGGATTCGCTGGTGATCACGCGCAATGAAGAGTCGCGAAAAATATTGCGGGAACTGGGTGTGCCCACCGAATTAGGCACGGACACCGCCTGGACATTTGAGCCGCTGGGCGCGGAGTACGGGCAGAAGGCGCTGCGTGATGTGGGATGGGACGGGAGGACGCCGGTGCTGGCGGTTTGTCCGATCAATCCATTTGAGTGGCCGGTGAAGGCGTCGCTGGCGAAGGCGGCGTTGCACAGCGTGGCGGGTGCGTATAAGGAGAGTCATTATCGGGGGCCGTACTTTCACAATGCGGGGCCGGCGGCGGACCGGGCTTACGAACATTATTTGGGGTCGATTGCGCGGGCGGTCGCGGCGTTTCGACAGAAGCGAAATGTGTTTGTGATCATGGTGGCGACCGAGAGGCTGGATGCGCGACCGTGCAAGCGAATTGCGGAACAACTGGGCGGCGCGCCCGTGCTGACGTCAGAAGATTACAACATGTACGAACTGGTGAGCATTTTGCGGACGTGCCGGATGATCGTTTCGTCGCGCTATCACGGGATCGTGACGTCGATGCCGGCGCTGGTGCCGTCGGCGGGAATTACGATGGACGAACGGATCCGGAATCTGATGAACGAACGCGGCCACCCGGAGCTGCTGATGAATGTAGACGATCCGGACCTGGAGGCGCGGACTTTGTCGGCGCTGGAGACACTGGAGCGCGACGGAGAGCGGATTGCCGACGGCATTGGGCGCACAGTGGTGCGCAATTTGAAATTGATGGCGCGTATGGGCGTGTATTTCGAAGAGGAAGTGCAGAGGCGTTATGCGGAGTTTCCGACGCGGCGGGGAGAGTGGAGTTGGGAAGACTATCTGCCGCCGATGAGTGAAGGGCTGCGGGGATTGGTAGAGGCGTACAGTTAATCGGCGCGAAGACGAGGACTCCACGGTCACGGTGCAAATCAACGAAATGCAATTTCTTGAGCAAATTTTTGCGAACCTCGCGCAGAACGGCGACGCGGTCGTGGTGCAGGAAATGCGCGGCGACCAGACGATCCCGTGGACAGCACAACAGTTGCTGAGCCAGGTGCGGATAGCGCGCGCGTACCTGCGGCGGCTGCGGCTGAAGAAGGGCGATCGCTGCGCGCTGCTAGCGAACAACTCCGTGCAATGGGTGGCAATGGACCTGGCGATTATGGCGGAGGGGTTGATCGCGGTGCCGCTGTATGCGCGGCAGGCGCCGGGCGAACTGGTGGCGATGATGAAGGACTGCTGGCCGTCGGTGATCGCTTGCGGAGAGCAGTCGCTGGGCGAGGCGATTGTGCAGGAGTGGCCGGAGGCGCCGCCGTTTTTCACGTTCGAGAATGTTTTTGTGGCAGGACGTGAGCCCGCGGAGACGCCTTTGCCGGCGATGGCGGAAGGCGATGTGGTGGCAATCATCTATACGTCGGGGACGTCGGGCGAGGCGAAAGGCGTGATGCTGAACGCGGCGAACGTCGGCCACATGCTGGGTTGCACGTCGGGGCGACTCGACCAACTGATGAAGCGACGGGGGGGACAGGATGCGGTTTTCCATTATTTACCGCTTTGCTTTGCCGGTTCGTGGATCATGCTGCTAACTTGTCTGCTGCGCCGGAGTCGGCTAAGTCTGAACACCGATCTTGGCAAGATTGCCGGTGACATGCGGGCGGCGGCGCCGGACTATTTTCTGAACGTGCCGGCTTTGCTCGAACGCATGCGCAAGGCGGTGGACGAACAACTTTGGAAGACGGGCGGCGTGGCGCTGAAAATCTACCGGAAGGCGAAGGGCGCGTGGGCGCGAAAACATTATGGAACGTCGTGCGCGACGGATCGAATTTGGCTGGTGCTAGCGAACCGGATGGTGTTTCCGACGATCCGGAAAAAGATGATCGGGCCCGGTCTGCGAGCGCTGATCAGTGGCTCGGCGCCGCTGAACGTGGACACGCAACTCTTTTTTATGATGCTGGGAATTCCGGTGCTGCAGGTGTACGGGCTGACGGAGACGACGGCGATCTGCACGATGGACGATCCGGATGGCAAGGTGATTCCGGGGCGGACGGGGCCGGCGATTCCGGGAATTGAGATGAAGCTGGCGGAGAATGAAGAGATCATCGTGCGCGGGGCGAATATTTTTCCGGGATACTGGCAGCGCAAAGAGGCAACGGAAAAAGTGCTGCGCGACGGCTGGTTTTACACGGGCGATCAGGGCGAAGTGGATGCCAGCGGAAACTGGAAGATCGTGGGGCGAATCAAGAATCTGATCATTTTGGGATCGGGACACAATATTGCGCCCGAGCCGATTGAAGATCAGGTGCTGCAACAGTTGCCGGAAGCGAACCAGGTCGTGCTGGTGGGCAACGGGAAGGGATACCTGACGGCGCTGATCACGGGAAAGGTAAGCGGCGAGAAGGCGCAACAGGCGCTCGGTCTGGTGAATGCCGACCTGCCTCACTACAAACAGATTCGCGCGTTCCACCTGGTGGAGGAGCCGTTCACGATCGAGAGCGGGTTGCTGACGGCGAATGGGAAACTGAAGCGGGATTCAATTGCGCAATGCTATCGCGAGGAGATCGCGGCGATGTACGCTGCGGCGGCACCGGCATGACCGAGCACAAAGGAGAGATGTTGTCGTGGCAAATCGTAAACGGCGCGATCGAGTTGGGGCTGCATCGCGAGCCGTGCAACGAGATCGGCTCGGCGATGCTGGAGGAGTTGGAGCAGTTTGCGGGAGCGTTGCCGGAGCTAATGAAGGGGGCGCATGCGCTCATTCTCCATTCGGCGAGGCCGGCGGGCTTTTGCGCGGGCGCCGATTTGCGCGAGCTCTACCAACGGGCGCGCGGCATGGAAAAGGCGGAGGCATTGCGCGGGGTGCGCGATTTTCTGGAGCGCATCCATCATGTGATGAACGCGATCGACGCGCTTCCGCTGACGACGATTGCAGCGGTGCATGGAGTGACCTTTGGCGGAGGCTTCGAACTGGCGCTGGTTTGCGACATTATTATTGCGGACCGGATGACGCGATTCTGCTTTCCGGAGTTGCGGCTGGGACTGATCCCGGGGTTTGGGGGGATTCCGCGGCTGAAGCGGGATTTGGGCAATGCGGTGGTTCGAGATTTGCTGCTGACGGGGCGCGGCTTTAATGTGATGAAGGCGCAGCAGATCGGATTGGTGAGCCAGATTGCCGCCGAAGGCGAGGCGCTGCGAGTGGCGCGCGCTACGGCGAGCCAGGTGGGAAAGTTCGATCGGGCGACGACGGCGGCGGCGAAGAAATTTGTGAAGCCGATTCCGTATGAAGAGTTGAAGCAGGAGATCGACATTTTTTGCGACTTGTATGCGCAGCCCGCCGTCGAAGAGGGTTTGCGGAGGTTTGTGGAGAACGAGGGGCCGCAGCCGTATCTGCCGTGAATAGCGATTTGCGATTTGTAATTTGTAGTTGAGTAATTGGGTAATTTGAAGAACCACTCCGCTTATGCCTGCTCTCGACCAAACACTGGATGAAGTTTTGAATCTGGCCGCGGCGCATTTCAAAGTGCCGCGGGAAAAGCTCGCTCCGGACGACGATTTTTTCAAGACACTCGGCATCGACAGCCTGCAAGCACTCGATTTGCTTACGCGGCTTGAGCACCACTTTCGCATCGAGTTGCCCGATTACGAATTGCAGGGCGTCTCCGACTTCCGCACTTTGGCGGAGAGGATTCAGTCGCGGCTGTGAAACTGCCGTTCACCACTGAGACATGGAAACACCGAGATCTTTGATCGGGTTTGATGCGTGAGGCCGCATTGCTTGTATTTGCGAGATTACGTTCTGTTACACTTCCTTTTTTCTATTTGCCTCTGTGTCTCAGTGGTGAGATAACGATCTGAATGCTTGATCTCCATCAATATGCCAGCCTGGGCGCGGCGTTAACGGCGGCGCTGGATCGCTGGCCCAACGAAACCTGCCTGATCGAAGCCGATCGCGACCGCGAAAAGGTTCGCCTTACTTATTCGGATTTTAAGGAAATGGCGCGGCCGTTATGCCGGGCGCTCGAAGACGCCGATTTCAAGGCGGGTGACCGGGCGGCGATCATCATGACGAATCAGTCGAAGTGGCTGATTTCGGCGTATGCAATTTTTTTCTGCGGCGGGGTGCTGGTTCCGCTCGATTACAAGCTGAGCGCGGGCGAGCATCTGCAACTACTGGCGCATTCGAAAGCGCGATTTCTAATCGTCGAGTATTACCTATGGCGCGCAATCAGCGAAGCGGCGGGATTTTCAAAGCTGGGCGCGGAAATTGTGCTGGTGACGGAAGCGCCGGCGGGCGTGGATTTGCGCGGCGCATACCGGTGGGAGGAGTTCCGGCGCAAGGGCGATCCGACGCTGGTGGCGCGGCAGCGCGAGGATACGGCGTGCATCGTGTATTCGTCGGGGACGGGCGGACGGGCGAAAGGATGCGTGCTGACGCACGACGCGTATCTTGAGCAGTGCACGGCGCTGACGGCTTGGTATCCGTTCTGGCCGGGCGTGCGCTATCTGAGCATTCTGCCTACGAATCATGCCATCGATTTTATGGTGGGATTCATTGGGCCCTTCGTTTGCGGAGCGTGCGTCGTGCATCTGCGGACGCTGCGCCCAGAGTTTGTGCGCGACGCGTTTGTGCGCTATCGAATCACCTACGTCAGCCTGGTACCGATGGTGTTGAAGAACCTGGAGCGGGGATTTCGCGCCAAGTTTGACGAACTGCCGCCGAAAAAACGATGGCTGCTGGACCGACTGATTCGCATCAACAAGATGCTGACGCGAAAGAAGCCGCGAGTGGAAGTGAGCCGGCGTCTACTGCCACAGGTGCACAAGGCGTTCGGCGGAGAATTGCGGGCATTGATCGTCGGCGGCGCATTTACCGATCCCGCGACCATGCAGTTCTTCTACGACCTCGGAATTCCGGTGGCGTGCGGGTACGGGCTTACGGAGGCGTGCACGGCGGTGACGCTCAACGACCTGAAGCCATTTCGCGCGGATACGGTCGGGAAGCCGCTGCCGGGGAGCGAACTGCGCATCTTGAGTCCGGATACGGAGGGAATTGGGGAAGTGGCGGTGCGCAGCCGATGGCTGATGTCGCACTACCTCGACGACCCGGAACTGACGGCGCAGACGATCGTCGAAGGATGGCTGGTGACGGGCGATCAAGGGCGCTTCGATGGCAATGGCCATTTGCAACTGTTCGGGCGCAAGAAGAACATGATCGTGACTGAGGGCGGCAAGAACATTTATCCCGAGGACATCGAGTCCGTGTTTGACGGGCTGGGCGTGAAGGAATATTGCGTGTTTGCCGCGAATTATCTTTGGCCGCAGAAAACACTTGGCGAAGAGATGCTGGTGCTGACGATTCGGCTCGAGCAGAACCAGCAAATTGACGATCGGCTGCGGGAGGAGATTGTGGCGCGGAACCGAAGGCTGGCGGATTTCAAGCGCATTGGAGGGTACGTACTGTGGGGAAAGGATTTTCCGCGAACGGCATCGATGAAGATCAAGCGCGCGGAATTGGCGGCGGAAATTGGTGGGGGCGCGGCGCGCGAGCAGATTGTGGAGATTTAAGGGGAGTTGTCAGTCGTCAGTTTTCAGTTCTCAGTGAAGGCGAGATTTGCGCGCCTGGTCGAGATCGCTGAGGAGAGCAACGAGAGTTTTTGCATTGAGGACTGACAACGGGCGGCTGAGAACTATTTTGTGGATGAGACATTTCTGGCGATCGTCAATCCGGCGGCAGGGAGCGGGCGATGCCGCGAGTTGATTGGGCCGGCGCTTGAGCGGTTGCGCTCGGCGGGTGTGTCCATTGAAACGGCGGAGACAAAGGCGAGTGGGGACGCGACGCGGATTGCACGCGACGCGTACCAGCGCGGGATTCGCAAATTCATTGCGGTCGGCGGGGACGGAACATCATACGAAATCGTCAACGGACTTTTCCCGGATTGCCTGGTTGAGACGGGGAAGGAAACGGGGCGGATTCCAACGCTGGGATTTTTGCCGCTGGGAACGGGAAATTCGTTTCTGCGCGATTTCGGAGATCCGAAAGCCGCGGACCGCGGGTTAGAGTATGCGATGAAGGCGATTGAGGCACGCCGAACGCGGGCGTGCGATGTTCTGCGGCTCACACATCGCGGAGGCGAGATTTATTACATCAATCTTGCCAGTGTGGGCTTTGCGGCGGATGTAGCGGCGTTGCGGCACAGACGCTTTATGGGGCTCGGTCATGCGGGATACCTGCTTTCGATTCTGGTTAGTCTGGCGCGACTGAAGAGGCGTCCGTTTCCGGTGCGCGTGGAAAACGGGAGCGGATTTGATTCGCGGTCGTGCCTGTTTCTGACGTTCAACAACAGCAAGTTCACGGGCGGGACGATGATGATTGCGCCCAATGCCGTGACTGATGACGGGTTGATCGAATACGTGCGATGGGGACCGATCGGACGATTGGGACTGATCAGAAATCTGGCGACGCTGTATGACGGAACGCATACGCGGCATCCGCTGGCGGAGCGTCAGCCTGTGCAACACGTGGAGTTTCGACTGAATGAAGCGGTGGACGTGATGGTGGATGGGGAAGTTCTGAAGTTGGAGTGCCAGTCGATCGATGTGTTGCGGTCGGCGCTGCGCGTGGTGGTTTGACGCGTTTGCGGCCGGCATGAAAGATGCGCGGTGTGCTCGTGGTATAAGGAATTTATGAGTCGGGGAAATAAGCAGGGAAAGAACAAGGGCGGAGAAAGCGCGGAGGCGCAGTCCAGTTCCAGTCGATGGAAAAGGCGCGGGATTTATGCCGTGTTGATCGTGGCGGCGTTTGGACTGGCTTATTACCTGGGCAATCGGACGCAGCATAAGTACGACGGATTTGCGCGATGTTTGGGCGATCGTGGCGTGAAGATGTATGGAGCATATTGGTGTCCGCATTGCATAGAGCAGAAGGAGAAGTTTGGGGCGTCGTTTGAATATGCTCCGTATGTGGAGTGCGGAGTGAAGGGAGATTTGCACGCAACGTCGGAGATTTGCAAGCAGGAGAACATTCACCATTATCCGACATGGCAGTTTCCGCCGACGGGCGAGAGAGTTGAGCACATTTTCTCGCTGGAAGAGTTGAGCGATCGAACGGGATGTCCACTGCCGTGAGCAAGGTATGTGCGCGGCTGATGAATGCGGTGGCGATTCTGGCGGTGTGCGGAATTGTGGTTTCGTCGGTTTCGTTGCAGCACCATTATGCGCGGTCGAAGACGGAGTATTGCGATATTGGAGAGGCGTTCAACTGCGACATCGTGAACAGGAGCGAGTACTCATCGATTCTGGGAATTCCAGTGGCGCTGATTGGAATGCTGGGATATGGAGCGCTCGCAGGATTGGCAACGGTGTATCGCGCGCGGCACGAGACGGCGGCGATGCTGTTTGGAGGCGCGGTTGCTGGCTTAGCATTTGCTTTGTATCTGACGTACATCGAAGGATTTGTGCTTGGAGTGTGGTGCATTTTGTGTTTGAGTTCGCTGGGGCTGATTGCGACGATTACGATTCTTGGGGGAATTGTTTGGCGTAAGCGCGATGTCGAACGATGAGCCGCGCCTCGGTGAGAAGTAGTCCTTTGTCTCGATTCCGATTCGATACCCGCTAATTTCATGTTTCGATTGTCAGCGAGAAAACTGAGCGATCCTGACGCTAAGGTTGAAGTTCCGATTGCGGGCGGGAAATTGCGTCTGCATGAACTCGGCAGCCGCATTTTCAAGAATTCGCGGCTGGTACGGGTGTGGACGCCCGCGGGCTATGGGGAACCGCCGGGAACGCGGTATCCAGTGCTGTATTTGAACGATGGGCAAAATCTGTTCGAGGCCTCGACGGCATTTGCCGGGGTGCATTGGCAGGTGGCGGAAACTGCGAGCCGACTGATCGCCGAAAAAAAGATTCCGCCGATGGTGATCGCCGGGATCGACAACACCGGCAAAAATCGCATACGAGAATATCTGCCTTACCGGTCGGGCGATCTCAAAGTGTTCTTCGTCAAAGGCAAGCTCTACCCGAATTTTTTGCGGCGCGAAGTGATGCCTTTGGTGGAGAGCCGCTACGCGATACTTGTGGGCCCCGAGAACACCGGCTTGGGCGGATCGTCGCTGGGCGGGCTGATCGCGCTGCATACGCAACTGGCGGCGCCGGGGGTTTTCGGAAAATTGCTGATTGAAAGTCCGTCGCTGGCGGTCGCGAATCGACAGATTCTTGCCGAGTGCCGGCGATTCAGAAACTGGCCTGCGCGCGTTTATTTAGGTATGGGCACGCTCGAATTGGGCGACGCTCTGAAGGACGAGAAGATCGCCGACGACGCTCGAGAACTGGCCGAAATTCTTGCGGGCGCAGGATTGGATGAGCGGCGACTGCGAGTGCGCATTGAGGAGGGCGCGGTGCACTCGGAATCGGCATGGGCTAGGCGATTTCCGGAGGCGCTGGAGTTTTTGTATTCGGTCGTTGGTCGTTAGTCAGGGTCGCTGGTCGTTAGTCGTTCGGGAAGCATTCTGCGGGTCCCTGACTTCTCCCGCGCTCGGACAGCCGATGTAAGTTGAAGCGGGGTACCACCCTTCCCGATCATGATCGCGATTGTTGCGGCCGGGCGACAACGGCGACGTCGAACTTCGAATAGTACTTCTTCACGTCACTGCCGTACTTGGCGCGGAATTTTTCGACCACGGACGATACGGGTTTGGGCTCGGTGACAGGAACAATTTTGAATTCAGCTTCTGTGCCGCGCGCATCGACCCGAATGATTGGGTTGTTGAGTACGTTCTTGTACCACTGCGTATCCGAGCCCTGCACCGGGAGAAGATAGAGTGTATCGTCCTCCCATACGAACCAGACCGGGATTGAGATTGCACGTCCGGATTTTCTGCCGGTCACGGTGATTTTGATTTCGCGATACCGGGAAAGGCGGTCGGTTAGAGCGTCGTTGTGCGTTGGCATGTTAGTCATCTAAATGTCCTTTACTTCGCGGCGCGCCCGGACGGCAAGTTTGGTTGCCACTTGTTGGCGCTTAGCGGCCCACCAACTTCTGTAGTTCTTCGGGGTAACGAGCGCCTTGCAGCGGAATCTTCGAGGCGGCGGATTCGAGTTGGCGGAGATCTTCGGGAGTGAGTTCGACGGTCGTGGCTGCGAGGTTCTCTTCGAGTCGATGCAGCTTGGTTGTGCCCGGGATGGGGACGATCCACGGCTTTTGTGCAAGTAGCCAGGCAAGCGCGATCTGAGCAGGCGTCGCCTTTTTCTGTTGCGCGAACGTGCCAATCAGATCGACTAAGGCCTGATTCGTTTTGCGGTTCTCCGGCGTAAAGCGAGGAACAACGTTGCGGAAGTCAGTCTTGTCGAACTGCGTGTCTTGGCCGATCTTTCCGGTGAGGAAGCCCTTGCCCAACGGGCTGAAGGGAACGAACCCGATGCCGAGTTCCTCGAGTGTAGGGATGACTTCGGCCTCAGGCTCTCTCCACCAAAGTGAGTATTCGCTCTGGAGGGCCGTGACGGGTTGAACTTTGTGTGCGCGACGGATGGTTTGCACGCCTGCTTCAGAAAGGCCGAAGTGCTTGACCTTGCCTTGCTGGATCAGATCCTTTACGGCACCGGCAGTGTCTTCAATGGGAACGTTGGGGTCGACCCGGTGCTGGTAGAACAAGTCGATGACATCGGTCTTGAGGCGCTTGAGCGAGGCCTCGGCGACCTGCTTGATGTGGTCCGGGCTGCTGTCGAGGCCGCTCCAACGCGGAGCACCATTGGGATCAGGCTTGAAGCCGAATTTGGTAGCGATGACGACCTGGTCGCGAAGGGGAGCGAGGGCTTCGCCCACGAGTTCCTCGTTGGTGAAAGGACCGTAGACTTCGGCGGTATCGAAAAATGTGATGCCGCGTTCGACGGCGGTTCGGATAAGAGAGATCATCTCTTTTTTGTCGGCGGGCGGGCCGTAGCCAAAGCTCATGCCCATGCAGCCGAGGCCGAGGGCCGAAACTTCAAGGTTGCTATTGCCGAGTTTGCGCTTGTGCATTGTTTCTCCAGTGCTGCGAATTCTGCGGATTAAGGATACCGCGAGACTAAGGATAGGAGTAAGTGTCCACGTCTTGGATGCTGCACGGCCGGAGAGGACGCACAGATGAGGTCAATTTCGTGGAGCGCGCGGCGGTGAATCGAAGAGGGCGGGCAGGCATCGAAAGAAGGGCAAGCGGGTGGCGGAGTCCGGATCACTCGTGGGTGTAAAATTGGGTTTGCAATTCTTGTCAGTTTTATCTCAGAAAGGAAATCCTTATGGCGACTATGGAAGCACCACCGCGCGTGCAATCGCGTGTGCATGAAGGTCCGTTCAAGAACCAGACGTTTGTGGACTTCACGAAAGAAGAGAATGTGCGGAAAATGCGCAGCGCACTGGAGAAAGTGCGGGGGCAACTGGGGCACGAGTACGACCTGATTATTGGCGGGAAGCGGATCAAGACAGCGGAGAAGATCCGGTCGATCAATCCGGCGAAGCCGTCGGAGGTGGTGGGCGTTCATCAAAAGGCGGGGAAAGAACATGTTGAGCCGGCGGTGGAGGCGGCGCTGAAGGCGTTTGCGACGTGGAGCCGGATATCGTATGAAGAGCGGGCGTCGCTACTGTTTCGCGCGGCGGACTTGTTGCGCGAGCGGAAGCTGGAATACATGGCATGGCTGGTGTATGAGGTTTCGAAGAACTGGCCGGAAGCAGACGGTGATATTTCGGAGACGATCGATTTCTGCGAATTTTATGGGCGCGAGGCGCTGCGGCTGGCGAAGGCGGAGCCGCCGATTCAATTGCCGGGCGAGCGCGACACGCTGACGTATATTCCGCTGGGAGTGGGAGCGGTGATTCCGCCGTGGAATTTTGCGGGCGCGATCATGGCGGGGATGACGGTGGCGTCGATCGTGTGCGGGAATACAGTGATTTTGAAACCGTCGAGCGATTCGCCGACGATTGCGGCAAAATTTGTGGAACTGCTGGAAGAGTGCGGGATGCCGGAGGGCGTGGTGAATTTTTGCCCGGGCGGTGGCGCGAGCTTTGGCGATGCGCTGGTGGCGCATCCGAAGGTGCGGTACGTCGCGTTCACGGGATCGCGTGAAGTTGGGCTGCACATTAACCAGTCGGCGGCGAAGCAGCAGCCGGGACAACTGTGGATCAAGCGCACGGTGCTGGAAATGGGCGGGAAGGACGCGATCATTGTCGATGCGGATGGGGATATCGACGCGGCGGTGGAGGGCGTGGCGCAGGCGGCGTTCGGATTCCAGGGGCAGAAATGCTCGGCGTGCTCGCGGGCGATTATCGACGAGAGAATATACGACAAGTTTCTGGAGAAGCTGAAGGCGCGGGTGGAGCGGATTACGGTGGGCGATCCGGTGACGAATCCGGGGATGGGGGCGGTGATCAATGATGGCTCGATGAAAGATATTTTGCGGTACATCGAGATTGGAAAGAAGGAAGGGCGACTGATTACGGGAGGTGCGCGAGACACGAACGCGGGCGAAGGATATTTTATTCAGCCGACGGTGATCGCGGACGTTGCGCCGAAGTCGACGCTGGAGCAGGAGGAAATTTTTGGGCCGGTGCTGGCGGTGATCAAGTCGCGGAATTTCGACCATGCGCTGGAGATCGCGAATGACACGGAGTTTGGGCTGACGGGGGCGGTGTATTCTTCGTCGCGAGAGAAGCTAGACCGGGCCGTGCGGGAATTCCACGTGGGCAACTTGTATTTGAACCGGAAATGCACGGGAGCGATGGTGGGCGCGCATCCGTTTGGCGGATTCAATATGTCAGGAACGGATTCGAAGGCGGGCGGGCCGGACTATCTTTATTTGTTTACGCAGGGGAAGAGCGTGGGGGAGAAGATTGAGTAGTCGGTAGGGATCCGTCGACTCCGCGCAATCATCGCTTCGCGATGATCGTGCTGCGCTCAGGATGACAAGTTAAATAGTGATTGGCGTAGGGCGGACGGGGTGTCCGCCCTGATTTTTTGGTGGGTGGATTTGACTGGGTGGCTTCTTGCGCCCTAGTATCCGGGTGAATCTCTCTGTTCCCCCATGGCGACTCTTGAAATTGGACAGGTGTTGGGACGCTACCGCATCGTCGAGCTGATTGGCTCGGGGGGCATGGGAGTGGTGTACCGGGCGCACGACGAGCAATTGCATCGCGATGTGGCGCTGAAGGTTTTGCAGGCGGGGCTGCTAAGCGAGGCGGCGCGGCGCCAGTTGCAGCGGGAGGCGCTGAGCGCGGCGCGGGTGACGGACGCGAATGTGGCGATGGCGTTCGATTTCGGGCGCGATCAGGGGGTGGATTACCTGGTCACGGAATATGTGCCGGGCTTGACTTTAAACGCGAAGATTGCGGGACGGGCGCTGCCGGAGGCCGAGGTGCTGGAGCTGGGGAAGCAAATGGCGTCAGGGCTGGAGGCGGCGCACCGGCAGGGAGTGATTCATCGCGACTTGAAGCCGGGGAATTTGCGGGTGACGCCGGAGGGGCGGCTGAAGATTCTGGATTTTGGGCTGGCATTTTTGGTGCAGGCGGAGCGAGAGGCGACGGCGAGTTTGCCGATTACGCAGTCGTATGACAATGCGGGGACGTTGCCGTATATGTCGCCGGAGCAACTGGAGGGGAACAAGCCGGATGAACGGGCGGATATCTGGTCGGCGGGAGCGGTGCTGTATGAGATGGCGACGGGAGTGCCACCTTTTGGCGAGTTGAAGGGGATGCGGTTGACGGGCGCAATTCGGAATGAGACGCCGCCGGCGCCGCGGACGCGGAATGCGAAGATCAGCGAGGGGTTGGAGCGGGTGATTCAGCGGGCGCTGTGCCGGGCGCCGGGGGAGCGGTATCAGTCGGCGGGAGATTTGCGGATCGACCTGAATCAGTTGGCGATGGGGACGGCGCCGATTTATGCGACGGCGCGGACACCGCGGTGGGCGTGGTGGGTGGCGGCGGCGGTGCTGGTGGTGGCACTGGCGGTGGGGGGATTGTGGCGGGCGAGACATGGGCGGAGCGGGGCGAGTGGGGAAGATCAGGTGATGGCGGTGTTGCCGTTTGAGGCGGCGGGGAATGACGCGGCGGCGAACGCGCTGGGTACGGGACTGAGCGAGACGCTGACGGCGAAGCTGGTACAGGCGAGCGACGGCGGGCATCTGCAAATGGTTTCGACGCGGGATCTGGTGGCGCAGGGCGTGAAGACGTCGGAACAGGCGCGGCGGGAGTTTGGGACTGATCTGGTGCTGGAAGCGAGCATGCAGCAGTTTGGGGACCGGATACGGATCAACTGCAGCCTGGTGAATTCGCGGACGCATTTGCAGCTGGCGGCGCGGACGGTGACGGGAGCGGCGGGCGATCCGTTTGCGCTGGAGGATGAACTGGTGGAGCAGGTGCTGGGAATGCTGCAGGTGACGGTAGGAAGAGAGAAGCGGGCGGAGCTGGAGGCGCGGGCGGATACGAAACCGGCGGCGTATGAGTTTTATTTGCGGGGGCGGGGGTATTTGGAGGATTACAGGACACCAAACAATCTGGAACATGCGATTGAAGAGTTTGGGAAGGCGGTTGAGGTCGACGGCAATTATGCGCCGGCACGTGCGGCGATGGGGATCGCGTACGCCGCCGGTTTCAAATGGGAGAACCGGGGGAAGGACTGGCTGGACAAGGCGCAAGCCGAATGTGAGCGAGCGCTGGCGATCATGCCACAACTGGCAGAGGGTCACACGTGCCTGGGGGATGTTTATTTGTCGCGGGGACGGTATGCCGATGCGGT
Source organism: Acidobacteriaceae bacterium (assembly GCA_003139095.1). Classification (GTDB taxonomy): domain Bacteria; phylum Acidobacteriota; class Terriglobia; order Terriglobales; family Acidobacteriaceae; genus Acidiflorens. The sequence continues at coordinate 48,149 of PLHW01000069.1, forward strand.
GCAAGAGTTCCAGCGTTCGCTGGAACTGAATCACGATAACGAGGAAACATTGCGGCTGCTGGCGGAGGCATATCAGAGGACGGGAAATGCGGCGCCGGCGGAACATACGTATCAGAAGGCGATTGCGTTACGGCCGAATTACTACGGGGCATATAGCTCCCTTGGGTATTTCTACTCTGGCCAGGCCCGATATGTTGAGGCGGCAGCGGTGTTTCGCAAGGCAGTGCAACTGGCACCGGAGAATTATCGTGGGTACGCGAACCTGGGAGGCGTTGATTTGTTGCTGGGACAGTATGACGAGGCGGTGGACGCCTTTAAGAAATCAATCGCTTTACGGCCGACGTCTCAGGCCTATGGAAATCTCGGTGCCGCATTATTCTATTTGCGGAGGTACGAAGATAGCGCCGAGACTTTACAGACGGCGCTCAAGTTGGACGATAGGAACTGGGGTGATTGGGGAAATCTGGGGGACGCGTTGTACCAAATCCCATCGCGACGGGCAGAAGCGCCGAGCGCTTATAAAAAGGCCGTCGAGATTTTGTCGCAAAGGCTGGAAGTCAACCCAAAGGACGTGAGTGCTCTTGCTATGAGCGCCGATTATTACGCGATGCTGGATCAAGAAATGGAAGCGAGGCGGCATCTGGCCAGCGCATTAGCCATTGAGCCGAGTGATCCCGACGTCTTGTTCCGCGGCGCGATTCTTTATAACCACATCGGAGACACAACTAAGACCTTGGAGTTTCTGCGGCGCGCGGTCGATGCGGGCTGCTCGCGGACTCAGGTCCGCGATACGCCGGATTTCGACCATCTGCGTGGCGATAAACGGTTCGATTCTTTCCTGCCGCCTACTTATTCACGTTAACTATAAAATGACCATCGGGAATAATCTGAACAACAGGATCATTTTGGCAGTTAGCGCCTTTGATCGTATACCCGATGCTGCAGCCACCCGTGATTGTGACGCTGCCGATGGTGACCGTATCGTTGCAATCGGTCGGAGTGCCGTACGGATCCCAAAAGAATGCCTTTCCGGTGTTCGAAGGGTTGTAGAAATTCGTGGGGATGATCGGCAAGTTGGTATGTGGATCAGTTTTTGGTTTGAACGAGATGGAGTATTGCTGATCGACGAAGAACAAAACGACTGGATCTTCAGCGTCGGTGACGATGGGGTCCACGGTTGGCTTACAGTTATTGACCTGAATCGGCATTTGCGTGAGGAAGCCTTGCAATCCAACACGTTCTCCGGCGACCGCGTTCTTTTTCGATTGATCGTGGCAGCTTACGCTAAGCATAGCGCCGAGAAGCAAAAGACATACGAAGATTAGCGGAACTCTCATTGGCTTACCCTCCCGAGTTTTGCTTGACTGGATCATTTCTTTTGGGCTATCAGGAACGCTGCGACGACGCATTACCGATGCCCGGTTTACTGGCGCTGCGGGGGTGAGATGAAGTGGCCGTCGGGAATAATTTGGACAACAGGATCCTGGCAGGACTGCTGCTGATTGGCGCGTGTTATTGAATAGCTGTAAGGGCAGCCATGTATGTTCGTGCACGTCTTTGTAATGGTGTGGGTATGACCGTCTGCATGGATGTTGGTTTCAGATACGGGCGATCCGCTCTTGAAGTCGATCTTGTAGTCCAGCGTCGCGGAAGATTTATTGCGCCAGGAAACGGTTTCATTATGCTTCACGGCGACACAGTCGGGGTGGGCCTCGCATTTCGATCCGTTGTCCACTATGTCGACAGTGCTAATTCTTTGGCAGGTGGTGCCGAAGCTGTAGCCGACGAAGAGACAGAGGATGCAAATGGCCCCCCTCACGTAGGAGAAGATAGAATTTCTCATTGAGATTCCTTTCCTGAACCTACTGAGGAGAGCATTCTCGCGGTTAGGAGTTTGCAAGTCAAGCGAGGTACGAAAAGAGGGACGGGTCGGACCGGAGGGAAAAAACCAGGTTTGTACATGGGGCGGGCAGGAGTGGCCGTCCTACACTTAAAAGGGCCGCCTTTTTGGGCGGCCTTTTATTTGGGTGAAGAAACTATTCAGTTGGTGATGGTGGCGGGTTGGGCTATTGGTGGGGTGGCGGCGGCTGCGGTGGCGGCTGCGGCTTCGTTCAGGATGCGGTGGTGGATGGTGAACAGAGCCAGCTCGAGACGATCAGAGACGCCGATTTTGTCGTAGACGTTGCGCAGGTAGTTTTTGATGACCTGCTCGGTGGTGCCGAGCTGGGTCGCGATTTCCTTGTTTTTGTAGCCCTGCACGATGAGCGCGACGATGCGGAGTTCCTTGGCGGTGAGGCGGTCGCGGACGCGCAGACCGACCATATCGTTTTCGGTGAGCTCGCTCGGAACAGCCATGTCCTGCACCCAGGTTTCGCCGCGAGCGACCTTGCGGACGCAATCGACGAGGGCGGGGCTGGTGACGTTGCGATAGACGACGCCGTGAGCGCCGGCCGCCATGTAGCGTTGCGCGCTCTCGCCCGTATCGGCGAGAACAACGACGCGAGTTTTATTACGATTGGCGGCGGAGAGAACGGCGTTGAAGTCGGAGTGAAAGCCTCCGGCGATGACGAGCACGGCGGCGCGGAATTTATCGAGCGCCATGAACATCTGTTCGGCGGTTTGGGCCTGCGCGACGATGCGCATCTCGTCTTCAACGGCCAGCACCTTGGCAATGCCAGCGCGGAAAATTGCCTGATTATCGGCCAAAATAAGCTTCAACATGGAAGTCGCTCCCGTTACGAGTTGCGCACAAATTCGTAAGAATCGATAACGCAGGCAACGCCCCGGCTCTCGGCCTGGGGAGTGCCCGCAGTGGGATCATCGGTCCGCACAACGCGGCCGTGACAGTGAATGGTGACATCTTGTTTGCCGCCGGTGACTTCCGGCGGCAGGGTAATTTCGAATTCGACGGGGGAGCCGATCTCGAGGGCAGCCTCGGCGCGAATGTAGACGCCGGCCGCACTGAGGTTGCTGGTAATACCGCTTGCGTCGGAGGAGGAATCCTCCGCATGAATCTTGATCGGCAAATGAAGTGGAAATCTCTTCCCGGTACGTGCTTCAGTCACAACTACCTCCTCTGTTCTCATTACTCGGGAATCAACCAAGGGCCGGAACTCGCGGAAAACGCCAGCCTGGAGCCGTGATGAACAGCTAAGGGCGTTTATATCACGGGGAAGAGGCGGAAAAGAAGGGTTTATTACCTTCGTAACTGGGTAGCAAGTGGATACCTCCCATGGGGAAATGGGGGAAATCAGGATGGAGCACCAATTGGAGGACACGAAAGTAGGGGCGAGCGCGTCCGAGACACGCGTGTCCACTGGAAGATTGTTTCGGGAGTAGTGATCCTTCGACTGCGCGGGGTTCGCTGCGCTCGCCCCGGTCCGCTCAGGAAGACATCTAGAAAAAGTCACATCACTCTCAGGACAAGTGGAAGAACTCACGCACTATCAGGATGAACCCGCAAGTCACTTCTTGAGGCACCAATGCCGATGTGGATCAGGAGGAGGGGCTTGGGGTGGGAGGGGCGGGAACTTCGAAGGTCATGTGGCGGCGGCGGAGGACGCGGCGGCGGTGGGATTCGCGGAGAGGTTCAGCGGCGGCGATGGCGCAGAGCACGTAGAAGAGCGCGGCGTTGGCGGGGATTTGCAGATTGAAGTCGAGAGCGCTGTGGACGAGGATTCCGGTGCAGCCGAGGAGGGCGGCGACGGTAAGCGTGCCGGTTGCGCTTTCGGTCCAATTTTTGAGCTTGGCGGCGGCGCGGCGGAAGAGTTGTACGAGGAACCAAAGGGTGATTAAGAATCCGGCGAGACCGGTTTCGACGAGCAATTGCAGATAGTCGTTGTGGGCCTGGTTGACGAAGAACGTAGTGAAGAAGCTGCGGAACTGCGGGTAGGTGGTGGGAAACGTGCCGAGGCCCCAACCGAGCAGCGGGCGCTTTAGAAACATGCGGAGGCAATCGCGATCGATGGCGAGGCGAGTGCCGCCGCTGATTTCGGCGCGCGCTTCGGTGTGAATGCTGGCGAGACGGTGGGTGAGTTCGTTGCCGCCGAGCCAGACGAGAAATCCGATGACAAGCAGAAGGATGCCGCCGAGCATGAGGGCATTTTTCCAGTTGCCCTGGCGGGAGCGAAGGACGAGGACGGCGAGGAGGATCATTTGGGCGCAGAAAGCGAGCATGCCACCGCGCGAACCGGAGAGGAAGATGCTGGCGGCCATGACGGCGGCGATGCCGGCAACGATGAGGCGGCGATTGCCGTCGGTGAAGCGACTGACGGCCCAGACCAGAGGGAAGGGAGTGAGCAATTCCATGAGGCCGGCGTAATGATTGTGGTTTACGTAGGGGCTGTAGATTGCGCCGCCCTGGGCGGAGGGCCAAATCCAGTAGAGCTTTCCGTTGGGGGCCATGCCCTGGAGAATGGCGAAGGACGCGACGACGGCTCCGTAGGCGGTGACTGTGGCGAAGAGCGAATCAAATTGAGAGGAACGTCGGAGCGATTGAGTGGCGACGAAGGCGAGCATTCCGTAGGCGGCATAGAGAAGGAGGCTGGTGTAGGTGGCGTGGCGATAGGCGCTCACGCCAGTCAGCCACTGCACGAGGGCGAGCGCAAAAAATGCGGCCATGGGGGCGAAGAGGGGGTTCGGATCGACGACCCAGGTTTGAAGGGTCCACTGACGAACTCCCCAGACGATGAGGAGAAGAGCGGCGCAAGATTCGAGGGCGAAGATGGCCCAGGGCTCAACCGCGCCGAAGGCGAGCGGCGCGAGCAAGAGTACCGTGCCGGTAGCGGCGAGAAGGGCGGTGTGCGTAAGCTTTGTGGCGGGAGTTTGGGGGACAGGCGCGGATTCCGGTTGGAGTGCGACGGCAGTACTCACGATTTGTCGTCCTTGGAATCGCCGATGGAGTCAGCGTTGGTGGAGGCGGGCGATTCATCGGGTGAAAGCTGAAAGTCGTTGAGCCAGAGCTTGCCGCGGATGGGGCTGCCGGCGGGAAAACGTTCGACCGCGAGGCGGACGAGGACAGTCTCGGCGGGAGTTTTAATCGTCGAGTGAACTTCCTTCCAGAAATCGGCGTCGGTGAGGGGATCGCTGGCGAAGAGGACGGCGCCGGAGTAGGCGTCGCGGAGGACGATTTCGGGGCCGCCCGCGCCCTCGAAGTCGGCGGATTTATAGTAAGCGGAAAAATCGTAGGCTGTGCCGGCGCGAACGGGGATGAGTTGTTGAATGCCGGCGTCGGAAATTCCGGGACCTTCGAAGGTAAGGGAGAGGGAGCGACGGCCCTCGCGGAAATCGCTGGCGTCGAGGAGCGGACGGACGCCGGTGCGGTTGATGTAGGTCCAGTCAAAGCCGCCATTCAAAACGTCGAGACTGAAATCGCCGTTGACGACGAGGTTGTCGTCGGTGGGGAGATAGGCGGCGAGGCCGAGCGCGGGGGCGGACTGCGCCCATGCGGAAGTGGCGGCGTCGGGAAGGCGGGATTGAATCAGATAGTTGACATATTCGAAAAGGTAACGAGAGTCAAATTTTTGGTGGAGGTCGGCGAGATGAGAGAAAGTCTTAATGGCGGCGTCGGTTTGTCCTTTGCTCATTAATAAGGAGAGGAAGGCGAGCAGGGAATCAGGGCGGGCAGGCACGACGCCGGTGAGCAAAGCGTCGGCATCGGGACGGATGCGCCAGGACTGCTGAAGGGCGGCATCGACGAGCGAATTGTCATTGGCGATGACCACGCCGAATTCGCGGAGGGCGCGGGGAGTGTCGCCGTCTACGATGAAAAAGTTGGCCGCTTCCCAGGCAACGTCGGGCGCGGTGGGTTCGGACTGCAAGGCACGATCGAGGGCGAGGCGGCGATCGGCGATATTGCCGGTGACACGATAGGCGTTGGCGAGGTCAAACCAATAGTGGGCGTTGTGAGGATTGAGGGTGACGGCGGCGCGATAGCTGGCGATGGCGGCTTGAGGATCGTTGGAGATGAAGGCGTGGTAGCGGCCGAGGCGATTGCGGTAGTCGGCGTTTCCGGGAGAGAGGCGGGTGGCGAGTTGGAGCTTGGGAAGATCAGCGCGGGAGGCGAGGACGGTGGCCGCGAACTCTTTGGCAGTGAGGAAGAGATAGAGGGATGCGGCGACGAGAAGAGCGCCGAGGAGTTGATTGAGGCGGCGATGGGGAAGTGGAGTGGGCATCGTCAAAGGCGCACCTCAAGCACCGGCAGAGGCGGCATTCGAATGCTTTTCTTCGGCGGCCTCGACGGGATCATCCTGATAGTAGTGCGTGTATTTTCCCTGGTATTCGTAATAGTAGTAATAGTCGGGCGACGTGAGGTCGACGGCATTGAGGAGCACGCCGGCAACGTGAGCGTTGACCTGGGTCAGAATATCGCGCGAACGACGAAGCGCCTGCTTGGTGGTCTGGCCGGAGCGGATAACGAGGATGGTGGCATCGGCGCGCGGAGAAAGCACAACGGCATCGGTAACGGAGAGCGTGGGCGGAGTGTCAATCACGATGTGATCGTATTGCTCACGGAGTTCGGCGAGCAGGTTGCGCATGTTAGCGGAGGCGAGCAACTCGGCGGGATTCGGAGGCAGACTGCCGGCGGGCAGAATGGAGAGATTGGGCAGAACGGTCGAGGTAGTGATGCACTGTTGTAAGGTTGCGCTGCCGGTGAGGACGTTGCTGAGACCGCTGCGGGGGCCCATGCCGAGGGCCTTATGAATGCTGGGGCGGCGAAGATCGGCGTCGACGAGAAGAACGCGAACACCTTTTTGCGCGAGAACGATGGCCGTGTTAATGCTGGTGGTGGTCTTGCCTTCCTGGGGACGCGCACTGGTGACGAGAACGACTTTGGGTGGTGCGCCGAGATTGGAGAGCAGGAGCGAAGTGCGAAGGGCGCGATAAGACTCCGCCATCTGCGACTGGGGACGAACCTGGGTGACCATCTCGACCGCTTCCTTGGAAGTGAGGGCGAGGCGAGTGCCGGCGGCGCCACGAGTATTCGCGCGGGAGCCGAGGGGAATCATTCCAAGAGAAGGAAGAGCGGAGATGGCCTGCGCCTGCTCGGGGGTGCGGACGGTGTTGTCCATGTTTTCGAGCAGGAAGGCGAGACCGACGCCGGAGATTACGCCGAGAACGAGAGCGAAGGCGAGGTTGCGCGGGATATTGGGTTCGCTGGGCGAAGTGGGAACGCGCGCGGCATTGATGATGCGGAAATTGTTGGAGCGCAAACCGGCGGTGACGCCGGCCTCCTTGAGTTTTTCGAGGAGGCCTTCGTAGAGAGTGCGGTTGGACTCGACGTCGCGTTTGAGGAGACTGTATTCGATGGCGCTCTCGTTGAGCTTGTTGGCCTCCTGCTTCTGCTTTTCGAAGGAGGCGCGCAGCATGGTTTCACGCTGCAAGGCGGCCTGGAATTCGCCGCGGAGATGGTTGACGGATTTATTGATCTCAGATTGAAGCTGACGATCGATCTCTTTGAGCTGGCTGTTGAGCTGGGCGAGCTTGGGATAGGAGGGACCGAATTGGGTGCTGAGTTCGGCGACCTGAATGCGAAGGGTTGCCTGCTGCTCGCGAAGCTTATCGAGAAGAGTTGAGCCGGGACCGCCGGATTCAGCGATGATGGCGGCGGCCACGACTTCGGGATCGGCCGATTGGGTCTGGCGATAGATCGCTTCTTTCTGCATGCGATCAGATTCGGCCGCGGTCATCTCCTTGTTGAGTTCGTCGAGCTTTTCGGTGGTGATGTTCTGCTTCTCGTCGATGCCGAGGATCTCGTGCTCTTTCTGGTAGCGGACGAGTTTTTCCTGGGAGGTTTCCACCTTCATCTGCAAGTCGACGAGTTGCTTGGAGAGCCAGTCGGAGGCCTGCATGGTGGACTCGAACTTGGTTTTGAAATTCTGCTCGACGTAGGTGGCGGCGAGGGTGTTGACGGTGCTGGCGGCCAGTTGCGGATCTGTGCTGTTGTAGTGAATCTCGATGATGCGAGTGTTGGGAATGAGCGCGACGCGGAGGCTGCCGCGAAATGAGCCGAGCAGGGCCGAGGTGCGGCTGGAGTCGTTCTGGAGAGGATCGGCAACGAGGTTCGGTTGTTTTTGTTCGGGGCGTCCGCCGAATTCCTGGCGCTTATCGAGATTGAGTTGGCGGATGACCTGAAGAGCGAGCAGATCGCTTTGCAGGATGCGGACCTCGGTGTCGAGATCGCTCTGGTCGTAGTAGTCGACGACGGGCATCGAGTCTTTAAAGGTGATGAGATTGGAATCGGCTTTGTTGACTACGATTTGACCGACGGCTTCGTAGACAGGAGTCTGGCGAAGGCTGGCGATAGCGACAATCGCGAAGATGCCGACGACGCAACCGATGACGAGCCACTTGCGTTTGATGAGAACGCGCAGGTATTCGCGGAGAGTGGATTCCTGCGCAGGGAGGACGTTGTAGAGCGAGGAGTTGAGGGGCTTTAGAATTTCAGCCGCTTCGACCGGTTGCAGGTCGTGCAATCCGTCGGCATTCCGAGGAACCATCGGGCCCAATGACATCGTGCGATTCTCCAAAGGCGCCGGCCAGAGCGCATCCTGTTGCACGCCAGTTCGAGAGCGCGGCGACTGGCGCAGGCAAAAACCAGAGCTAGATGCAGAAATTTGGCCTGATTCTAGCATCGGGGCGCGATGAGCTAATTCAAAATCCATCGGCGGCACAGTCCTCTTTTGATTCCCCCAGGCAGGGGCGCGCGCACCCTTCGCTATACTAGCGGGCAACGAACTTACCCATTACACTCTGATGTCTCTTGCTGTCTTCTCGAAGGAATAAGAATGGTGAACTGGACGAAGGAATCGATACTGGTGACGGGCGGCACCGGATCGTTTGGCAAGAAATTTGTGGAGATCATGCTGCGGGATTACCGGCCGCAACGGCTGGTGATTTTCAGCCGGGACGAGTTGAAGCAGCATGAGATGCGAACGGCGGGATTCGACGATCCGAGCCTGAGATATTTTATCGGCGACGTGCGGGACGGAGAGCGGTTGAAGCGCGCGCTCGCGGGCGTGACGGTGGTGGTGCACGCGGCGGCGCTGAAGCAGGTGCCGGCGTGCGAATACAACCCGTTTGAAGCGATCCAGACGAACATTATGGGCGGGCGCAACGTGATCGATGCGGCGATCGACCAGGGAGTGCGACGGATTCTGGCGCTGAGCACGGACAAGGCAGTGAACCCAATTAATTTGTATGGGGCGACCAAGCTGTGCGCGGAAAAAATGTTTGTGCAGGCGAATGCGTACGCGGGCGCGCAGGATACCAAGTTCAGCTGTGCGCGCTACGGAAACGTGGTGGGAAGCCGGGGGAGCGTGATTCCGATTTTTATGGAGCAGCGGCAGCGGGGGAAGATCACGATTACGGATCCGCGGATGACGCGATTCTGGCTAACGCTGGAGCAGGGTGTGAACTTTGTGGTGCGGTGCCTGGAGCAGATGCACGGCGGCGAGATTTTTGTGCCGCGAATTCCGAGCATGCGACTGCTGGATCTGGCGGAGACAATTGCGCCGGGATGCGAGGTGGAGTACATCGGCATCCGTCCGGGAGAGAAGTTGCACGAGGTGCTGGTTTCGGAAGACGAGTCTCGGCAGACGCTGGCGACCGAGGAGATGTTCGTGATTCAGCCGTCGCACCCGTGGTGGAAACCGCAGAACTGGACGAAGGCAAAACCGCTGCCGGAGGGATTCCGGTATTCGAGCGACAACAACGAGCAATGGTTGACGCGGCGGGAACTGGAAGAACTTGTGGCGCCTGAGGCGGGGATTGCGACGAATGAGGCGGGCGCGCAGAGGATGGCTGCGGGGAGCATTTCGACTACGGCCACCGGGAAACTTGCTTCTGGAGAGATGGCCGAGGCAGCGTCCACATCTGTGTAGCATGAATTCCTCACCGACAAAATTGGAAGCGCTGGCCATCAACGGGGGGCGTTCCGTGCGCGAAAAACTTTTGCCGTATGGACGACAGAAGTTGGATGAAGAGGACATTCAGGTCGCGGTGGATGTGCTGCGCTCGGACTGGCTGACAACGGGGCCGAAGGTTGCGGAGTTTGAAGAGGCTTTTGCGGCGTGGGTGGGCGCGCGGTTTGCGGTCAGCTTCAGTTCGGGCACGGCGGCCTTGCACGGAGCGGCGTTCGCCGCGGGGCTTAAGCCGGGAGACGAAACGATTACGACTCCGCTGACTTTCTGCGCGACGGCCAATTGCGTTTTATACCAGGGAGCGACGCCGGTATTTGCCGACGTGTGCGATGACACGCTGAACCTGGATCCACGGGAGGTGGGGAGGAAAGTTTCTGCGCGGACGAAGGCGATTATTGCGGTCGATTATGCGGGACACCCGGCGGCGCTGGATGAATTGCGGGAGATTGCGGCGAGTGTGGGCGCCACGCTGATTGAAGACGCGTGCCACTCGCTGGGCGCGGAGTACAGGGGAAAGCGAGTTGGCGGGATTGCGGACATGACGGTGTTCAGCTTCCATCCGGTGAAGCATTTGACGACCGGGGAAGGCGGAATGGTAACGACGAACGACGTGAGATGGGCGGAAATTCTGCGGCGGTTTCGAAACCATGGGATCAGCAGCGGGGCGAGGGAGAGGCAAGAGAGCGGCGAGTGGTTCTATGAGATGTCGCTGCTCGGATTCAATTACCGGTTGACGGATATTGGTTGTGCGCTGGGAATTTCACAGTTAAAGAAACTAGAGGCGAACCTGACGCGCCGGCGGGAAATTGCCGCGCAATATTCGCGCGAATTGCGGGGCCTGCCGGTGCGGGTTCCGGCGGTTCGAGATGAGGTCTTGCCGGCGTGGCATTTGTATCCGATCCGGCTGGATTTGGGAGCGCTTTCGGTGGGGCGGCGGGAAATTTTCCGGGCGTTGCGGGCGGAGAACATTGGCGTGAATGTTCACTACATTCCGGTTCACTTGCATCCTTATTATCGGGAGCGATTTGCGGGGATGAGCGGTGAGGGAAGTTATCTGGTCGCGGAGAAGGCTTATGAGCAGCTGATCAGTTTGCCGATGTTTCACTCGATGACGGGAGTCGATGTGGAGGACGCGATCGAAGCGGTACACAAGGTGATTGGCAATTACGCGCGCGAGAGCGAGCGCCCGAGTGCAGCGGGATCGAGGCGGTCTGGATAGAGGTATGCCCAGCATCGATGAGTATGTGGAATATCGTGCGCTGATCGTGGGTTGTGGTTCGATCGGACGCCGGCATGGGAAGAACCTTAGAACTCTGGGCCTGCGGAACCTGGCGTTTTGCGACACGAATCCCGAGGCACTGCAACGGTGCGCGGAATCCCGGCCGGCTGAATTATTTTCCAACTACGAAGAGGCGCTACAGAAATTCAAGCCTGACTTGGTGCTGATCTGCACGCCGCCCGTGTACCACGTGGATGTTGCGCTGGCCGCGCTGCGGGCGAATGCGCACGTCTTTATCGAGAAGCCTGTGTCGCACGAATCGGGAGGGATTCAAGTGCTGATCGCGGAGGCGCGGCGGCATGATCGAAACGTGCAGGTGGGTTACAACCTGCGGTTTCATCCGGGATTGCAGATCCTGAAAGAGTTGATCGACTCGGGGAAGATCGGACGGGTTTTGTGGACGAGCGTGGAAGCGGGCCAATATCTGCCGGACTGGCGTCCCTGGCAGAACTATCGCGAGAGTTATAGCGCGCGGCAGGAGTTGGGGGGAGGGATCATCCTGGATGGCTCGCACGAACTGGATTACATCTGCTGGCTGATGGGATGGCCGACCGAGGTGAGTTGCCGGGCGGAGCATCTGAGCAGTCTGGAAGTGGACGTGGAGGACTCGGCGTGGATTTACCTGACGTTTCCGGAGCGGCGCCGGGCGGAACTGCACTTGGATTTTGTGCAGCGGGCGTACACGCGGACGTGCAAGGTGGTGGGTGAAATGGGCACGGCGCTGTGGGATTTCACTTCGCAGGAAGTGCGTTGGTTTTCCGCGGAGGATGGCGCGTGGAAGAGCATTCCATACAAGTTCGAAGTGAATGATATGTACGTCAGCGAACTCAAACATTTTTTGAATTCTTTGGGGAGTGGAACGGGGCCGCGAGTAGATCTGGAACAGGGGCGGGATGTGATTCGGGTGGTGGAAGCGGCGAAGAAATCATCGGCTGAAGGGCGACCGCAGGCGTTGAACTGGACCAGCGAAAACCTGACGGGGCCGGTGTTGGCGATTATTCAGGCGCGCATGGGTTCGACACGACTGCCGGGGAAGAGCCTAGCCGACATTGAAGGGCGGCCGATGTTGTGGCACGTGATTGAACGGGTGAAGCGAGCAAGCCTGGTGGATCGTGTGATGGTGGCGACCTCGACGAACCCGATGGATGACGCGATTGAAGCGATGTGCCGAGAGCGGGGGATTTTGTGTTACCGGGGAAGCGAACATGATGTGCTGGATCGCTTCTACGTCGCGGCGCGAGCAGAGAAGGCGATGCAGGTGGTGCGGATCACGGCGGATTGTCCATTGATCGATCCGGAGGTGATCGATCGGGTGGTGCGGCGCTTTCAGCGGGGCGATTTGGATTATGCGTCGAATACGATGGTGCGCAGTTATCCGGACGGGCTCGACACGGAGGTTTTTTCTTTTTCGGCGTTGGAGAAGGCGTGGCACGAAGCGACGAAGACGTCGGAGCGAGAGCATGTAACGCCCTATTTGCGAGCGGAAAAATTTCGGACCGCAAATGTCGAAAACGATTCCGCGTCTCTGTATCAGCATTACCGCTGGACGGTGGATGAGACGAAGGACCTGGAGTTCATTCGAACGGTGTATCGCGCGCTGGGAGAGAAGAGGAATTTCGGAATGAGAGATGTGCTGGAGTTGCTGGAAAAAAACGCGGGGTTGGAGAAGATGAATTCTGAGATCGTCTCGAACCGCGGATATTACAAGAGCCTATTTGACGAAGCGAGCGCGGCGGCGGCACCGGGGAGATCGATAGCGAAGTCGCTGGCATGGCTGGAGCGCGCGGAGAGGGTGATTCCGGGCTGCTCGCAAACGTTCAGCAAAGGCGCGAACCAGCATGTACGGGGCGTCGCGCCGGTATTTTTGGCGAAGGGCAAGGGATGCCGGGTGTGGGATGTGGACGGCAACGAATACGTCGACTACATCCAGGGACTGTTGCCGAATATTCTTGGCTACGCGCATGAGGGCGTGAATGCCGCGGTCGCTGAGCAATTGGCGCAGGGGCACAGCTTCTCGCTACCGCATCCGGTGGAGGTAGAGTTGGCGGAGCGGCTGAAGCGGCTGATTCCGTGCGGGGAGAGAGTTCGCTTTGGGAAGAATGGTTCGGATGCGACGTCGGGCGCGGTGCGAGCGGCGCGCGCATTTACCGGGCGAGATCGCATCGCGTGCTGCGGCTATCACGGCTGGCAGGATTGGTTCATCGGCAGCACGACGCGGAATGCGGGAGTGCCGGCTGCGGTGAGAGCGCTGACACACACGTTCGTGTACAACGATCTGGACTCGCTGGAACGAGTGTTGAACGGACATCCGAGGGAGTTTGCTGCGGTGATTATGGAGCCGGTGAACTTCTGGCCACCGGCGGCGGGTTTTCTTGAAGGCGTGAAAGACTTGGCGGGCAAGCACGGTGCGGTGCTCATTTTTGACGAGATTTGCAGCGGCTTTCATTTCGGATTGGGAGGGGCGCAGAAGAAATTCGGAGTGATTCCTGATCTGGCGTGTTTCGGGAAGGCAATGGGAAACGGCTTTCCGATTTCGTGCGTGGTGGGACGAGCGGAAATCATGAAGGTGTTTGAGGACATTTTTTTCAGCTTCACGTTCGGCGGGGAAGTGGCGTCGATGACAGCCGCGATGGCGGTGCTGGATGTTCTCGAAACCAGCGACGCACTCGGACGCATGGACGCGAATGGAAGGGTGTTGCAGAACGGGTTGAATGCGTTTGCGAAAGACGCGGGACTGGAGACGCGGATTCGGTGCATCGGATACCCGTTCTGGTCGTTGATTAAATTTCTGGAAGGCGATGGCAGTGACAGTTTGCTGCTACGAAGCCTGTTTACGCAGGAATGCGCGAAACGCGGGGTGCTGCTGCTGGCAACTCACAATATGACGGCTGCGCACGATCCGCTGGCGATCGAGAAGACTCTGAAGGTGTATGCGGAGGTTTGCAAGACCGTGGGGGAGTGGCTGAGCGAGCGCGATCCGGAGCGATTTTTGGAAGGCGAGATGATTCAGCCGGTTTTCAAAGTTCGGGCGTGACGGCGTGGAGAGCGGACAGTGTACAGTGGCGGGCATCTGGTCATCGGAGCCGAATGCGGGATGCGGATCGGGACCGGACACGTCATGCGCTGCATGGCGCTCGCGCAACGCTGGCGGCACGCGGGTGGAGGTGTGACATTTGTGGTGCCGGAGGGATCGGCGGGGATTGAGGAGCGGACTCGGGGCGAGGGATTTTCGATGGAAACAATCGCCGCGGGAAAATTCTGCGAGGCGGCGGTGGAGCGAATGATCGAACTGCAGCCGCAGGTCGCGGTGCTGGATGGATATGGATTCGACGGCGCGGCGCAGGCGGCGTTGAATGGGGCCGGTGTCGCGCTGATGGCGATCGACGATTATGGGCACGCGACGGAATACTGCGCCCGCTGGATTCTTAACCAAGGGGTGAATGCGGACGCCGAGATGTACGCGCGGAGATCGGAAGACACGAAGCTCTTGCTGGGCCCGGACTATGCGCTTCTGCGCGATGAATTTCTTCCTTGGATGAATTGGGAGCGGGCGATTGTGACAAAAGCTCGCAAAATTCTTGTGACAATCGGCGGCAGCGATCCTGAAAATTTAAGTCTTCGAATCGGCGAGTGCGTAGCGGCGTTGGGGCGGGCGGAGCTCGAAGTGGCGATCGTGGTGGGGGGAAGCAATCCGCATATTCGCAGCCTGGAGCAAGCAGCGGAGCGATCGGCGGCCGCAACACGCATCGTGAACAATGCTCTCGATATGCCGAGTTTGATGGCGTGGGCGGATGTTGCAATTTCGGGAGCGGGAGGAACATCCTACGAGCTTTGCTTCATGGGATTGCCTGCGCTGCTATTTGTGATTGCGGAGAATCAGCGGGGAGGGGCGGAAGGACTGGCGAAGTTGGGAGCCGCGGTGAGTGCGGGCGGGGCGCGCGAATTTGACGCGCAGAGATTTGCGGGGGAGTTGCAGGATCTGATCGATGGTGAAGATCGGCGTCAGGTTATGTCGCGACGAGCGCGTGAACTGGTCGATGGATTAGGCGCGGACCGAGTGCGGGCAGCGCTAGCCGACCGTGAAATAAGATTGCGAGCGCTGCGTGCGACGGATTGCGAACTATTGTTTTCGTGGGCGAACGATCTGGCGGTGAGGGAGGCGTCGTTTCGCTCGAATCGAATCTTGTGGGAGGAGCACGAACGCTGGTTTGCGGAGAAATCTCGCGATCCACAGACGGTGATTTATGTCGGAGAGAGCGTCGCGGGAGAACCGGTGGGGCAGGTGCGGTTTGAATTGGAAGGGGAGAGCGCCACACTGTCAGTGGTGGTGGCGCCGAAATTCCGTGGAGCGGGATGGGGGAAGGAACTGCTTTTTTTTTCGACGCGGCGGTTGGCGCGCACACGGAGTACGCGACACGTGCGAGCATTCGTAAAGCCCGAGAACCGGGCCTCGATTCGCCTGTTCGAGTCATCCGGGTTTCGACAAGCGGAGGTGAGCGAGGTTCTTGGCCAAGCGGCGCGGCTTTTTGTATGGGAGTGCGGGAGCGATCACGATGCCGCGTGAGATCAACATCGCAGGCCGGCGAATCGGGGCGAACGCGCCCGTATATGTGATTGCCGAACTTTCCGCGAATCATAACCAGAACTTTGAAGCGGCCGTGCGCCTGATTCGAGCCGCGAAGGATGCGGGCGCGGACGCGATCAAGCTGCAAACGTACACGGCGGACACGATCACGTTGCGCAGCGATCGCGAATGCTTTCGGATCGGCGGCGGCACATTATGGGATGGGCGAACGCTGCACGATCTTTATCAAGAGGCTTACACTCCATGGGAATGGCAACCGAGGCTAAAGGTTGTGGCGGAAGAACTCGGGCTGCAATTGTTTTCGAGCGCGTTTGACGGAAGCGCGGTCGATTTTCTCGAGAGGATGAATGTGCCTGCGTACAAGGTGGCATCGTTTGAGCTGGTGGATATTGGCTTGATTCGGAAGATGGCGCGCACGGGGAAGCCGTTGATCATTTCGACGGGGATGGCAAGCGAAGGGGAAATTGACGAAGCGGTGCAGGCGGCGCGAAACGCGGGCGCAACGCAGATTGCTTTGTTGAAGTGCACGAGCGCGTATCCCGCGCCGGCTGAGGAGGCGAATCTGCGCACGATTCCGGAATTGGCGCGGCGCTTCGATTGCGCAGCGGGGCTCTCGGATCACACGATGGGGGTTGCGGTGCCGGTCGCAGCGGTGGCGCTCGGAGCCAGCATTATCGAGAAGCATCTTTGTTTAAACCGGGCCGGTGGCGGGCCGGACAGCGCGTTTTCTCTTGAGCCGGAAGAATTCAAGAGCATGGTGGACGCGGTTCGGAGCGCGGAAAAGGCCCTCGGTTCGATTCAATTTGCGCCGGGAGCGCGCGAGGCGGTCAGCCTCAGGTTTCGACGGTCATTGTTCGTGGTGGAGAACGTGACGAGCGGCGGAGTGTTCACGGAAGAGAATGTGCGTTCGATTCGTCCGGCGGATGGTCTGCATCCGAGGCACCTGAAGGAGGTACTTGGGCGGCACGCGGCATGCGATATCGAAGGCGGAACACCGCTTCGATGGGACCTTGTTGCGGGCTGAGCAAGCGTGGCGAGATGCGAATACTGCTCTTACATCCTGAGGATTCGTTTGGCGGCCCATGGATGGAGCAGGGCTGGGATTGGATCGTCGATCTCGGGCGCGCTCCGAAGTCGTTTTATGAGGAGTGGAGCGGGAGACTGGAATGTCGCGTCTCGAGCCTCTACGATTACGCGCGTGAAGTGGAAGACCTGCGGTCGTGGGTGGATTTGTTCGCGCTCGGAATGGGCCAGGTGGTCGATCGTTTCGGCGTCGATTGGTGGGATGTAATCGGGTTGTCGCTGCAGTCGGACATGCAGGACATCCGGCTGGTGCTCCGACTAGCGGAGGAATTGAAGGGGTGCCGCAAGCTGGTGGTGAGCCGGCCGTCATTGCTGGCGCAGGCCGCCGAGTTGCGACTGGGGACGCCGCTAAAAGTGCTGCAGACGGAACGGCGCGACAAGTTTCGTGTGCGCGCGGCGCGCTACCGCACAGCATTTACGGATCTGAGCTGGCGGCAGCTTCAGCAGGTGGCGCAGGATAAATTCGACCCGCATTATTTCTGGAGGCGGAAGTTTGTTGCGACCGCCAAACGGTCGTCGGAGCCGGTCGTTTTGCTGCCGAGCGCTTACTCGAATGTCACCAAAACGGGGTTAAGGTATGCGCGGCTTTTGCCGGGGCAGCGATTTCTGCTGGTGCTGGCGCGGGAGTCGAGAGCGCCGGCGCAACTTCCCGGCAACGTGCATTGCGCGCCGCTGGCGGCTTTTGCGGGTGGGCGATGGGATAGCGCCGAATTTTTGGAACTGGATAAAAGCTGGATGGGGTTGAAGCGGAGTCTGGGCGAGCATCCGGCGCTGGGCGCTGCGGCCCAGTTGGGGCTGTTGGAGCGTGGTTCGCGGCTGCTGAGGTGGGGAGTTTCGATTCGTAATGCCTGGAATCGAGTCTTCGAAACGCGGCCCGTAACTGCGTGTTTGAGTGCCGACGATTCGAATCCTTACACGCGTATTCCTTTGATCCTGGCGAAACGGCGGGGAACTCCGGCGATCGCGTGCCATCATGGTGCGCTCGATTGCCGCATGGCGTTCAAGGTTCCAGAGTTTTCCAGTTACCTGGCGCAGGGCGAAATGGAGAGCGATTATGTCGAGCGCATTTGCCGCGTCGATTCCGGCAATGTTCGCATTGGCGCCGCGCACTCTGCTCGCGAAAGAGGTCATCTGTGGCGGGGAGAATCGCCCTGGATCGTATTTTTCACCGAGCCTTATGAAAGCGATTATTGGCGCGCGGAGGCGATGTATCGCGAGATTGTGCCGCGACTCTGCACAGTAGCGCGGAGGTTGGGCAAGACGGTGGTGCTGAAGTTGCACCCATTTGAAACCGCGAAGCAGCGCCGAAGGCTGGTGAGGGAGATTCTCGGCGAAGATGAGCGGAGATTGACGCGAATCGTCGCGTCGCCAATTTCAGAGGAGATTTTGCGGAACACCTGGTGCGCATTAACGGTTGAGTCGACGGTGGCGTGCGAATGTGCGGCGGCGGGAATCCCGGTTTTTTTGTTTGGATGGCTGCGGCACGCCTATGCGGGATATGCCGCTCAGTACGCCCGATTCGGGGTGGGGCGAATTTTGGAGAAGGCTGACGATTTGCTGCGCATTCCGGAAATGACTAGTGAGTTTGTTTCGGATCCGAACATCGAATCGCGCCTGCGGCAGCCGATTTCGGCGTATGCGCTGGCGGAGGTTCTTAGCAAGCAGGGGGGACATTTGGAGAAGAGCTTACGTTGTGGCTCGGATTGAGGAGTGACTCAGCGCGAAGGCCGGTTCACGTTGCCGATCAGCGGACGCCATGGCGGAGCATTTGCAGAAAGTTCACCACACCCAATGCCGAAATGGCCGCCAACGCGGCGGATGAGACGGCGACGGTCCAGAGCAGGATGCGGCGTTTGGGGATCCAACAGTAGAGCGCGAGGAGCACGAAGGGAAGAATCGGGATTGCGAAACGGGCGAAATTTCCGCGGGCCCAATAGGGATAGTTGTAGGTGAACAGGCACCAGAGATAAGGCGCGAGGAAAATGAGCTCAACCGGGTGGGAGCGGCAATAAGCTCGGAAGTCACGTGACCCGATCATCAGGGCGATCGCGATGAGAACGAAGAAAATCCATCCGAAACTCAAGGCGAGATTTGTCCATGGCGCGGGATAAAGGATGGTTCCCTTAATGATTGCATAGAAGGGAAAACCGAAAAGCCAGCCACCTTGCCACTCCGCGCTGTGGTAACTGTGGACTGTGGCGAACGCATCACCGAACTGGGCCGCGAGCGGGAGAGCATAGAGTAAACCGACGGCGAGGCCGATGGCAGTCGCGGCGAAGAAATTGCGGAGATCTTTTTTGCAAAGAAGGACGATGCCGATGCCGACGAGCGCGAACACACCGAGCGGCCGCACGACGGTTGCGAGCGAAGCCAGGAATGCGGCGAGCCGCCAGCGGCTGCGACGGACAGAAAGAAACGCACCCAGCAGCAGGCACATAAACAGCGGCTCGGAGCCACCCAAACAGGAGCGCTGCAACCAATCAAAGTTGAGAACTGCAAAGTAGCCGGCGATCCAGCCGTTCCACAATCGGCGGGCGAAGAAAACCGCGAGCAACGAGGGGATGAGCGATAGCACTAACAGGGCGAAGCGATCGGACGCGCCCGTTAGTTTTGAGAATGCCGACATTGCGTAGGGCAAACCCCAAAATTGTTTCGCGACAATGCCTTGAAAATTCCAGTGACGAATTGCGGAGGCGAGGGCCATGTAGGCGGAGCTATCGCCGAAGTTGTCGACCGCGGCGGCGTAATTGCGGGCGAGCGCTACGACGGTGGCGAAAACCAGAAAACTCACGATCACTAGTGAGAGGACTTCAGTGGGGGAGGGATCGTGGGTGTCGCGCAGAGAGGAAGCCGGAGAAGATGCGGAGGGTCGCGGAGTCGTCTGGCGGGTCCGCGGTTCGAGAGAAACGAGCAATTCCGGTTTCAATTTAATTCAGGCGCGAGCATTTCTGTGCGCGAGTGATCGGTCACAAGTGTGGGGATTATAACGCGCCCACATTATGTTTCGACGCGCGAGGAAACCCGCAAGGCAATACATGGATAGGACCGCCGAACAGTTTTCTATCGATGCGTATTCCACGATTGCGATAGTCTGGCACCACGAATACAGACGGGAAGGAATGCAGGATTTCTTTTGACGACCCTCGATAGCCCACTGGCGGCGGTGCCGCAACGGAGTGCGGAGTTGGCGGCAGCGCGATTCCGAAGCGAGATTGCGCACATTTCGCGACACTCGGCCGCATTCTTCATGGGGACATTATTTACCGCGGTCGCGGGCTATCTGTTCAAAATTTATGTGGCGCGAGTGCTGGGCGCGGGCGCGCTGGGAATTTATGCGCTGGGGATGACGCTGGTCGGATTCTTCGGGCTGTTCAACGGTCTTGGTCTTCCACAGACTGCTGTGCGCTTCGTGGCGGCATATTCTGCAAAGCACCAATACGGGGCGCTGCGGGCGTTTTTCCGGCATGCACTTGGGCTGATGGCGATTGCGAATTTCGTGCTCGCTTGTGGACTGCTGGTGTTTGGCCCGTGGCTGGCCCGCTCGCTGTATCACTCGGCGGACCTGGCGCGCTATCTGAATCTGTTTGCGTGCCTGCTGGTTCTGAGCGGATTTGCGACGTTTTTGGGGCAGGTTCTGGCGGGCTACAAAGACGTGACGCTGCGCACGGTGATCACCAACTTTGTGGGCAGCCCACTGAACATCATTTTCGGGATCATCCTGCTGGCGGGCGGCGCGGGGCTTTGGGGGTATGTGTTCGCGCAGGTGGCGAGTGTCGCGATTGTCCTCGGGTTGCTGGTGGTAGCGGCGTGGAGATTGACTCCGAGCGCTGCGCGCGAGCTTTCGAGCGAGACACCGAGGATGGAGCCTGAGGTGCTGTGGTTCTCCGCAGCGGTGCTGGGCGTGAGTCTGCTCGAGTTTTTACTAGGTCAAGCCGACAAAATCATTCTCGGAATCTTTGTCGACATTCGACAGGTGGGCATTTACGCGGTGGCAGGCTCGCTGGTCGGTTTCGTCCCGGTTGCGTTGCAATCTGTGAACCAGATATTTTCTCCCACCATTGCGGATCTCCATGCGCGGGGTGAAAGAGCGCTGCTGGGGCGGCTTTTCCAGACGCTGACGAAATGGATCATCGGGCTGACGCTGCCCCTGGCATTTGTGATGATGGTGGACGCGAAGCCATTGATGGGGTTGTTTGGCGCGGCCTTCGAGGCGGGATGGCTGGTGCTGATTCTTGGAACGCTGGGACAACTTGTTAATGCGGGCGTCGGGTCAGTTGGCTTTCTGCTGCTTATGTCGGGCAATCAACGGCGTCTGATTCGAGTGCAGACGATGACGGCGATTTTTATGGTGGTTGCGACTGTGACGCTGGTGCGGCCATTTGGAATTATCGGAGTGGCGGTGGCGGCGGCGCTGACGAATGCAATCACAAACTATCTGTGTCTTCGGGAGGTGAAATCCGTGCTTCAGATCTCGCCCTATAATCGCACCTACGTGCGTTTGCTATTGCCGAGCGCGGCCAGCATCGCCGCGGCGCTGGGCATTCGGATGTGGCTTGGGGCCGCCCGAATTGAATGGCTTCAAATCGCAGCGTCTCTCGCGGTGGCGTATGGGACGTTTTGTGTGCTGGCATTGATCGTAGGGTTGGATGCGGACGATCGGATGATTGTGGATGCGGTTCAGCGGCGGTTGCTGGGCTCACGGCGAAAAACCTGGATGCTTTCGTGACATCAGCCCGGCGACCCATCAGTTTG
This sequence comes from Acidobacteriaceae bacterium, assembly GCA_003139095.1. Lineage (GTDB taxonomy): Bacteria > Acidobacteriota > Terriglobia > Terriglobales > Acidobacteriaceae > Acidiflorens. The sequence goes on from PLHW01000069.1 coordinate 69,768, forward strand.
CCCGAGGAGCTTTGTGCTGCCGCCGAGCGGCGATTTCTTCCGCGGTTCGAGAATCTGGAAACGCTGCTGGAGTTTGTGCTGCGGGAGTTGATTCAAGACGATGCGGATTCTCTGGACCAGGTCGAACAAGCGATTCTGGAACAGCGTTTGCGAGATCTGGGATACATCTAACTTTTTTTCCATGCCGTCCCCAACAACACTGGAGCAGATCCGCAGGGAAAGCGAGAAACGGCTTCATCCTTCTCTTAGAAATCCAAATTGGCTGATTTTACGGCGGCGGCGGCAAATTCTGGAGGGGGGACTGACGCGTTTACCACAAGAGAAAATAACAGTCCTCGACGTTGGGGGACGGCTGCAACCGTACCGTGCTTTGCTCGGCGCGTGGGTGGCCAATTACATCGCCATCGACCCGATCGTGACGCCGCTGGTCAACGTCGCAGCGAACGGGGAAGCGATACCGTTTCGCGACGAGCAGTTCGATTTTGCGATTTGTACGCAGGTGCTGGAATATTGTGCGGAGCCGAGGGAAGTTGCTTTGGAAATTTGGCGCGTGCTGCGCCGGGGGGGAGTCGCGTTCATCAGCGCGCCGTCGATTTTCGTGCGCGATCACGACGATGAATACTGGCGATTCTTGCCCGCGGGACTGCGCCATGTTCTGAGGGATTTCGAAGAAGTTGAAGTGGTCGCTGAGGGCAATAGCATTACGGGTTTTTTTCGGACGATCAATGTGTTTCTGGTTTCGTTCGTGAAGCCGAGATTTCTGGTGCCGATCATGCAATGGTCGGTTGTTCCGATCTTGAATCTAGCGGGCTATGTGTTGGAGGGGTTGGGAGGGAACAACGACCTATTTTCGGCAAACTACAGCGTGTGGGTACGCAAATGAGACGCGGACCAGCGGAAAGGCCGAATACGGGCGGCGCGAAATGATCTCTGGACTGCAACGTTTGTGGGAACGTGCGAGGCCGGTGACAGCGGAACCCAATTTGCAGTTTCCGCGTCCGCTGCTGCTGTTCCAGAGCGACGATTGGGGGCGCGTCGGCGTGCGCGATGGGGAAGGACTGGAGGAGTTGAGGGCGGCAGGCGTGCAACTTGGCGAGTCGGCATATGATTTTTACTCTCTCGAAACTGCGGGCGATTTGCAGGCTTTGCGCGAACTGTTGGGGAAGCACCGGGACTCGGCTGGGCGAAATCCATCGATCGGGATGAATTTTATCGTGGCGAATGTCGATTTCAAGCGTGCACTCGAGTCGCGGGATGATGAAGTCCCATTGATGCCGCTGACCGACGGGCTGCCGGGGAGATGGCGTCGGCCGCATTTGTTTGACGGCTATCGCCAGGGCATTCAGGAAGGAGTGTTTTTTCCGGCGCTTCACGGGCTGACTCATTTTTGTGCAAAGGCGGTGAGGCGGGAACTGAAACTCGATGGGGACCGCGGCGAATCGATGCAGGCCATGTGGCGGGCCGAGACGCCGTATATCTACTGGCGCATGCCATGGATTGGATATGAGTATTGGGATCGGGAATTGAAGCCGGAGGAACGCTTTTTAAATTTCGAAGAGCAGCGGTTGGCGGTCAACCGCGCCGCGGAGATTTATCGGGCATTTTTCGGTACCGCCCCGATCAGCGCTTGCGCACCGGGGTATCGCAGCGATGAGAACACGATGAAAGCATGGCGCGAATGTGGGATTCGGGTCGTGCAGCATGGTCCGGCGGGTCACAAGCGTCCCCACTTGGACGAATACGGTGTGCTGCATACGTTTCGAAACGTTGAGATGGAGCCAGCAACGACGAAGGTCGACTTGGGAGCACTGATTGAGCAGGTGGGCAATTGTTTTGGGCGCGGATTGCCGGGCATCGTTTCCATTCATTCCATCAATTTTCATTCGACGCTGCGAGATTTTCGAACAACAACACTGGCGTTGCTGGATGATTTTTTGGGCAGCGTGAAGAAGAGATGGCCGAATGTTCTTTATGTGAACGATGGCGACCTTCTGCGTATCGCACAGGAAGCGTGCTACCTGGGCGAAAGCAGAAGATCGCGATGTTGCAAGTGAGGAAGCGGGCGAGCGAGCGTGGGCACAAGAAAAAAATCGTTGATCTTGATCACCGTCGATTGTCTGCGAGCCGATCACTGCGGTTTCAACGGATATGATCGTCCAACGACTCCTTTTCTGGATGCGCTCGCTACCGAGTCGTACGTCCTGCCAACGGCGGTAATTGCGGGTGCGCCGACCTACTATTCTTTTCCTGCAATTTTTGCCTCGCGCATGCCGCTTGGGCTGGGCAGGGATGTGATTGGATTGGCGCCTGGTGAGAATACGCTGACGACGGTGCTGCGGAGAGCAGGATATGCGACGGCTGCTTTCTGTGCCGCGAACCCTTATATCTCGCCGCGCTTCGGCTACGAGCAGGGTTTTGAGCACTTCGAAGATTTTCTTGGGCCTGAGTTTTGCATGAAAGGCGACCCAGAACCCGAATCGCGGGACAGGAAACGGCGTGCGAAACAGTTGGCCGAAGGCGGCCCGCCGGATTCCGGTTTGCGGAGCGCGATCAATCGAATTTCGCGGCGGGGCGCGCGGGCCGTTGGACTTGGCCCAGTTTATGACGAGCTTTACTTCCAATACTGCATCCGACTGGCATCGCCGCCGGTCGATCGCATGGAGGACCTGCGGAAATTCCCGTCTGCCGAAGTGATCGTCGATCACGCTTTGGCGTGGCTCACTTCGGCGACAGAGGCTTTTTTTCTCTGGCTGCATTTCATGGATCCTCATTCGCCTTACTACCCGCCGGCGGCGGCTTTCCAGCAACTCACGGGGCGCGATGCAAGCGCGAGTGCGGCGCGTTATCTGAACGAATCCTGGAACCGGTCCGATCTGAATGTTGCGCGGCTGCGAAGAAAGAAACATCGCGTTGTTGAGTTGTACGATGCGGGTATTCGTGCGGTGGATATTCAGATTGCCAGGCTGGTTGAAGGGTTGAAGCGATCGCATCTTTGGGACAACTGTGTATTGGGCGTGACGGCCGATCACGGGGAGGAATTTCTGGAGCATGGCAGGCGCTATCATGCGCCGGTGAGCGTGCATGAAGAGATTGCGCGCGTGCCCCTCATGATTCGTGTGCCTGGCGTGGCAAAGAGAAATGTCCCGGCGTCGCCATTCAGTCATCTGCACCTTGCGCCCACTCTGCTGGAGATTCTCGAGATGCCAATTCCCGATAGCTTTCGGGGAAAAAGCCTGTGGCGCAATCTCCGGGAAGGAATGGCGTGGGAAGATATGGCAATCACGGAATGCGTTTTCGGATGCAACAATCCTTTTCGAGCAACGGACCGCAGTGGGCCGCGACTGCTCAGTGTGCGCGATGAGCGGCACAAGTTGGTGATGCGAGTTGAGCGGAGCGCGACGGAACAGCTTTACGATCTGGAATGCGATCCGGCCGAAGAAAAGCCTCATGCAGTTGGCGCAGAAAGGCCGATTGGGGAGCGGCTTTTGCAGGCCGCGGTAACGCACATCCAGAGGGGCATTAGCGGACGAGACGCAGCATTGCGGCTGAAGGCCCGCTTGCGCGAGCTGCGAATAGAATTGAGATCGGGTTCGCTATGACTATTCCTAAACCGGCGCGCGGACAGACGCACTCGAACCGATGATCACCGTCTTCACTCCCTCCTTCGCCGATGACGAAAATACGAACGCGCAAAATCTAACGGTCAAGGAAGTTGTAGCGCGGATGGATCCACAGCGTTTTCGGGTCGTTTTGCTGGGATCGCGCGCGCCCGACCCGCGGATTGCCGCGCGTCTAAATACGCGCATTCTGAAGTGGAGAAGTCGTGGAAACACGGCTCGGGTGCTATGGCATTTGCTGACTCATCCTCCGGATGTTTACTTTTTTCCTCGCGAAGGACCGTTGGATGCGGCGTTTTTGGCGGTGCGGCGAAGGCTCCGCTTAAAGACGGCACTGGTGACGTATGTTGTCTCGGGGGGACTCGAAAAAGATAACCGCCCAATTCTTTTTCGAGCGATTCGCGAATGTGACGCGGTGGCAGCGAACAGCCGCGGGATGAGCAAGACGGTCGAGACGTTGGGCGGAAAGGATGTTCGGACGGTCTATGACGGAATCGACCGCCGTTATTACTATCCGGGTTCGAAAGCAGCCGACGCGTTGACGGGGAATCGAGTTCTGTTCGCAGGCTCATTTCGACGATACAAACGCGCGGACCTCGTAGTGCGTGAGGCGGCAAAGTTTCCGCATTGGGAGTTTCGGCTGGCGGGAATGGGCGAAGAAGAGGGCGCGTGCCGCAAACTGGCGCGAGAAGAAAACTGCAAGAACGTCCACTTCGTTGGCCATTTGACGGCGGCGCAGTTGGGCGATGAGATGCGCCGGGCGCAACTATTTTTCTTTCCAAGCGAAATTGAAGGGCATCCACAAGTGCTCGGGCAGGCAGCGGCTTGCGGACTTCCGTGCATTGCCCGCAGTTCCTACGATCCGGATAATGTAGTGAATGGGGTTACAGGGTTGCTGGCGGACACGGATGAAGAGTTGGGCGCGGCGCTTCGGCGTCTGATCGAGGATGCCGATTTGCGCGGCAGAATGTCGCAGGCAGCCATCGACCACGCCGCAAAATTCGAATGGGACGAGGTGACCAGGCAGTGGTCGGAAATAATGGAGAAGGCAATAATCGAGCGCCAGAACCTTCTCCGCCAACGATTTTCCTGAAAGTGTGCCGTTAGAATACCCTCCAGCAGCGGCGCGGACAATGCAAAATCGGAGACGGCGAGTAGCGATTCTGACGGAGATCATCTCTCCTTACCGCATCCCTGTCTTTAATGCGCTCGCGAATCAGGAAGATCTGAATCTGCACGTGGTTTTTTTGTCTGAGACCGACGCCCGGCTGCGGCAGTGGCGGATATACAGAGATGAAATCGGGTTCTCATACGAAGTGCTGCGGTCATGCCGTTGGCGAGCTGGCAAACATAATGTGCTTTTGAACTGGGGGCTGCGGCGGAGTTTGCGGAAGTTTTCTCCCGACGCGATCATTTGCGGAGGCTACAACTATTTTTCGTTCTGGAATGCGAGTTGGTGGGCACGAAGACATGCGGCAGAACTGATTTTGTGGTCCGAGAGTAACCGCTGCGACGCGCGCGCGGGGGCGGGGTGGGTGGAGTCATTGAAAGCCTCATTCCTGGCGCAATGCGATCGATTCGTGGTTCCGGGAAGTGCGGCACGCGAATATCTCAAGTTGCTGGGTTCGCCATCGCAGAGCATTTCGATTGCGCCCAATGCGGTGGATAACGGCTGGTTTCAATCGCAGGCGAGTTGGATTCGCGCGCGTGCGCCGGAGTTTCGAATCCTGCTTGGAGTGCCGTCGCGATTCCTGCTTTTTGCGGGCCGGCTGGTTCGTGAGAAAGGCGTGTTCGACCTCCTCGAGGCATACGCCGGTTTGAAGGCCGATCTCCGAGCACGCGTTGCGTTGGTGTTTGCAGGCGATGGGACGTGCAGAACAGAACTTGAGCGAAGGGCGAAGCGCATCAGCCCGGGTCGCGTGGACTTTCGGGGGTTCCTGCATCGTGAGGAGTTGGCCTGTGTTTATGCCCTCGCGGAAGGATTGATTCTACCGACGCACAGCGATACTTGGGGATTGGTCGTGAACGAAGCAATGGCGTGCGGACTGCCGATTGTGGTTACGAGCGTCGCCGGCTGCTCGAGCGACCTGGTGCGAGATGGATGGAATGGCTACGTGGTGGCACCTCGGGATGTGGAAAATCTGCACGGGGCGATTGATCGCCTGGTGCGCAATCCCGATCACGCGGGGCAGATGGGCATGCGGAGCGCGCAGCGCATCGTTGACTACTCACCGGAAGCCTGCGCCCAGGGTCTGGCGGCAGCCGCTTTTGGCGCGGCAAGCGAGGTGCGAATTCCGTGCTGAAGATATGGCAATGGGCGGCTCTGGCGGCGGGAGTGGTCTTCACCCTCTACCTGGTTTATTCCCATCTCATTTATTTCGGCAGCGTTTCGTTCTTGGGCGCGATTCTGCTACTGGAAGTCATCATTGCGAGTGTTTGGAATTACAGTCAGCGTTTTTTTTTGTTGCTGATGACCGCTTTTCTTTGGGCGGGCATGCACCTTCCTTTGCAGGATGCGTGGACAGGGGGCCGCTGGCTGGTGCTGTCGGTGGGTGCGCTCGCCGGTTTTGTGGGCTGGATGAAAGCTCCGAAAAGTAAGTTCCGCTTGATTCACCTGCTGGCATTTTTTGCGATCGGCGCGGCATTTGTTTCGGCCACTGTGTCGACCTATGTTCAGATGGCGTCGTATAAGGCGCTGAGCCTTTTCCTGCTCTTTCTTTATTGCACTTCGGGAGCTCGACTTGCGATCCTTGGCCGCGAGGAGCGATTTTTTCGCGGGTTGCTCTGGGGAAGCGAGTTCGCGGTCTACGCGACGGCGATCTGCTATTACGGCCTGGGGAACAGCATCTGGGGCAATCCCAATTCACTGGGTGCGGCGATGAGCATCGGAGTCTTTCCCATTCTGTTATGGGGATGGTTTACAAGCGATGGTCCGGTGCTGAAATTTCGCAGACTGACGGCGTTGCTGGTGTGCGTGTATCTGATCGTTTTCAGCATGGCGCGCGCGGGTATGGTTTCGATGGTTGTGGTCACGCTCACGTTCTGCATCTGCTTACATCAGTACAAGCTGCTGGCGAAGATCTCGGGATTGGTGCTGCTCATGATCGCGATTACGGGAATGGTGGCGCCAGACACTCTGAATCAATCGTTGACAGACCTGAAGGATGCGGTGCTCTATAAAGGGCATAAAGAGGAGGGCCTGCTGAGTTCGAGGCAGAGCCCGTGGGAAAAATCGATCGCGACCATCAAAGAACATCCGTGGTTTGGCACAGGGTATGGCACGAGTCCGACGGGCGAGGACCCGGGACTGCTTTTCGGAAAATTTGCATCGAGTTCAGAGACGGTTCGGGAGCACGGCAGCAGCTACATGACGATTGCGGAATGGGTGGGGCTGTTGGGCGTGACGCCATTTCTGGGGCTGCTGGCGCTTACGACGTCGAATGTTCGGCGAGTCTGCTCGTGGATGAATCGCACGCGGGAAGCGCGGCACTACTCGATTCCGCTGGCGATGGTAGTGCTGGCGGGATTGGCGCACGCCAATTTTGAAGATTGGCTTTTTGCCGTCGGGGCGTATCCGTGCGTGTACTTCTGGGTATTTGCGTTTATGCTCGCCGATCATCTTCCGGCGGCGGCGAGTGCTCCGGTGGTCAGCATTCCGGCGCGGCGCACGGCGCCAGGGGCAGCGTTGCGGGCAGCTGCGTCGCAATGATTCGATTGTTCATCAACGGGCTGGCTGCGAGCGCCGGCGGTGGCCTCACCTACTTACGCAATGTCATTCCTCACCTGGCGCGGCGGGAGAATGTACATACAACGGTGCTGTTGAACGCAAATTTGTGCCGCGAATTTGAAGAACGGTCGAATCTCTTATTGATTCGGGGGCCAGACTTTTTGGGCTCAAGGCGCCGCCTGTTTTACGAGCAAACGGAGATTCCCAAGCTGATCCGGCGGAGCGGATCGCACGCGCTCGTTTCCGCAGGCAATTTCGCTTTATGGAACTCGCCCATCCCCCAGATACTGCTGTCGCGAAATGCGCTTTACACTTCGGCCGATTTCGTTCGCGACATTCGGGGCCGTGGCGACTATGCAATATGGGCGGATACTTTGGTGAAGGGTTGGCTGGCGCGGCATTCGATCCGCGATGCGGATGTGACGGTGGCCCCGAGCGAAGCGTTTGCGCGGGAACTCGGCCAATGGAGCGGGCGACAAGTGGTTGCGATTCATCACGGGTTCGACGCGAAAGCCTTCCACAATAACGGAACAGGGCTCCCTGATGGTTTTGAGGCAGTGCTTGAAGGTGGGGCGGACGCGGTGCGACTCCTTTTTGTGAGCCACTACAATTACTACCGAAATTTTGAGACGTTATTGCGCGCGATGCCGATTGTTCGCCGACGGCTGCAACATAAGAACGTCAAGTTGTATCTGACCTGTCGATTGCATTCAAACAGCAATCCAGGGAATTATCGGGCCGAGCCGGCGGCGACGTTGCTGCGCGAGGTGCGGAGAGAATGCGAAGTTGTCGAACTCGGGAGTATTTCTTATTCGGCGCTACATCATCTTTATCGGGCGTGCCAAATTTACGTGACTCCGGCATACGCCGAATCGTTTGCCCATCCATTGGTGGAAGCGATGTCGAGCGGCCTGCCCGTCGTGGCGGCGGATCTGGAGGTGCACCGGGAAATCTGCGGGAGCGCAGCACTATATTTTTCACGCTTCTCTCCGGAGGAACTGGCGGACTGCGTTCTAAGGATTGTTGACTCTACGACGCTGGCGAAGGACTTATCGAGCAATGGCTTGAGACGCTCACAAGATTTCAGTTGGGAAAGGCACGTCACACAATTGCTTGATTTGGCGAAAGAAGTGGTTGAGGCGCGGTCGAAATGCGCTTGAACACGGCATCGGAGCCAGCGCTTGCCGGCCCCATTGCGGGGAACATTTCGGCGCTTCCGTCGCGAAATATGAAGAATGCAACACTGCACGTCTTGACGTTGACGCCTTTCTATCCCTCATTGGAGAACGAGGTGAATGGGTGCTTCGTCAAGGAACCGCTGGACTGCCTAGCACAATCGGGTTTGGTGTCGAGCGTGATCGCCGTGCGTCCGATCTACCAGGTACGGCAGCATGAAACGCCGGCTGCGCCCGCGAGATGGATTCGATACCCGCAGATTCCAGGAACCATGGGTCTGGCGAACGCGGGGCGCTTTTTGTACGCGCGGCTCTTGCGCGAAGTGATGCATTTAGAAAGCAAGGGGCCAATCGACGTGATTCACGCGCACGCGGCTTTGCCGTGTGGTCACGCGGCATCTCTTCTGGCGCGACGCCTGAACATTCCTTACATCGTGACGGTCCATGGATTGGATGTGTTTAACAGCTGCGATTCCGCGGGGATTTCAGCGCAGAAGAGAAGACAGGCCTCCATCGCCGCATATAAGGATGCGAGCGCGGTCATCTGCGTCAGCGGAAAGGTGCGGCAGATTCTGCGAGACGGTATGTCCGGTAACGTGGCCAGCGCGGTGGTTTACAACGGCGCCGACCCGGAAGTATTTTCTCCCGCATTTCTCGGCGGGGACTCGACTTCGATGCCTGCCTGCGCCGATAGGAAAGAGATACTCATCGTCGGTAATCTGATCGCAAGCAAAGGCCAGGAGCTTGTTCTGCGGTCGATGCATCGGCTTGTCGCCGTGATTCCAGAACTACAGTGCCGGATAATCGGCGAAGGTCCGGATCGGCCGAGGCTTGAGGCGTTGGTGCGCGAACTTGGAATTCGCGAGCGAATTCATTTCTTGGGACGGCAGAGCCGCGCCGCTGTTGCCGAGGCGATGCGACGCTGCTCTATCTTCGTTCTCCCCAGCCGTAACGAGGGCCTGGGATGCGTCTACCTGGAAGCCATGGCCTGCGCCAAGCCTGTGATTGGGTGTCGGGGGCAGGGGATTGAGGAAATTATCGAGCACGAGAAAAGCGGCTGGCTCATCCAAGCCCACAGATTCGACGAACTTGCGCACGGGCTTTCGATCCTGCTCCAGTCGCCGGAACTCGCTTCCAACATTGGAATGGCCGCGAGGCAAAAAATTGTGAGTGAGCTCACAATCGCTCACCAGGCGCGGCATTGCGCCGATATTTATCGCGCGGCGGTCTCCGATTCCGAACGGCTGCCAAGGCACTGAAGGTCATCGAAGGACGTTATCGGACTAGGAGACGGGAATTCGATTCGGCACCCCCTCCTTCATCAACAAGCACTCATGTTCAGCTAGCATTGGAGAATCCTCTCCCAAGCCAATGACGGTGATTGAAGCGAAACCGGAAACTGAATTGTGCAGACCGAGTGCGCTGGCTCCGACGCTTCCGGTAAGCGTGATCGTCCCGGTTCGGAATGAAGCCGTGAACCTCGCGCGCTGTCTGGAAGCGCTGGCGGAAGCGGCAGAAATCTATGTCATCGATTCGCAGAGCACGGACGACACGGCTGCGATTGCCCGTTCTTATGGCGCCCAGGTGGTGCAGTTTTATTACTCAGGGGGATGGCCGAAAAAGCGGCAATGGGCAATGGAGACGCTGCCATTGTCGTGTGAGTGGATATTGCTGCTGGATGCCGATGAAATTGTGACGCCGGAACTGATCGAGGAGATGCGCGGTGCAATTCGAAATCCGGGCGTGAACGGCTATTCGATTCGCCTGCAAATGCGTTTTCTCGGACGAGTGTTGCGGCATGGCGATGCGAGTTTCTGGAAAATGTCGCTCTTCCGCAAAGGGCGCGGCTGGTTCGAATGCCGGCTGAAGGATCAGGACGCATCGATGGCCGACATAGAGGTCCACGAGCACGTGGTGGTGGATGGAACTGCGGGTCGGCTGCGACATGCGCTCATTCACCACAATGTTGCATCACTCGAGCGCTACATCGCGAAGCACAATGAGTATTCGAATTGGGAGGCGCGCGTTTTGCTCGAACCGGCTGGCGAAGCGGAAGAGTTGAGCGCCGACCTGTTTGGCAGCCAGGCGCAACGCAGGCGCTGGCTGAAGCGCAAGCTTTACAGTTTGCCGGGCTCGCCGGTTCTGCTCTTTCTCTATCGCTACTTTCTGTGTCTCGGTTTCGCGGATGGAATCCCCGGCCTTATTTACTGCTGCTTTCAAGCGGTGCAGATGTTTCATACGAAGGCCAAAATCTACGAGCTGCGCCATGGGAGGAATTGACCCATGTGCGGGATCAGCGGCCTGGTAAATTTCGGCGACAGGGAAACGCTGGCGCGCATGACGAGCGTGCAGGCGCACCGTGGCCCCGATGACTCCGGCCTGTGGGAGCGGCATTTCGCCGATGGCACCTATGTCGGTTTGGGCAGCCGCCGGCTCGCTATTCTCGACCTTTCGCCCGAGGGACACATGCCGATGTCGAACGAGGATGGCTCGGTGTGGATCACGTACAACGGCGAGATTTACAACTTCGGCGAACTGCGCCGCGAATTGGAAGGCAAGGGTCATCGCTTTCGCTCGCGTACCGATACCGAAGCGATCATCCATCTCTACGAAGAGTATGGCGTGGATTGCCTGAATCGGCTTGACGGCATGTTTGCGTTCTGCGTGTGTGACCTGCGGGGCGCGTCTCCGAAACTGTTTTTGGCCAGAGATCATTTCGGAATCAAGCCGCTGTATTACTGCGAGCGCGGGCACAAATTAGCGTTCGCCTCCGAAATCAAGGCCCTGCTTGAAGTCCCGGGCATTGGGGCGAGCATGAACCTGGAGGCTCTGCATCAATATCTGACATTCCTCTGGGTGCCCGATCCTGAGACGATGTTTGAGGGGATACACAAACTGGAGGCCGGCCACTATGCGATATGGCAGCGTGGCGAATTCAAGATTGAGCAGTATTGGGACCTGACATTTCCTACCGCCGACCATCGTTTCGAGCAAAAGCAAATCGAACTGGAACAAGAGATACGCGAGCGGTTCCGTGCGTCCGTGGAGCGACAGATGGTGAGCGACGTTCCAATCGCAGCCTTTCTGAGCGCCGGACTTGATTCTTCGAGCATTGCCGCCGTAATGGCGCGAAAGCAGGCGTTGCGCACGTACACGATCACGTTCCCGCAGAAGTATCGCGTGGGCGAGACGACAATTGACGATCCCGCAGTGCCACGGCGCCTGGCGCGCAAACTTGGGTGCGAACACCACGAGATCGAAGTGGAGCCGGATGTGGTGAACCTACTGCCGCAACTGACATGGCACATGGATGAGCCGACGGCGGACCCGGCAATCATTGCGGCTTTTCTTGTGTGCCGCGAGGCGAAGAAACAGGCCACGGTTCTCTTGTCGGGCGTAGGCGGCGATGAGTTGTTCGCCGGTTACCGCAAGCATGCTGCGCACGCATGGTCGGAGAAGTATCGGCGGCTTCCCGGAGTGGCGCGCTCGGTCATCGAGAGCGGCGTGTTTTCGCTTCCATCTTTTCGCGGAAGCTATATGAAGGGAACCGTGCGCCTGGCGAAGAAGATGGCGCGCAGCGCGGGGTTGAGCCCGGCTGAGGCCTTTGTTCGGAATTGCAGTTATTTCGACGCGCAGCGTACGGAAAAGCTGTACGCGCCTCAGATGCAGTCGGCGGGCAATCTCCATCCGCCCGCCTTCGATCCGTCCGTTCGACATCTGGCCGCGTTCGACAAGGTACGCCACGCCGATTTTCTCAACCAGATGCTCTATCTGGACATGAAGATTTTCATGCCCGCGCTGAATCTGACCTATAACGACAAGATGAGTATGGCATCTTCGGTGGAGGTTCGCGTGCCTTTTCTTGACCGGAATCTCGCCGAGTTTGTGGCCTGGAACGTGAAGCCGGAGTGGAAACTCCGAGGCAAATGGCGGCCAGTGACGAAGTATATTTTTCGCCAGGCTATGCGGAGTTTTCTGCCGCCGGAAGTTTTGCGACAGCCGAAGGCGGGCTTTGCCGCCCCGATTGATTACTGGCTGGCGCACGACCTTCGGTCCATGGTGGACGATTTTCTTTCCGAGTCGCAAGTGCGCAGCCGAGGCCTGTTCCGCCCGGAAGAAGTTCGCCGCTATGTGGACGAACATCGCCGCGGCGGAGAAGACTGGTCGATGCAAATCTGGCAACTGCTGACGCTTGAGATGTGGATGCAAGTATTTCTGGATGGCAAAGGGCGAAGCTTCGCAGAACGTGCATGCGATCGTGATTCGAGCGCTCGGCAAGCATCGGCTGAGCAAGCATCGGCTCGAAATACGGCATCTCCGCATGCAGTTGGCGCGTCGCAACTTATTCCCGCATGAAGCAACTGCTACAAGACGGGCGCACCGGGGCGCTGGAGGTCACTGAGGTTCCCGCTCCGCAATTGTTGCCCGGATGCGTTCTGGTGCGCACCGCATCGTCTCTGGTATCGGCGGGCACGGAACGTGCCTGCGCCGAGTTCGCGCGCAAGAATTTGTTTGCCAAAGCGAAAGCGCGTCCTGACCTGGTGCGGGACGTGATGGCGAAATTGCGACGGGATGGTATAGGGTCCACGCTATCAACGATACGTTCGCGCCTTGCGCAGCCGCAATCGGTCGGCTACAGCAGCGCCGGAACGGTCGTCGCGGTGGGCGATGGTGTATCCGACATTCGCGCGGGAGATCGCGTTGCTTGTGCCGGCGTGGGCTACGCCGTGCACGCGGAGTGCGCCTGCGTTCCGCGTTTGCTGGTCGCGAAAGTGCCTGAGCCGGGCGTTTCTTTCGACGAAGCTGCGTTTGCGACTGTGGGCGCCGTCTGCCTGCACGGGATTCGTACAGCGGCCGTGGCGTTAGGCGATACGGTCGCAGTCATCGGCTTGGGATTGCTCGGGCAAATTACCATCCAGTTGTTGAAAATTGCGGGTTGCCGCGTGTTCGGAACCGATTTGCTCGATTCGCGCGTCGGGCTGGCGATCCGAAACGGAGCCGAAGAAGCATGTACTGGAGCGTGGGAATTTCGTGATTTGTGTTTTCAGAAAACGGGAGGCGTGGGGGCGGACGCCGTGTTAATTACAGCGGAATCCCCAAGCAGTGAACCAGTCAATCTCGCCGCCGACGTCGCCCGCGATCGCGCCACGGTGGTTGCAGTTGGAACCGTCGCCATGGAACTGGAACGAAAACTTTATTACGAAAAAGAACTCACGTTTCGCGTTTCACGTTCGTACGGTCCGGGCCGCTACGATGCCGCTTATGAGCAGAAAGGCCGCGACTATCCGATCGGGCACGTGCGCTGGACGGAGACGCGCAACATGGAAGCCTTTTTGCGATTCATCGCGGAGCGCAAGCTCGATCTCGCTTCGCTGATCACTCACCGGTTTTCCATTGAAAACGCGACTCGTGCCTACGATCTGATCACGGGGCGCACCGACGAACCATTCCTTGGCATTGTTCTCACTTATCCCGAAGCAGAACCGAGCGAGTCGCGAAAGGGCGATGGAATTTCGCCATTGCCTGCGAGCATCTCAGAAAAAATCGCGCTACGGCCGCCCATTGAATCGCGGCCGACGGATGCGCCCGTTCGCATCGGCGTTCTTGGAGCCGGCGCCTTCGCGCAGAACACGCTGCTGCCAGCGTTGAAGGCGATTCCTGAAATCTCTTTGCGCGGGCTTTGCAACGCGACTGGGGCTCGCGGGCGCAGTGCCGCGGAAAAATTCGGTTTTTCGTACTGCACCAACTCGGAGGATGAAATTCTGCGCGATGCGGAGATCGATGCCGTGCTCATCGCGACGCGGCATCACCTCCACGCGAGGCAAGTCGTTACCGCAATGGAAGCGGGCAAGAGCGTGTTTTGCGAAAAGCCGCTTTGCCTGAGCGAAGATGAACTAGCCTCGATCGTTCGCGCCGCAGTGCCGCGTCTCCGCACGACATCCAAAACGGCGCCCTTTTTGATGGTGGGATTCAATCGAAGATTCGCGCCCTTGTCGATTCAACTGAAGAGGTTTTTGTCGCAAGTGCACGAACCAATTTCCATGAATTATCGCGTGAATGCTGGCTATCTACCTGCGGATCACTGGATCAACGACCCGGAGCAGGGAGGCGGCAGGATTCTTGGCGAAGTCTGCCACTTTGTGGATTTTCTCTCGTACCTCGCGGGCGAGTGCGCCGTCGAGGTACGCGCGGAAAGCGTCAGCAATCGGGGCCGATACAGCATGGACAATATTGTGGCAACGATGCAGTTCGCCAATGGTTCTCTGGGCACGATTACGTACATGGCGAATGGTGACAAGTCCGCTCCGAAGGAGCGCCTCGAGGTTTTCGGCGGTGCGTGTGTCGCGATTCTGGAAGATTTCCGGCGACTCGAACTGGTTCGCAATGGCCGCAGAAAAACATTCCGCACGAGGTGGCAACAAGATAAGGGGCACAAAGGCGAGATGCGCGCGTTCGTCGATGCGGTGCAAGCGAAGATCCCGCCGCCGATTTGTTTGGAAGAGATTGTCGGGTCGACACTAGCGACCCTGCGACTGCAAAGGGCCTGCCAGATGGGTCAACCACAAAATGTAGACGTTAAAGAGTTCATCGCTGCATCGTCGGAGGAAAGCTCCACGTATTAGACAAGCACGCGGTCGACAAGAAAGATTCTCACCATGCTGATTCTGGGCCTCAATATGTTCCACGCCGATTCTTCCGCGGCGATTCTCGATGACGGGAAAATTGTGTTCGCCGTGGCGGAGGAGCGACTGAATCGCCACAAGCATTACGGCGGCTTTCCTGCATTGGCGGTGAGGGCATGTATCGATGCCTCCGGCGCCAAGTTGAGCGATATTGGACACGTTGCCGTGGGACAGGACAGCGATGCTCATTTGGCGAAGAAGGTTCAGTATGCGCTTGCGAACCCGGCCAAGATTCTGAATTTCATGAGAATGCGCCAGCGCAAAGAGACGATGCGCGATGTGCGCGCGCTGCTCGCGGAAGCTCTTGACGCCGATCCGTCGAAACTGAAATTTCAGACGCACTATGTGGAGCACCATCTCGCGCACATCGCGAGCGCGTATTACTGTTCACCGTGGGAAAAGGCAGCCGGGTTCAGCTATGACGGTTCTGGCGATTTTGTTTCCACTATGATGGCGTGCTGCGAGGGCACGGACATCAAGATTCTCGACCGCGTTTTCCTTCCGCACTCGTTGGGAAGCTTCTACACGATGATCTGCGATTTTATCGGCTACCAAAAGTACGGAGATGAAGGGAAAGTGATGGGTCTGGCGCCGTATGGCAGGGACACGTACGTCGACGAGATCCGGAAGATTGTGGTGCGAAAGAACGGCAATTTTCAGCTGGACATGAGTTACTTTAGGCCGCTCGGCAGCAGCCAGGGGATGCAGGTTCTGCTCGATGGAACGGTGCGACTGGCGCGGCATTTCTCGGAAAAGATGGAGAAAAGTTTTGGCCCCCCGCGCGCACCCTACGCGGAAATTACGCAGCGCGATATGGACCTGGCATTTGCCATGCAGCATTGCTTTGAAGAAGTGTTCTTTCACTTGCTGAACGAGTTGCACGGGCACGTTCCGGAGGAGAATCTCGCCATGGCCGGAGGGTGCGCGCTCAACAGCGTGGCAAATGGCAAAGTATTTTCAAGAACTCCGTTTCGCCGCACATGGATTCAACCTGCCGCCGGCGACGAGGGCTTGGCCATCGGCGCGGCGCTGCACGCGTACCACGCGATTCTGAAGATGCCTCGCCGCGAACAGATGAATCACGCTTACCTCGGACCTGAATTTTCTGTCCCTCAGATCGAAGCGACGTTGGACAGTGCGAGTGTCAAGTATCAAAAGCTGGAGCGTGAACCATTGCTCGACGCGATTGCGGGTGAGATGGCGAATGGCAATGTGGTCGGGTGGTTTCAGGGGCGAATGGAATGGGGGCCGAGAGCGCTTGGCAACCGCTCAATCGTTACCCATCCGGGCTTGCCCAATATGAAGGATGTGTTGAACGCGCGCATCAAACATCGCGAGTGGTTTCGCCCATTTGCGCCGGCAATTCTTGCCGAAGCGCAACACGAGTATTTCGAACACGACCATCCATCGCCGTACATGCTGCATGTCTACAAAATTCGCCCGGACAAGAGAAAACACCTGGGCGCCGTCAACCACGTCGATGACACCGGGCGACTGCAGACCGTGACACGCGAGGAGAATCCTCTTTATTACGACCTGATTCAGACGTTTGGAAAGAAGACCGGAATTCCGGTGATCCTGAACACGAGCTTCAACGAAAATGAGCCGATCGTATGCACTCCGCAAGAAGCTGTCGATTGCTTTCGGCGAACAAAGATGGACGTGCTGGCCATCGGGCCGTTTCTGGCACGCAAGAGTATCGCGGAATGAGGCGATGGCTCGCAGGGCAGATCAGAGTCAACGTTATCGCCTCATGAATGACATCTCAGTGGCGCATATCGAGTCCGCAGTCAGGCTTTACAAGGTCGCGAGTTGGCGCGGAGTTCGCGTGCTCGCCTGGGAGCGTGGCGTTCTTTACGCGGGGCGGGGTTACGAAATAGTTCGCCTGAAAATTCCGTCGAAGGATGCGGCTCTCAGAACGCCCGAAGTCCAATGGCAACCGATGGCCCTTTGTAGGCCGGTGTGGTGGAGAAATTTAACGTCCCGCAACCGACTCACCTACCGCCTGGTGCGCGACGGCTTTCATGCCCTCGCCATTCTTCGTGCGACCGGTGACGCCCGGAAAGCTGACGACGATCCAGCCCTGATTGCCGCTATTCCTGGCGCGATCGTTACAAAAATTGCCGGTAGCGATGAATTTCGAGTGACTCACCGCGTGCAGCACGGCACTCGGCCGCTGCACATCACTGTCGTCCCCAATGGGACCGTTTACTGGGGTGAGTATTTCGGCAATCGCGAACGGGCGGAGGTTCATATCTACGCGTCCGCCGATCGCGGAGAAAGCTGGCAAGTTGCCTACACATTTCCGGCGGGAGCAATCCGGCACGTCCACAATATTGTTTTTGACTCTTATGGCGACTGCCTTTGGATTCTGACGGGCGACGAAGGGGCGGAATGTAAGATACTGCGCGCATCGCCGGATCTCCATTCCATTGAAACAGTCGTTTCAGGCAATCAACAAGCGCGCGCGGCGGCGGCCATCCCAATGCCCGACGGACTATATTTCTCGACCGACACGCCGTTTGAAAGAAATCACCTCCTGCGACTGGATCGCAGAGGCAATCTGCAGCGGCTCGCTGAAATCTCCAGCTCCTCCATCTTCGGGTGCCGTGTCGGTGAAGCTCTGTTCTTTTCGACCATGGTCGAGCCGAGTACTGCAAACTATACGTGTGAAGTCCAACTCGTCGGCTCCAGCGATCGCAAAGATTGGCAGGTACTCGCTCGCTGGCGAAGGGACAAGTGGCCCGAGCATTATTTTCAGTATGGCAACGCTTTCTTGCCGGGCGGCCATAACGCAACAAATTACCTGGCGGCCACGACCATCGCTGTTGAGCATGAAGATTTGGTCACAAGCCTGTGGGAGGTTGAATCCTCAGCAGCCGCGCTCCCGCAAAGGCTTCCAACACCATGAGTGTGCGCGGGCGCTGGAATTACTATCGCCGCATTCTGCCTGCATACATCGGGCGAGGCCGCAGCCAGCTGACTTTTTGGCATGAGACGCCGGAACTCAATCCCCGCGCCTCCAGCACTCAACTCGGCGAATACTACATGTCATTTCGCGAGAAGGCAGACTACGCCGGCGATTACGACGCTGCCGGAATTCCGATGCTCGACTATCGCGGGAAGATCGGCCTGCAATACAACCCAATCGCGATCGCGCAGTGGGGACTCGGGAACTACAACTGGTTTCGTGAAGCGGGCGACGAGGACCGAATGCGGAAGGCGCTCAACGCCGCGGATTGGTTGATTGCCAATCTCGAGCAAAACCCGCGAGGGCTGTGGGTTTGGAACCATCACTTCGATTGGGAGTATCGCGAAGTTCTCAAAGCTCCGTGGTATTCCGGACTGGCCCAGGGTCAAGGCGTGTCGCTTCTGCTCCGCGCCTATGCGCTAACGTCCGATGAAAAATATCTTCACGTCGCGGAGATGGCTTTCGTGTCGCTGACTAAGTCGATTGCGGAAGGAGGCGTGCTATTCGAGGATGCGGAAGGAAACCTGTGGATCGAGGAGTACATTGTCGATCCGCCCACGCACATCCTGAACGGATTCATGTGGTCGCTCTGGGCCGTATTCGACTATTGGCTCGCGCGCGGGGATGCCACAGCCAAGGAGATTTTCGAACGTGGCGTTAAGACTCTCATTGGTAACGTTGCTTACTTTGATACCGGCTACTGGTCTCTCTATGAACAATCGTCAACTCGGCGGAGAATGTTGGCTAGCCCTTTTTATCATCGTCTGCATATCGTTCAGCTGCGGGTAATGGCGAATTTGACGCGCGACCGCCGCCTTGCCGATGCGGCTGATCGATGGGAAGGCTACACGCAGCATCGCGGGAATCGCGCTCGAGCTTTGATCGCGAAGAGCGTTTTCAAGTTGCTCTACTACTGATCGTGAAAATACTTTACGTTTCGCAATACTTTCCGCCGGAGATGGGCGCTCCAGCCGCGCGCGCGTCGGAGTTAGCGCGGCACTGGACGCGAATGGGGCACGAAGTGACCATTCTTACCGGTTTTCCCAACCATCCGACCGGAGTTGTGCCGCCGGAATGGCGCAGCCGTTTTCGTCGCTTCTTTTTCCGGGAGACGATGGACCGTGTGAATGTGGTTCGCACCTGGCTGTGGCCTTTGCCCAACCGAAAGGCGCACGAAAGAATTCGCAACTACGTTTCTTTTTGTGTTTCTGCCGCAGCACGCGGACTGGGGCTCAGCAAGCCGGATGTTGTTATTGCCACTTCACCACAACTGCTCGTCGCGCTCTCGGGATGGTGGCTGGCGGCGTGGAAGAATGTACCATTTGTCTTCGAAGTACGCGATCTTTGGCCCGAATCGCTTGCCGCGGTGGGCGGGGGTGGCGAAAATTCTCTGCTGCATCGCGCTCTTGGAGCCATTGCCGGCTTTCTCTACCGTCGAGCCGATCACGTCGTAGTGGTGACGCCGGCGTTCAAAGATCACCTTATGCGCATGTGGCAAGTGCCGGAGGAAAAAATCTCCATCGTGGAGAACGGAGTGGAAACCGACCTCTTCCGTCCCGATGTCGCTGGCAGCGGGAGCGCAAGAGAGTCCACGGTAAATTCCGGAGAGGGCGAGTTTGTGATCTGCTATGTCGGCACTCTCGGCATGGCGCACGGACTGGAGACGTTGATTGAGGCGGCCGAGGAACTTCGAGGCAGCCTGCCAAATGCATCAGTACTGCTGATCGGCGAAGGCGCGGAAAAACGGCGCGTGGTTGGACTGGCAACCGCGCGCGGACTGACGAACATGCGGTTCATGAGCGAGCGGTCACGCGAGCAGATTCCTGCGCTGCTTTCGGCGGCCGATGTCTGCCTCGTCATGCTCAAGAAAAGGGAGCTGTTCAAGACTGTGATTCCGACCAAACTCCTTGAGTACATGGCGTGCGGGCGCCCGGTCATCGTCACGGTCGAAGGGCATGCACGCGAGATTGTTGAGGACGCGGGCGCGGGCGTGTTCGTGCCGCCGGAAGACAGTCACGCGCTTGCGGAGGCAATCTGCGCCATGGCGCGCAATCCCGACGAGCGGCGGCAGATGGGAGTGAACGGGCGGCAGTTTATCGTGGCGAATTTTGCGCGCAAGCAAACCGCCGAGGAATACATATCGGTGTTGGAGCGATTGCTAGCGGGGGGAGAGGCGCTCGATCGGCCGCTGCCAGTATTCCAGCTACGCTAAGGATGGGCCGCCACGACCGCCAGCGCGGTTGTCATGCTTATGGCCGCATCGCCAGTGCGATACGCCGCAGCCTTCGCGGAACTGCCCGGTATAAACAGGACGTCGCCTTTTACGAGAGGTATGTCCGGCGACTTGGCGTAGAGAATTTTCTTGAGCGGGATCGGAATCTCCTCGGTTCCATTCGGCGTCTGGCGCAGGATCTTGGTGTGATTCAACGATGCGGTGCGGTTGCTGCCTCCCGCCAGTGCCAGCGCTTTTAATACGCTCAGCGAATTGTCCTCGATCAGGAATCCGCTCGGATGCTGCACGTCGCCTACCACATAGACAATACCGGCGCGCGAAACCACGATCGTATCGCCCGGCAAGATGTCGATGTTGCTGTTCGTATCCTCGGCCAGATTCGCCGACAACTGGAGTGTGATCTTGTGCTCGGGATCGTCCCGATGCTCAATGGTGACGATGCGACCGGCCTTGTCGGTTAATCCACCGGCGGCCGAGATCATGTCAAACAGTCGGCGATCGCGAGCCACGGTGTAGGGTCCAGGATGATTTACCTCTCCAACTAACGTGACGGCCAGAGACGAGCTCTCTTCGACGAAGATCGAAACGTGCGGATTGCGGACGAATCCTCCTGCCTCGAGCCTTTTCTGAATGACCGCTTGCGCCTCGTCGGCGGTCAGGTCGGCAATATGGACATAGTCGATGAGAGGCAGATAAATATCGCCCGAGCCGCTGATGCGCGTCTTGGTGGAAAGATCGGGAACTCCGAATACGTTGATGTCGATCAAATCGCCGGCTCCCAATCGAACATTCGGATTCGGCAGCGGTGTACGGGACGCAGAGGACTGAGCGGCGAGCGTGGCAGCATCTTGCTTGGCCGTGTCGGTTGCCGGCGCGGCGATTCCATTGATCGGCGTCTGCGCCGTGGAGTAAACCGAAAAGCTCGTGCTGCATAAGAGCGCGATCAGTATTCGTGAGGTTCGCGGGAGGAAGCGGCAATTCCACACCGGCATGCCAAAGCTCCTGGATGTCTGAGTGTGACGAGTTTAGCATGCAGATCGCCAACGGATCGCGCGCAGCACTTGGCATGATTGATTCCCCAGACTCGGAAGAATCAACAGGCAACTTGCGATCTGTGTTGTTCCGACCGGGTGCTCGATTTATATTGCGGGGAAACAAATCTGTAGATTTGCGCGTTGGTATTTCAACGGAACTCGCCGGAATTCGGTTTGCCGGCTGCGCATCGCTAAAACGCCGGTGGTTAGCCGGAAGGAAAGCCAGTTTGACGTTGCTGTTTTTTGGGCTGTTCATATTCTCGCTCGCCATCTCTTTCGCGGCCACCCGCGAAGTCCGGGACATAGCAAACCGCCGCGGTTGGGTTTTTGTTCCGCAGGGAGGAAGACATCTTCACCAGACGCCGCTGCCGCGGTTGGGCGGAGCTGCGATCTTCCTCGCATTTTCGTTGAGTCTGGTTCTTTGGCTGGCGCTCTCGCTCGTCTTTCCTCGTCTTCTCGCCGGAGTTTTTCCCACCACGCTTTTGCGGATTTATGTTCCTGCCTGCCTGGTTTTCTGTCTGGGCGTTTATGACGATCTTCACGGCGCAGGTCCGTATTTGAAGTTCATCGTGCAGGCGATCGCGGCGATCCTGCTTTTCGCAGGTGGCATGCGGGTTCTTGATGTGCCGCTGATCTTTCCTCACATTTTGCCTTGGTTCGTGGGATTGCCTTTGACCGTGCTTTGGGTGATGGCAGTTACGAACGCGTTCAACCTGATCGATGGACTGGATGGTCTTGCGGCTGGATCGGCATTGTTCTCAACTCTGGTGCTGTTCATTGTGGCGCTGGTCAATCAGTCGTGGCTGTGTTCGCTGATCGGCGTGACTTTGGCGGGTGCAATTCTCGGATTCCTGCGGTTCAACTTCAATCCGGCGACCATCTTCCTGGGCGATTCCGGGAGCTTGTTTATCGGATTCATGCTCAGCGCTTTGGCTTTAGCGGGCGCGGAGAAAGCTCCTACGTTCGTGGCGGTTGCGATTCCGGTAGTCTCGTTTGGACTGCCAATCTTGGAAACTGCGCTCTCCATCGTGCGCCGGCTGATTAGTGGACGTCCGATTTTCACTGCCGATCGAGAGCATATTCACCATAAGCTGCTGCAACTCGGACTTTCACACCGGCAAGTTGTCATTGTTCTTTACGCCGTCTCCGCAGTGTTTGCGATGCTCAGCCTTTTTCTGCTGTGGCCAACGGGAAGCACTTTGGGACTGGTGCTTGCAGTGGTGGGAACTGGAATCTGGCTGGGAGTGCAGCATCTGAACTACCTGGAATTTGGCGAACTGCGGCGAGTAGCGCAGCGAACTATTGAGCAGCGGCAGATTGTCATCAACAATCTTTCAGTGCGGCGTGCAATTGAGGAGCTTAAGGCGACAAGCAGTTTCGACGAGGTGCGGAACATTCTGGTAGCGGCATTTGAGGGCAACGATTTCGATGCCTTCGAACTGCGGGCAACGCCGCCGCTTGACAGCCAGTTTGTCGAGCCCGAGCACCGACTGTGTTGGAGCAAGTTTCCCCGCATTTTGGCGATCTCCAGCGATCCCTCGTGGAAGCTGACTCTCGATCTGGTTACGACGGCGAATCGTGCGGGAGGTTCGCTCGTGATTTACCGCAACTACAGCAATCGAGACCTACAATTGGACGTGAACCTTCTGACGTCGCAATTTCCGGTCGCGTTGGCCGATGCGCTGGATCGCGCATGGGCGATTCCGGAGACGCTGATTGCGGCTCAACCAGGCAATTTGGCCTCTTACGCGGCGCACGCTTAACGGCGAAAATCGCCGGAAGATCGCCCCCAGAGCGGGCTTTCGCCAGCACCGGTTTGTCTGTGACTAATCTCGTTTCCTACTCTTGACCTGTGCGCTAATATGGAAGCTTCATAGGTTAAGACTCTGTGGCAATGCCAGTTACAGCTGCGCGTCCTCCTCACGGAGAGCGACGACGATGGATTCGTCAGAAGTTGCACACTCCTGTTTATGTCAGCTTCAATAGTCCTCAGTCTGGAACAGTCGTCGATCTGAGCGAACTGCTCGATCTGCACGAGAACGGTTTTGCGGTTCAGACTGCGATTCCATCCGAGCGAGAAGGGAATGATCGGCTGGAAGTGAATCGCGCGGTCACGATTTGCCTCGATCTGCCGGAAACCGGGAAGTATGTTCATGGCAGCGGTCAAGTGATGTGGACCGATGACAGCGGACGCGTTGGAGTTCGCTTCACCTTTCTCCCCGATGCATCGCGGCAGATTCTGAAGGAATGGCTGTTCGCGAACCTGTTGGTTGCATCGACGAATCATGCGGCGCGCGCGAGTCAACTTGCGCGGCGGGCAGAAGAAGCGGGAGATTCCCCTGCGGTGGAGGTTGCAACGCCGAGTTCGACAGCGAGTCGAACGGCGATTCAAGAGGCGATTCCGGAACTTGTGCCGAAGCTTGTGGCGAGTTCCGCGGCGGTTCGAGAGCGAGATGAACTGCGCGCGGCTTTGGACGATCTGCGACGCGAGATCCACGATATTGGAGAACGTGCCGAAGCGCGCGAAGACGGCGAGACTGCCAATGCGAATGCCGTATTACAGTTGATCACCGAGAAAGCAGCGGAGCTTACGGGCGCTTCTGGAGCGGCCATCGCGCTGCTCACGGAGAACAGGATTGTGTGCCGAGCTTCGCTTGGAGAACCAACTCCGCCGCTGAACTCCGAAGTGGATGTTCGAGCGGGATTGTCGGGAGAATGCATTCGCAGCGGAAGGATTGTTAGGTGCGAGGATCCGGAAACGGATTCGCGCGTCGATCCGGAAGTTTGCCGAATGTTGGGAATCGGTTCGCTGATGGCCGCTCCAATTTTCAGCGATTTCCGGGTGGTTGGTTTGCTGGAGATATTTTTCCCTTATGCGCGCAGCTTCACGACGGAACAGGAAGATATTCTGGAACGGCTTGTGGAGTTTGTTCCCGCTGCAAAACCGAAGCTTGCCGAGAACAAAATTGAAGCGAAGATCGAAAACAGGAACGCGGTAGCGCCGCTCGAAGATCGCACAGCGAAACCAGAAGAAAGCAATTCTCAGGCGCCGCTTCTGACGGAAGGCCTCGACGGCGCCGTGCCGGAAGAACCCCCGTCCAGCCGCCGATTTCCCGTCAGTCCTCTCGTGCTGCTCGCCATCGGCGTGGCGGCGATTTTACTGGGCTACCTGCTTGCGCCGACGATCGAACGACACTGGCTGCAACCGGGGCAAACGGCGCAGAGCCTCAGAAAGCCTTCATCGAAGAACGCATCGGGGGCGGATGCGATAACCGATTCCGCGGGGAGAAATCGTGCATTCTCCGGCGAAGCGCTGCGCAAACTTGCCGACCAAGGCGACGCGGAAGCGCAGTGGCAACTCGGCGTGCTCTATCACGACGGCGATTCGGTTCCCAAGGACGACGTGAAAGCCGTCGAATGGTTTCAGCGCGCGGCCGAACAAGGCTACGTTCGCGCGGAATCGACGCTGGGCGCGTATTACTGGGCGGGACGCGGAGTTCCGCGGGATTTCTCCAAGGCTTACTTCTGGTCGCAACTTGCGCTGGCGCAGGGAGACGAGAACAGCAAGTCGCGGCTGGAAGGGCTTTCTGCGCAGATGACGCCATCGCAGGTTGCGAGCGCGCGTCAAATGGCGGAAAGCTGGCTGCGCGCGCACAACCAGCGGGCGAGCGCGAAAGCGAACTGACGCGAAATCCGAGCGCGGGTGCGCCGCGACGCTTTTTCCTCCTTTTACATCACCTCCCATACCGCAGATTTGAAATCCAGGCTCCCGGCGGTTAGTATTTCATCCGCTCCCAGGAGGAGGTCTCATGCCGGTCAAACAACACAGTCACAAGCATCCCGAAGTCGAACAGCGTGTGAAAGCACTCGAACAGAAAACCAAGAAGCTTGAGAAAGAACTGCTCCGCCTTCAAAACAAGTTGAAGACGCACGATCATCCCCACACTCACTGAGGATCATTCGAAAACATGACGAAGTTCAAGCTGACAGCAGTTGTGGTCTACGCCGCCGTGGCGTTCGGCGTCATTGCGGCACAGGAGCATGCAAGGCGTGAGCCGATGACTTTTGCGTTGGACTGTGCCGGGGGCGACTGCACACTGCTCAAGGGAGCCGCAGACGAGCGGGATGCGGGGCGGTTCTGTAAAGCTGAAGCCGGGTGAGAGCATAGGCTGGCACTCGACTTCGGGAAATGAGGAAGCCTTGGTGATACTGCACGGGAGTGGCGTCGCCAATGTCGAGGGACATCCCGATATGCCGCTCTTGGAGAAGATGCTGGCGTACATTCCACCTGCGACAAGGCACAACGTTACAAACACGGGGACGCAAGCGCTTGAATACGTCTGGGTGGTAGCGCCCACTGGCCCACCGCATAATTGACGAAATCAGCCACGCGATATTAGGTCAACTGACAGGGCCTAGTCGCCGTTAATGCCAGGTTGTGAAGTCTTCGCGATGTGGGGTTGTCGGCGAACGGCACGGGCATCCGGTCGCAGGCCCAGCACGCTGAGTTTTGCTAAGATTCCGACGCGGCCAGAAACAGCCTCATATTTTCTGCGTATGCAGGCCTGGCTGAAAGCCGGGCCCTGCGCAAGACCGTTTATGAGACCATTTCTACCGACCCTTCCGCTTGTCGCTTCTTTGTCTCGTCACTTCTTCTGCTTGTCACTTCCGGGGGTGACGAAGTGCACTGACGAAAGTTGCCGATTGGTATCTATTTAATTCGCACGACAATCCCCCCCCCAAAAACGAAAGGAAGACTCTTGACGAAAGAGATCCTCGGAGTACGTCTGGGAAATTCACTTTACCGAGGATCACAACAAGAACATGGGGATGATGGAGGAATTATGGATTCAGCGGGAGCGCATTTGCGAGAAACAGCACCGGGACTGCATTCACAAGGAACGATCGTTGGGACAGTGGGCGCTTGGAAGATTTCCGATGAGCAGACGGGATTTGGCGCGAGGAAACTTGCTATGGGCGAGCCACACTTTGGCAGATTTTACGAATGGGCGGGAGCATGCGCTGTCCGCGGCGTTTTGATGCTGGCTGTGGTTTTGGCGGTGCTGCTGATTTTTGCTCGCCCTGCGATGGGGCAGACGGAGAGCGTGCTTTACAACTTTTGCGCGGGCGGGGGCTTTTGCACTGACGGATCGACTCCGTGGGCCGGGCTCGTCTCGGACGCTGCCGGCAACCTCTATGGGACGACGCGGTGGGGCGGGCTGTGGGGAGGAGGAACCGTATTTGAGCTTTCGCCGAACGGCAATGGAGGCTGGACAGAAACGGTGCTCCACAGCTTTACCGGTGGGGCGGACGGGGAACAACCGTGGGGTCCGGTGATGCTCGACAGCGCGGGAAACGTTTACGGGACTACAGCGGGCGGGGGCGCGGCTACCCTGGGCGTGGTGTTCGAACTGAGTCCGGCGGGCGGAAGCTGGACCGAGACCGTGCTCTACAACTTCTGCACGCAGAGCGGCTGCACGGACGGCGGAAATCCGTTGCGCGCCAACTTGATCATGGACGCGGCGGGCAATCTCTGCGGCATGAATTCGGCAGGCGTGTTCGAGCTGAGCCCGTCGGGCGGAGGCTGGACCGAACAAGTGATTTACAACGGTGGGGGCGACGCCAGACTGGGCGGGTTGACGATGGATGCCGCCGGCAACATCTTCGGCACCACGACTACAGAAGTGTTCGAGCTGTCACCGAGCGGCGCGGGTGGCTGGAATGCGACGGTGATGCACACCTTTGCCGGTGCTCCCGGAGATGGCAGCGACGCGGTGGGCCTTCCGACGCTCGACTCGTCCGGCAACCTTTACGGAACAACCATCCGCGGCGGTGCCAAGGACCACGGAACCGTCTATGAGCTGACGCCTGGAGAAAACGGAGAATGGACGGAGCAAATCCTGCATTCGTTTAAGGGCGGAACCGATGGCGCATATCCCTGGGGCGGGGTTGCGCTCGATGCGGGCGGGAACCTGTACGGCACTACGGCCAAGGGGGGCAAGGGCGGAACTGTGTTTGAGCTGGCGGCCCTGGGCAACTCCAACTACGAAGATACGATTCTGTGGGTTTTCAACGGAAAAGACGGAGCTTACCCGGCAGGCACTTTGATGCTGGACGGCGCGGGCAACCTCTACGGGACGACCGGTTCGGGAGGAGCGCACCACAACCAGGGCGTAGTGTTCGAAGTGAGCGGTGTGCGTAAGGCGACCACGACGACGCTGATGTCCGCGCCGAATCCGTCGACCTATGGGGAGGCGGTGACGTTTACGGCGGTGATCAGTGGCAGGGGGGGCGAGCCACCGGATGGAGAAACGGTCACGTTCATGACGGGCAAGAAGACGGTGCTGGGGACGGGGACGTTGAGCGGCGGCTCAGCGAACTTTACGAGCACGACGCTGAAGGTGGGCACGACGTCGGTTACGGCGGTGTACGGAGGGGACGCAAACTTCTCCGGCAGCGCGTCGAACGTGGTGAAGCAGGTGGTGAAGAAGGCGAAGTGAGGCGGTTGTTTGTTGGCAGAAGCGGAGGAGGGTTGTTTCGAAGTTGAAAATAAAAGTCAAAAGCCCCACCCTAAACTTCGCAAAAAGCGCGACGTTTAAGGGTGGGGAACTCCCTTTTTTCCCGCTTCTCGAAAAGCGCGAGAAGTGAAGCACGGGCAAGGACAAACCTATTGAGCTCTCAAGGAGGGCATTATGCAAAACAGGAGAACGAAAGGACATGTAAACATTGGCAGCGGCGGACTGGGATCTGGCTTGAGGAAACTGGCAGGCGCGGTTCGGCGCGGGGCTGTGGTAATGGCGGTAGTTTTCGCGGGGCTGCTGATTGCCGGCGCGGCGCAGGCGCAGGTTGGGCCATTAGCGAAGTCGAAGGGAAAAGAGACGGTGCTTTACAACTTTACGGGCGCGCCCGATGGGGCGAATCCGCAGGCCGCGCTGGTTGCCGACAGTGGCGGGAACTTGTACGGGACTACGAACGCGGGCGGGCTGGGATTTGGAACCGTGTTTGAGATTTCGGCGAGCGGGGAAGAGACGGTGCTGTACCGATTCTGCTCGGCGATGAATTGCACCGATGGTGCGACACCACTTTATGCATCGTTGATTTTTGATCGGGCGGGGAATTTGTATGGGACGACCGAGTTTGGCGGAGCGTACGCGAACGGGACGGTGTTTGAGCTTTCGCCGAACGGCGGCGGCTGGAACGAGACGGTGCTGTACAGCTTTACGGGAGGAGCGGACGGTGCGAATCCGGTGAACACTCCGATCATGGATGGGTCGGGCAATCTGTATGGCACGACGCTCAATGGAGGCGATGGAGCTGCTGGAACTGTTTATGAACTGAGTCCATCGGGTAATGGCTGGACCGAGCAAACGATTCAGACGGTGAACTGGGGCGACTACACGGGGCCGACTTACGCCGGACTGAGTTTTTATGACGGCGGAATTTATGGGGTTACAAATTCGAACCTGATGCATCAACAAAAGGGGCAGATGGCCCATCAGCTGAAGGCATTCCTGCTGACGCCGAACGGCGGCGGGGGCTGGAATTTGTCGCTGATCTTTCCCCAATCGAAAGCCCGAGGCGTGGACGAGGGCAGCAATGTGCAGGGGACAATCGTCGGAGGATTTGGAACGGCTTCCAACGGGCGGTATTATCCCCAATGCGGGATGGTCTATACCGCAGGCACCTTCTATGCGAATGCGTACGTCTTCAAAACCGG
The DNA here is from genome assembly GCA_003139095.1 of Acidobacteriaceae bacterium. Taxonomy (GTDB): domain Bacteria; phylum Acidobacteriota; class Terriglobia; order Terriglobales; family Acidobacteriaceae; genus Acidiflorens. Next base: position 98,925 of record PLHW01000069.1, read on the forward strand.
TATCGGGTGCAATCCGTTTGCCGGGATTTTGCAGGACGGGGCGAACCTTTACGGCACAACCGTGAATGGTGGCGCCTATGGTTACGGGACGGTGTATGAACTGACGCGCCCCAAGACTAACTACAAACCTACGCTGCTGTGGAGCTTCAACGGGACGGACGGGGCGAACCCGTATGGCAGCCTGATTCGGGATGGCGCGGGAAACCTTTATGGGACGACGCAGTATGGGGGAGCGAACGGAGCGGGAGTGGTGTTCAAGGTGGTGCCGTAGGGGGATGAACGCGCATTGAGATGAATTGGTTTCGGATGCGCGCGGGATAGCACGAGGACGGGCGATCGCCGCTTGGCGGAAGGTGGGTGAGGCCGCGCCGGAAAGGGCGTGGGCGATCAGCTATGATCGCAGGATGAAGACGCGGAAGATTCTGCGGTCAATGGTGAGAACTTCTTTCCTGGCACTTTGGTTGTTTCCGACAATTTTCTTTTCGGACGCGAGTTTGTTGGGGCAAACGGCGATGGGGGCGGGGAATGCCCGGGGGGAGATTGAGGAGTTTAACCGGAGGCTGGAGGAGGCGACGCGGCGAATGGACAATGGGGCGACGATGGCGTTGTGGGCGGAGGACGGGATCAGCCTGCTACCTTCGACGAAGCCGATGGTGGGGAAGGCGGCAATTGCGGCGTTCATGGATCGCGTGATGGGGGATCTGGCGGGCGCGAAGATGGAGAGGTTTGAGATGGAGTGCTCGGGGGTTGAGGTGGCGGGGGAGATGGCATCGGAGTGGTGTCGCGAACATCAGGTGGTGCAGATGGGTGGAGGGAAGGCTCCGTTCGACGGGCGGGGAAAGATGCTGCTGGTGTTGAGGCGGGGCGGGGATGGGAAGTGGAAGTTGCTGCGGGAGATGTGGAACGCGGAGTGACGTGGCTCTCGTGCGGGCGGCGGTTATTCGAGGGCGGTCTTAGAGCTTTCAACGCGGAGATCGCGGAGCATGCGGGGCGATGTGGGAATGGGCTTTGGACGCGGGAGGGCGGGTTGAAATTCTGAGGCGGGAATGTGAGCGGGCGCATTGACAGTGCTGTTGAGAGGATGTTAATTTTATTGGTTTCACAAGCCGCTATTCTTCGAGCTAGATCAGCCGCGAATCGATCAGCACAGTAGCTTTCGATCCAAGAGATTTCGACCAAAGAGACTTCGATCAAAGGGATATGGAGCAGACACTCCGACAATTAGGCGAATTACTGCTCGGAAGCGTGCCGACGATCCTCCTACTTTTAACCGTCTATCTTCTTTATGTTTTGCTGGTGTACCGGCCGCTGACGGCGGTGCTGGGGGAGCGGCGCAAGCGGACGCAGGGGGCGATGGAGAAGGCGCGGGCGGACATCCAGTCGGCGGAGGCGCGGACGGACGAGTATGAGAAGCGGCTGCGCGAGGCGCGGCAGAAGGTGTTTAGGAACCTGGAGACGCGGCGGGGGCAGGCTGGGCAGGCGCGGACGGAGGCGGTGAATGAGGCGCGGGCTCGGGCGCAAGAGCAGGTGAAGCAGGCGCGGGCGCTGCTGGAGCAGGATAAGCAAGAGGCGATGACGAAGTTGCAGGGGGAAGCGGGAAGATTGGCGACGGATATTGTGCGGACGGTGCTGCGTCCGGTGACTGCGCCCAGCCAGGTGGGCGGATGATCAGAATGACGGAGATGATGAAGAAGAGCGCGGAGAGGCGAGCGGGATGGCTGCTCGCGCTGGCGCTGGCGGCGTTGTTGATGGTGGGGCCGCTGCGGGTAGCGGCGATGGGGCAGGCGCAGGCTGCAGGGAGTTCGAGTCAGATCTCGGACAGTAATTCGGCGGGCAATAATAAGGATGCCGAAGCTGTAGGGGCGAAGACGGGGAAACCGGCTGAGGCGAGTAAGCCGGGGCACGAAAGTGTTGGCAAAGAACTGGCGGCGGAGACGCGCGCGGCGGAGGGCGAGGAAGAAGAGAATGCGAAACTAAAGCACTCGGCGATGGTGCAGAAGTTGGGGAAGTTGGTGGGGCTGGATGTGCACCAGGCGCACATGGCGGCGCTTTGGCTGAACTTCGCGATTATTGCGGCGGTGATCGTTTGGGCGGCGCGCAAGGGACTGCCGGGAATTTTTAAGGCGCGTGGCGAATCGATTCGGAAGGCGCTGGAGGAGGCACGGGCGGCGAGCGAGGATGCCGGGAATCGGCTGGCGGAGATTGAGAGCCGACTGAGCCAGATGAGCGCGGAGATCGCGAAGATGCAGAGTTCGGCGGAGAAGGAAGCCGAGGACGAAGAGGGACGGATCAAGAAGGCGGCGGAAGAGGAGTTGCGGAAGGTGGTGCAGTCGGCGGAGCAGGAAATTGCGGCGGCGGCGAAGCAGGTGAGGCGGGAGCTTTCGGCGCACACGGCGGATTTGGCGCTGGCGCTGGCACGGAAACAGATCAACATCGATGCGAATACGGACCAGGTGCTGGTGCGAAATTTTGCGGCGAATTTGACGGCGGAACGCGGCGCGGCGCCGACACAACGGGACGACGGAAAGGACGGGCGCTAGATGGCATCGGTGGTGGGAACCTACGCGCGCGCCTTTGCCGACGTGGTGATGAGCAGCAAGGCGGATGCCGGGCAGATGCTGGCCGAGTTGCATGGGATGGAAGGGATGCTGGCGGAGAGCGCGGATCTGCGGCGGGTGCTGGAGAATCCGTCGATTCCCGGGGCGCAGAAAAAAGCTGTGATCGATGCGGTGGTGGGGAAGATGGGCGGGTCACGGCCGGTGCGGAATTTTATTGCGGTGGTGACGGATCATCGGCGGCTGCCGCTGTTTAGTGAAATTGTAAAGCAGGCGGAGTTGGAACTGGACGATCGCATGGGATTTGCCGAGGCGCAGGTTACCAGCGCGCGGGCGTTGAACGATCCGGAAAAGCGGCTGCTGGAGGCGGAGATTCGGAAGCTGACGGGCAAGCAGGTGCGCGCGCGGTACGCGCAGGACGCGGGTCTGCTGGGCGGGGCGGTGGTGCAGGTGGGAAGCACGATTTACGACGGCTCGGTGAATGGGCAGTTGGAGAGGATTCGGGAGCAGTTGGTTAGTTAGCTGTTGGTCGTTAGTCGTTTGGAAAAGCTAAAAGCTTATGGCACAAATTAGAGCAGACGAAATTACACAACTTATCCGCGAGCAGATCGAGAATTACGAAACGAAGATCGCGGTCGACGAAGTGGGCACGATCATCACGCTCGGCGACGGGATCGCGCGCGTTTACGGCCTCGACAAGGTCATGGCCGGAGAACTGCTCAGCTTTCCGCACGGGATCGCCGGGATCGCCATGAACCTGGAAGAAGATCAGGTCGGCGTCGTGATCCTCGGCGAATACACGGAGATTAAAGAGGGCGACGAGGTCAAGCGGACGGGGCGCATCATGAGCGTGCCGGTGGGCGACGCGGTGATTGGACGCGTGGTGAATTCGCTGGGGCAGCCGATTGACGACAAGGGGCCGATTCAGTCCGACAAATTTATTCCTCTGGAACGCATTGCGCCGGGCGTGATCGACCGGCAACCGGTGCGCGAGCCGATGGCGACGGGGCTGAAGGCGATTGACTCGATGATTCCGATTGGGCGAGGCCAGCGGGAACTGATTATCGGCGACCGGCAGACGGGGAAGACCGCGGTTGCGCTGGACACGATCATCAACAGCAAGGGCAACAACCTGATTTGTATTTACAACGCGATTGGGCAGAAGCGGTCGTCGATTGCGCAGGTGGTGAAGATTCTGGAAGACGCGGGCGCGATGGAGTACACGATCGTGGTGGCGGCGTCGGCGTCGGAGCCGGCGCCGATGCAGTACATTTCGCCGTATGCGGCGTGCGCGATGGGCGAATACTTCCGCGACTCGGGGCGGCACGCGCTTTGCATCTATGACGATTTGTCGAAGCACGCGGCGTCGTATCGCGAAATCTCGCTGCTGCTGCGGCGTCCGCCGGGGCGCGAGGCGTATCCGGGAGATGTGTTTTATCTCCATTCGCGGCTGCTGGAGCGGGCGGCGAAGTTGAGCGATAAGAACGGCGGCGGGTCGCTGACGGCGCTGCCGGTGATTGAAACGCAGGCGGGGGACGTTTCGGCGTACATTCCGACGAACGTGATTTCGATTACGGATGGGCAGATTTATCTGGAAACGGATTTGTTTAACCAGGGCGTGCGGCCGGCGGTGAACGTTGGACTTTCGGTGAGCCGCGTGGGAGGCAGCGCGCAGATTAAGGCGATGCGGCAGGTGGCGGGAACGCTGAAACTGGAACTGGCGCAATACCGCGAGTTGGCGGCGTTTGCCCAGTTTGGCAGCGATCTGGATAAGGCAACACAGCAGCAATTGAACCGAGGGCAGAGGTTGGTTGAGTTGCTGAAGCAGGCGCAATTTTCGCCCCTGCCGTTCTCGAAGCAGATCATCGCGATTTTTGCGGGAACGAGCGGGGCGCTGGACGATTTGCCGATCGACCAGGTGCGGGACTTTGAAAAAGAGCTGTACAAGTATGTGGACACGACGAATCCGGGGCTGCTGAACACGATCATGGAGAAGAAAATTCTCGACGACAATTTGAAGGCCGAGATCGCGCGCGTAATTAAGGAAGCGAAGCAGGCGTTTGTGGAGTCGCGGCAAGCGGTTGCGAAGTAAGAAGTCAGAAGTTAGAACTTAGAACTTAAGAACAGGTTCATGCCTAACATTCTTGATATTCGACGGCGGATTCGCAGCGTGGTGAACACGCGGCAGATCACCAAGGCGATGAAGACGGTTTCGGCGGCGAAGTTGCGGCGTGCGCAGGAGGCTGCGCTGGCGGCGCGACCTTATTCGCAGATGCTGACGAATGTTTTGAAGTCGCTGATCAAGCGAGCGAATATCTACGATCCGGTGACGGGCGAGCCGTTGCATCCGCTGCTGGCGGAGCGGCCGGAGAAGAACATTCTGCTGATCGTGATCACGGGCGACAAGGGGCTGGCGGGCGCGTTCAATACAAACATTTTGAAAGTGGTGAGTAAGTTCATCGCGTCGAAGCCGGAGCAGGATATCGACGTCGAGTGCATTGGACGCAAGGGCCGCGACTTTATGCGGCGGCGTTTTCCCGCGGCTCCTACGAGGAGAACGCCGGAAGATATTCAGGCTGGCGCGGCTCCGGTGCAGAGTGAGGCTCCGCGGGCGGGGCGCGTGCAGATTACCGGCGAGTACGTCGGCGTTTTGGGGAAGGTGGATTACAACTTTGTTGCGGCGCTGGGGCAGGACGTGGTGCAGCGGTTTGCGGACGAGACGATTGACGGTGTGTACATTTTGTACAACGAGTTTAAGTCGGTGATTGCGCAACGGCTAGTGGTGGACCACCTGCTGCCGATCAAAGAAATCGGCGAGGTGAACATAAGCCTGGCCGAAGAGGCGACGGAAGAAGAGCGGAAACGCGCGGTGGAAGCGGCGAAGACGGCGGGGGTGGGCATTCGTCCGGTGGATACGCGCGCGGTGGACGAGGCGGCGGCTAAATTCGCGACGGCCGAGGTGGACTACATTTACGAGCAGCCGCCGGTGCAGTTATTCAGCGAGCTTTTGCCGAAGTACATCAGCGTCGAGATTTTTCACGCGCTGATGGAGTCGGTGGCGGCGGAGCACGCGGCACGGATGACGGCGATGGATTCGGCGACGAACAATGCGTCGGACATGATCGATTCGCTGACGCTGGCGATGAACCGGGCGCGGCAGGCGAAGATTACGAAGGAAATTATCGAGATTGTGAGCGGGGCGGCGGCGCAGGGGTAGGGAGCCGCGAGTTGACGCGTCCCCCGCATGGTTGAAATAAAGCTCGCTCGAACTCAAGACGGAGCAAGCCCCGTCGCTACGGAAAAGAGATTTATGGCAGAAAATATCGGACATGTGATTCAGGTCGCCGGCCCGGCCGTCGACGTGCAATTTGTGGAGGCGTCAATGCCTCCGATCTACGAGGCGCTGCGCGTGGTGAGCGAGGGTTTCACCGTGCCTTCGCCGATCAACGTAATTCTTGAAGTACAACAGCACCTTGGCGAGGGGCGCGTGCGGTGCGTCGCCATGGAGCCGACGGACGGCATGGTGCGGGGCATGAACGCCATCGATCTTGGCGGACCGATCTCCGTGCCGGTAGGGCGCGGCACGCTCGGGCGCGTGATGAACGTCATTGGCGAGCCCGTTGACCGCCTTGGCCCCATCGCCTGTGACAAGCGCATGCCCATCCACCGGCTAGCCCCTGCCTTTGACGAGCAATCCACTACCGCCGAAATGTTCGAGACGGGCGTGAAGGTCGTCGACCTCATCCAACCGTTTTTGAAGGGCGGCAAGATCGGTCTGTTCGGCGGCGCTGGCGTCGGGAAAACCGTCGTCATCATGGAACTCATCAACAACGTCGCCAAGCAGCACGGCGGATTCTCGGTGTTTGCCGGAGTGGGCGAGCGCACCCGCGAAGGCAACGACTTATGGCTGGAAATGTCGGAGTCGGGCGTGATTAAGCCGGGCAAGCCGGATGAGTCGAAAGCGGCGCTGATCTATGGGCAGATGACGGAACCGCCGGGAGCGCGTCTGCGGGTGGCGCTGACGGCGCTGACGGTGGCGGAATATTTCCGCGACGAGCAGGGGTCGGACACGCTGCTCTTTATCGACAACATCTTTCGTTTCACGCAGGCGGGGTCGGAAGTTTCGGCGCTGCTGGGCCGCATGCCGAGCGCGGTGGGTTACCAGCCGAATTTGGCGACGGAGATGGGCGAGTTACAGGAACGGATTACTTCGACTAAAAAAGGATCGGTGACATCGGTGCAGGCGATCTATGTGCCGGCGGACGATCTAACCGATCCGGCGCCAGCCACGACATTTGCGCACTTGGACGCGACTACGGTGCTTTCGCGCGCACTTACGGAGATTGGGATCTATCCCGCGGTCGATCCGCTGGCTTCGACTTCGCGCATTCTCGATCCGCGCATTGTGGGGCAGGATCACTATGACGTGGCGCAGATGGTGAAGAAGACGCTGCAGACTTATAAGGATTTACAGGATATTATCGCGATTCTAGGCATCGACGAGTTGAGCGAAGACCAAAAGCTGACGGTGTCGCGAGCGCGCAAGATCCAGAAGTTCCTGTCGCAGCCGTTCTTTGTGGCCGAGCAGTTTACGGGCACTCCGGGGCGGTATGTGAAGATTGCCGACACGGTAAAAGGCTTCCGCGGAATTGTGGAAGGGAAGTATGACGACATTCCGGAGCAGGCGTTTTACATGAAGGGAACGATTGAAGAAGTGCTGGAGACGGCGGAGAAGATGAAGGTGGCGGCTTAGTTGGTCGGTGGTCCTTGGTCGATGGTCGCTGGGAAAAGCTCCAGCGCGCTGGCCTTTCGGCTTACGACTTAGGACTGGGGACGAAGGAATTACGACTTACTACTACCGACCACCATCTACGAACCAAGGACTAACGACCAACGACTACATGGCAGATACTTTCCAACTCGAGATTGTTACTCCGCAAAAGCAGATGGTGAAGGATGTGGCCGCGGAAGAGGCGCAAATTCCTGGGGCGGACGGTTACCTCGGGATCCTGCCGGGACACGCGCCACTGATTACGGAGTTGAAGGCGGGCGCGCTGACTTATCGGGCGGGCGGGACGACGCATACGCTGTCGGTCGCTTGGGGATTTGCGGAGGTGTTGCCGGAGAAAGTCACGATCCTGGCGGAAACGGCGGAGCGGCCGCAGGAAATCGATGTAGCGCGCGCGGAAAAAGCGAAGGCACGAGCGGAAGAGCGATTGAAGAGCAATAATCCGGATGTGGATTATGACCGGGCCGAGGATGCGCTGGAGCGGGCGGAGACGCGGATCAAGGTGGCGGCGGAGAAATAAGCGTTACAGTGGTAGAGACAATTTCAGCGACGGATGCAAGGCGAAACTTCTCCCGCTTGTTACGCGAAGTCGATCAAGGCCAGAGCTGCATTCTAACCAGCCGCGGTCAGGCCATTGCGCAGATCACTCCGGTCACTCCAATCAGCAAAAGCCACGGGTTGGCAGCGCGCACGCGGTTGCTGAAGCGGCTCCGCACCCAAGCTGTTACCGACATCGGGCAATGGACGCGCGGCGAACATTATCAGTAAACCTTATCAGTAAACCTTGAGTTCGTTTCAGCGAAATTTCGAGCGAGGCAATCATGACAATTGAACGAGTGGGTGTGATTGGGGCGGGGACGATGGGGAACGGGATTGCGCATGTGTTTGCGCGGTCGGGGTTCAGCGTGGTGTTGTGCGATGTGGAGCAGCGGTTTGTGGATCGCGGGCTGGACGCGATCGGGAAGAACCTGGAGCGGGAAGTTACGAAGGGCAAGATTACGGCTGACGACAAGGCGGCGACATTGGGGCGAATTACATCGGCGCTTGATCGGGGGAAACTCAGCGACTGCGACTTAGTAGTGGAGGCGGCGACAGAAAAATTCGAGATCAAGGCGGAGATTTTCCGCGACCTCGACCGCATTCTAAGGCCGGGGGTGGTGCTGGCGTCGAATACGTCGTCGATCTCGATTACGAAAATTGGGGCGCTGACGAAGCGGGCAGATAAAACGATTGGCATGCACTTTTTTAATCCGGTGCCGGTGATGGAGTTGGTGGAAGTGATTCGCGGGCTCGCGACGTCCGAGGAGACGTACGAGACGGTGCGTGAACTGGCGGTGAAACTGGGTAAGACGCCGGTGGAGGTGAACGACGCGCCGGGGTTTGTATCCAACCGGGTGCTGATGCCGCTGCTGAACGAGGCGATGTTCGCGGTGATGGAGGGGGTGGCAACGGCGGAGGCGGTGGACGAGGTTTTTAAACTTGGGATGGCGCATCCGATGGGGCCGCTGACGCTGGCGGATTTTATAGGGCTGGATGTGTGCCTCGACATTATGCGCGTGCTCCAAGATGGGCTCGGCGATCCGAAGTACCGGCCGTGCCCGCTACTGGTGAAGATGGTGGATGCGGGGTGGCTGGGGCGGAAGAGCGGGCGCGGATTTTATACGTACGCGTGATGGGGATCATGGTTGGAGCGGCTTCACGCTCACAAAAGAGACATGGGCGTAGCAACATTTTAAGAGTAACCGATGCTTCCGGATCCAGTGAATAATCACCTTCGCTCTTATCGAGGCTACGAGCGAACCTGGGGCAGTGGGCTTTCGCGTGCCGCTCGGCGGTTTACGGCTTGGCGTGCAGGGCTGCGATGCGTTGCTTAAGTTCACCGTAGACGCGACAAATGGCGAGCAGGATCGGATCAGGACCATCCGACGTCATATAGTCGTGGAGTTCGTTTTGGGTAATTCGACCTTCCTTGAGCCACTCATCGATTACGTCCCGTCTCTCGTCGGCTGTGAGCAACTGACAAAGCTCTTGCGGTGGGAGATCGTCGGGATCCGATTCGTTCGAGTCTTCGTCTTCACCGTCCTCGTCGTCTCGTTCGTCTTGCTCGCAATCAGGCTCGCAATCTTTTGCCTCATCCTCGTCGGGATCGTGGCCTTCGCCGGTGGCCGACCATGGGGT
>PLHW01000073.1 GCA_003139095.1 Acidobacteriaceae bacterium
TATATTATGCGAATGTCAATAGCTAACATCGACGTTAGTTTCGTAATGGAAGTGGCGCCCCTCGATAAGACCACGAGCGGGATCAAGGAAGCGGCGAAACTTATCGAGGCCGGCAAGTATTACGAAGCCAACCAGGCCTTGAAAGGCGTCGAGGATGGTGTCCGCTTCGATGTGACGGACGTTGACTCTACGCAGAAGAAGTCCGCAGGCGAAACGTCCAAGCCAGCGACTACTTCAGCATCTGCGAAGAAGTAGTGGGACAGAATGTTCGAGCGGCGTCTGCTCTTGGGCCGACGCCGCATCGCTTCGACAATCATTGCGGAGGCATGCTACGCCGCCTTCCCCCCAAGGTCGCTTCCCTGGAGAAGAGACCCAACGCCACCGGTGTCATGCCGATCATTCACTTCAAGAAAGAAGAAGGCTCGAAGCCACGGGAGAACAAAGGTATGTCCAAAGAAACAAAACCCACCCTAGACTATCGTCGGGCAAGAAGCACCAAGCTGCGGCCATCAAAAGCCGCCTCGCTACCGGTCCTAAGCATCCCCGGCGGCAATCAAACCGACTCGGAGCTTGCCGACAATCGTGGAGGAGACACGAACGCCGAAGTCTCTCCACAGGGGGCACTGCCAGTCATAAGCGTCCCCGGCGGCACTGAAACGGACCCGCAATTGGCCGGCAAGAGTGGAGCAAACACGGCCGTCGAAGCCTATTCACAGGGCGCGCCGCCGATCCTAGGCGTCCCTGGCGGTTCTTAACCGTGTGCTTTTTCGGGCGAGTGAGTTGGCCGCGAACCGTTCTTTGATACCCACGAAATGTGAGCAGTCCATTTGACGCGCAAGTCTGTGCTTTCTTGATCGGGGATTTGGTCATTTGGTCGTGCTCTTTGTCGTCGTGGCCTATCGCGAACTGTTCCCCCTCCGCGGACGTGCTCTCAGCGGAGACAGCGCAAGGCGCTGATTGCAGAGTCTCGATCAACCGATCAACCGATCAACCCGCCTTTCTTCTGGCGCTTTCGTAATTACACACCCACAAACTCAGGGCGGTAATCCTTCCAGATTCCAGTCGCTGGCGAGATTATTCGGACAGGGGCATCTTCAGCGTGTTTCGCAGTCCGCGCCCACTGCCACGCGTGTTGGATTTCAGAGGATTCGAAGTAATGCGTCTCNNAGAATGTCCACAATCTCTTCCCATCGATGTGCCCCGACAACCGCCATCCGGGCGATATGGTCGGTGTGCTTTTGCAGAAACCGAAGGTCCTCCCAGCGAGCCTGCCATTCGGCTCCCTGCATTTCTGTAAGGTCCGCGAGGATGCCGATCGGGTGCTTCTTATGTTGTGCGATGAAGAATTCAAGCTGCGGCTCGAATGCTTTGAGGTCTGCCTCCGACAGCGTTCCGGCCACCTTAAAACCGAATGCCGCTCCCCCAGTTTCCTTGAGTCGTTCAATCACAGGCACACCTCCTAATTTTGAACTAGAAATCGTTGACCGTATAGTTCCGATAATCGACCGTCAGTGTCTCCTTGCCGAATATTCTGATGGCTGAAATCGCCTCTTCTCTCGAGAGAAGCCAGAACCCGTCAATCTTCTGATAGTTCCGCACAAAATCTACTTGCTTGATCCAAAAAGACGGGCTTTTAGCGAGATGGCCGGTGATCTTCACTATCGCAAAGTCCTGGTTGTCGATCCACATCTTTCCTTCGAAGAGATCCATCTCCTTGCGCTTCGGAACAGCGTGGACCACTGAGCAGTCAGAGTTGCCGATTCGATCCGTGCCAACTACCTCCAAGGCATAGTTTTCCGGAGTGATCAGGCTGTCCGGGTCTTTGTTAACCCTTACCCTCTCCTCTTCAGCCTTCATCAGTCGCTGGAATACATGGTGGAGCACAAATCCCGAGCCTTTTCCGGCGGTGGTTGTGAATTTTTCTGTTGTCGGCGCCCTGTATTCCACGACCACCGCTTCTTCGGCCACGATTTTATCTTTGTCATTCTCTAACTTATAGGTGCGAACTCCAGAGAGCCGAATTAGACGAGCTTCTTGCCAGCGGTGACGGACGTTCAACTTACGAAAAAGGTCTTCTGTATTGTTTTGCTCTCGAACGGGCGAGTTAGGCCGCACTGCAGCCACATGCAGCTTAGAAAGGTTCTCGCACGGACATGACGGAAGGGGCCCGATTGACATCGCTCCCAACAAGGACATACCAACGAACTGTCCTATAAATCCAATTACAGATCCCATTCCTCCACCTGCTTCATGCGGAAGAACTGGTCCACATTCCGATTCCCCTCATTACCACGCTCTTCGCGCGGTGCGGAAAGGCATCCCGACAGGATGCCCATGCTAAGCCGTGAATAGCGCTCCGGAGTTCGGTACTGGCAAAGCGCTTACACATTGATCCGTTGGCCTGTATCTTTCCCGGCAGTCTGGAGGGGCGACGCCCTGCGTGCCGTTTGCATGCGATTAGCGCAAGATAGTAGGAAGGTTCGCATATAAGACTGTGCTACTCCAGCGGCACCGTACTCAGCCGCAATCGCGTCACACAAGTCTGTCGTGAAGGTGGCAATTCCACACTGGCGAGGGAGGTGGTTCCCGATCACCGCAGCCCGCAATGGAATCGCGTGGCCGGGGATTCCCTGCACGGATGATGCAGACTTCTTCGCGAACGCGAAAGGACGCGCTTCGCACCGCATCAGGCTGTTCGGTTTCAGACTCACGGTGCAATCAGGGTCGGACATTGCAGACTCCTTAACGGATATGGTCCGGTTGGAGGGGGGACCGAACACAACGTGAAGGCGTGAAGAGCCTGCGCCTCATGACGCCGGGATTCGTACTGCTTTTCTTCAAACCGTTCTTTGCCGTCGGTTCAGTAGGTCAATGGCCAGAAACGCCAGCGCCACAACCAAGAATAAGTGGATCACAGCTCCGCCGAAATGAAAACCAAGTCCCAGAATCCAGACAATAAAAAGAGCAATCCACATGACCCGAAGCATGTCAGCCTCCCATTCGCCCGCGCGAACGTGAAACTGATCACGTCGGCGTGGGTCTGCTGTCCAGGTGGATCCGCGACTGCTGAACCGCAGCGAATCAATTCAAACCTTAGCAAGTCACAATTAAAATGGTCTGATCAATAATGCTCACAGTTGCCGCATGGAGCTACGGATTCCCATCACCGGAGACAACGTTCGCTGGATTGTCAAAGATAAACTCTACGCAGGCGGGGTCGCCTGATGCGCTCCACCAATCGTAAGTTCACTGATCACCTGCTCATCGTTCTACGACCGAAATACTTGTGTAATCTTCATCGAAACCTCTCTGGCGGTCTTGGTCGTCTTCGACAGCATTGGCTCTTGAGTTCGCTTTCCGCGAAGCCTTGCTTGCTCTGCCCTCGACGCGTCTTATGCTAGGAAGGCCCTGTCCCAAGAGGGGAGTTCAGGCCGTCTGGTTTGACGGGAAAGACTATTCTCCCGGAACATTTATACGTTCGCTCATTTCCGTGAGCGATGCTGTGCAGCATTACTCATGCCGTGAGCCATCACGGCACGTCTTTGATCTGGAGCATCAAAAAAACTTATAGGGGGCCGTGGCTATTGGACATTTACGATGGCTAGGAAAGCAGTAAAATATAAGGGTCGTTGTTCGCGCAGAAGGAACTGCCGATGTCTCCTGCTCGCCAACCGAACCCTTCTCCAGGCGGAAGGAAAGTCGCCCGTCAAATCTCAATCGACCCGACCCTCCAAACAGCGCCTAATGCCATAGGCCCAAGTCTAGTGGCCAAGAAGAAACGGGATTTCGATCCCCATGCATTCCTCGCGACCATCACCTCACCAGGACTCGCCCGAATGCTTAGGCAGCCACTCAGTGACCAAAATGGAATGTGTTCGCTATTGAACAGAAATGTCTTTCCTTAGTGTCTTAGGATTCCGTTGTGGATGACCGCCATTGGTCCGAAGCTAGAAGAAAAGAAATGGCGGGCGCGGAAAGCCGAGAAAGTTGTGACACCCGGCTTGTTCGTGCGCGCCGCGTCGAACTACACGGCTGGACTTGGTGCGAGGCTATGAAAAGACTTCGCACATCATTCTCTTCGTGTGGACATACTGCTGCAAGCTGCAAAATATCCTAGAAATTCGTTCAGCAGTTAATGAGCGACCATGGGTTAAGACGCAGTTCATTTACGCCTGTGGCATCGATTTGCACTGAGGAGTTGCACCTTGGCGAACTGAGCCGAGGTCTGGCTTCGATGAATTGTCAGAAGGTTTGCCGTTAGTGTTTTCAAAGCTGGAGGAGGATAAGGAAATGTTGAAACGTATTCTGATCGTCACAACGCTAGTTCTGCTTGTGACTCTAACCGCTGTCGCCTCGGATCGCGACGATGATGTGAATCGCACCAACAAAGCCACCCAGGTCTTCAAGGAGATCATGAACACCCCGGATCAGGGCATTCCTTCGGATCTTCTGGAATCGGCGAAGTGTATCGCCATCATTCCAGGAGACGTGAAGTTCGCCTTTATATTCGGCGGCAACTACGGCAGGGGACTGGCAACCTGTCGCACCGGCCATGGCTGGAGCGCCCCCATTTTTCTGGCTATTGAGGGCGGCAGCGTGGGTTATCAGATCGGGGGTTCTTCCACCGACCTTGTGATGCTCTTTATGAACGATCACGCCTTGAAAAGCCTGCTCAGCGACAAGTTTAAGCTCGGAGCCGACGCTTCCGTAGCTGCCGGGCCGGTGGGCCGGAACGCCGCTGCTGGCACGGATCTTAAATTGAATGCGGAGATTTTGTCTTACTCGCGTTCGAAAGGTGTTTTCATCGGAGTGAGCCTGAACGGAGCCGTGGTGCAAGCCGACAAAAGTGGAGACAGAGCCATGTATGGCGACGACGTAAACCGCCATGAAATTCTTGACGGCAAAGTTGCCGTTCCGGAATCGGCGCAGGCACTGCTGCACGAAATTGGCGGATATGCCCATGAAGCCAAACTTCAATAGTGGACTCCAGGCGACGGGGCGGGATCTTCCGTGATCCTATTCCCCGTCGTCAGATATAAGGTGTGAAGGCGATATGACAAGACACTTTACAAGTATTTTCGGAGGTTTGCCTTCACAGTTGAAGGGGTTGGGGGGCCTTAAGCTCTTTGCTCTGGCAGTCTTTATGCTGGCATTGGCAAGTCACCTTCCCCAGTATACCGGTATACCTTCTGCACCGCTGCCATCATCGATTGCACGAAACCCTAGATTTTCCAGAGTGAGCATTATGGAACAGTCTGCTGACTCCATGCCGCCTAAGCTTGATGAAGGATATAAAACCATGCCTTTGCCCGAAGAAGTTCAACGCCGACTCTCGGCTCGCGCCGTTACCGATCCCGATCTCGCAAGCCTGCTGGCAATTTTCACAAAACCCGATGAGACTGTGAGCGAAATTCGGTTAGATCAGGTGATCGGAGATGCCAAAACTCCACGCTCTGAGGGGAGCCAGTTAATTTGACGTTGGGATGCTGGGGATGACTAGCTGCGGGCTTAAGCGGCTTTGAGCATCACACTCTTCGACGCGATGCACTCCATCAGATCTTTCCAGGATCTGACGAATCCTGCGGCTCCTTCGTCCAGAAGTTGAGCAGCCAAGGCATCCATATCAATGCCCGCCTTGGCGAACTTGGCCAGCACCTCTTCGGTATGTACGGACAAAGTCTCGGCCATCTCCCCATGATCGGCGAACGCTTTTAACGTCGCTTCAGGCATCGTGTTCACGGTGAAGGGTGCGGCTAGGCCCCTGACGTAAAGGATGTCGGAGACCTTGGGGTCCTTGGTTCCAATGCTGGCCCATAGGAGGCGTTGCACGCGGGCTCCCGCGTTCAAGGTACGCTTCCAGCGCGGCGAGTCGAGCAAACGGCAGTAGCTTTCATGAGCCCGTCCGGCTATCGCAATGCCGAGTTGGTTAGTTGGTTCGCGTAGCGCATGGGGTACTTCCTTATCTACCGCAACATTCCCATCGGCTGACGAACAACGAAGCCACGGATCCGACATCGGGATTCAGCCCACCGGCAATGCGCCGCTCGATGCCGCGAAGGTACGCCTCCGCCGCCGCGACATACTGCGCGCGCGAGAGCAAGAGTGTAACGTTAATCGGCACGCCCGCAAAGATCGCTTCTTCGATGACGGGGACATTCCCCGGATGTCTCATTCGATTTGGGGTTGTGCCAGGAGCCGCCTGGGTCGATGAGCGCGTCAGCCTGTTTCGGCCCCCAGCTGTGGCGCTTGTACGGGTGAACCCGGCGGTGGTGCTTGAGTACCGGGTCAACTACCGCCCAGGCGGCCTCAACCGCATCCTCACGCGTGAAGAGCGCTCCATCGCCGATCATAGCATCGCCCAAAAGCCGCTCGTAAGGCGATTCCTCCCCGTCCTGTTCTTCGAACAGATAGAGTTCCCGCTGGTCCCCGACGAACTCCTTACCTGCGAGCTTGACGCGAGCGGCAAGGGCAATGGCCGAGTTGGGGGAGAGCCGGAAGCGCAGGTAGTTCGCCAGGCCGGTCGTCGGCGCTGAGTCGGCGAAAAGCCTCTGCGGCGGCGGCTTCANNTCCTTCCGGTAGCCAGCGTACTGCCCGCGCACCAAGTCGTCGGGCTTCAGCGGGCGCATGGCTTGAAAGACCTTGGCTTTCTCGTTGTGCACGGCTCCAAAGTCCCTACCGGACGGCGGTTCCATGGCAAGTAGCGCCACGATTTGGAAGAGGTGGTTCTCGATCACATCGCGCAGACAGCCGGCAGTTTCGTAAAACGCGCCGCGCTCCCCGACGCCGAAATCCTCGGATAGGGTTATCTGGACACTGGCTACGTAGTTGCGATTCCAGATGGGCTCCAGGAAAGAATTGGCGAAGCGGAAATAGAGGATATTCATGATCGCCTCCTTCCCGAGAAAGTGGTCNNAACGGCTTTTCGACAATGACGCGAGCATGCTCGGCCAGGTTCGCGGCTCCGAGTCCTTTAATCACTGTCTCGAAGAGTGAGGGCGGGATAGCGAGGTAGTGTGCCGGGCGTCGAGCGCTACCCAGTTGCTTTTTTATCGCCGTGAACGTGCCCGGATCTTTGTAATCCCCACTCACGTACCGGAACAGGGCCAGAAGACGGTGGAGAGCGCGCTTGTCATCGATCCCGCCCGATCGCTTGATGCTGTCGGTCACACGTCTGTGCAGACGATCGAGACTCCACTTGGGGAAGGCGACGCCGACTACCGGGACCTTGAGGACATTACGCTTCACCATGGCATAGAGTGCCGGGAAGATCATCTTGTGGGCGAGATCGCCGGTTACACCGAAGAGCACCAACGCGTCGGAACGGGAGCCCGTCATCAGGCGCGTCCGTTCTTGGCTGTGGTCTTTTGCTCATGTCTTCCTAACTGTGAATCTTCTCGCATAGACCAATACATCTCGAATGATTTTTTCACGCGCCAACCCCTTGGTTCTCCAGGGCATGCACTTTATCAACTCGGCGGCGGTGGCGTAGCGCACCGCTGAAGTGAGCGGTCATAAAGGTCTCGATCAGCTCCCAGGCGAGCGCAGACCCGATCACTTTTCCGCCCAGACAGAAGACATTCATGTCGTCATCTTCGACGCCTCGATGAGCGGAGAAAACATCATGGATGAGCCCGGCACGCACACCCGCAACTTTGTTCGCCGCGATGGACGCACCCACGCCGCTGCCACATAGCGCCACTCCGCGTTCGACCTCCCCCGCGGCCACGGCCCTGGCCATTGGGATGACGAAATCGGGGTAGTCATCTGCGGGGTTCAATTGGTGTGCGCCGAAGTCCACGACCTCGTACCCCGCGCCACGGAGCAACTCCGCCAACTGCTCTTTTAATGCGAACCCTCCATGGTCCGCGGCAATTCCCACGCGCATCATGGGTTCTCCTTAACCTGGCGAAGCACGTTATGTGTCTGCTTGCAGACATTTTCCACAGTCAAACCGAGCGAGGAATCCGCTTGTGGCTCCCAAAGTTAGCTGGTCTTGAAATAATGGGCGACCTTGTGGCCTGCTTCTTCCGAGTAGTACACGATTGCGTGGGCAGACTTTTTCGCTGTGTCCTCTGTTTCTTTCCCGGCATCTTCGGTGGCATGCTCGGTTAGCCGGTAGGTCTCCTCGGTTCCGTCGGCAATTTTGATCGTCATCGTCCGGGCGGCGCGGTCAAACTTGGTAATGGTCCCCTCGCTCGTCTTCAGTCCATCCTTGCCGATCTGATCGATCTCCTCAGCAGTCTCGTCTGCGCCCTGTTTTGTATAGTGCACGACGACGTGGGACCCTTCCTGAAGGTTGCGTGCGGCCTCCTCAGCTCCCTTGTGGGTCTCCTTCCCGCCATGCACCACGGTTCGTTCCACGAGATGCATTGTGTGTTCGGTTCCGTCATAGGCCTTTACCATAAAGGTTTTCGCGGTACGATCAACTTTTGTGACAAGGCCTTCGACCGAGGCGGTCTTTTCTGTTGCACTGAGGATGCTTGCAAAACTGAAAAGCGAAATGCCGACAACAGCTACTGTTAAGATGCGACGGGATGTTCTGAAACTCATGATTGGCGCTCCTTCATTTTTTGGCTTAAGCCGGAATTTCAGATTAAATCCAATATGGCATTGTCGCCACGATTCCGCGAAAACACACATCAATAGTCCCCAGCGAATATGACAGCGCTCTAATAGAAAAGCTGTTCCCTATTGATCAGGCTCACAGAGGGCCTCCTCAAAGCGTGGCATGGTCTTGGGCATGGCCGCCGGCGCTTGCCACCGCGAGTCTTTTCAGCCACAGTTCGACACTATGAATCGACATCGGGCACTCTTCAGAAACTCGCATGTAGGTGTTCAAAATGGTACAGACTCCTCTTTTGCCGTTACACGATGAACACGGAGATGCCCCCTTACAGCTCATCGATCTCTTTGACGGCGCCGGTAATTTCCCGTACCACAGTGTCAAAGGCGGCTGGGTCAACCGGAACGGCTCCCTCCGACCATAGAAAACCCCGGATGCCCGTTGGGACCTGCGAAGAAGGCAAGGACCGGGTAACCGTTAAGAAATGACAGTCTGCCGGTTCCTGCGGTTAGTGGAGTGGAGAACGGCGGACATCCGTTGTCGAAGGCTGGAATACGCTCCGACAGATCCCGACTGATTTTTACTTCTCGAACACTTTTTCGATCTGCCCGACTTTCTTCTGAACTTTGCCGGTGTTTTTTTCAGCGTTGCCGTCGGCCTGTAAGTTAGGATTATTCGTGACTTTGCCGAACGTCTCTTTGACTTTGCCTTTCACTTCATCAACAGTGCCTTTAATCTCATCCTTCGTGCTTGAGTTCATCTGTTTTTCTCCTTGTAGTTGACTAACACAAGTCCGTGGATCCCCATGTCCAGGGTTTCCTTCCCGGATTTCGAAAGCGTTTATAGCTTGGGTCCGTCGACCCGCCTTTGCGCAATGCGGTTGGTCGCCAAGTCGGCCATCGTAAGCTCCTCTTCTTTTTCTTCAGTTCAACCTTTACGCCACATCTTTTCTTTCCACAATCATTGGTGCCTGCATCAGTTCCTCAAGTAGCCAGCGGTAATGGATCATCGCCGTTCTAAGCTCTTCGGTGGTTGTTTCGGCTTTGCCCACCCGCACCGCAATCTCATGCGCGGACCGGTAGTTCTCCACCACTCGGGGGTGGTCGACAGAGATATCGGCGGCGCGTTGATTGAAATCGGATACGGGATAGCCGCGGACTTTCATTAAAGAGGACACCAGGTCGTCGGCTTCTGCGACTGCCCCCTTTGGGGAGTCGATAAAGCGGGACTGTACGGACTCCCACTGTTTNNCTTTTCCACCCGCTTTTCGCGATCGGCTAATTTCGCTTCTGCTTTTCGTTCTGACCCTTGCTCCCGCACTGCCCGATCGTACTCGGGGCCAAATTTCTTCCGCAGGACCGCGGTCGAATTCCTGTGTTTTCCCATGTAAAGAACAGCAATTACTGCGGCGGCAACAATCACGACGGTAGCGACCGTCATGAGTACCCTCGGATCCATAAGGTTTAGATTCATCGAAATCTCCCTGCACCCAACATTTTCACAAAGATAATTTTGTTCACACGAGTCCTCTGGCAGAGGAGACTTGTGAAAGAACCAGTATCAGACTTTGGGCTTCGGAAAAACTGATCAGAATTGATCGTGTTGTGAATCAACCATATGTTCAGGCTTTCCAGGATAATTCTTCGGTCGATGATGAAACGCCACCGTGTCGCGGGACATACCGGATTATATCCAGTGCTTTCGCAGCAGCCACACTTTGATGATCTGTGTCAGGCCCATGTAGCTGAGCAGCGTGAGCATAAGGATTGGCCAGTACAGCCGCGGCAGGTGCGTGAAGCCTAACGCAGAGGCCAAAGGGGAATACGGCAGCCACACGCCCAGAGCCATGATTGCGACTGTTGTAGCCGTCAGCGCCCAACTCGCACGGCTCTGCAGGAAGGGAATTTTATTTGTTCGAATGACGTGGATGATGAGCGTCTGCGTCATCAAGGACTCGACGAACCATCCGGTCTGAAATAGCGATGCTCGGGATGGTTCCCAGCAGTGGAAGAGGTAGAGCATGACGAAGAAGGTCGTATAGTCGAAAATCGAGCTGATAGGGCCGATAAAGAGAATGAACCGCTTGATTTCCCCGATGTTCCAGGGGCGCGGACTAGCCACTTGCTCTTCGTCCACGTCGTCAGCCGGAATGGGTACCTGCGAGAAGTCATACAGCAGGTTGTTCGTCAGCACCTGAATTGGGGCCATCGGCAGGAAGGGGAGGAAGGCGCTCGCTCCCAGCACGCTGAACATGTTTCCGAAGTTGGAACTCGCCCCCATCCGAATGTACTTTACGATGTTCGCGAAGACCTTGCGGCCTTCGATTACGCCTCCTTCCAGTACCATGAGGTCCTTCTCCAGCAAGATCAGGTCGGCTGACTCCTTGGCGATGTCTGTCGCGGTGTCGACCGAGATGCCAACATCCGCCGCTCGCAAGGCGGGAGCGTCGTTGATGCCATCGCCCATGAATCCGACAACGTGCCCTTTGCTCCGCAGCACGCGAATGACCCGCTCTTTGTCCGCGGGAGAGAGCCGGGCAAACAGCGTCGCCTTCGCCGCAGACTCGGCCAGTTCGGCATCGGACATTTTCTGCACGTCGTCGCCCAGCAGCATGGGATCGGCCTGAAGGCCAACGTCCTTGCAGATCTTGCGGCTGATGAGGTGGTTATCTCCGGTAAGGATTTTTACCGCTACGCCATGCTTGGCGAGAGCCGCAAGGGCAGGTCCGGCGGTGTTCTTGGGCGGGTCCAGGAATGCGACGTATCCTCTGAGCACGAGTTCGCTCTCGTCTGCCTTGGCGCAGATTTGCTTCCCGGGGAGTTCCTTTGAAGCCACGGCCAGCACGCGGAACCCGTCGTTGCTGAGGCTGTCGTATTCTGCTTTCAGCCCGACCATCCGATCGGTTTCCATCGGCGACAACTTGCCATCGAGTTCAAAATGCGAGCAGCGGTGAAATACGTCCTCCGGAGCCCCCTTAGTCAGCAGGATCGCCTTACCTTCGGCGTCGGCCACCAGGACCGACATCATGCGTCGCGTGAAATCGAATGGGAGCTCATCCAGCTTCGTGTACTTCTCGACCACCGCTTTCCCGTGGAAGTCAGTGCTGTCCAGAATCGCCCGATCGAGCAGGTTTTTGAGACCGGTCTGGAAGTAGCTGATCAGGTACCCGGCCAGGAGTACGTCCTCGGTTTCGCGCCCAGCGACATTGCAATGCCGCATGAGGACGACACGGTCTTCGGTGAGCGTCCCCGTCTTGTCGGTGCACAACACGTCCATGGCTCCGAAGTTCTGGATGGAGTTAAGCCGCTTGACGATTACCTTCTTGCGGCTCATGGCGAGGGCGCCATTCGAGAGGCAAACGGAGACGATCATCGGCAGCATCTCGGGAGTGAGGCCTACCGCCACAGCCAGTGCGAAGAAGAAGGCTCCCTTCCAATCGTGTTTGGTGAAACCGTTGATGAAAAAAACCAGAGGCACCATCACGGCCATGAATTGCATCATGAGCCACGTGAAGCGGTTCAGACCTTGGTCGAAGCTCGTCAGCGCTCGTTCCCCGGTGATCGAGCTGGCCATACTGCCCAGGTAGGTTTGTACGCCCGTCGTCACCACGACTGCTGTTGCCGTGCCGCTCTCTACGCTCGTCCCCATGAAGCATGTGTTCTTGAGTTCAGTGGGTGAGGTCCCTTTTTCAGCCTCGGGATCGTGGAACTTCTCGACCGGAAGTGACTCACCTGTGAGGCTGCCCTGGCTAACGAAAACGTCTTTCGAGGACAGTAGCCGCACGTCGCCGGGAATCATATCGCCCGCTGCCAGCTTGACGATGTCACCCGGCACCAAGTCCCGGAGTGTTATCTCTCTCGCCGCGCCGTCCCGAACCACGGTCGCGGTCACGTGAATCATAGCCTTGAGCTTCTCTGCGGCGGAGTCCGCTCGCGCTTCCTGCCAGAAGCGGAGTCCGACGCTCAGCGCTACCATACCCAACATCACAGAGCCGGCGCGCGCATCGCCCGTAAGAAATGAAATTGCCGACAGAATCGAAAGCAGGATTACCAGAGGGTTGCGGATGATTTTCAGAACGCGGACGATCCACCCTTGCTTCCGTTCTTGCGCGATCTCATTCGGACCAGTACTGCGCGCGCGTTCTTCAGCCTCAGCTTGCGTCAGGCCATTGAGAGACGTTCGCAAGTCCCGGAGCAACTCCTCGCCGTCTTTCCGGGCGGCGTCGACGACTGCGGGCGAAACACGAATATTCTGGCTCTTCGTCTTTGTCTTAATCGGCGGCTCATTCGGACGAAACGGCGGCGCAAGCTTAGAAACTGGCGTTTCAGCGTTGGCCTCAGCTCCCGTCGCATTATCCGCATTCGGTGTTGTCATCGTTTCCTGAGTCGGCTTACGGGGAAGCTTTCAAGCCATGGAATTAACCGACAGATTTTTCGTTATTGCTGGATCTGACTGCGACTTTCTTGATGAACCATTCCTGAGCGTTCATGCTGCGGACATTGTCGCAATTGGAAGGCCGATCATAGGTACCATCGGGTTTCATACGGCGGGCGTTGACCACGTCGGCAAGGTAGATGGCAAGCACCTCATCATGGAGAAACCGCACCAGCTTGGGGTCGCGCACCGGAAAGTCCACTTCCACTCTGCGATTAAGGTTGCGCGGCATCAGGTCGGCGCTGCCCAGGTAAATCTCCTCTTGTCCAGCATTGCGAAAATAGAAAATGCGGCTGTGCTCAAGGAATCGTCCCACGATGCTTGTGACCCTGATGTTTTCGCTGACACCAGCTATCCCGGGACGCAAACAACAGATCCCGCGCACCAGAAGATCCACCTGGACGCCGGCTTGTGAGGCCTCGTAAAAGAGTTCAATCATGCGCTTATCTAACAGGGCGTTCATCTTGAAGATAAGGTGGCCCCGCTCGCCGTTGCGCTGATGCTCGATCTCGCGGCGGATGAGCCGCTCGAAGTTTTGCCTCATGTCCACAGGGGCTACCAGCAACTTGCGATAGTCGACCTTAGCGGAATAACCGGTTAAGTAATTAAACAAATCGGTACAGTCGGCGCCGATCGCTTCATCACAGGTGAACATTCCAATATCGGTATAAAGCTGAGCGGTAACGCTGTTGTAGTTGCCGGTGGAAAGATGCACATAGCGGCGGATGGCATCGCCCTCGCGTCGCACTACCAAAGCGGTCTTACAATGCACTTTCAGGCCCGGCAGACCGTAGACAACATGCACTCCGTCGCGCTCCAGAGCGCGGGCCCACTCAATATTGCTCTCTTCGTCAAAACGAGCCTTGAGTTCCACCAACGCGGCAACCTGCTTCCCCTCGCCGACGGCATCCAGCAGTGCCTCTACCACCGGAGAGTTACGGCCCACGCGGTACAGGGTAATCTTGATGGCCAAGACCGCCGGGTCACGGGCCGCTTGCTGGAGAAACGTCACCACCGGTTGAAACGAATCGAACGGGTGGTGCAGAAGAACGTCTTGGCGCCGGATAGCGGCAAACATGTCTTCGCCGTCTTCCTCGGGCTGCAGTGCAGCCGGGACCGCCGGGAGGAAAGGCTTATCCCGCAACTCAGGACGATCGACCGCCGAAAGATGTTTCAGGCGCGACAAGGCAATCGGCCGCCCCACCTGGTAAACATCATCGGGATCGACTTCGAGGTTCTTCTGCAGGATTTCCAGAACTGCCGGTGGCATGTCATCGTTCACTTCCAGCCGGATCACGTCCGCAAAACGCCGCTGCCAGACACCCTCTTCAACCGACTCCAGAAGATCGCCGGCCTCAAGTTCCTGGATGGCGCTGTCCGCGTCNNTCACGCCTTCTTTGGCTACCGGAATTATCGGTACGAGCTGCGGCAGGACATCGGGCACTTTGACCCGGGCGAAATGTTCAACGTCCTGCTGGTCGCGGATGAGCACGGCTAGGTTGAGGCTGAGGTTTGAGATGTGCGGAAAGGGTCTGCCAGGATCGAACGCCAAAGGAGTCAGCGTAGGAAAGACTGTTTCGGAAAAATACTTGTTAACGTTCGTCCGTTGTACCGATGTCAGCTGAGAATAATCCACGACGCACAAACCAGCCTTCTTAAGGGCCGGGAAGAGTTGCCGGCGCAAACACTCGTGTGCGGCTTTGAACAGGTCCGAAGCCTTTTCACGGATCGCGCCCAACTGTTGTTTGGGCGTCATACCATCGGGATCGCATTCGAGTACACCGCTCTCCACTTGCCGCTTAAGACCGGCTACCCGCACCATGAAGAACTCATCCAGGTTTGAGCCCACAATAGAGAGAAATTTCACTCGCTCAAGCAGGGGATTGTGCTGGTCCTGGGCCTCCTCCAGCACTCGTCTCTGGAACGCGAGCAGGCTGAGTTCCCGGTTAATGTAAAGTCTTGAATCGTCCAGAGAACATGCGCCGCGCGAGCCCGTTCGGTTGGATTCTTCTTGCCGTGGTTTGGCGGCCCGTCGCGAAACCCGGTGCTTGATCTTGGTGGCGGGAGTGTGCTCGGCGGACATCGGAATCGTTAAGAGTATACCGATTAAGCCCACCCGCTGAGCCTGAGATGAATCAGTCGCCCTGTCAGACCATAGCGGCCTGACAGCGTTGTTAAGCGCAAATATAAAGCACGATTGTTAAAGGGGGATTAATTCTCTTTCAGTTCGTGCGCAACTGTCCACTATTGCTCAGACCGACGGAATTGAGGATGAGAGAGTGATTCGCTGGAGCTCTTAATCCAAGGAACTCGACCGGCTCGGTCGCGACCCGCTCCCGCACTGACAGAGGCGCATTATGAAGTTTAGTTTTCTCTCCGTTCCGTTCTTCGCCGCTATCGTCCTAACTGGCTGTAACTCCGGGACACCGACGACCGTAGCCGCCCGCAATAGCACTCAGCTTACCGCCGCTGGCAGTTCGTTCGTTTATCCCGTCATGATGCGCTGGGTCCAAGCCTATGGACAGGACCATCAGGGATTACAGATCAATTATCAATCGATTGGCAGCGGCGGAGGCATCGAGCAGCTCAAGAACGGGATGGTGGATTTTGGCGCGTCCGACGCCGCGCTCGATGACGAAAAGCTGAAGGAGATGCCTGCTCTGGTGCAGATCCCGGAGAGCGCTGGACCGGTATGCATAACTTATAACTTGGAACAGCTCAAAGTGCCCCTGAAGCTGAGCGCAAAAACACTCTCGGGTATTTATCTCGGCACCATCAAGAATTGGCAGGATGCTGCAATCAAGAAGGACAATCCGGGAGTAAATCTTGCCAAGCAGGGTATCGTCGTGGTGTATCGCACCGACGGCAGCGGCACCACGAACATCTTCACGACTTATCTTGCCGCCGTCAGCCCCAAGTGGAAGAGCCAGGTCGGCCAAGGCCTCTCCGTAAGCTGGCCAATCGGAATAGGGGGCAAAGGGAGCGAGGGCGTGACGGGCGTGGTGAAGCAGAGTTCCGGCGCAATCGGGTATGTGGAGCTGACTTACGCCGAGGAGAACCATCTTCCAGTCGCGCAGGTCCAGAACTTGGCGGGCAAATACGTGAGCCCGACGGCTGCGGGAACGAGCGCCGCTATCGATGCGTTTTCCGGCGAGCTATCGAAAGACGTGCGCACGCCCATCGTGAATGCTCCGGCGTCGGCGCCGGATGCTTATCCCATCAGTGGCCTCACCTTCTTGCTTGTGCCAAAACAGGCAAAAGATGCCAATAAGGCAGGGGAGGTTAAGGGCTTCGTCCAGTACATCATCACGGGCGGGCAGGACCCCGCGGAGCAGTTGCATTATGCAAAGCTACCGGCGTCTCTGCAGCAGATCGATGAACAGCTCTTGCAGCAGGTACAGGGTGGATCATAGAGAGCACTTCAGGATTCGGCGGGCTATCAGGTTCTTAGGGCCGGAGGCCTGAACGTGAGTATCTCTGGCACGCGTGTTTCATGGCGTGCTAAGGAACTTCGGCAGATTTTCTGCTGCGCGGCCCATGGAGCGAGCAAGGCTTAGTTTAGCGACGTTGTGGGAGAACACGCTGTTGATGTAGTCAAGCTCAGCGCCCGCCAGCGCTTCCTGCGACTGAACCAGTTCTACACTGTCGGCCACACCTGCCTCCACACGCTGCCGCGTGAGATCGAGAGTCTCCCTGGCGACCCGCGCATTCCTCTGCGCCACCTCAACCTCGCTCGTTGCCGCCTCTAAGTCGAGATAGACTTTTCGAATGTCTCCCTCTACTTGCAGTTTGAGATCTTCGAGTTCGGCACGTCTTTGCGTTAAAGTGGCGTCGGCTTGCTCGATGTCGCCCTCCGTTCGGCCACCCTCCCAAATTTGGAAGCGCAGTGTCCCAGTGACCGAGAACGTTCCGTGAGATTGGGACGGATTGGTTCCGATCACTCCATAATCGGTGTTCACCGCAAGCGAGGGCAGTCGCTCTGAGCGCGCGCCAGATCGCGCGAGATCGGCGGCCCGGACTTGAGCCGCGGCTGCCCTTAAATCCGGACGTTGCTCGAAGGCCTGTCTGAACGCCTCTTCCAGGGTAATCGGCGGCGCAGCCGAGAAAGGAACGTCATCGGAGAGGTCGTACTGATCGTTAGGCGGCAAACCGGTCATCCGCGCCAGGTTGATCTTCTGCTTCGCAAGATCGTTCTGCAATGAAGTTACTCGCTGCTGTTGGGTAAGCGCTTGCACTTGGCTGCGATCGACATCGACCTGTGCCACCACTCCTACAGCTCGTTGCTGTGATGCTTGTTTGTAAAGAGCGTTTGCTGTGTCGAGTTGAGCAAGAGCTGATTGCACTCTGGCTTTGTCGGCAATAACCAAAAGATAAGCTCCCCCAACGGCTAATACCACGAGATCGCGAGAATCTTGAGCCGAAAGTTGGTTTGCACGGAAGCTTTCATTGGCCGATTTGTAGTTTTTCCACTCGGTAAGATCCACTACGGTTTGTGCGAGACGGGCTCTCAAGTCAATATAGTTGTAGGGCCCCAAAACCGTTGGCAAATTGAATCCTGGAATCTTCTTCAGGCCCTCGGCTGCCAGGCTGGTCTGCTGCACGGTTTCGGCCAGATCGCCAGTAAGGTTGGGGAGAAGTACGCTGCGCGCCACGCGCGTTTGCCCATGCGCTTGACGCACAGCTTGGGCGAGCCCAACTGCTCCCAGATTGTACTCAAGGCCGCGGCGGATGGCGTCTCGCAAAGACAGCTTGCCGGAAAACGGCATGGTGGCGATACCAGACGTACTTCCCGAGTAAGCCCCTTGAACCTGAATCGTGGGATTGAGTGTGTTGACGGTGGTCGCTACGCCCGGAGTGGAGGACTGTGTTGCCGTCACCGAGCCGCTCTGTGCGGTTCGGCCGGACAGCGGCAACTGCGTTGCTTGCGCGCCTTGGGATTGCCCAGGCGGCGTCTGGGCCGACGCATTTCCGCCTGCGATGCACATGCTGAGCAGGATCACTGTCGCGCTCGTCTTCAGCTGTCTCGGCAGCGTGGCCACTTTCTTCTTCTTCCTCATGGGCAATGGACCGTGCCTTTCCGTTCTCAACTAAGTTGCTTGCGAAAACGCCAAACGCTGAGCGAAACCAGGACGATGGTAAAAATCGACAACGCCAGGAAATTGGGCCATAGCGCGACGATCCCACTTCCTTTGAGCATGCCGCCGCGGACGATGGTCGCGAAATGGTGAATGGGATTCAGGATCGTAAAGGGCTGCATCCATCGCGGCATCGCTTCGACAGGATTCAGAGCTCCTGACAGAGAGGACAATGGCGGATTGATGAAAAACGCAGTCAGCTGCGCCTGCTGGGCCGACTTACTGAAAGTTGCAATCACCGTGCCCAGACTGATCCCGGACAAAATGCACAGCATGCCGCCAAACAAGACGTAAGGCAAGCTGCCATGAAACGGGATGTGGAACGCGATTTTGAGTGTCGCAACGCACATCAGCATCATGATGCAGAGCAAGGTAAACAGTGGCACGATTTTGGCGATGATGATTTCAGATGTGCTGGCTGGAGACATGAGCAACTGCTCCATGGTGCCAGTTTCGCGCTCTCTCACCATGGCCGCGGATGCAACCAACGAACTGTTCATAATCAGCAAGAGACCGAAAACGCCGGTCGCAATGAACCAGGAATCAATCAGGCCCGGGTTGTAGAGGAAAGCCGGCATCAGTTGCACTTGTCCCCGGCGACTGATCTCGGACGCAGCAACCTGCTTAAAGCTGGGATGAATGCCCATGCTCTGCAGCCCGGCATTGTAAGTTTGAATGATGCCTTCCGCATAGGCTTGGCTAATGGTGGCAGTATTCGCGTTCGTGGCATTTAGTAGGAACTGGACGGTGGTGGAGTGTCCGCGATGCAAATCCCGCGCATAGTCGTAGGGTACCCGAAGAAGAACTCCCTCGCGAGAGAGGAGCCATTCCGGCGGCCGGGGACGTGGCGCTACGCGTCATGGCCAGCATGCCCACGATCGCCGGTGTTTACCGGTTGGACCAACTGATTGCCGCGATTGCCCGGCGTTCGATATGGCTGACAGATCCCTACTTCGTAGGAACAACGTCTTACGTGGAAGCCCTGAAGGCTGCGGCGAACGATGGCGTGGATGTAAGGCTCCTGGTGCCACGGGCTAGCGATATTCCGATGATGCGTGCGGTGTCGCGAGCTGGGTTCCGCGGACTCTTGGAAGGAGGGGTAAGGATATTTGAATGGACTGGTTCCATGGTGCATGCCAAGACGGCAGTCGCAGATGGCCGCTGGGCGCGGGTGGGTTCGACTAATCTCAACCTGGCCAGCTGGATGGGAAACTGGGAACTGGACGTGATCGCGGAGGACGAACGGTTTTCACAAAAGATGGAGAATATGTATTTGCAGGACTTGGCCCATTCGATCGAGATTGTTCTGCGAGACAAGAACCGCGTACGCCCAGCAGTTGAGCGAACGGGGAACGGGCCTCCACAGAAAACCGCATCCGGAAGCGCCGGGCGTGCTGCCGCCGGAGTTCTTCGGATCGGCAACGCAGTGGGAGCGGCTATCACCAGTCATCGGGTCCTGGGCCCGGCTGAAGCCAGAATCATGTTTATCGTGGCCTGTTTTCTATTGCCACTGACGGTGGTCGCGATTCTCTGGCCTCGAGTGGTTGCGGTTCCGATTGCAGTATTGGGTGGGTGGTTGGCAATTTCGCTGCTCGTAAGAGCCTATCGGCTGCGTGCTAGGCGCAACTGATAGCAGACTGATGGTTCCCCACGCTGATCTATTTCTTGTATCGTTCGAAGTTCGGCGCTGTTCTCACGAGGAACGTCTGAGGCCCAAGTCAGCGCAAGGATCTTACAACAGGCCCTCGGAAGTAGGCTGATCCGCCACTATCAGCCCTTGGCCCAAAGTTGGTGTCAAATTTGGTGTCAAGACCGGCTATTTTTCCGGGTTTTTCCGGCATAGCCGATTTTTTGGCCCTTTGCCGTCAATAACTTACACTTTCTACAGTTCCATGGCATGGAAGAGGTCGTCGGTTCGATCCCGACCAGGTCCACCAAATCTTCTGGTTTCCTCCATGTTGTGCTGACTACGGAGCACCAGGAAGTACCGGATGAAGTTGGGGCTTTGCCGCCAGATTACTGCAACTTCCCGTACTCCGCTTTGGCTTCTTTCAGGATGGGGATATCCGGATCGGCGTCCTTCCAGAGCGTGAGGAAATCTTTGTAGGCGGCGAGCGCCCGACTGCGGGCGGCGTCGGCATCCACTCCCTGCGCGGTTCTCGCCTGCAGTGCGTTCGCACGAGCCACTCCCAGATGCGCTAACGCTCCCGTCCAGCAGTTCCAGACGATGCCGCTGTGGTCGAGAATCTTCTGAAACTCGGCGGCGGCAGCACTGCCCTGTCCGGCTGCCAAGTATGCCTCTCCTCGTACATACACGTGATAGAGACAGGAAACATTGTTGACGAACGTAATTTGCCCCAACTCGATGCCGGAAGCAGCTTGCGGGGCATTCAGGGCGGACGCCGGGTTCTTTTTGTTCAGCGCCAATTGCGCCTGAATCGCGGGCAGCCAAAGCGACTGCATTTGGGTGTTCAGGGGGAAGCGCCTCCCTAAGTCCTGGGCCAGGGATTCGGCTCGCGCCGTATCGCCCGCCATGGCAAACGCCAGCGCGGCTTCAACCTCGACGCCCTGAATCGCGGGAGCAAGCTTCAAAGCCTCGGCCGCTGCCTGCCGCGCTTCTGTCGCGTTGCCGTAAGCGGCCTGTTGTAGAGCCGCATTCGCCTGCCATATCGCCCCGCCTTCTTTGTTGTCCGCTCGTATGGCGGAGTCCACCGCCTGCTTGGTCAGTTCCCGCGCTTTCGCCAGATGACCGCCGTACGCCTCGGTGTCCGATGCCAACGCAAAGCCCTCGTTCTCGTAATCGGGCTTCCCCGCATACCACTGTTGTTGTTCCGCCATCGACCTCGAGTCTGCGCCGACAAAGGCAACGGCGTAGAGAGCATTGTGGAGTATGTCGCTATCGGCTTTTCGCGCTTGCCCTTCCTGGATAATCTGCCGGGTTTCCTCGATGCGCTCCAAGGCAAGCGTGTAGTTGGCGAGATTCCCGTAGTTCAGTAACCGGTCCGGTGCCAGGCGCAAGGCTTGCTTTGTGATCTCCGTGGCCTTCTCATATTGCCCCAATGAGGCGAGCACTCCGCCCAGATTGCCGTAAGCCCCGGGTCTCTGGGGGTAGCTCTCAATGAACTCCTGGTACGTCTCCGCGGCTTTATCCAGTTCTCCAGTTACATCCCGATAGTAGTCGGCGGTGATCGCCAGCCTTTCCCGTTCGCTGGCATGTTCCCGCAACTGGAATGCCTTGGTCAGGTACTCGCTGGCCCGCCCCATCTCGCCCAGATTGGAGTAGTCGACACCCAGTGCCGCGTAGCCCATGGCAAAATTCGGATCAAGCTCGATGGCGCGTTGATCGTACGATAGGGCTTCGGAGACGGCGCTTTTTTCGCGATAGGCCTTCCACCCAAGGCTCAACGCTTTCAGAGCCTCCAGCGAAGGCGTGGTCGCCTGTTCCAGCGGTACGCTAAACTTCTGCACCGTAGCCAGCGATTCTCCTAACTCACTGCGCAGCTTGGAGGCCGCCTCGCCCAGCGTGTCCAGCACCTTCTCCTTGGACGCCGCCGTCACCTGCTCCTGCCCCAGCGTCTCTCCGCTCTGGCAATTCACCGCCTTTAGCCCCAGCACATATTCACTGCCCAGACTGCCAATCGCTCCGGTAATGTAAGCTTTGCTGGCCGCCCGCAGGCAGAGCTCGTGAGCTACCTCGGGCGTCAGCTTCGCGTCCGCCGGACGGGTCATCAATTTCAAGGTCTTTGCGACTTCGCTGTCGGAGAGCACATTCAGGAAAGGCGATTGCTCTAGCGATACCGTGAGCGCCATCTTCAACGTGTCGTCGAAGATCGCATCGCCCGTGCTATTGGCAAAATCTCCAAGAACGATGGTGTCCTTATCGGTTAGCCGCTTGCTTTGCTCATGCGACCGATAGTAAAGTGCGCCCGCGATCATCAAAGCGACAAGCAGGACGGGAACGGCAATCTTCCAGAGCTTCGCAACTCGAGTCGCCGTCGTTCTTGGCCCGGATACTGTGCTTGAGTTTGCCGCCGCACTCCGTCCGCTCTCCGTGTCCCGCTTCACCCTTTGCAAATCCGTTCGCATATCGGACGCGTGCTGGTAACGCAGCTTGCGGTCCTTCTCTAGAGCCTTGTTGATGATGTCTTCCAACTTGGCAGGTATGTCGGGATTCATCCGCACCACGGGAACTGGGTCGCGTTCCAGAATCGCGTTAAAGATCACCGCCGAACTCTCGCCCCGAAATGGCAACTGGCCCGTCGCCATTTCGTAGAGGACAGCTCCAAATGAAAACAGATCGGTGCGGGCATCCAGCTCTTTCGCACGCGCCTGCTCGGGCGACATATAGGCGACCGTGCCCAGCGCGCTGCCGGGACTCGTCAACTGCTCCTCGGACTCGACGGTCGGGGCACTCATGGCAGCGCTCTGCGGTTTGAGCAAGACCTTGGCCAGCCCGAAATCCAGAATCTTGGCGTGCCCGCGCTCCGTGATGAAAATATTCGCGGGTTTGATGTCTCGGTGGACGATCCCTTTCGCGTGTGCGGCATCGAGGGCATCGGCGATCTCGATGGCGAGCGCTAGAATCACTTCGGTTTCCAGCGGACGACCTGCAATACTCTGCTTTAGCGTCATCCCATCCAGAAACTCCATTACCAGGAAGGGCTGCCCATCTTGCTGCCCGATTTCATGAATAGTGCAGATGTTGGGATGATTCAGTGCGGAAGCAGCTTGCGCTTCTCGCTGGAAACGAGCCAACGCTTGGGGGTCTTTGGCTACTTCTTCGGGCAGAAACTTCAGCGCGACAAATCGGTGGAGGGCTAAGTCCTCGGCCTTGTAGACGACGCCCATGCCGCCGCCGCCAATCTTCTCGACGATGCGGTAGTGGCCCAGTTCACCGCCGACGAGTGTATCCTGGCCTGGGGGACGACTGGCCATGGGGAAAAGCACCCTTTCCCCTCACCTCACCGAACCATTCTAGGCCGTGGGCGGTGACAGAATCGACAAGAAAGCGAACCCCAGCCTTGCAGCGGCATGGGCCGCCGATTGCTGTTGAAATATCGTCAGTACACTATTGTCGGAAACTTGCCCCGTAGCGATAACGATGCCGTCGCGCATCCCAGTCTCGCTGGGTTGTCCTAACTCATTGATTTATAAATACTTTACTTCTAACTCCTTATTCCTCAAAGACCTGGCGCTTTTGCCCGCTAGGTCTTTGATTCTAAGAGACCGCACCAAGGGGGGTATGATTACCATCCAGTAAACACCCTCCCATGATTCCCATTTCTGCCCTCTTCACGTAGACTGCCGCTGAGCGTTTTCTCAACGCGACAGTTTGCCTATGGCCCGCTGCAACTCCTGCCATGTCGAAGTTCCGCCCCTGGCACGATTCTGCTCCTCGTGTGGCAACGTAATCTCGACCGACGATGTCGCCACGCAGTTAAGCGACGCGCCCGCGCTCAGCCCCGACCAGATTCCAACGCTAGTCTCGTCGCAGCCGCTGCCCGCATCACCGCGCCCTTCGCGCGCGCCCTCCGGTTCTCCATCAAAGACAAGTCATCCCATTTCTTCGTCCTCCGACGCGCTGCTGAATCACGGCAGATTTCTTCCGGGCTCGTTGGTCGCGGATCGCTACCGCATAGTCGCACTGCTCGGGCGAGGCGGCATGGGCGAGGTGTACCGCGCGGACGACCTCACGCTCGGTCAGCCGGTCGCGCTCAAGTTCCTGCCCGAAGAGGCCAGCCACGATCCGGCTCTGCTCGACCGGTTTCGCGCCGAAGTCCGCATCGCGCGCAAGGTCTCGCACCCGAACGTCTGCCGTGTTTACGATGTCGGCGAAGTCGACGGCTCGACCTACTTCACCATGGAGTATGTCGACGGCGAAGACCTGGCCTCGCTGTTGCGCCGCATCGGGCGCCTGCCCAACGACAAGGCATTGGATATTGCGCGCCAGCTTTGCGCCGGACTCGCCGCTGCGCACGCCAAAGGGGTTCTGCACCGCGACCTGAAGCCCGCCAACATCATGCTCGACGGCCGCGGCCAAGCCATCATTACCGACTTCGGCCTCGCCGCTCTCGCCGGTCAGGCGCACGGCGCGGAGACGCGCAGCGGCACTCCAGCCTATATGGCGCCCGAGCAACTCTCCGGCCAAGAGGTGACCGAGAAGAGCGATATCTACGCGCTCGGCCTCGTGCTCTACGAACTCTTCACGGGCAAGCGCGCGTTCAGCGCTGACAATCTGGCCGATCTCGTGCGCTCGCGGGCAGCGGGTGTTGTCAGCCGGCCATCGTCGTTCGTAAAGGACCTCGATCCGCTCGTCGAGCGCGTCATCCTGCGCTGCCTGGAACCGGATCCGGCAAAACGCCCGGCCAACGCGCTTTCCGTGGCTGCGGCATTGCCCGGAGGCGATCCGCTCGCGGCGGCGTTGGCTGCCGGAGAGACGCCGTCTCCGCAGATGGTCGCGGCGGCGGGCGCGCATGAGGGCATGAATCCGAAGCTCGCGTTTCTCTGTCTTGCGGCTTGTGTTCTTGCACTCGCAACTTGCGTGTACCTGATTACGCGGACCGACGGATTGTCGCGTCTTCCACTCGATCAGTCTCCCGACGTGCTGACGTACGATGCGCGCGAGATCGTCGCCAAACTCGGCTACGATGCCAAGCCGGTTGACTTGGCGATCGACTTCGACTACGACTTTGACTTTGTCCGATGGGCGGAGGCGAATGACAAGTCTGCGAATTGGAACAGGATTCTCGGAGAACAGCCGCCGGTTTTGCGCTTCACCTATCGCCAAAGTCCGCGCTACCTGTTCCCGGATGAGTTTCAGCGGTCCATGACTCCCGGGATCGTGACGTTCACCGATCCTCCGACCACGCAGGCGGGCATGATCAACCTCATGCTCGATCCCGCCGGGCGCCTCCTGTACTTCCAGGCGCTGCCGCCGGAGCTGGACGAAGACTCGAGTGCGGCGAAGCCGGTCGACTGGACGCCATTGATGGCGGCCGCGGGGATCGATCTTGCGAAGTTTCAACCCGCCACACCGCAATGGACTTCGCTGGCCAACTCCGACACGCGGGCCGCCTGGACGGGTTCGTGGCCGGGCAGCGAACGCCCGCTGCGGATTGAAGCCGCCACCTGGCGCGGCAAGCCCGTTTTCTTCCAACTGGTCGGGCCGTGGACGCGGCCGACGCGCCAGCGTCCCGACGAGCCTACCCGGGCCAGAAAGATTTCACAGATCGTCGAAGCCATATTGTTCCTCGTTGTGGTGATGGGCGCCGCCGCGCTCGCCCGCCGCCATATCAAACAGAATCGAGCCGACAAGCAGGGCGCTTTCCGCCTCGCGATCTTTGTCTTTGTTGTGCAATTGGCAATCTGGATCTGCTACGGCCACTTCGTGCCCGATTTGGACAACATGCTGGGCATGCTTGGCATTTGTGTCAGCACCGCGCTTTTCATGTCGGGTTTGTCGTGGGGGCTTTACATGGCGCTGGAGCCGTTTGTGCGCAAGCTGTGGCCGCAGACGATCATCTCCTGGACTCGTCTGATCGGCGGGCGGTTTCGCGATCCGCTGGTCGGCCGCGACATTCTGTTCGGCATCATCCTCGGCCTGACGTGGGTGGTGATTTACGGAATCCGCCTGAGCTATGGCGTGGCGCGCCTGGGCATTTCGCCGCAGTTGCTGTCCACCGATTCCCTGCTCGGCCTTCGCAGCACACTGGGCGCGTGGATCGTGCAAATGCCCGGCGGTATTCAGGGAACGCTATTTTTCTTTTTTATACTGGTGGCGTTGCGTTATCTGCTGCGCAATCCATGGGCCGCGGCAGTCGGCTTCGTGGCGATCTTTACCGTCTTAAAAACTCTACCCAGTGAACATCCCGCGCTGGAAGCGACAGGCGCCCTCCTGATCTACGGAATTGCGGCGGTGGCGCTGGTGCGCTTCGGACTGATCACGCTGGGCGTTGCGGTTTTCATCGCCAACACAATGTTAAATGTGCCGGTCACGTTCGACTTCTCGCGCTGGTACGCACCTTTCGCAATGAGCATTCCGATTGTCATTCTGGCGCTGGCGATCTGGAGTTTTTCCACGGCGCTCGCCGGGCAAAAGCTGATCAAAGCCGAAATACTGGAGTGAGCGCCCCCGGAACGGCCATGTTTGCGTTGGCCCAGTCGCACGCTACGATGCCCACCCGAAATACACGGCCACTACTCCAAACGTGTCAATGAATCCATGCGCCAGGATGCAGACCCACAAGTTCCGTCCCGACAAAATGTACGCCGCCCCAAGCACCAGCCCCGCCATTCCTGAATCCACAATCCCTGCCGGACCTTTGTAGTAGTGCCCGTATCCAAAGAGCACGGACACAATCAGAACGCCTGTCCAGTACGCGGCCTTCGATCGACTGCCCACGTCCGCCGCCCGGTTGACGAGATAGCCCCGGTATCCAATTTCTTCTCCGAACGCCGCGAACGTCCAGACCAGTCCCAACCAGCGTAACGCTACCCAAGCATGGCCGGTGATTTCATTCATGCCACTGGGTGCAATCGCCGGAGGCCAGACGCGCGCAGTAAGCGGATCTATCGCCAGCGCACTGAGTAAAATTCTGGCCGCTGCCGCAGCTAAGGCAATCAAGACGGTGCGCCGCCACGCGACCGGCCAGCGCAGGCCCATGGCAGCCCAGCCTCCGTCGCGCAGCCGGAATGAAACCATTCCAAGCACAAACAGGATGGGCACCTCGTTGGGAATCACTCGAAACACATTGTGCCCGATTACAATCGCGCTTCCGAGAAGAAGCTCGAGCAGTGAGAGCCCGCGTTGGCCGGGCGAAAGCAAGAGCGGCCCTGACACACTCGACGGCTCCCTCTGTCGAATAAGAGGCTCGGTAACTTTGATTGCTTCACCCATAAGTCTTCCCCTGACTTTGCTGGATCACTTTTGCCGCAATGCTCGTGAGCGGCGGTATTGCCGCGCAGACCAGAGGGCAAAATGCGTGGTCAGCATTAGGAGCCCAAAGCCCAACGACAATCCGACGGGTACGATCGTCCAGCCCAGCAGTTCCCGCGCCCCCGCCGGCGGAGCGCCGAATCCGAGTCGAACCGAGTACGTGACGTCCCCGCTGTGGCGCCAAATCCATAGACCCGCGGCGTCCGGGTGAAACGGTTTCAGAAGAGCCACGAGGAAGAAACTGATTCCAGCCCCATATCCGATGACCGACAGGAGTAAGACGAAAAATCCGGCGACGCTCATGCCCGCCCATCGGAATAGGCTGGCCAAAACGCTCGCCGGCGACCGGTTGACTTCGGCCCGCACCAAAACCGCGTCCGTCACGTATTCTTGCGCCAGTTCTTCTGGATTGCCCAGCGCTGCCAGTGCCGCATCCACGCCCGCAACCGTCAGTTCTCCGCCCATTGCAGCCTTGTCTGCGATGTGGCTGCGCAGTTCCTCGAGGATTTCGCCAATCTCCTCCGGCTTCAAACCTCCGAGACTCTCGCGCAGCCGGTTCAAATAGGCGTCAGTCTTCATTTGTGCGTCGCTTGCCACTGTCATTTGTGCCCCTTTCCGAGCGGACCCAGCAGCTTGCCCATGCTCGATGAGAACCGCGCCCAGATCGCCGCCATCTCATGCGCACGCTTTTTTCCTGCCGCCGTCAGCGCATAGTATTTCCGCGGATGCCCGCCGTCGGACTCCACCCACTCGCTGCGCACCAGGCCGAGCGCCTTGAGCCGGCTCAGCAAGGGATAAACCGTTCCCTCGGACACGATTAAGTCGGAATCGCTCTCCAGGCGCCGCAGGATCTCCAGCCCATAGAGCTTTCCCTCCCACAACGCCGCCAGGATCGCCAGTTCAAGGCATCCCTTGCGGAGCTGCACCTCCCACTTGTCGGGAGATTCCGGTTCAGGCACTGCCGGCAGCTTCATGGCTGCATATCTTGTAATACAAGGTATCGTGTTGTCAAGAGAAATCCCGCCCCCACCCCCTCCGGACATTTACAATAGGATTTTCAACGCGTAATCTGCCCCGGAGCTGAAAACTGTTTTCCATGCCCCACGACAAATCCCCATCTCCCGACGAACGCTTGCAGCAGGAATTCAATGGCTGGGCCGAACGCGGCGAAGGCCCGAAGATGGAGAACCATCATCTCGATATCACCGAGAAAACGCTGCGCCGCATGGAGTTGCGGCCGGGGGAACGCGTGCTCGATCTCGGCTGCGGGTCCGGCTGGGCGACGCGGCTTTTAGCGCGCCTCGTCGGCGAGGGCCCGCAGGGCTTCGGCCAGGTGGTTGGGCTTGACATCTCCGACGAGATGATTCGCCAGGCTCGCGCGGCTTCAAAAGATTTTGAAAACGTAATGTACGTACAGGGATCGGCGGCGCAAATTCCGTGGGAGGAGAACTTCTTCGACAAGGTTCTATCGGTCGAATCGTTTTATTACTATCCCGATCAGGAGCGCGCGCTGGCGGAGTTGTTCCGCGTGATGGCTCCGCATGGACGCCTCTTCATCCTCATCAACCTCTACAGAGACAATCCGTACTCGCTGCAATGGGTGCCCAAGCTCAAAGTGCCGGTGCATGTTCGGTCGGCCGAAGAGTATGCCGCTCTGCTGAAGGCGCATGCGTTTGAGAAAGTCGAGTATGCGCAGATTCCCGACGACACGCCCACGCCGGAGAATTACCAGACCACATCGTTCCACTCCCTGGACGACATGAAGGCCTTTAAGCGGGTGGGTGCGTTGCTGCTGATGGCGTCGAAGCCCGATGTGCGGAATCCAGCGCCGGGGTACACGATTTATTAGCTGCGGGCTTCGGGCCTTTGAGCCAGCAAAGTCGCTGCGCTGTGACCGCCATCACTCGCGGGCGTATGATGTTTTGGTTATCCTTTACCGCAAGAGGCCCCATGAGCTGGCTGCAAAATAAATTCGAAAAGAATTTCATGATCTCGACCGTGGACTACGTCTTCAACTGGGCGCGCAAATCGGCGCTCTGGCCGATGACGTTTGGCCTGGCGTGCTGCGCCATCGAGATGATCGCGTCGTCCACCGCGCGCTTTGACATCGCGCGCTTCGGCTCGGAGGTCTTCCGCCCCAGCCCGCGCCAATCCGACCTGATGATTGTCTCGGGCACCGTGACATTGAAGATGGCGCCGATCGTAAAGCGCATTTACGACCAGATGCCGGAGCCGAAGTGGGTCATCTCGATGGGCGCGTGCTCTTCGGTCGGCGGCCCGTTCAATACCTACGCCGTGCTGCAAGGCGTGGACCGCATCGTCCCGGTCGATGTCTACGTGATCGGCTGCCCGCCGCGCCCGGAGAATCTGTTCTACGCGCTGCTCAAACTGCAAGACAAGATCGACACCATGTCGCTAGCCAAGCGGCCCACCGAAGTGCGCCTCGATGAAAGCATGATGGAAAACTTCAAGCGCCAGGTGATGGTAGCGCAGACGATGCAGCCGAAATAGTGGTGCCGAGGTTAGACTTCACTTTCTGACTTCGGAAAGACTCCCATGGGGATCGCGAAGATCATCGCAATAGCGGTGCTGTGTTCTTCGTCCAGTGTCCTCGTCGCCGGGCAAGCGTCGCGCGAGGCGTCGGCAGCGGAAAAGACAATCACGGATACACTCCACCAAATGTACGAGGCCGAAAAGCGGAAAGATCTCAAGTTCGTTTTGGCCCATCTTGCTGATGACTTCGCCGAGATTGCCGGCGACGGAGGCATCTATCACCGTGCGGATATCGAAGCTGGCTGGTCCGACGTCGTTCTAAACGACTACAGGTTGTCAGAGTGTGTCTTCAAGCTGATGGTCCAGAATGCGGCTTATTTGACTTGCGAATTGGAGGTGGATGCCACCTACAAGGGCCAGCCTTTTCCTCAGCGCTTCCGCTTGACGACGGTGTGGACCCGCCAAAAAAGTGAATGGTTGATCAAACTGGAGCAGGGAACGATTATCCCCGAACCCGCGAAAAATGCCCTGCCAAAGTAGAATCGGAACCGTCGGCGATGGAAATTTTGGAGTTTGAGATTGTGCCGGACTTTATTCGACTTACGACCCAATCGGAACTACCCGCAAACAACGAAGTCAAGGAACTCCCCTGCGGCGACAAACTCGTCTGCGTCGCCAACGTCAACGGCGAAATTCACGCTATGGAGAACACCTGCCTGCACCGCGGCGGCCCGCTCGGCGCCGGCGTAATCGAGAATGGCAAGGTGGTCTGCCCCTGGCACGGCTGGGAGTGGGACCCGAAGACTGGCCAGGCGCACGCGCCGGGGGCGAAGGTCGCGGTGTATCCGGTGAAGATTGAGGGCGGGGAGGTACTGATCGAAATCTGACGTGTGAGTGAATTAGTCGAGTTAGCCCAGTACCCTCAGAAACTTCTCCTGCTGTTCAAATCCCGGAAAGACCGCTTTCAAATCCTTGTTCCCCAAATACTGCGAGACCGCCTCGCTAAGCACCAGCCGGAAGTCTGTAGTCACGGCCAGATCGCGGCCCTCATAGAGTTGGGATTGGTCAAGCCCCGGCCAGCGCCCATAAACTTTCCCGCCGCGCACCGGACCGCCCAGCACGAACATCACGTTCGCGTGGCCGTGGTCGGTGCCGCGGTTGCCATTCTCGCGGGCGGTACGGCCGAACTCAGACATCGTCACGACCACCGTGTCTTCG
The DNA here is from genome assembly GCA_003139095.1 of Acidobacteriaceae bacterium. Lineage (GTDB taxonomy): Bacteria > Acidobacteriota > Terriglobia > Terriglobales > Acidobacteriaceae > Acidiflorens. The sequence goes on from PLHW01000073.1 coordinate 30,779, forward strand.
CCGAGGTCGCCGAGGTCATTCCAGAAGGCGGCAATCGATTGCGAGAAGTCGCCGAGAACGTTCGCAATTTGTCCCTGCGTGTTGCCTTCGTTGACGTGATGGTCCCAGCCGCCGATATCGGCAAACGCAACCTGCACGCCGAGGTTTGCCTTGATCAGTTGCGCCAGTTGTCGCAGGCTGTCGCCGAAGCGTCCCTTGGGATAATTAGCGCCGGCGGCGGGCGTGTATTTTGCGGGGTCGGCGGTGCGCAGCATTTTTACGGCATCGAATGTCTCCTGCCCGGTGCCATGCATGACCGCGTCGACGGAATTTTCGTACATTGCTTCGAAGGTATTCGAGATCGGCGTGGCTTTTGGATTTTTGCCGCCAATGGAAAAGTCGTTCAGGTTGTTGAGCGCGATCGCTGGCTCTTTGCCGGAGAGAATGCGCGGCAGCGACGGCCCCAGCGCAATTGCGCGGAAGGCGGAAGCATCGGCCGGCAAGGTTGACTTCCCGGATGCGGTCACGGCTGCTGCTGCCGGATATGGCAACTCGTGCAGGCAGCGATTCAGCCAGCCGTCATCGGTGGCTTTGAGGCCGGGCGTGCCCGACTCCATGAAATCCTGCGCGTCGAAGTGCGAGCGCGTCGGGTCAGGAGACCCCGAGGCATGTACGATCGCGAGATGCTTCTCGTTCCACAGCGGCTCAAACGACGCCATCGCCGGATGCAGGCCAAAAAATCCGTCGAGATCGAGCACGGATTTCTTTGGAATGTTGATGGTCGGCCGCATCGCATAGTACGCCGCCTCGCCGTGAGGCACGACGATGTTCAGCCCATCCGCCGCCCCGCGCTGAAAAATGACGACGAGCCGCTTCGTGCGCACTCCGGGATCGGCAGCGCCAAAAGCCGCGCGCGTTAAGAAACTCGGCAGCGCCGCTGTGCCCACCGCGGCCAGCGCGCCATTGCGAAGGAAAATTCTGCGAGTGATGGACATAAATAAAACCAGTCTTCAGTTGTCAGTTATCAGTTGTCAGTAACCCAGATGGCTGGAACTGATAACTGAAAACTGAAAACTGACAACTATCTTTTCTGAAACTCTGGCGACCCCAACAGCAATCCCTCAATCGCGCCCGCATTCGGCGGACGCAATGGATCATCCAGTCGCCGCTGGCTGATCTTCGGGTCTTCGAGCTGCTTGCTGATCGTCGTGTGCGTCTGCCGCGAGATGTCTCCCGACAGCAACGACGCTTCCATGCGCGCCAGCACCTCGTTGGCGTCGGTCGCGCCGCGCGCCGGTCCGGATGCATCCAGCGTTACGCCGCGCACTTTGCCTCCCGCCAGCGCGAGCGCAAAATTCATCCGCCCGAGGAGCGCCGACGAATTCACCCAAGTTTCGGCCTTCATTGAGTAGCCGGTCGGCGGCATCATGCCATAAAGTGGCATGCCCATGTTGTTGAGTGTGCCCACCAGTTGCCGCGCGTCGTCCACCTGCGCGCCGCTCGCGCGCACCGCCGAGGCCACGAACTCAAACGGCGTTTTCACCTTGGCGCGATATGTTTCCGGCGCCCAGAATTCGGGCGACTTGAACATGGTGCGCAGCACTTCGCGAATGTCGCCGTTCTTCTTGAGAAAAGTTTGCGCCATGCGATCGACGAGCGCGGGCGGCGGATCGTCCGATACAAAGCGCATCGCGAGCTTCCGCGAGATAAAGTGCGCGGTCTGTGGACTGCGGGCGAGCAGGTGCAGCACCTGCAAGCCCTCTTTCTCGCCGCTCGGTTTGATGCGATGTCCCAGGACGAACTTGTCGTCGGGTTCGTGCATGCGCGGCTCAAACTTGAAGCCGCCGCCTTTGTTGGGCTGTTCGATCGTCCATCCCGTAAAAACCTTCGCCACTTCAGTCACGTCTTTTTGCGAGTAGCCGCCATTCACGCTGAGCGTGTGCAGTTCCATCAGTTCGCGGCCATAATTTTCATTCAATCCGCTGGCTGGTTTTGCTTTGGCTTTGCCCTTGGCTGGCGGGGCAGGCGGGTGCACCAGGCGGCCACGCTGATCGCGCGCCTGTGGCGGAATTCCCAGCGCAACATCGGAGTGCGGGCCAACGCTCAGCCAATTGTCCAGATAGAAAAGCATGGCCGGACTTTTGGCGGTGGCAACCAACAGGTCTTCAAATTTTCCCAGCACGTGCGGCCGGATCGCGTCACGCTCGTAGCTCGTCAACAAAAAACGGTCCGCGCCCTTGTTAATAAAAACGTTGAAGTGGTTGAACCAGAAGTCGGTCATTACTTCTTCAAGCTGGCGCCCGCCGTAGATGGCGCGCAGCATCTTGGCCTGCATCAGTTCATCCACCACTACCTGCTCGGGGTTGTTCATCGCCAGCATAGTTTCTTTCTGCTGGCCGTTCATGCCGCCCATGAGCGCATCAGCTTTGGGGCCCTTTGCGCGATTGGCGATGACGCGCTGCTCGTCGGGCGAGAGCTTGAGAAAAGCGCGGAAGCGCTCCTCGGGCGGAAGGTCGAGCAACTCAATGAGCTTGATGTTGGCGGCCTGCATGGCCTCGCGCTGGCGCTCGTAAGCGGCATCGGCGAGCATGTCGTTCGAATCGGCCCGCGCCTCGCTTCCAGTTACCGCCCCCGTTTCGCCCGACGTGCCCGCAGCTGACGCGCTCTGTTTCACGCTCTTCGGCGCCGGCTCCGGTTTTCGGTCTTGTTTATCTTCGTACTTCTGGATTTGCGCCTGATACACCGCGCGCCGCACCGGATCACGCGGCATCGGGACTTTGCCCTCAGCCACCTGCTTGATGATTTCGTTGTTGGGAAAGTTCTCTACGATCTGGCGCGTGTCCATGCGCAGCGTGCCGAATGCGGCCAGCCGGGCGTCCAGAGCAGAGTCGTCAATGTTTTCGGGATGGAGTTGCAACTCGATCCATTTATCAACGCCGATTTGCGCGACGCGCTCCACCTCGTCCGGACGGGGGCCAAAGGTCAGGCGATTGAGCGCATGGACAGCCCGTTTCCGCTCGTCTATTGTTCCGGACGACGCAGTTTTTTTCTTCGCGAGAGCCGTTACCGCAAGGCCGGAGAGGAGCAAGGCAGCCGCTGCCAACGCCAGGTATTTCCGGAATGGCATTGCCATACGCCTTTGCCTCATGCAGAGTGAACCCCGTTGGCAGGAAAGAGTTGCGAGGAAAATCAAGGTGAAACCCGCCGCTTCTGCCTTGAGTCTCCCTTCAGGCGGGAGCCCATAACGTCGCGAACGAGGTCAGGTTTTCAACTTGGAGAGGTAAGAATGTTCGCTGCGAGACTGGTGTGCGTGGCCCTCGACAAACTTGAGAAATTCGCGCAAGTGTTCTTTCTGCGAAAGCTCGGCCCTCGAAAACTGCACGTGTACGCCAAACGATGGCGTGACGCGCGTGGCCACGCCGTTGATGACCACGCCCTTTACCCAGACCTGCCCGTTCGCCACCCACAGTCCGATTTCCAGCGCTTTATTCGCAGGCACGCCGCGCGCCGTCTCGACCAGGCAGCCGCCGCGGCCCACGTTTACCAGGTTGCCCCACACGGGCTCCGGCACGTCTTCAACATGAATCTCTACGGCCACGTTGCAGTGAATCCGTGTAAACCGGCGGCGGTCGGTGGCCATGGGTTGAGCGAACAGTTCAAAGGGCGGCGTTTCCGCGATCGGTTCGGGCGGCTCGAACTGGACCGGCTTCGAGGCGTCCTCCGCCGCGCTGCCGGTATGCTTTTGCTCACGCTTGTGAATCGCCGCGTCCTTAATTTTGCGCATCGCCTCCAGCAAGGCTGCGGTCCGGTGTTCCGGAGAAACATCGCGGTAGGTTTGCAGCAGAATGGGAAGATGGCTTACGAGGTCGGGATCGGTCAGGAGCCGCGTCCAATCCGACCCTTCGGGCGATGGTTTCGTAGGTTCGCTCATACGCACGACTTCCCTCAGCCTAAGCCGCAGGGCAGCTGCTCATTTCCATTAGGTTGGACTTCGGTGCGCTGATTCACAAGATGACAAAAGTCATGCGGCTGACGGCTGCCAGTGGCGGCGCAATGATTGTCATCGTCGCGGACTTCCTCGCACTCCATTTATGTTCTTGCTCTATGATGGCGGTTCGACAATTTGCATCACCCAGGCGAAAAAATGAATCCAAAGGACTTATTATTTTGGCTTCAGGTCTTGCCTGCTAAGGAGAGAGTAGAAGTTCCATGGGTTTACTCACGCTGAAGTGCCTAATGCGGCGTTCCTGGGCATGGATCTTTACCGCCGCACTGCTCATCTTTCCGGGGACGCTGCGGGCGCAAGGCACGTCTGTCGCAGCCGCGCCCAGCCCGTCATTGCCAAACCAAGTACCAACTTCGGCGCAGAACCCCATCTACGGCAGTGTTGCCGATGAAAAGCCGACTCCGGGAGTGCTGTCACTTACGTTCCGTGATGCGATCGAGCGCGCCCTGCGCCAGAATCTGGCCGGCCTCTTATCGCAATACAACACCATTGAAGCGCGGGGAGAAAAGTGGAAGCAACTCAGCGATCTGCTGCCCAACGTGACGGGCGACATCCAGGAGGCGAGGGAGACGGAAAGCCTGGTGGCGCTCGGATTTGGCAGTCTTGGTAGTCATAGTCCGTTCGGAAACGTGCCCCCGAAGATCGGCCCGTTTTCCTACTTCGACGCGCGCGCGTCGGCCACGCAGCGGGTGTTCGACTGGAAGGCAATCGAGCAATATCGGTCGTCCGTGGTTGGCGAAAGCATAGCCCGCCTGAATTTGAAGGATGCGCGCGATCTGGTCGTGCTCGCAACGGGCAACGCTTACCTCCAGGCCATCGCCGGCGCGGCGCGCGTGGAGACCGCGCAGGCGCAGGTTGACACCGCGAAGGCGCTTTACGATAAGGCGGTCGCGCAGCAGCACGCGGGGGTGGCGCCGGCCATCGACACGCTGCGGGCGCAGGTCGAATATCAGTCGCGGCAGCAGCAACTGATTGCCGCCACCAATGATTTTGCGAAAGAGAAATTGTCTCTGGCGCGCGTTATTGGACTCGCGCCGGCGCAGGAGTTTGCGCTCGCCGACAAGGCGCCTTACGAGCCTTTTCCGATTCCGGATCTTGAGACGACGCTGCAACGCGCCTATTCCATGCGCTCGGACTATAAAGCGGCGCAGGAGCGCCTGGTCGCGGCCGAACTCGAACATAACGCGGCGATGGCCGGATATTTTCCGACTCTGAATATCGCCGCCAATTATGGAGAGATCGGCGCAACGCCCGGTAGCGTGCTGCCCACTTACACAATTTTCGGGACTTTGAATATTCCGATTTTCCAGGGCGGTAAAGTTCACGGCGACATTCTGAAAGCCGATGCCACTCTGCGCCAGGTGCAGGCGCAAATGGCCGACATCAAGGGACAAGTAGAGCAGGACGTACGCAATGCGCTGCTCGATTTGAAGTCTTCCGCAGAGCAGGTGGAGGTGGCGCAGAGTTCCGTCAATCTGGCCGAGCAGGCGCTCATGCAGTCCCGCGATCGTTTTTCGGCTGGCGTTACGGACAACCTCGAGGTCGTTCAGGCGCAGGAGGCCCTCGCCTCCGCCCACGAAAGCTTAATCTCGAGCCTGTATCTCAACAATCTGGCCAAAGTTTCTTTCGCTCGCGCCCTCGGCCGTGCCGAGGAAGGCGTGCGCGAATATCTGAGAGGGAAGTAGTCTATGGCTGACACGAACACCGCTGTTGACGAGCCCAAAACCGATACTCCTGCCCCGAACCCGCCGGCTCCGGCGCCGCATCACGATGCGGATGCGGGATACCGGCGTCGGGCGGCCCTGCTCGGAAGCACGCGGGCGAAATGGGCGATTGCCATCCTCGTGCTGCTGCTGATTGCCGGCGGCATTTATGCGTGGCGTTACTTCTCCAGCTACGAGTCGACCGACGATGCGCAGATTGACGGCTACATCAACCCAATCAGCGCGCGCGTGAGCGGACACGTGATGAGCCTCAACGTGAACGACAACCAGTACGTCGAGAAGGGAACGCTGCTGGTCGAACTCGATCCCGCCGACTACCAGGTGGCGCTGGAAAAGGCGCAGGCCGAATACGCGGACGCGCAGGCGCAGGCCTCGGCGGCAGGGATCAATATTCCCGTGACCGATGTGAATACATCAAGCCAGGTGGCCAGTGCGCAGGCGGGTGTGGCCAATGCCAAGGCCGGCGTTGCGGGCGCACGCCAGCAGTTCGAGGCCGCCAAGGCGCAGGTTGCGCAAGCGGAAGCCAATAACGTCAAGGTGCAGGACGATCTGGTGCGCTACAAAGAGCTCATCGATAAAGAGGAGATTTCCGCCCAGCAGTACGACCAGGCCGTGGCGGCGGCCAAGGCCAGCGCCGCAACGGTTGAGGCGGCGCGCGCCACCGCCGACGCCGCCAGCGCTCAGATCGAGCAGGCGCAGGGAAAGTTGCTCCAGGCAAATGCGGACCTGCGCTCGGCGCAGACTGCGCCCAAAACCATGCAGGTGATCCGTTCGCGCGCGCAATCGGCGGAGGCGAATGCCCAGGAGAAGAAGTCGCAGCTCGATCAAGCGCAGCTGAACTTGCAGTACACCAGGATCGTCGCGCCCGTGACCGGCGTCGTGAGCGGCCGAACCGTCGATGTGGGGCAGAACGTGCAAATCGGCCAGGAGATGATGAAGATCATCCCGCTCGACGACCTTTGGGTCACTGCCAACTTCAAGGAGACGCAACTGAAGCACATGCGGGCCGGCCAGTCCGTGGACATCGACGTGGATGCCAATGGCAAGTCGTATAAAGGGCACGTCGATTCCATCGCCGGCGCGAGTGGCGCGCTGTTCAGCCTGTTGCCACCGGAGAATGCCACCGGCAACTACGTGAAAGTCGTGCAGCGCATTCCGGTGAAGATCGTGTTCCAGCCGGGCGAACTGAAGGGGCATGAACTGCGGCCGGGAATGTCGGTCGAACCGAAGGTGTGGATTAAGTAGCTACGAGCTGCGAGCTATGAGCTGCGAGCTATGAGCTATGAGCAACCACACGACCGTTTTGCTCGCCGTTTCTGATGAGCGGGCTGAAAAGGATTAGAGCATTTGGGAGTAGCGGTGAATGGCAAGCAGGAACCGCGAGCTACCACGATCCAGCTTGCTCGAAGCTCGTAGCTCAAAACTCATAGCTCAAAGTTCAAAGCTCAAAGCTGATGTCTGCTGCGACCATCACGATGGATCAGGCTGACGCCTGGCGCCCGGCGGTTAATCCCTGGATCATCGCGCTCGCCGTGACGCTGGCGACGTTCATGGAGGTGCTCGACACGAGCATTGCCAACGTCGCTCTGCCCCATATTGCCGGCAGCCTTTCGGCGGGGCAGGACGAGAGCACTTGGGTTCTCACCTCGTACTTGGTCTCGAACGCGATTGTGCTTCCGCTGAGTGGTTGGCTGTCGTCGATCGTCGGACGCAAGCGCTTCTACATGGGCTGCGTGGCGCTGTTCACCATCAGCTCTTGTCTGTGCGGATTCGCCCCCAACCTCGGCATGCTGATCTTCTTCCGTATTCTTCAGGGAGCGGGCGGAGGCGGTTTGCAGCCGAGCGAGCAGGCGATTCTGGCGGACACGTTTCCGCCCGCCAAGCGCGGCATGGCGTTTGCCGTCTATGGCATCGCGGTCGTGATGGCTCCTGCCATTGGTCCGACGCTGGGCGGCTGGATCACCGACAACTTCAGTTGGCGGTGGATCTTCTTCGTCAACATTCCGGTCGGCATTCTTTCGCTGCTGCTGACGTCGCGGCTAATCCAGGATCCGCCTTACTTCCGGCGGCGGAAGCTCAAAGAGACGCATATCGATTACATCGGGCTGGGGTTGGTCGCAGTGGGGCTGGGCACGCTGCAAGTAGTGCTCGATAAGGGCCAGCGCGAAGACTGGTTCGAATCGCACTTCATCGTGGTGCTGAGCGCCATCTGCATCGCTTCGCTGGTTTGGGTGGTGATCTGGGAGTGGTACCAGAAGGATCCGATCATCGACCTGCATCTGTTCCGCGAGCGCAGCTTTGCCACCGCCAACTTCCTGATGTTCATGCTCGGGTTCGCGCTGCTGGGCAGCACGCTATTGCTGCCGCTGTACATGCAGACGTTGCTCGGCTACACGGCCGAGCGCTCGGGAATGGCGCTTTCGCCGGGCGGTTTCACGATCATGCTCGCCATGCCGCTGGTCGGCTTCCTGCTCTCAAGGTATAGTCCGCGGTGGCTGCTGATGTTTGGGCTTACGGCGCTCGGCCTTTCGCTGTACCACATGACGAGCTTCGACCTGAGCGTGGATTTCCGGACGGTTGCGATGGCGCGCGTTTACCAGGCGGTGGGAATGGCGTTTCTGTTCGTGCCGATTAATACCGCGGCATATGCGTCGCTGCCGCGGGAGAAGAACAATGCGGCGTCTGGGCTGATGAATCTGGCGCGCAACGTGGGTGGAAGCGTGGGCATCTCATTCGTGACGACGATGCTGGCGCGGCGCGCACAGTTCCACCAGGTGCGGCTGTCGGAGAATCTGGCCGCGGGGAATCCGCAGTTTCAATCGGCGCTGCGGGGTATGACAGGCATGTTTGCGAACGGAGGGATAGGCGGAGGTTCGGGCGCGGGCACAGCTTCGCAGCACGCCTATGCGATGGTGCAGGCCAATGTGATCCGGCACGCGACCATGCTCGCCTACATCGATAACTTCTGGATGTTAGGGACGGTAATTTTATGCTTGATTCCTTGCGTGTTTCTGATTAAAAAAACCAAGCCGGGTGGAATGGCGGTTCACTAGAAGGGTTGCGAGTTCGTTCGCAATGGGGGGTCGTATGTTTCGCATCATTACGGTAGAGCGGGAGTTTGGCAGCGGAGGCGGCGCGATTGCGGCGCAGATTGCGAACCGTCTGGGATGGAAACTTTGGGACCGGCAACTGACGTGTGAGATTGCGGCGCGGGCGAAGGTCACCGAATCGGCGGTGATGATGTGCGACGAGCGGCTGGACAGCCGCTTTTACCGGCTGGCAAAAACCTTCTTTCGGGGGAGCTATGAGCGCAGCCTTCCGCTGACGGACTCCAAGGTCTTCGACACCGATCTGATGATGTCAATGATGGAGCAGATTTGCGCGGGCATTGCGGACGAAGGGAATGCGGTGATTGTGGGGCGAGGCTCGCCGTTCTTCCTGCGCGGACGCGAGGATACCTTCAGCGTGTTCACGTATGCGTCGCGAACTGAGAAGATTCGTCGCCTGCTGGCTTTGGGAAAGAGTCAGGAGGAGTGCGAAGACCTGGTGGATAACGTGGACAAGGATCGGATGGCATACATTAAACACTACTTCAATGCCGATTGGCCGACGCGCAGCCTTTATCACATGATGATCAATACGGTGATTGGGGACGAGTGTGTGATCTCGGAGATTCTGCATGCGATGGAAACGTTGAGCGCGCATAAGGGTGAACCAGCGCTGAGACGGTAAAGCACTCTTTTCCGCTGGTTACTACCTCGACAACTTATCCCCCCTGGTTCGGTCTTTGAAACTAAAGGACTTATTGGGAGTTTTCCGCTAGGTCTTTGAGTAATAGGGAGTTACGGGATCGAAGCCGAATTTGTTATGTAAGTTACTAATAAATAATGACTTAGTTTAGATTGTACGATGTTTTGTCTGGGAAAAAGCGCAGTGGTAAATTTGGTCTTTGAAAACAAAGGAGTTAGCGGATTGATTGCCGCCAGGTCTTTGGGGAATAAGGAGTTAGGTGTCGCCGAGTCCGCGACTTAATCTCTGGCGGGGACAACAGCAAGGGCTTGGCGCATAGCCCCGTCACCACCCAAGCAACACCAACACCAAGCAACACCAGCGGCAAAACTACCCGGGGTTATTTTTTCTTTTTGCCGAAGAGGCCGGTTACTTTGCCGAGGGATTTGCCGGCTGAGGTTACATTTTTGATTTGGTTGCCGGCGAAGGCTTCCAGGTCGGGGATGAAGGTGGGGTTGGAAGTGGTGCCGCCGACGGTCACGGGAATGCCGCCGGAGCCCATACCGACAAGTTTGCTGAGGCCGCCGCCGACGGCGCCGCTGAGGTTGGCGATCATTTTCAGGTCAAGCCGCTGGTCGGGGCTGACGGTGCCCGAGCCGGTGGCGGTGCCGATGGAAGGAATCGCCACGTCGAGTTTGTCGAGCCGGATTCCGTCGTGGGAGTAGCGCACTTCCGAATTCAGTCTCTCGATTTCGGTGTCGTTGCCCGACTGCCTGCCGCCGAAGCCGGGGATGGCGGAGAGCTTCGAATTGAGATTGAAGCCCTGGAGCCTGGCATTGGACACTTGAATTGCGCCCGTGGCGACGACTTTGTCGACGGGACCGACGGCATCAAACGACATATTGAGAGTTCCGCTTTTCAGCTTAGAGCCGGTGGGCAGCGTTACGCCGATTGCAGGGAGGAGGGCCTGGAGGTCGTCGAGGGGCATGCCCTGGCCGGTGAGCTTGATGTGGATGGAAGTGTTTTCGCCCTGCATGTTGTAAGTGCCGGAGAGGCGCAGGATGGCTCTGCCGATGGTGACGTCGGCTTGGGTGAGTTGGCCGGTTTCGCTTTGCAAATCGTGAGTGAGACTTAGGAAAACGCGCACGGACTCGGAGGCGGGCGAGCCTTTGGGCGCGAGCTTGAGGCTGGTGGCGTTCACGGTGCCGTTGGCGGTGGCGATGTGGCCATCGGAATTTACTTTGCCGTCGAAATCGGCGATGCCGGCGATGCCGGTCTCGGGATTGACGAGCGCGGATTGGGCGAGATCGAGTTGGTGGAGTTGCACGGCGCCATGGAGCGGTGTGAGCGCCGCATCGGAGGGATTGATGGGACCGGCGATGGCGTCGAGCTTGAGCGAGCCGACGCCGGGAAGTGCGGCGGAGATGGTGACGGGAAATGGGGTGGTGAAGGAGAAGTTCTTCGCGGAGACATTCACCTTGTCATAGACGACGGGAGCGCGACGTGGGGGAACGGAGCCGAGGGAGATGGTGGCATCGGCGATTTCGAGTTTGCCGACGCTGAGATTTTGGGGCGCGGCGGGAATGCCGCCTGGGGCAGGCGCTTTGGGGGCTGCTCCGGATTTATTGGCGAGCGATGAGAAATTCCATTTGCCATCGCGCGTCCGGAGGAGCGAGATTTGCGGATGATCGAGGACGAGGTGGGTAACGCTGAGCCGTTTGGAGAAAATGAGCGGGAGAAGTTCGACTCCGACGTTGAGAGACTTGGCCTGGATGAAGGGCGTGCTGCTGTAAATGGGATCGTCGGCGATGGAGAGCCGATTGGCCTGGACGCTGGCGGAGAGAATGCCGAGGCGCAAATTGCCGAGCGTGACCTGACGGCCGAGCGCGGAACTGAGGTTAGACTCGATTTCGGGGCGGAAGTGGTTGACGTCGATGAGCAGCGGGAGGGCGAGGGCGACGAGGAACAGGGCGGCGACGACGATGGCGGCGATTTTGAAAATGTTCTTGCTCATACAGGCGCAAACGGCCTCGGGTTGAGGAGATCAAAGAATCGCCGGTGCGAGCCGTTTTCGAAAAGAATCGGGAGGGGCGTACCGGAGTTGCGCAACAGTCTATCAAAAGGGCACGGGTGGGATGGGAGTGGAGTGGGGAGGCGCGGGCGGTCAGGGTCATCGAATTGCGGCTCGGTATAAGATAGGCGAAACCAATGGAAAAAATTCCTCCAGTGCCCGCTTCTGGAGTCTCCGCCTTGGCGCAAGACGAGGTGGCGCGTATTGCCGGGTTGCCGGAGGTGCGCGCAACGTTCGGGCGATTCCGCTTTGAAGAGCCGCAGTTCGCGCGATGGCAGATGGACGTGTCGCGGGTGCCGGCGCCTCCGTTTGGCGAGGGGCAGCGCGGGGAGTGGCTGGCGGAGCGGTTTCGCGAACTTGATTTGGCGGACGTGGAAGTCGACGGAGTGGGGAACGTCTTCGGGGTGAGTCCGGGGCGCGGGCGGCGATATGTGGCGCTGAGCGCGCACATCGATACGGTATTTCCGGCGTCGACGCCGCTGCATATCAGGCAAGAGGGAAGCCGGCTGTATGGGCCGGGAGTTTCCGACAACGGGGCGGGAATTACGGCGATGCTGGCGGTGGCGGGGGCGCTGGGCAGCGCGCGGATCGAGCACACGCTGCCGTTTGTTTTTATTGGGAACGTGGGCGAAGAGGGAGAAGGCGATTTGCGGGGGATGCGGCACGTTTTCCAGACGCCGCGATGGGCGGATTCGATTGCGTACAGCGTGGTGGTGGACGGCGCGGGCGCGGATACGGTGGTGGCGGAGGCGCTGGGGAGCCGGCGGTTTGAGGTGATTGCTCGGGGACCGGGCGGGCACTCGTGGAGCGACTTTGGCACGCCCAGCCCGATCATTACGCTGGCGCGGGCGATCCAGGCGCTGAGCGAGACGCCGGTACCGACGTCGCCGAAGACGACGTTTAATGTAGGCGTGATTCGCGGCGGAACTTCGGTCAATTCGATACCGGAATCGGCGAGCATGCGAGTGGACCTGCGGTCGACGTCGATGACGGAGATTGACCGGCTGGAGCGGGCGATGCGGATTGCGCTGGATCATGCGGTGGACGCGGAGAATCAGCCGGCGGCGGCGCGCAACCCGCGGCGGGCGCAGACGGTGCAGTACGAGGTGGTGGAGATCGGGAACCGGCCGGCGGGCGAGCTTGCGGCGGATGCGCAGATGATCAAGGTGATACGGGCGGTGGACGCGCAATTGGGGAACACGGCGCAGATTCAGCGGGCGTCGACGGATGCGAATATTCCGCTGTCGCTGGGGCGCGAGGCGATTGCGATTGGAGGCGGGGGCACGGGCGGCGGGGCGCACACGTTGCAAGAATGGTTCGACTGCCAGGGACGGGACCTGGGGCTGCGGCGAATTCTGCTTACAATGCTGGCATTGTCGGCGCTCGACGAGAAGGTGTGACGGCGCGGGAAAATAAGTTCGAGAAGGCCAAGTTTAAAAGAACGAAATTCGGGAAAATCAAATTCGAGAATATTCAGACCGGATGATGCGAACCCTGATGGTGTTGTGCGCGATGACGTCAATTCTTGCGGCGCAGAATGCCGCTCCCCAGATGAAAGCGGATGTGATTTTTATTCACGGGAACATTTACACGGGCGTGGAAGAGGCAGTGGCGCGCGGGTCTTCGGCGGCTGGCGCGGCGCATGCTTCCTCGCTGGTGCTGGCGCAGCGGGCGGAGGCGATGGCGGTGCGCGGGGACCGAATTGTGGCGGTGGGCGGACGCGACGAGATCGCAAAATGGAAGGGGCCGGAGACGCGGGTGGTGGACCTGGGCGGGCATTTTGTGATGGCGGGATTCAACGACGCGCATATGCACCTGGCGAGCGCGGGCGCGGAGAGGCTGAATGTGAACCTGGTGGGGGCGAAGACGCTGGAGGAGTTTCGCGAGCGACTGCGGGCCAAGGTGGATGGGGCGGCGGCGGGGGAATGGATTGTCGGGGAGGGATGGGACGAAACGTTGTGGCCGGTGAAGGCGGTGCCGACGAGATGGGATCTGGATGAAGTGAGCGGCGGGCATCCGGTGGTGTTGTCGCGGGTGGATGGACACATGGTGGTGGCGAACACGCGAGCGCTGCAACTGGCGAGCATCACGGTGGCGACGAAAGACCCGGAGGGCGGGAAGATCGATCACGATGAGGAAGGCACGCCGACAGGGATTCTGCGGGAGAAGGCGCAGGGCGCGGTCTGGGCGGTGGTGCCGAAGCCGACGCACGCGAAGCGGCGGCAGGGAATTGAACTGGCGTTGGCCGACCTGGCGAGCCATGGGATTACGTCGGCGCAGGATTATTCGTCGTGGGACGATTTTTTGGTTTACGAGGAACTGGAGCGGGAAGGGAAGCTGACGGCGCGGATTTCGGAGTGGCTGCCGTTTGACGACTCGATCGCAGAGTTGAAGCGCAAGCGCGCGGCGCATGCGGCGGGCGACACCATGCTGCATACCGGGATGCTGAAGGGATTCATGGACGGGTCGCTCGGGTCGAAGACGGCGGCGATGCTGGCGCCGTTCAGCGACGATGCGGGGAATACGGGGATTCCGCAGTACGAACCGGACAAGCTGAACGCGATGACGCGGGAGCGGGTGCTGGCGGGATTTCAGGTGGGGTTCCATGCGATTGGGGACAAGGGCGTGCAGATGGCGCTGGACGCGTTTGCCGAAGCGGAGAAGGCCGCGAAAGAGGCGGGGGTGAAGGCGGCCGATGGGGGAGACGATTATCGGCTGCGGGTAGAGCACGCGCAGGTGACGACGCCGGAGCAGGTGGCGAGGTTTGAAAAGCTGAAGGTGATTGCGTCCATGCAGCCGAGCCACTTGCTGACCGACATGAATTGGGCGGAGGCGCGGCTGGGAGCGAAGCGGGCGGAGACTTCGTATGCGTGGGCGGAGTTTTTGGGACACGGAGTGACGCTGGCGTTTGGGACGGATTATCCGGTGGAACCGGTTACGCCGTTTCGGGGGATTTATTGCGCGGTGACGCGGAAGAGTGAGGATGGGAAGAAGAGTTATCCGGGGCGGGCGTTGACGATGGAGCAGGCGATTGCGGCGTATACGACGGGCGCGGCGTTTGCAGAGTTTGATGAAAAGTCGAAGGGACGGCTGGAGCCGGGGATGCTGGCGGATTTTGTGGTGCTGGATCGGGACATTACTGCGGTCGGGCCGCGGGAAATTCTGGGGACGAAAGTTCTCCGCACCGTAGTTGGCGGCAAAACGGTTTGGGAATCTGATGATCGGGTGATCTGGTGATCGGGTGATCTGAAAACCCGTCCCCGCTTGATTTTGATTTTTGATCACCCGATGGCCCGGTGGTAGATGAGGCGATCATGAGATGACCCGATGGTCAGATGAGCCGATGAAAGATGAGCCGATCTTTATTGCTGGGCGGGATCGGGAGCGCGACTTTTTTGTTGGGGCGGGGCTGGCTTTGATTCCAGCAGTGAGTTTTCTGCCTACAGTTACCTATCTGATCGTGTTTCCGCGGGTGGCGCAGGGGCGATTGATGGGGTGCGCGATTGTTTGTTTTTGCGCGTTGTTGGGCGGGATCGGGCTTTGGAAGCTGGCGCTGGGCGCGGCGGACCGGCCGTGGGGAATCTTCAACATTCTCAACATCGCAGCTTTACTGGTGTTGCTGGTGATCGCGGCGTATACGGGGGTGTTTTTGGCATTGCTGACTTTGCGGCTGTGAGGTCATCGGGTGACCGGGACATCGGGTGATCTGGTGATCTGAAAACCCTCTCTTGCCCAGGCCGCAGGGAATCTTCTTAGCCCAGGGCCCTTTTTTTGCGTCTAAGTGAGTAGAGTGACAGAGCTGGGCCTGCGGCTGGCGGGCACAGGTATAATTAAGAATTGCGGCGTTTACGCCAAGTCGTTAGTCGGCAGGGCATTATTTCGGCACGTCATTATTCAGGAGGAAGCAATGGACTCGCGCGCGAGCGCTTTTTGGCTGCGGCTTAAGGCCAACCGGTGGGCTTACACACTTACGATTTTGGCGACCCTTACGCTGGGCATTCTGATTGGCACGGTAATTTCTTACGGCGTGAAGGGCAAGGAGGGGCCGAAGTCGTCGGACGCGACGCCGCTCCAGGTGCCCGCGCCACAGCAGCTTTCGAATGCGTTTTCGCAGATTGCGAAACAGCTGGAGCCAAGCGTCGTCAACATCAATACGGAGTCGACGATTAAGAATCCGCATCACCGGAAGGGCATGGTGCATCCGAACCCGAACCCGGACCAGGATGACAACGGCGAGGGCGATCAGGGCGGAGACCAGGGCGGGCCGTTCCAGGATTTCTTCGACAAATTTTTTGGCGGGCAGGGCGGCGCGGATGCAGGGACGATTCGGCAGCGGTCGCTCGGGTCGGGCGTGATTGTTGACAGCAAGGGCTACATCGTCACCAACCGGCACGTGGTGGAGAAGGCGGATCGCATCCGCGTCAAGCTGGAAGGCGAACCGGACGGGACGCCGGGACATGACGCCAAGTTGATTGGCATGGATCAGGAGACCGATCTGGCAGTGATCAAGATTGAAGTGGACCACGCGCTGCCGACGGCGAAGATTGGCAACTCGGATGGCATGCAGGTGGGCGATTGGGTGCTGGCGATTGGCAGCCCGTTTGGATTGCAGGAAACGGTGACGGCGGGAATTGTGTCAGCCAAGGGGCGGAATATTGTTCCGGGGCGGCAGTTTCAATCCTTTATTCAGACCGATGCGGCCATCAATCCCGGCAACTCGGGCGGACCGCTGGTGAACATGGCGGGCGAGGTGATCGGCATCAACACCGCGATTTTGACGGAGACGAGTTCGTATGCGGGCGTGGGTTTTGCCATGCCGTCAAACACGGTGGCGCTGGTTTATAACCAGCTGATTGGGCCGGAGCACCGCGTGGCGCGCGGCTCGATTGGGATTGAGTTTGCGGCGCAGCCGAATCCGGCGATTGCGCGCATTTACGGCGCGGGAGTGACGGTTTCGAACGTGATCTCGGGGAGCCCGGCGGACCAGGCCGGACTGAAGATCGGCGACACCATCACGTCCGTCGATGGCAAAGACCTGAAAAATGGCGACGACCTGGTGGGCGATATTGCTTCACGCAAACCGGGCAGCAAGGCGAAGCTGACATTTATACGGAACGGCAAGAAAGAGGAGACGACGGTTACGATCGCCGATCGCTCGAAGCTATTTGCGGCGCGCCTCGGCGAGGAAGACGAAAACCAGGGCGAGGAAGAGCCGAAGGTCAGCAAATTTGGCATCACGGTGCAAAACGTTACACCCGAACTGGCCGACCGACTGAATATGGCGGCGGGCAAGGGCGTGGTAGTGCGCGACGTGAAGCAGGGATCGTTTGCGGAGGACCTGGGACTGAACCGCGGCGACGTGATTCTGGAGGTCAACAAGACGCCAGTGAACAGCGTGGAGGACTTTACGAAGCTGGAGTCGTCGCTGAAGAGCGGGCAGGATGTGGTGTTCCTGGTGCGGCCGCGGGGATCGCGGGCGCAGGATGGGACGATCTTTTTGGCGGGGACACTTCCGTAACTAAGAGAGACTCCGGCGAGATTGGCAAACGTGCCCCGGTGGGGGACGATTGGGATAGCTGATCTCGCCGGTTTTTTGTGCGCGATAGGCGAGGGGCGTGCGTTGGCGCGGGCGCGAGTGGAGTGATATAAAGGCAGGCGCCAGGGCGGGCGAGGGACCGGCAATTTTAACCATGCGATTCGGGGAAGCAATTCGGCGATGGGGGCGGGTGGGGCTTCCACTTCTGCTCTTTGTCGCCGCGCATTGCGCGATTGCGCAGACCTCCGATTCGGCGAGCATGGCAAAGAGCGGATCGCCGGGACCGGCGAAAAAATCGACCCATCACTCCGGGCATTCGGCAAGCAAGACGGCGGCGCACAAATCCGGGACCACGCATACTGGCGTCACGCACAGCACGACGCACACCGGCATGACGCACACCGGCATGACGCACTCGAGCGCTACGCACTCCGGCACGACGCACGTGAGCAAGACTTCGCGCAGCAAGAAGGGCGCGAAGAATTCAAAGACGGCAGCGAAGCGGGGGCAGCAGATTATTGACGCGGACCGGGCGCGGGCCATTCAGGAGGCGCTGATTCGAGAGCACTACATGGAGGGCGAGGCTTCGGGCATGTGGGACAGCACGACGCAAGCGGCCATGCAGCGCTACCAGGCGGACCAGGGCTGGCAGTCGAAGACGACTCCGGACTCGCGGGCGCTGATTAAATTGGGGCTTGGGCCGAGCACAGATCACCTGCTCAATCCGGAGAGCGCGATGACCTCGGTGCCCGGCGGCGATCCCAAAGCACCGGCCAAGCCGGACCCACCTAAGAACGTGCTTCCGCAGCAGTAACTCTCCGCACCTTTTTCTTCTGAATTCTTCTTCTGAATTCTTCTGGCAAACGAGATTTTTTGGGCGCAATCTCTCTACCCGGTGACGGGCCGCGGGCAGAAGGGGATGGGCTGGCCCTTTACGACGGCGCCGGGATTGGCTTCGACGAGCGCGGCGGCGTACTCTGCGCCTACTATGCGGGCGGCTGCGTTGCGGGCTGCGGAGAGGATGGGGACGCGGCGGCGGGCATCGTGGGCGTCGGTGGCGAGTATGTGGACGGCGGAGCGATCGAGCAGCCAGCGCGCGACGGTCTCCGGACGCTCGCCCCAGAAGCCGGTCAGCGATGAGGCGGTGACCTGGATGAGGCAGCCGAGTTCGGCGTACTCGAGGACGCGCTGGGGAGTGCGCTGCAGAATCGGATTGCGCTCGGGATGGGTGAGAATGGGGCGCAGGCCGTGATCGCCGAGGTGGCGGAAGCAGTCGCCGAGTTGCGCGGGAATGCTGTAGTTGCTGAGTTCGATGAGCAAGTAGTTGGTGTCGCCGATCATGTAGTCTTGCGGGCGGTCGAGGACGCGCTCGAGGTTTTCGTAGGAAAGATGAAAGTCGCAGCCCAGGCTGAACTCGGGCGCGGGGCCAACTTTGGCGCGCAGTTGTTCGACCACGCCTAACAGGTAGGGGCGGTCGTAGGCGTAGCGATGGTTGGCGTGGGGAGTGGCCACGATGTGGGTGATGCCGTCGTCGGCGGCGATGCGGCACATTTCGACGGACAGGTCCCAGGAAGCGGGGCCATCGTCGACCTCGGGCAGAATGTGGCAGTGAATGTCGATCATGCGGCTACGGGATCATAATCAGTTTAAACCGGGGCGAGGGTAGGAAATATCGAGACGGAGGAGAACGGGGGGGGAAATCCTTACTTCTTTGGGCTCGGGCGACCGCATCTAATGTTTTGTCCCGGTAGTCTTCAGTCCAGTAATCATCTTCTGTCCGGCGTTCGTTATCCGGTGATCGTTGCCGGGCGATCGTCCGGTAATGTTGTTCCGGCAGTTGCGAAATGCGGGGTTCCTCGTGCACGATGGTATTCTCAACTACGTCGCACATCCGATAAGTGAGGAGCAGGTTCTGATGAGTTTTCAGGGAGCGGCGCGCGCTGCGCTGCGGGGTAAAAGTTTTGTGCGCGGCACGCTGGTGGCCGCGATGGTGCTCTCGATTGCGCTGTTTGTTTCGTGCCAGGGAAACAAGAAGGTTCCGGTGTTCGGGCAGTCGCAAAATGCTTATGTGACGCTGCCCAACAGCGGGTCAGTGCTGCTGGTGCGCATCAACCAGATCACGGGCGCGATTACCTCGGAGTCACAGACGCCCCAGGTGGCGGGCACTTCGCCGAACGGGGTGGCGCTGCTCGCGAATAAGTTTCTCTATGCGGCGAACTCCCAGGCCAACACGGTTTCCATTTTTAATGTGGCGAGCGACGGAACGCTGACGCAGAATGGCACGCCGGTCCCGGATGGCGGCAGCGGTCCGAGCAATGCGGTCATCGATCCCTCCGGCAAATATCTGCTGGTGAGCAACAGCCTTTCCAGCAATGTTTCCGTGTTTTCCATCGATACCAGCAGCGGCGCGCTGACGGCCGTGGCCGGCTCGCCTTTTTATGCCAATGAGGGGCCGGGCGACATTCTGGTGCCGGCGGTGGGGAATCTGGTGTACGTGAGCAACTCGGCGATTGGGACGGTGACGGCGTTTAATTTCAATACGTCAACCGGTGCGCTCACGCCGGTGGCGCATTCCCCGTTTTATTCCGGGCCGGGCGCGTCGGGGCTGGCGGTGGACGCAACCGGAAGTTTTCTTTATGTGGCGAACACATCGGCGGTGAATCCGCAGTCGAGTACGGTTGGAAACATTTCGGCGTACAGCATCAACGCGACCGCGGGCGCGACGTATGGCGACCTTTCTCCGGTGGATGGCTCGCCCTTCACGGCGATTGCGGGGTCGGGGCCGACGGCGCTGGTCGTCGATCCGAATAACCGGTTTCTGTTTGCGACCACGCCCGGGGCCAATTACAGCATCTGGTGCTTCACGATCAGCTCCAACGGCCAACTCACCGAGGTGCTGAATTCTCCGTTCAGCGTGGCCGCGGGGGCGCTGTTTGCCATCATCGACTCTAAAGGGAACTTCTTTTACATCGGCAGCCCGAGCGGGATTCAGGCCTACACGTACGATCAAAATACCGGCCAGCCGAGCGTGATCGAGAGCTCTCCTTTTTCGACGAATGGGACGCCGCCGGGGAAGATGGTGATTGCGCCGTAGCCTGAGCCGAGTGTGCTCTCTCGCGCTTTGCGCTCACAGGGGCGAGTGACGGTGGTCACTGTTGGAAGTGTGCGGGTGGGCGATAACCGTCTGGGGAGAAGTCTGGACCCCTGGAGCACGCCATGTGTCTTGCCATACCGGGAAAGGTTCTGAGCGCTGAAGATCTCGGATTTGCGCGCACGGGACGAGTTGACTTTGGCGGGACGGTGCGCCAGGTGCGGCTGGACTTTGTGCCGGAGGCCGCGGTGGGAGACTACGTTCTGGTGCATGTAGGTTTCGCGATCAGCAAGATCGACGAAGAGGAAGCGCGCCGGACCTACGAGGCGCTGGCCGAAATCGGGGTGCTCCAAGAAGAACTCCCACCGGAGGAAGATCCCGCGGACGCGGCCCGATAACTGGCGAATGAATCTGCCGGCTTCTGGTTTTCTTGCTTTTGCTTTCCCTCCTAATCACTCAGCCGTGTGATCTCGATCACCGAGTCGATGTTCACCCCGTCCTAGAGTGAAACTCGCGGCCGTTATCGCGGCCCGCTGGAAGCCCGCCGGATGAAGTTTATCGACGAATATCGCAACGCAGACATCGCCCGCGCACTGCTGGCCGAGATCGCGCGGACGGTGCGCAAACCCTGGGTGCTGATGGAAATCTGCGGCGGGCAGACGCACACGATCATGCGCTACGGGCTCGACGAACTGCTGCCGCCGAACATCGAACTGGTACACGGGCCGGGCTGCCCGGTGTGCGTGACGCCGCTGGAAACGATCGACAAGGCGCTGGAACTGGCGGCGCGGCCGGAAGTGATTTTGGTTTCGTATGGGGACATGCTGCGGGTGCCGGGCTCGGCGACCGACTTGCTGACCGTAAAAGCGCGCGGCGGCGACGTGCGCGTGGTGTACTCGCCGACCGAGGCGCTGAAGATCGCGCGGCAAAATCCCGAACGCAAAGTGGTTTTTCTTGCGGTGGGATTCGAGACAACCGCGCCTGCGAATGCGATGGCGGTGTGGCAGGCGAAGCAGGAAAATATTGGAAATTTCTCGGTGCTGGTTTCGCACGTGCTGGTGCCGCCCGCGATTCGCGCGCTGATGACCTCGCCCGAATGCCGCGTCAATGGCTTCATCGCGCCGGGCCACGTCTGCACGGTGATGGGCTATAGCGAATACGAATCGCTGGTGCGTGATTTTCGGGTGCCGATTGTAGTCGGGGGGTTCGAGCCGGTCGATATTCTGGAGGCGGTGCTGATGCTGGTGCGGCAACTGGAGGGGGGCGAGGCGCGGGCGGACAATCAGTATGTGAGGTCGGTGAACTATCGGGGCAATCTGGCCGCGCAAAAAACGATTCAGGAAGTCTTTGAAATCGCCGACCAGAAATGGCGGGGGATTGGCGTGATTCCGGCAAGCGGGCTGCGGGTGCGCGACGAATATGGCGACTACGATGCGTCGCGGATCTTTGGGCTGGCGTCGATCAGCGTGGATGAGCCGGCCGAATGCATCAGCGCGCAGGTGTTGCAGGGACTGAAGAAGCCGACCGATTGCCCAGTGTTCGGAATGCGGTGCACGCCGCAGAATCCGCTGGGTGCGCCGATGGTGTCATCGGAGGGGGCGTGCGCGGCGTATTACAACTATCGGAGGCACGGAAAACAGTCGCCAGAGAAACAGTTGCCAGTTGTCAGTTCTCAGTTGTCAGTTAAAAGCGAGAAGAGTTAACAATTTGCTGAGAGCTTGGAGCTGAGAGCTTCGAGCTAAGAACTAAAGAGCTAACCATGACGGACAACTCCAATTCGCTGGCACAGCTTACTTGTCCGGCACCGCATCCGGCTAAGGACACGATTGTGCTTGGGCATGGCAGCGGGGGTCGGCTTAGCGCGGAGTTGATGCGCTCGATTTTTCTTCCGGCATTTGCGAATCCAGTTTTGTCCCGGCTTGACGACCAGGCGACCATACTCGTGAAAGGCGCGCGCCTGGCCTTTACTACAGACTCCTTCGTCGTCAAGCCGTTGTTTTTTCCGGGCGGAAACATTGGGTCTCTGGCGGTTCATGGGACGGTGAACGACCTGGCGATGGGCGGGGCGAAGCCGCTCTTTCTGAGCGTGGCTTTCATCATCGAAGAGGGCCTGTCGATGGAGGTGCTGCGGCGAGTGGTGCATTCGCTGCGCGATGCGGCACGGGATGCGGGCGTCGAAATCGTGACCGGGGACACCAAGGTAGTGGAGAAGGGAAGTGGCGACGAACTCTTTATTAATACGAGCGGGATTGGGCTGGTGCCCGATGATCTCGAACTCTCGGCGAACCGGGCGCGGCCGGGGGATAAAATTCTGCTGAGCGGCTCGATCGGCGAGCACGGAATCGCGATTCTGGCGCAGCGCGAGGGGTTGGAGTTTGAGTGTCCGATTGTGAGCGACAGCGCGGCGCTGCACACGCTGGTGGCCGCGATGCTTGACGCGAGTCATGAAATTCGCGTGCTGCGCGATCCGACGCGGGGCGGCGTTTCGAGTACGCTGAACGAAATCGCCGAGCAATCGCGGGTGGGCATTCGGCTGGAAGAGAGCGCGATTCCGATTCGCGAAGAAGTGCGCGGGGCGTGCGAAATGCTGGGGCTTGACCCGCTCTACGTGGCGAATGAAGGTAAACTGATTGCGGTAGTTGCGCCGCAGGCCGCCGATGCGGTGTTGCGGGCGATGCGCGAGCATCCGCTGGGGCGGGGAGCGCAGATTGTGGGCACGGTGGTGGAATCGGATGCGCCCATCGTGACGATTCGGACGGCGCTGGGGACGTCGCGCTGCGTGGATATGCTGGCCGGGGATCAGTTGCCGCGGATCTGCTGAGCTGGGTTTTCCAAATAAGTTATGCACGAGATGGGGATCGCCAATTCGATTCTCGACGGTGTGGCTGCGGAGTTGAGGCGGCGGCCCGGCGCGCGGGCGATCAAAGTGGGAGTGCGGATCGGGCAATTCGCGGGCGTCGATCCGGATGCTTTGAGGTTCGCATTTGAGGCGCTCACCATCGACACCGATTTTGCCGGGCTCCAGCTTGATGTGGAGTACACCGCGGGCCGAAGCCGGTGCCATGATTGCGGACAGCAGTTTGAAATCAGCAATTACGAGTTGCTCTGTCCGGCATGCGGGAGCATGGTTATCGAACGCATCAGCGGCGATGAACTAGAATTTAAATACCTGGAAGTTGAAGAGTTGGGTGACGCGGAACAGGCATCCGCGAGTGGGGACTGCGGGAGCGAACGGGAGGTCAATTGATATGGAACGCGTTGCGATGGAAGGAAAAGTTCTGAGCGAGAACGCCCGCGTGGCGGCCGAACTGCGTGAGCGTTTCCGCGAGCACCGCGTGTTCGTCGTCAACCTGATCAGCTCGCCGGGATCGGGCAAGACCACGCTGCTGGAAAAAACGCTGGAGAAGTTGCCCGCGGGGAGCCGCGTTGCCGTGCTGACGGGCGACCTGCAAACGGAGAATGACGCGAACCGGCTCAAGCGGTATGGGTATCCCGTGAAACAGATTGTGACGGGGGGCACGTGCCATCTGGATGCGCGGATGATTGAGAAGCACATTGCCGATTGGAACCTTGATGAGATCGATGTGCTGATCGTGGAGAATGTGGGCAACCTGGTGTGCCCGTCGAGCTATGACTTGGGCGAGGCGGCAAAGATCGTGCTGCTCAGCGTGACCGAGGGAGAAGACAAGCCGCTGAAATATCCGTCGATCTTTTTTAAATCCGAACTGATGGTGCTGACCAAGACCGATCTGCTGCCCTACGTGCCGTTCGACGCGACGCTGGCGCTGGAAAATGCGAGGCGGGTGCATCCTGAGATGGAAGTTGTGAAGGTGGCGAGCCTCGGGGGCGACGGACTGCGCGAATGGATGAACTGGCTGGAGCAGCGCAAGCAGAAGCATTTTGCGGAACTGGCGCAGCCGGTGGGCTAAGCATCTCCGACTAAACTGATAACCGACAAGTGAAAACGACAACTGAAAACTGACGACTAAGGACTAGAACCAGCGTGTCGTTCGTCACGGCAGTGGTGTGCGCGCAGTCACAGCATTTTGCGGGCGAGTTTCATAAACTCTTGCTTACGGCCCTTGCCGCGAAAGAAGGAAAGTTGCCGGTAACGCCCGATCCCAACCGCCCTGCCCCGCCCAGTGCCGATAAGCGCTGGAAGTTAGTCGAAGCCACCATGCGCCGCATGGGCAATAGCCCGCGCGGACTCATCGAATCGCTCCATACCGTACAGGAAGTTTTCGGGTATTTGGATCTGGATGCGCTGCGCTTTGTGGCGCGCGCGTTGCGCGTCCCCCTGAGCCGCGCGTACGGCGTAGCGACGTTCTATCACTTTTTTTCGCTGCGGCCGCCGGGCGAGCACACGTGCGTGGTGTGCATCGGGACGGCCTGCTACATCAAAGGCGCGCCGCAGTTGCTGGCGGCGATCAAGCAGGAACTGGGCGTGGTGCCCGGGCAGACTACGGCGGACGGGAAAGTTTCGGTGCTCGGGGCGCGATGTCTTGGATCGTGCGGGCTGGCGCCGGCGGTGGTCTACGACCGGGATGTTGCTGGCAAAGTGACTCCGCAGGCGTTGCGTGACCATCTGGCGAAATGGAAATCTCATGTCTCCTGAAGAACTGGAACAGATAGCCGAAGCCGAGCGCGAACGCCAGGCGAAGTTCAAGCACAGAATTAAGGTGTGCATGGCAGCGGGGTGCGTCAGTTGCCAGAGCGAAGGCGTGAAGGCCGCGCTGGATAAGGAAGTGGCGGCGCGGCAGGCAGCGGCGGGCGGGGGCGAATGCGATTGCGAGGTAAAGTGCGTTGGCTGCATGGGCTTGTGCGCGGGCGGGCCGCTGGTGGCGGTCGGAGATAGCGCGCTCTACCAGCACGTGACGCCGGAAGATGCGCCGGCGCTGGTGGAGAGCGTGGGCGGCGCGCCCGTCAGCAGGCTGGTTTGCCCGACCGATGTGCCGTTCTTCCAGAAGCAAAAGAAAGTTGTGCTGGAAAACTGCGGGAACATCGATCCCGAGCGGATTGAGGACTACATTGCGGCGGGCGGCTACACCTCGCTGATGCAAGCGCTGGGCGACATGACGCCCCTACAGGTGATCTCGGAAATCACGCGCAGCGGTTTACGCGGGCGCGGCGGCGCCGGGTATCCCACGGGGCTGAAGTGGAGCACGGTTTCCAAAGCGCCGGGCGAGAAAAAATATGTTGTCTGCAATGCGGACGAGGGCGATCCCGGCGCGTTCATGGATCGCAGCGTGCTGGAAAGCGATCCGCACCGCGTGCTGGAGGGCATGCTGATTGCGGCGTTTGCGGTGGGCGCGAACGAGGGCTACATCTATGTTCGGGCCGAGTATCCGCTGGCGATCAAGCGGCTGCGCATCGCGATCAAGCAGGCGGAGCGGCTGGGCCTGCTGGGCAACAACATCTGCGGCAGCCGGATGAGTTTCCACCTCGATTTGCGGCTGGGCGCGGGCGCATTTGTGTGCGGCGAAGAGACGGCGCTGCTGGCCTCGATCGAAGGGCGACGCGGCATCCCACGGCCACGGCCACCATATCCTGCGATGGAAGGCCTGTTCGGTCAGCCGACGCTGATTAATAATGTGGAAACTTTTGCCAGCATTGCGCCGATTATTCGCCATGGCGGCGAGTGGTACGCGCAGATCGGCACTGAAAAAAGTAAGGGGACGAAGGTGTTTGCGTTGGCCGGCAGCGTGAACAACACGGGGCTGGTGGAAGTTGCGATGGGCACCACGCTGCGCGAAATGGTGTATGAAATCGGCGGGGGCATGGCCGAAGGGCGCCAGTTTAAAGCGGTACAGACGGGCGGGCCTTCGGGCGGTTGCCTGCCCGCGCAGTTTCTCGATATGCCGGTGGATTACGAAAATCTGGCGCGGGCCGGTTCGATCATGGGATCGGGCGGCATGATCGTGATGGACGATACCGCCTGCATGGTGGATGTGGCGCGCTTCTTTATGGATTTCTGCATGGGCGAGTCGTGCGGCAAGTGCGTGCCGTGCCGCGTCGGCACGTATCACATGCATGGATTATTGAAGAAGATCACGCAGCGGCGCGGCTCGACCGCCGATATCACGCAGCTCGAGGAACTCTCCGATCTGCTGAAAAACACCAGCCTGTGCGGGCTGGGACAATCGGCTCCGAATCCCGTGCTCAGTACGCTGCGCTATTTTGCCGAAGAATATAAGGCGCACGTGGAGGAGCATCGCTGTCCGGCGGGCGTTTGCAACAGTGAAAATGGAGACGACGCTGCAAATGAACCACCCAATCCCGATGCGCCGGTTGCGATTGACCTCGGCTCCGGCAAAGGAGGCGACCAATGATTCGCGCCTCCACCATCAAGACACTCAAGATCGATGACCGCGATTTTAGTGCGCGCCATGATGAGACGATTCTCGATGTGGCGCGGCAGAACGGCATCTTCATTCCGAAAATTTGCGATCTCAAGGGACTGTCGCCGGTGGGCGCGTGCCGACTATGCCTGGTCGAGGTGAAGGGCTCAAACCGGCTGCTGCCGGCGTGTTCCACGCTGGTGGAAGAGGGCATGGAGGTTACGACCACGACCGAGCGGCTGCAGCGCTATCGGCGGAACATCCTCGAGTTGCTCTTTACCGAGCGGAACCATGTGTGCTCGGTGTGCGTTTCGAACGGCCACTGCGAGCTGCAAACGCTGGCGCAGAAGCTGGACATCACGCACGTGCATTTCCGTTACCGCTATCCGAACCTCGACGTCGACGCGTCGCACGACCGCTTTTCGGTGGATCACAACCGGTGCATTCTGTGCTCGCGGTGCGTGCGCGTTTGCGACGAGATCGAAGGCGCGCACACCTGGGACTTCATGGGACGCGGCATTGAGTCGCTGGTCATCACGGATCTGGCCGAGCCCTGGGGAACGTCGGAAACGTGCACGGGTTGCGGCAAATGCGTGCATGTGTGCCCGACCGGCGCGCTCTTTGAAAAAGGCAAGTCGGTCGCAGAAATGCTCAAGCGCCGCGAGTTCCTACCCTACCTGACGCAGATGCGCGAGGAGCATTCGTGAGCAAGTTGCGCCTGGCAACGGTGTGGCTGGATGGATGCTCGGGCTGCCACATGTCGTTTCTGGACCTGGATGAACGGCTGTTGGCGGTGGCGGAGAAGGCCGATCTGGTGTACTCGCCGCTGGTCGATCAGAAAGAGTTTCCGGCGGGCGTCGATATCGCGCTGGTGGAGGGCGCGGTCTCTTCCGAGGACGATCTGCACAAAATTCAGGTGGTGCGCGCGCGCACGAGGATTCTGGTGTCGCTGGGCGATTGCGCCGTGACGGCCAATGTGCCGTCGATGCGCAACAAGTTCCCGCTCCAGATGAGCCTCGACCGCGCCTACAAGGAAAATGTGACGCTCGATCCGGGGACGCCGACGCAAGGCGTGCCGGCGCTGCTGGAAAAAGTTCGGCCGATTCACGAAGTCGTGCCGGTCGATGTCTTTATTCCCGGGTGTCCGCCCTCGGCCGACACGATTTTTTACGCGGTTTCCGAGTTGCTCGAAGGCCGGAGCCCGGACCTGAGCCCCCGAACGCGTTTTGGAGCGTGACTTTGGAGCGTGACCAGGGAGTTCGCTGACGTGAAGTGAAAGTCCTCAACGGCGCCTCCGCCGCTTAGGCCGCAACATTCAGGAGTGACGTGCCCGACGAGCCAACAACCCGCAAGACCATTCTGATCGATCCCGTCACCCGCATCGAGGGCCACGCCAAGATCACGCTGCATCTGGACGCGCACGGGCGCGTCGCCGACGCGCAACTGCACGTCACGCAATTTCGGGGCTTCGAGAAATTCTGCGAAGGGCGCCCCTTTACGGAGATGCCGTCGCTGATGGCGCGCATCTGCGGCATCTGCCCTGTAAGCCACCTGATCGCATCGGCCAAGGCGTGCGACGCGCTGATGGCGGTGCGCATTCCGCGGGCGGCCGAAAAACTGCGCCGCATCTTTGGGCTGGCCCAGGTGCTCCAGTCGCATGCGCTCAGCTTTTTTCATCTTTCGTCGCCCGATTTCATTCTGGGCTTCGACTCCGACCCGGCGCGCCGACACATCTTTGGAGTGGCCGCGGAATCGCCCGAGATTGCGCGGAACGGCATTCGTCTGCGGCAATTCGGCCAGCAGATCATCGAGCGGCTGGGCGGCAAGCGCATTCATCCCGCGTGGGTGGTGCCGGGCGGCGTCAGCGAACCGCTCTCGGTGGCCAACCGCGACGCCATTCTCGTTGCGCTGCCGGAGATGCTGACGATCGCGCAACTCACGCTGGAGTGGTTCAAAGGCGTGACCGAAAACTTTCGCGAGGAGATCACCTCGTTCGGCAATTTTCCCACGCTGTTTCTCGGCATCGTCAAAGACGACGGGGGCCTGACTTTCTACGATGGCAAAATCCGCATTGTGGACGCGGGCGGCTACGTCGTTGCCACCGGGCTCGATCCCGCGACTTACAACGATTTTCTCGGCGAGAAAGTTGAGCCCTTTACTTATCTCAAGTCCACCTACTACAAGCCGAAGGGTTATCCCGAGGGCATTTACCGCGTGGGCCCGCTCGCGCGCTTGAACATCGCCGACCGCTTCGGCACGCGGCGCGCCGACCAGGAGATGGCCGAGTTCCACGAGATCCAGCGCACGGCCGTGCTCAGCTCGTTCCACTATCACCACGCGCGGCTCATCGAGATTCTCTATTGCGTCGAGCGCATGCAGCAGTTGCTCGACGATCCCGAAATCCTGTCGAAACATGTGCGCGCCATCGCGCGGCCGAACAGCGAAGAAGGCGTAGGCGTTGCCGAAGCGCCGCGCGGCACGCTCATCCACCACTACAAAATCGACGATCACGGCTCGATGCGATGGGCCAACATGATCATCGCGACCGGCCATAACGGGCTGGCCATGAACCGCAGCATTCTCCAGGTGGCGCGGCACTTTGTGCATGCCGAGCGGCTCGAAGAAGGGATGCTCAACCGCGTCGAAGCCGTCATCCGCGCCTATGATCCTTGCCTGAGCTGCTCGACCCATGCCGACGGGCGGCTGGCACTTGCCATCCAGCTCGTTGCGCCGGACGGTGCGGTGATCGACGAACTTCGGCGGAAGTAGGCACACGACTCGTTCCCGCGAACACGAGCGATCGCAACCTAACCCCACTACAATTTATAAATCTGTGCGCGCATCTCTTATCCTCGGCTATGGCAATCCGCTGCGGTCCGACGACGGGGTCGCATACAAAGCGGCAATTGCGCTCGAATCCGAACTCTCTTCGGCTGAGGTTTGCGTCGTGGCCGCGCACCAGCTTCTTCCGGAGCACGGCGAACTTGCCTCGCGCGTTGCGCGCGTGCTCTTCCTCGATGCTTCGCACGGGGGCGTGCCGGGAGAAATTCGCTGCCAAGCGATTCTGCGCGACCCTTATTTTCAGCCGGGGACACTGACGCACGATCTCCATCCTTCGGGCGTACTGGAACTTGCCTCGCGCTATTTTCACGCTGAGCCGGAGGCGTGGCTGCTGACGCTGACCGGCGCAAATTTCGAACTGGGAGAAAGCTTTTCGGCGGCCGTTGCGGCGGCGTGTCCCGAGTACCTCGATCGCATTCGCGCCTGGGCGCGGGGTTGATAGGCCTGCCGAATGGCCGACTCCGAAGCTACATTGCGGCGCGTGCCACCCGCGGTCGCACTCGAAAGGCCCGTGCCGACCGTTCAGGCCGACCGTCATCGCTGGTCGCGTACAAAATCCGGCCTAAAATCAGCGGCTTATCGTTCTGGCACTTTCGTGGAATTCGATTAGCACACGCGGGCCATTTGCAGAAAGTGGACATAGTCCTACATTCCTATTGAGCAGTTCTGGGGGAGGGCTGCCCGGGCGTCCTGGATTCGAAAGAATCCGGACGCCCGTTTAATTTTGGGGGAGCCGCGAGCTACGAGTTTCGAGCCGCGAGCTTTGAACCACGAGCCACTGGCCTGCGCTCGTGTCTTCGATGGCCGGGTCAGCGGCGAAATTTGCCCATCCATTCCGCGTGGGCCAGGACGTGCCCTTGCATGGCGCGCTCCACGTCGCTTTTAGTTGCGCCGGGCGCGAGGCCGAGAGCGCCATCTAACGCGTACAACTTGAAAAAATAGCGGTGGGATTTGCCGGGCGGCGGGCACGGCCCGTTGTAGCCGACCCTGCCGAAATCGTTTCGGCCCTGGCGGGTTCCGTCGGGCAATTGTTCTTTCTTCTCAACTCCGCCTGGCAACGCGTGCCCTCTCGCCGGAATATTGAAGACGACCCAATGCACCCAGGTTCCGGCGGGGGCATCGGGATCGTCGACAATCAATGCCAACGACTTCGCCGCGGCGGGCGCGTCGCTCCATTCGAGCGCGGGAGATCGGTCCTCACCTTTGCAGGTGAATTGCTCGGGGATGTCGGCTCCGTTGGAGAAATCGGAAATTCGTAAGGTAAATGCCATCGCGGCTCCTTTCGCTGCGCCAAAGGCTTTCGCTGGCACAGCTAAGCTAGCGATCGCCATGCAAAGCAGCAAACAAATTTGGAGGGAAGAACAGAGGGAACAACGGAGGGACGAAGCAACGGGCGAGCGGAAACTGGCCGGGGGACGGCGCATTTGGAGCCTGCCTAATTCGTTGAGATCGTAAAATTCACGGTGATGCGGGCCTGGGTTTCGACGGGTTGACCGTTCTGGAGATACGGTTTGAAGTGCCATTGTTTTACGGCTTCGCGCGCGGCCGCTGCCAGAATGTCGGGCCCGCTTAGAATGCGCAATTCCTGGATCGTGCCGTCGCGCGCAATCAGGGCTTGCAGCGTCACCGCGCCCTGCACCTTCATTTGCCGTGCTAGAAGAGGATAGTCCGGGGGCACGCTGACCGTCACATTTTGCGCGGCTTGCGGCGAGACCTGCACTCCGGCGCGCAATGCCGAAGACGCCGTTGCGGGCGGCGCCGTCCCGCTCGCGGCGGCTGCCGAACCCGGCGCTCCCGAGCCAACGTCTACATGAATTGCGGTGCTGCCCGCCGGAACTTTGACGCTGCGGTTTCCCGCCACCACTTCCACCTGGAGCGGCGGCAGGGCGGCCCGTTCTGTGGTCGCTGTGAAGGGAACATCTGGCGCAGCGTTATTCACGGGCTTTCGCTCCACCACCACGGGAGCGTGCGGGGTCGGCACTTCCGCCGCCACCGCCTTGGCTTTTCGGAGCGCGGCGGCCTCGGCCGTCTCGGCGCGGGGCGGAAACCAGAAATCCCAGTCCCGGGCAATTACGGCCACCAGCGCCACCAGCAGAATTCCGAGCGCCAGTAACATCCGCTTGCGCTGCGTCTCCGGGTCCGCCATTGGCGGCATCGGTTCCGGAACGGGAATCGGGTGGTTCACGCGCTCTAAGGGCGCTTCGAATTGGCTGTTGTCGTGAAGAATGGGCACAGGTGCTTTCCCCATAAACCTGGTTTGGTTCAAAAAACCGACAGCTAAGTATGCCCGGAAAACCGCGCATACGCCAGTAAATACGCGGGTTCCGTATCCCCCGAAAGCGCCATAAGACAGCCTGTGATTGGCATCACAACTACTTGTGCCACAAGTCACCGCCGCAAGTTAGGCCGGGCCGCACACTGATTGCGTGATACTCGTCACAGGGAGTGCGGACCGCGAACACGCTACTTCCCAACGAGGTCACAAAGGGGTGTGAGATGCTCTCACCATACGGACTAGACATTATCGAAAGTTGTCTTACCTGCAAAATGCGCGCTGAACGGCTGTTCTGCGATCTACCGACGGCGGCGCTGCAATCGTTCGAGAGCATCAAATACGCCACTGCCTACCCCAAGGGCGCGGTTCTCTTCGTCGAAGGCCAGGCCCCGCGCGGCATTTTCGTCCTGTGTAAAGGGCGCGTGAAACTTTCGATCTGTGCGAGCGACGGCAAAACTCTCATCCTCAAAATCGCCGAACCGGGCGAAGTTCTCGGGCTGAGCGCCGCGGTCTCCGGCAAGGCCTACGAATTGACCGCTGAAACCATCGATCCCTGCCAGGTCAACTTCGTCAAGCGCGATGATTTTCTCCGCTTTCTAAAGGAGCATAGCGACGCCTGCTTCAAGGTCGCCGAGCAGCTCAGCGAGAAATACAACGTCGCGTGCCATGAAGTCCGGTCGCTCGGCTTATCTCATTCGGCCGCCGAAAAACTCGCGAAGCTGCTGATCGAATGGAGTTCGCGCAACGGCGAGTCGCAGAAGCAGGAGCCACGCTTGAAACTGGCGCTGACGCACGAAGAGATCGCGCAGATGATCGGCACGTCGCGCGAGACGGTGACGCGCCTCTTCGCCGATCTCAAAAAGCGACAGATTCTCCAGACCAAAGGCTCGACGCTCGTCATCCGCAACAAGGCTGCGCTGCGCTCGCTCGCCACCACCGGCTAGGAGCGGCGAGAGCCGATTCCGGAAGCTAACCTGCCACAACCGGTGTGGCAAGGGTCACCATTTTGGGTGACTCGAATCACTGTTTATCCTCCCCGCTTGCGCGTATCAACATTCAGGAGTGAATTTTATATGTCGCAGAGCTGCCTTGACTGTCCGCAGCGTCCGGATCGTGTTTTCTGTGATTTGGCGCCGGATGCGCTCCAGGAATTCGACGGCATCAAATCTCTCCATGTCCATCCGCGGGGCACCATCCTGTTCCGGGAGGGCCAGCCGGCGCGCGGGGTATTTTTGCTCTGCGAGGGGCGGGTGCGGCTCACGGTGTGCTCCGAGAGCGGTCGGCGCATGACTTTGCGCGTGGCCTCGGCGGGCGAAGTCCTCGGCTTGAGCGCCACCCTGGCCGGCGGATGTTACGAAGTGACGGCCGAGGTTTTGGAGCCGTTGCAAGCCGCGGAAGTGCGGCGCCGCGACCTGCTGAGTTTTCTCCGCGAGCATGGCGAAACCTGCATGCACGTTGTGCATCTGTTGAGCGAAGACTTGCACATGGCCTATGATCGGGTTCGCACGGTCGGCCTGGTGCGCACGCGGCATAGTCATCCGCACGGCCCGGTTCTGACTCACTGAGGCTTGGGGAAAGTGATTGCCGGGTGCTAGCCGAAGGCCTGCCGAGCTTGGCTCGGCTTAGACAAGGCGGAGCTTTGTCCCGAGACGCCCACTAATTCACTAATCCCAAAAGTGACTTCCAGAGATACCGAAAAACCAGCCGAGTTTCGCTCGGCTTGGAGGGGGCGGAGCCCCATTTCCACATGGGTGCGACCCCCGGCACCTCCTTTATGTGACCCGAGTCACGTCCGGAGGTGCGCTGACTCACTGCCCCTTGGTGCATTCACCCCGCAAGATGATGTGTTATTCAACACCACAGTTCATAAACGGGGAGGTACGGCATGGCAGGATGGGCAGGCAACAGGGCCGTCAGGAGGCTCGCCTGGGCCGCTCTGTTCCTATTTCTGGCCACTGCGGGCGCTGCCCCTGCCGCCGACGTCTCCAACGACGACTGCCTCGCCTGCCACGGCGATAAGTCCCTTACTACCACCAAGGGCGGCAAAACCGTCTCCCGCTTCGTCGATGCCAAGAAGTTCAAGTCTTCCGTCCATGGCCCGCTCTCCTGCACCAACTGCCATGCCGATCTGGAGGGCAAGGAGCTTCCCCACAATGCCCCCCTGGCCCGGGTTGAGTGTGGAACCTGCCACACCGAAGAGTACAAGCAGCACTCTAACTCATTGCACGGCAAGGCGATCGCCCGCGGCGACACGCTGGCACCTCACTGCGTGGACTGCCACGGCAATCACGATATCGTTCCAGTCAAGGATAAGAACTCGGCTGTCGCCCCTCTGCGCATCCCCTTCGTTTGCGGCCGCTGCCACCGCGAAGGCACGCCGGTGCAGATGAACCGGAACATCGACCAGCACAATATTCTGGAAAACTACTCGGAGAGCATCCACGGCGAGGCAGTGCTCAAGAAGGGCCTGATCGTGGCCGCGACCTGCGCCTCCTGCCATACACCGCACAACATCCTGCCGCATACCGACCCCAACTCGTCGATTAACCGGCGCAACATCGCGGCCACCTGCACCAAGTGCCACGCCCAGATCCAGGAAGTCCATCGCAAGACGATCCGCGGCGAACTCTGGCAGAAAGAGGCCAACACCCTCCCTGCCTGCATCGATTGCCATCAGCCCCACAAGGTACGCAACGTGTTTTACACGCAGGGTATGGCCGATGCCGATTGCATGCGCTGTCATGCTAACCAGAGCTTGAAGGCCGCGGACGGGCGCGCAATGTTTGTGCAGGCTGCCGACGTCGCCGGCTCGCGCCACGCCAAAGTGGCTTGTAGCCAGTGCCACTCGGAGGTCAACGCCTCGCGCGTGCGCCCCTGCGAAACCATCACGCATCCGGTCGAGTGCAGCAAGTGCCATGAAGAGGTCGGACAGCTCTACCAGCGCAGCCGCCACGGCCAGTTGCAGGCTTCCGGCGACCACAATGCTCCCAACTGCAAGGACTGCCACGGGAGTCATCATGTCCTCGGCAAGCACGATCCCGAGTCCGTCAGCTTCCCCACGAATGTGCCGACGCTTTGCGGCGGCTGCCATCGCGAGGGGCAGAAGGCTGCGGTGCGCTACACCGGCCGCCAGCACGAAATTATTCAGCACTACACGGAAAGCATCCACGGCCAGGGGCTGAACAAGAGCGGGTTGACCGTGACAGCGACTTGCACCAGTTGCCATACCGCACACTTAATTCTGCCGCGCACCGATCCCGATTCCAGCGTGAACCCGAAGAACGTGCCCGCCACGTGTGGGGCCTGTCATCACGGAATTCAGGAGCAGTTCATCCAGAGCGTCCACTCCGCCTCGGTCACCAAGACTGACAAGCCTCTGCCCGTTTGTAGCGATTGCCACACGGC
The DNA here is from genome assembly GCA_003139095.1 of Acidobacteriaceae bacterium. Lineage (GTDB taxonomy): Bacteria > Acidobacteriota > Terriglobia > Terriglobales > Acidobacteriaceae > Acidiflorens. The sequence goes on from PLHW01000073.1 coordinate 65,774, forward strand.
TCATTCGATTCGCCGCACCGACGAGGCCGGATTCAAGCTCGACATCATGAACACCTGCGGGCGCTGCCACGGCGAGATTGCGAAAACTTATTTCGAGACCTATCACGGCAAGGTTTCGCGGCTTGGATATACCAACACTGCCAAGTGTTACGACTGCCACGGCTCGCATGACATTCTGCCGGTGACCGATCCGCGCTCGCACCTGAGCCGCGCCAACGTGGTGGCGACTTGCCAGAAGTGCCACTCGAACGCCACGCGGCGATTTGCCGGCTATCTGACCCATGCCACGCACCACGACCCGAAGAAATATCCATTTTTGTTCTGGACGTTTTGGGGAATGACCGCGCTGCTACTTTCCACATTCGTTTTTGGAGGGATTCACACTTTGCTGTGGCTGCCGAAAGCTCTTGAAATGCGCCGTGAACTACGCGCCGAAGAAGCCGCTGCCCACGCCGCTGGTTCGCCGGCGGCCTCGGACGGCAACTCACCCGACGGCGTCAGCAAGGATGGAAACCATGGCAACTGATCTCGGCCTTCCGATCCAGACGCCTTTGCCGGCCCCCGAACGCCGCATGCAACTGCGGCCCGAGCGCGAGTTCGTGCGCTTCACGCGGCTGCAACGCGCGCTGCATGCCTGCATGATCGTCAGCTTCATCAGCCTGGCGACGACGGGCATGACGCTCAAGTTTTCTTACACCGGATGGGCGGTCATCGTCTCGCATATTTTCGGGGGATTCCAGACGGCGGGCTACATTCACCGCACCGCCGCGGTGCTGATGTTTGGCGTGTTCTCCACGCACGTCTACAGCCTGATTCAGCTGAAGAAGAAAGAGCGCAAATCGTGGCTCGCGCTGATCTTCGGGCCCGATTCCATGATGCTCAATCGCCAGGATCTCGTTCAGTTCATCGCTACCATGAAGTGGTTCATCGGGCGGGGTCCGCGGCCACAATACGGCCGCTGGACGTACTGGGAAAAATTCGATTATTTCGCCGTGTTCTGGGGCATCGCGGTCATCGGAACCACCGGCTTGACGTTATGGTTCCCGGTTTTCTTCACCAGGCTGCTGCCGGGATCGTTCATCAACATCGCCACCATCATTCACAGCGACGAGGCTCTACTGGCGACCGGCTTCATCTTCACGGTGCATTTTTTTAACACGCACCTGCGGCCGGAAAAGTTCCCGATGGACACCGTTGTTTTCACCGGCCACATGCCGCTCGCCGAACTCAAGCGCGACAAGCCGCTCGAATACGAAGCCCTCGTCGCCAGCGGCCAACTTGACGAACACATGGAAGAGCCGCAACCGGAAATCGTGGTACGCACGATTCGTGGTTTTGCCTGGGTGGCGCTCGGCATCGGTTTCAGCGTGGTGATCTGGATTATTTACGCCATGATTTTTGCGTATCGCTAAAGGAGTCGTCACCATGACGGCAGCAAGAAAACTCGGATTGCGCCTCGGCCTCACGATGGCCTTCACTCTGCTCTGGGCTTTGCCGGCCCTTGCCGGCGACCAGGACTGCCTGGCCTGCCACGGCGATCCGGGAATGAAATCCGAGTCGGGCAAGAGTCTGCACGTCGATCCCGCCAAACACAAGTCCAGCGTCCACGGCGATCTCGGATGCACCACCTGCCACGAGGGAGTGAAGGAGTATCCGCATCCGAAGAACATGAAGATGCCGACTTGCGCGACGTGCCACTCCGACGAGACGGCGCAGGTTCCGCAAAGCGTGCACTCCATTCTAGGCAAAGCCGCCTGCGCCAGTTGCCACGGCAAAACGCACGAGGTGCAGCACGCCGATAAATTAGTTCCGCAGCAATGCGCGACCTGCCACGAAGACGCCGTACACGGCTACGAGCAGGGCGTTCACGCCATCGCCCGCAAAGATGGCGACAAGCAGGCGCCGACTTGCCTGGCGTGCCACGGCAGCCCGCACCAGATTCTCGCCGCCGACGATCCGAAGTCGCCTGTTCACCACAACAATATTCCCGCCACCTGCGGCACATGCCACGGACAGAAATTCGTGATGGCGGGCGCCGGCCAGAGTACCCAGGAGTATTTGTCCTATCAGCAGAGCGTGCACGGGCGCGCCGTGGCCAACGGATCCACCAAGGCTGCCGTCTGCACCGACTGCCACGGCGTGCACAAAATCCTTCCCGCCAGCAACGATAAGTCCTCCATCTTCAAGTTCAACGTTCCCACCACCTGCGGCAAGTGCCATGAATCGATCAAGGCCGAGTTCATGCAGAGCATCCATGGACAGGCCATCGCGCGCGGCAATTCGCTGGCTCCCGTGTGCACCGACTGTCACGGCATTCACTCCATTAAGTCGCACCTCGATCCGAACTCCCCGGTAAACGCGCAGAACCTCGCCCGGCTGACTTGCGCCCGCTGCCATGAAGGCGTACGGCTGTCGCAGGAAATCGGCGTCGCAGGCTCCCGCGCCTCGACTTATCTTGAGAGCTATCATGGCCTGGCGAACGAGCGCGGCTCGCAAATCGTCGCCAACTGCGCCAGTTGCCACGGTTCGCACTACATTTTGCCGTCGAGCGATCCGCGCTCCACCATCAACGCGGCCAACCTGGTGCGCACTTGCGGCCAGTGCCATCCCGGCGCCTCGGAAAAATTCACGCTCGGCAAGATCCACGTGGACGCGCCGCTCTCCGCCGACATCGGCAGCAAAGCGGTGCGCTGGATCCGCAGCTTTTACTTGCTGATGATCTTTGGCGTGATCGGCGGCATGTTGCTGCACAATCTCATCATCTGGCGGCGCAAAGCCATTCTCCGCCGCGACGCCTATCCGCGAATCGTCACCCGCATGAACGCCAACCAGCGGTGGCAGCACCTCACGCTGCTGCTCTCGTTCTTCACGCTGGTGATCACCGGCTTCGCGCTCAAGTATCCCGATTCTTTCCTCTCGCTGATCCCGGGCATGGGCGAGCGCGTGCGCCCAATCATCCATCGCATCGCCGGAGTCATCATGATCGGCGCGGGCGTTTACCATCTGGTTTACGCGGCGCTCACTCGCGACGGCCGCAAACTGATCCTCGACCTGCTGCCGGAGCCGAAAGACGCTACCGACGTTGTGGGCGTTATGCGCTACTATCTCGGGCTCGGCGGTTCCAAGCCCGAATTCAAACGCTTCACCTACGCCGAAAAAGCCGAGTATTGGGCCCTGGTTTGGGGCGTATTCGTCATGGCCGCCACGGGCATTGCCCTCTGGGGAAAGGTCGTGGTCGGCCATCTCTTCCCGCGCTGGTGGCTCGATGTCGCCACCGCCGTCCATTTCTATGAGGCGATTCTCGCTACGCTCGCCATTATCGTGTGGCACTTCTATCAGATTTTCCTCGACCCCGACGTGTACCCGATGAATTGGGCCTGGTGGGATGGCAAGGTTTCCGCGCACCACTACAGCGAAGAGCATGGCCTCGACAGCGCGACCCTGCTCGCAGCCGAGTCGCATGCGGCCGGCAACGGCGATTCCGCGCCCGGCGCCGAAAACGAGACGTCCGAGAAGCCTACGCGTCATTGAGCGGAGAAAAAGTAAGACGGAATTAGGAAAGTGGGGAAGAATCAGGAAACTGCGGGAAGAATTACACTCTGTGTCTGAGACATGAAATGCTGCAAGCCGAGAACTCCGGCGTCGCTGCCGGTGCAGGAATTTTCTGATATAAGCTTTTAGTTCCTCATAAATTGATCCGGAGGTTGAGTCCTACCATGCCCGAAGATAGTTCGAGCGCTCCGCTGCCCGTCGCCGGCCTGGCCCGCATCGCCAATCTCATCCGTAATCCCATCTCCATCGTGGGACTCGCTCTCGCCGTCGTCGCCCTCGGCAACATACTGTTCTTGTTTTTCATCGACGTCACCTCGCCCCACCCCAGCCCTTATGTGGGCATTCTCGCCTACATGATTGCCCCCGGCTTCCTGGTACTCGGGCTGGCGCTCGCCATCTTTGGCGCTTTCTACTATCGCCGCAAGCGCCTGGAGTCGGTCGGCGTTGCTCCCTACGTGCGTCTCGATTTTTCCGATCCTTCGCAGCGTGGGGCAGTTGCTTTCTTTCTCGCCTTCATGATCGTATTCGTCGGCATGAGCGTCGTTGGCAGTTACAAGGCCTACAACTTCACCGACTCGGTTGGTTTTTGCGGACAGCTTTGCCACTCGGTCATGAATCCCGAGTTCGTCGCCTACCAGCAGTCTCCCCATGCGCGTGTGGCCTGCGTCGATTGCCACGTCGGGGCCGGCGCCACCTGGTACGTCAAATCGAAACTTTCTGGCGCCCGTCAGGTTTTCAAGACGGCGCTCAACACGTTTCCGCGGCCCATTCCAACTCCCGTCCAAAACCTGCGCCCCGCTTCGGAAACGTGCGAGGCGTGTCACTGGCCCAAAAAGTTTTTCGGAGCCCAGCTAAAGGTTTTCAACCACTACAACAGCGATGAAAACAACACCCCCCTGCAAATCCGCCTCCTGATCAAGACCGGCGGCGGCGATCCCTCAGCGGGCGAACCCGAGGGGATTCACTGGCATGTGGACCCCGCCAACGAAGTCACTTACGTCGCCAGCGATGAGGAGCGCCAAGTGATCGCCTACGTGCGGGTCAAGAACGCACAAGGCGCCGTTACCGAGTATTACGCCAAAGACTCCAAGCTCACCAAAGACGAGATTGGCAAGGCCGTCAAACGCCGCATGGATTGTGTCGATTGCCACAACCGTCCCACCCACATTTACACGTCCCCAGAGGTCTCCGTGGATCGCTCCATCACTGCGCACCACCTCGATATCTCGCTGCCCTTCCTCAAGCAGCAAGCCGTGGCGGCGCTCACCGGCAAATACGAAAACACCGATGCTGCTATGCAGGGTATCGCCAAAACCATTGGCGATTTTTACGCCACCAAGTACCCTGACCTGAGCAAGACCCGGCAGCCCGAGATTCACGGCGCCATTGATGAAGTCCAGAGCATTTACAAGCTGACCTTTTTTCCAGAAATGAAAGTGGACTGGCGGACGCATCCCAACAATATCGGCCACTTGTACTTCAATGGCTGTTTCCGCTGCCATGACGACAACCACGTCAGTGCGGAGGGAAAAGTCATTCCCAAGGATTGCAACCTCTGCCACACCGTCCTGGTGGAGCAGGAGAAAACCGTGAACCTCGCCTCACTGCCCGGCGTCCAGTTCAAGCATCCAGTCGATCTCGGCGATATGACGGCTGTGACCTGCACGGACTGCCACACGGGCGGGGTGAGCCCGTAGGGAAAGGTCAAGGTGTGAAGGTTTCAAGGCTTCAAAGCGAAATCCCATCAAGATTTCATGAAACCTTGCAACCTTGAAACCTCACGCCCCTCCGGCGAAGGCGCTAAAGAGAAAATCTCAGAAGTTGGCGGGCAAGCCGTCGCCATCGGCGCGCGTGATGTGAAACAACGGCTGGTTTGTTTCCAGCGGCTGTAACATTTCCGACAATTTCCTGGACGCGGCGAAGACGAAGGTCGAAGGGCCTTTCAAAAATCCTGCCTGCTCGAAAGCGCCGCGCCAGGCTTGATGGTTTTGATTCGACACAATCAGATCGACTCCATCTTTTTCCAGCGCACGAACCGCTGCGCGCACGACTGACAACATGTTCTTCGGCGAGGCCCAGCAATCCACAACGGAGCCAACCCGCATCTCCCCGAATTTCGCATCTTTGCGCCGGATTCCGACAACGGTCCACCCGATTGCCGCGCCCTCGTGGCTCACGCGCAAACGGCGCGTAGTCGCGGTGTGCTCGGGGTAAAGAATCCGTAACGTGTTCGCGTCTCTCACTGCGGCGAAGCTGACGGTCTCTTTCGCCTGCGTCCAGAGTTCATCGGCCCAATCGGAGAAGGTGGCGATTTCGTCGACGGCGAAATCCGGCCCCGCGTTCGGTCGTCCGGCTCGCACGCTGGCGGCTGCTTGCGCCGACCTGATCGCGATCCATCCCAATCCAGTCGCGGCTGCGATATCCATCAGCATTCGGCGCCCACGCGCCTTGCGCAGAGCATGCATCTCGCGCAAAAACTTTGCCGGATGCATGACGCGGAAATAGAAGGGAATTGCGCTCAGGGTGAATCCGAGGGCCTTGAGCATTTTGGCGATGGGCGTGTCCGCTCCGCCCATGCCGAGCGCGTAGAGAAGAGGCTGCCGGGCCAGTGCGTCGCGCGCCAGCAGCACCCCCACGCTCGCGTATTTCCGGTCGACGATGCCTTCGGAAAGCGGGTGATGATAGCAGGCAATTCGCTCGAGGCCCTTGCCGCGAATGAAAATCATCTGCTGCGTCAACGCGTAAGTTCCGCGCACCGATGGCTTCTCGCCCGGCGAGGCGTCGACGGCCACGTAGAACTCGTTCCAGACAGGGCTGTTGCCGACGGGCGGAAGCCAGCGCGGGACGGCGCTTTGCGAGAAAACGAGATTTGGATCGCCCGAAGATTTCTGCAACCGGCGATTGAAATCCTGCACCGCCGATTCGTGTTCCGGGCGATATGGCTGGATAACGATAGCCAAAACTATCTCGGAGAGGTTTGAAGTTTGGTTTGAATCAGCGCCGCAGTCGTGCCCAGCGTTTTCATCTGGTCGATCTCTTCGGGAGAAAGTTGCAAGCCGAATCGTTCCTCCAGCGCGAGGACCAGGTTCAAATGTTGCACCGAGTCCCAGGTGTCGACGGTGTCGGGAGAGGAATCAGCAGTGAGCTTCGCCACGGCGACTCCGAAGATGTCGCTGGCAATGCCTTGCACTTCATCGAACGTGCTCAAATCGCTTCCCTCGTTTGCCATCGGCAAAAAATCTCGAACCGCAGAGTGCGCTGAGGACGCAGAGAACTGGTCAATGTTTCTCTGCGAACTTAATGCTCACTCCGCGTTTACCGCGTGGTCGCCGTTTCTGTCACGTTCAGCTTAATCCACTCCGGGCTTGCCAGCTTTGAGGATTTCAAGTCGAGCACCCACAGAGTACCGCTGTCGTTGGTCTCGCCGGGCGCAAATCCGTGCTCGCGATAAAAATCGCGCGCCGGCGCATTCTTTTTCGTGGGCAGGAACCACCCGATGAGACGCTGACAGCCGCGCTCCGCGGCGCTTTTGGCGATGTGCGCGAGCAGCGCCGTCTCCACTGTCCGTCCGATTACGCGGCAGCTCAAGAGGAACGTATCGACCTCACACTGCTGGCCGTTGTCGTGCGTGATCGCGACGCCCACCAGTCCGTGGTCGCCAAAACGGTCGCGCACTTTGATGGAGAAGATGTGCCAGTCCGCGCGTTTGGCCATCTCCGCAATTTGGGCTTCACTGTAACGCCGCGTCGTCACGTTGAACTGATTGGTCTTCTGCGTAAGTTGCGCGACGCGCGCCAGCGTCAAATCGCTGACTGGGTCGAGATCCGCTTCCTGCTCCAGATAGCGGAAAAAATCTTCCTTCGATTGGAATTTTTGTTCGGCCGTGGCGCGCTGGCGCTGCTCGGCGTACATGGCGGTGCGCTGCTGATCCTCCGCCGACAACGCGAGGCGCTCGAAGGCCGCGCAATCGCGCACGGCCGTGGCGTATTCCAGCGGATTCGCGGAAATTTCGATGACGGTGATTTCCGGCAGCGCGGCGCGAACCTGCTCGCGCTCGAACGGATTGTCGTCGAGAAAGGCGAGCGCATCGATTCCAATGTTCAACTCTTGTGCAATCTCGCGCAGGTTCTGCGACTTGTCGCTCCAGTTGATCCGCATTGCCGCAAAATCTTTCGCCCGCACGAGCATTCCGGGATGCGTTTCGAGCGCTTCCATCGCGTCGTCAAGGTTGTTTTTGCTGCAAATCCCCAGCAGTATTCCCCTGCGTGCCAGGTCGAGCATCGCGCGCTGAAGGGCCTGGAACGCGGCTCCGGGATATTCCGCGCCGACTTTGATCCCCGCCATGCCGTCTTCGCCGATGATGCCGCCCCAGAGCGTGTTGTCGAGATCGACGACCAGGCATTTGGCGGTGCGGCCGGTAAGCGGCACGATAAAACGCATCCACTCGCGCGCCATGTGGAGCAGATGATCGGCTGCGATGGGCAGACGCGCCATCAGCCATTTACGCTCGTCATGCCAGTGCGCGCTGCCGTAGCGCGCGACCAGCGCGTCGTAGTCGAGCACGTATACGCCGCGCACTTCGGAGGCAATGCGGCGCAGTTCGCGGTTGATCTGGCGGGTGAGGCCGGATTGTCCCGTTTCGCTCTGGCTGTCGAGCACGCCAAAGCTCGGATGCATGGGGCGTTCGAGCGAATGCAGGATGAGCGCGGCCTGGCTGTGCGCGCGGAATGAATTCACCCACTGCTCATAGTTGTGCACGACGCGCTCCGCGGCCTGTTGCGCGGATTCGGGCGTCATGTCGGAAAATCCGCGGGCAAGATCGGGCGCTACATCCTCGCTGCGAACCGCGAGTGCGACCGCGTTCGGCGCGAAGCGGTAGAGAGAACTGTCGGCGTCGACGATCTCCTGCACGTAAGTGTTGAAGTCGCCGAGATGAATTGCGAGATCGATTCCGCAGGCGAAAGCTTCGGCGCGCAGCAGCGGCAGAATGGGCTCGACCGTGAACGAACGCAGAATGGCGAGCTTGAATTTCGAGAGCGGAAGTTTTTCGCGCAGTTGGTCGAGGCGTGAGCTGACAAAACTGGCCGTCGCCGAACTGGCCTCGCGCCGCCAGAGTTCGCGCAGTGCGCTGGCCGCGCGATCGAAGTTGCCATCGGCGATGTGCTGGTCGATTTCTGCGCGCCGATTGGCTGGATTGTGGTCTGCCGACATTGTTTCAGCGTCTATTGTGAACCCACCTTAACGTCGCCAAAAACGCGACGCTAGGATGGGGCGCCCCCACTCTTGTGGATGCTTTTGCTCTTGTTGATTCCCATGCGTCCTGTGTTTGCCATGCGGGCCAATGGCGTTTCTGACTTCAACCAGAATTTGAGATCGAAGTACAGCGGGTAGAGAAAACTCATCAGGCGCACGGCCAGCGACGGCCGCAACTCGTCCGGCGGTGTGGTCAGCGCATATCCGGTCGCTCGCAGCAGGTCGGCCTGGATGCTCTCGATGTCGCGCACCTCGCCGGCCGTGAAGTTCGTCTTCCAGCGCCCAATTGTCTGCGCCTCAGCCTCCTTGCCATCGCCGCGAAACGAAGAATTTGGATCGTGCACCGAACCGAGCGCCACTTGCTGGATGTGATCATAGTCCAAGTCCTGCTCGATGAACTGGCCGATCTGGGCCAGCGTTTCGCGCGGATTGCGTACCACATCCTCGTAGTGAACTTCCATGTAGTCGCCGCCCATCGCACGACCGTAGCGGCGGCCTTTGCCGACAATCCAGCGCCAGAAAATGGCCGGCACAATGCAGGCGCGGCTGCGGTCCCAGCGGAAAGGACGGATCCATCCGATGCGGTGCAGGGACGCGGTGACGTCGCGCCCGTCGCGGATGATATGAATGATGAGCGCGTCGGGCACCAGGCGCTTGATCAGCGGCAGATTGAGCAGGTGCAGCGGAGTGCATTCGGCCCAGCGCGGCACGCCCTGTCGGCGCGCCATGGCCTCCATCACGATGCGCAAGAAGTCGCCGGCATTGCGGCAATCGTTCATGACGCGCTCGTCGACGTCTTCGCGCTTGAGCCCAGTGCGCTCGAAAAGATTGCTCTTGTAGTAGGTATCGAGCAACTTGCGGCGGTTGGCGCGCCGCGCGAGATTGCCAAAGCGCACGCCGAGCAGGTTGAACGTGTTGCTCTCGGCGAAATAGACGGCGAAGCCTCCGCCGGAAAGAAGCGTGTGATAGAGAAACTTCGTCCCCGAGCGTCCGCAGCCTAAGACGAACACGGGCGCCAGCGAGCGCGGAGTGGAGGGGGGCGCTCCAGGCGACGCAGCGCGCGCCTGCACGTCCGGCGTCTTGGTCGCGGTGTTCATGATGGTTTGGAGTGCGACGCCATCCCGGCGACCGGCGCCGGTTCTTCGATGAGTTCGAGCGCCGACATGTTGGCCAGTCGCCCAACCGGCGTATTCACTTTGAGCCACAGTTTGCTGCTGAGGAATGCGGGATACACCGCGCTCATGATGGAGTGGCGCGGACTGATGCGGCGCTGGTTTGCCGGAAGCGAAAGCTGGTAGCCGTTTTCCTCGAGGCAGTCGCCGACAGTGCTTTCGATGGCGGCGACGTTGGCGGGCGAAAGCCGCTCCTTCCAGCGGCGCAGAGGATTGATTTTTTCTTTGGCCGCTTCTTCCTTGAAGGACGAATTTGTTTTGGAGAGGCTGCCGAGGGACGCCTGCTGCACGCGATCGTAGTCAAGATCGTGATCGATGAAACCGCCCAATCGGCCTAGTGTTTCGCGCGGATTGGTAATCAGGTCCTCGTAGCGAATCTCGATGTAATCGGCGGGAAACAGGCATCCGGCCTCGCGCCCATGGTGCACCATCCACTTCCAATAAAGCGCAGTCGCAACCAGGCTACTGGTTTCGTCGCGGTCCCATGGCAGTGGCGCGAAGCCGCGCATTTTTTTGAGCGAGAGCGCGATGTCGCGTCCGTCGCGAATGATGTGCACCAGCAGTGCATTCGGGATGTCTTTTTTGACGCGCCGGAAATGGAGAACGTTGTCGGGATCGTAAAACGCCCAGCGCTGGGCGTTCTGCTGCCCGGCGACCGTATCGAGCACCACGCGAATGAAGTCTCCTCCGGTGCGACACTCGTTTTCGATGCGCGGAGAAAAATACTCCGGGCCCAGTCCCGTGCGGCGGAAGCCCTTGCTGCGCAGCCAGGTTGCGACGATCTTTTCGCGGTGTGCGCGGCTCGCCATCGCCCCATAGCGGGCGATCAGAACCTTGTAGATCGGCAAATAGCCGCGGTAGATGGCAAAACCGCCGGACGACAGCAGCATGTCATAAAGCAGGTTTGTGCCGGAGCGATGGCAGCCCATCACGAAGACAGGGAAATGCTTGCGATCACTTGGATTAGGCGTCGGCAAGGGTCACAGAAAATCTTAACACGCAGCGTCGGGGCGACGGCTTGAAAGCCTTATGAATCCAGTGATTACCGAAGTCACCTAAGGTGCGCGCCGTGCCCTGGCATAGCCCCCGCTCGCCGCGTGCTATAGTTTCGGAATGAGGGCTTCCCGCTTATGATGGCCCGCAATCGTTCGCGTTGCGGCCGCCGGCGTCCGGGTGCGCGAGGTCTGGGGAGCAGCCGCTGATGGCCTCTGCGGCGGATTACGGTCCCTTTTGGGGGCGCGCGCTGCTCGCCGCCGCCTGCCGAATGCGTGGAGCGGACCTGCTCGGGAAACTCAAAGAAATTGAGAGCGCACCTTTCCGCTCTCCTGATGAAATCCGTGAGCAACAGTTCCGCGACCTGAGGGCGATTCTAGCCCACGCCGAAGCTCACGTGCCTTACTACCGCGCACTGTTTCGCCGGTTGGGTATGAAGAGCCAGGATATTCGCACATGGGACGACTTCAGCCGGATTCCCATCCTGACCAAAGACATCATTCGCGAGAACCAGCCCGACTTGGTGCGCGAAGATGTGCCCCTCAAAAGTTTGTGCCCGCACTTCAGCGGCGGTTCGACCGGCGTGCCGCTGAAATTTTTTCGCAGCCGCGAGTATATGCTGGCGAGCGATGCCGGCACTTATCGAAATCTCACCCAGTGCGGCTGGCATCCGGGCGAGATGATTGCGTTTTTCTGGGGCGGCAACGACAAACTGTATGCCATGTCGCGCCTGGAATTTGAAGTGCGCCAGATCATCCGCCGCCAGTATCAGTTCGATCCGTTCTTTGCCGGCGAGAAGGACATGGCAAACTGGGAGAAAATTTTCGCCCGCATTCGCCCCCGCGTGATCCTCGGATATGCCTCGACCATCGCGCGGTTTGCCTCATTTCTGGAAAGTAAAGGCAAGACCATTGGCGGGGTCAAGGGCGCATTCACCACCGCGGAAAAGCTATACCAGCCGCAGCGCGAAGCCATCGAACGGGTTTTTGGGTGCAAGGTTTTCGACAGCTACGGCTCCAGCGAAGTGCAGAACATTGCCGCTGAGTGCGCGCTTGGCAGAATGCACATCAACGCGGACTTTGTTGCCATCGAAGAGGACAAGGCGGAGGGCGACGCGCCCAGGCCCTTCCTGCTGACGTCTCTTCAGAATTACTCGATGCCTTTTATTCGTTATCGCAACGAAGACTGCGGCTATCTCTCCTCCGACATTTGCTCGTGCGGAAGTAATTTCCCGCTTATGCGGCTGGAAATTGCCCGCACCAGCGACAATTTCCTCTTCCCCGGCGGACGCGTTGTGCACGGCGAATTTTTCACCCACCTGATGTACGGCAGCGACGGCATCGTAAACTTTCAATTTCACCAGACCGCGATCGACGAGATCGATTTGTTGATTGTGCCCGGACCCGGCCACGCCGCGGAGCGGCAGGCCAAGATACAGGATTCGATTCGACAGATTCAGGCGGTGACACCCGAGCATCCCGTGCGCGTGAATGTGCGCGAAGTGGATACGATCGCCCTCTCTTCCGCCGGCAAGCATCGCTTCACGCGCTCCGATGTCAGCGCCGACGCTGCCGTCGAGCGTGAGACAGCGAGATCGAATTCTTGAACATGACGGAAAACTCTCTTCCCACTCACGCCTTTTCGCCCGCGGTGGGAATCGCGCGCCTGCCGTCGTGCTCTTATCCATCCGCCGAACAGGGCGACAACGCCGTTTCGCAGGCGCTTGTCCGGTTGGCCGATGCGCTCGAATGGTCGAGTGACGAGGGCCCATTCGGCCGCGTCATTCCGCGCGGCGCGCGCGTCCTCATCAAACCTAATCTGGTTCTTCATCGGAATGACGGCCCGGGTGGAATCGACTGCCTCGTAACGCATGCTTCCGTGATTCGCGCCGCCACCGATGCGGCCTTGCGCTCGGGCGCTGCCGAAGTGCTCGTCGGCGATGCGCCCATTCAGGGCTGCGATTTCGACGTTCTCGTCAAATCCACGGGCCTCGATATTTGGTCGCGCCAATTGATGAGCCGCGAGCCGCGATTCAAGGGCGTGCGCGATTTTCGCCGCACTACATGCGTGCTGGTGGGCGGCGTGCGCGTCGCCTCCGAGAATCTACAATCCGAAGATCAATTCGTTCTCTTCGACCTGGGCCGCGAAAGCCTGCTGGAGCCGATCAGCAATCGTGAAGACCGATTTCGCGTCGCCTGGTACGACCATCGCCTGATGGCCAAGACGCATCATCCGGGCGTCCATCAATATTTGGTTGCGCGCGAAGTGGTCGAAGCCGATGTGCTCATCAACCTCCCTAAGCTCAAGACGCACAAAAAAGCCGGCGTCACCTGTGCGCTCAAGAATCTGATCGGCATCAACGGCAACAAAGAGTATCTGCCGCATCATCGGCTCGGCGGTCCAAAAACCGGCGGCGATAATTACCCTGACGACGGAAGCTTAAAGCGCGCGCTCGAATACGTCAGCGATCGCCAGAACGTGACTACTTCGTATGCGGGCGGGATGCTGTGGCATCTTTGTTTCGCGCTGCTGGTGCGGGCCTCCCGCGCTCGCGGCGACCGCGTCGGCATGGACGGCTCCTGGTCCGGCAACGACACGATCTGGCGGACGTGCCTCGATCTGAATCGCATTCTGCTTTACGGGCGGCCCGATGGCACGATGAGCAATGAGATTCAACGCCGCGTGATCCACATCGCCGACGCGGTGATTGCCGGGCAGGGAAATGGACCGCTCGCGCCCGACCCGCTCGATCTCGGCCTGATGATTGGCTCCAATAACGCGGCCGCGATGGATTGGGTGGGCGCGCAACTGCTCGCCTATGACCCCGGGAAGATATCGCTCGTGCGCCATGCCTTCGACCCGTTTCGCTGGCCTATTGCGAATTTTTCGGCGAGCACCGTACAGATTGTCGGAGACGTGGGCCGAGGTCTCTCCGCGTCGATCCTTGCCCCGCTTCTGCGGACGGTCGAACATCCCGTGGGCTGGCGGGACGCCGCCATCAAGCAGATGACCGGCCCACCCAGCTCGATGGATAGCGAAGAGGCGGTCGCTGCCTCATCCGTGAATCCGGAGGACGCGTAAGCGACTCCTCGCCCAACGCGGACGATTTCGCGCAAGAACGGCACAAAAAGAAAAGGGTCCGCGGCTCGAACCGCGGACCTCTTTCATCGAACGGGCGAACGCTATTCCACTCCGCCCAAAGCGGCTTGCAACCCCACAATGTCGGCGCCCAGATCTTTTCCATCGGTTCCGGCATTCTTGTAAGGACTGGTTGGCTGGAGTTGGTAATTGCCGCCATTGCCGTTGTTGTAGTTGACGAACTGAACATCCGCCGGGGTAGCCGGGAAGAGGTTCTGTGTCGGCCACTTCGATGGAGGAAAGTGCGACGGACTGGAGATCAGTCCGTTGGTCTGGAACGTATAGGTCGTGAAGCAGTTCTCAATGCTGGTAATGGGAACGTCAGCCTGCGAGCAGCTTTGCAGCCCTCCGCCAAACACATTCCATACCGGATATCTGCCCGTCGTCGTCAGGTTGTTGGTGAAAACCAATCCATACATCGGTGGATCGCCAGCCAGGTTCCCGATCGACAGGACACTGCTCTGGGCATCGGGGAATACAGTAACGTGATTGATGGTAATGGTGTTGATTGGGTTCTTGGGCCAGCTATTTGAGATCATGAACCCGCCGCCGCCGCCAAAATACTTTGTGCTCAGGTCGTCCATCACCACATCATGGATGCTGAAGCGAGTTCCGGCCAAGGCCGGCGCTCCGTCGCTTCCGTCTCCCGAGATGGCGGTCGCCAATACCATGCCTCCGCCTGCATGGGAGATCTGCGTATAGCGGACCGTCACATCTGTAACTTGGCAAAGCGGGCAAACGTTCGCTCCCGTCCTGGTGTGTTGATTTTTCGGCGTCAGCAGAATGCCATGGCCCTTCTGCGAGAAGCCGCCCCAGGAATCTTCCATCAGGTTCGCCTCGACCAGCACGCGGATTGCGTTCTTCAGCTCGAGGTGATTTTTCACGACGAACGGATTGCCGGTCGGCCCACCTACAAATGGCGAGTTGCCCTTCATCCACTGCCACGGCTTGAAGAAGTGGTTGCCGGTGATCGTAATATCGGTGGGCGTCAAGGTTGCGCCTCCGCCGCCCATCATCACCGCTTCGCCCGCCGCCTCGAGGAAGTTGTTCTGGATCAGGTACGGACCGTCCTGCGTTGTGGTGACGCCGCCGCTGACGGCGTGCGAGTCTGTGCAGCTGCCAGTAACTGAGATGCAGTGGAAATCGTTGAAGTATGAACCAACGACTGCGATATACGTTCCACCGGAAAGCGAAACGCCGTCGGAGGTTTCATCCTGCGCCTGCCCATGCAGCCAGGAGCGATCCAGGATGATATGGTCGGCGGTGCCAGCCAGTCCCACGAGAGTCGCGTTTCCTTTCACGCCGGTGGGCCGCATGATTTCAAGGCCGATGATCCGGTAGTAATTCGCCCCATTCGCAAGCACGAATGGGCCGGTCCCACCCACCGCCATCTGTACCCTTGCCAGCACATTCTTCGGGTTCTGGCAGGAATAGGCCGGCCGTCCCTCCAGCGAGGCTACGCCCCCATAGCACGGCGTCAGGCGCTGTCCTTCCGCCGGCAGCGCGCTGTCCGGAGAACTGGTTCGGATAATGATCCAATTCTGGTCGTTGCATCCTTTGGCCGGCAATGTGAACGGCCCGCTGAAGGTCGCGCCCGCTTGCAGTTGAATTGTCTGTCCGCATTGCGCGCTGTTCAGGGCCGCCTGTAAATTGCCTCCCGCATTTACGTTGATGACTGCACCCGGCGCCGGAGACGCCGCCATAGAAGCATCCACGGTCGCGATCGGGAGCTGCGCCGGTCCGTCGTAGCCGCTGCTGCTCACCACCAACACACTAAAATTCCCGCTGGCGGTGTGGTTGGCCGCATCCGTTACCGTTACCCCGAAATTGAAGGCGCCGGTCGCGGTCGGCGTGCCGGAGAACTCTCCATCCGCGTTCAGCGTGATTCCCGCCGGGCCATTGCCCGACGATATACGCCAACTGTACGGCTGGGTTCCGCCCGAGGCTGTGAATGCCGCATAGTACGTCTGCCCCTGCTCTCCCTGCGGAAGTCCGGAAGTATTGATTTGCAGGCCCTGTCCCTGCCCGGCTGTGACCGTCACGGCTGCGTTCGCCGATACCGTTGGATCGGCCTGGCTGGTCGCCGTCACCGTCGCCTGCGTCGTCACTTTTACGCTGGGCGCGGTATACAGTCCGCTGCTGCTCACCGAACCCACCGAAGCCGCCCAGTTGACGGCCGTGTTTGCCGTCCCCGTGACCGTAGCCGTAAATTGCTGCGTTCCGCCTGACGCGACCGTGACCGTGGCCGGAGCGACGCTCACCCCGATCCCACTCTTGGCTTTGACCGGCACCGAATACGATTGCGTGCCTTTATCCATACGCGGACTGTCGGTCACCTGCACAGAAAATGTATAGGTGCCTTCCGCGGTAGGCTGGCCTGTGAACGATCCATTAGCGGCATTCAAGCTCACGCCCGGCGGCAATGCGCCCGACGCCAGCGAGAATTGATACGGCGACGCGCCTCCAGAAACAGAAAGCACGGCATTATAGGATTGGCTGACTTCCCCGGCGGGAAGTGTGCCCGAGAGGGCCAACGCTTGGCCCTGTGCGCTGCTCGCTGACGCTGATGTCCCGCACGAACTGAGAATTAGAGAAATTGCGATAAGAATTACAGCCAGGTAAATGCGGTTTGTAGAGCGTTCCGTGAGTGTGCCAGCTTCCGAAAAACCAGTTTTAAATCGCTGCATTATGAAACCTCGACGTTCGATTGTGGGGACGTGTCGAGCGTGTCCACATGCTGAATCTATCTATACTGGACGCCGTTGCCCAGATATCACAAGGTCAATTGAATACGCGTTAGTGCATCTGAATTTTGCCTGTACGGATTCCAGAGCCGCGGCGTTCCCTGCGTATGACCTTTCGTCACCTTACTGAAAGCCGCGCGGGACGCCCGTTCTCGTGCACTTTTTGCCTGTGTCTTATTATCAGCGGTTTGCCTAAATTTAAGGTAAAGACTCGGCCCAAATATTGGTTACGCAGATTACTCCGGGGATTCCCCTAGCAGGGCGCCGCGCACTCGATCGTACATCCGGTTCCCAATCATCTTTTGCAGGCCCCGGCGAATTTGGTGCCACAGGCGCTTTTTCCAAAGCCCCTGGCCCCGGCAAACCGCGCCGAACTTTCCGAGCGGCAGGTCCCGCAGCATTGCCACGCGCCCCAAATCGTACGCGCTCGTCGCCGGCGTGTTCTCGTGGAACTCGCTGTTCGCCACCGACCTGAACCCCGCGCTCCGAGCCACGGCAATTGTACGCGCGTTGTACCGTCCGCCGGGGCAAGAGAAGTGCTCGATCTCATGCCCCATGATTTCCTCCAGTCGCTGCTTTGCCTCAACGATTTCGCGTTTCAATCCGAACTCGTCCAAATCCGAAAGATAGGCGTGGGTCATGGAGTGGCAGCCGATCTCGAAACCCGCCGCATCCAGTTCGCGCGCCTGCTCCGCGCTCAAGTAGCCGGGTTTCCCAAGAAATCCCGCGGTCAGATAAAACGTCGCGTTAAGGTTCAAGTCACGAAGAATCGGAGCGGCCGCAATCAGGTCCGTCTCGCAGCCATCGTCGAACGTGATGCACACGCCGGGCCCGGCGGGATACTTGAGCGCCTGGCTCACGTTCAGTCCGCGCACGCCCGCCTGCTGCAACCACTTCATCTGGCTTCGAAACGTCTCCACCGGCAGAATGTACCGGACATATCCCGGTTCCGACTGGCATAACCCGCGGCTTGCCATCTCGAGTTCGTGGTACATCAGAAAAATCATGCCGGGGTGAGCCATCAATGTTGACCCATAAATGTTGCGCCACAAACGTGGAACGCACGGCAACCTGCCCGTTCCTACGTCGTCGTTACCATCCGCATCTCCGGCGTGGCAACTTCGCTGTGCGGTTCGCCTTCCAAACAGACGCGATGCCACAGCTCCAGATTCAGCAGGCGCCAGATGCGGTCATAATTGTCGCGGTGCCTGGCGGCGTGCTCGTCGAACAGCCTCTCAATCGCCTCGCGCCGGAAATATCCGCGCTGCAAACTGCGCGGCTCCAGCACCAGACTGCGAATCGCCTCCAGCCGGCGCCCCGTCAGCCAGCCACTCCACGGCGTCGGGAATCCCAGCTTCGGCCGGTAAATAATCTCGTGCGGCAACAGGTCCTCCATCGCCTTTTTCAGAATCCGCTTTCCGGCCAGCCCGCGAATCTGCATCTCGCGCGGAATCCGCGCCGCAAACTCTACCAGCACGTGATCGAGGAAAGGCACGCGGCTCTCGATGGACGCCGCCATGCTCATGTTGTCCTGCTTCATCAGCAACTCGACGAGGTAGGTCTTGATGTCGGTGTAGAGCAGCCTTTGCAGCATCTCGCCGCCGGCTTGCGCCGCCGACCGCTCCCAGAATGCCAATACATTTGTGTACGCACTCTGCGGCGCGAACTCGCGCGCGCACTCCGCCGTCAGCAGGCCGGCCTGTTCGTCCGCGCCAAACGCGGAAAAGAAATTGTCGAAATAGAACGAGTCCCACGCGCCGCCGTCTTTTCCGACAAACGTGTGTTCCAGTTTTCGCCGCAGCGTCGCTCCCAGCAGCGACGAAGTTGCCACCACGTTTCGCAATCCCCGCCGCACCGCGCTCGGCACTACGCCGCGATACACCCGGTCCAGCGCCGCATTTTTCAACGTGAAGGCGTACCGGGTGTAGCCCGCCAGCGTTTCGTCGCTGCCCTCGCCCGTCAGCACCACCACCACGCTTTCGCGCGCCAACTTGGCCACAAAATATAGCGACACGCTTGACGGCCACGTGATCGGCTCGTCTTCATGCCAGATCAAGTGCGGCAGTGCGCCAAAAAAATCCTCCTCGCCGACGATCACCTCGCGATGTTTCGACTGAATGTGCGCTGCCACCGTGCGCGCAAACGGCAGTTCGCTGTAACTCTGCTCGCCGTAGCCGACCGAAAAAGTCTCGATCGGTTCGCGCCGGATCTTCGTCATCAGCGCCGCCACTGCGCTCGAGTCGAGCCCGCCGCTCAAAAACATCCCGAGCGGCACATCGCTCATCAGATGGCTCTCGACCGCGCCTTCCAGCAGTTCGCGGTACGTGCGGACGTAGTAGTTCTCATCGCGCGACTCGTGCAGCTTTGACGCGTCCAGGTCCCAGTACTGTTTGATCTCCGACTTGCCGTCGAGACCCATCGTCATCGTGTGGCCCGGCAGAAGCTTTTGAATCCCGGAGTAAAACGTATCCTCACCCGATAAATACCCGAACGCCAGGTACTCCGGCAGCGCCGCCCGATTGAATTCCGGGCGGATGCCACCATGCGCCAGCAGAACCTTAATCTCCGACCCGAATAGCAACCGCTCCGGCGTCAGCTTGTAATAAAGAGGCTTGATGCCGAGCCGGTCGCGCGCCATGAACAACGTCCTGGTATTCCGGTTCCAGATGGCGAACGCGAACATGCCGCGCAGTTTGTTTACGCAATCGGCCCCATACTCTTCGAACAAATGAACAATGGTTTCGGTGTCGGTGTGCGTGCTGTACAAATGGCCGCGCGCAATCAGCTGTTCGCGCAATTCGCCATGGTTGTAAATTTCCCCGTTGAACACGATCCACAGCGAGCCATCTTCGTTCGAGATCGGCTGATGTCCAGTCGCGAGGTCGACGATGCTCAACCGCCGCATGCCCAGGCCGACGGCGCCGTCGATGTAGAATCCCTCGTCATCCGGCCCGCGATACACCATGACCCGGCACATTTCGCGCAACGCCGCAGCGTTCGCCCGCGCATCCCGCTTCAGTTCAAGAATTCCTGCGATTCCGCACATCAGTGTTTCTCCACGTAGGAAGAAGTTGCGCTCGCGACAATTGACAGCGTCTTCGAGCCTCGCGCGAGTTCATCCAGCAATTCTGTCGTCAAGAAGCAATCGACCGGATTCCGCATCCCGTCTGCCTTTCGCCATTCGGCGAACTTCGTCGCCCCGCTTGTTTCGACGAGCGGCTGCCCTTGCCAGCTCACCCTACTCCCGCCGATCATAATCAACTGCGCGAGTTTGTCATCGGCAATTCTGCAATACAGCATCTCTGCATCCGACGACCACGGTCCCAAACTCCAGGTGCGATTTTCTAGCGCAAAGAAAAAGCCATACGTTTCACCGCGATCGTGCAACTCATAGGCTTGCACAGATGTGCCTTGCGCCGCGACCAACCGTGCCGGACTGCAGCGTTGCTCCATACGCGCATCGGCAACGAGGATCGTCGAAATCTCCGCCGGAAGTTTTGCCCGCGCCTCGCTTCGTACTACCTGAGCAGCCTCATAGCGCCCATACGCGGGAGAAATCAAGCCTCCGGCAATGCTTGTCTTCCACGCGGTATCGGCGGGTAGAACCATCCGCAATGCCGCGCTTGTCGCGCTCGATCGCGTCGCGACGAACTCTCCCGCTCCCCACTCCTCCACTGAAACATCGCTGGCAAAATGCCAATTGAGTTCCAAATCGTGCTCGGCTTTGCCCAGCGCAACATCGCGCACCATCCAAATCCCGCCCTCCACGCACAGTACGGAGCGTCGATGCGTCACCGGGTCGGCCAGCCGCGTGTATCCATTGTGCGACCCTGCAAAATACGTAAAGCTCTTTCCGACGGCCCAATTGTCCACGCGCGCTGTCGGTATGTCCGTCCACGAAAACGGTTCGCCCGCAACTGCCTGGTCCGCGCCATCCACACGCAGGGTGTTGTGCGCCGCGGTTCCGCGGAAACTATTGCGATCCGCCGGATCGTCCGAAATATAAACGCCGCTGCCCGCATCCACCAGCCAGCGCGCTCCGCCCATCGTCAATCGCATGCTGAGCGCGTCGGCGTGTCCGTGGCCGCAGCGGCCCACGCCTTGCGGTCCGGCATCGATCATCATGGTCTGCCGCAGCGGTTCCGAGGCCGAGAGCACATACAGGCCGCCATCGGCTAATGCGCACGAGCCACCGCCAGATGCCAAGCCGCGCGCCGCATTTGGCTGGCCCAGCTTCTCCACCGCGTGCTCGCCAAACAGCCAGATCGATTCCTCCGTCAACCGCGCCGCGCTTAGATCGTCGCGCCCGTAGGCGAGCGCGCCAATGGCGAGCGGGTCGGTCATGTGCTCCGTGTGATCGCGCCGAGGATCGAACAATCGTCCGCCGTCGTCGTCGCCAAAACCTTCCGCCGGTCCAGCCTGCGCCAACGCCTCCACCACATCCAGCATTCTATTCAGCACACCGTCATACGCCGCAGGAACATCCACTTCGTTCGCCGCCGCCAGCAGGCGCGCATACAGAAAGAAGTCGAGCGCGTAGACGTGGTAATACAGCGACTGCTCGAAGTAAACTCCATCGGGCCGCACCTGTCTCGTTGCCTCGTGGAGCACGATTCTCCAACCTTCGCTCTTCCACCGCGCTGCGTGCGGCATCTGCGGATACAGCGTTCCCAGGAAGAACATCGCCACCGCTTCGCCCAGCAGGTGCGTGTTCGGAGAAAAGTACGTCGATAAATAGCGCTCGATATAGCGTCCGTGAAACGCCAGCGCGGGCAGAAGTTCGGCTCGGAACTCCTCGATGCTTGCAGTTTCTGGACCCGGTGTCGCATGTTCCGCCGAAGCCGGCTCCTTCGCCGCGTTCCCCGCCAGCAACCGCTCGATCCAAATCCACGACAGGCTGCGAAACGCCACTTCCAGCGTGCTACCCCAATTGATACCCAGCGGATACGGATTCGCCTTCTGCCAGCTTCGCCACTGCGCCATTAGTTCGCGAACGTACTTCGCATCTTTGGTCAGCAGCCACGCCTTCGCCAGCGTCACCAAATGCTGATGCCGGTTTACTTCCCAGATGACCTTGTGGTCACCGACGACCGCGAAGTCGAGGAAGGGAATCTTGAACCATGGATCGAGCGGCGCGCGCTTGCCGTGAACCGGATCGAGATGCCAGTCAATCTCCCCGGTCTCGCTCGCGCCATAAATCAGACCTTCATAGCCAAGCACGCGAAAGCGATGCTGGCAGATTTCGTCCGCCTCGCGCACAATCGCGGCGGCCTGTTCGGGCAGGTGTTGGCGCAACAACTCCACGCGCGTCGCGGCTTCCTTGGCGGTGAAGAAGAATCGGCCCGCGGGTTCCGCTGTCTGGCGAAGGCGGATCGCTTCCGCTTTCCATCCCAGGCGATGCCGCAACAGATCGCCGCGGCGGTGAAGTTCCTGCCCTGCGCGCGTGCGTATTTCCTCCCAATCCATGCGGGAGACGCGCGCCAGCTTGTTGTGCCATCCTGAAGCCACAGATACGTTTATCTTACATGGTGAAAAGGCCCGTCCCAACTTTCCCGGACTTGGTATAGTTCAGGGTTACGCCTGCCGGTAAAAATACCGTACTTGGGAGAACTCGCTTGGGCTTGTCCGTGAGCATTTTTGGCTTGGGATATGTTGGTTCCGTGTCGGCTGCGTGCTTCGCTTCCATGGGCCATAAGGTGATTGGCGTGGATGTGAGCCGCGCCAAGGTTGAGATGCTCGATTCGGGGCGCACTCCGATCATCGAGGCGCGCATGAGCGAACTGGTTGCCGAAGCGCACAAAGCGTCTCTGCTGCGCGCGACCACCGATGCAACCGATGCCGTGCTCAACTCCGATATCTCTTTTGTCTGCGTCGGAACACCGAGCCTGAAGAACGGCAAGCTCGATCTCAGCCACATCGAAAGTGTAGCGCGCGAGATCGGGGCCGCAATTCGCCAGAAACCGTCTCCGCACGTGTTTGTGCTGCGCAGCACGGCTTTGCCGGGCACAACCGAAACCCTTGTGATTCCGAACCTGGAGCGCGAGAGCGGCAAGAAGTGCGGACAAGGTTTCTCCGTCTGCTACAACCCGGAGTTCATGCGCGAGGGCAGCGCGGTCGCGGACTTCCTCAATCCTCCGTACACAATTCTGGGAGCGAGCGACGTGAATCATCTTGCGCCGGTGCGTGAGCTTTACCAGGGTTTGCCAGCGCCGCTCTACGAGACGACGATTGCTGTCGCCGAAATGGTGAAGTACTTCTCGAATTGCTACCACGCGCTGAAGATCGGGTTCGCCAACGAGATGGGAACGATGTGCAAGCATCTCGGGGTCGATCCGCAGGCTGTGACGAGAATCTTTACCTCCGATACCAAGCTCAACATTTCGTCGGCATATCTTTCGCCGGGCTTTGCTTTCGGAGGATCGTGCCTGCCGAAAGACCTGCGCGCGATTACCTACAAGGCGAAGGAGCTCGACCTGAAGCTGCCAGTGCTGGAGTCGTTGATGCCGAGTAATGCAGAGCACATCGATCGCGCGGTCGATATGGTTTTGAGCACAGGGAAGAAGAAGATCGCGCAGCTTGGACTCAGCTTCAAGGCGGGGACGGACGATTTACGCGAGAGTCCTCTGGTGCAGCTTATTAAGCGATTGATGGGAGAAGGACTGGAAGTGCGCGTTTGGGACGAAGACGTTTCGCTGGGACGATTGGCGGGAGCGAATCGGCAATACATCGAAGAGGTGATTCCGCATATTGGTTCGGTGCTGACTGACGATCTTCGGAGCGTGATGCAATCGGCTGAGGTTGTGATTCTCGGCAATAAATCGGCGAGCAAAGAGCGGCTTGCAGAAGTTCTGCGGCCCGAGCAGATTGTGATTGACCTGATTCATCTGGATCGAGCGAAGAGGCCGGAAGGCGCGAAAATTTACCAAGGAATTTGCTGGTAGGGCGAGGCTGGTAGGACGAAGAATGATGACGGGGGCAGCGCGGACTAGAGTGTCCGCGCCACAATTCCTTCACGCCGTGACGGATTTTTTGGGCCGCGAGTTAGCTGCGCGGAGTTTCTACCGTTTGCGCGTGGCGTTCGAGGAGCGCCAGCAGCGGTTCGCGCAGGAACGGGCTGCCCGCCAGCAAGCCTGAAATCAGCGGATTTTTCTGATTGCAGCGCAGCGGCGTGTGGTCGAGCTTCAAAGTCCAGCCGCCCGCGCTTTCCACCAGCGCCGCGCCTGCCGCTACATCCCATTCATTTTTCGGAACGAGCGTAAAGGTCAGGTCGGCTTTGCCGGCGGAGACGAGGCCCAGCTTGTAGGCCACCGAGCCCATTGGCTTGATGTTGAACTCGGCGGACTCGAACTGCTTCCACTCTCCGCGCTTCACCTCGCTGCGGCTGGCGAGCACGAGCGCGCCATGCAGGTCCTTGCGCTGGCTGGGTTGCGCGGGCTTGCCGTTATACGTTACGCCGGTTTCGCGCGAGCCGAGAATCAGCTCGTCGGTGGCGGGATTGCAGATTCCTCCCGCGATGGGAATCCCGTTTTCGACCATGGCGATGGAGACGCAGAACTCGGGAATGCCCTGCACGAATTCGCGCGTGCCGTCGAGCGGATCGACGACCCAGACGCGCTGCTTGTCGAGCCGGGTGAAATCGTCGACCGTTTCCTCCGAGAGCCAGCCTTCGCCCGGGCGCAGCAAATTTTTCTTGAGCACGGCATCGACGGCGTGGTCCGCCTCGGTGACGGGGTCGGTGCCGACTTTATATTTCGCCTCGATGTCGCCGGGCGTGAAAGTGTTCAGGACAGTGCGGGCCTCTTCGAGGGCGGCGTGGATGCGTTCCAGGGTTTCTTTGATGGATGTCATTTGGTTCTCACTTTTCAGCTATCAGTTCTCGGTTACAGCTCTCAGCTCTCAGTTATACAACTGACAACCTGCAACTGCCCTACGCCCAAAGCATCCTTGCTCCCGTCATCAGCAGCACCGTGCAGAGGATTCTGCGCAGCCAGAGAACCGGGACGCGGGCGCTGAGGTGGGAGCCGAGGATTCCGCCGGGGACTGAGCCGATCAGCAGGGACATAACGAGGTGGGGATCGACGTTGCCGGCGCGCCAGTGCAGCAGGCTGGTGACGCCCGTGAGGATCACGGCGTGGGCAATGTCGGTGCCCACCATGATTTTCGGCGCGAAGGAATAGAACAGCAGCAGCATCATCATGATGATGCTGCCCGATCCCACCGAAGTGATGCCGACCAGGAATCCGCCGATGAGCCCGATCAGGCTCATGCCGGCGAAGTTCTTCATGGTGGGCTGGCGGTGGGCGAGGTGATCTTCAATTCGCCCTTGAAACATAAGCAGCGTGGGGATGATCACAAGGAGCAGTCCGACCGCGGACTTGATGAAATCGTTGACCCCCGCGCCGTACACCGTACGCAGGTGGACCAGGAACGTGACGCCCAGGTATGAGCCGGGAATGCTGCCGATGGACAGCGCGATGACGACTTTCCGCCGCACCGTGCCTTTGACGAGGTGCATGATGCTGGCGGGAATTTTGGTGAAAAAATTGAAGAGGGCGTCGCTGCCGACAGCGATGATGGCGGGAATGTGCAGGCCGAAGATGAGCGTGGGCAACAGCAGCACGCCGCCCCCTAATCCCGTCAACCCGATCAGCGTTCCGACTATGAAGCCGATCAGGATTTCTGCCGCTAAGAGCCCCATGCAATTTCCCGAGTCTTGAACGTCCCTAAATTGCCCGTCAGTGAAGGCTTTCCACGCGCGCCGGAAATTGCCCTGGCGGCCCTGACGGGAAGTGTTCTGCATTATCGCACGAAGTCGATGGCTTACATCGACTTTATTGGCATAGTTTGGGGCAGCCCTTGCGGGCTGCCCCAGGTTGTATTGATCTAGTTGCCGTTGGCCCCGATAAAGCCCTCGCGCTCCAGATGCAGAATAATGTGCTGGGCCGCTTCTTCCGGGCTGAGTTGCGCGGTGTCAATGACGACTTCCGCGTCGGCCGGCGCCTCGTAGGGATCCGAGATGCCGGTGAATTCCTTGACCAGTCCGGCGCGAGCCTTGGCGTACAGGCCTTTGCGGTCGCGCTGCTCGCAGACATCGATGGAGGTGGCGACGTGGACCAGAATGAAGCCGCCGACCGGTTCGATCAGTTGCCGCACGTACTTGCGGGTCGCTTCGTAGGGAGCGATAGGCGCGCAGATCGCGATCCCACCGTTCTTCGTGATCTCCGAGGCAACATAGCCGATGCGGCGGATGTTGATGTCGCGATGCTCTTTGGAAAAGCCGAGTTCGGACGACAGATTCTTGCGCACCAGATCGCCGTCGAGCAGGGTGACCGGACGGCCGCCCGTTTCGAGGAATTTGATGATCAGAGCGTTGGCAATCGTCGACTTGCCCGAGCCCGACAGCCCGGTAAAGAAGATGGTGACGCCCTGCTTGTCGCGTGGCGGATAGCTGCGGCGCAGCTCTTTCACCACTTCCGGATAGGTGAACCACGCCGGAATGTCGCGGCCTTCGCTGAGGCGCGCGCGCAGTTCCGTGCCCGAAATGTCGAGGACCTTCGCGCCCTTCGGCACTTCATCGGACGGGACGTAGCGGTCTTCGTTTTCCAGGTAGACCATCATCTGGAAGGGAACCATGGCGACGCCCATTTCGGCTTCGTGCTTCTTGAAAAGCTCCTGGGCATCGTAGGGTCCGTAGAACGGCTTGCCATCCGTATCCTTGCCGGGACCGGCGTGGTCGCGGCCCACGATGAAGTGGGTGCAACCGTGGTTCTTGCGGATCAGGCCGTGCCAGATCGCCTCACGCGGGCCGCCGAGGCGCATAGCCAGCGGCAGCATGGAGAGCTTCACGGTTCCATGCGGATACTTTGCCAGCAGCAGTTGATAGCAGCGCGTGCGCACGAAGTAATCGACGTCGCCGGGCTTAGTCATGCCGACCGAGGGATGAATGAGCAGGTTCGCTTCCACCTGTTTGGCGGCGCGCATGGTCAGTTCGACGTGGGCGCGGTGCATGGGGTTGCGCGTCTGGAAGGCGACAACGCGCGTCCAGCCGAGGCGTGAGAACTCGGCGCGCAATTCGGCGGGAGTCAGACGCAGGCCGCGGAAGTCATAGTGCGAGGGTGGCTGCACGCCTTGAACGCTGCCGCCGACGTACCAGGGATTCGATTTGTTGATGGCGTAATCGGCGCCGGGATGCGCCGGGCTGGTCGAATTGAAGACCGCCTTGGCCTCTGCGGTGCGGTCCGGCTGCCATACGTCCTGCACGTTAAGGACGGCGAGCATCACGCCTTCGGGGTCACGCAGGGCGATCTTGCTCGAGCCGGGCGTGAGCTTTTTGGCGAATTCCTCGGTCACGTCGAGCGTGATGGGAATCGGCCAGAGCGTGCCGTTCGCGAGACGCATGTTGTGGCAGACGCCTTCATAATCTTTCTTGTTCATGAAGCCGTGCAGGGGCGAAAAGCCGCCGCTCATCAGCAGCTCGAGATCGCACAGTTGGCGGGCGCTCAGGTCCCACGAGGGGAAATCCTTGGAGTGCCCTTTCAGTTCGGCGGCGTATTCGGCCGGCACTTGCAGTTGAACGAGTTCGCCCCCATGCGGGGCAATGAGGTGGCTGGTGGAAGCGTGCAATTCGTTAACCCTCCCAAGACGTACGTCGACCTTATTTGTAGTGTTTGAATCCTTTTGAGTCAATGACAGCTCCTTAGACTCGCTCTCCCGAGTTCTCGCAGGGGTGCGAGCAATGTTGTGGCGGGCAAGTCGATCTGAATTTTACGGCAGTAATGTGAACCCTGTGTATAACCCTAACAACGTGCAACTCGACAGCCGTCCCGCCCGGTTCGCTACTGTGCAACTAATTGAAAACAATCACGCTTGAATGTCATGGGGCGACCGAAGTGGTGCACTCGGGGGGATATGAAAGCAATTGTAACATTTTGCCCCACGGCGGCACGATTGTTTGCCTCCTCGAACTCCTCGGAAGGGCAGAGGGACCGCAACTCTCCCAGAGCACCAAGCGCCAGCCCGCGGGCCTACTTCCCCTCGATACCAGTTAAGGTCCGCCCCGTTTCGGTGTCAAGATTACCGCTGGTTGGGCAGATAGCTATTTTAGTTGTCCCAGCGCGGCGCGCCGGCGGCAATGTTCCCTCCGACGAGTTTTTCCCCTCCCAGGACTTAAAGTCCCGTTCTCTGGTGGCCGATGAACGTAGAAAGCTAAAGCCAAAGGCTTGCTCATCATTCATTGGAGAATCGAGTACTGGAGAATCGAGCTATGAAAATTATTGCCACCCCACCCGAATCGCGGGAAGAAAGCCTTAAACATCTCGGCTTGAGCAATCTCGGCCGTGTCTCTTGGGATTTGCCTACGGCTGCGCTCTACGAGGAGTCGATTCGCCGCTATGAAGCAGCCGTAAGTCATCTTGGCCCGCTCGTCATACGCACGGGGCAATACACCGGCCGGTTGCCCAAGGATAAGTTTTTCGTGCGCGAACCTTCCAGCGAAAGCAAAATTTGCTGGGGCAAAATCAATCAGCCGATGGCGGCGGACAAGTTTGAGACGCTCAAGGCGAGGCTGTGCGCGTATCTCCAGGGCAAGGATATTTTCATTGAGAACTGCTATGCGGGAGCGGACGAACATTATCGCGTTCCCATTCGCATCATCAGCGAGCGAGCCACCGCCGCCTTGTTTGCCCGCACCATGTTCATCCGCGAACTGGATCTGGACAAACTGGGCCATCACGTCCCGGAATTCACGGTGCTGCACGCGCCCGATTTTCACGCCGACCCGGCCACGGATGGCACGCACTCGGAGGCGTTCGTGCTGCTGCATTTCGGGAAAAAACTAATTCTCATTGGCGGCACGGCCTACGCCGGTGAAATCAAGAAGTCGATCTTCACGGTGATGAATTACCTGTTGCCGCAACAGGGCGTCATGGCCATGCACTGTTCCGCGAACTACGGCACCAACGAAAATGATGTAGCCATCTTCTTTGGCTTGTCGGGCACCGGGAAAACCACCCTGTCCGCCGATCCCGACCGCACCCTGATTGGCGACGACGAACACGGCTGGAGCGACACCGGCACCTTCAATTTCGAGGGCGGCTGTTACGCCAAAGTCATCAAACTGTCGCGCCAGGGCGAGCCCGAGATTTACGAAACCACCCGCCGTTTCGGCACGATTCTGGAAAACGTCACCATGGATATGCGCACCCGGCACGTCAATCTGGACGACGCCTCGCTCACCGAAAACACGCGCGCCGCTTATCCCATTACGCATATTCCGAATATGACGCGCACCGGCAAGGGGGGACATCCGAAGCACATTCTCATGCTGACCTGCGACGCCTTCGGGGTTCTTCCGCCGCTGGCCCGTCTGACGCCCGCCCAGGCCATGTACCACTTCCTGGCCGGTTACACCGCGAAAGTGGCGGGCACGGAAGCCGGAATCAAAGAACCACAAGCAACGTTCAGTCCGTGCTTCGGCGCGCCCTTCATGGCCTTGCCGCCAACCGTGTATGCCAAGTTCCTCGGCGACAAAATTGCCCAGCACAAGGTTGACGTGTGGCTGGTCAACACCGGTTGGAGTGGCGGCGCTTACGGACAAGGGGAAAGGATCAAACTCGCATATACACGCGCCATGGTCAAAGCCGTTCTCTCGGGCGCGCTCAAAGATGTGCCCACGCAAGCCGATCCGATTTTTGGAATGGCCGTGCCGCTCTCCTGTCCCGGAGTGCCCGGCGAAATGCTGAACCCGCGCAACACCTGGAAGGACAAAGCGGCCTATGACAGCAAGGCGCGCGAATTGGCTGCCATGTTCGAGAAGAACTTCGCGGAGAATGCCAGCGACGCCTCCCCGGAAATCAAGGCCGCCGGTCCGAAAGCACTGGTCCTGGGGGCAGCGAGAAACTGATTTTCGGACCGAGGTTGCTGCTTCATCCAACTACTGTACCCGGTCTTACTTCGGCAGCAGAATGTTCCCCAGCCACGGCACCGGCAATGCGCCCTGGTCGAGGGCGCGGTCGTGGAATTCGGCGAGCGTGAAATCTTTGCCCCGGGCCGCTTCATAAGCGCGGCGCAGGCGCCACCATTCGCTGGTGCCCACATAATAGGTTGGCAGCTGCGTGGAGCTGAGCTTGGCGCGCTGCAATTTTCCCTCGGCTTCGGCGCGGGTCTGGAAGGCGTCGTTCATCATGAACGCCATGGCTTGGTCGTCCGTCATTCCCATGGTCTGCATGCGGACGTCGAGGATGGTATTGCCGAGGGCGCGCAGCCAGATCTTCAGGTAGCTGATGCGGTAACGTGGATCGTTGTCCGCGAATCCCTGCTGCATCATGACCTGCGCGATGTACTCGGCCCAGCCTTCCACGTAGGCTCCGTTGCTGAAGAGGCTGCGGACGAGGCGGCGGCTTACCGGCTGGATTTCGTTGGCGTGCTCGGCCTGAACGTAGTGGCCGGGCAGGGCCTCGTGAATGGTGAGCCACTTCAGCACCCAGTTGTTGTACTCGCGCAACTTCGACTCGGCCTTGTCGTCGGGCGTCTTCGGGTCGATGGGCGTCACCCAATACTGGGCCTCGGCGTTCGGGTCGAGCGGCGGCGCGCCGTGGAATCCGGCGACCGAATAAATGCCGCGCATGAAGGGCGGCGTCGGGATGACCTTCAGGTTGTCGCGCGATTTCAGCGACACGATTTTTTTATCGATGATGAATTGGCGGATGCCGGCCAGATCGTCCTTCACGGTCTGCATCAACTCGCCGCGCTTCGGATGATCGTCGGAAATTTTTTGCAGCACCTCGCCGATGACCTTGTTTTCGCGCTCTTGCGGGCTGAGGCTGGCGTGGTCGTCGTGATCGGGAAAGTACTGCTTGTGCAGCGGCAGCGCGATTTGAAGCATTTCCGCGCGCGTCTTTTTCAGATCGGCCTCGGCATCGGTCAGCACCTGATCCGGGGTAACGGGCGTTTCCATGACAAGGCGGAATTTTTCCGCGTAAAGCTCTTTGCCCAGGCGCCAGGTGCGCTCGGTTTTGCGCTTTGCCAAGTCCTCCTTTAGCCAGCGGGAAAAATTCTTGAGCGACTCGATGGCCGGAGGGGCGACCTGATCGTACTGCGCTTTCAATTTCGATCCGGCGGGGATGGCGGGTGCAATCGCATTCTGGATCAGGTCGATGTTGCCGTCGTTCTCCTCGATGGCGACCTTGATGAAGATGGGGTCGGCGTCGACCAACTGACTGCGCGCCTGGTCGAGAAAATGCGGGATTGCGGCAACGCGGCTGAGGATGTGGCCGAGACGCACGTCTTCGGGTGCGTAGTCATCGGTGAGCGGCTGGAACAGCGCGCTGCCCAGAAGCTCCACATAGACGGTAGGGTTGTGCTTGTAATTCTGAATGCGGTCGAACTCGAGCAGGTTGAGAGCGATCTGGTCGTCGATCAGGCGCCAGTCCGCGGCGTCCTCCGTGCCGAGTGAAGCGAGCGGGGTCTCGGCGCGAAAAGTTTCGCGCCACTTCGCATAGAGCGCGCGTTGTTCGGCCATGCCGGCGGCACTCACGTCGTCGAGCAGCGCGTCGAGCGCAACCGTCTTGCCAGTCTTGGCGTCGACGTGCTGGTGGTAGCCGGCCTGCGAAGCGCTGGAGGGCGAAAGCGCCAGCGTCTGGTGAATGAATTCTTCACTGAGCCGCGCAAATTTTTCGTTGGCTGCGGGCGAGGAATGGGAAGGTTGCGCCATAAGTGCACTGGATATAAGAAGACAGATTGCCGCACCAAAGAGTCTCATGGTGCAAATTCTAGCAGGATGGAGTGAACTCAGTCGCGGGGAACTCAGTCGCGAAGAACTTAGTCGCGACGGATCGATGGCAAAGCTGCGCAGCAATGGCTGGGTGAGCCCGCCAGCGGCAACCGAACTACCAGCCGTGCTTCATCGCCTTGGCAAACTCCGCTACCGGCAGCGTGTTCAGCACATCGTCTTTGGTGAGCCAGGCGCGCCGCGCTTGCGTCACGCCGTAGTGAATCTTCTCCATGTGCGAGGTGTGGTGCGAGTCGGTGTTGACCACGATCTTGACGCCGTGCTGCTTGGCCATGCGCAGATGCACGTCGCACAGGTCGAGGCGGTCGGGATAGGAATTCAGCTCCATGGCGACTTTGTGTTTCGCGGCCGACTCGAGAATGGCGTCGATGTCGAATGGGTAGGCGTCGCGGCGCAGCAACTGGCGGCCGGTGGGATGGCCGATGATCGAGGTGTTGGGATTCGCAATCGCCTTGAGCAGGCGGTCGGTCATGGTGGCGCGATCCTGGTTGAAGTGCGAGTGCACGCTGGCAATCACGATGTCCATCTCGGCGAGCACGGAGTCGGAGAGGTCGAGCGTGCCGTCGGCGAGGATGTCGACCTCGATGCCGGCGAAGATGCGAATGGGCTTAGTCTCTTTGTCTTTATTCAGCGCTTTCTCGGCAGCGCGAATGCGCTCGATGTGCGCCAGTGCGCGCTCGTCGGTCAGGCCGTTGGCGAAAGCGAGGTTCTTCGAGTGATCGGTGATCGCCATGTAGGCGTAGCCGCGAGCGCGCGCCGCCTCGGCCATTTCTTCGATGGTGTTGCGGCCGTCGGTCTCAACGGTGTGCATGTGCACGTCGCCGCGCAGGTCGCCGAGTTCGAGCAGCGCGGGCAGTTCGTGTTTCGCGGCTGCCTCGATTTCGCCTAGATTTTCGCGCAGTTCGGGCGGAATGAAGTCGAGCTTGAGCTTGGCGTATATCTCTTCTTCGGTCGCGCCTGCGACCGGCTTGTTCGTTTCCAGATTCGCCAGGCTGTACTCGTTGAGCGTGTAGCCCATTTTCAGCGCGCGCTGGCGCAGAGCCACGTTGTGCGCCTTCGAGCCAGTGAAATACTGCATGGCAGCGCCGAATGACTCCGGCGGCAGCAGCCGCACGTCTACCTGCATGCCGTTGCGCTGGCGGAAGCTGACTTTATTCTCGCCCTGCGCGATGACTTCCATCAGGCCGGGAAAGCGCAGCAGGTGCTGGGCAATTTCCTGGCGCGTTTCGTCGGCCGAGCAACCTTTGCCGGTGACGAGAATGTCGAGGTCGCCAACGGTTTCGCGCCCGCGCCGCAGCGACCCGGCCGGCGTCACCTTCTCCACGCCCGGCGCCTCCCTCAGGTGCGCGATCAGCTTGTCGGCCAGTTGCTCGGCCGTATCGAGCGAGAATCGGCCGCCGATGCGCCGGTAATCTTCAATCGCCTTGAGCAGTTTCTGCTCGTGCTTTTCGCCCATGCGCGGCAGTTCGCGAATCTTGCCTTCGCGCGCCAGCTTTTCCACGCCGTCGATGTCGCAAACCTGGTAGGCGCTCCAGATCAGCGCAATCGTTTTTGGCCCGAGGCCCTGAATCTTGAGCAGCTCAAGCATCGACGGGCGATACTTTTTGAGCATCTCGGCGTGGACCTCGATATTGCCTTCGCGAAACAGGTGCTGCAAGTTCGCGAGCATGCCTTTGCCGATGCCGGGCACGGCCAGCAGTTTTTTCGGGTCTTCGATGAGCGTGGAAACCTGCTGCGGCAGCGCCTCGATGGCCTCGGCCGCGTTGCGATACGAGCGAATGCGAAACGAATCCTGCCCGTCGATTTCGAGCAGGTCGGCAGTTTCGTAAAGCAGGCCGGCTATGGCTTTGTTGTCCATGGGCAGGAGATATTGTAGCGGGAACTGCAAGTTCTCAGTTCTCAGTTGTCAGTTCTCAGTTCTCGGTGCCAAGTCCTCAGCTCCAGGCGGAACCTTTTCTTTGCTCTTCGGCGGGCGAAATTCCTTTCCACGGACTCACACGGATTTTCACGGATGGGATTTTTCTTTTCAATGATCTGTGTAAATCCGTGTGATCCGCGGATAAGAAGTTTGGGTCCTACGCTTCAGGGGTCTCAGCCGGACCTACCAGTCAGGAGACCTGAACAGAGAACTGACAACTGACAACTGACGACTCCAGGTTACCTCCGGCACCACCAGCCCCAAAAATGCCGATGGTACAATTTGTTATGCCTCCATACCGGTTCGGAGGCTGCTGATTCCAGTCGAGCTGATGCCGGGCTTTGCCCCTGAACTTCAACTCAATCGGCAGATTTCGGACCCTGAAAGTCGTGCGCCAATCGAATTTATGAGCAAGAAAATTGTCATCATAGGTGGCGGACCGACCGGACTCGGCGCCGCATACCGGCTCCACGAGACTGGCTACGACAACTGGGTTCTCTACGAAAAAACCGGCGACGTCGGCGGCCACGCCACCTCGCACGTTGACGCGCAGGGCTTCGTCTGGGACGAGGGCGGCCACGTTATTTTCTCGCATTATAAGTACTTCGACGACCTCATCGACAAGGCGCTCGGCAAAGAGGTTCACGAGCGTATTCGGGAGAGCTGGATCGTCAAAGGCGAGGATTGGGTGCCGTATCCGTTCCAGAGCAATCTGCGCTACCTGCCGAAAGATGTGCAGGTCAGTTGCCTGGTGGGCGCGGCCAAAGCCGCCTCCAATGGCCGCGGGCGCGAGGCTGCCAACTTTCGGGACTGGATTCTGGCCACCTTTGGCGAAGGCATCGCGGACGCGTTCATGTTCCCTTACAACTCGAAGGTGTGGACCACGCCGCTCGAGGAGATGTCGAAAGGGTGGATTGCCGACCGCGTCGCCGTCATGGACTTCAAGCGGCTGCTCGAAAACGTGCTCTACGAGCGCGACGATGTGAGCTGGGGCCCGAACAATAAATTTAAATTTCCGCTGCACGGCGGCACCGGCGAAATCTACCGCCAGATCGCCCGGCATTTTCCTGCCAAAGTTCAAACCCATAAAGAGCTGGTCGAACTCGATCCGGTTCGCCGCCGCATTTCTTTTGCCGACGGCACCGGCGACACCTACGACGTGCTGATTTCCACCGCGCCGCTTGACCTGCTTGTCGGCATGATGAAGCCTGCGGACGCGAAGCTGCGCGAGGCCACCGCCGGACTCGTGCACAACAATCTGCTCGTCGTCGGCCTCGGTTTGAAAAAGAAAATCGAGACGGGCCGCTGCTGGATTTACTTCACCGACGACGATATGCCCTGCTACCGCGCGACCTACTTTTCGCACTACTCGCCGTTCAACGTGCCGAACGGCGATATCGAGCATTACAGCTCGTTCATGTGCGAGATCTCGTTCCGCGTCGGCGAAAAACCGGATCCGGCAAAAATTCTCGAGCAGGTTACAGCGGGATTAATTAAGGCGAAAATGCTCGACGAAGAGGACCGTGGCAAAGTGGTCTCGCGCTATCATCGCTTCGTGGGTTATTCGTATCCCATTCCCACGCTTGGCCGGGATGCGGCTCTGGCCGTGCTTCAGCCCGCGCTGCTCGGGCTGAATATTTATTCGCGCGGCCGTTTTGGCGCATGGCGCTATGAAATCGGAAACATGGATCACTCGGTCATGATGGGCGTCGAGGCGGCCAACAACATTTTGACCGGCGCGAAGGAAGAGGTCTTTCACAGCACCTAAAACCATGCAGACCGCCGAATCCATTCCCATGCCGAAAGCGAGCAACGCCACGCCGAAAGTCAGCGTGATCATTCCCAGCTTTAAGACCGCGCATTTTATGGCCGCATGCCTCGACTCGGTTTTTGCGCAGACGTTTCAGGACCTCGAAGCCATCGTCGTCAATGACGGCTCGCCCGACACGCCGGAGCTGGAAAAAGTTCTCGCGCCTTATATCGAACGGTACGGTGACCGCCTCGTCTATATAAAGCAGGAAAACAAGCGTGCCGCCGGAGCGCGCAACAACGCCATCCGCAACGCCCGCGGAGAGTACGTCGCCTTCCTCGACAGCGACGATACCTGGATGCCGGACCATCTCGCGAATCAGATGCAGCTTTTTGCCGCCGATCCTGCGGTCGGCCTCACATATTCCAACGGATTGGTTGGCATGCCGGGCAAGGAGCGCGAATTCATGAAGCGTTGTCCGTCGCGCGGCGAGGCCACCTTCGGCTCTCTGCTCGTCGAGCGCTGCCAGATTCCGATTTCCACGGTGGTCGCGCGGCGCGATGCCATTATGAAGGCGGGCCTGTTCGACGAGACCCTGCTGCGCTGCGACGACTACGACATGTGGGTGCGCACCGCCTTTCACGGCGCAAAAATCGCCTACTCGCAAAAGGTGCAGGCGCGCATGCCCGTCGGACGCCCCGGTTCGCTCAGCCAGTCGCGCGCCAAAATGGCGCAGGGCTATTTGACGATTCTGGAAAAGTACAAGACCAACTTGCCGCTGCAAGCGGCGGATCGCGAGATCGTCGAAAAGCGCGTCGCGCAGATTCGCGCAAAATATTTTCTGGAAGAGGGCAAAGGCAAGCTCGATGCGGGCGAGTTCGCCGAGGCGCGCAAGTGCTTCGCGGAAGCGAACGCCTATTACCGCAAGCTCGATTTGCGGCTGGCCGTCTTTGGCCTGGGCATTGCGCCGCGCGCCACCGTCAAAATTGTCTCGTTCTGGAATCGCGTTCGCTTCGGAGCCAAGGCATGATCAAGCGTATTGTCGCCGGGTGGAAACGCGCCTTCGGCCTCAACAAGCCGGGGCGGCATCTCAAGGTTTTTCCCGACGACGTTTTTCTGGTTTCCTATCCAAAGTCGGGCAATACCTGGACGCGTTTTCTCATCGCCAATCTCATCTATCCCGAAAAGAACCCGGACTTCGCCAACATCAACGAACTCGTCCCCGATCCCGAGGGCATGACGCGGCGGCGCCTGGAGCGGTTGCCGCGCCCGCGTTATCTGAAGAGCCACGCCTATTTCGATCATCGCTATCCGAAGATCGTTCACATCGTGCGCGACCCGCGCGACGTCGTGCTCTCCGAATATTATTTCGACATCAAGCGCTGCGCGATTCCGGAGGGCTTTCCGCTGGAACAATTTGTGTCGCGCTTTGTCCGCGGCGAGCTCAGTCACCCTTACGGCACCTGGGGAGAAAATACGGCCACGTGGTTTTACGCGCGGGGCAACAGCCCGCGCCTGCTGCTCGTGACCTATGAGGCGCTCCAGTCGGACGGTCCGCGGCAGATGGCGCGCATCGCGGAGTTTATCGGCGTGCCCACCACCGCCGAGCGCATTCGCTTCGCCATCGAGCAGAGTTCGGCCGACCGCATGCGCGAACTGGAAAAAAAGCAGGGGCATCTCTGGTCTTCCACCAAGCGCACGCGGCAGGACAAACCTTTTGTGCGCGCCGCCAAGGCTGGCGGCTGGAAGAAAGAGCTTTCTCCGGCCAGCGTTGCCGAGATCGAATCGGCGTGGGGCGGATTGATGCGCGAGCTCGGCTACGAACTTGTCAGCGGCGCCGCGGCAAATCTGGAGACAGGAAATGTGGCGGATGGAAATGTGGGGACGAGCGGCTCGCCCGCCCAACCGCCCATCCCATCCACGCCCGTTGCCGCCAAGCTGAGCGGCGAGCAATCGTTCGCGGGAACGAGGTGAATCTATGTCAAGCATCATGAAACATTTCGTGGCCACTTACCGGCGCGCCCTCGGCTTGAACCGCCCCGGCAGGAGCCTGATCATTTTTGACGACGATGTTTTTCTGGTTTCGTTTCCGAAATCCGGCAACACCTGGACCCGCTTTCTGCTCGCCAATCTCCGCTTTCCGAACGAGCCGGCGACCTGGGCGACGATCAACCGCCAGATTCCCGATCCCAGCGCCACTCTCCGGCGCGACTTCGAACGCATGCCGCGTCCGCGCATCATCAAAAGCCACGAATGCTTCGATCCGCGGTATCCGCGCGTCATCAACATCGTGCGCGATCCGCGCGACGTGGTCGTCTCGCAATATCACTATCACCGCAAGATTCGCAGGATCGAAGACGATTCGCCGATCGAAAAATTTGTCACGCGCTTCCTCAACGGCGAGACGTGCCCGCACGGGTCCTGGGGACAAAATGTCGCCACCTGGCTTTACACCAGCGAGGGCAGTCCGCGCTACCTCCAGTTGCGCTACGAGGATCTGATCGCCGACGCGCCGCGCGAGATGGCCAAGGTTGCCAGCTTTTTGAACCTGCCGACAAGTCCCGAACTGATCGCGCAAGCCGTCGAGCGCAGCTCGGCCGACCGCATGCGGCAGCTTGAAAAGCAGCAGCAGCACGGGCTCTACAAAAATTCGCGCCAGGATATGACGTTCGTTCGCAAGGCCGGTTCCGGCGGATGGCAGAAAGATTTGCCCACTGACCAGGTGGCGAGGATCGAGAACGCGTGGGGCCCGCTGATGCATCATCTCGGATACCAGCTTGCGACTCAATCGCCCTCGGAAGTTGGCGAGTACGCGGCCTTGGGCACAGCAACGAACGTGCCGCGCTGAGGAATTAGGGTTTGTCATCCTGAGCGCAGCGAAGGAACTATGAATTTTGCCGGCAGTAGGCACGAAGCCGGCGTTCGCCCTACTTTTCAGGACGACCAACGACGAACGACCAATCAATGCTTCGCCGCCTCCAACACGCCGTAAAGCGCGCCGCTGGCCTCGACCTGGCCGGCAACCATTACACGGTCTATCCCGACGACACGTTTCTCGTCTCCTACCCGAAGTCCGGCAACACGTGGGTGCGATTTCTGCTCGCCAACCTCATCTACCCGAACGAGACAGTTGGGTTCGCCAACATCAACCGGCTGCTGCCCGCTCCGGGCGTGCTCACAAAGCGCTTTATGAAGAGCCTGCCGAGGCCGCGCATCCTCAAAAGCCACGAGCCTTTCGACGTGCGCTTTCGCAAGGTGATCTACCTGGTGCGCGATCCGCGCGACGTTGCCGTCTCCGAATACCATTTCGACCGCAAGAAGCGCTACATCGCGGAAAACATGACGCTCGAACAATTCATCGAGCCCTTCCTCGCGGGCGAAACTTCCTCCTACGGCTCGTGGTGGGAGCACGTCGCCAGTTGGATCGGCCCGCGCTATGGCAATCCCGCGTTTCTGGTGGCCCGCTACGAGGACCTGCTCGCCGATCCGATTGGCGAAACCGCGAAGATTGCGGAGTTTCTCGGCATTGCCGCCGACGAGGCCCGATTGAAAGCGGCCGTCGAGCGCAGCTCTGCCGACCGCATGCGCAAGCTCGAAAAACAGGATGCCGACAAATGGACGGGAACAAAAAACACGGTCAAAGATATTCCCTTCGTGCGCGCCGCCAAGTCGGGAGGCTGGAAGGAAAGTCTGCCGCCCGCGGCGGTCGAGCGCATTGAAGTCGCCTGGTTCCCGCTCATGAATTTTCTCGGCTACGAGTTGGCGAACAGGGAACTCGACCCCAAGGCGATGCCCCTTTGGGTGAAGACGGCTCAGCCGACTTAGCTGCCGTCTGCTACAGTCAAATCAACGATCGTAGAATGTGCCACAGCCATGCAACTCAACCGGCAGGAGTGAAAAAAGTTTTGGACGGAACGCGGCGAGTGTGGGCGCCAGCCAATGAGTAAGATCGACAAACGTCGCATCGTAAAAAACGTCGGCTCGAGCTGGTTCTCGCTCTCCACCGACGTTGCGGTCGGCATTTTTCTGTCGCCCTTCATCCTGCATCGCCTGGGCGACGCCGCTTTTGGCGTTTGGATCCTGATCTTTTCCGTCACCGGCTACTACGGCCTGTTCGATCTCGGCATCCGCTCCTCGGTCGTCCGCTACGTCTCAAAATTCACCGCCACCGGCGACATCGAAGACCTCGGCAAACTCGTCAACACCAGTCTTTTCTCCTACAGTTGCATCGGCACTCTCAGCTTTCTCGTCACCGCCGTCCTCTCGGTCTACGTCGACCACATTTTCCGCATTCCTCCCGAACTGCATGCCGCGGCCCGCTGGCTGCTGCTGATGGTCGGCGCATCGGTCGGCCTCGGCTTTCCGCTCGGCGTGGTCGGCGGCTTCCTCGACGGCCTGCAGCGCTTCGACGTCAACAACTGGGCGGGCATTGCCGCCAACATCGCGCGCGTCGTGCTCATCGTGATTGCCCTTCAGCAGGGCCTTGGGCTGCTGACCATCGCCGCCATCACCGTCGTGATTCCCATCATCACTTCCATCGCTCGCGGCATCATCGCTTACCACATTCAACCCGTGCCCTTCGGCTTCAAGTACGTGGACCGCGGCACCTTCCGCATGATCGCGCACTACAGCAGCGCGACCCTCGTCATCATGATCGCGACGCAGCTGAAATTCAAAAGCGACAACATCGTGATCGCGACCATGATCTCCGCCTCGGCCGTTACCTACTTCA
The DNA here is from genome assembly GCA_003139095.1 of Acidobacteriaceae bacterium. Classification (GTDB taxonomy): domain Bacteria; phylum Acidobacteriota; class Terriglobia; order Terriglobales; family Acidobacteriaceae; genus Acidiflorens. The sequence goes on from PLHW01000073.1 coordinate 105,814, forward strand.
CCATCGGCTCGCGCATCGTCAGCTATGCCCAGCAGGTGGTCATGGCGCTGGCGCAGAATTTTCTCCCCATCGCCAGCCAGTCTGAAGCGACCGGCAACATGGATCGTTTGCGCAAGGTATTTGTCGCGGGCAACCGCTTCTGCGCCCTCACCGCGCTGCCCATCACCGCGACGCTGCTCATTCTCGGCAAGTCGATCATCGAAGTGTGGGTCGGCAAGCGCTACGTCGATATCAGCTATCCCATCCTGCTCATTCTCATTATTCCCGCCACCCTGATGTGGGTGCAGGCCGCCTCGGGCCGCGTGCTATTCGGAATCAGCAAGCACCGCACCTGGGGATGGGTTACGCTCTCCGAGGGCATCGTCAATCTCATCCTCAGCATCGCGCTCGTCCGCTACTTCCAGCACACGCATCCGTACCCGCCCTACTACGGAATTTACGGTGACGCGTACGGCACCGCGATTCCCCTCCTCTGCACCATGACATTCTTCCTGCCCTGGCATCTCTGCCGTCTGCTCGGCATCCGCATGTGGACGTATCTGCGCGAGGCTTTCGTTTTGCCCATCGCTTTGCTTGTGCCCCTGGTGGGAGTGCTGCTGCTGGTGCGGCGCTGGTATCATCCGCACAACTATCGCCAACTGTTGCCGCAGTTGTTCATTGTGGGCGCCTTCTACGGACTCGAACTGCTCTGGGTTTTCAAAACCAACCGCGCCTTCCGCGTGGGAGTGCTGGTCGATCCACGCAAAGCCGCGCTCGCCGATGTCTCGATTGCCAAGGGCAGCGACTCGAATGGCACGAATGTGAATGGCACGACTGCGAACGGCGCGAGCGCGCCCGTGGAAGCCTATCAGGAAGACGTGTAGGTCCCCCGGACTCAAGACAAACTCGCTGGCAGCTTTCCGTCGATCAGTCGTTATCCGGCGGTGACGGCTTCGCCTTGTTGTGAATGAAGTACTCTGCCCCTTTCGGCGCTTGAATCGGCGTGAACACGAGCGGCGTCTGGCTGAAGTTGAAGAAGTCCGACAGATCGCCGAGCGCATACGAATCCGCATACGCCGCGCCTACCGAATCGCCCACCGCCGGCAGCGAAAAAACTTCTTCGATGAACTTCAGGATGCTGCCGAAATCGTTGAACTGGTGCGACACATAGGCCGGCTTGGCGTACGGTGAAATCACCATGATCGGCACCCGGAAGCCGTATTCATACGAGTTCTGGTTCGGCCCGGAGTTGCGGATCGGCGGCGGCACATGGTCGTACCACCCTCCCCAGTCATCCCATAGCACGATGATCGCCGTGTCGTTCCAGTACCCGGTATTGTTGTCGCAAGTCGTGCTGGTGCCGATCTGGTTGACGATCGCCGACACCCATGACGGCCCCGATCCATTGTTGGTTCCCGCGTGGTCGGACGCGCCCCCATCCGGTATGATCCACGTCACCGCCTGCATTTGGCAGTTTTGAATGTCGGTCAGAATCTGCGCTCCCGATCCTTCAATCACCACGTGGTTCGCCCAGTCCGTTCCACCGCACGTCAACTGATCCTGAGGCCCGGTCGGCTCGCAGATGTGCTGGATCGTATCCGGCGCCATCCAGATATATCCATCCTGCGCAGCGTAATACTTCCAGCTCAGGGGCGGCGTGGTGTGCTCCAGCAAGTCGGTCAGCGTCGGGCGCTCCACGCATTCTGACCCGTCGAGTTGCGTAATGTTGTTGTTCGGAAATGGCTGGCTCGTATCGATCAGATTGACGTAGGAACCGGGCGGCGCAAGGCATCCCACGCCCGATGTCCCGTCGTTGCGAAAATCATCCGATGGATTGCCGGAAACGTACACCGTGCTTGAGGTCGGGCCGCCGGTCGAAGCCGGGCACGACGCTCCCGGCACGCACAGCGCCGATGTTCCCGCAAGAATGTACTGGTGCGCCGGGTAGCTCGGCCCCTGGTTGGTTTGGAACATCCGGTCGCCGAACGCGTACGTCTGCGCCATCGTCAGGTAGGGCTGCACGTCGGTAGGTTGTACATACTGGTATTGCGGATTGTTCGGGCAATTGGCGGGCGGCGCACAGGGGACCTGATTTTGCGTATCCATCAGGCATTGCCCCTGGCTCGTACTCCAGTCGCACGCGGTCAGGAACGCAGGGTGGCCGTGATTGATATCGTAGGTGGTCACCAGCGGCACGGGCGTTAGCGTGACTTGCTGGCTGCCCACGTAGCCGTAGCTTTGCAGGTCGTACTGGCTCGGCCCCGTTCCGCACGCGCTCGCGCTGCCATACGGCGGAATGCATAATCCCTGGAAAAGATTATCCGGAGTCCGATTCTCCTGAAAGATGATGACCACATGATTGATGTGGCCGCCGGTCGAGCCGATGGGCGTTTGGATCGAGCCCGAGCCTTGCGTCTGCGTGCCCCCGCCCGATGCCGTGGCATGGTTGGTCACCGTTCCCGAGAGATTCGACGAGATCGCCACGGTGAGCGTAACGGTCGGAAAACTGGTTCCTGCCGCGACCGTGTTCGGGTTCGTGCAGGACACGCTGCCGACATCGCACGTCCACCCATTTCCCGACATGCTGTTGGCCGTCAGGCCGGTCGGCAGGCTATCCGCCAGCGTGACGAGCCCACTGCTCGATCCCGTGCCGCTGTTGCTGAGGGTAATCGAATACTGTCCCGTACCGCCCGGCGCAAAAGCGCCGAGCGTCGTCATGCCGATCGTCCACGCCGCCCCCGATTGCCCGCCGCCACCGCCACCACCGCCCCCGCTGTTGTTGCTTCCGCCCCCGCACCCGCCTAACAATGCCGCCATTGCAAGCACACCCAGAACGCCAAGGTTTCCCAGCCGAATCATGCAGTTCCCTCCAAATCTCTAAAGTCGCACATAAACAAAGCTTCAACTCAGGCGCAATCTCGAAAGTGGCAGTTCGCAGAATCCCACGGGCGCAAAAGCGGGAAAACTGAATCTTACTCACACGATACCCATTAGATGCAACCGAGTAGTGCAAGGTATAGCTGAGGGTTGCCCAATACCGAACCCGTTTGGGCAAGCGAGGTCAGGGGTCAGAAGCAAGAAGTCAGAAGGCAGAGGCAAGAGCCCAGGGGAAGAGTCAGAGGCAAGAGGAAAAAGTCAGAGGCCGGAGGGGCAGGAGGCAACAAGCCCCGTAGTCGTCCACAACAGCCAGCACCCGTGAGGTTTTACTTCTGCCTTCTAACTTCTGCCTTCTGACTTCTGCCTCTAACTTTTCCCCAGCATCTCCGTAATTTTCCCACGATCGATCTTTCCATTCACGTTGAGCGGCATCTGCTCGAAGTGATAAATGCGCGTGGGGACCATATACCGCGGCAGCCGCGTCTGGCATGCTTTGATGATCTCGGCATCCAGCGCCGGATCGGCGCCCGAAAGCACCCCCACAATGCCCGACGCCGAACCCTCCGACAGCGGCCACGGAATCGCCACCGCCAGTTCGGTTTTCGACGCCTCGCGCAGCACAAGATCGATCTCCTGCAACTCCACCCGGTAGCCGCTGATCTTCACCTGAAAGTCGCGCCGGCCGAGGTAATAGGCGCAGCCGCGCGCGTCCATTCGCACCATGTCGCCCGTGCGATACCAGATCTTCTCGCCGGTGTGCGCCAACTTCACGAAACTTTTCGCCGTTTTTTCCGGGTCATTCAAATAGCCGCGAGTGACCTGCGATCCGCCGAGGCAAAGCTCTCCACTTTCGCCCGTGGGAACGACTTCGCGATTGTCGTTAATGGCGCAGATCTGCTGGTCGTCGAACGGCCAGCCAATCGGAACCAGGCCGCTGACGCACTCCGCCGGCGAGGTCTTCGAATCCCACCGGTACCACGTAATCGCAATCGTCGCTTCGGTCGGCCCGTAAAGATTTTCGACAATCGAATTATTCGCCGACTGTTGCCACGCTTCCGCCAGCGATGCGGAAAGCGCTTCGCCGCAAAACAGGCTCCAGCGCAGCGTCGGGAACGCCCCCGGCGTCAGCAGGCCCACCTTCGATGCGAACATCGCCACCGACGGCACCGAGAACCAGCATGTCAACTCTTTTTCGTCCACCAGCGTCGCCGGCGTCAGCGTCTGCTCCGAGTAGGGAACCAGCGTCGCGCCCGCGTCCCAGCACACGAACAAATCGTGCACGCTGAGGTCGAAGGTCAGGTCGAAATTCTGCGAGCAGCGATCGTCGGCGCGAAATCCAAAGCGCTTCTTCGCGTATTCCATGTACGCACACGCGTTCGATTGGCTGACCGCCACGCCCTTGGGAACGCCCGTGCTCCCCGAAGTGAACAGAAGGTACGCGGTCGCATCCGGCGATGGGTGCGGCTCGGCCGGCTCGGCGACCTTCGTCAGTTCACGCGCAGTGATGACCCGATGTTTTTTCGCCGCGCTGGCATTCGGCTCCCACCCCGCATCGGGAATGAGGATCGTCAACTGCTGCTCCAGATGCGGCAGCAGCGATTCCAGCGTCGCCGCGCACTCCTGCCCCACGATGAGCGTGCGGCAGCCCGACGCCTTCAGCATCACCAGCGTGCGATCGAACGGAAATTTCGGATTCAGCGGACAGTAGCCGCGCCCGCTTCCGAGAATTCCCAGAATGCCGCCGTACGCGCCCACGCTGCGGCTCGCCAGCAGCGCGACCACGCCCTCGGACGCATCCAGCGTTTCTTGCAGGCGTGCCGTGATCTTTCCCGCATAATTCCACAGTTGTTCGTAAGTCAGCACGTCGTCGCCCAGTTCCAGCGCCGGATGCGCCGGAGACGTCTTCACGGAATGAAGGAATCCACTGATTAAGCTTCGCTGATTCGGCAGAACCATTTGTCACCCTGAAAAAATAAAGTTATGAGTTGCGAGTCGAGTCACCAGTCACGCTGCGACACGATGAACTAGTAATGATAACGAGCTTGCAGAAAATCGATGCGCCCCGGACTCACGCGATACACCAGTCGGTGCTCCAGCGTCAGCCGTCGCGACCAGCATCCCGCCAGCAGATACTTCAGCGCCTCCGGCTTTCCAATTCCCGTAAACGGTTCGCGCAGGATATGTTCGATCAGTTCGAAAGCGCGCAGCGCAACCTTCCGGTCGTTCTCTATCCAATAGCGCAGGTCCTGCCGGAACTCAAGATGAAAGACCGCGTGGCGCTCAACGCCCCGCGCCAAGGCCCATCTCCCGGCGAAACTTTTCCAGCGGTTCCGGTTTGCCCTTGCGCGCCGTCGCCCGCCGCAGCGCGGTCAGCAGTCGTTGCGCGTTCTTCGGAGACCGCAAAAGGTGTGCCGTCTCCATCAGCCCGGCCAGTTCGTCCGCCGGAATCATCGCCACGTTCCGGTCACCTTTGCGGCGCACGATCACGATCTCACGATCGTCGGCCACGCGGTCAAGCACCGAGGCCAGACTCTGCCGCAGGCTGGTATAGGAAGTTTCGGTCACGGACATCTCCAACCCATATGAACTAGGATAGTCTACTAGGATAGTGTACAGGATTCCTGTACGCGCACCGCAAATTACGGACGACATGCGGGCGCAGGAACTCCGCCGCTGCAGTGAGCCGCAGCCCTACTCCTTCGCGCCGCTCACCGCAGGCGCCTTCGCCTCCGCCGACTTCCCCGCCGCGCCTTGCAGAATCTCAAACAGCCGGTCCGCCACTATGTGGTTGCCCACGGGATTCAGGTGCGAGATGCCCACATACAGCGAGTCTTTCTGATTGTCCAGCATGTCGCCGAGATAGATCAGGTCCGGCCGGTTCAGTTCCCGCGCCCGGTCGTACGTCGCCTTGTAGATCACGCCCAGGTCCGGAAACTGGTGGTATTCCGACGCCAGCACCTGCTGCTCGTACGAAGTCAGTTCCTTGTGCCCCACCGCCATGTTCGGATACCACGCAAACACGGCGCGGAAGTTGTATTGCTTCGCCAGCAGGTTCACAAAATCCATGTTCTGAAAATAATTTTCCACGATCGCCTTCGAGGCCGTCGGCACATCCAGCGTCTCGCTCGCCCGCTTCGCCTGCTTCGGCTGCGGCTGCACGCGCTCGCCCATCTTCTTCAAAAAGCGTACGGTGTTCGTCTGCCCAAAGTAGGAGAAGCCCGCCTTCTCGTACGCGCCCCAGTTGTCCAGAAAATTCTTGAACGAAAGATAATTGCTGTGTACGTCCACCGCGCCGCTCTGGTAAACCGTGAAGGCCTCCGTGCCTCCGTCGTAAAACAGCACTTCATCCGGCTTGTGTTTGGCGTGCTTTAACTCTTCCATCAGGGCGATCACTTCCTGCGTGTTGGCGTAACCCTTTTCCGCGTAGTTCACAATGCAGACCGGCTGCCCCGCCTTCTCGTAGTCCGCGGCAATATACGACGGGATCGTGTCCACGTCCGGCGCGCCCGCTCCCCACATCACCGAATCGCCGAACATCCAGATCGTGTACGTCTTGTCGTCGCACTGCGTGTGCATCGTCCGCCGCACGCCGTCCTGATCGATCGAAATGTACTGCCCCTGAAAGGGTTGGCGCCGCCACAATACCCACGGGTGATACGTGACCTTGTTGGCCTGCTTGAATTCCTTCCAGTATTGCCGCTCCGCCGGGTTCTCTTTTTGCGCGATCTCCAGCTTCGCCGCCAGTTCCAGCGCGTTCACGTTCGGGTGGTAGTGCAGATACGAGTAAAATTCCATCGCCGCCAGCAATACCAGCGCCAGCGTGACGGCCACACACAGCCGCACGCCGAACCGCCGCAACAGCGGCCAGTAATTTGTGGTCGGCGCCTCGGCAGCGCCCGGCTCGATGGGCTTTTCAGTTACAGGCACAAAATCCGCCTCGCTTTTCTTCGTCGGTTACAGACACAAAATCCGCTTCGTTTCGCTTCCGCACTCTATCTAAATGTCGTTGCTTGGAATGCTAGCACAGCGAGTTTTCTTCTCAAAAACCCGCCCGTAACCGCGTCGCTCCCGGCAACGCCAACCTGGTGCAAATGCGCCCCCAATCGCAGGAGGGGCTACAATTTCCGCGAGTCCTGTGTGGCGCGGGCGCTCTGGTCCACGTGTTTGCGGCGATGAAACTGCGGCGTGGGCCGCGACTCTCCGCGCCACACAAGCTGGAGACAACCTTGCGCTGGCGGTCCACCATTTTCGCGGCCTTCTTCTGCCTGGCCATCCGGGCCGGCGCCTTCGCCGAATCCGCGACCCCGCCCGCGCTCCGCGCCGCCGTCCCGCTGCTTTGCACCGAGATCAACACGCCCTTTCGCACCCATGTGCGCGGCACCGGATTGATCTTCGATTCCGGCGGCACCTTGCTCACCGCGGCCCATGTGATTCTTGCGGCGCGTTACAACTGCACGCTCAGCGTCATGATTCCCGACAAGGAATGGGTGCACATCGGTCGCCTGCGCCGCTTTCTGCTCGACGATTGCCACTTGAATCAGCCGCTCGACGTGGCCGTTTGCCGCACTCACCCCGCGGAGGATTTGCGCGACTCCGCCTACCTTCGTAGCGCGCCGCTCGCTTTCCGCGCCGTGATTCCGGGCGAAGCGGTTTGGGTCACGGCCTTCGAAGGATGGGGCCTACTGCCTTTGACGCGCGCCGGCCACATTACGGGCCGCGCGGAGTATGTGCGCCAGGATGGCTGCCGGTGCGACTTTGCCACCGATATTGTCGCGGTCGAGGGCATGAGCGGCAGCCCGGTCATCTCGTCCCAGGGCGAGGTTTTGGGAATCCTCACCCAGGCCGGCACAGGAAGATTTCGCGGCACCAGCTTCGGCGTCAGCCTCGCCGACGCCAAAGCCTTCCTCGCGGCGCAGGGCGTTACTGCGCCGTCTCGGTAAACACGGCCGGGTTGGTCACCCCAGCAGCTGTCGCCGTAATCGTGACCATGCCTGCAACCTGCGGCAATGTATACGTCACGCTGGCGATGCCATTGCCGCCGGTGGTCGCGGGATTCGGATTCCCGAATGTCCCGTTCGCGCCGCCATCGTTGTAGGTGACGGCGACTCCAGACACGGGATTGCCATACTGATCGGTGACCAGCACAGTAAGCGCCTGCGGCAGCGTGTCTCCAGCGTCCGCCGATTGATTGTTTCCCCCGTTCACGTTGGCCGACGCCGCCGGTCCCGCGACCGAATTTTCCACGAAGGTCGCGCTCTTGATGCCGGGCGCGCTCGCGGTCACGGTCACCTTGACCACGGAAGTCGGCAACTGGAAGCTGGTCGCCGCCTGCCCTTTGGCATTGGTCGGTGTCGCCGTCGGATTGAGAACGCCCCCGTTGTTGGATGTGAAACTAACGTTCACGCCCGGCACCGGGTTGGAATAAGCGTCCAGGGCCTCGGCCACCAGCGGGTTGGGCAACACCGTCCCCACCGGCCCAATCTGCCTCGCGCCCTCATACGAAATGAGTTTTTGCGCCGCGGCAGGCGTCGCCGTCTCCGTCGCGGTAATGCTGCCGAAGTTTGCCGCCGAGATAGTGATCGTGTAAGGCCCGGATTTTTTCGGGAACGTGTAAGTCGTGCTGACCATGCCGTTGGAGTCAGTTACGCCCGAGGGGTTGCTGAACTTGCCTCCCTTGTTGCCATCGCTGAACGCGACGCTCACGTTGGGCACCGGCTGCCCATTATAAGGATCTTCGGCTTCAATTTGCAGCGGTGCGGGTATCGGATTGAGCACCTGCGCGCTCTGATTATTGCCGCTGACGATCGTCAGGATGCGGAACAGGCCATATACTTCGACGCTGCTCTGCGTCGGTACATACACTCTGCCGTTGGCAATCGTGAGGCTGGCAAAGTGCGGCAGCGGCGGCAACGCGTCCCGCGCCCCCGATTGATTGGACCCGTACAGAAGGCTCATTGAAACCGCATCGAAGGCGTCCAGCACGTATCCGCTCAGGTCCCACAGAATTCCATTCGTGGTGCCATTGGCGGATATCGCGGGAGGCCGCGCTCCAATATATCGCTTGCTGGTTTGCGCGATGGGCGTAAGCACTCCGTTCGCCACCTGAAGCGCCTGAATGGGCGAGCCCCCAGGCGTGTAGTACACCGTTCCATTCCAGTAAGCTGGCGAACACATCAGCTCTCCATGGTTTATCAGCGAGTATTCCTGAAGGATGTTGTCCTGGCCGGTTCCCGAAAACTGTCCCAGATTATCCCGATCCATCACATAAATGATGCCTTGCTTGCCGCTGGCCAGCACCTCGTGGCATGGGCTTTGCGAGCACCCGGCCGGCCCCGGATCCTGATCGGGAAGAATAAGCGCGCCCACCGAACTGACGTCGAGATCGTGCTCATCCAGATACGTCACGTCCCACGGACTAAAGTAGTCCGCCGGCTCGTTGGGCGTCAGATAACCCTGCGATGGGCTGGGCGCATTCCACGGGAAGTCCGGGGTCAGTTTTATCACGCTATTGGCGTAAGTTTGCCCGCCGTTGTTGACGTCGTATACGGTGCTTTCCGCAGTCGCGACAAATAGATTCCCAGCTTCGTCAGCGGCCAGGCCATTGCCCGTCTGCCAGATCGAGGTGAAGCCCACGTCCGGCGCGGTGTTGAACGCCCCCAGTTGGCTTAAATAACCGGAGTCACTAGGGCCCGCGTCATACGCCAGCACCCAGCCCGTATTGGCGTCATTGCACCCATTCGAGCCGAAGCCCATGTAGAGCGCGCCATTGAGCAGCAACAGCCCGGGACGATTCTTCTGGTGCAGGCTGTTGAAATTATAGGTGCGCCCCTTTTTGCTCTCGCTGACCGCCGAAATCAGCACCGGACTCCCGGGAAGTTCGGCGCCGCTCGTGATATCGACCACGTGCAGATTGTGTTGCACCGTGCCGTTAAGTACCGTCTTCGCCACCAGGTAAATTCGATTGTTCGGCAGGTCGATGACCGGCGTGCTGATGATGCCTTCCTCGGTGAAGCCGTCAGCCTTGGCGCAGGGCAGATAACTGCCGCTCGCAGGCACTCCCCCGTTAAGCATGCTCGCCGACCACAGTTGCGTGCCGCTATCGGCGTCGACCGCATACAGCGTGTCCGCCATTGTCGCGATGTAGAGCACATTGTGCGTCGTGCCCTGGTAGGGTCCACTGTTGATGGTCACATTCGGAACGTAGAGCGGCTCCGCCATCACTTCATAATCGACCGGAATGCTGAATTGGTGACCGAAGCCCGATTTGTTCACGTTCGACGGAGCCAGCAAATATTCGCTCGTGTCCGCTCCCCATCTCGCGGCGTTGTAGCGACTGGTTAGAACCGGTTGTTGCGCCGCGCAAACATTCACCAGCGCTAGGCTGACCAGCACCATCGCCACAGCCATGATCCGAGCAGAAATGATCCGAGCAGAAATCGTCTGAGAAGAAATAGTCCGAGCCAGAATCGCTCGAGGGAGATAGGAATGAGTTTTCAATGGAACCCTCTGCCGCCCCGGTCATTTAACGCCTGCCCAGGGGGGACTAACAAACATCCTTGCCAATAAGTAACTTTCTTTGCTCACCTAGGGAAATAGCAAGCCGTACACCTAACTCGGGGGAAGAAGGCCGGGCAAGAACTCGATTCCTTGCTGATTATACAGCCCTTTCTACATTTCTTGCGTGTGGAGTCGCAATGCCACAAAAGTGTGAGGTGAAATAGAGTGCACATTCATAGCCTGGCAACGCGCATGTTTGAAGCAAAACAGAAAGTCCCACGCCGATCTACGACCGCAAGTAGTAGTTACCAAAGTAACCGCCGGTCTGCCGGAGCCGAGATGCGCTTTTCTCCCCGCATTCAGCGGATTTCTCCGCGCGCTCCGCCTCATGGCTGTTTTCAGCGAACTGAGAACGAACCAATGCCCACCGCCCCGCGACGGTCGCTGTGCTACGATTTTGACGTAGCGCGGGTCCGGCGATTGTCGGTTCACCTCCGAGTCTGCGCCGCCCAAATCATCCATGACTAAAGAATTCCTTGTCTACGGTGTTGCCCTGTTCCTCGTGTGGCTTGTGGCCATGCGCCTCGGCTCCAACAAAGCTCGCCAGGCGCTTTACCTCGTCGCCAGTTGGGCCTTTTATTACAGCTGGGGATCGTGGCTGATCGTCGTTCTCATTTTCAGTTCGCTCATGAACTACGCCCTCGGCGAATGGCTGAAAAAGAAGATTTCGGCCTCGCGTCTCTGGGTTGGCCTCCTCGCCAACATCGTGCTCCTCTGCGTGTTTAAGTATCTTCCGCTGCTCGGCGCCGCCGCAGCCGATGGCTCTCCGCTTGCCGCTTTCAAGCGTATTCTTTTTCCCATTGGCGTCTCCTTCTGGACCTTCGAAGCCCTCAGTTATCTGCTCGAAATTTACCGCGAAGAGGATCTCGACCCCACTCTCCTCGAGTTCTGCCTCTACATGTCCTTCTGGCCGACCGTGCTGCAAGGCCCCATTTGCCGCATGTCCAGCATGTTGCCGCAGTTTCGGCAAGACTGGGCCGTCAATCAGGAAGATCTGCGCACCGGCGTCCGCCGCCTCGCCATCGGCTGCATGATGGCCGCCCTTGGCATCCTCATGGCCGGCGGCCTCCACTCCGGCGCCGGCGTCGACGCCCTCTTCGACAATCCTCCCGCGCACTTCTCCGCCCTCGACGTCTGGCTCCTCATCCTCGGCTACGGCTTCCAGCTCTACTTCAGCTTCTGCGGCTGGACCCACATGATGATTGGCGCTGCCCGCCTCTTCGGCCTTCAGTTGCACGAAAATTTCAACCGCCCCTATCTCTCCACCACGCCCTCCATGTTCTGGACGCGCTGGCACATGTCGCTCTCCTTCTGGATTCGCGACTTCCTCTTTCTCCCGCTCGCTACCATCCGCCGCGAGGCCTGGTGGCGCAATCTCTCCCTCGTCATTGCCATGTTCGTCTTCGGCCTTTGGCACGGCGGCGCCCTTACCTTCATGATGTGGGGCACCTATCACGGCTGTCTCATGGTCATCCACCGCCAGTGGCAGGAGTTCCGCAAACGCGTGGGCTTTGAGTGGGCGGGCTTCTTCCCCTCGCTCATCTCCTGGTTCCTGACCTTCTCCGCCGTCTGCATCGGCTACATCTTCTTCCGCTCAGACACAGTGAAGCAGGCCGCCCGCATGCTCAAGGTCGTCGCCTCGCCCCACGCCTATCGTCACATCACGCTCGACCGCAGCTTCTGCGTGATGACCCTCGTCGCCGCCGTCGGATATTTTGCCGTCATCGGCGGCGCCATGCTTTTGGATCGCCTCGCCGAACGCGCACAGCAGCCCGCCGCTGGCGCCGGTCGCCTCGCCAGTTTCTTCGGACTTCTCGCGACCGAGCGCTGGGTGTGGATCACGCCCGTCGTGGTCGTGCTCGCTCTCTACTTGAGCGTGATGTTCCAACCTGGCCACGCCGAAACCGGCCCCGTGATGTATGCCCTGTTTTAGGCGAGGACGTTCTAACCGAGAATGTTCCAACCGAGGATGCTCTAACCGATGTGTGCCTTGCCGCCAGTCTCCCATCGACTGCACCACTACCGGGCCATATCTCCCAAACCTCTCCGGCCTTACACTATCTCTATAAAGCCAGGCAGAAAAATGCTGACGATTCGATCGCAACGGTTGTCCTGATTCCTGAACTGGAACGACTGTGTATCGATTTTGTAAATGTTTTGAGCGCTGCCGTGTGACTCCTCTGTTAGGATCACTGGTTCGCTCGCTCACTGGCTGATGACTCCTGGTTATGGTTTTGAAGGGCCGGATGCTTCGACCTAGCTACCGGCTTTGCACTTTTAACTCTCAGGCCTGCGCGTAGGAGATGTCTTGAAAGACCGTGCGATAAGTCATGCACCGCGTCGGAGACGAAGTTGGTACCGGCGTCAACTGCGCATTCAGCGTACCGTCGCAACCGTTGTTCTATTTACCCTCATCGCCGTCGTCTGCGCCCTCAATGTCTCTCGCTTCTCCTCCCATGGCCGCTACTCGTCGCTGGTTTCCGCTGGCCTTCTGCCCGGGCGCGCCAATCTTCACCCCAATCTCGCCTTTCCTCCTCCGTCCGGCGTCAGGCGCCATAAATATGTTTCCCGCATTCCCGGCATCTATCCCTACTCGGTCGTCCCCGGAGGCGTGAAGGATATCCAGTCCCTCCGCCGCGCCGCCTCCCACGATGCCGCCGTCGCTCGCCACTTCTCTCGTTTCGATTTCAAGCATGCCCGCATCGAGCGCGTCACCACGCCCCGCGAAGTCTATGTCTCCTACCGCATTCGCGACACCGTCTTCTGGACCCACCGCAAGATTCGCCTGCGCGCCGGCGAATTGCTCCTCACCGATGGCAACATCGCCGCCCGCCTCAAGTGCGGCAACCAGATCTCTGACACCGCCAAGCCCGACGTCTCCGACGAGGAGCCGCAGGAAGACATTCTCGATCAGCCCGTCGCCTACGACGCTCCCGCTCCGCCATTTTCCGTGCGTCCCACGATCGAGCTCCCCGATCTGCCCGTCGGCTCGCCCATCGCGTCCTCCGGCCTCGGTGGTGGATTTTCCTTCCCCTACGCTCCCATCGGTGGCGGCCCACCCGTCGGAATCTGCCGCACCAAGGATGGCAAGATCGACAAGCGTTGCGAGCCTAAGCACAAAAAGCCCGTAATCCCCGAGCCGTCGACCTTTATTCTGTTCGCCGCCGGCCTCGCCTTGGTCGCCTCGCAATATAAATCCCTCCGCCCAAGCGCCATAGCCTAAGCATCGCCAAAACCACGTAGGACAGCCGCTTTCAGCACTCAGCTCCAAGCTCTCAGTTCCAAGCTCTCAGTTCCAAGGAAGAGAGTCGCTTTTTTGCTCTTCCGTGGCCGAGCTCTTTTTTTTCAGGGATTCACACAGATTTACGCGGATGGAGCTTTTCTTCTCGATCATTCGCCAGGCGGCTGAGAGCAGAGAGCTTGGAGCAGAGAGCTAAGAGCTTATGTGGTACCAACATACCATGGTACACTAATACCATCATGACCAATTCCAATCTCCAAATCCACCGCATCCAAACCGGCGTCCGCATCGAGAAGCGCATCCTCAAAGTCCTCAAAGCCTTCGCCGAATTCCACGACCTCAGCCTCGGAGACCTCCTCGAAGGCATCGTGCTTCACGCCTTCGACGGCAAAACTCCTTTCAGCGCGGCCTCGCTCGCCCGCATCCAGGAACTCAAAAAGTTCTACGGCCTCGATCTCGACTCCCGCGCCAGCCACCACCTCATCGAAGTACCGTCCCATGCCGCACCCGCGCCAGCCGCAAAAAAAGCGAACGCCGCTTTGACAGCGCAGAAGACAGCGCAGAAGACAGCGCAGAAGGCGGCGCAGAAGGCAGCGGGGAAGACAACCCCGAAGAAAAAGGCGGCCAGATCATGAGCGCCGCATCCCCGCCGCCCCATGCACTCGCGCCGCTGAGCGACGCCGCCCGCCTCGTCTCCGACTTCGAGCAAGGTCGCGTCCCCGGAGACTTTCATCACGCCGACCACGTCCGCGTCGCCTTCGCCTACGTGTCGGAACTCCCGCTGCTCGACGCGATTGCTAAATTCTCCGCCGCCCTCCGCCGCTTCGCCACCGGCCGCGGCAAGCCCAATCTCTACCACCAGACCATTACTTGGGCCTATCTCCTCATCATCGCCGAGCGCATAGCGCGAGCCGGATCGCCGCATTCATGGGAAGATTTTGCCGCGAACAATCCCGATGTCCTAATGTGGAAAGGCGGCGTCCTCGACCGCCATTACAAGAAGTCAACCCTGGACTCGGACTTGGCAAAGAAAGTATTCGTGCTCCCAGATCGCGCCCCCGGAAGTACTTCTCCGGCAGCAAGCCTGAGAGCTTGGAGCTGAGAGCTAAGAACTAAAAAGCCCACCCAAACCAGAAGAACCTCTGGTAAGGGTGGGCATGTCACATGCTTCAACTGACAACTGACAACTGACAACTGAAAACTGAAAACTGCTACTCCGAGCTCCCTGCGTCCGCAGCCGCGCTCACCGGTTCGCCTTCCGGTTGTAGAACGACCCCGTCAAACGGCGTCGCCCCGATAAACCGTCCGCCGACCACGTTCACCCGGCGCAGCGGAAAGCCACTGTCCGGACCGCGCTGCCACGTGTGCCCGCCGTCCATGCTCTCGAAAATCACGCCCGTCGCGTCGCTCGTCGCGAGCAGCCGTTTGTGCGTAGTGTCAAAGCTGACAGACGTGATGTCCTTGTCGGGCAACCCATTCACCACGTGCTGCCACGTCGTTCCGCCGTCGTCGCTGCGGTACGCGCCTTCGCGCGAGGCCACGATAAAATTCCCGTCCGGCGAAATTGCCGCTCCCCCGATGCGCACCACCGTTGCCGGCAGCCCAGCCCGTTTCCAGGTCGCGCCGCTGTCGTCCGAGACCATCACGTTCGACCGCGTCGCCGCCACAATCATGTCACCCTGCTCGCGCACCGTCACGAACGCGTCGCGTCCCACGCCGGTCTCGAGCTTCCAGATTTTGCCTTCATCCTTGCTGGCATAAATCCCCGTGTTGGTCGCGGCCAGCCAGCGATGCGGCCCCAGTTCCAAGTCGTTCACCCGCGCTTCCAGTTCCGACTTTTTGTACGTCGTCATCGTCACCGGCTTCTTCACGCCCTTGCGATACACCGTCTTCGTCTCTTCCGCCGCCACCACGTTCATCGGGTGCCACTCGCTGCCGTTGTGCTCCAGGTAAAAGACGCCTTTGTTCGTTCCGGCAACAATCGTCCCATTCGACGCCTGCTTCAGTGCAAATACGTCGCGCCCGTCTAGGCCCGTCGCCTTCTGCGTCCAGTGCTGCCCGTCGTCGTGCGAATAGAAAACGCCGCCGTACTCGCGGTCATTCACCACGCCCACGTACAGCGTCGACGGATTCTCCTTGTCCACCAGCAGCGCCGAAACATAGCGGTGCACATATCCGTGGTTCGACGTGCTCCACGTGGCCGCGCCGTTCGTCGACGCCATCACGCCGCTGCGATCCGTCGCAATCAGCACGTGATTCGAATCCCGCGGATCGATGAACACGTCGTTGACCACCACTTCCTCGCTCGATACCCGCTTCCACGATTTGCCCAGATCGACCGTCTTCCACAGGCCCTCGGTCGTTCCCGCGTACACGATGTTTTCGTTCGTCGGATCCTGCTTCAGCACGCGCGTCCGCCGCGCCGTAAACGGAATCCCCTGAATCTTCGAGAACTGGTTGCCCGCGCTTTCGCTCTTATAAATTCCCGAGCACGCGCTCGCAAACACCACCTGCGGGTTGTCGTGGTCGACGATCACCGAGAATACATCCGAGTCGTCGATCATTCCTTTATTAATGTGCTGCCAGTTCGCCCCCGCGTCGCTCGTCTTCCACGCCAGGTGCCACGTTCCGGCGTACACCGTGTTCGCGTCCTTCGGATCGACCGCGATCGATTCAATGTTCTTGATCTCCGCGGAACCCGCCGGAGACAGCCGCTCCCACGTGTTGCCTCCATCTTTCGTTCGATACGCGCCGTCCAGCGCCCCCGCTACCAGCACGCTCGAATTGCCGTGAAACATGGCCAGCCCGCGAATCGACTTGCCGTGCATCGCCGGCAGCGTCTGCCAGCTCTGCCCGCCGTCGCTCGTGCGGAATACCTCACCCACCTGCTGGCTCGACAGACTCCACGCCGAAACGTAAATGCGCTGCGAATTCTGCGGATCGATCAGGATATGGTCCAGCACGTAGTCGTCCCCGCCCAGGCTCGCCATGCGCGCCCAACTCTTCCCCCCGTCCTGGCTCGCAAACATCTGGCCCGTGCTCGTGCCCAAAAGAATGTGGTCGGGATTATGCGCGTCGTAGGCAAAGCTGCGCGCATCGCCTCCATCCGGCCCCAACACCTGCCAGGGGCTCGCGGCAAATAGACTCGTGCTCAACAAAACGATAGCGGCTAGCAGCCACAACCGCGGCTGCGGACTGGTGCGGAATGCGCGGCGTCTCACCCTTTGCTCCATAAGTTGATTGTGACCTCTGCGAACGATTTTCGCCTTGCGCCCCAGACTGACAGGCTACCACGACCCGCCGCAAGGTTACCGAAGATGGGAAATAGAAAGGCCAGTAGGGCGAACCCTACCGGCCTTTAGTTTGCCTTTGTAGCGACCGCTCAACTTCGAGCTATCCTCTCGCTACTCCGCCTTCTTCTTTGCGGCCTTCTTCGCCGCCGGCTTCGGATGATCCGGAATCGCCTTCACCTTGGCCTCGTCGACCGGTGTGGTCGAACCCGCCCCGGGATAGCTCGCCCCTGCCGGAATAATCCACTGCTCGGTTGTCATCGTGCCTTCGTTGCCCGTACGGGTTTCGATGCGGCTCGGGTCGATATGCTGTTTGGCTTCGCCCTCGGTGAGGTAGTACTTCACGTCCACCGCGCGCTCGGCTGCCAGGTTCTTGCGCTTGGAGTGCTTGATTTCCTTCTCCTCGGCATTGCCCACAACCACCAGCTTCGCATCCGGATCCTGCTGCAACTTCGCCGCTACGTCATCCAGCATCGCCTTGCACGTGTTATCCACACGCCATGGCTTCTTCTCGTTCGGGTAGTCGCACTGGTTCACCTTGCTCGCCTGCGGCGGCGGAGGTGGCGGATTCTCGATCGTCACCGACGCCGAGCTCGACGCCGTCAACCCTCGCGAATCCGTACAGGTTGCGCGAATCGTAATCGGTCCCGACGACGCTCCGGCCGTGCTCAACGTGGCCGTGTTGCCGCTGCCCGAGAGGCTTCCGCCCGTCGAAGTCCATCCTCCCACCGTCACCGGCACGTTGTCCGGGCTGGTGCAGGTGCAGCTGATCCTCGAGGACGTTCCCGCCTGTACCATGGTCGGGTTCGCCGAGCACGAAATCTGCGGTGGATTCTTTGGCGGCTCCTTCACCGTGAAGTTCGCGGTGCAGCTCGCCGTATTATTCTTTTTCGCTTTGGCGTCGGTCACCGTCGCGGTCGCCGTGTAGCTTCCGCCGGCAACTCCGTTCGTGTCGATGGTCGCGCCGGTATCCTTGCCTTCAATTTTTCCGCCGCTGCTCGACCACGCATAGCTCAGCGTGTGCTTCGCATTGAAGTTGCTCGCCGCCACCGTCACATGCACGGGCTCGCCCACCATCACTTCAGGGTTCTGCACCGAGCACGCCGCCGCCGGCGTCAGCGCTACTTCTTCTCCACCAAAAGTGAAGACAAATCCGGTGCGCAGCCGCACGCCGTCAAAATCGTGCCGCCGCAGGTCGGGGTACGTCTCCGGCACAATGCTCCCAAACCCATGGTGCGCGCCCACGAAGTCCGCCTCAAACAGACGGAACTTGAACTGGTGCGTCACCTTCAAATCCATGCCGCCGCCCAGTACCGTTCCCACTCCGTAGTTTCCTCGGTTGTCCTTCACGCCCATGTAATTCAGGCTCAACAGCGTATGAATGAAGAAGTCCACGCCCTCGGCACGATACATCAGCCGCGGTCCGATGCTGGCTTCCTGCTCGTTCATGCTGTGGCCCCAGTTAATGCCGTAATCCGCTTCACCCGCCAGCCAGCGGTTGAAGTTATACGCGCCTGCCACGCCGAATCCTGCCGGCAGCGATGGCCCACGCACCGTTATCACATTGCCATTCGCATCCAGGCGCGCTACGTCTCCGCCCACGTTCAGCCATTGATACCCAACGAAGACGTCTCCCTTGGGTACTGCTTCATCTTGTGCGCTCATGCAAATCGGCAGCGCGATCAATACTGCGAGTATCAGCGCAACCTTCGCGCTTCCATTAGCTTTTTGCCAACGAGACATATCTCCTCCGAATCGAATCTTTTTGAGATTATCGAGTAAAGCTAAAACGTAATAATGACCGACCCGACAACGGTTCACAGAAAGGTTCCCGCAAACAAAGACTGCCGCAAAAGGCCCTGTGAACAAAGCCTCTAACAACAGAGAATGCTGCAAACAAAGGATGATACAGCAAATGGCCGCTTTTGCAAACCAATCGCCATCGATTGGGTACAATCTTTTTCAACAAATTAACCCGCATCGCTTCCCCCCAGGCAAATCAAAGCCTGCGCCCCGCGCGGTTTTTAGCCACAGTCTCAAATTGATATTCGCAAATTGCAGGGCCGCATCCTGCCGTCAGTCGCGCCCGCGTCTCGCCCTCGGCGCGGCCAGCGCGGTCTCGCACCGCCCACCTCCGGTTGCACCCCAACCTTCTTCCCTGAATAATGTTCCCAAGGAGTCTATGCCACAAGAACGCGTACTAATCGTCGAAGACGAAGAGAACGAGCGCACCGGCCTCGCCGAGCTCGTCTCCAGTTGGGGTTACCGCACTGACACCGCCGTCGATGGCCTCGAGGCCCTCGATAAGGTCGCCGCCTTCGCGCCCTCTATCATCATCACCGACGTCAAAATGCCTCGCATGAGCGGCATGGAACTCGTCGAGCGCCTCCCCGACCAATCCATCGCCGTCGTCATGGTCACTGCCCAGAAGACCACCGAAAATGCCTTCCAGGCCGGCCGTCTCGGCGTGCGCGACTACATCGAAAAGCCCATCGACTTCCGCCGCCTCCGCTCCATCCTCACCAACATCGGCGAGATCCTCAACACGCGCGTCGAAAATGAAGCGCTCCGCCGCCGCCTGCGTGACAAGGGCGCCCTTGGCCTGCTTGTCGGTTCGTCCGCCCCCATGCGAGAAATTTTCCATCTCATTGAGCAGGTCGCCCCCAGCACCGCCTCCGTCTTAATCACCGGCGCCAGCGGCACCGGCAAAGAGCTTGTTGCGCGCACCATCCACGATCTCAGTCCCCGCCGCAACAAGCCCTTCGTGCCCATCAACTGCGCCGCCATTCCGGAAACGCTCATCGAAAGCGAAATCTTCGGCCACGAAAAAGGCGCATTCACCGGCGCCCTCGAGCGTCGCACCGGCTGCTTCGAACTCGCCGAAGGTGGCACCCTCCTCCTCGACGAAATCGGCGAAATGCCCGTTGGCACCCAGGCCAAGCTTCTCCGCGTGCTTGAAGATCACAAACTCCGCCGCCTCGGCAGCAAAGTCGAAACCTCCGTCGACGTCCGCGTTCTCGCCGCCACCAACAAGGTGCCCGACGAGGCCGTCGCTGCCGGCGAACTTCGTCGGGACCTTTACTACCGCCTCAACGTCTTCAACATTCACATGCCCGCCCTGCGCGAGCATAAAGAAGATATTCGCGAGCTCGTCAAAAGCCTGCTCGCCGACATGAACGAGAAGCACGGTCGCAATGTCTCCGACGTGAGCGAGGCCGTGCTCAATGTTTTTCAGAGTTATTCCTGGCCCGGCAATGTCCGCGAGCTTCGCAATACCCTCGAACGCGCTGTCATCGTCTGCGAAGGCGGCCTCGTCGAAACCCGGCACCTGCCACCCGGTTTCGGCCAAAACGTCCGCGTGGTGGTCAACGATCCCGACGCCGTTCACCTCGGCGTGGGCACCACCGTAGAGGAAGCCGAGAAGCTGCTGATCCTCAAAACCTTGCAAGCCACCAACAACAACAAAACCCGCGCCGCCGAAATCTTAGGCATTAGCCTCAAGACCCTGCACAACAAGTTGAAGGAATACGGCAGGCCGCAAGAGGTTCTGGCCGGAGAGGAATAATGCAGTTCTTAGTTCCCGGTTCTCAGTGGTTCTCAGTCCTCGAAGCCGCACCTGAGGCCTGGTTCGCCCGCGAAAGATTTTGCTTTTACTGAAAACTGACAACTGACAGCTGACAGCTTCTTCCCATGCCCCGCAAATTCATCATCGTCCTCGTCATCACCACCCTCTTCACCACTCTGGTGGTCGCCTTCTCCTGGATCTTTCTTTCTCAGTTCCTGCGCCAGCGCCTGCTCTGGGCCGACGAAACCGCCTCCACCCTCACCAACCAGCTCGAATACGCCGCCGCCAAAGCCGTTCCCGACCTCACCAGCACGCGCGTCGACACCGCCAATCCCAAGGCCATGCGCGCCGCCATCACCAGCTATTTCCAGACCGACACCGATCTCAATGAGATGCTCGAATCTGTCGTCGGCAATTCCCCCATCATCTACGACGCCGCCATCGTCGATCCCTACGGCCTCGCCATCCTCGACACCAATCCCGCCATGAATGGCAAGCCCGTCCCCCATCGTCCGCCCCTCAGCCTTCTGCGCGACGCCGGCTTCCGTCATCAGTTGCGCCTGCTCTACGCTCCCGGCGCCGTCTATGACGCCAGCCTCGGCCTCGAAATGGCCGGCCAATCTTTCGGCAGCATTCACGTCGGCATCTCCACCGTCTTTTTGCGCAATGAACTCACGCCGCTCCTCCAGCGCGCCGCCTTCTTTTCCGTGCTCGCCATTTTTTGTTCTCTCGTGCTCGGCGCCGTTGTTTCCAACGTCGCCCTCGGTCCCCTCAAGGCCATCAGCCGCAACCTCGACAGCGCCAGCGCCGGCGATCCCTTACCCGAGGACGAAGAATCCAGCGCCGATGAGGTCGGCCTCGTCTCCCTTAAAATCGCCCACCTCGGCCGCCAGATCCGCGACACCAACCAGATTTTTTCCGCCCTCAAAGACAACGTCGAGCAGGTCATGTCCAAACTCCAGGACGGCCTCATGCTCTTCACCAGCGACTCCCGCGTCGTCCTCGTCAGCGCCTCCGCCGAAAAATTTCTCGGTCGTCCCCGCCGCGAAATTCTCGGCCGCACCGCCGAAGAAATTTTTTCCGATGGCACCGTCCTCGGCGCCGTCGTTCTCCCCGCCTTCCAAAAGCAGCGGCCGCTCGCACAGTACGAATTCGACGCCGCCGATGGCCGCCGCGTTCAGGTCTCGCTCGATTTCATCCACGAGCAGGGAACTCCCATCGGCGCGCTCCTCACCATGCGTGACGCCGAGTCCGTCCGCCGCATCGAAGATGAAATCGAAATCTCCCGCCGCCTCTCCGCCAGCGGCCGCCTCACCCGCGGCGTTGCCCACGAGGTCAAGAATCCCATCAACGCCATCGTCCTTCACCTTCAGTTGCTGCAAAACAAAATGCAGCAGGACGATCCCGAATCCCGCCGCCACGTCGACATCATCGGCAACGAAATCCGCCGCCTCGATCGCGTCGTGCAAATCCTCATCGACTTCACCCGTCCCCGCGATCTCCGGCTCGAAGACACCGACCTCCGCAAAGTTTTCGAAGACGTCGCCACACTCGCCGCCCCCGAGGCCGCTCGGCACAGCGTCAAAGTTGTCTGCGATCTTCCCCCCGACCCGCTCCTCGTTCGCGCCGATCCCGATCTCATGAAGCAGGCCATCCTCAACCTCGTCATCAACGGCATTCAGGCCATGGAAAAAGGCGGCACGCTCAATGCCCGCGCCTATCGCGAAGACGAGATGATTGTCGGTGAGGTCCGCGATCAGGGCGCCGGCATTCCGCCCGAAGCGCAGGAAAAAATCTTCGAACTCTACTTCACCACCAAGGGAGACAAAGGCGGCAGCGGCATTGGCCTCGCGCAAACCTACCAGATCATGCAGTGGCACTACGGCAGCGTGGATTTTGAATCCATCGTTGGCCAGGGCACCACCTTCCGCCTCCGCCTTCCCGCCTTAACGGCAACAGCGAAGACAGTGCCCGCACCAAAGCAAGCCCCAGAGGAGCTAACCGCATGACCATGCCTTTGGCGGGCGCAACTACCGTCGCATTGCTCCTTGCCCTCGCCTCGCCAGTCGCGGCTTCCGCCGAGCCGCAGAATGCCGGCGCCTCCGCAACTCAAACCTCCGCAACTCCCGCGCCCGCCGCCCAACCCAAGCAGCATCGCGCAAAAAGCGCCGCGCGCACTCCCGACAGCGGACCACAAAAAATCGTCGTTCGCCAGGGCAGCGTCGACGAGCCGACGACTCAAATCGTCACCGGCATGTCTCCCGAAGAAACCAGCCGCCACATTCAGGAAACCGGCCAACTCCTCAACTCAACCGCCGAAGCCCTCAAGCAGATCGCCGCTCGCTCCCTCACTGCCGACCAGCAGCAAACCGTCTCCCAAATTCGCAACTACATGGACGTCGCCCGCGCCTCCCTGAAAGAAGGCGACATCTCCCGCGCCGGCACCCTCGCCCTCAAAGCGAAACTCCTCACCGACGACCTGACAAAATATCAACTCAGCCCTCCGCAATAAGCGCGCCATCTCTCGCTGTCATCCTGAGAGTGTGTGACGTCTTTAGCTGTCCTCAGAATGTGCGATTTTTTTGGGTGTCATCCTGAGCGCAGCACGTTCATCGCGAAGCGATGATCGTGCGGAGTCGAAGGACCCCTACCTCCAACTCCTACGCCGACGCTTTTCGATGGCCCGATCACCCGATCACCATCTCCCGCTCCCGCCCCCGCAGTTCCCCCACCAGAAAAACAATCAGCACCAGCATCTCCGGCTCAATCGGACTCCGGTACCGCGTCAACACAAACGTCACGTAATACACCGTCGGATACGAAAGAAACAGCAGCAGGTAAAGCCCCGCCCCGGGCCGCTTTTGCCGCCACGCTATCCCCAGTCCCCAGAACGCTCCTACCGTCGCCGCCAGAAACAAAAACGTTTTCGCCTCGTAAATTCCAAAATATTTTTCCGCGTGCGGTGGCTCCGTCCAGAAATAAAAAAATCGCGCAAACGTCAAAAACGCAAATCGCCCCGGCTGCTCCTTCGCAAACTCCAAACCCAGGTGCAGTTTGCTCTTCACGTACGCCGCTTCGCCCATCTCCCGGTACAGCTTGAACTCCGCAAAATTCTGGCTCGGATGCAGATAAAACTGCCAATCTCCCTGCGCCGTCGGCGAATTCCCCAAGTGAAACTCCACCCCAAAATTCCCGCGTATCGGAACGAACTTGTGAAACACTCGGTAGTCCCGCGCCAGCCACGGCCCAATCACCGCGAAAAATAAAATTGCGCCCACCGCCGCGTTGCGCACAAAACTCTTCCCCTGCCGCCATTGCCGGTAGCAAATCCAGCTTCCCGCCAGCGGCAAAAACGCCAGTTGCGCCGTATTGGTCAGCCCCGCCACTCCCCACACAATTCCGTACACTGCCCACCCGAGCGTCGCCCGATTGCCGCGCCCCTCGGCCAGTTTCACCGTCATCATGAATAGCGTCGTCAGCAAAAACGCCGACAGCGCCGTGTCCCAGATCGACCGGAATCCCCAATACATCGTGTACGGAAACAGCGTCCAGATCCACGCCGCCCACCGCGCCGTCCTCTCGCCAAACGAGGCGCCCGCCGCAAAATAAATTGGAACGCACGTTGCCGCCGACAACACGCAGTTAAAAGTCAGCGCCGCCACAATCGCTGCCCGGCTATAAACGCCGAACACCAGAAAAAATCGGCTCAACAAAAACGGCCACACCGGCGGCAGCCAGGCCGTAGGTCCCGTCGCCCCCCCAAACGGGCTGCTGAACCCCCGTCCCGCGGCCAGCGAAGCCGCAATATGCCCCGACTCATCAAAGTCCAGCTTCGCCCGGTAGGTATGAAACAAAACCATCCCACCCACCCGCAAAACCAATCCAATCAGGACGAGTTTCAGAAGCCAGGCGAAGCGAGACCGCGAAGCGGATCGGGAAAGAGTAGGTGCACCCGAATTGGAAGGAGTCGGCAAAAGCGAAGCGCAGTGCGTAGAAGTAGCGCGCCAAAATTCGCGTCGGCAAAACTAATCTATATCGGAGTCACAATACAGACAAGCGAAGCAAGAAAGTAACAAGAATCCAGAACCAGGAAACAACCGCCGTCACAACGCCGCAGTCCAATTGCTGAGAGCTGAGAGAGCTGAGAGAG
>PLHW01000009.1 GCA_003139095.1 Acidobacteriaceae bacterium
CAGCGGCTTCGTTCTGACGGGCTTGGGGGAAGTTCGCGATTCTGGGCGAATCGTCGGCAGTGCGGAAGTAATCGCGGAGCCCAGCTTCCTAGAAAGTGAACCTTCTCCCGCGGTGCTTCAGCGCTTGGCTCGCGGGCCAGAAACGGGCTGCGCGAAAACTGGGACACCTTTCAGGCCGAGATCGCTTAAGATCGCGTCTATGTGGGTTAGGCGCCGTGAGCGCACGAGGGACGACGACGGCACGGGGATGCGCCCACGGTTTGAGTTTGAGATGGGCCTGCAAGCTCCGCCAGAGTGGGATCGTTGGCCGCAGTGGGTGCAATCACGCCATGCCCTTGTATTGCTCGACACTTCCGGTTATGCCGTCATCCGTCCACAGTTTTGGCCATAGTGAGAAGGGCGGGCGGCGCAGAATCCGGGAATTTTTTTCGCGGAGCCGAGTGAGTTTGGTCACAGCCAAGCGGGAGCGGAGTGCGGTTGAATAGCATCGGGTAAACGATCACGGACGGGAGCGGGTCTAAATGGAAAACGCGATCGGTCTGGTCATGACGGGCGGGGGCGCTCGGGGCGCTTATCAAGCTGGCGTTCTCAAGCGCATTGGCGAACTGAAACGCGTCCGAACCCACGGTAATCCTTTTCCGATCATCGGGGGCGCTTCGGCGGGAGCGATCAATGGGGCCGCGCTGGCGACAGGATGCGACGATTTTGCTGAGGCAACGGAACGTCTGGCAGAAGCCTGGGCGACTCTGAAACCTTCCGACATCTTTCGCTGTGGCCCATTGTCGCAGGCGCATAATTCCATCACCTGGATCATGGATCTGTCGTTTGGAGCGATTCTGGGGGGCGGAAATGCCCGATCGTTGTTAGATGCCAGTCCGTTACGCCATTTTCTGAGTAAGCACCTGGACTGCGACCGGATACAGGAGAACATAAAGCACGGAAACCTTTACGCTCTGGCGATCTCGGCGACCAACTACAACTCGGGTAAGAGCTACCTTTTCATTCAGGGAAAAAAAGGGCATCCGCTGTGGAAGAGGATCCGTCTGGTGACGATTGCGACCAAGATCACGGTCGACCACATTTGCGCCTCCTCGGCGATTCCCATGGTTTTCCAGCCGGTGAGACTCGAAACCCCGCGTGGGTCAGCCTTCTTTGGCGATGGCTGTGTGCGGCTGCAACAGCCGCTCAGCCCGGTGATTCGCCTGGGGGCAGAGAAGGTGTTTGCGATCGGTGTGCGATGCGGAAATAAAGAAAGTCAAGAACAGGCCACCGATGAGAGAAACCCTTCCGTCGCACAAATAATGGGAGTTATTTTCAACGTTATGTTTCTGGACCATCTGGCAACCGACATCGAGCACCTGGACCATTTGAATCAGTTGCTCAACGATGGCCACATCAATCAGCTGGGAATTGAAGGACATGAAAGGATACGGGCATTGGGTACGCTGGTCATGTCGCCATCGGTGAACTTGTCAGATCTGGCGCAGCAGCACCAGCGAGACATGCCGACGCTGATCCATTACTTTGTATCCAGCTTGGGACGAAACGCGTCTTCCTGCGCGGATCTTATGAGTTACCTGCTATTCACGTCGAGGTACACGCGAGACCTGATTGAGATTGGGTACCGTGACGCCAGCGAACGAATCGAGGAAATCGAAGAATTTCTCTATTCCTCGAGGGAGGGGGACGCTGATGACGAACTGGCCAGTGAAGCGGCGGAGACGCGCAAGGCCGGGTCGGGAGGGAAACGGAAAGGCTCGGGCGGAGGCCGGTAGAGGGCCAATCCGATCGGACTGACCCTCCCACCCAGATTTCCTCTTCGCGGCGCTCAGGCGAGGTCGTAGCGATCGAGGTTCATTACCTTGTGCCAGGCGGCCGCGAAGTCCTTTACAAACGACTGCTTGGAGTCGTCGGAGGCATAGACTTCCGCGAGGGCCCGGAGCTGTGAGTTTGAGCCGAAGAGGAGATCGACGCGGGTGGCGGTCCACTTGATTTTGTCGGTCGCGCGATCGCGCCCCTCAAAGACGCCTTCGGATGCAGAGGAGGCCTGCCACTTCGTATTCATGTCGAGCAGGTTGACGAAGAAATCGTTGGTCAGAGTCTCGGGCCGGCTGGTGAAGACGCCGTGTTTGGCCTGCCCGAAGTTGGCATTGAGGGCACGCATACCGCCGACGAGAACCGTCATCTCGGGGGCAGTCAGGGTGAGCAACTGGGCGCGATCGACCAGCAACTCCTCGGCCGAGAGGGGCTGTCCGCTGCGAAGATAGTTGCGGAAGCCGTCGGCGATGGGCTCCATTACGGCGAAGGAGTGGACGTCGGTCTGCTTTTGCGAAGCATCCGTGCGCCCCGGCGAGAAGGGAATCTTCACTTTGTGCCCGGCCCTTTTCGCAGCTTCCTCGACGGCTGCGCAGCCACCGAGAACGATCAGGTCAGCGAGCGAGACCTTCTTCCCTTTGTTTCCGTTGGACTGCGAGCTGTTGAAATCCTTTTGGATCGCTTCCAACTTCTTGAGAACCTTCGCCAGTGCGGCCGGTTGGTTCACTTCCCAGTCCTTTTGCGGCGCAAGGCGAATGCGCGCCCCGTTCGCCCCACCGCGCTTGTCAGAGCCGCGGAAGGAGGCCGCCGATGCCCAGGCAGTCGTGACCAGTTGGGAGATCGACAGTCCGGAGGCGAGGATCTTGGCCTTGAGAGCAGCAATGTCCTTCTCCCCGACCAATTTATGATCGACGGCGGGAACAGGGTCTTGCCAGAGTTGTGGCTCCTTGGGTACGAGGGGGCCAAGGTAGCGTGCGATCGGGCCCATGTCGCGGTGCGTGAGCTTGAACCACGCGCGAGCAAAGGCGTCTGCAAGCTGATCGGGATGCTCGTAGAAGCGCCGTGAAATTTTTTCGTAAGCGGGATCGAAGCGCAATGCGAGGTCCGTGGTGAGCATGGATGGGGCATGATGCTTTGACGGATCGTGGGCATCGGGCACGGTACCGGCGCCGGCGCCATTTTTCGGCGTCCATTGATGGGCGCCGGCCGGGCTCTTGGTGAGTTCCCATTCGTAGTTGAACAAGTTCGCAAAGAAGTTGTTGCTCCACTTGGTAGGCGTCGTGGTCCAGGTGACTTCGAGGCCGCTGCCGATCGCGTCACCGCCGCTACCCGTGCCAAATTTGCTCTTCCAGCCGAGCCCTTGCTCCTCGATGCCGGCGGCTTCGGGTTCGGGTCCGACATACTTGCTCGGATCGGCAGCGCCGTGGGTCTTGCCGAAGGTGTGACCGCCGGCAATGAGGGCAACGGTTTCCTCGTCATTCATCGCCATGCGGGCGAAAGTCTCGCGAATATCCTTGGCCGCCGCGAGGGGGTCCGGCTTGCCGTTGGGACCTTCGGGATTCACATAGATCAGACCCATTTGCACGGCTGCTAGCGGATTCGCAAGATCACGGTCGCCGCTGTAGCGCTCGTCGGCCAGCCACTTGCCTTCGGGGCCCCAATAGATGTCCTCTTCGGGCTCCCAGACGTCCGCGCGCCCGCCGCCATAACCGAAGGTCTTGAAGCCCATCGACTCGAGAGCGACGTTGCCGGCGAGAATCATGAGGTCGGCCCATGAGATTTTCCGCCCATACTTCTGCTTGATCGGCCACAGCAGCCGGCGCGCCTTGTCGAGGTTCACATTGTCAGGCCAGCTATTGAGCGGCGCGAAACGCTGCTGCCCGGCTCCGGCCCCGCCGCGGCCATCGCCGATGCGGTACGTGCCGGCGCTGTGCCACGCCATACGAATGAAAAGCGGCCCATAGTGGCCAAAATCGGCCGGCCACCAAGGCTGCGAGTCCGTCATCAAGGCATGCAGGTCCTTAATCACGGCATTCAGGTCGAGGCTCTTGAATTCTTTCGCGTAATTGAACTCCTTGTCCATCGGGTCGGACAGGGGGGAGTGCTGGTGCAGGATCTTCAGGTTCAGCTGATTCGGCCACCAATCGGCATTCGCCGTGGCCCCAGCTGCGGTGTGTGTAAACGGGCACTTTGCTTCGGTTGACATGATTGCTCCTTCGTTTAAGAAAATTGTGACGAACTACGAACCCATCCGGAACTTCCCATTCGCAAAACCGCCGGGCTTGTCAGGACTTCAGCTATCGGGAGCGTCCTGATTTGTTATTCGGCGTTTGCTTAGTCATGGTGGAAATAGAAGATGTTCCCGTCCAGATCCTGTACGGTGAATTGCCGTAATCCCCAAGATTTTTTTTCCAGAGGATCCACGATGTTCGCACCTAAAGACTTCAGTTCCTGGTACGACGCATCGATATCTTCGGCGAACACCCAATGCACGGCAGGTTCAAACGGCGGCTTTCTCTTCCGAAAAAATATTGGCCCCATATCACCGTGTGACACGGCCCCAATTTCTTTGCCTGGGTAAAGCCATCCGATTTCAAAGCCGAGTGCGTCTCTGTAATGCTGTTGTGCACGTTCGACATCATCGACCGGCAACTCCGGCACTGGCTTGCCAATTGAGCTCGTTTTCTCTTTTGCGCCCACAGACCTTTTCCTTTATGCGACAACACCACCCACGCGTCAGGTTTTTGCCCGGCAGCGGCGGCAGAGGCCAAAGACCTCGACCAATGGCTGCGTCAGATCAAAGCCGTCCGGCAGTTGCCGGGATAGCCGTTTGAAATCGATGAACTCACCTGCGATGTCCTGCACCGATTTGCAGCGGGAGCAGACCAAGTGGTGATGAGGTTTGAGATTGCCGTCCACGCGCAAGGTGGCCGCATGAGGAGTGACCTCCCGCAGCATCCCACACTCGATGAAAAGGCGCAGATTGTTGTAGACGGTAGCTAAAGAAATGGAAGGAATGCGGCGCCGGACGGCGGCGTAAATGTCTTCCGGGGAATAGTGTCCGTCGGCAGCGATGACGGCCTCATAGACCACCTGACGCTGGTGCGTGACCGCCAAACCGTGCTGGGCAGCCAGCTCACGGAACTGTTCATGAGTGAGGCGCATGATTATCGGATGAGAATGATTATAAAACGACCGAGAGCGGTGTCAACCGAAATCTTTGCCGTGTGAAATCTTTGCTGCGCCCTCGAAGAGGACGGCGGCCGCAAGAGCAACAGCAACGGCACGGGCTGAGCCCCGTCACCACACTAGCAACGGCGACGGCAGGCCTTGGTGGGATTGACAAACGGAAAAGGGTCGCTATCCTTGTAGGAAGACTTGTAGTCCTTTGAATCTGGCGGATGACGCTAGAACCTTCCCGGAATTTGATTCTTAGCCCAGTTGGTCGATGAGAGTTAAGTGGCATCCAAATCGGCGCGATTTGGTGCTGGGGCTTATTTTGGGCGATTGCCTGCTGTGGGGATGCCTTTCGGGCTATTACGTTGGGGGCGGGGCGAGGACGGCACCGTAACCTGCGGCGGGACGCCCGAGCTGGGATTTTACTGGCGGGAGCAGGTCTCGCTGGCGATGGTCTGGGTGGGGCGAGTTGGCGATGGATTTGCTTAGTAGGTTGGTACCGGGGACGTTTCTGTGGGGGCGAAGTCGCCATCGATATCTACAAGTTATAGATTCTTCATCGGATTGGGACGGCACTTGTGGTGGAATGGGCGACACGGGGAAGGAACTGGCAAGGTGAGGAAACAGTGCGTATGAAAAAAATTGCATACCTGATGACTTCAAACCTGAAGACTGCGTGCCTGAAGACTGCATGCCTGCTGATGACGGTCGGAATGGCTGCCGGGGCGAGCGCAGCCCTGACTACAACGACGACC
Source organism: Acidobacteriaceae bacterium (assembly GCA_003139095.1). Taxonomy (GTDB): domain Bacteria; phylum Acidobacteriota; class Terriglobia; order Terriglobales; family Acidobacteriaceae; genus Acidiflorens. The sequence continues at coordinate 5,748 of PLHW01000009.1, forward strand.
ACCATATCGTCGTTGCTGAACCCATCGACGTATGGCCAGACAGTAACCTTTGTGGCTGCGGTTACGTCCAGTAAAGGCGCACCGCCGGACGGAGAGACGGTTAACTTCCTGGAGGGAACGACAACGCTGGGAACGGGAACGTTGAGCGGCGGGTCGGCGCAATACATGATCTCGACCCTGGCTGGCGGTAAATACAACATTAAGGCGGCGTACGGGGGCGACTCGAATTTTGGGAGCAGCAAGTCGAAGGCGGTAACGCAGCTCGTGAACCTGGCGCCGACGACGACCACGCTGGCGACGTCGCCGAATCCGGCAAACACCGGGCAAGTTGTGGCTTTGACGGCGAACGTGACGGGGCAGGTTGGGAACAGCGCAATCACGGGCAACGTGGCTTTTTACAATGGAAGTACGAAGCTGGGGAGCGCGAAGGTGAGCGGAGGCACGGCAATCTTCAAAACCGCGAAGCTGCCGACAGGTACGGACTCGCTGACGGCGGTGTATAGCGGAAGCAATCAGTACGCGACGAGCACATCGAACGCGGTGAATGAGGTGGTGGGGTCGGGCCAGTTCATCGATTCGACGATGACGTGGGATAGCGTGACGCGGTATTACGAAGTGTATGTGCCGGTGACGGCGCCGGCGAACCCCGCCATGCTGCTGATGCTGCACGGAACACAGAACAAGGAAACGGCGCAGGAGATCATCTCGCTGAATTGGGGCTGGCAGAGCGTGGCCGACGCGTACGGGTTCATCCTGGTGAAACCGGCTTCGACTTACAATGCGACGTCGGGACAGTGGAACTGGAACGCGTTGTACATGGATGAAGCATTCACGCAAGACGAGGTGGGAACGTGCATGGAACCGCCGGCGACGGGATGCCCGGACGATTCGGGATTCCTGCGGCAACTGATTACGAATTTGACGACGCAGTACAGCGTGGACCCGAACCAGGTGTATGTGGCGGGATTCTCGTCGGGCGCGCAGATGGCGCAGCGCGTGGGGGTGGAGATTTCGGATCTGGTGGCGGCGATCGTGATCGGATCGGGGACGATCGTGAACCAAGTGGCTCCGCCACCGATTAATTTGCCGGGGCCGGCGGTGGCGCCGGTGTCGATCCAGGAGTGGCACGGGACGAAGGACGGGACGATTCCGCCATGTAACAATGGGACGACGGGATATTCGGGCTACAAGTTTTACGTGGCGACAGTGGACGAGTCGTTCAACTACTGGACGCAGCAGAATGGCTGCACGACGTTCCAAAACAACCTGCCGCTGTGCCAGAACAGCATGCCCAACCCGAACACGACGGGGAACGATGCGACCGGATGCGTGAACAACACGGAGGTACAGTTCATCTGGGAGGAAGGGGTGGGGCACGAGTGGCAGAATACGCTGGATACGACGCGCTGGCAGTTTTTGTCGTCGCATGCGAAGGGCGGAGACCACGCCCGCCGGTAACGCGGGCGCCGGTAAAATGGCTTGACGGGCGCCGAGGAAGGCCGAAGAATTGAGTGAGGTTCGAGTGAGATTGCGGAAGTGACACTCGCTGCGGTATCGCTCAGACGATACCCAGATACGGAGTTGGGTTCAACGATTATGGGAGTCGAACAGGTTGCGGAAACGGGCGAGCTGATGAAGCAGCTCACGAGCTATATTTCAGAAAAGGTGATGAAGGGCAAAGGAGCGGCGATCAACGAGGATACGCCGCTGGTATCGTCGGGGCTGATCGATTCGTTTGCGATGATCGAGATTTTTCTCGAACTGCAGAAGATTGCCGGGCGCAAGGTTCCGGCGAGCAAGGTGCAAGCGAAGGATATGGATACGGTGCGGTCGATGTTCGCGATGGTGGAGAAGTTTGGGAAAGTCAAAAGCTGATTGCAGAGGTCAGAGGTCAGAAGTAGAACCGCATGATCGAGACTGAACCACAACATCAAACCGAGAATCGCAGCTTGCGCTCTAAGGCGCCCGTGTTTGTGCTGGGGTCGCATCGGTCTGGGACTAAGTTGCTTTACTACTCGCTGCTTTCGGCGGGCGGGTTCGCGGTATTTCCGGAGGAGAGCGCGGTCTATACGGTGCTGGGAAGACACTTTGGGAGCCTGGCTTCAAGCGGAAACCGGCGGAAGATGCTGGACGCGTACACGAACAGCGCCATGTTTCTGGTGACGGGGCTGGAGCCGAAACCTTTCGCAGAGCGGGTGATGGAGGAGTGCCGCAATCCGGGGGACCTGTTGCGGATTCAGATGGAGATGATGGCGGAGAAACAGGGAGTGTGGCGGTGGGCGGAGTCGACGCCGAAGCACCTGCTGTCACTACCGATGATCAAGAAAGAAATTCCGAATGCGCTGGTGATCCAGATCATTCGGGACGGGCGCGACGCGACGGCGTCGCTGGTGCGATCGAACCGGTATCGGCCGCTGCCGTGGGACAAGAAGCGCGACTATCTGGCGTGCGCGATGTTCTGGCGACTGCTGGTGGGCAAGGGCCGCGAATATGGCAAGGCGATGGGCCCGGATTATCTGGAAGTGCACTATGAGGACATGGTGCGGGACCCACGCGGGACGCTGGCGCAGGTGGGAGAGTTCATCGATCAGGAACTGGACTACGACAAGATTCAGCGGGTAGGGCTGGGGTCGGTGCAGAGCCCGAATTCGTCGTTCAAGAAAGACACCAAAGAAGCGGGAGCGAGTACGACGGGGCGGTGGAAGCGGGTGTTTACGCCGGAGCAGGCGCGGAATTTGGAGTGGTGCATTGGGGATCTGCTGGTGGAGACGGGATACCAGCTGGAGACTCCGGCGGCGGAGTTGCGGGCGCCGCTCGATGTGCGGGTGATGGATGTGGTGTATCCGTCTTATTTGAAGTTGAGATATTGGCTCAAGTGGAACACGCCTTTTGCGCGGCTGGAAGACCGGCGAGGAATGACCGTGGCGCCGGTGGACAGCAATTCCGGGGGCGGGGCGCAGGCGCAGAAGGCCGGAGCGCGGTAATCACCAGAAATTTCTGCTAAGGCATTTCATCGTGAGGGAGAAGAATGCCCACTCCCTTTTTGAAGCCGTGCCCTTCCCGATAGGTTTGAGTTCCCTTCCCAACACTTCCAGAGAACCCTAGTCGCTCGTGACAGTTCCGGCCAGGACTACTACGTTCGGGTTGTCGGGCAGAGTGATGCTCTGCGCGGTTTTGCTCGAATCGATGGGGAAACCGTAGGCGTAAAGATTGAAGGTGCCTGCGTTTTTGGTGCCTGCGGCCGTGTTGCGGTAGGACATGGCAACGGCTTCGGATTCACCGGGGAAATTTTGCGGTGCGGACCAGTCGCTGAGGCTCTGCGTGAATTGGGCGCTGGTACCGTCTGTGTAATTGATGGTGAAGGTCTGGCTGGATTGCGCGCCCTGAACGCCGGTGGCCATGAGGAGCAATCCGGTGAAAGTTCCCTGGGGCAGGGGGATGGATTGACCGTTGGAGGCGACGGCGTCGGGCTGATTGGCGGGACCGAATTTACATTCGACAAGATCGAGGATGCGAAGCTTGGCGAGAAGCTTGGAAGAGTAGGAGTTGCCGGAGCCGTCGAGGCCTCCGGTGGAGTATTTGGAGCCGTCGGTGTAAATGCCGTTGAGATTGAAATCGGAGGAGAGGTCGACTTGTTTGCCGTTGCCTTTGCCGGCTTTGGCGGCGCCGACGGCGAGGGTGAGCGTGAAGTTGGAGGAAACGGAGCCGGAGACACCGGTGATGGTGATGGGGGCGAATCCGGTGAAGGATTGAGAAATGGCTTTGAAGGTTACAGTCTGACTGTTGCCGGAGCCGGAAATAGAAGCGGTGACGCCGTTGGGCAAGGTGGACGGGGTGAGAGTGACGGCGCCCTGGAAGCCGCCGAGGTCAGAGATTTTGATGGTGGCCTTGGCTGTGGCACTTTGGTTGAGGTAGACGGTGGCGGGACCGGAGAGGGCGAAGCCGCTGTAACCGGCGCCGACGGCCATGGCCTGGGCGTATTGGGCGGCCTCGCCGTTGCCGACGAAGTCGTCGTAGATCCACATGAAGCCGCCGGAGATGCCGCACTGGCTGTGCCATCCGCTCATACGGGTTTGAACTTGCTTAGGGGTCTCGGCGTGATCCCAAAGACCGGGAAGAACGGGAACGCTGCCGAAATTCCAGATGGAGGAGCACGGGTTGTTGCCAGCGCCACCGGCGTAGACCTGTAAGTGAACGCCATCAACGGTGCCGGGAAGCTGACTGTTGATCTGGGAGACGAGAGAGGTCCAGTAGGAGCTGTTGTCGTAGGCGTCGGGGATGGTGTGATAGCCGAGGTTGCCGAGCATGACGGCGAACTGCACGGTGGTGGAGAGGTCGAAGCTGTTTTCATCGTCGAAGTCGACGGCATCGAGCGCGGGGATGGCGGTTTTAAGGGCCTGGAAATCCTGATAGAGAATGCTGCCGGGGCCGGTGCCCTGCGACTGCACGAGAGCGGCGATGTCTTCCCAGTCGCCATAGTTGGAGGAGCCGATGCTGAGCGTGATGCGTTTTACATTGCCCTGCTTGAGGGCGGCCATGTTGGCGGCGAAATCGGGATGAGTCTGGGCGCCGATGTAGACGCCGCCCGAAGTGAGGGGGAACTCGCCGTTGAGGTTGAGGTCGCCGGTAGGGCTGACTTCGACGCTCCAGACGATGGCCTCAGTGAAGCCGGAGTTTTGAATTTCGCGGATGTTATTGGCAGCGTTTTTGTAGAAAGGTCCGCCGCCGAAAATTCCGACGTAGCCATCCTGGGCAAAGGCGAGCCGAGTGGAGAGGCCGAGGGCCGAGAGCAGGAGAAGCAGAACGGCCGCGGAGGGGGCGACGGCAAGGCGGCGGAAACAGCGCGATGACCAGGTGTTGCTCGATTGCTTCATGTTCGCTCTCCGAAGGGGTGCCCGAAATTTATTTTTAGCGGATCGATCCGCAGTTCGTATGGCTGGGGGCGGCGCGTGACTGACTTCAGGGAGTCACGCGTTTGCCGAGACGCCAAGTGGCGGCAAACCGAAGAATATTTTACCCCAATGACCGACACATCCATCCCCCTAAATGGGGCTACGGACAAGTATTTTGGGGCTGATGCCGGAGTCGCCGAAGGCGAGCAGGCACGGAAGGGTCCGATTGTGGTTCCCGGTTGAATGCCGCGCGGAATTTTCCGAAATGTTTCGGCGCAATGGGGCGCGGGATTCCAGGTCAGGGTCCGTTTTTCCGATGGTCAAATTTGACCACCTTCCCGGCGAAGAAATGCGGATGATGTGGTGATGAGAGCTTCCGAGAAGCAAGCGTTGGCCTTGCGGTGCCCCACATGCGGGGCAAGGCCAGGAGAAAAGTGTGAACTGGCCACCGGCCAGCCGCGCACGGAACCTCATCGAGACCGCCGCCTTCTCGCTTCGGACAAATAAGTCTCCCCCAAACCATGGGGCGTTGGCGACAAGGCATCGGCATTCCAACCACTTTCGCGATTTCAGCCATTTCGCTAAGTGCCCGAACTCAACGCGAACTGTGGGACTATAATCAAGGGTGATGAACGTTACTGCGGCCTCTAAGAAAACCCGCACGTTCAATCCTGCCATCTTTCTTGCGACCATTGGCGAGGGGAGGCGAACCCTGGCTGTTTCTCGCCGGAAGAGCATTTTTGTGCAGGGCGACGAGGCGGATGCCGTTTTCTACATTCAAAAAGGCAAGGTGAGGCTGACCGTCGTTTCGAAAATTGGCAAGGAAGCCACGATCGGAATATTGAACGAGGGCGTTTTTTTTGGTGAGGGCGCGCTGGCGGGCCAGGCCCTGCGCATGGGATCGGCAGCGGCCATGACGGACTGCCACCTTCTGCGCATCGAGAAGAAAGCCATGATGCAGGCGCTGCATCGGGAACACGCTTTGTCCGATATGTTCGTGGCGTATCTTTTGGCGCGCAACGTCCGGTATGAAGAGGATCTGGTCGATCAGCTCTTCAATTCCAGCGAAAAGAGACTGGCGCGTATCCTTCTTATGCTCGCGCATTTCGGCAAGGAAGGAGTGCCGGAAACGGTGGTTCCCAAGATCAGCCAGGAAACGCTGGCGGAAATGATCGGCACGACTCGATCCCGGGTGAGCTTTTTCATGAATCGGTTCCGGAAACTGGGCTTCATTCAATACGCCGGAGGCACCGAGGGCGGCTTACAGGTGCACAGTTCTCTGCTGAACGTGGTGCTGCACGACTGACTTGATGGCGTTTGCGAGGCGTACAGCGTGCGAGCGCGAACACGGTCGAGCATACCTAAGCAGTTGCCAGCCTTTCTTTAAACCGCAGTGGGTGCGGGATCGATCAAGCCAAGGAGAATTGTGGAATGGATAATCCAACCGAAGAACAAAACGCAGGGGAAACAAAGCCCGCGGCGGCAACGCCGGTCGCGGCTCCAACGAATACGTTCGAGGCCAAGAGAATGGCCAACAAACAGAGAAAGAAGCGCGCGCATCGCCGCAAACTGAGGCGGTCAAACACGAAGGGCTAGGGGCGTTGGGTGCTGTGGGATCCGTTGCGGGCTGTACGTTGAAGGCTATTGAATTGTACTCGCGAGCGGCCAGATGATTTCCAGGTGGACTAGGTTTTCTGCTCAAGACGCTATCTTGGCATTTCGCATTGTCCTCATTTGCAGCCGTGGTACGTCCGGAGAGGCGAAGCATGACATTGGCGGTTGGTTCCCACCCAACCGGCATCGCTCTGACCTACTCCTCAAAGCAAGGATTGCTGCTGTGACCTGACTTCCGATGGTCCTCGATGGTGCGACTCAATCGGGAACAGGCATCCTGGAGAGACCGCATTTCTTGTTCCGTCAGGTTGGGATTCTCTAGAGCCGTAAGAATGTCATCGAACTCTGCCTCTAAGCGCTCAAGTTCTGCACAGAGCATGGTAGCCTCCGTTTCCCGCCTCCGCCGCCAGGGGGTGGTTGCCCAAAGGGACGCGGCGGGAGCGCTGGTCCCCTTTGGGCAAAGTTCACACTGATCAGGCAACGCATAGAGCCATGAGCTCTTTTCGTCCCAGTCCCAGGATGTGGTGTTTTTCTCCTACTTTCTTGAATGCCTCGAAAGCGGTATCCAGGTGATGCTTTTCGTGGGCCGCCGACAGTTGCGTGCGGATGCGGGCTTGCCCCTTGGGCACGACCGGGAAGAAGAAGCCAACTGCGTACACGCCCTCGTCAAAAAGATCGCGGGCGAAGTCCTGCGCGAGTTTGGCGTCATAAAGCATGACCGGCACGATGGGGGTGTCCCCTTCTTTCACGTCGAAGCCCGCTTCCTTGAGGCGTGCCCGCCAATACCGGGCATTCCACTCCAGTTTGTCGCGGCGCTCGGTGCTGGTGCCGATCAGGTCCAGCACTTTGAGAGCGCCGGCTACGATCACCGGGGCCACCGAATTAGAAAAGAGATAAGGGCGGGCGCGCTGCCGGCACATCTCTACCAGTTCGCGGCGTCCGCTGACGCAGCCCCCGGAAGCGCCACCGAGCGCCTTTCCCAGCGTGGTCGTGATCACGTCAATCTTGCCGAAAACGCCGCAGTGTTCGTGGGTGCCGCGGCCGGTCTTACCGATGAAGCCAGTGGCGTGGGAGTCATCCAGAAAGACCATGGCGTTGTACTTCTCGGCCAGCGCGACAATCGCATCGAGTTTGGCGGTATCTCCGTCCATCGAGAACACGCCATCGGTGATGACCATGCGCATTCGCTTGTCCTGGTGCTCTTGCAGTTTTTCCTCGAGGTGCCCCATGTCGGAATGCTTGAAGGTGTCCTGCATCGCCTTACAGAGGCGCATACCGTCGACGATGGAAGCGTGAACAAGCCGGTCGGCGATCATCACATCCTGATCGTTCAGGCACGCCTCGAAAAAGCCTGCATTGGCATCCATGCAGGAAGGAAAAAGCAGCGTGTCTTCGGTGCCGAGAAAACCGGTCAGACGCTTTTCAAGCTCGCGGTGGATGTCCTGAGTGCCGCAAATGAAACGCACCGAGGACATGCCGTAGCCCCGTGCGTCGAGTCCGGAGTGTGCGGCTGCGATCACTTCTGGATGGCTCGACAAGCCCAAGTAGTTGTTGGCGCAGATGTTGATACACGTCCGCGGCGGTGAGCCCACGGGAAATTCCACTTCGATACTGGCCGACTGCGGCGAATGGATGAATCGTTCTTCCTTGAATAATCCCGCGGATCGGATGGCTTCAATATCTGTCTGATAAGAACGGCGTACTGTATCGGGAAAGGCCATGGCATGCCTCGCGTGATGAGATTAAGTGACGTGCTGGTGCAAGCGCCCTCGTCGAAGGGCGCAGGATGAACCGGATGGTGGCCGCGAGGAGCGCGGTCTATATGCTCCCGACTTCCGCCTTCTGGAAGCGCTGAACCAGTTCCACAATCCGCGTGATGGTATCGAAGGCCTCGGGTGTGGCATCGGCATCCGGAATATGAATTGCGTATTTCTTTTCCAGGAACCGCAGCAGAGAAACCATGGAAAATGAATCGACCAAGCCACTGGAGATCAGGGGCGTAGTCTCGGTGATTTCCCGATCGTCTCCCTCTGGCACATATTCCCGAATGATGTAGTCGCGCACTGCTTTGCCGATCTCGTTCATGATTGCCTCAGTCTTCCATGATGGTGGAAA
>PLHW01000014.1 GCA_003139095.1 Acidobacteriaceae bacterium
GACTTAGTGTGAACAGGCCCTAGTTCGCGTAAGTTCGAGTCTGCGTCCATTGCCTCGCAATGCATAAGAGCAGCATCTTTCCACATCTCCGCTCCGCCGCGACGACTAGAGTAGTGGCCGAAAGTCTACCACTGGACGCAACAGGGCGGGCTAGCAGCCCTCACGCACGTTTGCCCAAAACTTACAAAGAACTACGGGCGAAAGTACACGAGTGCACGGAGAGTAATTGTGGTCGGATAGTGGATTACCGTTTGACAACGGCGTAGGAAGGGATCTCGGACAGGGGCTACGAAAGAGTTGCAGCGAGCGATTCGAAGCTTAGCGAAGGGAGGATAACTTAGCGAGCATTGCGGTGCCCGGCAGAGATAGAAATGCCCAGAAAGAATTGCACCTCGAACGGGCGTGAAACGACGCTCGGTCGCCGGACCCGATCATTTGCGATTCCTCTGATCTGGCTGGTCTGCTGCCAGCATCTTGCGGATTCGTCGCAATTCAATGAAGCTCAGTGCGGTCATCGCACATAACACGATGCCAAATGAGGTTAGCACTATCATTTATAAGGCTCCCTTCTTTACCAGCTCACAACGTTCCACCACCACCGCACAAGAGGCCTAACATGCCGTCGCTTTCTAAAGAAGCGCCGTGCGAATAGGAACGCACGACTCGTCGCACGGTTATTGAATTGCGCTAGCTACCTGCGAAAATATGGTGTTCGAATTTGTTCCTACGAGCTGGACCGTTCCTACTACCAATACGAGAATGACCGCCAACATCACTGCGTATTCAGCGATGTCCTGACCCTGGTCGTCCCGCCATAACCCGCATAGAAAAGGCTTCATTTTGACCTCTGCCTCCAAGGCAGTGATCGTGAAGCATTGGGAAGAATTAGTCAAGAGCGGAAATATGCCTTTTTGAGACCCATTCCAAACAGCCCGCTCGCTGGCGGTCGGCGGATGGCACCATGTTAAGGCATCCATCGTCATCAGCTTGTCTGGAACGGGCAGCACGTATTCGCAAGCCTGCGCAGCCTCCTGCAACGCCAAGATTGGAGGAACGCAAGCGAATCAGTTTGAGAAGACACTCATCGGCGGCGCGGCTACTCTGGCCGGGTCGTTGAACGTCACCTTAATCAACGGCTATACCCCGCCTTCGGGAACCCTGGCGGAAAGCATGCGTCTGTCGAATCGCATGGTCTGCCGTCACCAGAGTTGGTGCCTGGACCACTGTCGTGACTCGCAGACAAGAGTGGGCGCGATAAGCTCTACGGCGACATCAATTTCACGAGAACGAGGTCTGGCCTTCATTCAACGACGAGCGATTCAAAACAAACCATGATGTCGGCGGTCTGACGCGCATGACTGCCGGAACCGAGGGCGAGATTGAGGTCGGGGCCGACATGTGGCGCGAACGCGCCGCGTGCTGAATTTCCCGATATTCCGGGTCCTGCATGATCCACTTGCAGTCTCTTAGCCATGACTCATATCTATGAGTCCACAAAACGGGGGGATACATTCAAGACGAACATAAGACGAATGTCAACAGCCAAGATTCCATACGTTGCCGCCTGGGGTCCGTGTGCGGAACGCCAAGAGCCGCTCGCCGACAACTTGATCCCCAGTTGGACGAAAGTCTCCGGCAGCAGTCCTGCATCGCGACGGCCGGCGGTGTCAATCGTGCGGCACGATGCCGAACCTGGCGGTCCATCACAAGCGGCTTCGCAGCCACTCCGGCCCCGACTCGGAAGAGAACCTGATCACGCTTTGCTCCACACGCAATGCATCATTCCCCAGTCTCCGAAAACATGGGAGTATTGACTGACGAGGCGGCGCTTCGGGGCGATGCTGGGTTGGATCGCGCTGCTACCGACACCGGGATAGGTGGATCGTGGTCCAGTCAGCAACGGAATCCGTCTATAGCCTGGTTGGGATAAGGAGAGGTGTTGCAAAAGTAGGCCACAGAGGAGGCAATTTTGGGCTCTGCTGCTGCGGCTGGCAGACCGTCGGGAGTGCTCCCGATGGAAAATCGCCTTACGATGTCGCGAACAGGCCAGACCGGTGTGTTCTGGGGGCGTTTTCGAGGTCAAAAAGGAAATTCCGGATTGGATTACATTGGATGATCATCTTGGGAAACGGAAACGACACACGGGAATGGGGCTGATCGGAAGCAGGGAACATCGTGATATCAATCCGTGGCTGATTGCCATCGCGGTCATGTCAAGCACATTCATGGAAGTGCTGGACACGACCGTGGTCAACGTTTCGCTGCCGCATATCGCGGGCAGCCTGTCTGCCAGCAACGACGAAGCCACCTGGTCGCTCACCTCTTATCTGGTGGCCAACGCCATCATCCTTCCTATGACCGGCTGGCTTGCGGGGCGCTTCGGCAGAAAACGATTGCTGATGCTCGCGGTGACCGGCTTCACCGGTGCGTCATTTTTGTGCGGGCTGGCGCCGTCCCTGCCGTTACTCATTTTTTGTCGCGTGATTCAAGGCGCGTGCGGCGGCGGACTGCAACCGCTCTCGCAGGCGATCCTTTTGGAATCGTTTCCGCCCGAAAAGCGCGGTCAGGCAATGGCATTCTGGGCCCTGGGCATCGTGGTGGCGCCCATGCTCGGCCCAGTGGCGGGAGGCTGGCTCACCGATAATTACAGTTGGCGATGGGTCTTTTACATCAACGTGCCGATCGGTGTTGCCGCCCTGGTTCTGACGCAACTGTTCATCTTCGATCCGCCTTATCTGCGGCGCCAAAAAACTGGCATCGACTATTGGGGAATTGGACTACTGGCGGTGGGTATCGGAAGCCTTCAGATCATGCTCGACAAGGGACAGGAAGACGATTGGTTCGGTTCGCGCTTCATCGTTGTGCTCTGCATCCTGGCAGTAGGAGGACTGGCTGCGCTGATCGTTCGCGAGCTGAACGCTGACCATCCAGTGTTGGATCTCACGGTGTTCAAGTATCGCTCGTTCGCCATCGGCACATTCCTGATGACGCTGATTGGCTTCGTGCTGTACGGCAGCACGGTGCTATTGCCGCTGCTGATGCAGGTGCTGCTGGGCTATACGGCGACGCACGCCGGCATCACCAATCTGCCGCGCGGCCTGGCGTCGTTTCTGATCATGCCAATCGTCGGCCGCTTGATCGGCAAATTCGATCAGCGGAAGTTGCTTGCGGTTGGCCTGGTAGCCTCCGCCTATGCCATGTGGTCGCTCTCCCGGTTCAGCCTGAACGTGGCTTCGGTGGATTTCTGGTGGCCGCTGCTGATTCAAGGTGCAGCGTTGGGTTTTGTCTTCGTGCCACTTACTACCATCACCAATGGCGCGATTCCGAATGAGCGCATGGGTAATGCCACCAGCTTGTTCAACCTGATGCGAAACATCGGCGCCAGCATTGGGATTGCCACAGTCGAGACCTTGCAGGCCCGCAATGAGCAGAAGCACATCAATACCTTGAGTCCGCATATCTATCCGCAAAGTAGCGCATCTCGGCAGGTGTTGGAAAGCATGAAAGCGCTATTTATGAGCCAAGGCTCCAGTTCCGCCACCGCGACAAAGCAGGCCTATCAGTCGATATGGGGAATGGTGCAACGGCAGGCGGCAATGCTGTCTTATAACGACACGTTTTTCTTCATGGCCTTGATGTTCGTTGCCATGATTCCGTTCCTGTTCCTGCTGAGAAAGCCGAAACCAGGGAAAGCAGGGTTGAAGAGCTGACAGAACCCGGAGATAGAGACTTAATAGGCCTCGCTCAAGCGCTCTCACGTCGGGCTGTCATTCTCGCAGCACTACGAATACAGGCTGGATACGTTGGGTGACCAACGGCTTCGGCGTCGCGCAGACCGTTCAGCATGTTCCCAGCAGCTTCGGCATTCACCTCTTCCACAATCGTTGCAGAAGGCGCGCGAGATGCCGAAGGAGGGAAGGAGGGGGAAGGAGGAGTTTCGGCAGGAGGTGGAGAAGGAACTGACGGAGTTGATCTACTTCAAGCCCTACAAGAGCCAGATCCCGGTGATCGAACAGGCGACCGAGACGCCGGCACGGATGCTCGGCTCAGACAAGTCGCGCGGCTAATGCCTGGAGATGATCTGTGCGCCGACTTTCTCTAGGGGCGAACCTGAATAATGGGAACCCCGAGACGCTGCTGTTGCCATTGACACGATTCATCAGTTCCCTGCCAGAAGATCAAGAGCAGGCTTTTCTCGAAAGCCTCCGGCGAGAAAGCATGTTGACCGTATTCACCTGGGCAGCGCGTTGCCACTGGGCTGCGTTCACGATGCCCAGGGGTTGAATACTGAGACTCCCGTAATCCGGAGGCGCCAGTGGTCCGCCTTGAACGTTTCAAACATGTACATAAATGTTGCACATGTGTACATTATGGGGGTATCTTTTGAGGGAAGGGGTATTTTCATGGCTACTGCTAGGAGTCGATCACACAAGCACTTTCAGTTGGATGCCGTGAAAATCAAGCGCGCCCAAAAAGCTTTGCGAGCGAAAACCGAGACGGAGGCCATCGAGCGCGCCTTGGATTTGGCGATTCGCGAACACGAGAGCAATCGACTGGCTCTCGAAGCCACCGAGCGCTTTGTCAAGAGCGGCATTGAGATCAAGGACGTATACGGTACGTTGCGTGGTTAGATGCAGCCCGCTCTGTTCGACTCTTCCATTTACATTACCGCCCTGCGGCAAGGAGACGACGCGGTTCTGGCGCTGCGCCGGTTGACTGCGGATGCGCCGCTTTGGCTCAGTGCCGTGGTACTCGAAGAACTCTATGCCGGGACTGCCGACCGCGATCGTCAAGTTGTAGAACGCCTGGAGCGAGATTTTGACAGGGCGAAGCGGATCCTGGTTCCGAATCTCAGTGACTGGACTCAGGCCGGCAGAGTGCTTGCTCGCTTGGCGGCCAAGTATCATTACGAAAAGATCGGGCAAGGACGTTTAACCAATGATGCACTGATCGCGATGAGCGCGGTTCGACTGGGCATCCGGGTGATCACAGCCAACGAACGAGATTTCAGCAGGCTCGCCGAGTTTCGTGCCTTTCAGTGGCAAGTGGCCGCACTATGAAGAACCCGCCCCATCCGGGAGATTTCATTTGGCCGGAGATTATCGAGCCCGCGGGTCTGTCGGTAACGGCAGCGGCGGCCGCGCTTCGGTTTTCCGGCCCGCGCTGTCCAGCCTGCTTAACGGCAAGGCTGACCTTTCCGGGGATATGGCGCTCCACATTGAGAAAGCCTTTGGCGTGAAGATGGACACGCTCATGCGGATGCAAGCCTCCTACGACATCGCCCAAACCCGCAAGCGGGAGAAGCACATCCACCTGCGGCGGATTCACCAGGTAGCCCCCGTTCACGCGTGAGGAAATCAGCACGCGCGAAGGCGACCGACATGACCTTGCCTCGCCTTGTTGATCCTGGACTGTCTGGTCCAGCCATTCGCCCGCCGGTTCTTAGATGATCCAGGTCTGACCCGCGGCCATCTCAGGTCAATCTTGCGCAGGACTCTCACGACGATCAGGTTTTGTCTCGCAGGTCCTTCTGCTGGGCTTTTTCCCTGGCCTTGGCCCACCTGGCGTTTACGGCCTGACGGGCTTGTTCCCGCCCTTGTTCGACCGTCAGTTTTGCGGTGCGAGCCTTACCGCCCTTCAGCCCACCAAGTCGTCCGAGAGCCACTGCCCCCTTGCTGGGAATCGGGAAAGGGACGGGCGCTCACAAATCAGTGGGGGTTGCGAAGGGGTTTTCGATACGCATACCTGCGATCGTCTGTCCCGCGTTCAGGTCCTCCGAGAGGATCCGATTGGCGCCGCTTTTGAGAGCAGACGCGACAATGAGAGCATCCCAGAATCCGATCTGGGATTCATCCTCGATTCTAAATGCAGTTGAGATTTCAGCAGGTGTGGTGTCGACGCACCAGATTGCGTAGCTGCTCACAACAAGGCGGGCCGATTCTTTCGATATCGGATGCGGAATCTTGCGCGTGACATTCACATAGAATTCGTGCAGCACCTGTATGCTGAGAACGCCAGTCCGTTCACTCCAAAGGTCATGGAGAACCATCTTCGCGGCTTCGTGCTTTGCTTTCGCATCGACGTCGTGAGCGTAAATCAACACATTCGTATCGACAAATGTCCTATCGCTCATGCAATTCGTCCCGGCCCGCTCGGATTATTCCGCCCATGTGAAATCCTTTGTCGAGAATCGCCCTCGCCTGCCGTTCGGCGCGGTCGTACGTTTCTTGGTCGCCAACGAGGAACTCGATCTCCTGTGCCAGGAGGCCACTGATCGAAGTTTCACGTCGGGCAGCGAGAATCTTGGCTTTCTTGAGCAGCTGCCGACTCAGACTTATCGTGACGTTCTGCTTCCCGCCATTCCGTGAAGTCGTCATGGTTCCCTCTCAAATCCACGTAAAATACGTGTAACACGTATTTTACGTGTAGTCAAGTCCCTCCCCCTTTGCTCATGACGCGCCTGCTAGATGTAAGACAGAGTCGACCGGTTTCGACAAGCTATTTCTGCTGAGTTTCGAGGGGAATGTCAGCAGATCAGGTTTTGTCCTGTGGGAAGAGAACTTGATCACGAGCGCGCTGCGGGGAAGGCCATTGCACATCCCCACGGAGACAAAACTCACAGTCCTGGAGCTAAGCGTAGGAGGGTTCGTCCCCCCTCCAATGAAGGTTCGACCAGGTAGAACGTCGCCTGCTCGCGTGGTCTATCAGAGTTCGGTCACGGGCAAAGCGCGGACTCCGTCGGCGATTGGGAAACTGTTCGAAGTGCGACAGATAATCGCGCCGCTGGCGATCCGCGATTTGCCAATCACGTTGCGCACGAAATCGAGGTTCACGGCATCGCCGGCAGCCGGTACTTCGGTCCATTTTGCTTCGAATAGTTCCAAACGTCCGCCGATATCAACCACGAAATCCACCTCCCGCGACCGGTCACGCCAGAAAAATAGGCTGCCCATGCGTCCGGCACGGCGCTCGCGCTCGCGCAATTGCGCAAAAACAAAGGTTTCCCAGATGGCGCCTGCCCCCGGCGCTTGACGGAGAGCTTCTTCGGAGCGGATGTTCAGCAGCGCGCAAAGGAGTCCGGTATCCGCCAAGTAAAGTTTGGGACTTTTGACGATGGACTTGGTGCGGTTCGAGAACCATGGCTCAAGCAACACGATCTGCCCGGAAGCCTCGAGGGTGGACATCCAATGGTTCGCGGTGGAGGGAGCAATCCCGATGTCTCGCGCCAGGTCGGCTTTGTTGAGTAAGTTTGCGGAACGGAGCGCACAAGCGCGCAGAAAGCGCTCGAAATCGCGCAAGCTGCCCACGTTGGCGAGCGACCGCACGTCGCGTTCTAGATAGGTGGCCAGATAAGAGTTGTAGAAGGCTGTCCCGTCGATGTCCGGGTTGGCATGGAGCTCCGGAAACCCACCCCGCACGATGGCAGCTTCGAGCACGGTTCGAGGCAGCGCCGCAAGAATCTCCCTAAAGGATAGTGTTTCCAATTCTGCGACGTCGGCCCGTCCGGCCAGGGAGTCGGAAACACTCTTTATCAGCGTGAACTTCTGAGAGCCGGTAAGAAGGAATTGTCCATTGCGGGTCCGACTAGCATCCACGGCGCTCTTGAGATATCGGAATAAACCGGGTGCGTATTGCACCTCATCGATGATCACTGGCGGCGAGTGGCGGCGAAGAAAGCTTTGTGGTTCTTTTTCGGCCTGTTCGGCTTCGGTAGGAAGGTCCAGGGATACGAATTGATGGTTCGGAAAGAGCCGTCGAAATGTAGAAGTCTTGCCGGTCTGGCGGGCGCCCGTGAGCACTACGACTGGACGGGACCGCGCAGAGCGTAGCAGGCGGGGCTCGATATCCCGCGGTATCCACATGGTGCTAAATATACGATAGTAACGTATATTTTGCAACCAAGTTCCCCAGGACCCGCGCAGCCGTGCGTCGAACTAACCGCGGCAGTGGGCACATTGGCGAGGACCGAGCAGTGCTGCGAGGGAAAGCGCTGCAGCCACTACAGGGGATGCTCTTGGAAGATCAGGGTTCGCACAGGTGCTCACAAAGCGCCGGTTTTATAGAACAGGGCTTTCCCCGCGGGATCGCTCGTCCAGCTGTTCGTTGGCTCTATCACTGCCCAATCAATCATTTATCTTGGCCCGATCTCTCCCGTCAGCAACCACTCAAGACTTTTGCCAAATTCCAAGCCAATTCTCAGGAGAATTTCCGCGCCGATCTCGACTTTACCTCGTTCCATAGTGGAAAGGTAGTTTTGGCTGACACCGATCCGGCGAGCAAATTCTTGCTGTGTTACATCGAAACCGCGCAATTCCCGCAGACGTCGACCCACTGCGTTCCAGTCCACCCGGACCAATGCAATCCCCGGTTTCTTCCTTGACTGGTAATCCGACAATGCGCTGACCAACGCCACGTCGAAGTCCAAATGTCGGGAAAGACCCAGGGGCTATGATCGGTTCCCGGGGACAAGTGTCCCTATATTATGCGAATGTCAATAATTCTTGTACTGCCGCGAAAATATGTCATCGTGCCTTTCCTGTTCTTCACATTTCTCGTTCTTCTCGGTCAGCAAGTTTATGTTGGGGGAGTCCACTGGCCGGCTCTCAGAATCGTTATCCTCGCCGGTTGTGTTCGCCTCGCTGGAAACAAGTTCTCCTCGAAAAGCAGTCTCTTTGCGGGCGGATTTAACTCCGTTGACCAGGCGTTTTTATTCTGTGTGCTTTGCCAGGCGACTTGCATGGTGCTCCAGTACATGCAGTCGCAAGCCCTGATCAATCAGTTTGGCTTCTTGATCGACCAGCTCGGCGCCTACTTCCTGTTGCGATACCTGATTCGGGACCGGGAAGGCATCCACAGAGCGTTGAAATGCCTCGCGTTTCTGAGCTTAATATTGGCCTGCTTCATGGTCCGGGAGCAGCCGGATGTTGGGAAGGGCTCTGCGGAGCCAAAAGCCACAGTCCCCCGGAGACCACGCGAAAACGGGGAAGTACAATCTGGAACTCACAGTCAAAGTGCATGAAATCCCGGCGAACGAGCTAAACCGTGCCATCGAGTCGATAAGCCGCTTGGCCGCGGTGTGCGGCGATCTGGAATCCCTCCGCATCGACGTGGAATCTTTTTTCGACACCCAAGCTGTGCTCAGAGCGGCTTGAATCTCTTGAATCCGCCGTCGCAAAGGTCACGTGAACCGCGTCTCATTTCACTCTCAGACACCACAATGCGGCGCGAGTGAAAGTGCGCGTCAGAAGCCGGCGTCTGGTGCCGGTGTTGTAAGCGGGCGGCAGGAACATCCAAGTAAGTACGCGGATCGTGATCGGCAAATCGTAGGGCATTCCCCGGTCCGACTTGGGCGGAAAGAATCGACTGAGCGCCTCCAACGGGTGCTCTCGGAACTGGTCGATCATGGACACCTGGTGTACGCAGGATACCGTGCAGTAGGGGGCACAGGGCTTGACGGTGTGATATTCGCGCTCCAGGTGCTCCGCCCCGTACTGCTCGAGCGGTATGCCGGGAAAACCACGTTGCTGCGAACAGTAATGTACCAGTCCGTTCTCGCAAATGTAGAGATAGCGGCTGCCGGCACGACAGTGCCAGTCGTTGGAGAGTCCGCGAACTAGGTTCTTCTGAAACTGGTTGTAATACGCAAATGTCGAAAAGGACTTAGTAACTACGCTCACAATCTCCTGGTAAACCTGCTGCTGTGGTTCGCTCAACGGTCGAAGCTGGCCGCCACCGTCGTGAATGATTCCAACCGTGGTCACGAGACCGAGCTGCCCTGCCCGCCGGGCGACACGAGCGGCATCCTCCGGATGGTGGACAGATGTTCCGATCACCGAATTGATGTTAACTTGAAATTCCGCATATTGAGCCAGCCACTGGAGCTTCTTATCCAGTACTTTTAAGCTTTTCTTGGAAACCTCGTCCGGCACGGCGTTGTCAATGCTGATCTGAAGATGATCGAGGCCGGCGCGGTTCAAGAGCTTGATGCGGTCTGGAGTGAGCAGGTACCCGTTGGTGATTAGAGTAGCCATGCTTCCCCGACTGCGAATGTGGAGAATGATCTGGTCCAGTTCCGGGTGCAGCAGCGGTTCGCCCCCACTGATGGTGATGACGGTTGTGCCCAGCTCAATGAGCCGGTCCACGCGGCGCAACATTACGGCGGTTGGAACAGGCTGTGAGAAATCGTCAAACTCGTTGCAGTAAGTGCAGGAGAGATTGCAGCGCCGGATCGGCACAATATGCGCGACGATGGGATGGCGCAGAGAATGCAAGGCTTTTGCGACGACGCGGACTTGCCGCAGGTTCCGGGAGATGGCGCGAATTTTACGCTTTACGCGAGTAGTGATTATTGCAAAGTCCGGAGGTGAAGATATCTTAGGTTCATCCATGGGGAGTTGCCCACCGATCCGAAGCTGACAGACGATTGCTGTGCTCCTACCAAAACCAGAGAGTACCAACAAACACCAGGACAGCGACGAGTAAAGCGAACAGAACGTCGGCGGCGTAGTGGTAGCCGCCCACGACCGTCGCTACAGCAATGCTGAGCGCCATCCAAAGGAAGATCAGGCCCACGCGGGGCTCCAATCGAAGCAGAACCAGGGCTGCCGCGGTGGAAGAGGCTACGTGAGCGCTTGGAAACGTGATTGCCTGAATGCTCGCGCGGCGGAGTACCCACCGATTCAAAGCCCGGACGCGGTTGGGCGAGATCTCGAACATGTCGTAACCGGTCAACACGCGCGGGGGCAGCGCCGGCACGAACGGCGTCACCGCGAAGCAAGTGTAAGTAGCCAGTAAGACCACCACCCAATAATAATCCGAATTGTGGCGCATACCAGCAATATAGAGAGCGGCAACGCCCAGCGGGATAAGGGGATAAACCATCAGATAGGCAAGCTCCAGATAGAGAGCGCGGAGCGGACCAATTAGTGTTTTCGCGGGTTGGATATGCACGGCTCTAAAAAAGGACAGATCGAATGCAGCAAGCCTAGCTTGCACGCTTTGTTCTGGTTCGGTGAAGAACTCACCGATCTGCCAATACGCTACAAGTAGCAAGGCAGCAGGAACCCAGTCACGAACGACAGAAGAAAAAAGAGGTGGCGCAAAGTAGGACATGAAACGGGTTGCTAAAATGGCCGCGATCGCCAGGGTTGCGAACGCAGTGACCCTCAGTCGCCGACGGCGTGCGAGGGGATGTCTCCAAGCCGCCAAGGCAAGAATCGAAAAAAAAACGATCTGAATCCACTCAGCGACTCGCATTTATCAATACCGCGCCACCGCCGGTGCTTCTATTGAAGATGGACGTATCCAGTTGCAGACCGAAATTGCCAGACTTTACCTGATGCAGTTGCAGTAAGAGCATTCTGCTGTCTGAATAGTAGGTCCCGCCGGTAGCCGTTTGTCCCTTGAAAACTGGATCAACGCAATGAAGGTATTCTTCGTGCGTTACCAGCCGTGTGTTGTCCGCCAAATTGCCGGCAATGAAATCACGCTCCGCGTCCACTTGAGGGTCGATCCTGTGAACGATCCTAAGTTTCTTCATCTCGATTTGAATTGCAACGTCGTGAGTTGCGGCGCCCACCCATATCGGTGCGCCATCCTTTTCGTAATCAGTTCTCCAGATTCGGAGGTGATGACGCCGGGCCACTATCGAAGCCGGGTCAGGCAGGGCATAAGAGTAACTCTGTGCCCTCCCGAACACGTAAAGCGTGTCCATGGGCAACTTGGCATAATGTTTCCGCTGCCATAACAGGTGCCAGACAATCGCAGGCTTTGATTTCTCCGTTTTAACCCAGCCGGCGCGCTCGAACGCCCCTTCCAAGTCCTCTCTTTTTGCAATGAAGATCAGGTTCAGCATGTCGCCCTCGCGCCCTTGACCATCGACCGTGCGGGGCGGCAGGAAACTGATCATCTCGCCGAGTTCTGAAACGCCTTCTCTTGCTCCCAACAAGTTTACCGTCTGCACAAGAGAATCCCCGTTAATGTACGCTGTCACTTCTGTGCCTTTCAGGACAGTGCTTTCGTGGCCGCGGGAAAGGAGGAATACGGGTGCGGCCGGTAAGTAGAACAGCCCCGTAGCGATCATCTCTACCAGCATGAGCTTGGTACGGGAGCCTCCTTTGATTTCCTTGCGGGCTCGCAACGCAACCTCATCGCCGGTGATGAGTTCAACGGAATCGAGCTTGATGACCACATTGCCTCCAATTCCGAGGAAGCGCTTACCTTTAACTCCAACGACCGAACCGCTGGCGATGGTACCTGCCTGGATAATCGTGAATCCCCCCACCGTCACATCTTTTACGACCACAAAATCGAGGCGATCGCCTTTTTGAGCGTGCCCAGAGGAGATGGTCCGGACCATCTGAAGTTTGACAGGAGTACCGTTCGGAATGACCAGCGGGGCAGGGCTCTCGGGCACTTCCTGGCCCCAACAACCAGAGGGCAGGAGAAAGAGAAAGAGAAAGAGCAGCGTGTAAGCAGACAATCTAGGGTGATTTGCGCGGGTCATGTGGGGCAGCCTTCCGTTGGAGGTCAAGCCTCTCAATCGCGAAGGCTCAAGAGGTAGCCGCCACTATGGCGCGCTGGGTCTTCGTCTCTATCGAGTATTGGGGGTTCTGGGGGGCGTTGTCTGGTCAAGATTGCACATGACTTTGCGGCTTGGCGCGCGACGCTGACCGTAGGAACGCGTAGAGATTGATTGACTTTCCTGCAATTGCGCGATTGCGGGCAACAAGTGGCTCGCCAACTGATCCTTCTGCACGAAAGCGTTGACGAGCTTCAAGGCTTGCTTAGGAACATCCACTGCTGCGGAAAGCATAATAATTGGCGCTTTCGGCTTCAGCCGTCTCATTCTAATTGCAAACTCTTGCCCGTTCATCTCGGGCATGAAATAGTCCACGATTACAACATCCACCGAATGGACGGAAGCCAGTTCCAGTCCTTTGCTGTCGCTGGGCGCGGTCAGAACGGTATATCCAAAGGCTTCGAGGAACGCTTTTTCGCACCCCAAGACATCCAGGTTAGAGTCAATGCAAAGCAGGACTGCGCTGTCCTTTTGAACGGTTGGCATAGTTTACCTTTTGGGGCTTCCCAGCTTAGTCGTGTAAAAACACGTTGAGCAGCGAACTATGAACTTGCAGGCCGTCTCCGCCATACTCCAAGGAAGCCTAACCTTCTGAACCTATTCATGAAAAAACTCACCCGAGAACGGGTTGTGCCGATCATCTCTGCCAGGGTCTCCTGACTGATCTTGGGAATTACTGTCTCCGGTACTCCTTCTTTGCCGAAATGAGCCAGCAATAGGAACATCCGAGCTAGTCTCTTTTCACTCGACTTGAACAGTTGATCGACTAAATCCTCCTCGTAGCGGATATTCCGTGCGAAAGTACGCCACGAACAGATCCGAGAACGTGTGTTCCCGGTGGAGTGCGAGCATCATGGCCTTCTTATCAATTCGCAGAAGTTCGCAGTCGGTCAACACTGTCGCGGAGCCCATGCGCAAAGGGCTGTCCAGCCAGCCCGCCTTCCCCGAAAAACTCTCCGCTACTTAATATTGCGAGGGTTGCTTCCTTGCCAGCCTTGGATACAACTGTGAGTCGAACCTTACCTTCCTAGATGTAGAAAACTGCGTCCGCCACGTCGCCCTGTACGAAGATCGCTTGTTTCTTTGGAAAATCTACAACTATCCTGCCCGCGCCGATGGTCGCAAGAAAGTCCTCAGGGTCGAACTCGCGCCCTTTCTTAGCTAGCGTGGTTGGTGGTGCCGTCAACGGGTCTCCAGGAGTGGAGATACACTCCTAGAAACCTTGGCATATTCGAAATCGCGAAAGATGTTCAATTGTGCACACTCTTATGGCGATTTTCTAAAGCGAGCGGGTCGGCGGGATTCCGAGCATCGGCCTGCAAATCACAGAAAAATGGCACAGCCACTCGGCTGCGCCACTATTGGAGCAAACGACCTCCGGGGCCGCGTAGCTCGTTGGAAAAACAAGTTACAACAACGCCAATTCGGAAATCTGTCCAAAATTGGACAGTCTGGAGGATTGTGACTGGTAAATCGCACCCAGCGATGGGAGACGGCATTCAACGACAGCACAGAAGTCACATTCCATGTTTGTGCCCATAACCGAGGAACACCAGGGCCAAATAGCGTCGATTTACCGCATGATCAATTCTGACCAGTTTTCCCAAAGCCAACCGTTTGATACTGATAAGTCACAAGGTTCTGACTAACAGGTGGAACCACGCCAGACAGCGCCAGAGCTACAACCGCAGGCCGGGTTCGCGGCAGGGTCTGCCGGTGTGACGGTGAGACTGCGATTGAGAAGGAGCTGATATGGCGAACAATGAATTTGAGGTTGAACGCCGGGCGGGGCTTGACATGGTTCCCTTTGGAGAATCGTTTGAATGGTATGGAGCAGACGACGGTGCTCCGATTCTTCGCCATGATTTCGACCTCCAGGTGTTCGAACGGGTCGTAATACCGGCGGACAAGGAGCTCTGACCTAAGAAAAATTGGATAAGCCACCTGCCGCATGAGCGTCGCATTGGCACTTGGCTCCCGACGCCAGAAGAATGGCCAACCACACATGGCTGAAACGGAGCTCATCAAATGGACCTATTCAGATATCGGCACGTTCCCACAATTTTGCTGCTGGCTGCGCTTGCAGGCTGCACTCAACCACAAAACACGCAGGAATTGAAGGAGAAAACCGCGCAAGCAACGGCGGAGGTTAAGCACGATGCGGAAGCTGTGGCGGCAGGCATACGGGAGGGCTGGAGCCGCGATAAGCCACTCGATTTGAATACTGCCACAAAAGAGCAGTTGCTGAGCCTTCCTGGCGTAACCGAGGCAGAAGCGAACCGGGTGATTGCAGGGCGTCCCTATACCGAATCCGGCGATGTGGTGACGCGGCACATCATGCCGAAGACTGAGTACGACAAAATTGCGGACCGGGTTACGGCCAAGAAATGACTGGAATGGCACTCCCGAGTCGCCGAGAAGAACATTTGGGATAAGACCGGCCCACCGGAAGTGGACATTCAGAACAAGGCACAACGTACTGTCGCCGCCCAAACCGCAGCGGCCGAATGTAAATGTTCAAATCGGTTCTTGCCGAACGGTTTGTAGAAGCGGGAAAAAGACTTTACCAACGGGTCTTAGTTTTTGGAGGAAACCATATGAAGTCAGTGATCATTGGAATGTTGTTACTTATTGTCGGGGTCACTCTTCCTGCTTTCTCGCAGGAGGAGCGCCATGAAGAGAGCGCTAAGCCAGCACAGCATGAAGAACAGGCTAAGCCTGCTGCAAAGCAAGAACAAGCCAGGCCTCAGAAACAGGAACAGCAAGCAAAGCCTGCAAAGCAGGAGCAGGCGAAACCGGAGAAGCAGCAACAGCAAGCTAAGCCACAGAAGCAGGAGCAACAAGCGAAGAGCCAAGAACAGAACCAACAGAAAGCGGCACAGCAACAAGCCAAGGGCCAGCAACAAGAAAAGAAACAACAGCAACAGCAGACCAAGACTCAGCAGAACCAGCAAAAGAGTCAGCAGCAGCACCAACAACAGCAAGCCACTGGCCATGGGCAACAATCACAAACCCAATACGCACGAAGTGGTCAGAAAGATAGGTATGGACACGAATACAACGAAAGTCATTTTGGTCCCAACCATCATGGACGCTTTGAGGCAAATGGTGGGCGCGAGTATAACGGACGCCGGGAATACTCTTATGGCGGCTATTGGTTCTATGCAGGAGCATATCCGCCGTGGTTTTACCAGCAGGACGTGTACTTCATTATGGGAGCGGATGGGCTATGGTATGCGGTTGCATACGGTGACCCTTCTCTAACCTTCCAGGTCTATATCGAGTAGCGTGATAAGGGCGCGTGTGACGGACCGCAGTCGCGAAAGCCCTACCTCCGCGACTGCCGCGCCCGGATCGCATAAACGGCCTGTGCGAGGGTGGGACGTTGATACTTTAGGGAGAAACGATCCCTCTTCATTACCACCCGTCGAATCACAGCAATGAGCAAATCAGGCACTTGCTGGGTCTAATCCGGCGAGCGGCGCTATTTTCGTTGCAACCAGCACCTCCAACAACGTGGCGGTATTACGAACGCTTCCCGAGATGGTGATGAGCGCTTCTGAGACGAGAGGATGTTGCTCCGCCAGCGTGTCAAGACGGTCACTCACGTTGTAGAGTTGCTGTACTTCGTGCAGGATCGCATTCGAATGCATAGGGTACGCGGCTTTCTTCGAAAGCCTAAGGAGAGAAAACTTCAGATGGGCTGACTTAGTTCAGGGAACCTGAAGGAGGAGAAGGTGGTAACCACCTAAAATCAAGTATATCATTCACGCACCTTGGAATGTTGCAGCTCGCTGAGTCTATTGGGGTGCAGGCACAGTCGGTATCAGTTAGCCTCTACTTCCGTTCCCCATATCCAAGGAGATCACACCATCGGCATCTTCTGGAAAGTTGTTCACTTTTGAACAGAGACGTGTCTTTTGGCTGCTTATTTTGCAATCATGGCTTACTGCTAGCGGGAGGCTCCTTTCGACTGCATGCGTCATCAGGTCGCTGCGAATGTGTGCCGCCTTGCGTGTTATCACAGCGGGCAACGGTGAGCCAAATACAGCTTGTGACTATCGAGAATCTCACGGTTATTGCATCAAGATAGCGTCGAGCGGCTACACCGCGATGAAGATGTTGGAGGAATCGGCGGTGGCTGCGGTTCTGCTGGAGTACAAACATGAAGGCGTGGACGTGGAAGCCGTAGCCTGCCATTTTAAGCAACGCTTTATGAGGCGTTGCAACGAGAATAAGTCGTTTACGACAGATCTGTTGAACGAAGTCTAAACTTTCGCAATACGCCTTCGCGGGCTGCCTACGTCACTGGCACTGCGGGAAGCGAAACGACACAATGTGCGTGCTGAAGTCATTGCTCTCTGCCCCTCCCACCTTCGATTTGTAATACTCCTGCGTATACCAGAACGTGCAATCATCGCTCGGATCCACACTCATGCTGCTATAGTCGCCCCAACGATTTGATCCGTTCACTTGCACCGCGCTTCCTTTCACGGCCACTCTTGGCGCTTCCATCTGCCCCAGCGGATCGGAGGGCGCCCGGCCCGTGTACCAGACGCTGGTGTCGAGGCTGGTCGCTGAGTCTGCACTCATGCCCATCGCAATGTCGCCATCCTTATCCATGGCAATGCTGGGCATCCACAAATTGTCATTCGCGCTCTGATATGTGCCCGACTGATACAGTGAGAACGCCCCGCCCGTCGACCGCAATTCATACCACCGCACCGCCGCTGCCGCAGTCGAACCCGTCCCCGGCGCCACCGCGTTTGTCGCCACCATGGATTCATGGTCGCCAAAATTTCGATACGCGAGCCGGAACATCAGGCGGCCGCTCAACGCGTCCACGTTTTCTCCCGGACTCGGCTGCGGCACGCAGCGAGGTCCGTCATTGCAGGGAAGAAGATAATTCGGTACCGCGATTACATTCGGCCCGGTAAACGTTGAATTCTGCGGGTTCACAAAATCCACATGGAAATCAAATTCGTTCAATTCATTGGTCTGGCTTCCGAGTTCCACGTAGTGGTTAGGTTCGCCACTCGGCGGAAGCGTTTGCCCGTCCAGGTCCGACGGCAGCAACGTAAAGTTTGCCGCATTCGCCGTCATGCAAATCATGGTCGCCGCTTGCCCCGCCAGCATCGCTGCGCGGTCAAACGCGCACGGCTGGGCGCCGTAATATTTCCCAAGGGCTAAATTAAAGACGTTGCTGCTTCCGTAATAGGCATCGGGCCACACCCCATACTTCGGATAATCGGGAAGATTCTGCCCGGCCGCAAAGCTGTAGCGATAGTAGCTTCCGGTCGCATCTGCGGTCGTGGATATCGCGATGCAGAGAAAATACGGCGGGTTGTTTTGCGTGTCGCCGAGTTGCGACACAAACCATTGTTGCGCCAGCTTGTCCCACAGGACAACCGAGTCGCCTCCATTGGTTGTTTCGCAGAGTCCTCCGAATCCCTGAAACAGCGTGTCAATCGCCACCGGCTTCGGCAGCAACGCCTTCCCCGTCGCCTTGTCGTACACCTGCAAGGCAGCTCCCGCCTGCTCGACGAATTGCGTCGCTCCGACCGTTCCATTCGTGTCCGGAGGAAAATCCGGGGCTTCCAGGTGGTTGATTCCGTCGAAGCTCAATCCGCGTTTGATCGCAACCTGTGGCAGGTACCGCTCCTGCACCACCGGATCGTTTCCTGGCACAGCCGTCAAATATCCTTTCGGTGGCCGGAGCTCTTCCTTCTCGAATTTCTCAAGGCCCTCGCCTCCCTTTAACGCGGCCGTCAGAGCCATCTGCCGCAGTGGCGGCGACACGTCGTGCTTGCTGTCATGTGTCACCTGAACGTTGCCGTCCTTATTCGCCGCCCAAGCAGGCAAGCCGCCCGCCAAGGTCAACGCTGCGACGAGCAGCACCCGAAACTCCTGCGACCACAATTGCTTCATAAGTAAAACGAGTCTTATCATTCCTGTCCCCAAATTCGGAGCACCCTTATTCGAGCTTCTCCTTTTGGCCTTCGGAAACGGTACCCATTCTATACCCGTCCCGTCTATACCCGTCCCGCCATCCTGCGCGTTGCCTGTAGGATCGTGCGCTGATGCGATGCGGCTGGTGTCGCGACTCTAAGGACTGTTGATGGTAAGTAGTTTCCATATCGGCTAATGGGCGGTCTGTTCAAGAATCGCTCACCGTCAAAGAAAATGCGTTGGTGGTTGATGCGAATTGGGGGATGTTTCAAGAGTTGACGAGTCTATGATGGCTGTGACCACGCCTGTCGAGAACGACCATTGTGGCCGGTCCGGTCCGTTATCTCAGTATCGGGCCGCGAAGGCACTCTAGGGCGTCCGCTCTTAGGATGAGATTCTCGTCCTCGCCGACACAGACCCTCCGCCTTTGTGCAATTCAGCGATCACAGGCAACAACTGGCTGCCCAGACGATCCTTGGCTACAAAGGCGTCTATCGTTTTCAGAGCTTTCTTTGGAATGTCAACTGCGCCGGAAAGCATGATGATTGGAGCCTGCGGTCTGAGGCGTTTGATCTCGATTGCAACCTCTGGTCCGTTCATGCCGGGCATGCAATAGTCAACGATTACAACATCAACGGGATGAATGGAAGCCAGTTCTAGTCCTTTGCTGCCGCTCGCTGCGGTCAGCACCTTATACCCAAAGGTTTCGAGGAACCTCTTTTCGCACTCCAATATTGCCGGGTCGTCGTCGATGCAGAGGACAACTGCGTTGTTGACGGCATTTTGAACCAAGCTGGGCATAGGTGTCCTGCAAGTCGATTTTCCAGACTTAAGAGCGCGAAAGATGTTCACTTTTGCACGCTTTTGCTGGTTTATAAATTGATGACTTCGACCTCTAGACGCGGACGCGAGCCGACGCCTCACTCATCCCTGTGCCTCATCAAAACTACGCGCGTACATGCCATAGACGCTTCCCCCAGGCCATCGATTTGTGAACCGGTACGGGCCTTACCCTGTATTTCCCCTTCGTGTATCCTTTCGCTGTCTCGGAGGTGCTCGTTGGGAGCCCAGTATCCCGGTGAACACCGGCAGTTCCCGCGCAAGCGAGCGGCGGTGTCAGTTGGATTGAGACTATGTTTACGCAGCCGATCGGATCGAAGCTCAGCATCGTGCTGTGGCTCGGCGGGGCCAAGATTCAAGCCGCAGCGGTGGTCGTTACCTGCACGCCGCAGTTTGGCAACGGAATCAAATTCCTCGAAATGGCTGCCGCTACGAGCGCACAAACTCGAGTTTCGAACCGATTTTCCCGAGTGCAGCAATAGTGAGCAATATTTACCAGACAGCACGCCGCCGAAAGCGTATTCCTCCTTGCGTGGGGATTCCGTGTCTGGAAGCTGTACGCATTACGGAGTCAGTTCGAACACAAGGCCCCAGTTGTCCGTCCCGCCGACCGCGGTCGCGCTATAGAAGTTGCCTGCCCCGTCTGGAGTCAGCCCGTACCACCCTGCCGCGCCCGGGTTCACTCCGCCCGTGCCGGTGAAACTCCAGAGAACCTTCTCTTTGTACTTGCCGGCTGAAAACACGAGTTCGTAGACGACGCCATCCTTAGTCCTTGCCGCCGACCGTTTCACCGCAGATGTTTCCGGACGCGTCAAACACAATCTGCCCATAGGGATTGGCGCCATCTTTTGTTCCGCCCGTAAACGACCAGAGAAGCTTCTCCGTCCATGTTCCCTTCTTTTTGCCGGACGTTACAGGAGCGAGCTTATAGACCGTTCCAGCGTTCGACTTACCGCCCAGCGTGGTGGTGCCGTAAAGGTCCCCGCCTGGTCGGATACGAGGATACTGTTTGGAGCGCTAACAGTCACATACTCAGGTGCAAGTTGCGAGTGGATCCGAACGTATCAGCGCTGCTCCTGCACGGCACCTTAGTATCGATACCAGAATGGCCCCCAAAGTACTGTTAACGTAATGGCCCGAAGGTTATCTTTCGCTGCCCCGCTCCCACGCCTAAGAATGGCGACTGCAATTCCCCCTCGGAACATTCCCGGGAAAAACCCGCACCTCCCCGTGCGGCAGAAGAGATCAGGTTAAGAACTGAACGCGAGAGACCGTGGTCGCGAACCTTAAACAGAGGCGCGAGCCGAGTATCGGACTGGACTGGAGAATGGAATGAAACGCTACCTGTACGTTGTGTTGTTCTCTCTGATTTCGGCACTGTCTTTCGGAACTGTGTTGCCGGTCACGATCGACAGCGCGTCCATCAACTACAAAACAAATACCATCACCGTTACCGGACAGGGGTTTTGCGCTGACAGCAAACTGCCCATAGTCGTTTTCAACCTGACCCAGCTCAAGCTCGTCACCACCGTCTGCTCAAACACTTCGGTGGAAGCCAACCTGCCTGCGCAAGCACAGGGTTCTTACAAGCTGACGGTCACCAACGGGAGCACGGGCTCGAGCACGTTCGATGTGACCTATGGTGCCGTTGGCCCCCAGGGACCCATCGGGTTGACCGGTGCAACAGGCGCTACTGGACCGCAAGGTCCGGCCGGTCCGCAGGGACTAACGGGCGCACAAGGTCCACAGGGGTTAGCAGGCGCAACCGGTGCAACCGGACCGCAAGGTTTGACTGGAGCCACAGGGGCAACTGGTCCTGCTGGTCCTCAGGGACCACAAGGTGTAGCTGGTCCTGCTGGAGCCAATGGCGCCAATGGAGTCGATGGTGCACAAGGACCGCAAGGCATTCAAGGACCGCAGGGTGTCGCTGGGTCGAACGGCGCCAATGGCATGGGCTTTAACTTCCGTGGCGCTTTCAACACGAGCAATACCTATGCCACGAACGATGTTGTGACCTACGCTCCCGCCAATATCACTTATAACGTCAACCTGACCTTCGGTTCCGCTGGTTCGATGGTTGGCACGATCACGACCGATGGCACCATAGGAGCGTTGAGCACTTCCAACATCGTCTCGTGGAACCTCACGCTGGCTGACAGTCCTACCAACTCGACAGTTCTAACGCCTAGCAATTCCGCATTTAGTTCTGGCAACTACAATACCGGCGGTCAACCCAACAGCGACTTCACCGCAACTTCGACCACCCTGACGATGACCTACAGCAACGCTGGTTTCTGGGCTGTCAGCGGGGCATCCGGGCAATTCTGTATGACGGACTGGTCTAACTGCTTCGGACCCATCGCCTACGGAACGTGGAGCATCAATGGTGACAGCGCGTGGTCGTACTCTGGTGCCGGAGCCGGAAGTTCACAGCTAATCGGCACTGGCGGCACAGTTACGACCCCTGTCACGTCCACCTATGTTGCAACCGCTCCCGTAGCGGCGGGCACTGCTATACCGGGCACGTCTCCGTGGGCATTGATGGCACAAGCTGGCGCCACAGGCGCAACGGGATCAGCGGGTCTGACGGGAGCTACTGGTCCGCAAGGTCTCATCGGCCTCACCGGTGCAACCGGTGCAACCGGAGCTACTGGCCCAGCGGGTCCGGCAGGTCCGATTGGACCGTCGGGAACGCCCGGAGCCACCGGAGCTGCGGGACCGCAGGGACCCATCGGCTTGACTGGTGCTCAAGGTCCGCAAGGTGTTTCGGGACCGGCTGGATCAGCGGGCGCATCGGGTATTCCTCCCGGCACCTGGAGTTCGATCGCCTCGTTGCCAACAGCGACCACGGGACCGGGAGTCGTGTTGAATGGCCAGTTTGTAATCGCGGGCGGGTACCCAAGCGCCAATGTGGAAGCCTACAACCCGACCGCCAATACCTGGACCACTCTTACCACCGCGCCGGTTTCCGTGAATTATGCCACCGCCGCGGTGATGAACGGTCAACTCTACATCGTCGGCGGCTGCATCAACTCGAATTGCGGCTCGGCAACCAACCAGATGAACATCTACAACCCCACGACCAACTCCTGGTCGTCGGGCGCACCGATTCCAACCACCGTCTTTGCCGCGGCCAGTGCCGTAATCAATGGCTTGCTGTATGTGGCCGGCGGCCAGACCTATGGCTTCCAGACCGTATCCACCCTCCAGGTTTACGATCCCGTAGCGAATAGCTGGACGACGTTAGCCCCGATGCCTACCGCAATGAACGGAGCCGGCGGAGCGGCGATCAATGGCAACTTGTACGTCCTCGGCGGCACCAACGGCTTGTCCTCGTCGCAGTCGTTCCCCGTTTCGATTTACAACCCCACTACCAACACCTGGTCGCAGGGCGTCTCGCCCATACCCACCCCGACGTGGGACGGCCCCGCGGTCGTCGTCATGAACGGCTTGGCCTACGTCATCGGCGGCGGCAACTTCACGGGTCAGGTTAACGCCGTGCAGGCTTATAACCCGGCCTCGGATACATGGACAACCTTGTCCGCGTTGGACACGCCATGGAACCTCCCCGCAGCCGCTGTTGTCGGCGGAGTGATTTACATCGCTGGAGGCGCTCAGGCAGGTTCAAACGTGGCCACCGCCGAGTCCTTCTTCCAATATCCAGCCGGTCCGCAAGGTCCGGCAGGGCCGATTGGACCGACTGGAACGCCCGGAGCCATGGGTCCGCAAGGTTCGGCAGGTCCGATTGGCCTTACGGGCGCCACTGGACCGGCGGGACCACAAGGACCCATCGGCTTGACTGGTGCTCAAGGGCCGCAAGGCGTGCAGGGTCCGCAGGGCACTGCTGGAACAAATGGCACGAACGGCACAAATGGCACGAACGGCGCCAATGGCACGGGCTTCAACTTCCGTGGCGCTTTCAACATGAGCAATACCTATGCCACTAACGATGTTGTGACCTACGCTCCCGCCAATATCACTTACAACGTCAACCTGACCTTCGGTTCCGCTGGTTCTATGGTTGGCACGATCACGACCGATGGCACTCTCGGCGTACTTAACACTTCCAACATCGTTTCGTGGAACCTGACGTTAACGGATTACGGGACCAACAGCACCACCCTGACACCGGCTAACTCCGCATTTAATTCCGGCAACTACAATACAGGTGGCCAACCCAACGGTGACTTCAGCGCAACTCCGACCAACCTAACGATGACATATAGCGGCGGCGGTTTCTGGAGCGTAGGCGGCGCGTCCGGGGCGTTCTGCATGACGGACTGGTCGAACTGCTTCGGACCTATTGCCTACGGAACGTGGGACATCAATGGCGACAGCACGTACTCGTACTCTGGTGCCGGAGGTTCACAGGTAATTGGCACTGGCGGCACGGTTGCGACCCCTGTCACGTCGACGTATCTTGCAACCGGGCCCGTAGCGGCCGGTACGGCTATACCGGGCACGTCTCCGTGGGTGATGATGGCGCAAGCGGGTGCCACGGGCGCAACGGGATCAGCGGGTCCCGCTGGAGCTACTGGTCCGCAAGGTCCCATGGGTCTTATAGGGATGACCGGTGCAACAGGCCCGACTGGACCGCAAGGTCCGGAAGGCCCCGCCGGGACCAGCGGGATGGGCGGTAGTGGGACGGTCAACTTTTTGCCGCTGTTCTCGGCTGCGACGACGATGGGCGATTCGGCGATTCAACAGGCACAGCCCAGCGGCTGGTCTAACACGGCTGTCGGTTTCAATGGCGCACCGGGCTCGGGCGTGGTCTCATCTCCAATGGGTGTGGACATCCAGGGAACGGTCAGCGAGGGCTCCCCCAACGGCTATAGCGCAACACAGCTGGTCGTCGAGGGAACTGTCGCATCGAGCCCTTACGCCCAGGCCTACCTGCGCGGAGTGATCATCGGCCCGAACTTCAACTTCAGCGACGGCTACGGCAACTACGCCGAAGGGGCTTACATCGCGGCGCCGAACATCACGTCGGGATACGCAAACGTCGTGTCCTCACTCGAGTTGGGGCAGCCGGCCGCTGGCCCGTCCGGCACGTCCTGCAGCGCGGCGCTCAACATCTCGATGCCGAACCAGTCCGGCAACTGCCCGGACGCGGGAAACAGGGTGTGGTCGATCTACAACGGGAGCGAGAACAACAGCTACTTCGCAGGAAACGTGGGCTTCGGAACCGCCCTCCCCTCCTATCCGATTCAGACGGGGGGCGGGGCGTACGTCACGCCGGGGGGGGTGTGGACGAACGCTTCCAGCCGGGAGTTCAAGAAGGACATCCAGCCGCTGTCCACTGACCAGGCGATGGAGACGCTGACGGGCCTCGATCCGGTCACCTTCAAGTACAAGATCGACGATGAGGCGCACGTCGGCTTCATCGCCGAAGACGTGCCCGACCTGGTCGCGACCGATGATCGTAAGGGCCTGAGCGCGATGGATATCGTCGCCGTGCTCACCAAGGTTGTCCAACAGCAGCAGAAGGAGCTCTCCGACCAGCGCGAGGAAATCGAGACGCTAAAGACGCAGCTCGCGACCGGGCAGGGGAAGCGCTAGGTGGACTTGCCCCTTGAATCCGTATCCCATAACTGAGCGTACTTCGTAGTAATCGTGGCTGTGGGAAAGTTGGAAAGCGGCTTTTCGCTTTCCTACTTTTCCATAGCCTTTTCTACTTTGCACCCACCGTCAAACTTGCAGAGGGCTACCGGGCTCTTACGACGGACAAGGCCAGTACTCAGATTATTCCAACGTACGTGAGGCCGCTCGATGAGAACACGAAGGCTGTAATCGAAGCCCCCGATGTGGCTCGTGGCTTATCGCTCTGGGAGGGTGCCTCGATTTGATGGGTCCTTTCGGGTCGAGTCGGTCCGATCTAACAATGCAGCTTTGGCCAGCGTCAAAAATTCCTTCATGCTGGCCATGCAGAGCGAACGGGCGACCGAAGGTTTAATCGTTCCGAGGTACCGAGACTCAAGATGGGAAGGAGGCACTAGATCTTCAGCCAATCCCGCATTCGGGTTCGCCTCGGCAACAAACGCCATACCGCTGCCAGATTCGGAACCACGGGCTATGCGCGAGCATGTCGTCGTGCCTGCGATTCGCAGCCGCGAGATCGCTCAAGCTCAGCGGTCGCGTGTCCGGCACTTCGTAGATTCGCTCAAGGTATTCGATTTCGGCGATGGTTCGGTCAATGTTCATGCCGCTCAATTTGGATACGCTGCGACAAGCATACTAGAATTCGCGAGCCCATTGTGCTGTGCAGGAACGTCCTGCCTACTTCGGTGAGATGCCTCGCCTTGTGACCAGATAAACCGCAAAGCTTCCCAGCCAATGGCCGCCCTCGTAATGCTCGCCTGTCACAGCAGCCAAACCCGTCCGCCTGTGCGCCTCGGCGGTCGCCTTGATCGACGGCAGCCGCTTGTCATTTTTCGGCAAACCAGCGGCGATTCCCTCCAGCATCCATGCTCGGCTGAGATTGAGCCCGTCTAAATGGGCGAGCTTCGGATCGCTTGGATCAGGCGACACGACGGGCTGTAACCATTTACCGGCGCCCGACGTGGAAATTTGAGGCATGAAGGTCCGGAGCCAGCGTGCAAACTCTTGGCTCGGCAAAACCCGCCGCATCACGTCCGCTTCGCCGAGGCACGGCGAAAGGAAATCCTCGCCAGAGGGCTCATAGGTTAGCGGGCAGTTCTTGTCGCTAAGGTAGAACTGTTTGGCTTTGGAAACCACTAACTCAGCGAATTTCTCGTCGCCACTCCCATGCGCATAATCGAGCATCAGACCGAGCGCGAAAGCCGTCTGGTCGTGTTCGCCGATCCGAACAGGGTGGGAGAGCTTCGGCAGCCAGTTGTTCAGCCGTTCCAGTACGACCGTCTCAAGCGGGCGCAGATTAGCCGCCATCTCTTTACTCTGCGGATCGTCCCATTCGCGTAATTCCCCAACCAACTGAAGCAGCCACGCCAGCCCATATGGGCGCTCAAAACTGGCGCGTCCCTCTCCCCGGAGGTATGCGGCCTCCTGCACGATGTTTTCTGCCGTCAGGCTCTGCCGCAATGCTTCGCGAGCCGACTGAACAAACGGGGCGTCCGGAAAGGTCCTGACCAAGCGAACGAGAAGCCAATGTCCGTGGACGGAAGAATGCCAGTCGTAGCAGCCATAGAATGCGGGCGTCAATTTCCGAGGTGGGGCCGCATCTGCATCGCTATTCAACGTGTGGCTAATGTGATTTGGGTACTCTTTGTGCACGCAAGCAAGGGCAAGACTCGCAAACCGCTGAGCCGCTCTGGTGTCGAACTCCGCTGTGTTTTGGGCGGCAGCACTCATCGTGAAGAGCAGGAACATGGCGCAAGAGATGAATTTCATCGGGTGATACTTTAGCGGAACGGCATCAACAGTGCGAATCCGCTGCCCGCTCCAAGGGAGAGCTTGAGAAAACTGAAAGCCGATTAAGACAGCTTCTTTCTGGCAAACGGGACTGCGTATGCGGCAGTGGAATTGTGCGAGCTTGCTGTGGACGCCTTGCGGTAGTATTCGACTGCCTTGTCCTTCTCGCCCAGCTTTTCGTAGGTTTGCCCAATCATGCACTGGATGAATGGATCGTTCGGGTTCGCTTTGCTTAGCTCGTCCAGTGTTGTTTTGTAGTCGCCCGCATAGAAGGCCACGTAGCCTTTCAGGTAGGGGAAGAAAGGTGCTTGCTCTGGGATGGTGCCCTTGTCGAGAATGGTTTTCGCCGCAACAACATGCTTTTGCGCTTCCGCTTGGTCGCCGCGCCGGGCGGCGATGCGAGCCTGCGCGTGCTCCCACCGGAAGTTCCACAAGTCTTGCCGAGCGGGTGTGATGTCGGGTTCCTTGAGTCCCGTGTCATGGCCAATCTGGTACCACCTGTAAGCGGCATCCAAATCGCCCGAATCGATACAAACGCGAGCCGCCTCGTTCGCAATCTCTCCCTGCTGAAAGAAGTTCTTCGCGTTGCCGTAGAACTCGAAACCCTCCTGTTCGTACTCGACGGTTTTCTGGCAATTCCCCTCGAACGCATAGGACATCGCCATCGCTCTCTTGGCTGACGCCTTGCCCTCAGGCGTGTCCGCAACGTCGATTGCCTTCGTAAAATACTTCCGGGCCTCCTCGCCCTTGCCCATCAGGTCGAGTACACTCCCAGCCGCGATGTTGGCAGGAACCGAATTCGGTGAGGTCCGGAGCGTCTGCCGATACAGAGCCAACGCCTCTTCCGGTTTTCCGTCCCGCACTAACTGCTGCCCTTGTTTGACGAACTCAGGTTGTTGCTGTGGGGGCGCTTGGGCAAATAGCGGAGCCAGAGAACCGAGAATCAGGAACCACGCTGAAGTAATCGCACGAATGGTCGCTTTCATGGGCCTGATTATAAATCGCCCAATCGCGTGATCGCGCTATGCGAGTGCGGTACCATAATTCCCATGGAAGTCAGCACTATCCAGTCGTTTCTCGATTACTTCAGCAAAATTCGTGAGCGCACGATGCGGGTCGTTGCCTGTATTCCACCCGACAAAATCGAGTGGCGTGCGGCGGCAGGCAAGTTTACGCTCGGTGACCTTGCCCGACACATTGCCGCGACCGAAAGAAACGTCTTTGTGGAGTGCGCATGCGGTGGGCGTAACCGCTATACGGGGTGTGGACGCGAACTGGCGGAAGGCCGCGACGCGGTTGTGCAATTCATGGAACGAATGCACAGCGAATCAATGAATATGCTGACGCGGCTGAGCGACGACCAATTGCAGCAAAAGTGCCAGTCGGCGGACGGAACCCCGATGACCACTTGGAAGCTCTTGCGCTCGATGGTGGAGCACGAGGTTCACCATCGCGGCGAACTATACGCTTTTCTCGGAGTGCTCGGTATTAACGTGCCGCCGCTTTACGGTCTGACTTCAGAGCAATTGCGGGAGATCGCGAGTCGTACACAGAGCGCAGGAGACTCCGACTGGAGCGCAGTCCAACGTCAAGCGGGCGGTTGAAACAATAGCGAGTGAGGAGGGGCTGGGGAAAGAACGAAAATGCTTAAGTCGTTCGCAAGGGCGGCTGGATTTCTCGCGTACTTGCTCATCACGCTGGAAATGCTCTTCATGGTCACGCCCTTCGCTCTCTACTACTATTCGGTCTACAGCCCGGTGCTCGTGGGTTCTTTCAGTCTTCCGGCCACGGGATGGCTGCCAGCTTTCTTTTTGCCTCATCTCTCGACGAAAATTCTTCCAAGCATGGGCGCATTGATCGTCTTGCTCGGTTTGGTCGGCTTCGCCGTGAGTGCTTTTCAACTTTACTACGCCAAATTCAGGCGGCGAGGCGTGGTACAGAGCGGCCTTTACAAGCGCATTCGACATCCCCAGTACCTGTTTCTCGGACTCGCTGGTCTCGGGCTTCTGATCCTGTGGCCGCGCTTTATCCTGCTCATCGTTTATATCAATATGCTTTGGTTCTACTACTTTTTGGCGCGTAGCGAGGAGGGTCGGATGGAGGCCCGCTATGGAGAAGCCTATCGTGAGCAAAAGCAGCGAACTTGGATGTTTTTGCCGAGGGAAGCCGGTGAATATTTGCAGAAGCACCTGTTTGGCTGGATATACCCTTGGCGAGCGAGACTGTTTGTCATCTACTTAGTCTCTCTGGCGGTCACGATCAACGTAGCATTCGGGCTGCGCGAGACCAGCCTTGCTCTGACCACGCATATCATCCTGCCGAAACAGAAGATTGCGGCAGTATCATTTTTATCTGAGAATGAGGAACAACTGCGCGACCTTATCCAATCGGCGGAAGGCGCTGAAGAAGCCCAAGATCGGATCAAGGCAGAGGATACTTGGATTCTCGTGCAAGCAATGGAAGGAAAGCGTCCGGTTGTTCATATAATGATCGACGCCGGTATGATGCGTCGAAAGGCCGAAGACCTGAACTTAGCAAAGCAGGGAGTGAAATTGGTGTTTTTGCGATCAAAAGGTGGGCTTGCGCAGGATCAGCCTTTTAGCCCTTGGGTGCGTTGGCAGCCTGTTTTGGTCGTCGAAATGAACGATGGCAAAGTGTCGCAAGTCCAGAGCCTTGATCGAGGTCTCTTCGTCGGTAACCCAGCGATGCCAGTTTTCTAACTCTTCCGGAACGGATAGTGAAGATTGTTCCGCCAAAGCCCAACCTAAGAATGGGGCGCTTCAGGTCGGAGGCTTAGTAGCGAACTCCAGAGAATGTGAGAACACAGGCTAAGAGCAGCACAACAGATCAACCCCCGCTCGAACATAGCCGAGGTTGCCAAGCGTGAGGCGTACCATTGGGCATGAGCAGAATACAACCAGAATGCCCCGAACTAGACCTTTCTGATCGGTCGGTAGCTGCCGATGTCCTCCTTCGACAAGAACCAGACGAGGAAGAAGACGAGGAGGAAGACGAAGGTGACGGCAAAGAAAAAGAGGATGATGAGGATATGACCGACGACGGCTACTCGGAGTGAACGTGGAACATGCCCACCGCCACGCGCAAACACAATTCGGGTCGCTTGGATCACTGCTCGTGAAGGCTCCTAGACAGGTTACTTCAGTTCCGTCATGTGGTGTTTGCCGCCCCGGTGAAGCTGGGGCGTTTACCGTGGTCGCATGATTCAGTGAACGACGCTTACGCGAAGGTAGCGAAGATCGCGGGCATTGGACATGTGAGCAGTCACACGATGCGACACACCTACCGCTCGTGGCTTGATGCAGTGGGAACGCCAATCGCCGTCCAGCAAAAGCTGCTGAGGCACGCGGACATCCGCACCACGATGAATGTCTACGGCGACGTGGTGACGGATGAGATGGAGCAAGCTCACTCGAAGGTCGTTCGCATGGCACTTGTCCCCGTGAACTGATTTCCGAGTGATTTCGCAGCCTGTAAGTAATTGAAAACTGGCGGAAGCGAGTGTGAGTCGAACACACCGGCGACAGGAAACCTGCCGCCCGCCGGTTTTGAAGACCGGGAGGATCACCGGACCCCATGCGCTTCCGTATCTCAGGTTCAGCCGCCCGCGCGTTCGAAACCCAGATTTGAAGCCGCTCGTGCGAACAGTCTTGGGTAGGCGAGCGGCGCGGACGAGAATCCTCGTGCCGGGTTCTGCCGCTACTTCTTTCTTTAAGTTCTTTCCTTCTTACTTGGGCTGCGCCACCATCCGCAGATACGGCTTCAGGGTTTTCCAACCGCCCGGAAATTTCTGCTTTGCCTGTTCGTCGGAGACTGCCGGCGGGATGATCACGTCGTTTCCCGGGCGCCAGTTCACAGGGGTCGCGACGTTGTATTTGGCGGTCAACTGGATCGAGTCGAGCACGCGCAGCACCTCATCGAAGTTGCGCCCGCTGCTCATGGGGTAGCTCATCATCAGCTTGATTTTCTTGTCCGGGCCGACGATAAAGACGGTGCGCACGGTGGCGTTATCGGCGGCGGTGCGGCCTTCGCAGGTTTCGCCGGCTTCGGCGGGAAGCATGTCATAGAGCTTGGCGACTTTCAAATCCGTGTCGCCAATCATGGGATAGGTGACTTTGTGGCCCTGCGTTTCCTCGATATCGGCGGCCCACTTGCCATGATTGGTGACCGGGTCGACGCTCAGGCCGATGATCTTGGTGTTGCGCCGTGCGAACTCATCTTTTAATCCGGCCATGTAGCCAAGTTCGGTGGTGCAAACCGGGGTGAAATCCTTGGGATGGGAAAACAGAATCGCCCAGCCGTCGCCGATCCACTGGTGGAAATCGATCTTGCCCTGAGTGGTTTCGGCGGTAAAATTCGGCGCCTCGGAGTTGATACGTAACGACATGACTTCCTCTCAATTGTGAAGTGTCGATTGGCCCTCGAACGGCCCCCGAAAGAAAGATAAACCCTATCGGTTGAGTAGAGAACATGATAAGGGCGCGGAAACGGAAACGTCAAACGGGGCTGAATCCTCGGTGCCGGCGGCGCATCGGAGTAGAATGTCGCCGGTCAGAATTCCCGGCAATTGGATTGGCTGATCAGGGTTCCTGGCACTATCAAACTTATGGCGAATGCGATGCGGAAACTTTCTCTGGTGCAAGTGGACGTTTTTACCGACCGCGCTTTCACCGGCAACGCGCTGGCGGTTGTCCTCGATGGAAGCGGCCTGACGACCGAACAGATGCAGGCCATTGCGCGGGAAACGAATTTGTCGGAGACGACCTTCATTTTGCCGGGTGATGCGGATGCCGAGCGGGAATCCGGGGTGCGGGTTCGCATTTTTACGGTGCAGGAAGAACTGCCGTTTGCCGGCCACCCAACGCTCGGCACGGCATTTGTTTTGCGCGGGAGTTCGGGCGCGGACGAAGTGCGCCTGGCACTAAAGGTGGGAACTGTGCCGGTACGTTTCTCGCAGCCGCCGTCATCCGCGCTTGCCTTTGGCGAAATGATGCAGAAGGATCCGGAATTCGGCATGATTCACGACCGCGCGGCGGTGGCGAGCGCGACGGGTTTGAGCGTGAGCGATTTCGACGATTCGGCTCCGATCCAAACCGTTTCCACGGGCGTCCCTTTTACGGTGACCCCGCTGCGCTCGCTCCAGACGCTGCAAGGATTTCGCCTGGATCTGAATCGCGCCGCGGAATATCTGGAGCGGAGCGGCGCAAAATTTCTGTATTTTGTTAGCCGCGAGACGGTCGATCCAAAGGCGCGGCTGCACGCTCGACTGTTTTTCTACAACGGAGAAGATCCGGCGACCGGTTCTGCCGCAGGCTGTTGCGCGGCGTGGATGGTGGCGCACGGCGTGGCTGCGAGCGACGAGCAGGTGATGATCGAACAAGGCCTCGAAATGCACCGCCCGAGTTGCATTTTCGTGCGCGCCACGAAGCGGGGCCCGACCGGGGATAACCAAGTGGTCAATGTGCGCGTCGGTGGAAATTGTGTAGAAGTTCTGCGCGGCGAAATTATTTTTGCGCTCTAACCGGGCCCACCGCTGCTCGAATTGCGGTCGCGAGCGTGGGCTGCACCCGAGCCATCCACGGCGGTGCCGTTAGCGAGCGCGACACTTTACCGGAATCCAAATTCTGACTACGATTCAATTCGCTCTGCATCTCCAAAATTAAAAAAAAAGCGGCGACGACAGTCTCCCGGTCAGGTTCCATGAAACCGAAGAAAACGATTCTCTGCGTCGATGACAACGAACAGGCGCTCTCCATTCGCAAAATCCTGCTGGAAACCCGCGGATATCGCGTGGTTGCGTGCAGCAACGGCGACCACGCGCTCGCGGCATTCCGCCGTGGCGGAATCGACCTGGTGCTGACGGACCTGGTCATGCCCGGGCTCGATGGCTCGCGGCTGATTGACAAAATCAAAGCGCTCTCACCGCAGACTCCGGCGGTGTTGATTTCGGCGCAGACAAAAATCTACGAGCGCGACACGCTGGCCGACATTTTCCTTCCCAAAGGAATGTACGAACCGATGGACTTGCTGGAGAAGATTCGGTTATTGCTGGTGCGCAAACGCGGGCCAAGGCGTCCCTTTGAAGTGCGCGGCCGGCCAGCGGCAGAAGCTACAGTTGCGTAAGCGACGATTCAGATTGCATGTGGCTTTTTGGCGATCGCGCCGCCTGGAACAAGGCACGCCTGTGATATGGTTTTTGATGAATGGCGGCCTTCATAGAAGCCAAAGAACTGCGCAAGACCTACCGCGTCGGCAAAGTCGAGGTGCAAGCGTTGCGCGGCATTTCTCTTGGCGTACAAAAGGGCGAGTTTGTAACGATTGTGGGGCCGTCGGGCAGCGGCAAGTCGACACTGTTTTATCTGCTGGGCGGGCTGACGCGGCCGGATTCCGGCAGTGTGACGATCGACGGGGTGGATTTTGCGTCGCTTTCCGATAGCCAGCGCACGCGTTTGCGAAAGAGCAAAATTGGATTCGTCTTTCAGAAATTTAATCTTCTGCCGACGCTCAGTGCGCTGGGCAACATCGAGATTGCGGCCGACATCGCGGGGCGAGGCGCTCCCGATCCCGAGTTTCTAAAACGAATCAGCGCAATGCTGGGCATCGCGGGCCGCCTGGAGCATCGGCCGAACGAACTTTCTGGCGGCGAGCAGCAACGCGTGGCGCTCGCTCGCGCCCTGATTAATCAGCCGGCAATCGTGCTGGCCGACGAACCCACTGGAAATCTCGACACGAAAAACTCGGCAGCGGTGCTGAGGATGCTGCGCCAGTCGAATCAAGAGCTGGGGCAAACCGTGTTGATGATCACGCACAATCCGGAAGCGGCGGAGTACGGCGACCGAATTATTCACATGCGGGACGGCGAGATTGTGACGCCGGAGGAAGATCCGCAGTGGAGTCCGCATCGCCCGGCCGAGCCGCTGCGGTCTTAATTGCGCCGTGGTGGAAGGGATCGTTCCCGCTTCTCCGCAGCGTCATCGCGAGCCAGGATCATTTGAAGGATGCTGGCACAGACTCCTGCAATCAGGGTGGTCGCGAAGAGAGGGTGGGCGGGCCAGATTTTATGGGCCAGGCCGAAATTCCAGAGCACGATGGATAAGACCAGAGAAGCCACCAGTGTGATTAGAAAAGTTCGCATCGTCGCCATCCGGTTCAGACTACGAAAAATGCAATTCGGAGGTTCCCCCGTATTTTATGCCTTACACGAGGCTGCGCGTTGTTCCAGTCATGGTTTCGCGGCGGAGGGGGATAGGGAGAGGTCACCGGCGCGGCGTACGAAAGTACTCGGAGCGGCGGAGATCGCGAATTGTCAGCGAGAACGCAACTGCTGTAGAATGAGGCGACGAGCGGGAGTAACTCAGTGGTAGAGTGCGACCTTGCCAAGGTCGAAGTCGCGGGTTCAAATCCCGTCTCCCGCTCCAGATTTGCGTCGAGCCCCGCGCCCGCGAGGGCTTTTCGTTTTAT
The DNA here is from genome assembly GCA_003139095.1 of Acidobacteriaceae bacterium. Classification (GTDB taxonomy): domain Bacteria; phylum Acidobacteriota; class Terriglobia; order Terriglobales; family Acidobacteriaceae; genus Acidiflorens. Next base: position 34,238 of record PLHW01000014.1, read on the forward strand.
TGTGGCGTTTGACGGCAGTTCGGCGCGGTAGCCAAGTGGTAAGGCAGAGGTCTGCAAAACCTCTATTCGTCGGTTCGATTCCGACCCGCGCCTCCAAATCCCCGCGCACGCCTCCGCGCCTTGTCAACGCCTCCAACCCTCAGTTCAAGTAAAGAAGAAGACTCCGGATTCGGCGCACAGATTGGCTGCGTTTGGCGAACTGTTAGGGATTTCCGACTGCGGCGCCCTTGCGCAATTGCCGAATGAAGGTGTCCGGATCGAAGTGAACGCCACTCAGCGGCAGGGTCGCGGCCACGCGGAAGACCGCGTCGTCGAGGGCTGTGCCATGTTGCCATTCGGCAAGAAGGCCCTGTCGAATCAGCAAGCGGAGCTGGGTGTGGCGCAGCCATACGGCGGGCAGGTCGGCGTCGCGACTGCACGCGCGGGCCATCAGATCGATGCTGATCGCGCCGTCTTTGCCGCAATAGCGTTTCGCCAGATCGATGCTCGCCTCGTGCAGGCACTTGAGATCGTTTTCGCCGACGGGTGGTATGGCAGCACCTTCTTCTGCCGCTCGGATCAAGGCCCGGAAGGAATTCAAAAGTTGTTCATCTGCCATGGCGTCACCGATAGCCGGTTGGGGGAATTTTCAGTGCGGCTTCCAAGCGACAAAGGAAGCCATGCCCGAATTGGCCCACCGGTCATCTCTATGGTGGAACGGGTCAATGAGCACGGCGGTGACGGAGATCACCGTTGCGGGTTTGGCGAGGCCACGCCCCCGTCACAGGCGAACCCCGCGGTCTTTAATTGGCGGCGGCGCCTCGCCCACGTGGAGAGTCGTCGGTGCTGGCATGTACCGCGACCGGCGCGTGGGGATAGTTGCCTCGCAGCCAAACCAGAGCTTCGTCGACCGCTAATGGCTTGCTGAAGTAGTAGCCTTGAACGGCGTCACACTGATGCAGCCGGAGGAATGACATCTGCTCTTCGGTTTCGACGCCCTCGGCGACCACCTTGACGTTCAAGCTTTTGGCCATGCTGATGATGGCGGCTGTGATGGCCGCGTCATCGTGATCGAAGGCAATATCTCGGATGAAGGAACAGTCGATCTTTAACTTGCTAAAGGGAAACCGCTTCAAATAACTGAGACTGGAATAGCCCGTTCCAAAATCGTCGATGGCGAGTCTCAATCCCATAGCGGTTAGTTGTTGAAGAATCGAGAACATCCCATCGGCATTCGATAGCAGAACGCTTTCTGTAAGTTCCAATTCGAGGTATTGGGGGTCGAGGCCGGTTTCCTGGAGCACGCTGCGGATGGTTTTAGGGAAGTCGGTCTGGCGAAACTGCACCGCCGATACATTGACCGCGATCGACAGCGCGGTTAAACCCTGGTCGTGCCATTTCCGGGCTTGCGCGCAGGCCGTTCTGAGTACCCATTCCCCGATGGGCACGATGAGGCCGCTGTTCTCCGCGACGGGAATGAAGTCCTTGGGCGATACATGGCCCAATTCCGGGTGCTGCCAGCGCAGGAGCGCTTCCACTCCCGAGATTTTATTGGTGACCACATCTACCTGCGGCTGGTAAACGAGAGAGAGTTCGTTCTTTGCGAGTGCGGATCGCAAGCCGTTCTCGATGGCCAGCTCTTCGGCAGCCCGAGCGTTCATGCTCGGCTCGAAGACGCGAAAGTTGTTCCGTCCACTGTACTTGGCGCTATACATCGCGGCATCGGCGTTTTTGATAAGGATTTCGCTGTCCGCGCCGTGTTCGGGGAAAATGCTGATGCCGAGGCTGCAACTGAGGGTAAGCTCGTGGCCCTGAATGCAGAATCCGGCGGTTATCGCATCCATGAAACGCCGGGCGGCAACCGCGACGTCGTGTTTCTTTTCCACATTGGTGAGCACGATCAGGAATTCGTCTCCGCCGAGCCGGGCCACGGTGTCCTGATCGCGCGCACATCGATTGAGGCGATCCGCAATTTCTTTGAGAAGGAGATCCCCGACGGAATGCCCGAGCGAGTCGTTAATGACTTTGAAGCGGTCGATATCCAGGAACAAGAGTGCAACTTCGTGCTTCTGGCGATGGGCAGCGGCCAGCGCCTTCGACAATCGATCGTGCAGCAGAAGGCGGTTGGGCAGTCCGGTAAGAGCATCGAAGTAGGCTAGCGATTGAACTTTCTCCTCGGCGACCTTGCGCTCGGTGATATCGACGAGGGTGCCCTCGATAATGTCGGGGGCGCCGGAATGACCCTCCACTAGAGTTACATTTAACATCGCCCATGCCAATTCGCCGCTCTTGCGTCGCAGCCGCAACTCGTGGTTGGTAAGGTATTTTTCGGATTTGATCTTTGTCAAGAATGCTTCGCGATCCGAAATCATTTGATAAAGAGCCCCCACCGGGAGAGCCAGGACTTCCTTCGGTGAGTGATAGCCAAGCATGGAAGCCGCGGCTTGATTGCACTCCAGGATGCGGCCGGGAAGTGTGGTGCGGAGGACGCCGGCGAGGTTCCGCTCAAACAGCAGCCGATATCGTTTTTCCGACTCGCGAACGGCCCGCGCCACACGTTTTTGCTCCGTGACCACCGCACCCAGGCAAAGACCGGTGAGTCCCAAGGCCAACATGGCGAGCTGCAACCTGGGGAGCGACCCGTGGTGTGCCTGCGTGACCCAGGCGGCAAACGTCATTCCAACACTGATGGCGAACGTGATCGCGACGGCGCCGGGAAGACCGCGGCGAACGGCAACCCAGATGACTGGGACAAAGAGCAAGTAAAGTGGCTGGTAGGGGCTCGCGGGCGCATAACCGAATAAGAGCCAGATGACCAGCGCGGCGAATCCACACTGCGTCATCAGTTCGAGAATTCCGAATGTCAAAAAGTGCCGCCGCCGTAGGGGCCGGCGAAGACTGCTTTTCGAGTGTAGCCAGCGACCGACGCGCGGGGCGATATGCAGCAAAACGAAGGGAGTAAAGCTGATGATGGCGAGGGCATCGCTCGCCCACCATTGCGCGGTAGCCCAAAGTGCGTCGGATCGGCGAATCCTCCCGTCTCCGAGAAGAGTGAGTGTTCCGATAGCTGCACTCAGGACGGCGGCCCCGAGACAGACCGCGAGGTATCGTCCGACGTCGCGCAGAGTCTGAAAGCGTAAATCGACCCGCCACCGGCCGCGTAGGATTAAGGCGCCGGCAATGTAGCCGAGATAAACGGCGACCGACCCGGGCAGCCCGCACCACGAAAAAATTGGCCAATGGTAATTCACCGAGGATGCAATCGCGCTGGCGATGAATATGAGAGGCAAGTACCTCATTCCCCCGCAGAGCAGCATGACCAGGGAAAGGCCGACGGGAAGATACCAAGGGGGCGCCCCCTCCCAGGCCTGGGCGGCCGTGGATGAGCCATCCGAAATGAGGAACGCGGCGAAGAAGAACAGTCCCAGCAGAAGCTGTTTATGAAGCGGAGCGCTGCGCCAATCCAACTCGTGGCACGCGGGTGGGTCGATAGAAGATTCGTTTCGAGCAGGCGGACACGTTGACTCCGGCGTTTGTGTAGGTTCGCGCGGGAGATCGGCTTCGTCGGAAAATTGACAAGATTCGACGTCCAAGGTCCTCACAATGCCCGTCCGACCCTTTCCTTGCATAGGCACGATTTGTGCCGATTAGCCTCGGCGAACCAATGGGGCTTTCGACAGCCTGCTCAATTATTTATCGGCAACACGTGAACCCGGCTTGATGCAAAGGTGGGAATTGATTCGCACGAAATAAGACGTTGGGCCCAGATCGCGCTTGGGCTTACAAATCGGCGGTGACGAAGGTGCTGGACACTGCCTATACGGGCGAGTATTGGCATGTAAAAGTTTTGTATTACCCGCCATCGCTCACAGACTCTTCCGCCCACACTTCGCTACGTTCAAGTTATGACCACAATGCAGGAAACAACCGTTCACCCCAAGGGCAAGAACGCGCGCGTACTTTTGAGTTCGGTATTCGGTCCTTATGCGCAGGACGATGAGTTCGGCTCCCGCGCCATCAATCCGATGGAGCTTTACCACAACCAGGTGACGCGGGCGCAGGGCGGATTTTCGCTGCGCATGTTCCACCGGTCGTGGGGGATCATGATGATTCAGCAGAATATCTCCGCGCCTTGCGCGGTGCTGGATTTTCCCACCCGCGAAGACTTCGCGCGCGAGCTGCAGGCCAACGAATACGATATCGTCGGAATTTCTTCGATCATCATCAATGTCGGCAAGGTGCGTGAGATGTGCCGCATCGTGCGCAAGCTCTCGCCGAAATCTGTGATTGTGATTGGCGGACATGTGGCGGCGACGCCCGGGCTCGACCACCTAGTCGACGCCGATTACATCGTGCGCGGCGAGGGAATTTCCTGGATGCGGCGCTATCTCGGCGAAGATCCCGACGCGCCCATTCAACATCCCGATATTGTTTCCGGACTCAGCACCCGCATCATGGGCCTCAAGATGCCGGAGCGAAAAGGCGGAACAGCGGCGACTATCATTCCGTCCGTCGGTTGCCCGATGGGCTGCAACTTCTGCACCACCTCGGCATTTTTTGGCGGCAAAGGGAAGTTCGTAAACTTTTACGAGACGGGCGACCAACTCTACGACGTTTTTTGCCATGCCGAAGCCGCGCTCGGCGTCCAGACTTTTTTCGTCATGGACGAGAATTTTCTACTCCATAAAAAGCGCGCCATGCGTCTGCTCGAACGCATGAAAGAAGGCAAGAAAGCCTGGGGGATGGCCGTCTTTGCCTCGGCCAATGCGGTCCGTCAATACAAAATCGAGGAACTGGTGGAGCTTGGCGTTTCGTGGATCTGGATGGGGCTGGAGTCTCCGCGCTCGCGGTATGTAAAGCTTGAAGGAACCGATTCTCATGAGCTTACGCACATGCTGCGCGAGCACGGGATTCGTGTGCAGGGCTCAACCATCATCGGACTGGAACACCACACGCCCGACAACATCCGCGAAGAAATCGAATACGCGGTCGCGCACAACACCGACTTCCACCAGTTCATGCTCTACACTCCGGTGCCAGGCACGCCGCTGCACCAGGAGATGACGGCGCAGGGACGAATGCTGGAAGGCATTAACGTGGCCGATATTCACGGGCAGGATAAGTTCAACTTCCGGCATGCGGCGATTTCCCGGGAAGACTCGAAGCGCTTTCTGGATTGGGCATTTTGGCGGGACTTCGAGCGCAACGGGCCGAGCCTCTACCGCATGTGCGAGACCATGCTGCAAGGTTGGCGGCGCTACAAAGATTATCCGGACCTGCGCGTCCGCGAACGCTTTGCCCGCGAGAATGTGAAACTGCGCACCGCCTACAGCGCGGCCTTGTGGGCGGCCGAGCGCTACTTCCGCAAAGTAAATGAGGATGTAAGCCGGCAAATCCACGAGTTGCGGCGCGAGATTGGCGAGGAATTTGGCTGGATGTCGCGCATCGCTTCCGCGGCGATGGGACCGGTCCTGCTATGGACCACGCGGCGTGAGGACCGGCGCCTGGCCACGGGCGTGACCTATGAGCCGCCCACATTTCTGGAGCGGCGCAACTGGATACCAACGGTGGAGCGGGCGTAATCGTCACGACAGTTCGCGGAGGTGTCTGCTGTTCCTTCTACCTGTGACTACGGTCACATTGCATCCGTTTTCCCTAGGTATACAGTTTTTGGCATACCCAATTTCCGCGATTCAAGTCGCGGGAACAGGGGAATCCTCCTCGTGATCTAATGGAGTGGGAGCTACGCTCGCAGCACCCCAGGGTGCGAAGGCTCTCTGTGATCCTTGGGAGGGTGGACTTGCATCCAATAGCTCAAGATCCTCTGTTGAGGGTCGAGGGATTGAGTAAAGTCTTTCGCTCAGGCGAAGCGGACTTGGTGCTCTTTGAAAATCTGTCTTTTCAAGTGGAAAAGGGAACGATGCTGGCGATCGTGGGGCAATCGGGTGCCGGAAAGAGCACCTTGTTGCACATTCTTGGCGCGCTTGATCGGCCTTCCGCAGGTGACGTATACTGCGCGAACTCCCGGGTGAATCAGCTCTCCGAGGATGACGCTGCGGATTTCCGCAACCGCGAAGTTGGCTACGTCTGGCAATTTCATTATCTGCTTCCCGAGTTCACCGCCCTGGAGAACGTCGCCATGCCCCTGCTGGCGCGAGGGCAGGCACGCTCCGCTGCGGAGCAGGAAGCGGCGCGTTGGTTGCGCGAAGTGGGACTTGAAGCGCGCAGCACGCATCGCTCCGGCGAGCTTTCGGGAGGCGAGCAGCAACGGCTGGCGCTGGCCAGGGCGCTGATCACCCAGCCTCAACTGCTCTTGGCCGATGAGCCGACGGGCGATCTCGACGGGCGGACGGCGGAAGTGGTCTTCGAGTTGGTTGCGCGACTGCACCGCGAGTGTCAATTGACATCGTTGATCGCTACTCATAATGTGGCTTTCGCACGTCGGTGCCATAGAGTGCTCCGGCTGGATCGGGGCAGAATGGAAGAGGTGGCGCCGGAATCGCTTCCGGCGTGAGGAAAAGGCAGAGTTGGATGGGACGCCCGCGGATGGGCGCCTGTTACCAGAGAGTGATTCTCGCTTAGGAGATTCGGCGAGGAAAAGGCATAATTAGTGGTAGGGACACGGTTTGGCGGAGAGGGGCGATCCGCAAGGAGCTTTCCGCAAGGAACCTGGGGGGAATGAGTATATGTTCGAACGCTACACGGAGAAAGCCAGGCGCGTAATTTTCTTCGCCAGATACGAGGCCAGCCAGTTCGGCTCTCCTTATATTGAGACCGAACACCTGCTGCTGGGCTTGCTGCGCGAAGACAAGGCCCTGACCAACCGGTTCCTGAAATCCCATGCATCGGTGGAGTCGATCCGCAAGCAGATCGAAGGCCACACGACCATCCGGGAGAAGGTCTCCACGTCTGTCGATCTACCCCTGAGCAACGAATGCAAGCGCGTTTTGGCATACGCGGCCGAAGAGGCGGAACGGCTGTCACATAAGCATATTGGCACCGAGCACCTGCTATTAGGGCTGCTGCGCGAAGAGAAGTGCTTTGCCGCCGAAATTCTGCATGAGCGTGGGTTGCGCCTTTCGACCATCCGCGAAGAACTCGCCCGCACCAGCCAGGAAAAAGCTGCCCCGCAACGCGGCCAGCGCGAATCTTCTCTGCTGAGCGAATTCTCTCGCGACCTCACTCAGGCTGCCATGGACAGCCAGCTTGATCCACTCGTCGGCCGCGAAGGCGAAGTCGAGCGCGTCGTGCAGATTCTCTGCCGCCGCACCAAGAACAATCCGGTGCTGATCGGCGAGCCCGGCGTTGGCAAGACGGCAATCGTTGAAGGCCTGGCGCAGCGCATCGCGGACGGCGAAGTGCCTTCGTTTTTGGCCGACAAGCGCATCCTGGCTTTGGACCTTTCTTTGATCGTCGCGGGCACGAAATATCGCGGCCAGTTCGAAGAGCGGCTGAAGACCATCATGAANNTTCATCGACGAGTTGCACACGCTGGTGGGCGCGGGCTCGGCGGAAGGTTCGCTCGATGCCGCCAACATTCTGAAGCCTGCTCTATCGCGCGGCGAAATTCAGTGCATCGGCGCAACCACGCCGGCCGAATATCGCAAGTCGATCGAGAAAGATCGCTCGCTCGAGCGCCGCTTCCAGGCGGTAAAGGTTCCACCGCCCAACGAAGTCGACGCCATCAAAATTTTGTTCGGGATCAAAGAGCGCTACGAGAAATTTCACGCGGTTACCTATACCGACGATGCCATCAACTTCTCAGTCTCGCATTCGAATCGCTATATTCCGGATCGCTTCTTGCCCGACAAGGCCATCGATTTGATCGACGAAGCGGGAGCGCGCGTGAAGCTGCGCCAGACCTCGCTTCCCGAAGAGTTGACCGAAGTCCAAAAACGCATCAAGTTCATCGTTCACCGTATGGAGAACGCCATCGCGAACCACGAGTTCGAGAAGGCGCGCTTCTACTCGGACGAAGAACGCAAGGAGCGCGAAAACCTGCGCGCTCTTCGCGAAAAATACCACCTCGATGAATCCTCCACCGGCGTAGTCGGTCGGGAGGACATCGAGGACGTGGTCAGCCGCTGGACCGGCGTGCCGATCACCTCGATCAAAGAAGAAGAAACGCAGAAGCTGCTGCGCATTGAAGAAGAGTTGCACAAGCGCATCATTTCGCAGGACAAAGCGATCAGCGCCCTCGCTCGCGCGATTCGGCGTTCGCGCGCGGGGTTGAAAAGCCCGAATCGGCCGATCGGATCGTTCCTCTTTTTGGGGCCGACCGGCGTAGGCAAAACGGAAGTCGCGCGTACGCTGGCGAGTTTCATGTTCGGCAGCGACAAAGCGCTCGTCCGCTTCGATATGTCCGAGTTCATGGAGAAGCATTCGGTCTCGAAGCTGATCGGCTCGCCTCCGGGATACGTCGGCTACGAAGAAGGCGGGCAATTGACCGAACGCGTCAAGCGCGCGCCATATTCTGTCGTTCTGCTCGACGAAATCGAAAAAGCGCATCCGGATGTGTTCAACATCCTGTTGCAGGTTTTTGAAGACGGGCAGTTGACCGACGGCTTAGGCAACACCGTCGATTTCAAGAACGTCATCCTGATCATGACTTCGAATATCGGCGCTCGCCACCTGATGAAGCGCGAAGGCCTCGGTTTCCAGTCGTCCAAAGAAGATATGGTCTCCGAGAAGGTTGAGGACCTGGTCAAGGGCGAAGTCAAACGCACCTTCAATCCCGAGTTCCTGAATCGCCTCGACGAGGTCATCCTCTTCACGGCGTTGAGCGAGCAGGACCTGATCCAGATTCTCGAACTGCTGGTCAACCAGCTCAACCAGAACCTGGCGCAGCGCTCGATCACAGTCACGGTAGCCGACGATGCCAAGAAGTGGATCCTGAACCAGACGCTAACCGACCGCAGCTACGGAGCCAGACCGCTCCGCCGGGCACTGCAAAAGTACATCGAAGACCCGCTGTCGGAAGCGCTGATCCAGGGGACGATCACCACGAGGCCAGCCTTCATCGAGGTCTTCCTCGAAGACAACAAGCTTTACTACCGTCCAGTGGACGCGGAGAAGGCCGAGGGCGTGCTGCTGTACGAGAGCTAGTTTTCAGTCATCAGTTGTCAGTTTTCAGTAAAGGCCGTCAGCGAAAGCTGGCGGCTTTTGCTTTCTTATCTCGGCCTGGCGTCTCTCGCGCGGCTATCGCTTCTCCCAGGTACCCCCTACCCCCCTAGACCCGGTCTCTTAGAATCAAAGACTTAGCGGCTCTCTCCCGCCAGGTCTTTGAGGAATAGGGACTTGCGAGTAAAGTCTTTATAAATCAGAGACTTGCCTATGCTTCCCGGTGAATTCCCCTCCAAGGACTTTGAGAAATAAGCACTTACCGGAAGAGCCAGCTACGTATCGTATCGAGGTTCCGGTCCCAGTGAACCCCCACACCCAAGAATGGGTTGTCTTTAGAATCAGAGGCTTAGCGAAAGCTATCGCGCCAGGTCTTTGAGAAATAAGGACTTACAGGTAAAGTATTTATAAATCAGAGACTTAGGAGCCGCGTCTTACTGGTTTCCTCCAGGTCTTTGAGGAATAAGGACTTGCTGAAAGGCTTACGCGTGTGACGGCTGACGCCACAACCATATTCTCCGCAAAGTCCAATTTTCAAAGAAGTTAAGTGCCACCCCCGCCTGGGCGGGGTCGGGGCCCGGTTTCAGGTCCCCTGATGAAATTGTTGGCGATGTGATTCGCTAAGTCAATGAATTTTTGGGCGGCGCGACAGGACGGGGACTTTGACTTCCTATCCTCACCACGACTCGCGGGTGCGCCACGTTAAAATCAAAAATGGAGGCAAGAGGTGGGCAAACCGACAATCGACCAAATTCTCGTCAGTCTGAACAATGAAGTAATGTTGGGGCGAGGGTATCTCACCATCGCTAATGGGTTGAGGGGTGCGGATGCTGTCGTTTTCAAGTCTTCCCCCACATTCTTTGGCTTAGCTTTCGAGGCGAGCTTGCAAATGTCACAGATGTACGCCGCGAAACTGTATGACAAAACAAGCAAGTCGGTCACGGTGAGGTCACTCCTTGATAGGGCTAAATTGGAGGCGGCAACTTTCAAGCATGGAACACCTGAACAGGTATCGTTAGCTGTGAAGGACGCCGAAAAGCGTATTGCTGGTCTTCAGGACATTCTCTTGTCAGTATAAAAACGGAGAAACGAGGCGATTGCCCATTTAGACCCAGGAACCGTGGTCGATCCGGCAGGTCTCGAAAGCCGTGCCAAGCTTACGTATCTTGCCAGAGACGCATAACCCCATTGAGAACCGCACTGGTCTCGTCGAACACTTTTTGAGGTCCGGAATCGTATGCATACCTGGAGTTTATCGGAAGTGATGATTACAAGACTGCCCTAGAACTGATTGCCGAAGCTAAACACGCGCAAGTCGATAAATGGGAAAAGGAATTCCCGAATGTACCCTGCGATTTCCCGCGACCGCAAACACCTCGCCGTCCTTAGGTGCAGCGCGAGTTGTAGAATCCACTTGGACCAAGGGGTGTGATTTATGTTCGCGACAATCTTTGTGGCCGTATTGTCTGCCCTGATTGTGAATGACTGGCGCCGTAACATGCACAAAACGATCAAGGGCTGGACAAAGGATGCTGAAGCCCGCGCTGCGGAGCACAACAGGGATGCGAGTCTATACCGTGACCGAGGAAACGAAGAAATGACGAAGATGCACATTGAAAACTACATTCACTGGACCAAAAGTGCGAAGCGGTGCAGAATGTGGGATTTTTTGCTGCCGTAGGCCTTCGCACACCAGGCGCCGACACAGCTTATCGTGCACTCTTCCAAGACCGGAACAGCGCGGCACTATGGATCCTGTCCGCCCATGGAACTAGCGAGATGCCCCACACATTCTTTGCGAATGTGTGGGTTCATCGACTCCATCTCACTAATCCCCCTCCGCAACTTCCCCCCGCCGGGGCCGACCGCCCTTTAGCCCGTTCGCCCGCGATGGCGCCTTCTTGGCCCGGCTTCGCGACTGCCCTCCGGCCTGCCCAAGACGTGCCGCCATCCAGTTCTTTGATCCCATCAGCCCTTCCAGCAACCCCGGAATATAGAGGTCGGCGTCGATTTTCGGAAAGTGCACTCCAAAGCCTGACGGACTCAACTCAATTTCCTCGAGCCGCGCCGGCGTGGCATTTTCCAGTCCTTGTGCGTCGTGCGGCGAAAAACTCAATGTCAGCTTCGAACTCAGCTCAATCACGACCTTCCCGCTGGCCCGGTCATACCGCGCCGAGACAGCATGCGGAGAATTGGCATGCAGGCCCTTCGCGCGTTGAATGGCGCGATCAATCTCGACGTCGCTCGTTGAAATCCGATGCCGCCTGCTCCTATTCCTCCTCATGAATGGCCTCCCATGATGCTTCGAGTTCCTGAATATGCTCCGCCGCAGCCCTCAGTCACCTGCTCCAATCCTCCACCTTCAACCCCTTCACCCGCCGAAACACGTGATCATGCGTAACCAGCACCGCTTCTGCGGCGACCGCGTGCGCCGCGATCATCATGTCGAGGTTGCCCATTGGTTCTCCGTCTTTCTCCAGTGCCGCGCGGATGCGGGCATACTGCTGTGCGGCATCGGAGTTCCATGGCAGCACTTCCACTCGCAGAAGAAATTCCTCGACTACTTTTTTCAGAGACGCCGCCTCAGGACGGCGCGCAACACCGAAGCGCAATTCGGCCTCGGTGACGACCGAGATTCCGACTTCGGCCATGGGCACTTTCAGCAGGCGCTCGCGCACGCGCGGAAAATTTCCTTTGATTACATAGCTGGCGGTGTTGGTATCGAGAAGATAGCGGACAGCCACTTAGAACAACTCGCGCTTTTGCGGGGGCCCGTCCTGGCGATCGGAGAGAAAGTCTTTCGGCACGTCGGCGGTCTTGAGAAACGCGAAAAAATCCTTCCAGGATTCGGGACGCCGCGACAAGATTACATCGCCCGTGGCCGGATCACGCCGGACAAAAACCTCCGAGCCTTCGAAGCGATATTCCGAGGGCAAGCGCACGGCCTGGCTTCGTCCATTGCGAAACAGCTTGGCGGTTCGCGGCATGGTATATATTGTGATATATACCTCCGCCAAATGTCAAGCTGGCGGTGAATCGACTGGGTTCCATCGCAGTCTGCGGAGCACGTCCTTCGCGCGCGAAGCTGTACCTCATCGGCTGAAGAGGCTGCGAAAAAAGTCGGGCAGTCCGCGAAAAGGCTGCCTCAGGCGCTAAAGCGCGGACACAGTTTTCAACGACTTACTGGCACGAGTGGAACTCGTGCCCTTCCCGGTTACGTCGGCAACGTGGCGCAACCGTTTCGAAATTCCTTCCGGCCCTCACACCTGGTCGCGGGTTTCGCCCAGAACTACCGCTACGTCTTGCCTTTGTTTGCCGCGGAAGATGGATACTTTGACCGTGTCGCCGGCGCGGTGGTTGTTCATTACCTGGGCCAGGTCCTGCTGACTCTCGACGGGCTTGCTGTCGATGGCGACGATGAGGTCGCCGCCGATCATGATGGGCATGTTGCCGAGGTAGGCGCGTTCGGTGCCGCCGCGCAGGCCGGCGCGGTCGGCGGCGCCTCCGGGGACGGCTTGCACGATGAGGAGGCCGGAATCGGCGGGGAGGCCGAGTTCGGTGGCGAGTTCGGGATCGATGGGAATGGTGCGGACGCCGAGTGCGGGACGGCGAACGCGGCCGAGGGTGACGAGATCGTTGAGAACGGCTTTGGCGGTGTTGATGGGGATGGCGAAGCCGATGCCGGAATTTTGTTCGGCGCCACCGGCAGCAGCAATCATCGTATTAATACCGATGACCTCGCCGTGCGAGTTAAGGAGCGGACCTCCGGAGTTGCCGGGGTTGATGGCGGCGTCGGTCTGGATGGCTTCTTCGATGACTACGCCGCTGGGTTCCTGCACCTGGCGAATGGAGCTGACGATGCCGCGCGTGAGGGTGCCGGAGAATCCGAAGGGATTGCCGATGGCATAGACATTTTGGCCGACTTGCAGATTGGTGGAGTCGCCGAGGGTCATAGGCTGAAGACTGGGCGCTTTGATCTGCACGACAGCGAGGTCATGGCCCCGGTCGGTGCCGACGATGGAGGCGCGGTACTTCTTGCGGTCGTGGAGGGTGACCCAAACGTCGTGCGCATTCTCGATGACGTGATAGTTGGTGAGGATGTGGCCTTCTTTATCGATGACGAAGCCGGAACCCTGGCCTTCCTGCGGGACAGACCCGTAGAAGAAATCAAAGGTCATGACGCGCGAGGTAACGTTGACGACGGAGCCGATGTTGCGGCGGTAGACGGAGATGTTGTTCTGCTCCTCGGAGTCAAACTGCCCGCCACTGGCGGCTTCGGTGATTTCAAGATGCTGGGGGTGGGAGAGGAAACTGGCGGGATGAAAAGTGCCGGTGCGGTAGGTGGTGAAGTAGAAGAATCCGGCCGCGAGAATGATGGCGAAGATGGTGGGACGAAGAAATTTCATCAGTGGCTCCGTAAAAGATGGCTCCGTGAAACAGGATAGTAAGAATTTTAGCGAAAGATGTGGCTGATGGGCGATTCGGAGGTTAACGCGGGGACTTGCCCCAGGCGCCGCCGCCCGGGGACTCGATGCGGACGCGGTCACCGGCGCGGAGGCGGGCGCTGGTTTTGCCGGGGAGAATCTCTTCCGAGCCGTCCTGACGAATGATGGTGGTGCGGCCGGGAGCGCCGTCTTCGCCGCCGGCAAGGCCGTAGGGACCGCGGGTGCGGCGGTCGGCGAGCAGGGTGACTTGCGCGTCGGTGAGGACTTCGATCTCGCGGATGATGCCGTCTCCGCCATTGTAGAGACCTTTGCCTCCGCTTCCTGCGCGCAGGGAATACTGGCGCAGGCGAACGGGATAGGCGTTCTCGAGGGCTTCCGCGGGGGTGTTGAGCGAATTGGTCATGTGGGTGTGGACGCCGGAGACGCCGTCTTTGGTGGGGCGCGCGCCCATTCCGCCGGCGATGGTTTCGTAATAGGCGAAGGGCTGATGCGTGCGTGAATCGATCCCGCCGATGGTCAGGTTGTTCATGGTTCCGGCGGCAGCGGCGGGAATGCGATCGGGAATGGCCTGTGCCAGAGCGCGGAGGAGAACATCGACCATGCGTTGCGAGGTTTCGACATTGCCTCCGGCGACGGCGGCGGGAGGACGGGCATTGACGATGGTGCCAGCGGGCGCGATGACTCGGATGGGGCGCATGAGTCCGGCAGTGGCGGGAATGTCTTCGCGCAGCAGGCAGCGCAAGACGTAGAAGCAGGCGGAGTAGGTGATGGCTTCGACGGCGTTGACTGCGCCCTGGACTTGCGGGTCGCTGCCGGCGAAGTCGATGGTGACTGCGGGGTTCCTGCGCGGGCGCGCGATGTTGATGGTAACGGCGATGCGGACGGGTTTGGAGTCTACGCCGTCGTCATCGAGGAAGTCTTCCGCGTGGTATTTGCCCGGGGGAACGGTGGCGAGGAAAGCGCGCATAAGTTCCTCAGAGTAGTCGAGGAGACCGGATGCGGCTTGTTGCGTGCGGGCGAGACCATAGCGGGAGACGAGTTCGCGCAGACGTTGAGCGCCCGTTTGGCAGGCCGCGATCTGGGCGCCAAGATCGCCTTCGCGCTCCTCGGGCGTGCGGACGTTGTTGAGCAGCAGAGCGAGCACGTCGGGGACGATCTTCCCGGCACGCATGAGCTTGACGGGCGGAATGCGCAGGCCTTCCTGGTAGATTTCGCGGCACGGGCCCATCGAGCCAGGATAAGCGCCTCCAACGTCGGCGTGATGGGCGCGCGAGGCGACGTAGAAGTCGGGAGCAATCGCGCTCGTGGCGTTGGTCGAGGATGTTCTCTTGGCGCCGATAAATACGGACATCACCATGGTGATGTCGGGGAGATGTGTGCCGCCGCGGAACGGATCGTTGAGCATGACAACGTCGCCGGGTTCGAAGCGGCCGCAGCCGATGCGGGATTGGTTGAACTCGCATTGCTCGATGGCGGCCGCGACTGACATGGGCATGGAGCCGAGATGAACAGGCATGTGATCGCCCATGGCGATGACCTGGCCGCGCGCGTCGAAGACGGCGCAGGAGTAGTCGCGCCGCTCCTTAATATTGGGAGAGAAAGAAGTGCGGCGCAGCGCCGCGCCCATTTCTTCGGCGATGGAGTGGTAGAGGTTCTTGAATACTTCGAGTTCGATGGGATCGCGCATGGGAAGTCAGAAGTCAGAGGGCAGAAGTCAGAAGTTAACCGCCTTTTGCGTCAGCATTGATGTCAGGACCGAGAGATTCTAACTTCTGACCTCTCACCTCCGACCTCTGACCTCTCAACTCTCTCACCTTCGTGTAGACTCGTTCAATTATGGCAGAAGGACGATCGCGGATCTGGATTTGGGTTTTGGTGGGATGCGGACTTTTTGTGCTGTTCGCTGCGGCGGTGATTACGCTGGTGTATTTCAGCTTCGGCGGGAGCGAGGAAGAGTCGTTCTCGGGATTCGGGCCGAAGATTGCGGTCGTGGAACTTGATGGCGTGCTGCTTTCTCCCAAGCAGGTGGTGAAACAGCTGAAGGACTTTGCGGATGACGATTCGGTTAAGGCGATCGTCATTCACGTGAATTCGCCGGGCGGAGGAGTGGCCGCGTCGGAGGAAATTTACCGCGAAGTGAAGCGGATTCGCGACGAGAAGAAGAAGCGGATTGTGGCGTCGATTGAAACGGTGGGAGCGAGCGGCGCATATTATGTAGCTTCGGCGACCAACAAAATTTATGCGGACAAAGGAAGCATCGTCGGATCGATTGGCGTGATTGCCGAGTGGGTGAACTACGGCGAGCTGCTGAAATGGGCGAAACTGGAGCCGATCACGATGAAGGCGGGCGAATTCAAAGATACGGGCAGCCCGACGCGCGAGATGACTCCGGCGGAGAAGCAGTATTTCCAAGGCATGCTCGACAACATGCATGCGCAGTTTATTCAGGCGGTGGCGGACGGGCGGCATGAAAAAGTTGAAGAAATTCGTCCCCTGGCGGATGGAAAAGTCTGGACCGGCGAAGAAGCGCTGCCGCTGAAACTGATCGACCAGATTGCGGATTTTGAAGGCGCGGTGAAGGATACGGCGCGGGCCGTGAATATTTCTGGCGAGCCGTCGCTGGTCTATCCGCAAAAGGAGAAGCGATCGGTGTTGGACATGATGTTTGGCGACGTTTCAGATTACTTGCCGACGCGGGAGAAGATGCTGGAGCAGGAAGTGAGTTTCTTCTATTTGTGGAAATAACGCCGTCACTCGACGCGTGAAGCACAGAAGAATCTGGCAGGCGAGTCGTCAAGCTTGGTGCGGGCCGGGTTGGATACCGACCGTTCGAAATAGCCGCTGGATACGGGGGCACGCAGGCCCGGGATGGCTTGCGGCTTTTAATCCAGCAGCCTTCCCTCACGCGAGAAAGGACGCCGCACCGATCCATGTACTATCGCCGATATTTGATGTTGGACTCCTTCACAATGACTTTGATTTACAAAAAGCGAACAAGATCAGTTTTGACATGAGAGCGACGGAGAAGCGATATAGAGTGAACGGGCAAGTCTATGCTTTGGGAGCAAGTGCGACGAGGTCTTCGCAACGTCCGGCGTGTCCTACGACTGGAGCGGCAGCTCAACATTGAGGAACTATGTGAACTCGCGCAAGCGATCCGCGATTATGGGCAAATGATCCAATCGCAGGAGAATTGGTCAGCAACGCCGCCACAATACATTATCGTCGAGATTCCCGAATTAGCTTTTCGATTCAGAGAGACGCCGCGAACGATAAAAGATGCGATCCTAGTGCTGAACCTTTTGGGCGTCGCTGACCCACTTCCTCGCAAACAGCAATGTTGGAAACTGAAACTGGCAGAAATCCCCACAAAGCGCGAATATGAAAAGGCCGCTCACCGTCTGCTCGACCGTGCGGCGAGTTGAGCAGTAAACTTCGTTGCGCCCATGCTGACTCTGGATCAAATCGGACAGGAACTCAGAGCCATGGGGCAGCTTGACACTGTGTTTCTTCTCGAAGAGAAACATACAGCTGAAGCAATGACTGCATTTAGAAAACGCCAAGAACGCAAACGGGAATTGCTCGAACTCGCCAAGGCGCAGCAAACCAAGAGTGGATAAGACGCTGTGGAAATCTTATCGACCCACTACCGTGAAGTCAGATCGATTCGGCGGTGTCAGACACTTATGCCATAAGGACTGACCTGGGATCCGGGCGGATCACAATTCGCGTGCCCGAGATTTTGGGGAAGTGTGGGCCGGTGAAGAGGCGCTCGGCTTTGCCCAACACGCCGCCTCCGGAGGCCCCCGAAATCTGGTGAGCGCGCCCCCATGTCCTTGTGATGGCTCCGAACCTGGGCGGGCGCGGCTACCCTACCGGAGTGAGCAGACAAGATTGGCAAACACGAGGGGCCGCGAGTTGTGCGGCCCTCAATGTGCGCTTGGCGTGGAATTCGCGAAGAGTGTCTTACTGCTTGTCGTAGACCGCGGTGTAGTGCACTTTCTTGCCTTCTGGATTGGTTGCGTTGACGGTGACGGTGCGGGTTTTGCCGTCAGCGGAAACCACGATGGTGCCGGTGGCCGTCACTTTGCCGTCCTTCTTGTTGGTCAGTTCCAGCTTGTGGTCGCTGATCTTTTTATAGGCGCGGGTATCGGCAGACGGATCGCCCACCAGCGGATAATCTTTGCCGTCGAACTTGCCGGTCCACTCGTTGTGGGTAGCTTTGCCATCGGCGTCGACGCCGTCCACCGTGACCTTAGTGTTGTCGCCGGCGGCCTCATAAACGACCGTGTTGTTTTTCGCGGCTTTCGGCGGGAATTTTGATTTGGCGTCGTTCAGCTTCCAGGTGCCCATCTGGGGGCTGGCGAAGCTAAGCGTCAGCGCGGCAAAGCAGGTGGCGATCGTCAATGCGATCGTTCTTATTTTCATCTTGCTCTCCTAGTGCGGAAGTGCCGGAGTTGAGCGGCGAGCCATCGTCGTCGTTTCGGGGGTGAATGTCAAGGTCGGGAGGCCCGACTTGTCCGGAAGGCGCGACCGCCGGCGACGGGGGATGCCAACTGGAAACTTTCGCGGGCTGCCGGTAGTCTAATCGAGTAGTGTGGTGCGGCGTTTATTCCGAATGAAATTCTCCCATCTTCTGTTTGTTTTCCTCGTGGTTGCGGGTTGCTGCGCTTCGGCGATGGCTGCGGATTCGCACGGCGCGGATTCGCCCACCTCGAGTTCGCCCGCCTCGACTTCCGTCCTGCCGAAGCAATTTGGCGGCTGGCAGATGGCCGACTCGTCAACG
Source organism: Acidobacteriaceae bacterium (assembly GCA_003139095.1). Lineage (GTDB taxonomy): Bacteria > Acidobacteriota > Terriglobia > Terriglobales > Acidobacteriaceae > Acidiflorens. The sequence goes on from PLHW01000014.1 coordinate 52,568, forward strand.
AATAGCGGGGACGCGGTTGTGGCCGATCCCGCGAATGCAGCCGTCCTTAGAGAATACGGATTCAAAACGGTTGAGAAAGCCGAATACACGCGCGATGACGGGCGCCATCTGACGATTAAGGCCGCCGTGTTTGACGATGCCAGCGGGGCGTATGGGGCGTTCACCTATTATCAGAATCCGGAGATGCTGGAGGAAAAGATTGGCGAGCGAGCGTGCTCGTTTGGCAATCGCGTGCTGTTTTTTCAGGGGAACGTGCTGGTCGACGCGGTGTTCGACAAGCTGAGCGTGATGTCAGCGGCGGAATTGCGGGAACTGGCGGGCGCGGTGCCGAAACCCGCGGGGAGCACGGGCAAGCTGCCGCCATTGCACAATTATCTGCCGGCGCGCGGATATCAAAAAAATACCGCCAAGTACATTCTGGGGCCGGTGGCGCTGGACCGGCTGGGCGCGCCGCTTGCGAGCTCAATGGTCGATTTCAAGTCGGGCGCGGAGGTGCTGCTCGGGAAGTACACGGCGGGGGCGGGCGATGCGACGCTGATGCTGATTGAGTATCCGACGCCGCAGATCGCGGCGGAGCGGTTGCGGCAGATCGATGCGGCGCACCAGGTGACCGCGCAGCAACCCGGCATGGCGACGATTTTGGATGTGGGACCGTTCTTCGACAAGCGAACTGGGCCAATCGTGGCGATTGCAGCGGGGCCGCTTTCGCAGAGTGAGGCGCGGGCGCTGCTCGGGTCGGTGAGCTACGAGGCCGACGTCACGTGGAACGAGAACACATACGCGACGAAGAAAGACAATCTGGCGAATCTCCTCTTTAATGTGATTCTGCTGTGCGGAATTTTGATAGGGCTGGCGCTGGTGGTGGGAGTGGGATTTGGCGGGATTCGGATCATGGCAAAGCGGCTTTTTCCGGGGCGGGTGTTTGACCGGCCGGAGGAGACCGAAATCATCAGTTTGCACCTGGAGGATCGGGCACCGGGGGGATCGGGCGGACGGTAAGTGACTCAATCGAAGTCTGTTAAGGGAGAAAATGGGCGGTTTTGTACCGTTTTGAGACGGTTTATCGAGTTGTGGACCACGCTTGTAAGCTATTGAAAACAGGACTATTTAAGGCACAAAATTTACTTGACACCCGGGTTTTCCGGCCCATAAGATTCCCGCAGAAAGTTCTGATGGGTTTCTAAGTTCCGTTGGAACTATTCTCCCTTGAAGAAAAGGCTGCCCAGTTGCCGGGTGGCCTTTTCGTTTTTGGCTTCGAACCTCGAGTCGCGAGCAAGCGGGCGCGAGTCGCAGTTCGCACAGAATCGAGTCCGCTGAAACTTCGCACGGTCGGCACGCGTATTGTCTAGGGAACGAAGAGAAATGGAGGCGAACATGTTTTGCGATCAATGTGGCGCGCAATTACAGGCGGGGCAGATGCATTGCGTGCGCTGCGGGAAAGCGATTACCGGCCCTTTGGAGTATGGGAAGACGCGAGTGCGAGAGCACGTCAAGCTGGTGGGAATCTTGTGGATGGCATATTCGGCGCTGCACGTGGTGGGCGGACTGATTGTCCTGCTGATTGGAAAGTTCGTGGTGGTGAGGATCGGTGAAATTCCGAATGGCCCGCCGCCGGAAGTGATGGCGTGGCTGCCGGCGCTGGTCACCACGATCGGCTGGCTGTTGTTGGTAAAAGCGGGCGTCGGCATCGCAGTGGGCTGGGGTTTGTTGCAGCATGAGGAGTGGGCACGGGTGTTCGCGCTGGTGGTGGCGTTCGTTGCGCTGTTGAACGTTCCGATTGGGACGGGGATTGGAATTTATACGCTGTGGGTGCTGCTGCCGTCAAAGTCGGAGGAAGAGTATCGGGCGCTGGCGGCGGCATAGGGCAGTTCTCAGGTGTCAGGTTTCGGGGTCCAGTTCTCAAAGTGCTCTTGCTTGTCGGGGCCTTCGCGCCAGGGAGCGGACGAATTGAACTGGGGGCGGACGACTTCGGTTATGCGTTTGCCGTGAAAGTGAAATGATAGAATCGGTTGACGGGCCGACGTAGCTCAGTTGGTAGAGCAGCCGATTCGTAATCGGCAGGTCACCAGTTCAAGTCTGGTCGTCGGCTCCATATTTCTCGGGCCGTGCACTGGGTTCGCGGCGCAATGCCCGCCTCTGGACTTTGCGCCGGGCTTACCGTTTCGTGCTGACGCCCGCACTCCGCACTCGCCTGCCAGATTCGTACCGTACCCGTCCGGTTGCCCCTACCCCCGACTGCGGGCCAGTTTTGGCATGCGCGGCGGCGCGGGTCTCATCTCTCTATTTCGAACTATATTTCGAATCTACTTACGAATCTATTTCGAAGCGCTCTTGACGAACGAGAGCGTGGTCGCGGGCATCGACGTAAGCATTTCGGAGGCGACCATTTTGCGGGCCAGCAGGTTCTTGAGCTTGAGGATGAGCGGCGGAGTGACCTCCTGGCCTTTGGAGATGACGAGGCTGCCGTCGACGCTGCGAACCTCACCTTGAACGATCATGCCGGGGGAGAGCATGTCGATGCGGCACTTGCGAACCTCGCCTTCCTCGGCGTTGGGATCGAGGGAGATCAGGGCGTTAAAGAACTCCGGATTGAAACCCTTGTTTTGCCGGGACAGGGTGTGGACTGCCTCGGTACGGGAAACGCCGCGCTGGATCAGCCGCTCGTACTCGAGCGTGAGGCGGAGGATTTCGGCAGCCTGCCGCATATCCATGGGAGCGGACTCGTCCATTGCATGGCTGGGGCTGTTTTGATTTCGGATCATCCAGGCGATGGGCTCAAGGCGGGGAATCTTGGAGAGAAGTCCGAAGGCGACGGTGGGGTGCGATTCGAATTGGGCCTGCTCGCTGTCGGAGAGCTTCCCGCCGCTGTAAACGGCGTCGATGGTCTCTGGGGCGAGGGTGACACAGCCCAGTTGGGACATCATGGCGGCGACTTCGTATTGCCAGGGATTGCCGAGCTTCATCAGGGTAACGACCTGATGGATGTACCGGCGGGCGCGTTCGGCGCGACTGAAGGCGGCGGGATTGACCAGGCTGAGGACTTCTGTGAGGACCTGAATGCAGCCACTGAGAGTCTGCTCGAGCAACTGGCTTTCGGCGGTGACGAGCCGATACTGCACGAGCGCGGCGGTGAGGGTCTTGGCCATCATCTCTTTGCTGCAAGGCTTATTGAGGAAGCGGAAGATGCTGCCTTCATTGATGGCGACGACGGCCGTATCCATATCCGAGTTGCCGGTGAGCATGACGCGGACGGTGTTGGGCGATTCGAGTTTGACCTTGTTGAGGAACTGAATGCCATCCATGCCGGGCATTCTCATGTCGGAGACCACGACCGCATAGGGCCCGTTGCTGGCGATGTTTTTGAGCGCCGGCTCGCCGCCGAGAGCGGTATCGATGGTAAACTCGCGGGCCAATATGCGCCGGAATCCATCCAGGATGTTGCTGTCGTCGTCGACGAGCAGGATCTTCTCAGGCATCATTTTGTGTTTCCTTTCACTTGCGTCTTTTCCGGCGCGCCTTCGCGGGGCGTTTTTTCCGGTGCGTTCTCTCCGGTTGGTTAGCCGGAGGACGCCTGTTTCTTAGCTGCGGAGGCGGATTCCTTCACCCGTTTTTCCGCTGCGAGTTTTTCTTCCATCGCCTGTTGTTTTGCCGCGGTGTCCGCGGCAAAAAGACCGCGCCACACCTCGACCTTCGGGCCGAACCCGAGGGCCTCGAGGTAGCCCAGATCGATTCGTGTATCGCGGTTCAAAGGGGACGAATCGACGGAGGCGACGATGGCGTCGGCGGCATGGACCGCGGTGAGGGAGGAAAACTCAGTCTCGGCGCTCGCGGCCGGACAATGGTGAAAGGCCACCGCGCGCACTAGTGGCAGGGGGAGGCCCCAGATGCTCATCAGGTAGGCTCCGATCTCGGCATGGGTGCAACCGAGAAGCTTGCGCTCGGTGCTCTCGAGTTCGCCGACCTCTTGCGCGGGGGGCTCTTTGCGCTCCACGATGAGGCGATACTCGACCGGCATCTCCGACAACAGGACCGCCTTGCCGACATCGTGGAGAAGTCCGGCGGTAAAGCATTCTTCGACCAGCGGCTTGGCCACGCCTTCGGAGGTCGCGATGTGCTGAGCGAGCGAGGCGGTGGACACACTGTGATCCCATAAAACAGGCAAGTAGGCGGCCACTTTGGGGTTGCCATCGAACTGAGAGAAGACATGAACCGACAAAACCAGCATGCGCACGGCCTCCGTGCCGATCAGAGACATGGCTTGCAGGAGACTGGTGACGCGGCCGGAGGCGCCAATGAAAGCGGAGTTCGCCAGTTGCAGGATCTTGGCGGCCATTCCAACATCCTTGGCAATGATCCGTTCCAGTTGCGCGATGGAGGGATCCTCGAGGCGCAGAGCGGCGGTGAGTTCTTCGTAGATGATAGGCAGGCTGGGGAGTGACTTCAGACGGGCGACAATCGTCTTGAGAGCCTGGTTGGCGAGCAGATCGCGCGTGGCGAATGCCTGGGTGAGGCGGGAAGCCAATTCCTGGGGGTCGCAAGGCTTGGACAGGAATTGGTGAGTGAGGGAGAGCGAGCGATAAAGAGCGGCGCGGCTGGACTGGCCGGAAAGCACCATGCGCATGACATCGGGATGGCGCTGCTTGGTGTGCTCGAGGAGTTGAGCGCCGTCCATGACGGGCATGCGCATATCGGTGATGATGGCGTCATAGGGCTTCTCGTCGAGCGCGCGCAGGGCGGCCTCGCCGCTGCCCACGAAATCCATCTCCCAGTCTCCGCGCATGCCATGCAGAGCGCGGCGCAGGCCACTGAGAATCATGGCGTCGTCATCGACAAAGAGCAGGCGCTTGGGCATTAGGACTCCTTGGCTCGATCCGCCGGCTTGATGGGTAGGTCGATGAAAAATGTGGTGCCATTGCTGTCGGTTTCAAACCAGATCTTGCCGGAGTGCTTCTTGACGACGATCGTGTGGGCGAGAGACAGGCCTTGTCCGGTGCCTTTGCCCACCTCTTTGGTGGTGAAGAATGGGTCGAAGATTCTGGTACGAATGGCTTCGGGGATGCCGGTGCCGGTATCGGTGACTGCGATCTCGGCAAATTCGCCGCGCTGTCGAGTGGCGACGGTGATCTTGCCTTTTTCGCCTTCTTTGATTTTGTCCTTGATGGCATGGGCGGCATTGACGAGGAGATTGAGAACGACCTGGTTGATATCGCCGGGATAGCAGACCACGGCGGGCAGATTTTCATCGAGCTCGAGGGCAATGTCGGCCACATATTTCCACTCGTTGCGGGCGACGGTGATGGTGGACTCGACGGCTTTGTTGAGATCGGCCGCGGTCTTATCGGCCGAGTCGGGGTGGGAGAACTCCTTCATGGCGCGAACGATTTTGGCGACCCGGTGGGCGCCCTCCAGACCCTGCTCGATGGCGCGCGGCACCTCGGCCAGAATGAACTCCAGATCGCACTGCCGCTCGGTTTCCTGGAGCGCGGCGGCCATGCCCACGGGCAAAGAGTCGGCGGTGCTGCGCACGGCCTGGCGATACTGTTCCAGCAGGTCGCGAGTCGACTTCCAGGATTCGCCCAGGAAGGTGAGGTTATCGCTGACAAACTGGGTGGGGGTATTAATCTCGTGGGCGATGCCGGCGGCGAGTTGGCCGATGCCTTCGAGCTTGTGCGCCTGGCGGAGACGGCCTTCCATCTCGCGCCGCTCGGTGATGTCGCGGACGAAGGCGAAGGCGTATTCCTGCCCATCGAACTCCAGGTAGTTGACGGTGACATCCACGGGAAAGATGCGGCCATCTTTGTGCTTGTGGCGGCTTTCAAAGTTCATCGAGCCCTGCGCCTTGATGTCTTCCCAGACCTTTTTCCAAGCCTCTTTGGGGAAAAGCGGATTGAGATCGGAGATGGTGAGCGAACTGAGTTCCTCGCGCGTCCAGCCGACGGAGCGGCAGGCGGCCGCGTTGGCATAGACGATGCGGCCCTCGGAATCGGCCCAGAAGACGGCATCGGAGGCGCTCTCGAGAGAAGTTTTGGTCAGGAGGAGTTCTTTTTCGGCGAATTTTCGTTCGGTGACGTCGCGAAAGGTCCAAATCCGCCCGTAATATTTGCCGCCCTTATCCATCACGGGAGCGGAATAGCGATCCATGAAGCGTCCGTCGTTGAGTTCGATTTCGTCGCAGCTGACGGCGTTGGGATCTTTATAGAGTTGGTCCACCTTGGCCCGGAACGAGTGGCGGTCCCGGATCAGGGTGGTGAGGTATTCGAGCATACGGCAGTCGTTGGTGTCGGCGGCAATTTCCGGGGGAATTTTGAATAGCTCGCCCATCCTCTGATTCATGAGCAAGCGCTCTCCGCCGCTGCCCACGACCAGTATGCCGTCGATGGTGGAGTTGACTTGCGCTTCCAGGAAGGCCGTCTTCCATTGCAGTTCAGCCTCAGCCTGCTTGCGCTCGGTGATGTCACTGAACACGCCGTCGGCGTAAAGGACGCCGTTTTCCTCGTGAACGCCGGTGGCGCGGTCATGGATCCAGATCCAGGCGCCGTCTTTTCGCCGGAGGCGGTATTCTTCGTCAAATCCGCCCTGATTTTCAAAAAGCTTCTGGTAGGCGTGATTGACGCGGCCAAAATCTTCCGGGTGGATCAGACCGGAGCGAAAGCTGCCCCCGCCGGTACAGATTTCCTGTTTCGTGTAGCCGAGGACGCTCTCCACTTTCGGGCTGATGTAAATGGTGCGGCGCTCGCCATCGGAGGTCCACGCCACGTCGGCCATACTGATGAGGATTCTGCGAAACTTCTCTTCGCTCTTGCGCAGCACCTCGCGGGCTTCGTAGAGTTCGGTGATATCTTCGGCGATCCCGACAAACATGGAAACCCGGCCATTCGGGTCACGGATCGGTTTGGCGCGATCCTTGATCCAGCGGGTCGAGCCGTCGCTACGCCGGATGGCATACTCGGTGACGGTCTCATCCCCGGCCACGACCCGGCGATAGTCTCCGCGAACTCTCTCTTTATGCTCGGGGAGGGCGAGATCGCCCCACGGGGAAGGCTTCTCGTAGGCTTCGCGGCGACTGCATCCGGTGATGGTCTCGAAGGCAGGGCTGGCATAAACCAGCCGCGAAGCGTTGACGTCGACCAGGTAGAAGGCCTGGTCGATGTTGTTGCTGATCTGGCGAAAACGTTCTTCGCTGATGCGCAGCGCTTCGGTGGCGCGCTCGCGCTCCGTAATCTCCTGCACCGTCACTACGCAGGTCGTCCGGCTGGCGGGATGGTGCAAGGGATGAGCCCAGTATTCGGCGGGAAAGCAGGTTCCGTCTTTGCGCCAGTAAAATTCGTGTTCGGCATGAAACGTTTCCCGCGAGACCAGCGCCTTGTGCAACGGGCATTCTGCCTCCGGGTAGGGTGTTTTATCCGGACGGCTGTGATGAATCAGGGTGTGCAGGTTCTTTCCAATCAACTCCCCGGGGCGATAGCCGGTCATGCGGAGGAGGGCCTCGTTGCAGAATGTGGTCCTGCCCTGCGCGTCGAGACCGAAGAGGCCTTCGACGACAGCATTGAGAATCACTTGTATTTCCGGCTGCAACTCCTGCGACGAACCTTCCAGTAATTGAGTCGGTGGCATAGTGGGCCCTGCTATTTAGAAATCGGCAGAACCGGGATAGGAATGAAGATTCGATGGGCTTGGGGGATTACGAAAGTGCAGTTTTCCGGGCGCAGGCGGATGGAGTTTTTGGCCTTGCCGTCGATCCCACTTCCGTGCCATTTCAGCCCAGTTCTCCACAGCTTCCACCGCGACGATACTTGCGATTCCGCCGCAACTTCCAGATAATTCAAAGCGACATATTTACTGTTATGTATCGCTATAGCCGACTCGATCTGCTGCGCATTCTGCGGCTGACTCCCCGCCAGCTGCAAACGTGGGAGAAAGCCGGGCTGGTCAAGCCGAGCGACGGCTATACGTTTTTTGATCTGCTGCAAATCAAGAAAGTGCGCGATCTGTGCGGGAAACGGGTGCGCCCGGCGGTGATCCGGCGGTCGCTCGATGCCATGCTGAAGCAGGTGTCGGGAATGGAAAATCCGCTGCTCGAGGCGGGCGCGTATCAAAGCGGGCACCGGGTCGCGTTCCGCCACGAGGGGCGCCTGCTGGAACCGATTGCCGGGCAGTTCATGTTCGACTTCGCCTCCGAAGAAACAAAAATTGTGACCAGCCCGCGCTCCAGTGGCCCGGCGTTGGTCGTCACCGACGTCGTCGACCTGTTTGCGCGGGGGATCGTGCTGGAAGAAGATCCGTCCACGCAGGGCGAGGCGATTGACATTTATTTGAAGGTTCTCGAAATGGATCCTCAACACGCCGCCGCGCACATCAACCTGGGCACGCTCTACTACAACCGGCAGGAATATGGGCTGGCCGAAAAGCATTACCGGTCGGCGATCCAGATCGATCCCCGCTATGCCCTAGCCTATTTCGACCTGGGCAATGTGCTGGATGAAACGGGGCGGATCGCGGAGGCGATTGATACTTATAAGGCGGCGATTCAACTGGCTCCGACATACGCCGACGCGCACTACAACATTGCGCTCGCTTACGAAAAAGTGCGCGAGCCGCGCAAGGCGCTCGTGCACTGGCGCTCCTACGTGAAGCTGGATACGACGGGACCGTGGAACGTACACGCCAAACATCAGATCCAGCGCATTCTTCAGGGCGATAAATTGAAGCTGGTTCACTCGCGCAATACGGTGGGGGAAACCGCCTGAGAGGAATGCGCGGGGGCGAGCCGCAGTTCTAAGCGATCTAAATTCTCTCTTCCGCAACTTATCTGCCTTGGTTCTTTCGGTTGCCTATCCGCCGTGCTTCTCTCCCGCGCGAGCCTGCATTCCGGTGCGGTAGACTGATCTTGATTTGCATGCAGAGGGACAACTTATGAAACTTTACGAACGAATTACTTCCGTGAGTCTTGCCCTGGCGGTGGTCGTTGCAGGCGGACTCTTGTTTGCCCAGGAGGCGCCCAAGGAGAAGCAGATTTACTCCGAGACCACCGACGCGCATGCCGAGATCAAAGAGGCTCTGCATGAGGCCCGCGCTGAACATAAGCGCGTCATCGTGGTTTTTGGGGCCAACTGGTGCTACGACTGCCACGTCCTCGACAAGGCGTTCCATCGCGCGGACCTGGCCGCCATCATCGCGGCCAATTACAAGGTTGTGCACGTGGACATCGGCAAAGGCGAAAAGAATCAGGATTTGATGACGAAATATGAAGTGCCGATGAAGCGCGGAATTCCGGGCCTGGCCGTGCTCGATCCCGATGGCAAGTTGGTTTACAGCCAAAAAAATGGCGAGTTCGAAAATGCCCGAGCCATGTCTCCCGACGACTTTCTGGCATTCCTGAATAAGTGGAAGCCGGCGGCGTAGTCCAAGGGATTTCCAATTAGGCGCTAGTCTCAATCCTCCTTGAAAAAATAGGCGCGGCTTCCACCGCGCCTTCCAGGAGGAGAGCTTCTATTCTTAGAACGTGCCCGCTTCGCTTTCTTGCTTACCCTTTATTTACGACGAGCTTATTTTCTACGCTGAACGCTCCCGGTACAGCTCCAGCGCGTATTCCGGCAATGTTCTTGTCCATCGTGCTTTGCACCGAGCCGTAGAGCGTCACGTGCCCGTTGTCAACGACGATGCGGATCGGATGCACGGGATCGATTCCGTAGCGGCCGAGCACCGGGTCGCGGTAAATGGCGCGCGCCAACCGGACCCGCAGCGAATCGTCAAAGCTCGACGCGGGCAGCACCTTTATGTCATTGACTACGTCCTTGACGCCCGGCGTGCTGGCGACAATCGCCATCGCCGAATCCCTGGGCGTGTCGTACACCGTGTCGCCGGTCAGCGTCACGACGCCGTTCTGAACTTCGAGCGCGAGAAAATTGAACGTGTTGTCGCGGTAGCCCACGCGATCGTAAGCCAGCTTTTTCGCGAGCTTCTGTTCGAGTTGGTTGTCGGGAACATTCTGCCCAGCGACCACGATGTTATTTCGCACGCCGGAGACGTTCGCAATCTTCTTGATTTTCTTCGCCGCATCGAGTTTCGCCTGGTAAAGATTTACCGTGCCGGTCAGCGTCACGATCCCGTCCTCGACGCTCGCATTCACGCTTTGCAGTTGCTTGGCATGGTGCAGTTTCTGGCTGACGGCCTGCTGAACCTGTTGATCGTAGCGGCCGCTATCGGTTGCGGCCATTGCCGTCAAACTCAGCAGGACGACGAGCACCACGGTTACCGCAAGACTTTGTTTCTTCATGGTTGCCATCCTCACGAGAATTCCGGTTTTTATAACTGTTTAACCGGTTAGTTAAATAGATGCGTTGCTGCGGGCGGGAGATGCGCTTGAAGGAACTGTTTACAAAGTATTACGTTGGCAAAAGGTTGTCTCGCCAACTGGCGGAAAATACAGATGATAGCGGGGGCGCGTAAGCCGGGCGATTTTCGGGCACCGCCGCCCCGAAACTACTTCCGGCTCTTTTGTGTTTTTTTGTTCCTGCTCTTCGATGCCCGATCTTCGCGCGATTTCTTTTCCGGAAAGACGCGCGCGAAAATCTTATCGATATTTTTCAGTTGCCGCCGCAGGTCGAAGGCGCGCTCGATCTTTGCGCGCGGCACGCGGCCCGCGATTGCCGGATCGCCGAGCACGAGTTCGTGGAAATCGAGATCCTCTTTCCACGCCCGCATGGCGTGCGACTGCACCAGGCGATACGCGTCTTCGCGCGAAATTCCGCTTTCCACCAGGTCAAGCAATAGCTGGCCGCTGAAAACCAGGCCGCGCGTGCTCCCGAGGTTCGCCAGCATGCGCTCGGGATAGACGAACATGGTTTCGATGAGGTTCGCCGTTTTGTTCAGCAGGTAGTCGGCGAGCGTCGTCGAGTCGGGAATGATGATGCGCTCGGCCGAGGAATGCGAGATGTCGCGCTCGTGCCAGAGCGGAACATTTTCGAACCCGGCCTGCGCATTCGCGCGCACTACCCGCGCCAGGCCGCTGATCTGCTCGCAGTTCACGGGGTTGCGCTTGTGCGGCATGGCCGACGAGCCTTTTTGCTTTTCGCTGAAGAATTCCTCCGCCTCCCGCACTTCCGTGCGCTGAAGGTGGCGGATCTCGGTAGCGATCTTGTCGAGCGTGGAGGCAATCACGGCCAGCGTTGCGAGGAAATGCGCATGCCGGTCGCGCTGGATCACCTGCGATGAAACGGCCGCGGCCTTCAGCCCCAGCCGCGCACAGATCTTCTCTTCGAGTTCCGGGCTGAGATGCGCGAAGGTTCCGACCGCTCCCGAAAATTTGCCGACGCGCAGATCTTCGGCGGCCGCGGCAAACCGCGCAATGTTGCGCCGCGTCTCGGAATACCAGTTCGCAATCTTGAATCCGAACGTGATCGGCTCGGCATGAACGCCATGCGTGCGGCCGATCATCGGCGTGTCTTTGAATTCCCAGGCGCGGCGTTCGAGCACATCGGCCAGGCGCTCGAGGTCGCCCGCAATCAGCGATGAGGCCTGCTGGATGAGCAATGCCTGTGCGGTGTCGACAACATCGTTCGAGGTGAGGCCATAGTGGAACCAGCGCGCGTGCGGCCCTACGATTTCGGCCACCGCCGTGGTGAAGGCGATGACATCGTGCTTGACCTCGGCTTCGATCTCGAAGATGCGCTCGACGTTGAAATTGGCGCGCGCGCGAATGGCTCTCGCGGCTTCTTTGGGTACGATGCCGGCCTCGGCCAAAGTTTCCGTGGCGGCGACTTCAACCGCGAGCCAGGTGCGAAAGCGATTTTCATCGCTCCAGATGCGGGCCATCTCCGGCCGCGTGTAGCGTGGAATCACGGCGCTTCTCTCCTGAAGGGAACGGAGGATTGTAAATCACGACGAGGCGCGCCGCACAGTGCCGCTCGCGCCTAGTCCACCGTGTGCTTCGCGGTGTAGCCCTCGCGCGCGTAGACGATGGTCTTGACGTCCTTGCCTTTCTGGTCGTGCACCTTCAGCGGGCCGCCGTCCGGCGCCTGCAATTCCACTTTCAACTTGCGATAGGTGCCGTCGAGCTTCGCGTTCGTAGGATGGTAGGCAATCGTGTATTGATTGCGAATATCGGCGGAGACCTGCTGAAAAATTTCCGGCAGTTCGCCTTCGAAGCGCGGAAAGTAGGCGCGGCCGCCGGTCAGCTTGGCGAACGTGTTGAGCTGATTATCGTTTTGCAGCCAGCCCACTTCGCGCATTCCGCCGGCCATTCCGTGCGCGTCCAGATACTCGCGCCACTGCCAGCCGACGCTCACGGCATAAATCGTCGTATCGCGCGTGGACTTTACTTTCTTCAAAATTTGGTCGTAGGTCAGCTTGCTGAAAGTGTCCGCGCCGGACGAAACCAGAATGATGTACTTCTTCCCCTCGATGCGATCGATGCGATCGATCGTATCGAACACGGCGTCAAACAGGTTGCGCTCGCGGAAGCCGGGAATGCGCAGCATATTGAGCGCCCCCATCACCGCGCGCTTATCCTGCGTGAAGTCGACCAGAATTTTCGGCTTCATGTCGTAGGCAACCACCGCGACCCAGTCATCTTTTCTCAGACCGTTGGCGAATGTGTACGACGCATTGAGCGCGTCATACATGTATTGCAGGTTGGTGGCGGCGTATTCCACCAGCAGCACGGCGGTGATTGGCGCCTGCGTCTGATTGAACGCAGAGATCTTTTGCTCCTGCCCGTCTTCAAAAATCTTGAAGTTGTCCTGCTTCAGACCCGGAATCGTCTGGCCGTCTTTGGTTGTGACCAGCACGTCAAGCGTGACGAGCGGCACGTCGACCTTGATCGAGTAATCGGGCATGTTGTCGATCTTCTTGGGCTTCTCGGGCGCGGGCGGAGGCGGCTCATCTTTCTTTTTCGGAATGACGTACGGGCCCACGTCGTTTTGCGGGCCACCGGCTTCGGGTGGCGCTTCCTGCTGATTGGGATTAGCCGGCGGCTGGCTGTTGTTTTGGGCACGCGCTCCGGCCGGCAGGATCGCCAGGCAGATAAGAATCGCCATGGCTGTCAAGCCCTTTCGGCGCGTCAGCCGCGCATAGTTCTGCCCTTGAAACACGCTAAAAATCATGGGAGGTCCTCGAAATCACCTGTGCTAGTATAGATGCAACGCTCTGCGGTTGGGATAGTTTGCGAGCGGCAAAACGTCGCTTCTCCCAGCAAAACCATTTCGACAACACGTGGAGTCCAAGTAAGTGGGTCCGTTTTTCGGCCTCCGGGGATATTCATGCGAATCACGGCGCTTCTCGCCGCCCTCTTGTCTCTTACGTTCACCCTGCCCGCAGCCGGCGAAAATAAGCCAGACATCATCACGCTGGACCAGATTCACGCCGGCATGAAAGGCACGGCCCTGACCGTGTTTCAGGGCGTGAAGCCCGAGTCGATGGACGTGGAAGTTCTGGGCGTACTGCGCAACGTGAACGGGCCCAAGGGCGACATCATCCTGGTGCGGCTGCACGGCACCAAGCCCGAATATACCGGCGTGGTCGCCGGCATGAGCGGAAGCCCGGTGTATTTGGACGGCAAGCTGGCGGGCGCGCTGGCGTTCCGCATTGGCGAATTCTCCAAAGAGCCGATCGCCGGCGTCACGCCCATTGCGGAAATGTTCGAGATCAATGCGTTCGATAGCCGGCCGACTCCAGCGCCGGTGCCGGCGAGCTCGGCCACTGCCAGCGGCAAGACGCCGACCTCCGGACCCGGAGAGAGCCCGGCGCTGCCCGTTTCCGATTATCGCGAGTATCTCAAACCGATTGACGCGCCCTTCGTGTTCAACGGATTTTCGGAAGATACCGTGCGGCGTTTTGCCGGCCAGTTCGCCGCCGCGGGAATCGTTCCGGTGATGGGTGCCGGCTCGGCCAGCGACCAGAAGCAGCCTGAGCCAATCGAACCCGGCTCGGCGGTGAGCGCGGTGCTGGTGCGCGGCGACATGGACATCGCGGCCACATGCACGGTCACCTATGTCGATCCGAAATACCTGCTGGCCTGCGGGCATCCGCTGCTGCAGTTTGGCGAGGTCGACCTGCCCATGACGAAGGCGAATGTGGTGGCTACGCTGCCCTCGCCGATGAACGCTTTCAAGATCGTCAACACGACCGAGACGGTGGGCGCATTCGTTCAAGACCGGCAGGCCGGCATACTTGGCTTGATGGGCCACGAGCCGAAGATGATTCCCGTAACCGTTTCCCTGCACACCGGCACGGCCATCAAAGAGTTTCACTACGAGGTGCTGAATAACGCCAAGCTTAGCCCGCTCGCCATGATGGCGACGGTGTTCAACGCACTGCACGGCACGAACGAATACGGCGAAGACATTACCTATCGCATGACGGGCGTGCTCAGCGTGAAGGGCTACCCCGACGTGACCATGCGGAACATGTTTGCTCCGCTCGATAGCGGCCAGCCAGCCGCAGCGGTTGCGGCTTCCAGCATCGGCGAGCGCTTTGGGCGCATTTACAGCAACCCTTACGACGCGCCCGACGTCGAGGGCGTGAAGCTTGACTTCGACCTGGTGCGCGACCGCCGCTCGGCGCGGCTGGAAACCTCGCGCGCGGATGTTTCTGAAGCTCGGCCCGGCGACTTGATTACCGTTGAGACCGCCATTCGCCCATATCGCGGCGAGCGGCAAGTCAGCCAGATTCCAATTCGTATTCCGACGACCGCCTCGAAAGGCCCGCTGCGCCTGCTCGTCAGCGATGGCGACACGCTCGACAAAATTCATCGCGCCGCGCCGACCATGACTCGCGGCCTCGGCCTCGCGCCCACCATCTCGCTGCTCAACAAAGAGCGCTCCAACGATCGCGTCTATGTTTCGCTCTTCGATTCCGACCCGGAAGCGATGGTCGCCGACAAAGTCATGCCCACGCTGCCGCTTTCCGTCATGAACGTGATGGAGAACATGCGCGGCACGCAGGATATGGTCGTGCTCGGCGAATCGTCGGTGAGCGAAGCTGCGAGCGAGCCGCTGGATTACGTCGTTTCCGGCGCGCAGATGCTGACGATCAACATCAAGTAGGAGAGCAGTATCTCGCCGGCTCTATTATGGAAGGTAATCGGGGCCGTCGCGTGAAGAACAGAGTCGTCCTGGGAGTCACCGCTCTCGTGGTGATCTGGACGGTTGTTGTACACGCACAATCGCATTGGAATCCGACCTTCGCCTATCCTCTATTCATCGGGATCGCTTTCCATTCGTTCGTTGTGGGGGACCATCACACGCTGTCTTGGGACAAGATTGGATTTGCGGCAGAGTTAGCAGTAAATCTCGCCACTTACATAGGATTGAGCATCGCAATTCCAGTTCGGTTTTTTGGCTGAGCGTAGAATAAGACATGACTCGTAAGAAATTTGTTCTGCCGGTATTGGTTATCTTCGTACTAGCTCTTTCCGTATGCGTCTCCGCCGAAGGCACGCGCACCTGGGAACAATCGAAATTTGACGAACTGATTAAGGGCACGGCGAACGGAATCGCCTTCCGCAGCGAAGGTGGATTGGAACTCGCTCCGGCATTCAAGGCGATAGCGACTACTCCCTCAACTTACATTTGGGCGCTGGCGTCGGATGCCGCCGGCAATGTTTATGCGGCGGCCGGCTCTCCTGCGCGCGTTTATCTGATCACGCCGGCGGGCAAAATCACGACGATTTTTGAGCCGCAGGAGTTGCAGGTGCAGGCGCTGGCCGCCGCCAAAAACGGCGTCGTCTATGCGGCCACCGCGCCCGACGGCAAAGTATATCGGCTCGCCACGACAGGTCCGGCGACCGGCGCGTGGAGCGCCTCGCTCTACTTCGATCCGGGGGCGAAATACATCTGGAATCTCGCGCTCGACGCCAAGGGCAATTTGTATGTGGCCACCGGCGATCATGGAGAGATCTTCAAAGTCGCCGCCGACGGGCAGCATTCCCTCTTCTTCAAGAGCGATGAAGTGCACATTCGCGCGCTGGCACTCGACCCCAAGGGAAACCTGATTGCCGGCTCCGATGGCAGCGGTCTGGTATATCGCATCGCGCCGAGCGGCGAGGCGTTTGTTCTGTACAGCGCGCCGAAAAAAGAAATCACCGCGCTCGCGGTCGATGGCTCGGGCAACATCTACGCCGCCGGAGCGGGAGAGAAACACCCCGGCTCTCTGGCGCCGTCGTTGAGCTTTCCAAGTTCGTCCTTATCGCCGAGCGCGCCCGCCGGCAGCGCAAGCATCACCATCACTCCCAGTTCCGGCAGCGCGAGCACGAGTTTCCCCTCGCCCGGACAAGGCGCGACCGGCGGCTCGGAAATTTATCGCATCGCGCCCGACGGCGCGCCGGAGCGCCTGTGGAGTTCGCACGAAGATCTCGTCTATGCGCTGGGCTTCGATCGGGCTGGGCGGCTGATCGCCGGCACGGGAAATCGCGGCCATATTTTTGCCATCGACGCGGCGGGCGATTTCTCCGATCTCGTGCGGGCCAGCGCCAGCCAGATTACCGCCTTCGCCGCTGCCCCGGGCGGCGGTCTCTATGCCTCGGGCAGCAACCTCGGCAAGGTCTTTCTGCTGGGCGCAGGCCCGGAAGCGGAAGGCTCCTACGAGAGCGACGTTTTCGATGCGCACGTTTTTTCGCGCTGGGGACGCGCCGCCATGCGCAGCTCCGGCAACGTGGAACTATTTGCGCGCAGCGGCAACGTGGACAATCCCGACCGCAACTGGAGCGCGTGGACGCCAATCGATTTCACGGCGAACTCGGACCTGAACGTACCTCCAGCGCGTTTTGTGCAGTGGAAGTGCGTCCTGCATGCGGGCAACGTGGGGCCGCGCGTCGATAGCGTTCTGCTCTATTATTTGCCCAAAAACATCGCGCCGGAAATCGAGGACGTCACGGTGCAGCCCGGCTTCCGCTATCCTGCGGCTTCCCGCGCCACAAACATCGAAATCTCATCGGCTGCGCGAATCGAATCTTCGCCCCCGTCCCCGGTGCGCGACCGCGACGCGATTGGCGTGCGCTGGACGATTCGCGATGACGACGACGATCAACTGGTCTATTCCATTTACTATCGCGGCGACAGTGAATCGCGCTGGCTGCTCTTGAAAGATGGGATCACTGACCGCTTTTATTCCTTCGATTCGAGCCTGATGCCCGATGGCGGCTACACCTTGATGATCGTGGCCAGTGACGCGCCTTCGCACTCGCCGGGCGACGCGCTCTATGCGCAAAAGGTCTCGGCCCGCTTCGAAGTGGATAATACCGCGCCCATTATTTCCGATCTGAAAGCCGCGCTGGAAGGGAAACAAATCCATGTCCGCTTTCGCGCGAACGATTCGTTTTCGACGATCAAGCGCGCGGAGTATTCGCTGGATGGCGGTGACTGGCAGTTTGTCGAACCGGTGGGCAAGCTATCAGATTCGAAAACGGAGGATTACGATTTCGTCGTGCCGGTGCCGCCGCCGCAGCCTCCGCCGCCGGTGATTCAGGCCGAGGCCGGCGATCACGTGGTGGTGGTGCGGGCTTATGATCGCTTCGACAATCCAGCCACCGCAAAGACGCTGATCCGCGCCAAATAAGCCGGCAAATCAGTCGTGTGGAGAAACGCGGCCTGCCGCGCCTCAAAGTCGCGAATGGCTCGAAGCTCGCGACTTATGGCGCAAGACTCAAATCTCACTGCGCCAGATAGAAGACGGGACTCGCCGCGCCGCTTTTCTCCTCAATCATGAAAAACTGCGTCTCCGTCAGCCCGTAAATCACATAGGGCGCGGCCGCCGGCGCGGTGAGAGTAATGGTGCCATAGCCCTGGCCTTGCGCAGTGTACGCTCCGGTGACGGCGTGTCCGCCCGGATTCTGTGTCCCGTTCACATTGAACTTAGAATTACCCGGCGAGGTGAGCAGCAGGTTCATGGTGACGGGCGAAACGCTCGCAACGCTATTGCTGTTGGTCGCCACTGCAAACGTCCCGATCGTCGTCGTGCTGGTAAAGTCTCCCTGCGTCACTTTCGGGGCGTTCTGAGCGTACATGGCTCCGGTCATCACCGACGCACTCGATTGATCGAGCACGTAACCGCGATTGGCTCCGCTGGCGTAAACGACGAATGGGATCGGCAGAATAGGCGATGGGGTTGCACTCGGATTGCCCAGCATGCAGAAGATGTAGCGTCCCGTGTTGTTGTTGGTCGCCACGTATGTATACGGGCTGGGGGATTGCGCCGAGGATGGGAAGAGTCCTACGGCCGTAATTGCGCCCGCATTGTTCTGGTCGAACTGGCCTTGGACGCCGCCCGTGCCCGAACCTGGGCATGCGCCCGTAACGCCGCTGCCGCTGGAATTGCCATCCGGCGAGCCCAGCACCAGCGCAACGTTGTCGTTCGCGCCCGCAAGCACCGACACGGACGTGCCGCTCAAACCCGCATTGTTGTAGGTCGTCTTCGCATCCTGGAGCGTCAGCGTTCCCAGCACGGCCGGATTGCTGTCGGTGGAAATGGCGTACAGGTTGAGCGGATTATTCGAAGTCGCATTTCCGTTGGCCACGAAAAAGTCAAAGGCCATGGCGTGCGGCGAAGTCAACGTCAAATGCCAGAGGCCGCTGATGCTTCCATCCGCGGCATAGCTTCCCGCAACATTGCACGGCGCGGAAGTACAAATTGCATTGCTGCTGTGTCCGTTGTCGTTCACATCGATCAGCCCGCCCGTAATCGTCCCGCCATTTGTGCCCGGAACCATGGGCAGCAGGCCCGCATAGCCAATGCGGTTCCCGCTCGAATCCACGCCGGTAAAGCCAAACGCATATGTCGCGTTGGCCTGATTAAATTTCTTGGTCGACGTTGCTTCGGCAATGCCCTGGCCCTTGCCCGCATAAGGCGAGTCCGATTCGATCATCTGGATATCGCCGGGCCCGTCGAGAACAATTTGATATTGCACGGGGTAAACTCCCGCCCCGTTCGTTAGCGTCAGCGTGCCGGCGTTGTTGGAGTTATTTGGGTCGGTCGACGAAGGTGTGAACTGGCCGCCGGTAATCGTCACCCCCGTATTGGGGCCGCTCGCCGTCAACACGTCTTCCACGCCACCGGTGACTGTCGCGGTTCCGTCCGGGTTCGCACTGGCGGTAAAGGTACCCGCGACGCTGACTGGCTTGCTGCTGTTGTCAAAGCCGGAGAACTGGAATGCATAAGTCCCGTTCACCCGGGAATTGACCACCGTTACGGACGCAGCCGTACAAGTAGCGGACCCCTGTCCCGCCCCGCAACCGCCGGTGTCGATCGTCCCCACGGACGAAATCTGGACGCACCCGTTGCCGCATTCCTCGCTGAGAACGGGCGTGTACGTGGCTACCCCCGGGCCGGCTTGCCCAGGAGCGGGAGTAAAGCTCGCGCACGGCGCGCCGGCTGCCAAACATGTCCAGGTCTGCGTCTGCGGCGACCAGTCAGGCGTGACCGTGGAGGCAAACTGTTGCGTCAGGCCGAGACCTACGTACAGCGAATTGGTCACCAGGTTGTTCGGCGCAACGTAGGTCGTGTCGGGAACAACAGTCAATACCAGCGTCCCGGAGAGGCCGCTGTCGGCCTGCGACGTGGCTACAATGTTGACGGACGGGTCCGTCGGTACGGCGGCCGGCCCCATATAGGTCGCCGTTGTGCCTCCGGTCGCGGTGAAATATCCGCAAGGATTGGAAGACCCCGACCCCGTGCATGACGTGCCCGTGATGCTCCAGGTCACCGCCGACTGCGCTGCGTGTGAGATGGTCGCCGTGATTGAAAGCGGGAGATTCAGTCCGGCCGAACTCGTGGGTTCCCCGGCCCCCGTCGCCGCCACCGTGATGGCCGCACAGTTACTAACACAGGGCCCACTGCCGCCCGTCGCGCATCCGCTGGCTAACGCCAGACTCATAAGTGCCGCTGCAAATAGTAGTTTTTTCATGATCAGGTTCTCACTGGTGAATCTGCCGCTCGCAGAGATAGGCCTGCTGTCGCCCGTAGAATCAACGAGGCAGAGTCTAAAGCCGACGCCAATCTGACCGAAGCCGGCCGGCAAAACTGCCCAACTATATTTTACAAATGTACCTGAATCCCTGGGCTTTGTCTGCGACCCCTCGGCCGCACTTCAAACCATGAACGGCGCCTCCGCAGCAGCTTGCTTCGGCACAAAACGGGGGCAGGAGCGGGAATGTTCAATCTCCCGCTGAAGTTACAGGCTATGGATCGCCGGCTACTGCGATTCGTCGATTCCCAGCCGCTTCGCCATTTCGTCGTAAAGAAAGCCTTCGCCCGGGCGGTAGGGCTGCACCCATTCGCCGTCAATCACAAACTGTGGGACGGCGCGCATGCCGGTGCGCTGAACAACTTCCTCCGCCGCGCCCGGCGTGGTTTCGATATTCACGTCCGTATAGGCGATTTTATAGCGCTCGAGAAAGCGCTTGGCCTCGCGGCAGTCAGGACACCAGGGGGCCGAATAAACGGTGAGTTGCATGGTGATCAATAGATGCGGCGGTCCGCTCGCAAGTCGCACGCGCGGGTCTTGCACAGCTCAAACGCGGTTCTAACGCGTCCAAAAGTTTACACCCACTCCAACTCGCGCTGCGTCAGCTCATTTTCAACGTTGCCGGTGTTGAGCGTCGTCGCCGGCTCGAAGAGCACAATCCAGCACTCTTCGTCCGCCACCGGCCGGTGCTCCACTCCCCGCGGCACAACAATCAATTCGCCCTCTTCGATCCATTCGTGACGATCACGGAAATCCATGCGCAAGCGCCCCTTGACCACGAGAAACAGCTCATCTTCGTTCTCGTGATGGTGGAAGACAAACTCGCCATTGAGCTTTACGAACTTCACATGCTGTCCGTTGAGCTCGGCCGCGATGCGTGGGTGCTCAAACTCGGTGATCCGGGCAAATTTCTCGGCGATGTTGACCTTTGTCATGGTGGCTCCGGCAAGCAAAGCTCGCACAGCTTTGGATATCGCAATCGTCCCGGCAGTCGCAAAAAAAGCCGCAGGCAAGCGCCCACGGCCTTTTGCTTCTTGCGACCCGCGGCGTTACAAGCCCGCGGCCCCCGTGCCCGAGTGCCCCGGCGGCAGCATCACGCGCACCCCGCGCTGCCCGTTGAGGTGTGTGGTTGTTGTCCAGTCGACTTCATCGGCGCCGATCACGCCGCTGCCTCCGCTGGAAAGTTCATAGCTGATGCGGCCGTCCCGGTAGCCATAATTTCCGACCGCCAGAACCATACCCGTCTTCAGCACGAACACTGGCACGCCCGGAGACGTGCCGGTAAAGCGCGCGTCGCTCAGGCTTAGGTTTGCGTTGACTGGTGCGGCGTTGCCCTGCGGCACGTCAATCGTTTTATAGCTGGCATACCGAAGCTGCGGAACTTCCTCAAGCGTTGGCTCGCTCGCCGACGGCTTGAGGTGGCGCACCGCGAGATGCGGCCCCGAGTTGTCGCTCGCACCGTTATAGCCACTGTTGTATGCGTCCGTGCTGTACGACTCGTTGTACGGATGCCCGAAGAAATGCCAGTCCGGCCCGAACGTGGTGGCGACCTGCGGCATCTCGACATCATCCATCAGCCGCAACGTGAGCACGCTCTCGCCCTTCAGCGAAGGCCGCGGCCCGCGCGCCGGCAGCATGATGATCTTCCATGGCCAGAGCGGAGGAATCATCCACTCGACGACGTCGCGCTTGGCATGGCCCTTGCCGTCGATGTCGCCGTACTTATCGACCTTGTAACCGCGCGTCGAGATCACTTTGGCGTCCAGGGGCATGTCGCCGTTGGGCATTCCGATCCGGTCGAACTGAATCTTCATGTAGCCCTTGCCCCAGAAGTGGCCGGGATCCTGCGCCGCTTCGAGGTGTCCGACCAGGTAACTTCCGCGCGGAAACGCCTGGTGGCCGAACTCGGTCAGCGAGTGCAGATGACAGAGCACGGGATCGCCGATGGCAACCGTGGCCGTAGAAAAGTTGGGTTCACTGAGTGTGCACTGCAGAAGAGTTCCGGCGGGCAGGACCATTTCCCGCGCGCTGGCACTCAAGGTGAGGGTTAAGCAGAGGAAGGACACTACAGCAATCGCACAGAACGTGCTGCTGGCTTTCATCGAATCACCTCGGTCTCACGCCCCAAAATGCGTGGTACGAGTTGCCAAAGCTACCGTTGAGCCAGCCCCGATGGTTGAAAGTAAATCATAAGAGGCGGCCCCGGGTCAATCGCCAAGCCGTGCGGGTTCCGTGCGGATTCCGTGCCCCATGTCCCGGAGGGACGATCCAGTTTCGTAACCGCCTCTTTAGGGCCCGGGGAAAAGTTCGAGGTGCCAGCGAAAGTCCACGAGGGACGACCGAAAAGTCGGTGTTGCTTTGACGGGCGCGGCTTTAGCTAGCCGCGCCGCAAGGCGTCCTTCATAACAGGGGCAGCCCCTGAGGGACCTAATCAGAGTTTCCTTAGCAAGAACCGTGTGGCGCGGACACTCCTGTCCCCGCGCGTCCAGAAGCGAGAGTCCTCGCCCGCATAGTGGCCACCAACAAGGTGGAGGCCCGCGCGCCCAGCCCGTGCACGCAACGATTCAGCAGCCAGCGCGCAACCGGCGGTTCGATCATGGATCGTGAGTGTAATGGGGATTTTTCGCCAAGTAATGAATCCAACTCAGGTACTGCAGGCGGCCTTTCTACTTTGTGCCGATTGCGGCAACATTCGAGACCACTGCACCTGTCCAAAAGGGCATGAGAGCCACCCCCTTGAGATCGAGGTTGGCTTCAGCTTGGCTGACGCCTCTTCCCGTGAACTGAGCTTGAAGTGTATATTGCTTCGTGGGATCAGGCTTGAAATCCTCAACTTGCCCGGAGGCGTACCAAGGCCGACTCCTAAAAACGTCTAGTGGGAGCATGAAGGATGCGCCGCTCGGCAAAGGGACGATAAGGGCGTCGATCCGGCCGCCAATCAGTCCCACCGGTTCGGCTAATCTAGCGTGGTGCTCTACGCCGTGTGCGTCCTTTAACAACAAGGTAATAGCCGTTGGGTACTGCCGCATACCGTTCGCCTCCATCGTCCCTAGATTAAGGACCGCATCCTTCGCGCCAATATTCCTCACTTCGAGCGTCCCGCGACCCGGTGAAAGGCAAAGTGCAATTCCAGTGATGGGAGCGCCGCATTTGCCGACGTCGTTGAGAGTATCTCTCACTACGCCTCCAAACCATCCAACGATCTTGACGAAGCTGTTGTAGATCTTGGCGAAGAGCTGTTGATTGTGTTCACCCCACAATTCTGGTTCGGGGGTGAGGTCCAGGATGACGAGAGGTTCCATAACTCTCCGAAAACTCTCATAGGCATTGAATAGATCAACAACCTGAGGAGCGGAGAGCCGACGATAGTGTGTGATCTCCGCTTTGGCTTCTTGAACGCGAGTTCCCAGATCCTCGAGCCCTATCTTGCAAGCATCACGCAACTCTACTTTCGTTGCGTCCTCGCAACGGATGCCGGGTGCAAGTTGCTGATAGTGATCCAGCGCCTTGCTGGCCGCTTTCAGCAGAGAATCGATGTCTGGCTGCGGCTGAACTTGACCATAGATGGGGATGGCAAGTGCGATTAGCAACAATGCGGGAAACCGCTGGCGTAGTTTCATGTTCCTCGTTCCGAAAGCTGAGATCATTATGCTCGAATCGTGCTCGACTTCGGGATCAATCCCAAAAGCCGTGTAGCCGAATAATTCGAGGTCCGTGATAATTGTCGCAACCAGGCCATTACACTCACGAGCGCGAGTATGAACAAAGAAACCGACCAAAGGTACCGCGAGATACAGTAAGCACGAACCACCCCATGACCAAATGTCCTTGACACCCAAACTTATAATGTAAGTAGAAGGTTCCATCAGAGCGCGCCCCAGGGCCGTCGCCTTCCGTTGTAGAAGGTTTTTTGTTTCTTGCTTCGAAAATGCCTCCCAGGAGGCAAGGGCTGGAATCGGGTCTTTGACATTTATGTGAGCCGTGGACCATGCAGGTTCGACATTTCATGGCCCGGCGTGAGCCGTGGATCATGCGGGTTTGCCAAGTCGAGCCGCTTCTCGATTTCTTGACGCTAAGTCTTTGGTTTATAAAGACTTTAGCTCTAAGTCCTTATTCCTCAAAGACCTGGAGCCCCGCCCCCTCTAAGTCTTTGGCTTCATTAGACCAGGGGAGGGGGGATACCCAGTCCCCGACCATTGCCACAAAGCCTCTCCTTTCGCTGTTCCTTCGTGAACCTTCGGTGCGCCCGTCGTTGTCTCCTGCTAAATGCGGGTTCTGGAGGAGATTAAGTCTTTTATTTTTAATACTTTAGATTTAAGTATTGTAGAATGAATACTTTGCGAGGAGCGAGCCGGAAAGCCTTATTTAATCGCAGTTAACTCCCATGCGCTCAAGACTTTACCTCTAAGTCCCGATTTCTCAAGACTTTGGCAGGTAAAAAATCGCAAAATTTCCGAAAACCGCACCTAACTCCAACTCAGAAAAAGAGTTGTAAGAACTAAGTTCAAGCCTATATTTTTGAATACTTTGCCATCCAACTTACTCTAAGTTCATGATTCCATTAGACAGTGACGGAGGCAGGGGGAGGGGGG
The DNA here is from genome assembly GCA_003139095.1 of Acidobacteriaceae bacterium. Classification (GTDB taxonomy): domain Bacteria; phylum Acidobacteriota; class Terriglobia; order Terriglobales; family Acidobacteriaceae; genus Acidiflorens. Next base: position 77,117 of record PLHW01000014.1, read on the forward strand.
GAGGGGGGTACCCGAAAAGGCCCAGCACAACGGCCCAAACGCGTCCAACGACCGCTCGGACCAAAACGACCGACGACGAACGACCGACGACGAACGACCAACGACGAACGACCAATAACTAAAAAAGGACAGCCCGGAGCCCCCCAAGGCCGTCCTTATAAACCCTCCCGGTTAGAAGGGCAACTGTCGTCAATCTATCCCGAAGACGTTGCACGAAGGTTGCGGAATTGTAAAATTCCGATGAATTCGCGCCCGCCAGCACCTTTGGGGTTTCTCTCCAACGAACTCGTCCAACTCGTCGATACTTCGGCCGGCTCGTCCCTGGAGAGCGTGGAGCTTGGAGCTGAGAGCTTGGAGCTTTGTTACTGAGAACTGACAACTGAGAACTGACGACTGAGAACTGATAACAGCTCCGTTCACCCATCACAACCCCTTGTGATCGCTCGCGCTGCACCCATCCCGGCTTCTGCTAAAGTGGCCTGAGACCTCAAAACGCGACTGTCAGAACGAAGATTCCCAGTCTAACTTTTGTCTGTGGAGGAGCAATGCCACGCAAAACTGAGCATTCCCATAAACTCCAAAAACGCGCCGAGCAAGTCATTCCCGGAGGCGTGAACTCTCCCGTGCGCGCCTTCGGTTCCGTTGGCGGCGATCCGCTCTTCATCGTGCGCGGACAAGGCTCGCACATCTGGGACGCGGACGGCAACGAATATATCGACTACATCGGTTCATGGGGACCGCTCATTCTCGGTCACGCCGCTCCTACCGTGATTGAAGCCGTGATCTCCGCCGCCCGCAGTGGCACCAGCTTTGGCGCTTCGACGCCCACCGAAGCCGATCTCGCGGAACTTGTCATCTCCGCCTTCCCGCACATGCAGAAGGTCCGCTTCGTCAGTTCCGGCACCGAAGCGACCATGTCCGCGATTCGCCTGGCGCGCGCTTACACCAAGCGTAAATACATTGTGAAGTTTGAAGGCTGCTATCACGGACACGCCGATGCGCTGCTCGTGAAGGCCGGCTCTGGCGTTGCCACGCTCGGAATTCCCGGCTCGGCGGGCGTTCCTGAAGAGTTCACGCAGTTCACGCTCGCCCTGCCCTACAACGATACCGATGTGCTGGAGCAGGTCTTCAAGAAGTACAAGCACCAGATCGCCTGCGTCATCGTCGAGCCCGTGGTGGGAAATATGGGCTGCGTTCCGCCCGCCCGCGGCTACCTGGAAGCGCTGCGCGCCATCACCTCGCGCGACAAAGCGCTGCTCATCTTCGACGAGGTCATGACCGGCTTTCGTGTTGCCTACGGCGGAGCGCAGGAGCTATACGCGATTCAGCCCGACCTCACGACGATGGGCAAAATCATTGGCGGCGGCTTGCCTGTAGGCGCGTACGGCGGCGCCAGCGACATCATGGACATGGTTGCGCCACTCGGCCCTGTCTATCAGGCTGGAACGCTCTCCGGCAATCCGCTGGCGATGGCCGCGGGTTATGCGACACTGCGTTACCTGCGCGAGCACAAAGATGTATATGCGAAGCTGGAGAAACTCGCTGCCGAAGTCGTCGCCGGCGTGACCGCTGCCGCGAAAGATTCCGGAGTCGAGATCTGCAACAACCGCGTGGGATCTATGTTCACGTGGTTTTTCGCGCCGGGACCAGTGACCGATTGGACTTCGGCGGCCAAGAGCAACACCGAAGCTTTCGGCCGCTTCTTCCGCTCCATGCTGGAGAGCGGAATTTACCTGCCTCCTTCGCAGTTCGAAGCCGCATTCCTGAGCGCAGCCCACACGGAGAACGATGTGCAGCAGACGATCGCAGCAGCGAAGCAGGCGTTCGCGGTAGCGGCCCACGCATAGCGTGTGGCGCGGAGATTTCTTTCCGCATCACCGCTGACTTCACCGGACGGCTGAGAGCTGAGGTCCGACGGCTCTCACCATCTCCGGGACAGTCACGAATTCGTATCCCTGATTTTTATATCGCCGAATCAGATTGTCCGTCGCGATTACCGTCTGCGCGCGGTCCGCGCCCATCGCGCGATGACTGCCATCGTGCAGCAGAACGATGTCGCCTCCGCCCTCGCGAATCTGCCGACTGACTTTGGCTTCGATCCTCGATGCAGGTGGCGCGTTCCAGTCGTAGCCCGTTACGTTCCACATCACCGTTTCCAGGCCCAGTTCACGCGCAATCCGCAGTGTCGCCGGACGTCTACCGCCAAACGGCGGACGGAACAGCTTGGAATGCGCGCCAATCGCATCGTCCAGAGCCTGCTGGCAGCCAGTAAGCTCGGCCCGCGTTTGCGCCTTCGACTGGAACGTAAGCAGCGGGTGTGTGAAGGTGTGGTTGCCGATCACGTGTCCGGCCGCGGCAACCGCACGCGCAATGTCAGGCCGCTCGCGCACGTAGCGCCCGATCATGAAGAATGTCGCGCGCACGTTGTGCCTCGCCAGCACATCGAGCAGTTTCAGCGTGTGCGGATCGTTCGGCCCGTCGTCGTATGTCAGCGCGAGTTGCCTGCTGCCGCGCGTTCCCGCAGCCACCGTCCGCCCAAACCACTGCCCAGTCGGTGCCATGGACTGGTATCCAGCAGCAGAAGCCGCTGCGACAGCTGCGACGGCTCCGATCAGCGCAGGAAGCATGAAGAATAGTATTGCAGATTGCAGAAGGCGGAGAATGAGGTTTCAAGGTCCCAAAGTTTCAAGGTCTCAACTCAGGTCGACGGATAGAGGTTGCCGCTTCAATTTGAAACTCTGAAACCTTGAAACTTTGAAACCTCGCTCCACCTCTGCACTCGACCCTCCAACCTCTTCCCTCTCTTTTATCCACAATTGCGCGTTCGCCCGAAGCGATATATTCTGGCTCACGTCCCATGGCCAAGCTTTTCGAGCTCCCTCGTTACATTGCGGTCGAAGGTCCGATACGAGTCGGGAAGAGCACTCTGGCCCGGGTTCTGGGCGAGCGGCTGGCCGCCCAGCGCGTCATTGAACCGGAAGACAACCCGTTCCTCGCGGCTTTTTATGGAGGCGAGGCGGGCGCCGCATTTCAGGCCCAGATGGCGTTCCTGATCCGCCGTTTCGAGCAGCTGCGTTCGCTTGACCTGGGACCGCGCTCGAATCAAACGGTGGTGGCGGATTACATTTTCGAAAAAGACAAGCTCTTTGCCTGCCTGAATCTCAACGATCAGGAGCTCGAAACCTACAACCGCTATTTCAATTATTTTCGCGAGCAGGTGCCCACGCCCGACCTCGTCATCTACCTGCAAGCCACGCCCGAGGTGCTCAAAAAGCGCCTAAAAAAGAAAAACGCCGCCGGCGAAAAAGCCATCAGCGAGGATTACCTGATGGAGGTAGTGAAAGCCTACGAGCATTTCTTCTTTCACTACACCCAGTCCGACCTGCTCATCGTCAATACCAGCGAAATCGACTTCGTCGACCGCAATGAAGACCTGCAAGAGCTGCTGAAAAAAGTTTCCGCCCCAATTAAGGGCACGCAATACTTCCTGCCGCTCGGCAGCGAAAACGCCGCCAGCGCGTAAGGAGGGTCTCAGGTCGTAGTGTTAAGAGGGGTCCATGGCTTGTGTTTTATTGCTAACCCGATTTGCTCTGTTCGGCCGGCGCGCGTCAATCTCATTCATTATTTGCTCTGCCCATGAGAACAGAACAGATCCACGTTCTAATCTTTCCCACAACGCCCGATAGCTACTGGCTCCGTGAGGCTTTCTTCAATCGTCTGCCCAATCGAGCGTGGCTCTCCGACAGCTTAAGGCGATCAGGTAGTGCGATTCCTTCATACGTGACGCCCTGCTCAACGGCCATGATCCCGTAGTGGGTGTCGTAATCCCCGCAGAATAGATTGGCCGGGAACGAAATTCGTGCGACGGCGTTGTGCCAAACGATCACGCGGGGAACCTGAAGATTCGGATCGAAGCGGGGTATCTTCCCTCGTAGTTCGGTTTCCCAATCTCTTGTGCGATCTTCGGCAATCAAATCCTCCATCTGCATCAGGAACGGTTTGATGATGTCCACGGTGATGATTGCAGACAAGGTCGTGTTCTGTGGCTTCGTCCAATTCGGACGAATCATCTTGCCTCTACCCAAGAATGCTTGTCTCGTCTGACTAGCATCGCCAATACCTGTCTCAGTGTTGAAGGGGAACGTGAATCCTGAATCGCCACACATCGAACCGAGCATCGTAGTGGGGCTGTCGATGAAAACAAGCGGATGGCCCACATTGAACAGCACCAGACCACAGCAGTATTCCTTGAACTGTTTGAATTTGTCCCGCCCTTGGTTGATCTTTTCTCTGATCGGCGGATACGGGTCGAACGCGCCGAAACCTTTCAAGAGCTTACTGGGAGGGTCGAAATCTTTCACATCGAATACGATTGGACGATCTTCCCATTCAATGGTGTAGTCAGGTCGCTTGCTCTTCCCCGGATGTTTCTTCTCAAACTCGAAGGGAATCTGCTGGAAGTTGAGATACTTCTCAAAGACTATTTCGCCAGCCGTTTTGGGCGTCTCAGTCATGGCTCTTAGCTCTGGCACTACCGCAATTGCCAGCGCCTTGGATTGCGTCTGCCGTGGAAGCAGGCTATCACCACAATCCGATTGTCCTGCACCTCGAAGAATATGCCATACGGAAAACGCCGCACTCCCACACGACGACGGCTTCTGTACACAACAGGGAATTGCAAGGGATGTTCCGCTAGTGCCTCAACCGTGACCTCGACCGCCAGCGCGAAACGCTCCCCAAGCTCCGGGCGGATGTTGTCATACCATGCCCGCGCTTCCAGCAAGTCCTCATTCGCTTCTGGAATCCAGACGACCGGGAGCGTCACGGTTTTTTAAACAGGCCCGCCCTGACTTGCTGCCACGGGATGACATCGGAAGGATTTTGCTCATGCCGAGCGATGCGGTAGTCAAGCTCCGCCCGTTGCGCGTCCGTCAGCGATACCGCGTCCGCTTCCAGACTTTCCCAGACCGTATCCAACAGTTCTGCCTTCTCCGCGGGAGAGAGGCTGTTTATCTGGTTTCGCAAATCGCTCATACGCCTATACCCTAGCGCGGTTTCCCCTCTGAGGCAAGCACGGCACGCACGTACAAGGACAAAACGTGAGCTGCAAGTGTTCTCAAGGCTAACAGTGACTAAGCAAGATAAGAATGGCAAATGCAGCAACCAATTCCTAAGCCCATCCACTTTAGCTTGTTGGCTTGCTTATCTGCATGTCCCCAACCTCTTTGGAAGCCCTCCTGAAAGCGCTCTCTGTTTTCCCCCAAAGTAAGTTGTCTCGTCCATTCTGACGCTTGTTCTGGAGTCATCCCTTCAGGTACGGTGCGGCCCATTTCTTCTGCCAAACTCTTCTGATGAGGAGTCAGTTGATTCTCTCCGAGGGCACCAACCTTCATCAACGCCTGTTGTTGAGGTGTCAGCGATGCAATGAATCTATCGACAGCCTGAAGTCGCCCACGCCCTAGTTCATCCATCGTCTTTACCGCCATTCGCTACTTGCAACATTTTATCCTTGGGCGGGTGGCCGACCCTCTGAAAGTGTTCTGATTCCTTTCCCAAATCGAAATAAGGGATGCCCCGCTCTTGCGCTTTTTGCAAGGGCGGGTACGAAGCGGCCGGTACGATGGGATTTGCCATGCCCAGCGACCTGGCGGCGAGGAATGTCAGAAGCGTGGGCCATCGGCCCCCGCCTTTCAGCGAACTTGCGCGGATGGGCTCTATGTTATTACAATTGTAATAACACAGAAAGGAGCGCCATGGTTGAGCTTAAGATCCGGAAGTTTGGCAACTCCCTGGGCGTCGTTCTGCCGAAAGAGGTGATCGACCGCTTGCAGACCAGCGATGGAGAGCGGCTGTTTCTCATCGAGTCCGGCGACGGCGATTACCGGCTCACGCCTTACGATCCGGCGTTCGAGAAGAAAATGACGAAAGCGGAAGACATTATGGCGCGTTACCGCAACACGCTGCACGCCCTTTCCAAGTAACGAAGCAACGTGAAAAAGAAGGAACCACTTTGGATCGAAGAACGCGACGCCCTCGCGATCCATGATCGGCTCCTGGCGCTCCACGGCGGGCGCGCTGGCTTGCGCGATCGCGGGCTTCTGGAGTCCGCGCTGGCGCGTCCCCGGCAGCACTATTCTTACGCGAATACTTCCGATGTACTCGAAATGGCCGCGCTGTACACGGCGGGCATCGTCCGTAACCATCCTTTTGTCGATGGCAACAAGCGGACCGGATTTGTGATCGGCGTTCTCTTCCTCGAACTGCACGCCTTCCACTTCGGGGCCAGCGAGGAGGATGCAGCCCAAGCTGTCATGGCTCTGGCGGCCGGCACGCTCAGTGAAATTGGCTACAGCAAGTGGCTCCGGGAGAACGCGAAGCCCCAGCGGAGGCGCTGAGAGTTTTGGATGGCGCGTGGCCCACCCTCCCAGGTGTCGTGATTCCTTTCCCAAAACGAAGTGAGGGTGGTCCGCTCTTACGCTTTTGCAAGGTCGGGTACGATGCTGCCGGTACGATGGGATTTGCCATGCCCAGCGGCCTGCATCGCACTTACGGTGTTCCTAACCTGCACTTCATTACCTGTTCGTGTTACCGGCGATTGCCTTTGCTTAGTTCGGCACGTTGAAGTGCCCCCACTCAAGCCAAAAGATGGCTTGAATGGGCCACCGCCCGTCAGGAGTACGATTCGAGTACTTCTGCATGCCAATCGCGCGCTTGACAGGGTTCCGTCACGCTCCTACGCTAACGTGATATGGATGTGCAACTCACCGCCGATCAAAGAGCCTTTGTCCGGCAAGCGATCGAGAGCGGCCGGCTCCGACGCGAGGAGGACGCAGTCAAGGAAGCCCTTTCTTTGTGGGAGGAACGCGAACGCGGGCGTGCGGAAATCCTCGCGGCCATCGACGAGGCGGAAGCCTCTCTTGCCCGCGGGGAAGGGCGTCCGATAACGGCCGAGTCTATGCGCGAGCTTGCCCAGCAAGTGATGGATCGCGGACGAGCGCGCCTTGCCAATGAACAGCAGTCCGAAAAACAGACGCCGCGCCGATGAGCCATCGTCGTTCGGCGCTGGCCGACTCCGATCTGGACGAAATCTGGTATTACGTCGCTTCCCGAAGCGGCAGCACGGATGCCGCCGATCGTTTGATTGGCTCCATCACAGACCGGTTCCCTCTTCTCGCCTCCTATCCCAATCTAGGGCGTGCCCGCAATGAGGATCTTCGTCCTGGCCTGCGGACGTTTCCCGTTGGCGACTACATCATCTTCTACCGTATCGAGGGCGAGGACGTGGTGATTCTCCGCGTGCTGCGCGGCAGCCGGAACATCGCGGCGTTGTTCGGCCATTGAAGATGGAGCGTAGCCGTAAGGTTGAGTCCGTTGTGAAGTTGATTGTGTCGTCCAATCCACCGGTCGCCCGCATGATCGGGACCGTCCCATACTTCAGGCTGTGGAGTGCCGGGCCCTCAGGGACTAAAGCCCAAGTCAAAACAGACGACTTATCGCAGCGGTGAACCGCTGCGCCACCCAAAAACTGAGTTTTTCAGCAAACTGTAAAGCCCCTATCTTTGGTGGCTGCGAAGCACGGCTAAAGCCGTGCCCTTCCCAAAACCTATTCGTGAGGCCGGAACTAGACTAACTTTACGGTGTGTCGAATTTTGACGGTGTCTCGACTTCATGAGGCCGGTGTGTCGACGAGGGGTTGCCAGAGTTCCACGCGGTTGCCCTCGGGGTCGGTGATCCAGGCGAAGTGGCCGTAGGAGGCGGATTCCTGCTTGGGGTCGATGGGGACGTTGGCGGCGCGGAGCTTGGTGAGGAGGGCCTCGAGGTCGTCGACGCGGTAGTTGATCATGGCGCGCTGGGCGGGGTCGCCGAAGTGTTTGGTGGTGTCGGGGAAGAGCATCCAGGCGGTTTGGCCGGTACCGGCGGGGACTTCGTCGGACCAGAGGAGGGTGGCACCGCCGTAGTCGGCGAGCTGGATGCCGAGGTACTGGGCGTACCAGGCGGCGAGGGCTTTGGGGTCGCGGGCTTTGAGGAAGACGCCGCCGATTCCGGTGACTCGTGCCATGAGGGTCTCCTTAGGAGTGTGCGAGCGGGGGAGGAAAAGAAGATCTCTCCGCTGCGCTACGAGACAACAAAAGCAGGTGCTGCGGGATGATACCAAATAATGAAACGGAGTGACGGAAAAATGTGGAGCGGGATGACGAAACCTTGCCACGATCATGCACTGAGGGCGGCGATGAGGTGGGTGACGCTGCCGGAAATCGATTGTATGCGCTCGGAGGGCGGTTAAGATGTTTATGAAACACGCTCCAGGCAATCCTCATTTTTTTCTCTAAACGAGCCTTTTTGCGGCTACAATAGCTCTCGCGTCATCCAATCAGACGCAACAGGCTCTATCCGCGAATGCGGAGGGGCACTGGAGGGCACGATGAGTCTCACCCCGATCGGCGAACCTCGCCACAAGATCACCACCGCTACCATTCGCGAAAAAAAACTTCGCCGGGATCCCATTTCTAGCCTGACTGCTTACGACTACGCCACCGCGCGCCTGGTCGATGAGGCCGGCATCGACGTCGTGCTGGTCGGCGACTCGCTCGCCATGACCATGCTTGGCTACGAAAACACGCTCTCGGTTACGGTCGACGAGATGCTGCATCACGTCCGCGCGGTGCGGCGGGGCGTGAAGAACGCGCTGCTGATCGCCGACATGCCCTACGGCTCGTATCACGCAACCGCCGTGGAAGCGATCCATAACGCGGCTCGCTTTGTGAAAGAAGGCGGCGCCGAGGCGGTCAAAATCGAGGGTGGCGAAAAACGTGTCGACGTGATCCGCCGCGTCATCGATGCCGAAATTCCCGTCGCCGGGCATATCGGCCTGACGCCGCAATCGGTCAACGTGATGGGCGGCTACAAGGTGCAGGGCAAAACGCTCAACGCCATCGAGCAACTGATGCGCGACGCGGTCGCGCTGGATCGCGCGGGCGTGGCGTGCATTTACCTCGAAGGCATTCCGCGCGAGGTGGCCGCCATGATTACCGCCGAAGTCGAGGCTCCGACCATCGGCATTGGCGCCGGCCCCGATTGCGATGGCCAGGTGCTGGTGTTCCATGATCTGGTCAACCTGACGTTTGGGCACGCGGCCAAATTTGTGCGCCGTTATGGAGACGCGGCCGCGCTCATCACGGAATCGGTGCTGGCGTTCAAGGCCGACATTACTTCGCACCAGTTTCCGAACGATAGCGAGTCCTACCATTTGCCGAAGGATACGCAGGCCGCACTCGAAACCGTACTTCACCGCAAGCGCGCGATGCGGTGATAATAGCCAGCGGAGAGAAACTTCGTGCGAATTACGGTCCCGCGAATTGGCAGAGTGCGAATGTGCGATTCCACCTTTCGCCGGCGCATCCTGCCACTGGCGCTGGTCGTGCTGCTATCGTTGGCGTCGTTGGTAGCGTGTTCAAAGCCGCCGAATCCGGCTCCCGAGGCTGCAACTGAGCCGGCCAAGACAACCGGGCTGGAGTCGATTCCACCGCCCGACCGTTCGAAATATCCGCCCTTTCAGGACCTGCGCAGCTGGAAGAATCCCTACTTCGTCGTGCGTGAGGACGGGATCGGGTTCGTCGATCTCTCCAATCGCGAGGTTCGCATGCTGACGCCCGAGCAGATTCCGGCGGAACTGGTCTCGCTGGGATCGGATGCGTGGCCCTACGGGCGTGTGGTGCTGGTTGCCGAGGCCGTGCCCAAAACTTCCACGAATGAGGCAAAAGCCGAGATCCGCAAAAATCGCGGCCTGTTGCTGGGCACGCTGAAAGAACTCGACGTCGCCGTGCAAGAGGCGCCGTGAAGAGCTGGCCCGGCAACGCGGCGACTCGAAAAAAGAGCAGCCTGTGAAAATCTGCGCAACTATTGCCGATGCGCGCGCGGCCTGCCGCGAGGCGCGAGCCCAGTTCAAGCGCACAAAACCTGCTGCCGGCGATGCTGGCGCTCGCTCTTGCCTAGGGTTTGTGCCCACCATGGGAGCGCTGCATGCCGGGCACTTGTCGCTGGTGCGCGCCGCCAAAATGCGATGCGACGTGGTGGCGGCCTCCATTTTCGTGAATCCCACGCAGTTCGGGCCGTCGGAAGATTTCGCAAAATATCCGCGTTCATTCGAGAGCGATTGCGCGGCGCTGGACAAAGCGGGCGTCAGCATTGTTCTTGCGCCCACGGTTGAAGAAATGTATTCGCAGGGTGAGACCACATGGGTGACGGTCGAGGGGTTGAGCGAACGCCTCGACGGGTGCTCGCGGCCCCTACATTTCCGCGGCGTAACCACGGTTGTCGCAAAGCTCTTTCACATCATCGAGCCGGATGCGGCGTTCTTCGGCCAGAAAGACGCCGCGCAACTGGCCGTCATTCGGCGCATGGTGCGGGATCTGAACTTTCCCGTTGAGGTTGTCGGCTGCCCGATTGTGCGCGAACCCGACGGACTGGCGATGAGCTCGCGCAATGTTTACCTCAGTCCCGAAGAGCGAGTTCGCGCGCTCGTTCTGCAGCGCTCGCTGAACAGCGCGGAAAAGCAATTTCGTGCCGGCGAAACGAATGCTGCCGAACTCAGCAAAACTGCACGTGACGTAATTGCCCAGGAACCGCAGGTCCGGCTCGATTATTTTGAAGTCGTCGATCCCGAGACGCTGGAGCCCGTCGCTCGCATATCGCGATCAACGCTGGTTGCCGTCGCCGCCTATGTCGGCCCCACGCGCCTGATCGACAATGTTGTGCTCACGCCGTAACGGCGCGCGGAAGCCGCGCCGACACGAAGGCACTGTCCGCGATCAGAAAACGCAGCGGTTCTTCCGCTGACTTGGTGATTCCGATGCGCGGGCCGATCGCCACCCGGCGCACGCGATATCCATCGTCTACGATTTGCAGATCGGAGCGCGAAGCGACGAAGCTTTTGCCATTGTCGCGAGCGCGCGTGACGCCCAGCGCTTCGCACAGGCGTCCGGGCCCGGAGGAAATTTTCTGAAGAAAAGAAATCTTGTACAACTCGGATGGTTGCGCCGTCGCGGACGCGGATTTGCGTTCACCCGTGGCGAGCGCCGACTTTCGTCCGCTACGGACGACGGGCGATAGCGCCTCTGCCCGCGCGATCTCGATTTCTCGCGCTTGCGCCATCTCCTCGATCCCGGCTACCGGTTCGAGCGCGCGGAAAAGCACGCCGCCCGCCTCGCCCTCCGGCAGGCAGGAGACATTCAGGCAGTAGTGATTGCCATAAATGAAGTACACGTAAGCATGGCCGGGAGGACCGAAGACAACGGAGTTTCGCGCCGTCCGGCCGGAGGCCGAGTGCGCCGCCGCATCGCCCCGTCCCAGGTATGCTTCAGTCTCGACGATGCGTCCGGCGAGAATGCCCCGCGAAGTTTTGCGTACGAGCACCTTCCCCAGCAGCGCCCGCGCCACCCGGCGCGGATCGCGATTGAAGAACGCGGGAGAGAGGAGTCGAGACGGTGCGAGCATTCTGGATGCCTATGCGCGATTGCAGAGGTCGGAAGTAAGAAGTCAGAAGTCAGATTGNNCAGATTGCAGAAGTAAAACCCTCGACGCACGCCGCACCGATGAAACTGTGGGGTTTACTTCTGCAATCCGACCTCTGTAATCGGCTCCTACATCTGCAATCTGACTTCTGACGTCTTATTTCTCACTTCTTACTTCTCGCTTCTGACTTCGAAGATAGTCCAGCACTTCCTCGGCATGGCCTTCGGGCTTCACGTTGTTGAAGATGTGCTCAATCTTGCCGTCGGGGCCAATCACGAAGGTAGTGCGCGCAATGCCCATCACCTTGCGGCCGTACATATTCTTCTCTTTCACCACGCCGAACTTCTCGGCAATCTTCTTGTCGGCATCGGCCAGCAGCGTGAACGGCAGGCTGAACTTGTCCTGAAATTTCTTCTGCGAGGTCGCGGTGTCGGCGGAAATTCCGGCCAGAACCGCGCCCGTTTTCTCGATCCTTTTATAGGTGTCGCGGAAGCCGCACGCTTCTTTCGTGCAGCCCGGCGTATCGGCCTTGGGGTAAAAATAGAGCACAACTGTTTTGCCGCGATAATCTTTCAAGGCAACCTCTTTGCCGTTCTCGTCCGTCGTACGGAAGTCAGGGGCTTTATCATTGACGTTCATGGGAATCTCTCCTCGCCGAACATCGTTATATCGCATGCGTCGGCCCGCCGTCATCTCCGCCCTGGCGGTCATGGCTTTCGCGGGCTTCTGGCTTGGCGCCGCGCTTCACGCCCAGGAACTCACGCAGCACCTCGAGCGCAAACAGGTCGACAAAGGGCCGCGCGCCCTTGGACTGGTGCAAGTTTCCAAGAGCGGCAAAGCGCGGATGATTCCGATCGCTATCATGATGAACGGCAAGTTCTTCGATGCCGGCGCCTACAAGGCCGATCCAGTTCCCATGGCGCTTGATTTCGGAATCGTCTATGAGGCCTTCCGCGCCGGCGTCTCCGAGGGCCTGTTTACCATTACGCAGCCCGGGCAACTGAATCGCGCGTGGATTGCCGAGGGCACGTGGTTGCCGGCGGGCGTGAAGCCGCCGGAAACAACCCACAAGTACTCCGCTCCCGTAATTGACGAGGGAGAAAAAGACGATCGTCCGGTGCTACATCGGCGAACGGGTGGAGAGGCCGACAAAGACGAGACGAAACCGGCTGCCAATTCCGGGACGGGCTCGCCGCCCACGACACCGACTTCATCGACGACCACATCTTCGCCTTCGAGCACGGGCAAAGACTCCTCGCAGTCCACACCGCCGGCGAATTCCGCGCCGCCAAATAGTGCATCCGCAAACTCGACGGCGTCAGGCGGCAACAAGACCGCCGATGCCGGTGCGAGCAAAACTGCGGAGGCGAATTCCGCCAAAAGATCGGAGTACGAGCAGCCCCCCAACGATCCGAATCGGCCGATCCTGCGACGCGGCAAGCCCGATCCCAATCTGCATCATGAGCCGTTCGTCGATTTCGACGAGACCGATGTGGCCGAAGCCGGGAAAAATGCCGGGGCTTCCGCCGCAGGCGCCGACAAAAACACGGGCAAAGATGCGACCACTGTGCCCGCTCCCGTGCTGACCGTGGTTGCGATCTCAGACGCCGCAGGGCCCGACCCGCGGCCTTATACCTACGATCTGAAACCGGCGGAAGAGGCGATCTATCGCAACAAGATGCTCGACCTCGCCGCCGAGCAGTTGCGGCGAAGCGCGCACTCATCTTCGAATTCTCCGAATACGAATGCCGCGAGCGCGAAAACCTCGGCAACCGCCCACAAGAAAACCGCGGACGCGAAGGCCGCAAAGCCTCAATTTGAAGATGTGAAGCTGCGCATCTTCGATCTTTCCAACTCGAATGAGCCGGTGCTGGTGCTTTCCGCGCGCACGCCGGTGCCTGCCGCGGGCTCGCCCGGCAGCCAGCTTCCGCAAGAGATCACTTTGATTGCGCGCACCAATCTTGAGGGCGAACTGCTGAAGCTGTTTTTCGCCCAGACCGATTCGCGGCATCTCGATATGCGGCCGCGGATGGAGCTGATCGACGCGGTCGATGCCGACGGCGATGGCCGCGGCGAGTTGCTGTTCCGGCGCATTTTCGATTCCGGCAGCGCCTACGCGATCTATCGCGTCGCGGCCGATCAGCTGTGGCCGCTGTACGAGCCCACGCCCTGATCGAACGACAAACCTGCGCCGCCTCCAAATGACAAAGCAGCGGCGTCCCGCTCCACCATCCAATAAAAAAGGGGCCGCTTACGCGGCCCCGTTTACGCAGTGCTTCAGGCTACTGCTGCCTATTGTTAGTCGCCAGTTCCCGTCAGACTTGAAGTCTGCGGGCTGCCGGCTGCGCTGTCGCTCACCTGCAAGCTGCCCGTCCTCGTGCCAGTCTGCGTTGGCTTGAACACCACGCTGATCTTGCAATTGGACTTGGCCGCCAGACTGGACGAACACGTCGTGGTGGAGACGCTGAAGTCTCCGGTTGTTCCGATCGTGATTCCGGTCAGCGCCACGCTCTGTTTATTGGCCAGCGTGAACACCTTTGCCTTGCTCGTCGCTCCCACCTTGGTGGCGGGGAACGTTGCGCTGGCGGGTGTCAGCGTGACCGGCGCGGTGCCCGTGCCGGAGAGCGCGACCGTCTGCGGACTTCCCGGAGCGTTGTCGGTGACGGATACGTTTCCGGTTCGGGATCCAACCTGGGTTGGACTGAAAACAACCTCGATCGTGCAACTCTGTCCTGCCGCCAGCGTGCTGCCGCAGGGCTTAGAACTGGCGATGATTCCAAAATCACCGCTGGCCGCGATGCTGGTGATATTCAGTGTCGCGTTCCCGGTGTTGGTAAGCGTGACGCTCTTTCCTTTGCTGGTACCTCCGACAACCTCCTTGCCGAATGCCAGCGAGGTCGGCGAGAGCGTTACGATCGGGCTGCTACCGGTCGTAATGGTGAGTTGAATCGTCGTGCTGCTGGTGATGGCGCCCGACGTACCCGTAATGGTCACCGTCGACGTTCCCTTGGTGGCAGTGCCGCTCGCGCTCAGGGTCAGGGTGCTGGTGGTCGACGTGGGGTTCGGCGCGAACTGCGCCGTCACGCCGCTGGGCAGCCCGGTTGCGTTCAAAGTGACGCTCCCGTTAAAGCCGTTCACAGGAACGACCGTGATGGTGCTGGTGCCCTGCTGGCCCTGCGCAATGCTGAGCGAACTCGGATTTGCGGTCAGAGTGAAACTCGGGCCCGCCGCAACACTCACCGTTACCGGCGTCGACTCAATGCCGTTGGCAACCACATACAAATCGTAATTCCCGTCGGGTAGGCCGCTCGGCACGTCGAACAAAGTGCTGTTTGGAGTGCCGGGCGCGATGGAGTGGGTTGTTTCGTCGTGGGTAGTGGCGTAATAAACATTGTTCGGAGAATTGACTTGCACCAGCCGCACCAGCGGATAGTTGGTCGCGCCCTGGTAGTCGTCTCCGTAGCCGTTGTTCTCGGTTAAGCCGTTCAACTGCGTGCCCGAAAGAGGATTGTTGGTTGAGGGACTGTTCAGTGAGGAACTCACCGATGTGATCGTCGGCTCGACTCCGGAAACGGTGCCCGAGATCGGGGTGTAGATTTCTACCGTGCCGCTGAAGTCCGTGAACATGATCTGGCCCGTGGGCAGCATCATCAGGTGCCCAACGTAGGAGGAATCATTCGGGCAATCGGCGGGATTGGCGGTGTTGGTCAAGGTGTTGGCGACGGGATCGTACTCGACAAACTGGCACCCGCCTTGAAACAGCCCGGGGCTCAACATGGCAAGCACTTTGCCGTTCGGCTCCAGTGACGCCGGGCCATCGGCCTGATCCAGACCCTTTGCGGGAGTGGGGCCGGCCGACCAGGTGTTGCTGGCAACGTCATAAATTGCGGTCGCAACTACGTTCCCGCCAAACTGAAAAACCTTGTTGTTGTACATCAGGACGGCGGCGCCCAGCTCTTCGTCGTTTGGATTGTAGAGCTTGACCGGAGTGTTCGGCCCGCAGGACCAGACACCAGTATTCTGATCGTAAAGCTCGGAACCCTGGCTGCCACCGCAAGAAGAAGTTTTGGTGTCCACGGTCAGCACGAGGTCGTTGCTTAGCAGCGTAAAGCCCGACTCATCGTTGCTGGACTGCAGCACGGAACCGGTAGCGGTCCAGGAATTCGGGCCGTCAAACAGCGCGTTCTGCGCCGTGCAGCAGTTCGCCTGCATGTAGGTCCCGTCCGGCAGAATGACGCTCTCGGCGTCGCCGATGTGGCTCCAGCCGGAGGGAGGAGAATTTTTCGCCCAGGTAATCGAACTGCCGGAGATGGTTCCAAGGGCGCCCAGCGTCGTCCAATCTTGCGAACCGCCGTTGTACTCGCCACCTTCGACGGCGATGGTCTTCCCGTCCAGCAATACCTGCGACCCGAAGAACCACGGTGCGTAGCCCGAAGGCAGCGTTCCGCCCGAAGTCCACGTGCCATTGATGTAACTGCCGGTGGCGTCCGGGGTGAGGATATGCCAGTTGGCGGAATTGCCCGACTGCTCCTCGTGCACGAGAATTCTGCCGTCTCTGAGTTGCAGCATGACGCCGACGTCAGCTCCGGGTTGATGGTTGAGAGGTGTCCAGGTCTGGGCACCAGCGGCCCCGGCCAAAGTAAAGACCAGTGCGCACA
Source organism: Acidobacteriaceae bacterium (assembly GCA_003139095.1). GTDB lineage: Bacteria > Acidobacteriota > Terriglobia > Terriglobales > Acidobacteriaceae > Acidiflorens. Next base: position 93,286 of record PLHW01000014.1, read on the forward strand.
GCACGACGGAAGCGATAGCGAGTGTTCCAAGTGATTTCAAGCGGAATTCCCCTTTTTGTTTTGGCTGTTGGAAGACAACCCCACACGAGACCAATACTCTATATGGGTTTCGCGCGCTTGGGTAGAGTGAAAGAATTCGCAGTTAAAGAGTACAGACTAGCCTTCATAGTACTAATACCCCACGAAAGTGCCATGGTTATTGAGCTCTAGCGCCGCCGTACCGCCTAGCCACTCGCAACCAACTGCGAACATGGATGCACTTTCGAGTCCCTTCCAGAGCTCTTCTTCGTTCTCTTATGCCTCCGAATACAGCGCCCAGGCTGTAGCGAGGTCCTGCACCACATGCCCAAGCGATTTGTAGACAGTGATCTCGTCGACCGATCGCCGGCCATCGATTTCGCCCGCCAGCACCTGTCCGATCTCAGCCACCACATGCTCATCGCCGATCAAGCCGGCCGCTTTGGCCCGCAGAAATTCTGCTCCCTGCTCCAGCACGCCTTCGCGGCTGTCGGCGATGAAGCGGGAGCGCACGACGAGGTCGTTGTCCACTTCCGTGGGCCCCGCATAGCCGGAGCCGACCAGGTTGAGATGCGTGCCGGGGCGCACCCAGGCTCCGCGCAGAATTGGCTCAGACGCCGAGGTGAGAGTGCAGACGATGTCGGCGGCGGCGACGGCCTCGCGAACGGCGGCCGCGGTGACGACCGGCAGATTGAGTTCGGCCGACATGCGGTCGGCGAAAGCCTGTGCGCGAGCGGGCGAGCGTCCCCAGACCACAATGGATTCGAGAGCACGGACTTTCGAGATTGCGCGCGCGTGGGTCTGCGCCTGTTCGCCAGTACCGAGCAAGGCCAGGCAGTGGGAATCTTTGCGCGCGAGCGCGTCGGTGGCTACGGCGCTCGCCGCAGCGGTACGGATGGCCGTAAGTTCTCCCGCATGAACCGCGCACACGGGCGCGCCGCTTTCGGGCTCAAAAAGAATCACAAGCCCCTGGTGCGACTGCATCCCGCGCGCCGAGTTTTCATGGAAGACGCTGATCAGCTTCGCCCCAAACGGCGCACCTGCGCCCAGCGCGCCCGGCATGATGCCGAACAGGCGTCCATCCGAGAGCGGAATAATCGACCGCAGCAGTTGTTTAGTCTCGCCGCGCGAGAGCGCGATCATGGCCTGGCGCACGATGGGAATGCACATTTCATAAGTAAGCCGTCGCGAAACTTCTTCGCGGTCAATAAAGCGCATGGGATGATTCCTTGTCCACCAGATCTCGCGGGAACTTTGTCAGCCACAGGCGCGTATGTAGCATCGGAGGACGCATGAGGAATATCTTCCTGTTTCTCGGAGTGCTGGCGGTATCGATCCCTTCTTACGCTCAATCGAACATTCAATCCGACCCGCGCCCGGAAATTCTGGTGCTCGGAACGTATCACATGTCGAATCCGGGACGCGATTTGTATAACATGCAGGCGGACGATGTCCAATCGCCGAAACGCCAGCAGGAAATCGCTCAGTTCATCGAAGTTCTGAAGAAGTTTCATCCGACCAAAATTGCGATTGAGGCCGATGTTGGCAGCGAACGCGTGGCGCAAGAGTATTCCGATTATGTGGCGGGAAAGTACACGCTGACCCGCAACGAGACCAATCAGATCGCATACCGCCTCGCCAAAGAGCTTGGCCATAAGGCGATTTACCCAGTCGATGAAGACGGCGATTTCCCCTGGCAGCGTGTGGTCAATTACGCCAAAGCTACGGGCCGCAAGGAAAAGATTGATGCGCTGGCGGCGACCATGGGCACGGTGGTGAAGGAGCAGGACGATTTCCTGCACTCGCACTCCGTGCTGGAGACGTTCGAGTACATGAATGCCGATGCGATGGCGGCAAAAGGCGTGGCCTTCTACTATGCCTTCGTGCCTTACGGTGAGCCGGGTGACTATGCCGGATCGGACCTGCTGGCGGCCTGGTATGAGAGAAACATTCGCATTTATCGCAACATCGTCACCCTCATCGAATCCCCCAGCGACAAAATTCTCGTGCTCTATGGGGCCGGCCACCTCGGATGGCTACAGCAGGACATTGCCAACGACGCATCGGTAAAGCTGCGGAAGCTGGCCGAGTTCACCGGGCAACACTGAGATACCATCCCTCGATTGACGCGGGAGCCCTTTCTGCGATTGGATGGAAGCTGCGTGGACGCGGCCCCTCCCATCTTCGATCCCGAATCGCGGCGGTGGAACCGGCTGGACGCGATCTGGCTGGCGATCTGGCTGGTTTTCCTGGGCGTTCTCGCGGCGCTGCCTCCCGAGCTCGAGTGGCACAAGCAGGTCATCCTGCTGGCGATTGGCGCCGTGCAGGTGCTGGAGTCGCGGATTGTCGCGCGCTTTGAGCGGCGCGGGGTTTCTTATGTCATCCTTCTGAAAATTCTGCTGGCGACCCTGCTCATCGATCACACCGGTGAACTGAGTATCAACAGCAGCTACTGGCCTATCTACTTCCTTCCAGTCGTGACTGCGGCGCTCTACTGCGGGCCGTGGATGACGCTCGCGTGGACAACGATTTCCTCCGCGGCCTACTGCTCGTATCTGATTCCGGCGAGGCAGGAATATGAAGTCACCAGCGAGGCGATTGGTTTTCTCGCGCTGCGCATCATGTTTTTCTTTCTGGCGGCGATGGTCGTCAACCGCTTTTCGCAGCAGAGCCGGCACCAGACGCAGCTTTATCGCGAACTGGCGGAGCGGCTGGCCGAGACAAACCGGCGGCTCGAGCAGGCGCAGGCCGAGGCGCGGCGATCGGAGCGACTGGTCGCGCTCGGCCAGCTCTCCGCCGGACTCGCGCACGAAATTCGTAATCCGCTGGGTGTGATCAAGGGCTCGGCCGAGATGCTGTCGCAAAAGCTCGAGGCGTCCGACGCTTTGTCGCGGGAACTCGCCGGATATATCTCGACCGAGGTGAACCGGCTGAGCGCGCTGGTCACCGAGTTCCTCGATTTTGCGCGCCCCCTCCATGCGCAGTTGCAGATGGGAGATGTGCGGCCGGTGCTCGATCGGGCGCTGGAGATTGTGGCGTTTCGCTGGAAGGGCAAGCCGGTGCGCGTCGAGCGCAACTACGCCGATGCGTTGCCCCCAGTTCCCTTGGATGAGAGTCTGTGCGAGCAGGCGTTTTTGAATCTTGTGCAGAATGGGTACGAGGCGATGGAGGAGAGCGGCGGCACGTTGCGGGTGGAGGCGCGGACGGCGACCGTGAACGATCGCGAAGGCGTGCAGGTGGTGCTCGCCGACACCGGCCCTGGCGTGCCCGGCAATCTGCGCGAAGAAATATTCAATCCCTTTGTCACGACGAAGAAAACGGGCGTGGGGCTGGGGCTTTCCATCGTGTCAAAGATTGTGGACGGCCATCACGGCTGGATTCACGTGGAGAATGGCGCGGAGGGCGGGGCGCGATTTACCCTGTTCTTTCCGTTAGAAGAATCGAGCGACCGCCACTCGTCAAAACTACCGTCAGGCTCGCGAATCGAAAGCCGCGCAAGCGCCGAATGATGAACAATGATGAACAACGAAGACGAACAACCGAAAACTGACGACTGACAACGACCAACGACGAAATGCCGACCATTCTCATCATCGAAGATGAAGCAAAAATGCGCCGTCTGCTCGAGTTGAACCTCGGCGAGGATGGCTTCAAAACGCTCTCGGCCGGCGATGCCGAGACCGCGCTGAAGCTGCTCGCCTCCGAGCCGGTGCATCTGGTGCTCACCGACCTCAAGCTGCCGGGCATGAGCGGGCTGGAATTTTTGCAGGCGGCAAAACGGCAAAACGCCGCCTTGCCGATTGTGGTCATGACCGCGTTCGGCTCGGTGGAGACCGCAGTCGAAGCGATGAAAGCGGGCGCCAGCGATTACGTGCTCAAGCCGTTTTCGCTGGCCGAGATGCGCATGGTCGTGCGCAAGGAGCTGGACCACTCGCGCCTCCAGGAAGAGAACCGTTCGCTGCGCGAGGCCCTCGGCCAAAAGTATAGCCATCCGAATATTGTGGCGCGCTCGGCGAAAATGCAGGAGGTGCTGGCGACGGTCGAACGCGTGGCCCCGACAAATTCGACGGTGCTGCTCGGCGGGGAAAGCGGCGTGGGCAAGGACTTGATCGCCCGCGCGATCCACGAGAAGTCGCGGCGCGCGTCGGGGCCGTTCGTCAAAATCAACAGCACGGCAATTCCCGAAAACTTGCTGGAGAGCGAACTCTTCGGCTACGAGAAAGGCGCATTCACCGGCGCCGTCTCCAGCAAGCCCGGCAAATTCGAGCTGGCCGACAAGGGCACGCTATTCCTCGACGAGATTGGCGACGTTCCGGCCGTCACGCAGGTCAAGCTTTTGCGCGTGCTCCAGGAGCGCGAATTTGAGCGCCTGGGCGGCACGCGCACCGTCAAGGTTGATGTCCGCCTGCTCGCCGCCACCAATCGCGATCTGCGCGCCGCGCTGGAGCAGGGAACCTTCCGCGAGGACCTTTATTACCGCCTCAACGTCGTGCCCATCGACATTGCGCCGCTGCGCGAGCGCAAGGAAGATATTCCCGATCTCGCCAATCTTTTTCTCGCTCGCTTTGCCAAGGATTCGGGCAGAGAGTTGCGCGGCATTTCTCCCGCCGCGATGCAGATTTTGCTGGCGCATTACTGGCCGGGAAATGTGCGCGAGTTGCAGAACGCCATCGAGCGCGCTTGCGCCCTCGCGGCGGGGCCGGAACTCGAGGCTCGCGATGTACAGCTTGACCTGCCCCGCACTCGCGCCGGCGCGCCTGCGGAGCGCTTCTTGCCTGAGGGCATGACCCTCGACCAATGGGAAGACGAGATGATTCGCGAGGCGTTGAAGAAGGCGGGCGGAAACAAGTCGCAGGCGGCCCGCCTGCTCGGCCTTTCCCGCAACGCGCTCCGCTATCGCCTCTCGAAGATCGGCATTGACGACGACAACGGCGAGTAGCAAGCTGCAATCGCCAAAATTTTCGTGAGCTTTAACCGTCGTTGACTAGGGAGCCCTTAAGGCATGTTCCTGAAAATCTTCATCGCGGGTGTTGCTTTGATCGCGGCGGTCCTTATCCTGGCTGCGAGTCGGCCCGACACGTTCAACCTCCAGCGCTCGCGAACCATCCAGGCCCCGCCAGAAAAAATCTTCGCGCTCATCAACGACTTCCACCATTGGAGCCAGTGGGCGCCGCAGGATCGGGAAGACCCGACCATGCGAAGAACCTTCACCGGTGCCGAAAGCGGCATAGGCGCCATCTCCGACTGGAACAGTTCCGGCAGCGCCGGTGCGGGCAGGATGGAAATCACCGAATCGACGCCCCCGCAAAAGATTTTGGTGAAGGTCGATTTCGTGAAGCCCTTTGAGGCCCACAACGTCAACGAGTTCCTCCTGGAGCCCGCCGGAACTTCGACCAAAGTTACCTGGAGCATGCACGGCACGAATCTCTACATAATGAAGCTCATGAGCCTGGTCGCGAGCATGGACAAGATCGCGGGAAAGCATTTCGAAGCGGGCTTGGATAATCTGAAATCGGCCGCTGAAAAGTAGGCCTAAAACAAAAGGCCGGGCAGATTTGCCCGGCTTTTCGTACTGAGAAACTGTCCGCGTAAACCGGATCAGTTTCACTTTAACGTCGTTCACTTTAACGTCTTGTTTTCCGTTTCAGCAATCAATTCGACGCGCCACACGCTGCCTACATCACCAGCGCCAAACTCTCCAGTTCCCGCTCCAGCACGGGCAACGAACACCCCGCCATTTCCACCCGGCTGGCGGCATCAATCGCCGCCTGCGTAGAAACCCCGTACCCCCGGCCCATCAAAAAAACCTGCAACACTTCGGCCGCTTCGCGCGAGTCCACCATGCCCGACTGGAGCAGGTCGTTCCGCAGTGCCGATAGTTCCGTTACCGTAAATTTCTCTCTCATGGCCGTCCTCACCTTCGGCTTCTGTCCCATTAGACTCATCGGCAACTCACGACGTTGCATGCAATCGAAATGCCGTAACCTAAGTACTACGGTCAGGGGAACTTTCCTGATTCCGCTGGTTACTCAAACCCGATGATTTGCAGAAGGTTGCGGTAGTTGAACCGGGTCGCGGCAAAGTTGCCGAGCCAAACGTGACGCGGGACAAAATGACACACTGCGTCGTTTTGTTGCGTCACAAAAAGGCCATTTCGGGGCAATCCGAGCTACTGGCCTCGTAGTCATTCTCGTTCGTGAGGCTGGCGCGGCGACGTGACCTGAGCTGCCAAATCAGGTTCGAGCGCGCCAGTGCGCCGCCGAATTACGCCGCATCGATTTTCGCGCGATCCACCAGCATGATCGGAATGTCGTCCTGGATCGGGTAAACACGGCGGCACTCGCCGCATTTCAGGCCCTGCCCGCCGCCGACTACCGCAACCGGTTTCTTGCAGACCGGGCAGACCAGCATATCCAGCAAATCCTGAGGAACCATGATGCGCTATTGTAGCGCCCGCCGAAGCTTCCCAGCGCGCCCGGTGCTGGACAAAGTCTGATGCGGCAATCGAACGATGCGATAGAATCGCTGGTTCCATTGCGCGGGAGCCGGGCGAAATGACAGCCAGAATTCTGGACGGGACGAAATTGGCGGCGGAGATTCGCGCCGAAGTGGCCGCCGAGGTCGCGGCCATGAGCGGCGCGGGAAGAAAGCCGGGGCTGGCGGTCGTGCTCGTCGGCCACAATCCAGCGTCGGAAATTTACGTGCGCGGCAAAGTAAAAAGTTCACAAGAGGTGGGAATTTATAGCGAGCAGCATTCTCCGCCGGAAACCGCGACGACCGAAGAATTGCTGGCGCTGATCGCCTCCCTCAATGCGCGCGACGAAATCGACGGCATTCTCGTCCAGTTGCCGCTGCCCGCCCAGGTCGACGCCAAGAGAGTTCTGCTGGCCGTCGATCCCGCAAAAGACGTCGACGGATTTCATCCCATGAATGTTGGCTATCTTTCCACCCAGCGGCCGGGACTGGTGCCCTGCACGCCGGCCGGCGTCATGGAGATTCTGCGGCGCAGTTCGATTCCCGTCGCCGGACAGGATGCGGTGGTGGTCGGGCGCAGCGACATCGTCGGCAAGCCGGTGGCGATGCTGCTGCTGAATCAGAATGCCACCGTGACGGTGTGTCATTCGAAAACGCGCGACCTGCCCGGCGTCTGCCGCCGCGCCGATATTCTGGTGGCGGCCATCGGCCGCGCGGGAATGGTCACCCGCGACTTCGTCAAGCCGGGCGCAACCGTGATCGACGTGGGCATCAATCGAGTGGCCGACCGCGCCGAGTTCGACCGCCTGTTCGCGGGCAATGCGAAACGGCTGGAAACTTTTCTGGCCAAGGGATCGACGCTGGTCGGCGATGTGCATCCCGAAGTGGCCGAGATTGCGGGCGCGCTCACCCCGGTCCCCGGCGGCGTCGGCCCGCTCACCATCGCCATGCTTATGGCCAACACTGTAAAGGCCGCGAAGCTGCGCAGAAGTCAGAAATGAGAAGTCAGAAGGCAGAAGTCAGATTGCAGCAGTGAAAACCCCAAATCAATCGCGAGTCGCAAGGTTGAGACGTGTCAACTCCTCGAATCTCGGGTTTTACTTCTGCAATCTGACTTCATTACTTCTGACTTCTGAGGTGGCCTCGTGCTCAAAGTCGGGCTGACCGGCGGCATTGCCAGCGGCAAGTCGGTGGTCGGCGAGATATTCGTAAAACTCGGTGCCCACGTCCTCCAGGCCGACGCCGTGGCGCACTGGCTGATGAATCCGGGCCGGCCGGTTTACGAGGAAGTCGTGCGTCGCTTCGGACGCGAAATTCTCAACGCAGACGGAACAATCAACCGTCCCAAACTGGCAGAAGCCGCCTTCGGAGCGCCGGCCGAAGGGCCCGCCGCGCCAACCTCCGCCGCGCGCGCCCAATCCGGCGGCAGCCCGTCACCGCGCGTCAAGGAACTGAACGCCATCGTCCATCCCGCCGTCGTTGCGCATGAAAATGAGTGGATGCAGGACATCTTCGCGCGCGACCCGAATGCCATCGCCATCGTCGAGGCCGCGCTCATCCTTGAAGCCGGAACCGCCGACCGCTTCGATTGTCTGATCGTCGTCACCTGCCTGCCCGAGCAGCGCGTGGAGCGCCTTGCGCACCGTCTCGGCATCACGCCCGAAGCGGCCCGCGCCGAAGTTGCGCGGCGCATGGCCGCGCAAATGCCCGACAACGAAAAAATCAAAGCGGCAAATTTTGTGATCGATAACTCGGGCGCGCTGGAAGAGACCGAGCGCCAGGTGCGGGAGGTTTCGGAGCGATTACACGCCATGGCCGCCGGGGAACATGGCGGCCTGAATTGACCTGCGAAGGTCCCAAACCAATCAGGCGCCGAAGTCCCAGAGCAGATTCCTCGCTTCGGTCGGAATGATCGGCAATTCCCAAAGGCTGCCTCTATGCCAGCAACCGCGCCGCGTCCTTGGCAAAATAAGTGAGAATGATGCTCGCCCCCGCGCGGCGTATGCTGACCAGCGATTCCATCATCACCCGATCGCGATCGATCCAGTTGTTGCGCGCCGCCGCCTCAATCATCGCGAATTCGCCCGACACCTGGTAGGCGGCAAGCGGCAAATCGAAACGTTCGCGCGCCGCCGCAATCACATCCAGATAGGGCAAGGCCGGTTTGACCATGATCATGTCCGCGCCCTCTTCGATGTCTAGTGCGATCTCGCGCATCGCCTCCCGCATGTTGGCTGGGTCCATCTGATAAGACCGGCGGTCGCCAAAATGTGGCGTCGAATCGGCCGCCTCGCGGAACGGCCCATAAAAGCCCGACGCGAATTTCGCCGCATAAGAAAGGATCGGCGTGTTCTCGTAGCCGGCTTTGTCGAGCGCCGCGCGGATCGCGCCCACGCGGCCATCCATCATGTCCGACGGCGCAATGATATCGACGCCCGAGCGCGCCAGCGACACTGACGTCCGCGCCAGCAACTCCAGACTCGGGTCATTCAAAATTTCGTAGTCCGCCGTGACCGGAGGCGCGGCCGCCGCCGCTCCCAGCGATTGCGGCGCCGTGGCCACAATCCCGCAATGGCCGTGCGACATGTATTCGCACAGGCAGACGTCGCCCATGACGATCACATCGCGCACTTCGCTCTTAATCGCGCGCGCCGCTTGTTGCACAATGCCGTCGTCGGCCCAGGCGCCCGTCGCCACCTCGTCTTTGCTCTCGGGAAGTCCAAACAGAATCACCGACAGCACGCCCAGCTTGCGCGTTTCGCGCACTTCTTTCACGGCTTCATCGACGGAAAGGTTGAAGACTCCGGGCATGGAGCGCACTTCTTTGCGAATCCCTTTGCCGGGGCAAACGAACAGCGGATAAACGAAATTTTCGGGCGTGAGCCGGGTCTCGCGTACAAGCGAACGCAGGGTTTCGGTCCGGCGCAGGCGGCGCAGGCGGTTTTCAGGGAATGCCATAGGCGAATTCTAGCAGCCCGCCGGAGGGGCCCCACGGTCGGCAGCGTCACAAACCCATGTGACGCCGATCACCAGGCCGCGCCCGCCGCACCTCACGGTTACCCCGGTTACCATGGTTACCTTGGTAATCCCCGGCACCCACTGGAACTGAACATAACAACATAAATTGGCTACCATACAAGGCGGTGATCCCCCGTCCCATGCCGTGGCTGGCCGCCGTGATCGGCTTCCTGATCGCCTTTGCCCTCGCGCCCCACATTTTTCCCAGTGCAAGCTTTCGCACCGCCATGGGCGACCTCGTTCCCCTTGCCGTCCTCCTGGCCATCGCCTATTTTTCCTTTCGCAACGCCCAAGCCTGCCACGGACACGCCCGCCTGTTTTGGGGCCTGATTACTGCCAGCGTCATCATGTGGTCCTTCAACCAGGCTTCCTGGCTCTGTTACGAGGTGATCCGCCGCAAGCCGATGCCCCACCCTTACCCGGGCGACATTGTGTTGTTCTTGCACGTCGTGCCCATGATGGCCGCGGTGGCCATTCGCCCAACCGATGCCGATGGGCGCGAGGGCCGGCTCATCAGCGCATTAAACGTCCTCATCCTGCTCGGATGGTGGGTGGTGATCTACGCGTTCTTCGTCTTTCCCGACGAATACCTGGTCACCAATATCCCGCGCTATACGCTACGCTGGGACGTTCTGTATGCGCTCGAAGGGCTGATGCTGGTTGGGCTTTCCGCATCCGCTTACCTGGGCAGTTCGGGAGTGTGGCGCAAACTTTATGGCAGCATGTTCGCCGCCAGCGTGCTCTACGCCTTGGCGTCGGATGCGATGAATGCGGCGCTTGCGCGCGGCGCTTACCAGACCGGCGGAGTGTATGACATCCTGTTTGTGGCTTCCCTCTTCGGTTTTCTGGCCGTCGCCCTGATTGGAAGGAACTGGCTGCCTGAAATGACCGCTGCGCCCACGGCGGCGCGTGCGAGGCGCGCGGTCGCTCCCATTTTTGCTCAGTTGGCCCTGCTGTCATTGCCGGTTCTGGGGTATGCCGCGCTCTGCCTGAGCCATGACGCGCTCTTCCTACGGCAGGTCCGCTTCGGCGTCGCTATGGCGGGTGTGGCTGCGCTCGGCTTCTTTCTCTTCGTCAAACAATATTTGCTCGATCAGCGACTGGTGGACCTTCTCAGTCGCTCGCGCGAAAGCTTCGACAATCTCGAACGCCTCCAGGAGCGCGCCATCATGCAAGCCAAGCTCGCCTCGCTTGGAGAGTTGATCGCGCTCGCCGCCAGCGAGCTTGAGTATCCGCTTTCCGCAATTCTGACGAGAAGTGAGGGCATGTCCACGAGCGGCAATCTTACGGTCGAGCAGCTGGCCAATGCGCGGAAGATTGGCCAGCAGGCTCGCCGCACCCGCGACCTGGTAAGCGATCTGCTGAGTTTTGCCCAGCAGACCCCCGGAGAAAAAGCTCCTCTCGAGTTAAAGCCGCTTTTGCAGCGCGCCGTGCAGATGGAAGGATTCAAACTCGAAAATCGCAACATCCATCTCAGCGTCGACGGCGAGGATGGCGTTCCGCGCATTCTCGGCAACTCCAACCAGTTGCTGCAGATCTTTGTCCAGATCGTGGAGAACGCCGTAGACGCGTTGCAGGAAGTCGGAGGCGGGCGCCTTCAGATTTCCCTATGGCGCGATGCGCAGGACGTCATCGTTCAATTCGCCGACAGCGGACCGGGCTTGCAGAATCCCGGGCGCGTCTTCGATCCTTTTTACACGACGAAGCCAGTGGGCAAGGGCACGGGCCTGGGGCTAAGCGCAACCTACGGCGTGATCCAGGACCACAAAGGCCAGATCACCTGCTTCAATCGCCCCGAAGGCGGAGCCGTATTTGAGATTCGCCTCCCCGCCTTCAAATCCTCCTCCGCCATGACAGCCAAGGCGTGAGAACAGCTACGCGCTACGAGCCATGAGCTACGAGCTTCGAGCTTCGAGCAACCGCCACATCGAGCATGACAATTTCGATCCGGGCTGGCCACAGCTTTACTAAGAATCTGCAGAGACTGAGATTTTGAGTTTCAAGCTCGAAGCTCAGAGCTCGAAGCTGCTTCTCACCCTCCGCTCGCCACAATCGCGTCCAGCATCTGCGCGGCCCGGGAAGCCAACGCCACGTCATGCGTGCGGATGATATGCGCTCCTTTTAAAATCAGCACCGCTTCCGCAGCCATTGTTCCGTAAATGCGATCTTCCACCGGCGCATCCTTTCCGTCGCGCGCCAGCGCCCGTCCAATAAATGATTTCCGCGAAACCCCTGCCAGCAGCGGAAATCCCATCTGCTGTAGTTCGCCGAAATGCGCCAGCAGCGGATAATTCTCTTCCAGCCTTTTTCCAAAGCCAAAACCGGGATCAAGCACAAGGTGATCGCGCTTCACGCCCGCCAGCGTCGCCGCCTCCGCCCACTGCCGCAGATCGCGCTTCACCAGCAGCACGGGATCGCCAATCGGCGGCAGCGTGCTCCACTCTTCCGGACGCCCCCGCGTGTGCATCAGCACCGCTCCCACCTTCAACTCAGCGAGCGTCTTCGACATCTTTGCATCCCAGCGGAAGCCGCTGATGTCGTTCACCACCTCCGCGCCCAAATCGACCGCCGCGCGCGCCACCCCCGACTTATACGTGTCGATGCTGATCACCGCCTCGGGACGCCGCTTCTTCAAGTCGCGGATCACCGGCAGCACGCGGTTTCGTTCTTCCTCCTCCGACACCGCATGGCTTGACGACGATGACCCCGACGACGAAGTTCCCGCCGCCGCACCCGCATCCGCCGTAGCAGCCGGGGCCGCGCTCACCACCACGCCCGGCCGCGTCGATTCCCCGCCCACGTCAATAATCGCCGCGCCGTCATCCAGCAGCCGCTCGGCATACGCCACCGCCTTGGCCGCGTCAATGTACAGTCCGCCGTCGGAGAATGAGTCCGGCGTGACGTTCACCACACCCATGATCAGCGTGCGCCGTCCCAGTTCGAGCGTGCGCGATCCGATCTTCCACTGAAAAATAGCGCGCATAGTTTCCCTACGCTTGCCTGTATCGTTTGCTTGATGACGTGCCGCTATTCTAGACCGAGCCGCAATTTTCCGGGTGTTACAATTTCAGCAATGTCCCGGCGGCGATCAGTTGCGGCGTTGCTCGTTTCCACCGCGCTCGCTCTCGCATCCTTTTGCGCCGCGCAGGCAACCGCGCCTTCGCCCAGTTCCGCCCTCCAAACGCCCGCTCCCCTATCGCCCGCCTCAAAGCGGCTCCAGGCGCGCGTCGCGGCCCTTCTCAATTCACCCGATCTCGCGCACGGTTTCTGGGGAATCGAAGTCGCCTCGCTCGCCACCGGCGAAACCGTCTACTCGCAAAATCCCGAAAAGCTATTCACTCCCGCCTCCAACACCAAGCTCTTCACCACCGCCGCCGCGCTCGCCCTCATTGGTCCCGAATACAAATTCCGCACCACCGTCGAAACCACCGGCACGCTCGATCGCTATGGCCGTCTCAACGGAGACCTCGTCCTCGTCGGCCACGGCGATCCCAATCTCTCCGGCCGCGAACTGCCTTATGAACTAAAAACGCAGCGCAGCGACGATCCGCTCCTCGCCCTCGAATCGCTCGCCGACGCGCTCGTCAAAAAGGGCGTCAAGTTCATCGACGGCGACATCGTCGCCGACGACTCCTATTTCGCTTTCGAGCGTTATGGCGAAGGCTGGAGCCAGGACGATCTCGTCTGGGCCGATGGCGCGCCCGTCTCCGCGCTCACCGTCAATGACAATGTCGTCTTCATCAACATCATGCCCGCCGATCGCGCCGGCGAAAAAGCCTTTGTCAGCGCCAAGCCCTTCGCCGACTATTACCGCATCGACAATCGCATCGTCACCACGCCTGCCGGAACAGGCCGCAGGTTTTTCGTTAACCGCGAGCCCGGTTCCACCGTCGTCACGCTCTGGGGCAATCTTCCGCTCGACGATCCCGGCGCATCCGAGGCCCTCGCCATCGAAGATCCCGCCGAATTCGCCGCCCGCATCTTCCGCCAGCTCCTCGAAAAGCGCGGCATCGTCATCTATGGCCACGATCGCACGCGCCACACCGAACTCGCCACGCTTTCCACCTTCACCGCCACCGCCCTCGCGCCCTCACACGGCGGCAGCGAAGGCGCGGCCCGCCCGCTCGATCGTCCGATAAGAACCGATCAGCCCATCACGCTCGCCAGCTTCGAGTCGCGGCCCCTCTCCGACGACATCCGCGTCATCAACAAAGTCAGCCAGAACCTGCACGCCGAAATCCTGCTTCGCCTCCTCGGCCGCGAGCGCGGCACCGCGGGCACCGTCGAAGGCGGCCTCGAAGTGCTGCGCCAGTTTTTGACGCAGGCCGGAATCGCGAGCGATCAGTACGCCTTTTACGATGGCTCCGGCCTCTCGCGCCAAAACCTCGTCACCCCGCACGCCATCGTGCAATTGCTGCGCTATGCCGCGTCGCAGCCCTGGGGCGCAACCTACCGCTCCACGCTGCCCGTCGCCGGAGTCGATGGCTCGCTCGCCGAGCGCCTCACCTCGCCCAGTCTGCAAAAGCGCGTCAGCGCCAAAACCGGCTCCCTGGGCGGAGTCCGCGCTCTATCCGGCTACGCCACCACCAAGTCAGGCCAGCCCGTAGTGTTCTCGATCCTTTCGAATAATTTGAATGCCCCCGCCAAGCGCGTAACCGACACGATTGATCAAATTGTCGAAGCAATAGTAGAAGACGCGCCAACGCGCTAAGACGAGGTCAACATGTAGCGCCGGCGTTCCTCGGGCTGCCGGGCGAGGGATTTGTCTTCCCCCGTGTTCTCCGTGTACCCCGTCGTGAACGGGCTTCTTGCCGAAACCGAATCAGAATTTCCCTACCCCAAAATCCCCATCCGCTTCCCCACCCGCCGCAGCACTTCCAGCGCCTGCTGCAACTCCTCTTTCGTGTGCGTCGCCGTCATAATCGTCCGAATGCGCGCCTTCCCCTCCGGCACAGTCGGAAACGCGATGCCCGTGCCGAAGATGCCCTCATTAAATAGCTCGCGCGAGAAGTCCATCGTCAGCCGCCCGTCGCCAATAATGATCGGCGTAATCGGCGTCTCGCTCGCCGGAGTGTTCTGCCCGCCAATATTAAATCCGAGCAACCCCAGCTCTTTTTTCCAGAAGCGCGTGTTCTCCCAAAGCTGCTCCATCCACTGCGGCTCGTTTTCCAGAACGTCGAACGCCGCAATGCACGTCGCCGCCACCGACGGCGGATGCGAAGTCGAAAACAAAAACGGCCGCGCCCGGTGATACAGAAAATCGATCAGATCCCGCGTCCCGCACACATATCCGCCCAGCGCCCCAATCGCCTTTGACAACGTGCCCACCTGAATATCCACGCGCCCGTGCATGCCAAAATGATCGATCGTCCCGCGCCCGTTACGCCCCAGCACGCCCGACGCATGCGCATCGTCCACCATCATGATCGCGCCATATTTTTCCGCCAGCTCGCACAACCCGGGCAGCGCGCCAATGTCGCCATCCATCGAGAACACGCCGTCCGTAATCAGCAGCTTGTGCCCCGGCTGATCCTTCACGCTCGCCAGTTGCGCTTCCGCGTGCGCCAAGTCTTTGTGATTGAAGACCAGAATCTTCGCCCGCGACAGCCGCGCCCCGTCGATGATCGACGCATGATTCAGCTGGTCGGAAATAATGAAATCGTCCTTGCCGAGAAACGCCGAAACCGTCCCCGCATTCGCCGTAAATCCCGACTGAAACACGACGCACGCCTCCACGTTCTTAAAGCGCGCAATCTTCTCCTCCAGGTCCATGTGGATCCGCATCGTCCCGGCAATCGTCCGCACCGCGCCCGACCCCACGCCAAACTTCCGCGTCGCCTCCAGCGCCGCCTCCCGCAGCTTCGGATGCGTAGTCAGCCCCAGATAATTATTCGAAGCCAGATTGATAACGCGCTTCCCGTCAAACGTGCACACAGGTGCCTGCTCATCCTCCAGCACGCGCAGCTTAAAGTGCGTCCCCTTAGCCTTAAGTTCGTCAAGTTGATCGGTGAGGAAGGAGAGCGGGTTCGTGCGAGTTGCAGTAGGCATCAGTCGTACCTCGGAATAGTTCTTTCGCCTAATAGTCTACAACCGCCGCGAATCGTCAAGTTCGATCCGCTGAGGGCGCTAACGCCCTGAGAGGTGGTCCGTCTATCTTCCGACCAGATGGGAGACCGTCCATGATCTCAGCGTCGCAAGCGGTAAGAGATTCAAAAGCCGAAAGCCCAACCGTGAAGAACGTTGTTCTGGCGATTGGCGTGGGTGCCTTCATTGGCGGGACTATAGACATCCTCATGGCCTGCATTCAGGAAGGATGGGACATTCCTCTCTACGTCGCCGCCGGACTGCTCGGTCGCAGCGCGATCCAGGGCGGCGCAGGCACATACATTCTGGGCCTGCTCCTGCACTTCTTCATCGCCACTTCATGGGCAACGGTCTACTATCTGGCAAGCCGAAAGCTACCTTTTCTCACCGAACATCCGCTCATCTGCGGATTGAACTTCGGTGTCTGGATCGAGCTCTTCATGAATCTCATCGTGCTGCCGCTATCCGGCCTTCATGCCACAGATCCCCTGACTCCTCGTTACCTGCTCCAAGGCTTGGCCGGAAAAATGCTGGTTGTCGGACTTCCCATTGCCTACAGCGTTCGCTACTTCGCTCCGCTAGCTGCACATCCACGTGATGACGATGCTGTCCGCGCTTCTCCCGCTTGAAGTCGCGGCGAAAAGCGTTCGTGCTCTCAATCCTCCGCATTCAAGTCGGCCATCAACCCGGAGACGCTATCGAACGCGCGCAGGCCACCCTTGCGCGCCTCCCGCATTGCCGCCGCAGTGGCAGCATTGGGAGCTTTCACCTCGAACGGCAACGCCTTCTCGGTGGCAACGCGCGTCAGCAGGACGCGAACCGCATCGGAAACCGACAAACCCATTGTGGCCAGCGCCTTCGCCGCCCGCGCCTTCACTCGCTTATCCACCCGCACATGCACCATTTCCGTAGTCGCCACGTTAACCTCCGATGAGATACATTGTATCTCAACGGCCCTTCACTCCGCCTCACTTCTTCGGTTGGCCCAGCGCGGCAATCGTTCCCTTAGTCGCGCGCAAATAGTCCCCCGGCGCTATCAAAATCTGCAGCCCCCGCATTCCCGCCGAAATCGACACCACATCAAACAGCTCAATCGTCTCATCCACAAATACCGGATACTCCTTCTTCCCCGCCAGCGCCGTCACGCCTCCGCGAATGTAGCCCGTGATCCCTTGCAGTTCCTTCACCGGCACAAGCTCAATTTTCTTCTCTCCCGCCGCCGCAGCCAGCGTTTTCAAATCCAGTTCCTGGTCGCCCGGAATCACCGCCATCACCACCCCATTCCGCTCTCCGCGCGCCACCAGCGTCTTAAACACCTGCTCGGCCGGCAGCCCGATCTTCGCCGCGACGGTTTCCGCCGCCAGGTCCTCGGGGTCCACCTCATACGCCCGCAACTCATACCGAATTCCCAGCGAATCCAGCAACCGCGCCGCGTTCGTTTTGGCCTTGGTAAGGTCAGTTTTCGCCATAAGTGATTGATTTAAAAATACTTTACGCGTAAGTCCTTATTTCTCAAAGACCTGGCAAATTCTCCCGCTAAGTCTTTGACTTTAAAAGACCGAGGTAGAGGGGGTCCAAAGCGACCCGCTCCATTCTCCCCCATTCCCTAATACGCAACTCCAACTTCGTTGTATCATTCGCAGGAGGCTTCGCATGCGTCTTCTTATCCATTGGTTCATCAGCGCGCTCGCTCTATGGATCGTCGCGCACGTCGTCCCCGGCATCTCCGTCAGCGGTCCCGCAGCCGCGCTCATCGCCGCCCTTGTCATCGGCCTCGTCAACGCCACGCTCGGATTACTCCTGAAAGTCCTCACCTTCCCGCTCACCATCCTCACGCTTGGCCTGTTCTGGTTCGTCATCAACGCGCTCATGCTCGAACTCGCTTCCGGATTTGTAAAAGGCTTCGAAGTTCACGGCTTTATCCCCGCCCTCATTGGAGCGCTCCTGCTAGGCCTGGTTAACTCGATCCTTCAAGCCATCTTCGTGCCCAAACGCAGCTAACCGCGCACAGTGTGCGGGACTTCCGCTACAGGCTTTCGACCATTCGCCGTAATTCCCGGGCGATCTCTTCCGCCGTTTTCTCAGGCGCGAATTGCACAGGCTTGCCGATGCGCACCTGAATCCTTCCCGGCAGCGCGAATTTCCTGCCCGCCTTCTTCACCTCGTACAAGCCATCGATTCGCATGGGCAAAACGGGAATCCCCAGATTGTTCGCCAGCAGCCCAACTCCCGTGCGAAACGGCCGCAGTTTGCCATCTTCCGTGTGCCGCCCTTCGGGGAAAACCAGCACGCTGTAGCCGCGATCGACCGCCTCTCCCGCATACGCAAAACTCTTGCGGAATCCGGCCTCGCGGGGCAGAGGAAAAAGATTGAGCAGCGTGACGCCCAGCGCCCACTGCACGCGATCGTAGGCGCGCAACACCATCCACCGCGTCGCCGCAGGTGAGCGCAGCGCCTCCAACGCCTCTCCGCCCGTAGCTGTCGCCAGCTTGTTTCGAAGGCGCGCCGGCAGCGCCGTCTGAATGAAGCCAACATCAACGTCGTCAATATGATTCGAGATGACCAGCAGCGGCCCCGCAACTCCGCGCAGGTTCTCCCCGCCGATTACGCGCGGCCAGCCCAGAACAAACACCGCCGGCCGCAACAACAGATAATGCGCCGCCAGCCGCACCCAAGTCGCCGGCCAGCGCAGCGTCCACCGCGGATAGTGAAACCCGCGCCCAGTGCGCTGTTTATCCCTCGTATCATCTGCATCGGACCTAGCCTCAGCGCAGGCCGTTTGAGAGCCGGTCTTTGTGTGGGAACCGAACTTCGCCCCGTTCAAGCGCGGCAAATCCGCGCTCCCACCTCGCAGCAGCCTCTCCACATCCCCCACGGTCGCCGCCCCGGCAAAACTCGTCTCGCTCAAATCCACCTGGTACCGATCCTCGAGTGCGCCCAGCAACTCTACGCGCTCCAGCGAAGTCAACCCCAAATCGCCTTCGAGATTGGCGCCCGGCCCCAGCTTTGGCGCGGCCCGCCCGGTAATTCTAGCCACGAGTTCCGCCAGCGGACTCGCGCTTCCATCGCCAATTGACTGCCCCGCCGTCTCGCTCAGCCGCGCCGCCACTGCCTCCCGAATCACATTCCGCCGCGGCTTCCCCGTCGAAGTCCGCGGAAAGTCCGCGTCCGGCCACACCACCCACCGCCGCATCTTCTGATATTCGGCGAGAGTTTGATTCGCCCCATCGACCGCTGCCTTCGCCGCGCTCTCCAATACCGCCGCTCGCCCGGTCGCGCCCGCTCGTTCTCCAGCAGCGCCGCCCTCCCGCAAAATCACCGCCGCGCAAGCCTCCGCATTCCCTCCGCGCTCCAGGCCTACCACTACCGCATCTCTCACCTCCGGTTGCGCGCGCAGCGCCGCCTCCAGGTCCTCGGGATAGACATTCATTCCGGCCGCCGTGACGATGACTTCTTTCTTCCGCCCCTTGAAAAAAAGATTGCCCTGCTCGTCGAGCGCCCCCAGGTCGCCCGTGTGATACCACCCCTCCTCGCCCGTCACCCGCACCAGTTCGCCGCCGCTCCAGTAACCGCTCGCCACGCCGCTTCCGCGCACCAGGATTTCCCCGTCCTCGGCAACTCGCATTTCGCGCCCCGGCAGCACTTTGCCAATCGATCCGCGGCTCGCGCGAAACGGATGATTCAGGCTGATCAGCGACGTCGTCTCCGTCAGCCCGTAGCCCTGCACCACTGCGTAGCCCAGCCGGTGCCAGAACTCTTCCGTCTCGTGATCCAGCGCCGCTCCCCCGCTGATCATCGCCCAGAATTTCCACCCAAATTTCCGCCGGATTCGCCGAAACGACCACCACCGCCGCAAAAAATGCTGGTTCGCCGCGCGCCGGAAATCCGCCGCAAAAACTTCTCTCCCGCCCGCCTCTTCAATCTGCCGCTCCACTCTCTGCTTCAGCGACTCAATAATCCGCGGCACCGCCACCAGCACCGACACCCGCTCCCGTCGAATCGTCGCGATAATCTCCGCCGGATTAAAGTTGCTCTCGAACACCACCGTCGCCCCCATCAGCGGCGGAAGAAAGATTCCCAGAAACTGTCCAAACACGTGGCTCAGCGGCAGCAAATTCAAAAACCGCAGCGGATGAAAAATCCGCTCATACTTCAAATATTTCCCGATTTCCCCGGCAATCGGCGCCAGGTTCGCGGCCACATTTGCGTGGCTCAGCACCACTCCCTTCGGCTCGGCCGTCGTGCCCGACGTGAAAACGATCTCCAGCGTATCCGACGCCTGAATCGACTCCGCCCGAAAGCGCGCCGCCGAATGCCGCCCGATCGCCGCCTTAAACCTCACCGGATCGATCGCATCCACGCCCGGAAAAATCCCCGCCCGTTCCCGCCCGCAAACCACCAGCCGCGTTCGCACCTGGTCGCCGATGCGCCGCGCAAACTCCGCGCTGGAAGCCTCATCCACCGGCACCGCGATCACGCCGGAAAAAGCGCAGCCCAAAAATGCCGCCACCCACTCCGCCGAATTCGCGCCCCATAAAATGACGGCGTCGCCTTTTACAATGTTTCGCGCCGCCAGTTCGCGCGCAAACTGGTTTGCCGCCACGGCCACCCGCCCGTACGACCACCGCTCATGCCGGTAGCCCCGCGGAAACACATACGCCGCTCCCTCGCCCCAGCGTTCGAATTCATCGAGATAGTCGAATAGACTTGTCCGCACACCCTGTTTAGTAGCACAATTTCCGAATCTTTACTCGAAGGGCACAGCCGAGGGTGGCAGGTTGCAGCGAATGGCAGCAAATGGCACGAATTTAACGGGTCGAATTTCAATGCCTCGACTTCTAAACACGCGCGCGTGCATCGCGATCCTCTGCTGCCTCACCCTGACTCTGCTCTTGTCCTGCCAGCCGCCTCCTGCATCCAACAACGCGGCCAACGCCCCGGCGCGCGACTCGCGCGACGACAGCCGTCACAGCGATCTCCTCGGCGGCCCCACCCGCGACCTCAGCCAGGACGAACGCGCCGGCGGTCACATTCTCCGCAAGCACGTCGGCCAGAGCGAAGAGGAGTTGCGCGAGCGCCTCGAGCGCGAGCGCAATATCACGGGCGCCTCCACCTATACCGATCGCCAGACTGCCGAGCACGTAGTCGGCGCGGCAATCGCGCAGTCCGAAGACCGGATTCAAAGCTGGCTGAATCGGGACCGCCATGCCAACCTGGTCCTCGACTATGACGGGACCGAACCCATTGGACGCACCATGAATCGTGGTGAAGTCCACTCGCACCCCTGCACCCACGCGCTGGTAGTGTTAAAGTACGGCGGGCCGAACAGGTATTATGTTTTGACTTCCTATCCGGAGTGTCGCTCATGAAACCGACAGATTCGAAAATGGAAATGACGGCGGAGAATTTTCCCGCCCTGCATACGTTCCTGCGCGGTTATTTTCACGAGGATGTGGCCGACGAATACGGCACGCCTCCCGAAGCCGCCGACCAGTTCTGCGAAGACGCCGACAGCGACGAGCGCCTGCCGGTAGCCCGCGAGTGGCAGAAAGTCATCGAAATCACCGAGGGCCAGCCGCCCGCCCTCAACGCCGCATTAAAAAAGCTGGGCAGCGCCATTCGCCTCAAAGACGACGAGATCCCCGCCGTCTCGGCCATTTTCGCGCGCTGCCTCAAATCCATGCGCAAAGCCGCCAACGAGTGAACCCCGCCCTCTCGCTGGAATGGCCTTGGCAGACCCTCCGGGAGCATAATAATCCGGTGGCGAAAAAACATCCCCTTGTGACGTAGCTCACCGCCAACCTGTGTCTTAGCCGCTACTGTCTCTGCCAACGGGCGGCGCGTCCAGCAGGCGGTCTTTCGCCCGACTATCAACTTCAGGAGTCTCCCTATGCCGCAGGATACCGTAACTATCACTGATAATCGCACTGGGCAAAACTACACCCTGCCCGTTGAGAATGGCACGATCCGCGCCATGGATTTGCGCAAAATTAAAACCGGGCCCAACGACTTCGGCCTCATGACCTACGACCCCGCCTTCATGAATACCGCGTCCTGCCGCAGCGCCATCACCTTCATCGATGGCGACAAAGGCATCCTCCGTTATCGCGGCTATCCCATCGAAGTTCTCGCCGAGCATTGCACCTTCCTCGAGGTCGCCTACCTTCTCCTCTTCGGCGAACTCCCCACCGAACCCCAGCTCAAAGACTGGATCAGCGAGATCACCCACCACACCATGATCCACGAGAGCACCAAGAAATTCATGGAGGGCTTCCGCTACAACGCCCATCCCATGGCCATGTTCGTCAGCACCGTCGCGGCTCTTTCCAGCGTCTATCCCGAGTCCCGCAATGTTCATGACCCCGCCATCCGACTCCACCAGATCAAGCGTCTTATCGGCAAGGTTCCCTCCATCGCCGCCATGTCCTATCGCCACAGCGTCGGTTTCCCCTACGTCTATCCCGACAACGATCTCACTTACGCAGAAAATTTCATGAACATGTTATGGAAGATGGTCGAGCCCAAATACGCCGCCAATCCCGTGATTGCCCGCGCCCTCGACATTCTCTTCATCCTCCACGCCGACCACGAGCAGAACTGTAGCGCCAACGCCATGCGCGCGGTGGGCAGTTCGCAGGCCGATCCCTACCTGTCGACGGCGGCGGCCGCCGCCGCTCTCTCCGGCCCGCTGCACGGAGGAGCCAACGAAGAAGTCCTGCGCATGCTCGACGAAATCGGCTCCAAGGACAACGTCCCCGCCTACATCAAGGGCATCAAGGAAGGCAAAGGCAAGCTAATGGGCTTCGGCCATCGCATTTACAAGAACTACGATCCGCGCGCCAAAATCATCAAGTGGACCGCCGACCGCGTCTTCGAGATTACCGGCCGCAATGCCAAACTCGAAATCGCCCTCGAGCTCGAACGCATCGCGCTCCAGGACGATTACTTCGTTCAGCGCAAGCTCTATCCCAACGTCGATTTCTACTCCGGCATCATCTACCAGGCTATGGGCTTCAGGCCGGAGATGTTCACCGTGCTCTTCGCCATCCCCCGCACCGTCGGCTGGCTGGCCCAGTGGCAGGAAATGATCACCGATCCCGAGCAGAAGATCGCGCGTCCACGCCAGGTCTGGATCGGCCATGAGACCCGCGAGTTCGTTCCGATGGAGAAGCGCACCCCGGCTCCCGTCGCCGCTCGGTAACTACAAACGAATAATTACAAATCGGTAAATGGCCACCGCATCGTAACGGATGCGGTGGCCATTTTTGCTTCTGCGCCCGATCACACGCTTGTGTCGCCGCAGACCCCTCCCATTACGGATCCTCGCATTTCCCCAAAAAATCCAGCTCAGTTCAGCCGGAACTCGACCGCAATCGTCGTTTCCACCGCAATCGCCCGGCCCATCGACTGGTACGGTTCAAACTTCCACAAACGCACCGCCTCGGCCGCCGATTTTTCCAGCACATCGTCTCCCGAAACCGGCTGCACCCGCTCCACCGATCCATCGGGAGCAATCACCGTGTCCAGCACCGCAACCCCTTGCTCGCCCGCCCGCCTCGCCTCCTCCGGATAGACCGGATCGATCTTCGACACGATCCGCAGTTGCATCGTCTCCGGCGATACTCGCAAAGGCCTGTCCGGCGCGGTTTGTGTCCCAACCTCCAGTTCAGTCCACGAGCGTTGCCATTGCCACCAGCCCACCGCGCCCACCAGCAACATCGCCGCCAGCAGAGCCTGCAAGCCCTTCCGCTGAATCCGGATCCGCGGTCGCGTGTGGAAGCCGGGTTCCGCCCCGCTCAGATTGCTCGCCGAAGGCGCCGCAACCAATTCGGCAGCGTCAACTCTCGGCACCGCTTCAATTCGCGGCAACGTCTGCGCGTCGGCGACTGAGAGTCGGCTCGCCCAATAGCGGATCATCTCCTGCTCGCTCGCCGGCAGTCCCAGGAATTCAAATCCGCACCGCAGCCTTCCCTGATAACGCACCACCGCCCGCGCCCGCAACGGCACACCCAAATTCGGCAGCCGCAGTTCCACTGCTACGTGCTGGCCCGCACATACTTCGCCTGCCACCATCCCGCCCACACCCGTTTCGCTCAGGTCCGTGCAACGCCCCGGCATGTTTTCCGGCACGCCGGATCGCAGCACGATCACGTCCAGCGGAACGTCAATGAAATGTCGAGGGGATTTGCGGCGCGCTTTCTCAAGCGCCATCGACGGAGCTGCGCACATCTTACTTCCTCCAACGAATGCGGCCTTTTCGAGAGTAAGCTGCGAAGAGTATATCGGAAACCGCGCCGCGCTGTTCGCAGCAACCAGCGCCGTCGCGACCGCCACGATAGCTACCGAAGATCGACTGCTTCCGATTCTCTCGCCGAAGACGCGCTCGCCTCGCGCATGGCCCGCACTTCGTCCGCCATCGCAAACTTCAGCTTCTCAATCCCTTCGCCCGTTACGGCCGAGATCGGATAGAGCTTCAACTTTTTTCGCGTGCACCACTGTTTCAACTTCTTAAGCTTTTCCGGATTGGCCACATCGATCTTCGACGCCACCATGATCACCGGTTTCTTGTCGAGATCGGCGCCAAAGTTCTTCAACTCCTCGACGATGACCTCCACATCCTTCACCACGTCCGGCCGTCCACTCCCGTCCGATACATCCACCAGATGCACCAAAAGGCGCGTCCGCTCGATGTGCCGCAAAAACTGCGTTCCCAGTCCCGCGCCGGTGTGCGCGCCCTCAATCAATCCCGGAATATCCGCCACTACAAAACTCGTTTCCTCTTTCTTGTCGCGCACCAGCACCACGCCCAGGTTCGGTTCGAGCGTGGTAAATGGGTAGTCCGCAATCTTTGGTCGCGCCGCGGAAATTCGCGAAATCAGCGTCGACTTCCCCACATTCGGATATCCCACCAGCCCCACGTCCGCGAGTAGCTTCAGCTCCAGCCGCAAAACCCGTTCTTCTCCCTCGCGTCCGTCTTCATGTTCGCGCGGCGCCTGGTGCGTGGAGGTTGCGAACCGCGCGTTGCCTCGCCCCCCGCGTCCGCCCCGCGCCACCACCACCCTCTCGTCCGCGCGCGAAAAGTCATACACCTTTTCGCCGCTCTCTTCGTCGTAAACCACCGTCCCCACCGGTACTTTCAGAACAATGTCTTCCGCGTCGCGCCCCGTCTTGTTCGCGCCTTCTCCGTGGCGCCCACGCCCCGCTTTATATTCCGGATTAAATCGAAAATGCACCAGCGTATTGTGGCGCTCGCTCGATTCCATCCAGATGTCGCCACCCTTGCCGCCGTCGCCGCCCGACGGCCCGCCGCGCGGAACAAACTTCTCCCGCCGAAACGCCATGCAGCCGTTTCCGCCGTTCCCGGCCTTTACGCGAATTGTGGTTTCATCGATAAACATAAGGACCTGCAAACCAAATCGATCGATACAGATTCAGTCCAGTAAAGAAAAGGCCGCTTAAAACGCCGCCTCGCGCACCCCGAACGACGTACCCTCCGAGCCCGCCCAGAATCAGAACTGAGTATAAAGGTCCAATCCCTTTTGCCCGCAGCAATCGAAGTCATGGAATCCCGCATTCTGCCGATCTATCTAAATGCGGCTCAAAAGAGCCGATCTATGACTACGCCCAAAGTGGCCAGAAAAGCCGCGGACAAACCGACTGCACAGGGCGAACCCATGCTGCCACGCGCCCAATGGCGCGATGTCTTGCGCGAGGTCACGCTGGAGGTCTTCTCCACCATGACCGGCATTACTTTGACCTTCCCCGCCCCGAGCGACGAGGCCGCTCCCGCTCCTGCATCCGCGGATGCGTCCCTGAGCCCCCATGTCACCGGCATGATCGGGATCGCCGGCGCTATGCGCGCCGTGTTCAGCCTGCGTTGCAGCGATCGTGCTGCCATCACGATCGCCTCGCAGATGCTGATGATTTCCCTGGAGGAAGCAGCCGCACAGAAGTGCGATGCCATCGGCGAAGTCTCCAACATGATTGCCGGACACTTCAAACGCAAAATCGGATCGGGATCGAGCTGCACCTTGACCGTCCCCACCGTGGTCGTCGGCGGCAACTACACCATTCACTGTTTGGAAAAGGGGGAACGCCTTGAGTTCCCCGTCACGTGCGAGGGCGAGAGCCTGCTGGTCACTCTGGATATCCGCAGCTGATCCAGCCGCAGCCTAGTTCACTTCCAACGGCTCGACCATTACGAACTTTCCCATCGAACCCTTGTCCAGAAACTTGATCTTGCCCGTGACTTTCGCGAACAGCGTATCGTCTTTGCCTCGGCCCACGTTCAGCCCGGGCTTTACCCGCGTGCCCCGCTGCCGCACGATGATCGTGCCGCCCGGCACCACCTGTCCGCCGAATGCCTTAAACCCAAGCCGCTGCGCGTTTGAGTCGCGCCCGTTTCGTGAAGTGCCCTGTCCTTTTTTGTGCGCCATAATCTCAATCCCAATGTGGCCAGTTGCCAGAAAAATCAGTTCTCAGCCAACCCTTAAGCTGTCATCGATAAGTTGTCATCGAATACGTTGTCATCCTGAGCGAGCAGATTGGCTCGCCAAGCGAGACAATCCGCGGACTCGAAGAATCTCTGCGGCCGTTACTTCTTCTTCGTCGCCTTCTTCGCCCCGGCCTTCTTCGCCGCTTTTTTCTTCGCCGGTTTCGCCGAAGCCTCCGCCTCGTGATCTCCCGCCGGCGCTGCCTTCACCTTCTTCTCTTTCTTGGGCAGCTCGGGCGCTTTGAACGACTGCCCGTCAAATGCGATCTCGGTGATGCGCACGGCGTTGTAATCCTGGCGGTGCCCGCGCAACTTCTTGTATTGTTTTTTGCGCTTGTAATGGAAGACGAGAATCTTCGCGCCCCGTCCCTGCTCGACGATTTCGCCGCTCACCATGGCGCCCTCGCCGGGCCGCACCACTTTGCCCGCTTCGGCCGATATCGCCACCACGTCGCTGAACTGCACTCGACCGTCCGTGCCATTCATCTTCTCGACCCGGATCACATCCCCCGGCGCCACCTTATACTGCTTACCACCTGCGCGGATCACCGCGTACATAAGTCCTCCAATTGCCCGTATCGGGCGGACACTGTTCTCCGCCCGCGCCAAGCTTGCTTGGCTCTTCAAAATCTTCTGCTTGCTGTTTTCCCGCTGCGGCTTATGACCAGAAACGCGGCGCGGCCCAGAACGGGTCCGCAGGTACAGGCAAACTCTACTATCTTATCGTGCCGTGTAAAAATCGGTCAACCAGAGCACGCAGGCAACGGGCCCTGCACCCATCCCCCACGCGCCTGGCAACTTCCTTATCGCTGGCTCCCCAACCGCCAAATCGCCGGCGAAATCACTCTTTCGCAGCCGCCTTGTAGCCGGCGGATTTGGCTTCCGACTCGGTCATGAATTTTCCTTCCTTGGTCTTTCCATACCAGCGCCCACTCTTGTGATAAACACCGGTGCTCGTGTTGACCCAAACCTTGCCACTCGATTTCGCGTCCGCGATCTCCTGGCTCGAAGCAGTCGTCTTGCCGGAACTCGACGCGTCTTTTGGTTTTGGGCTCGGGCTTGGGCTGGGCGCTGGAGTTGGGTGCGGCTCGGGATGCGGTTGGCCTGTGTCCGCGGCCGCCTTCGTATCGCTTTTCGCCACTGGCTTCGCTGAGTCGGATGCCATGGGGCTCGCCGATCCCGCGTCCGCTGCCTTCGATTTCTTGTGGCTCTTCTTGCTCGTCGTAGCGGAAGTGTCATCGGCTGCTTTCTTGTCTGCCGCCTTTGTGTCGTCGGCCGCCTTCGCATCCTCCGCTGCCGCCTTGTCTTTCTTCGCCTTCTTTTTCGACTTCTTGGTTGTCGTATCGCTGCTGGTTGTGTCGCTTGAACTCTCCTGCGCCGTCGCCAACGCCGGCGCGCCCGCTACGAGCACCATGAAACAGAAAAGGACCATCCACAAAGTAACGTTTCTTTTTGCGTTCATTGATTTCCTCATGAATTCGGGACGCTTTGTCCCCAAGATTAAAATCATTTTGAACTGATTTTTACTGACTTGCCTTACGGATGCGGTGCGGAAAGCCCCGCCATGATTACACTGGGGCGAACTTCTGGTCAACAAGAACTAGCAGGGCCCGTCCACTCGAAAGGGAAGGCGCCCCTCTTCGCGTCCACTTAAGAACGCGCACACAGTTCGCTGGTGAATGGAGCGGGACGGTCCGCCTACCGAATCGTGCAGTCCGTCCCGTAAGACTTTCAACTACAGCTGGACAATTCCCCTACGCGTAAATTCCGCGCTGCCGGATCGTGTACGCCACCCGGTCGATCGCCAGCATATATGCGGCGATTCGATTGTTCACTCCATGCGTCTCCGAGTAGCGAACCACATCCTCGAACGCCGTCACCATGATGTCCCCCAGGCGCTCGTTCACTTCCGACTCTTTCCAGAAATATCCCTGCCGGTCCTGCACCCACTCGAAATACGACGTCGTCACGCCGCCCGCGTTGGCCAGAATATCCGGAATCACAAACACCTTCTTCTCCGCCAGAATGTCATCCGCCGCGGCCGTCGTCGGCCCATTCGCGCCCTCGGCCAGAATTTTGCACTTCACCCGGTCCGCGTTCTGGCTCGTGATCACATTCTCCGTCGCCGCCGGAATCAGAATGTCGCAATCTTCCAGCAACAGATCGTTGCTGTCATATTTGTCCGCCCCTGCAAATCCATGGATCGTCCCATTGCGCTGCCGGAACTCCCACAATTGTTCCAGGTCGATTCCCTTGGTGTTGTACAGCCCTCCACCCACCTCAAGAATCCCAATCACTTTATATCCCGCCTCGGCCATCAGCCGGGCCGCGTTCGACCCCACATTCCCAAAGCCCTGCACGATCACCCGTGTTTCATTGCGATTCAATCTCAACTTCTTTACCGCCTGGTCGCACACCATCAGCACGCCGCGCCCCGTGGCCTCGCGCCGCCCGCGCGATCCGCCAATGTTGATCGGCTTGCCCGTCACCACTGCCGTCACCGTCTGGCGCGCGTGCATCGAGTACGTGTCCATCATCCACGCCATGATCTGCTCATTCGTGTTCACGTCCGGCGCGGGCACGTCCTTCTCCGGGCCAATAAATTCGAATAGCTCCGCCGTGTAGCGCCGCGTCATTCGCTCCAGTTCGCCCATCGACATTTTGTGCGGATCGCAAATAATTCCGCCCTTCGCCCCGCCAAACGGAATATTCACCACCGCGCACTTCCACGTCATCCAGCTCGCCAGCGCCCGCACTTCGTCCAGATTGACGTCCGGCGCATAGCGAATCCCGCCCTTCGCCGGCCCGCGCGCAATCGAGTGCTGCACCCGGTATCCGGTAAACACCTCCAAGTGCCCGTCGTCCATCTGCACCGGAATATGCACGATGATCTCGCGGCTGGGGCTGCGCAACACCCGCCATAGTCCCTCATCCAGGTTCAACTTGCGCGCGGCCAGGTCGAAGCGCGCCGCTTGCGCCTGCCACGGATTAGTTTCCTGCTCCAGATCGATGGTCTTCATAGCATCTCCCCAATAATTTCTCGCGATGATGGCTTGGTATTTCGCTGACGAGCTTTTCGCGATCGATTAAAAAGTCCAGATCGCAAACTCCGAAAGTATATGGCTACGCCCAAACTTCAAGCAAGTTCACCCCACCCCGGCCCGCAGCCACATCTTACAATCTGTTTGCAATTCGCTGGCAATCCCCATCTCAGACTGTTTAGCCCATTTTCTCCGCGTACTCTGCGACCTCTGCGTTTAAAGCTCTCCCCCGGAACTGAAACGCACCCGCCATTCCCACCTATAATGTTTCCTCAGCCATGATCCGCCCCGACCTCAAAGAATTCTCCCGCCTCGCCCGCGCGGCCACGCTCGTCCCCGTCGCCAAGTCCATCTCCGCCGACCTGCTCACTCCCGTCTCCGCCTTCCTCGCCGTCGCCGCCAACGAGCCCGATGCCTTCCTCCTCGAATCCGTCGAAGGCGGCGAAAAAATTGGCCGCTACACTTTCCTCGGCTTCCGTCCCTTCCTCCGCCTCGAGTCGCGAGGCGACCAGATCACCATTCACCGCAACTCCTCCAGCCCGCGCAAAAAGCCTCTTACCGCCAAGTCCGCCCGCATCCCCAGAATCGAAACTCGCACCGCCAGCGTCTTCGACGTCATCAAGGAACTCCTCCACCAGCACCGTCCCGCTCACGTCGATGGCCTTCCACCCTTCACCGCCGGAGCCGTCGGCTACTGCGCCTACGACATCGTTCGTCAGCTCGAAAACATCGGCACGCATGCCCGCTCTCAGGCCAAAGACGACCTCCACGTCCCCGACTGCGTCCTCATGTTCTTCGATCGCGTCCTCGCCTTCGATCACCTTCGCCACCAGATCCACATCGTCGCCTCCGCCGACGTCACCTCCGAATCGCCCAAATCGGCCTACCAGCGCGCCCTTCGCGACATCGCTTCCATCGAGCGCAAGCTCGCGGCCGGATGGAAGCCCTCCCGCCTAAATGCGCCGTCGCGCCCCGCCGCCAAGTCCAGGCTCAAAGTCCGCCCCCGCACTCCCAAGGCAAAATTTCTCGCCAGCGTCCGCCGCGCCAAGGAATACATTGCCGCCGGCGACATCTTCCAGGTCGTGCTCTCCCAGCGCTGGGATTTCGAGCCTGGCATCGCTCCCTTCGATCTCTATCGCGCCCTCCGCACCGTCAATCCTTCGCCCTACATGTATTTCCTCCGCTTCGGCGCAGGTGGAGCGACGGGCGTCCGCGCCCGCTCAGCAAAGAACTCCGCCAACGAATGGAGCGCCGCGCTGCACGTCCTCGGCTCCTCCCCCGAAATGCTTGTCCGCGCCGCCGGCCGCAAGCTCGAATACCGTCCCATCGCCGGCACTCACCCGCGCGGCAAAGACGAAGCTGAAGACGCCGCTCTCGAAAAGAAAATGCTCGCCGACGAAAAAGAGCGCGCCGAGCACGTCATGCTCGTCGACCTCGGCCGCAACGATCTCGGCCGCGTCAGCGAATACGGTTCCGTCAAAGTTCGCGACCTCATGTACGTCGAGCGCTACTCCCACGTCATGCACATCGTCTCCGCCCTCGAAGGCCGCCTTCGCCCCGAACTCGACGTCATGGACGCCTTCGCCTCCTGCTTTCCCGCCGGCACCCTCAGCGGCGCCCCCAAAGTCCGCGCCATGCAGATCATCGAAGAGCTGGAACCCGCCCGCCGCGGCCTCTACGGAGGCTCCGTCCTCTACGCCGACTTCGCCGGCAACCTCGATTCCTGCATCGCCATCCGCACCCTGCTGATGAAAGGCAAAAAAGCCTACCTCCAGGCCGGCGCCGGCATCGTAGCCGACTCCGACCCCCAACGCGAATTCGAAGAAACCGAAAATAAATCCCGCGCCATCCTCCGCGCCGTAGACCTCGCCCGCTCCGGCATGGGATAACAAGCCACTAACAGAACTCTCGCCACGTACTCCTCGCCCTTGACATACTCCGCCGCCAAGGCCTACGCTTCGCTTGGCGGTTCCCCCCACGCTACAACTTCCATCCTTGGAGGTCATCGTGATCCCACCCCGGGTAAGCCACCAGCTTCGCAACTTACTAACTTGCAACTTACTGAACTGCGCGTTCACTCTCGTCCTTGGCATTCTCTTCGCGGGAGCTTCAGCACACTCTCAAACGCTCGAGGTTCTTTACAAGTTCACCGGCGGCGCAGACGGCAGCCAACCTGACTCGCCGCTTGTTCGCGATTCCCAGGGCAACCTCTACGGCACAACCGTGACCGGCGGCGCCAACCAGCTCGGCGCCGTGTTCAAGCTCTCCCCCGACGGCACCGAGACCGTGCTTTACAGTTTTCAGGGCGGAGTCGACGGAGTCTGGCCGGTCGGTTTGACGCTCGCGAGCGATGGCAACTTTTATGGCGTGACCCGTTACGGCGGCACTCCTCCCTACGAGGGATACGGAACTGTGTTTAAGCTCACCCCGAACGGTACTGAAACTGTTCTCTACGCTTTCAACGGCGGCGCCGACGGCAACACTCCTCTGGCAGGTGTCGTCAGAGACGCCCAAGGCAATCTCTATGGCACAACCTTCTACGGTGGCGACGAGCAGTGCGGCAGTTGCGGCGTCGTCTTCAAGGTCGCGCCTGACGGCTCCGAGACCGTACTCCACACCTTCACCGGCGCCCCCGATGACGGTGCCTGGTCCACCGCGGGTCTGGCCCTCGATAGCTCCGGCAATCTCTACGGCACTACAACCTACGGCGGCGCACATAACTGGGGCACTATTTTCAAAGTCGCGCCTGACTCCACCGAGACAGTTCTCTACAACTTCGCCAATGCCGCTGACGGCGCAAACCCCGCCACCACTCCCATCTTCGACCCGCAGGGAAATCTCTTCGGCACAACCGTCCCCATGCTTTTCCCTCAGAACGCCTATGGCACGGTTTACAAGCTCGTCCCCACCAGCGGCACGTTATCGACGCTCTACACTTTCCTCAAGCCGTCCAATGGCGCTTATCCATACGGACCCCTCGCCCTTGATCAACACAGCAACCTTTTCGGCACAACCTTCGACTCGGTTAACGAAAAGTCCTATCACGGCACCGTATTCGAACTCACTGCCAAAGGCCGGTTGAAGACGCTCCGTCGTTTCATTCCCGCGGTCGGGGATTATCCCAATCAGGGCGTGCTCCTCGACCCGCAAGGCAATCTCTACGGCACAACGTCCGCCGCCGGCGCCTACCGTTACGGCTATGGCACCGTGTTCAAGTTGACCCCCTAGCCCGCTCGCTCGCCGTCGAATTGGCCCGTTCGGGCATCGCATAACGGGCGGATTGGCGATCCCCTGGCCGAAAAGTTCCATTGACTCGCGTCCCCCTCGACTGGACAATTACCGGGAGCAATCGCTCTCCCTCTCGATAAGCTCGGCTCCTTCCCAGGCCACGTGCGCCCCCATCTGCCATGACTTCCTAAGGGGTCGCTCCAAGACATTTCATTCAATCGGCGCGCCGGCTCGCTCTATCCGTCCAGGTCAGCGAAGCGGGCCGCCTGAAGGAGAAGACTCAAATGCAAAGACAAAAAACAGTACTTTTATCCACCGCCTTGTTCTGTCTGTTCTTCCTAACCCTGTCGGCTTCCGCGCAAGTCCACCCCGACGTTTACTCCAACAGCAGTCTGAAGGGCCCTTACAGCTTCCTCGGAAACAAGTGGCTGTCAGACCTTGACAACAACCCCGGAGCCTCAGTTGGAATCGTGAACTTCGATGGACTCGGCAACCTCACGCTTTCCATGACCATGAACACTGCCGGCACTGTAACCACCTATACGGGCACCGGTACTTATTCGGTGGCCAAAGACGGTACCGGAACCTTGAGTTTCACACTTTCTGGTGGCCCCAGTTTGACCGACACCATGGTGCTTGATACCGGCGGCAAGAGCTTCCAGTTCGTTCAGATCTCCTGCACCGGTTGCGGCAGTGACAACAGCGTTTCGTCCGGAACCGCGGTCGCCATGGGTGCTTCGTCCTTCACCACCGCCGACTTGAAGGGCAACTATGAGTGGCTGCTGGCGAAATGGACCAACGATCAGAATTCGAACGCGGACGTCAACCTGGGCACAATGATCTTCGACGGCCACGGTAACATCAAAGGCTCGGCCACCGACGTTTCCGCGGGGACCCCCCAGAGCTTTACATATTCCGGAACGTACTCTGTCAATTCGGATGGAAGCGGGTCGATGACTTTAAATGCCAACGGTACCTCGATTATGGTTGCTTTCGTGGTTAATTCGGCGAGCGCCAACGGCACGGGCGCCAAGGGACTCCAACTGCTGAAGACCGCGGAGAGTGGAGGTTCTAACTCGGTTCACTGCGGCACAGCAACAAAACAGTAGCCGTCGGCGGAAGGAGATTAGATAACTATTGTGGAGTATAGCTGCGCCTGCCCACGCTAACTTCGCCCTTCAGGGCTGGTCGGCGTGGGATTGGGCTTCAACTTCTACTGCCCCTGCGTCTTATCGATCTTGCTCGCCACCTTCACTCCGCTCAGCCCGCCCGCATATTTCGCCACGCCGCGGTAGAGCGACTCGGAAATCCGCTGCCGCTGCTCTGACGTTTCCAGCTTGCGCTCATCCGTCGGATTCGACACAAACGAAATCTCCGCCAGGATCGACGGCATATTCGCCCCGATCAGAACGATGAACGGCGCCTTCTTCACGCCACGGTTGCGGATTCCGGCATTGTTCAGCGTCAGCCCGTCAAACAGCGAGTCCTGCACATCCGAGGCAAATTCGCGCGACTCATCGATTTTTTCCTTCAGCGCAATTTTCTTCACCAGGTCTTGGAGTTCGTGAATCGATTTCTCCGAGACCGCATTTTCCCGCGCCGCCACCTCCAGCGCCTCCGGCGACGACGTGAAATTCAGGTAATACGTCTCCACCCCGCGCGCGTCCGGGTCATGGCTTGAATTCGCATGGATCGAGATAAACAGGTCCGCCTGTTCGCGATTGGCGATCGCCGTCCGTGTCTCCAGCGGAATAAACGTGTCGTCGCGCCGCGTGTACACAACCTCCGCGCCCAGTCGCACCTCCAGCAGTCTGCCCAGCCGTCGCGCCACGTCGAGCACCACATCTTTTTCGTACAATCCGTGCGGCCCGATCGTGCCCGTATCGTGCCCGCCGTGTCCTGCGTCAATCACGATTTTTCCGATCTTCAGTCCCAGCGCCCGCGTCAGCGAGCGATCCCCGGAAGCCGTCGGCCGCGCCTCCCGCGTTTCCAGATCCGCCGTATCGTCCCCCGCATGGCCCCTGCCCGGCGCATCTTTGACTGCCGGACCCTTCCGCGTAGTTGTCGCCGGACTCTGCCCGCGCTGTTTGTCCCCGTTGTGCCGCAACGGCGCTCTATCGTCATCGGCCTCCACAATCGTCTTCGGAATCCTCTGATTCGATCCCTTCACCGCAACCGTAGTCTTCGTCACGCCCGACGAACCTTCCGCATCCCTGGGGTTCCGATCTGCCGACTTCGCCCCAGTTCGCGAATGCGCCGCATCACTGGCGGTCGCGGCCTCTCTTGTCTCGCCCGCGGAGCCGTCGTCCGCATCCTCCGGCGCGGCCTTCGCTACGATGGCGTGTTCCTTCTCTTTCTTACGCTGCACCTTCTGTCCCGGCGCAATGTCGGTCGCCAGATCCTCCGCATCATCGTCGGCCGCGCCCGCCACCGCATTCGCCGCCCCACCCGGCGACGTATCGCCGCCGTTCTCCTGCTCGTGCGCCTTGGCCAGCATCGTCGCACGGCTCTGCCTTCCATGAATGTCGATGATCAGCCGGTAAGGATCGGGCAGCAGAAACGCGTCATAACTCGAAAGGTCGTCCACCTCCAGCACAACCCGCGTGCGCCCCGCGTTGAACTCCGCCACGCGAATCTTCTTCAGAAATCCGTCATCCACATCGAACGTTTTTCCCACCAGCGTCGACGCCAGCCTGGTGTCGCGCAGGTCAAAGAAAATCCGGTCCGGATTCGAAATCCGCTGCGAATCGAATTTCACCTCGCGCTCCACGTCGATGGCCACCCGCGTGTAATTCGGAGTCGACCAGTGCCGCACGCCCGTGACCCGCGGCAATTCGTCTCGCCGCGCGCCGCTCGTCTCCGCCGCGCTCCTCGTCCCAGCGTTCCCAGCCTCGTTCAGTTCCGAGCTCGCACTTTCCCGCGCACTCTCGTCGGCTTCTTCGCGGCCATTTCCATTCCCAAGTTCCTTGGGAGTGTCTTTCGACGCCGCCTCTTTCGACGCCGCGTTCGAGCCCCCCTTAGCAACCCCGCCCGCAGCCAGCTTCGCCGGCCCATACAAAGGGCCGCCCGACGCCCCCATCGAACCGCCGCCAGAAGCCGCATTCCGGTCGCGCGCCGCCGCCCGCGCCGTTTCCTTCTTGCCGCCGCGTCCATTCTTGCGTGCCGTCCGTTCCCTCGCCTCAGCCGCGTCGTCAATCTCCTTGACCGCGGCCCGCGCATCCTCCGCTAGCCGGTTTCGCGGATAGCGATGCACAAAATCTTCGAACGTCCTCCGCGCCTCCCCCGCATCGTTCAGATCGTCCTTATAAATCTCCGCGATCGTAAACAGCGCCTCAAACCGGTACTTGCTGCCCGGATACTCCTTCCGCAAAAACCGATACTCCTCGACCGCCCCGCGCAAAATCTTGTCGTCGTCAAACCGCCGCCCCATCTCCACCAGCAGCTCCGCCGTTGCCACCACGCTCGGGTCCGCCTTCGACGACGCCGGGCTCCCGAAATACACTCGCCGGTACGCGTCAATCACCCGCTGATATTCATGCCGTGTCCGCTCGCCCATGGGACGGCCGTTCAGCGCCTCCCGCATTCTTTCCGCCCGCAAGAGTTGCGCCCGCGCCCAAGCGTCATTGTGATGAACACGCGCCGAAGCCGCAGGCGTCCAGACGAAAAACAGCGAAGCGAGGAGCAAACACAAGCCCGCCCCCCACCGCCCACGGCGATGCAAGAAGCCCAATTGGCGTCGAATTAGGGTCGTTGAAGCCTGGGTACTCACAACCAAATTCCTACGAATCTGAACCTGTTTCGACTTCTAACTTCTAACTTCTGACTTTTAACTTCTGCCCTCATTCCGTGTTGCTGATATACAAAACGCCCCGCGCATCCCGCTCCACCCGTACCGGCTCATGCACCGGGCCAAAACTCACCCGCGTTC
Source organism: Acidobacteriaceae bacterium (assembly GCA_003139095.1). Classification (GTDB taxonomy): domain Bacteria; phylum Acidobacteriota; class Terriglobia; order Terriglobales; family Acidobacteriaceae; genus Acidiflorens. The sequence goes on from PLHW01000014.1 coordinate 129,569, forward strand.
CGCCGCCGCCGCCCGCATAAAGCTGCGTAATCCGCCGCACGTAATCCCGCGTCTCCGCAAACCGCGGAATCCCCGCGCTGCGCGCCACCGCTCCCGCTCCCGCGTTATACGCCGCCAGGCTCAGGCGCACGTCGCCGCCATAGCTCTCCAGCAGCTGCTTTAAATGCCTAACCCCGGCGTCCACATTTTGTTGCGGGTCAAACGGATTGGAAACATTCAGCGACCGCGCCGTCGCCGGCATCAGCTGCATCAGCCCCATCGCCCCCTTGCGCGACACCGCATTCGGATTGAAATTCGACTCCACCTTAATCACCGACCGCACCAGGTTCGGGTCCACATTATGCTCGGCCGCCGCCCGCTCAATCGCCGCATCGATCTCCTGCTCCGTAAACGCCACATTCAGCGCCGCCCGCTCACCCCCGCGCCCCTGCGACCCGCCGCTCAAATACGTATTCACCTCCGACGCCGCCGTCCGCGCCGCCCGCATCACCGCCCCGCTCGTCGGCACCGGCTTGTAGCGGTGCTCGGTCGTGCTCCAATAAACCAGCCCCGATCGCGCGCCCGATTCCCAATTCGATTGCGAGCCCGACTGCCAGCTGGTTTGCGAGCCCGAAGCCCGATCCCCCGCCGACCCACTCGCCAGGCTCGTCGCCCCAGTCCCGCGAGCCCCAGTTCCGCGGGGCAGAGTCCCGTCGGCAGCTGTCCCCTCCACCGCCGAACCGGCAGCCTTCCCCCCGTTCCCCGCCGCGCGAGCGGTTCGTCCTCCAGCCCGCGTCCCGCTCCCCGGCGGCCCATCATTCACATAAATGGTCCGCCCATCCTTATCCTTCGAAGCGGTAATCTCCCCGGGCTCCGCCCAGGCGCGCCCCGTCAAAACCGACGTTGCTCCAATAAAACTGGAAAGGAAAGTGGTCGCCGTCAATCCGGCCATCAGGAAGTTTTTCAGGTGTCTTCGCATACGGGTAAGGATCAGCCAAACGTGATTTGGCCAAGCCACCAAGTCTCGCCGATCACGCTTCAATCGGCAGCTCAGAACCGGCCAACAACCCCAGAGGACACACCACCACCTCCGGGTCCCCTACCCGCGAGCCTGACGGAGAATTACAACCAGAGTATTACGATTATAGGTCTCCCACTCGCCCCCAGCAATCTCTCCAAAGGTCGTAGAACCTCTGGAGTAATCCCGCAATCTCGCTGAAGGCACACGATTTGGAAGATCAGAGGTCCCGAAGTAAGAGTTTTTACTTCTGCAATCTGACTTCTGACTTCTGCCCTCGCCTTCCAACGTCTTCTACAATATCCTCACCATGAACCCCGCCGCCCTCACCCGCATCTTCAAAGACGTCCGTGCCCGCAAGCTTTCCCCCGATGCCGCCGTCCAGCGCCTGCGCCATCTTCCTTTCGAGGACCTCGGCTTCGCCAACGTCGACCACCACCGCGCTCTCCGCCACGGCATGCCCGAAGTCATTTTCAGCCAGGGCAAGACGCCCCGGCAGGTCGCCGACATTTTCATCCACCTCGCCGAGCACGAAGCCAACGTCCTCGCCACGCGCGCCACCCAGGAACAATTCGACGAAGTCTTCGCCACCTTCGCCGAGCGCCAAGACACCGCCAACGCCCACTTTCTCGAATACCGCCCGCTTGCCCGTTGCATCACCCTCCATCGCGATCGCCCGGCCTCCCAAAAAAGCCAGGGCAAAGGCACCATCCTCGTCGTCTCGGCCGGCACCAGCGACATCCCCGTCGCCGAAGAAGCCGTCGTCACCGCCGAACTCATGGGCAACCGCGTCCAGCACCTCTACGACGTCGGAGTCGCCGGCATCCACCGCCTCCTCGCCCACCGCGCCGCCCTCGCCGAAGCCCGCGTCATCATCGTCTGCGCCGGCATGGAAGGTGCTCTCCCCAGCGTCGTCGGCGGCCTCGTCGGAGTCCCCGTCATCGCCGTCCCCACCAGCATCGGCTACGGCGCCGCCTTCGAAGGGCTGGCCGCCCTCCTAGGCATGCTCAACTCCTGCGCCAGCAACGTAAGCGTAGTAAATATCGATAACGGCTTCGGCGCCGCCTACGTAGCCAGCCTCATCAATCGCAAGTGAGTTCTTAAGTTCTAAAGTTCTAAGGATTGTCATTCCGACCGCAGGGAGGAATCTGACACGAAATGATGCGCGCCCATGAAAAACTGGTGCCACCGCAAATTCGCCTTACTTGCCCACAAACAGGTTTTCGGCGAACGGCCACTCCGCATCGATCCATTGTGCCTCGCACCGGAAGCCCGCCTCCTCGGCGATCTGGAACATTTCTTTCGCGGAGTACTTGTGGCTGCTCTCGGTCCAGATCGTCTCGCCTTTCCGGAACTCCACCTGAATTCCCGCGGCAGGAATGCGAACAATTTGCCGCTTTTTCGAAAGAAGATGCATTTCCACGCTGCGCTCGGCGCGATTCAGCTTGGCTACATGTAGGAATTGCGAAAGATCGAAGTTGCCTTCCAGTTCGCGATTGATTCGGGCCAGTAAGTTCAGATTGAACGCGGCAGTCACTCCCAGTTCGTCGTCGTAAGCGGCCAATAATTGCGACTTCGGTTTCTCGAGGTCGGTTCCGAGCAGCAGACAATCGCCCGCACCGAGGATCCGCCGCACCTGGCTCAGAAATCGAATGCCCGCGGGCCGGTCAAAATTTCCAATCGTGCTGCCCAGGAATAAGACGAAGAGATGTTGTCCCGGTTTGCGGTGCGCCGCTGCTTTCGCCAAGCCCTCGAGATACTCGTTCTCAAAGCCGACGATGCTGATCGAATCGATATCGCCCAGCTCGCGCCGGCACATCTCCAAAGCTGCACGCGATATCTCGACCGGATAATAGGACGTGCGCTGGCGCCGCGCGATCGCCTCCAGCAGCCATCGCGTCTTTTTCCCGCTGCCGCTGCCCAGTTCCGCGACCGCAACCGGCGAAGGCAGACGGTCGACAATTTCGTGCGCGTACCGCCGCAGCACCCGCTCGTCCGCCCGCGTTAGTCCATACTCGGGTAAGTGGCTGATAACTTCAAACAGCGCCGAACCTACGCCATCGTAAAAATATTTCGAGGGCAGTTCCTTCTGCCCGCTGCGGCTAAGTCCCGCGCGCACATCCTCGGCGAATTCATAGGAAGCATTCGGAGTAATTGCCGGTAAGATCATATTGTTTCCTTATTCTCTAAGTTAGCGGCTTACGCAACGAAATCCTGAATATATATACGGATAATGCGCCTGAAACCAGTTGCGAAACGTGCGCCGCAGCATGCACTTTGCGGTGCGCGCCGAACCGCCTTTCATTACAAAGTGCTTCCCATCGACAAAATTAGCCGAGTATCCCGGATAAAACGGAAACGGCTCGAACCTTGGGAACGGCGCGAAATGACTCACTGTCCATTCCCATCCATTTCCCAACATGTCTTCGACTCCAAATGCGCTCGCTCCTTTCGGGAACGCATTCACCGGCATCGGATCCCAACCACGCAAATCGAAATTGCCAAACGTCGCATCGGGCGCATTGTTACCCCACGGGTAATCGCGCTCCGTCCCCTTGCTCGTTCCATAAGCCGCGCGGTGCCATTCTTCTTCCGTCGGAAGCGCTTTGCCCGCCCATCGCGCGTAGGCCCTCGCCTCCGCATGACTTACATACACCGGCCACTCCCTCGGCAATGGAACCTCGTCGAACATCCCGCGCAAAACCCATTCTCCATTCGCTTTCGTCCAAAAACTGGGATGCTGAACGCCTGCTGCCGCCTTCCACGCCCAATCCTCGTCGCTCCAAATGGAGCGCGTCTCGTATCCTCCAGCATTCATAAACTCGAGATATTGGCGATTAGTTACTTTGTACTTATCGATCTCAAACGCCGGCACAGAAACCGTGTATGCTTCGTACTCGTTGTCCCACCCGAAGCTTCCGCCAGCTCGTGGCAGGCCGAGCGTCGCCACTCCGGCTGGGATTGTGATCATGCGATGACTTACCGCGGCCGTGTTCAATAACGGAACGGCGGGCCGCCGCACCTTACTCGCGAAGGGAAGCTGGTGCAGCATATAACTCAATGTCTCGACGTGCATCAACCTATGCTCGACCGCAACATTGAGTAATAAGCCTAAAGAAAACCCGTCGGCCGCTTCATAGCCGGTCAGGCGGTCGTGGCGCTCCAGCGCCTTATCCAAATCAGCCCGAATCTTGCCCACATATTCGCGAACGCTCTCCACCGAGGGCCAATCGGAGGCTCGGTCCGAGGGCAGCCCGCCATCTACCGGATCGATGCCAAATGCGAATAGTTGATCGAGCCGAGGATCGAAGCTCTTCACATTCGAAAAGCGCGTATGCAGCAGGTTCCAGTCAAAAGCTTCCAGGTGTCCTACGTAGAAAATGATGCGATGACGTTCGGGAATGGGACGATCGTAGAGCGCGCTGGGCCGCACCATATCGAAAAGCGCGTCGCTTTCCCGCCGCGCGTCCGCCATTCGTTCCAGCAGGTTTCGCGCAGCGCATTCGGTTTGCGTCGTAAGCATTCGGCACCCCGGTTCGTTTTCTTTGGAAATTCCCTTTTGTTGGCTACGAACGCTACTGGCCGCAAGCGACTGCGGGCAACGCCTGCTCAACCAACCCCACCCGAACCCCGCCCCGCATTTCCCCTTAGATGTCTCTCCCACTCACTCGGTTGCAGCCAGAACCATCCGCTCAACCCCGCGGTAAATGCGGCCTAAAACGTGAAGCCGCAGCGTTTCAACAGAGACGCGAACTGCGCATCCGCGCGCAGCGGGTCCCACTTTACGTCGTTAGGCAGGAACGCGAGATGAACGTCGCGCATCTCGAACGCGCGCTCGAGACCGTCAAGCGCCGGCCCATATTCTCCCAGGCCCGCATGGATCATCGCGCACGCGTAGGGCGGCACATAGCGCTCGCGTCCCAGCGCCTCCAGCATCCCGAGCACCTCGTGCGCCTCAGGGATGCGCTCCATTTTCGCCAGGATATATCCGCGCAGAGCGAACGTCTTGCTGTTGCCGCCGGAGAGACGCGCCGCGTCGTTCAGCGCGTCCAGCGCGCGCGGCATATCCCCGAGTTGCTCCGACACCTGCGCAAGTTGAAGCGGTAAGCCAGAAGGGAACTGCGCTCCCGCCGCAGTTCCCGCTTCTTCGTGCAGCACGGACAAATCTTTCTTTTGACCTTTTTGACTCTTCCTGATTTGATTCTCGCCGCTCCTTGTGGGCATGTTGCTCCTCGCGTTCCATCCTTATCACGCGCCCACGTGCCGCACGTCACAGACTCGCGATTTTGTTTTTCTCTATCGTTTCAGGAAATTGGACAGGATTAGTCCGATTTGCTGCCATGCAGATCACGCGCGCTACCGATTACGCCGTTCGCATCATGGTCGAACTCGCCGCCGCTCCGGAAGACGCCCGCGTTGCGGCCCCCGAGTTGTCCCGCGCCATCCAGGCGCCCGACAGTTTTGTCTCCAAGATTCTCCAGCTCCTGGTACAGCGCGGCCTGATCAAGTCTTCCCGTGGAACCGGCGGCGGTTTTCAGCTCGCCGTTTCTCCCGAAAAAATTTCGCTGCTCGACGTCGTCGAAATGGTCGAAGGCCCCCTTCAGATCAACGTGTGTCTGCCCGGAGAGGCAACCTGCGATCGCAAATCCTGGTGTGGCGCGCACCCGGTGTGGCGCGAGGCTCAGGACGCGTTGAAGGCCGTCCTCGCGAACGCATCCATCGCCCGCCTTGCTCGCGATTCGGCGCAGAATCTCGCATCAACCTCGGGGAACCCGGCTCGCGAGCTGGAGCCAAAGCTGCAAAAACAGATCCGCCGGCCCGGCGCCAACCGGCTGCAACACCGTCATGGATAGGCGCCCGTTATGGAAGTCACATGGATTGCAATTCTCGCCAGCTTGTGTATGGGAATCGGCGCCGCGCTGGTTTTTGTTTTCGCGGTGAAGAAAAACTATTTCAAGGACGTAGAGGACGCTAAGTATCACGTCTTCTGGTCTGACGTGGAAGAGATGGTGGATTCGACAGAACGTCGCGATCCGAACGAGGAGGTAGAGGATGATGAAAAATCCGGCTAAGAGCGCACCTGACGGCGCTCCGGAGGATGTGAACCGGCGCAAGCTCTTGTCCTGGCTCAGCGGGTTCGGGCTATTTGGTTCCGCGGTTATTGCGGCGCTCGCGAACCTGATCTTCATTAAGCCGCGAGTTACTTACGGCGCCCCCAACCGCTTTTCTATCGGCAAACCCGAAGACTTTCCTCCCGGCGCCCGCATTGCCCTCGATACGCGCCGCGTCTGCATCGTCCGCGATGGCGACAGCCTCGCCGCCATTTCCACCACCTGCACCCACCTCGGCTGCATCGTCGCGGTTTCCGAAACCGGTTTCGCCTGTCCCTGCCATGGCTCGCACTATGACCAGGACGGCAACGTTACCGGTGGTCCTGCCCCTCGCGCCTTGTCCTGGTACCAGCTGACCCTGGCGCCCAACGGTGAATTAGTCGTCGATAAAGATAACGAGATTGAAGCGGGGAAATACTTGAAGGTATGAGCACTCAAACTGTAACTCGCTCGCGTGATGGCTGGTTAGCTCTGCCCGGCAACATTTGGCGGTCGGTTTTTCGTAACCCTCTGCCCGATTCCGACTTGGGCCGCGCCTCCACCAGCTTTACCAACTTCTTCCTCCACATTCACCCGGTCAAGGTTAGCCGGCATAGTCTCAAGGCCACTTACACCTTCGGACTCGGCCTCATGTCAGCCTTCTTGTTTCTCATCCTGACCGTCACCGGCGTGCTCCTCATGTTTTACTATGTGCCCTCGACCACCCAGGCCTACGACCGCATGCTCGATCTCCGCGGCACCGTCGCCTTCGGAATCTTTCTCCGTAACATGCATCGCTGGTCCGCGCACGCCATGGTCGCGGTTGTCTTCCTGCACATGTGTCGCGTCTTTCTCACCGGCGCCTACAAACCGCCGCGCGAGTTCAACTGGGTCCTCGGCGTCCTCCTCCTGCTCGTCACCTTCTTCATGAGCTTCACCGGCTACTTACTGCCCTGGGATCAGCTCGCCTTCTGGGCCATCACCGTCGGCACCTCCATCGCCGGTTACGCCCCCTTCGTCGGCAAAGACGTTCGCTTCCTCTTATTAGGCGATTCCACCGTCGGACAGGAAGCTCTTCTCCGCTTTTACGTCCTCCACGTCGCCGTGCTCCCCATCGTCCTTACCATGCTCGCGACCATTCACTTCTGGCGCATTCGCAAAGACGGCGGCCTGGCCCGCCCGCCCGAGGAAGACGCGCTCCCGGGTGAATCTTCGACCCCTGGCCCAATGGAAGTAGTCAGCGCCGCTCCCGTCGTGATGGCGACCTCCGCGGGCGCGGCTGCCGCCGCCAAGCCACTCCTCGAACGAAAGCAATACGGCATTCAGGGCCTGGTCCGCGGCCCCATCACAAAGGTTGGCAACATTTCCGACCGCTCGAAATTCAGCTGGCCCAGCCTCTTTCAGGCCGAGCTTCTCGTCTTTGTTATTACCGTCGCCGCCATCCTGGTCGTCTCTCTCTTCTTTAACGCCCCCCTCGAAGAGCCGGTAAATGCCATGCATCCCCCGAATCCCGCCAAGGCGCCCTGGTACTTCCTCGGCTTACAGGAAATGGTCAGTTACTCCGCTTTCTGGGGAGGCGTCGGCATTCCGACTATCGAGGTGCTAATCCTCTTATTAGTCCCCTATCTCGACCGCAAACAGGTCGGCGTCGGCCGTTGGTTCGCCAAGGAACGCCTTTTACCCAATACGTTGTTCATAACCTTCGCTGTCCTCAACGTGGTGCTGATGGTGATCGGAACATTCTTCCGCGGTGCCAACTGGGAGTTCGTCTCGCCATGGTGACAACCCAGCGTGACGATAACCCCGGGGTGAACGAAGTGATGAGGAGAGTCTCGTGAGTACGCGTCTATCGTTGGCAATTGCCAGTTTGGTGGTGCTGGTTGTGCACGGGATCGTTTTCTACGATCAGTTCTTGAACCGCTGGGAGAAGCACCAGACGGCCTATCTCGAACAGGCGCGCAGCCTGGCCAAAACCGATGCCGAGCGCCAGTCCATCGACGCTGCCAAGCCTCGCATCGAGCAGATCATCGTCACCCAGTTCGGCGAATCGCGCGTCGATCGCTGCACTACCTGCCACATCGCCAGCGACGACCCGCGCTTCCAGGCTTACTCCCAGCCTCTGCACACCCACAGCTATTCCGCCTCTCTCGGAGACATCGAGAAAAACGGCCGCTGGGAGCGCCGTCACAAATTCTCTGACTTTGGCTGCACCATCTGCCACGACGGCCAGGGGCGCGGCCTCGATACCTTCTACGCCCACGGTGAAGACGAGAACTGGCCACAACCTCTGCTCGGCTTTGCCACCCAAGCCAACTGGAAGCCCGCCTACAAAGCCAAACTTACCGGCGCCGAGTACATGCAGTCTAACTGCGCCCAGTGCCACACCGAAGACAGTTTTGCCGGCACGCCCCTTGTAACTCGCGGCCGCCAGCTCTTCTTCGAAAAAGGTTGCTACGGATGCCATCGCATTCAGGGCCTTTCTCATGGCACGCTCGGCCCCGATCTCACCGAAGTCGGCAAGCGGTGGCGCATCGACTATCTCTGGGGCCATACCGTCAATCCCCGCGACTATAGCGCCGTTTCCTTCATGCCCAAGTTCGATCTCAACGACGACGAAATCAAAGCGCTCGTTGTTTTCCTGAAGAGCCGCAAGGGCATGAACTTCGCCGAAACCACCATGGACCAGTACCGCGCTAAGTTACAGCAAACCAGTCTGCCCGCCGGCGTGGGCGCAAATGCGGACAACACACCGTCCGCCGCGCGCGGCGAGCAACTGATCGCCCAGCGTTCCTGCACCGCCTGCCACCGGCTCGGCGACAAAGACGGCCATATCTCGCCCGACCTGTCCTATGAAGGTCTGATCCGCGACGATAACTGGCTCATGGCCCATTTCAAAGAACCGCGCTCCCGTATTCCCGATTCCATAATGCCCGTGTTCGGCTTTAGCGAGGGCGACTATCGTTCCATCACCGACTCTCTGCTGAGCCGCAAAACTCCTCCCAACTTTAAGACCGGCGAGGAAACTTACAAAGGTCTATGCGCCCGCTGTCACGGAGAAAAAGGCGACGGCAAAGGCGTAACGTACTTATATCTCGATCCTGCACCTCGCGACCTCACCAAGGCTGCTTTCATGACCACCAAGCCTGAAGAGCGTTTCCTTACGTCGCTCAAGGAAGGCGTGCCCGGAACTTCCATGCCGCCCTGGGAGCGCGTTCTGACCGATCAGCAGCGCAAAGACGTGCTCGACTATGTCTTCAAGACATTTGTTAAAGAGTCGCGCCGCGAACTCAAAGAGCGCAAAGTCCCGGAGACGAACCCAGTTGCCTTCACGCCCGAATCCGTCAACGCCGGCGAGCAGATTTTCCTCCAGCGCTGCACCGGTTGTCACGGCCGCAAATCCGACGGCAAAGGGCCGAACTCGCTCGACATCAGCCCGCGTCCGCGCAATCTGCGCAACAGCGCATTTATCAATCACACCACCGATAAGCGCCTCTTCACCTCCATCACCTACGGGGTCGAAGGGACCGCCATGCCCTCATGGATGGACTACGGACTTACCCAGACCGACATCGGCAATCTCATTAACTTTATTCGCAGTTTGAACCCTAAGCCGGCGGCCGCTCCCGCTGAGGGAAAGTCACCCAAACTTACGTCGCGTTTGACTGTTCGTCGTTGAAAGATCGCACTTGAACCAGGAGGCGTCATGCCAGCACCAGCACATGTAAGTGCCCTTCCCTACGGGGGCCCGGGCTCTGTTTCGCCGGTTGAGTCCATTCACGAGGACACCACTGCCAAGTGGTTTATGCTAAGTGCAATTAGTTACTTCTTTGTCGTCGGAATCGTCGCTCTTACCATTGCCGCCAAGTTCGTCTGGCCGCAACTTCTGGGCACCGTCTCCGTTCTTACCTATGGACGCCTCCGACCTCTGCACGTCAACGGCATGCTCTTCGGCTGGCTTCTCGCTGCCGATATGGGCCTCGCTTACTACTTTGTCCCTCGTCTCTGCGGCGTCAAGCTCTGGAGCGAGAAGTTAGGCGTCGCCACCGCCATCATCTGGAACATCATCGTCCTCGGCGCGGTCGTGATGCTCCCGATGGGCTTGAATAAAGGATGGGAGTATGCCGAGTTACCCTCGGTCCTCTCCGCCCTCGTCGTCGTGGCCTGGGTTTGCTTCGGCATCAACGTGTTTGCCACCGTCGCCACCCGCAAATACGAGCAGATGTATGTCAGCCTCTGGTACACCATGGGCACCATCCTCTGGACCACCTTCGTGTACGCCACCGGCAACATCGCCGTCTTCTTCACCACCGGCGTCAATCAGGCAAACTTAAACTGGATGTACGTGCATAACGCGGTCGGCCTCATCTTCACTCCCATCGGCCTTGCCATCGCTTATTACTTCATTCCCAAGGCCTCCAGCACTCCCCTCTACAGCCATAAGCTCTCCATGGTCGGTTTCTGGGCGCTCGCCTTCGTCTATGTCTGGACCGGCGCCCACCACATGCTCCACGGCCCTATCTCACAGTGGCTGCAGACCATCGCCATCACTTTCTCACTTATGCTTCTTATCCCGGTCTGGACCGTGGTCTATAACTTCTTTGCCACCATGCGCGGCCAGTGGTATCAACTCCGCGAAAACGTCCCCCTTAAGTTCCTCATGTCGGGCGTTGTGTTTTACCTCCTCACCTGTTTTCAGGGCCCGATGCACAGCCTGCGTTCCGTGAATGCCATCGTCTCCAAAACCGACTGGATCCCCGGCCACGCGCACATGGCGCTTCTCGGCTGCTTCTCGTTCTTCGCAATCGCCGGTTGCTTCTACACCATCCCACGTCTGTTCCGCACCGAGTTACACTCCATCCCACTCGCTAACTGGTCGTTTTGGTTCTTCATGATCGGAGGCCTCGGCTTCTTCGTCACTCTCTGGCTCGGCGGCTTCTGGCAAGGTTGGCAATGGAATAACCCCTCCATCCCTTTCATTGACACCGTCCGCGCCCTCAAGCCCGTCTGGACCGTTCGCTTCTTCTCCGGGATTCTCATGTTTCTCGGCATTACAACTTTTCTTTACAACATCTGGGCAACCGTCATTGACAGCCAGGGCAAAGCCAGGTCCGCGGCCGCAGTCGTCAACGCGTAAGGCCACTAGGAGGATGCTATGTTAGGAAAAACCGATAAAAGTGCTGTGGGATTTGTGGTGGCCGCGCTGATCTTCTTCTTCATCGGAGGTCTGCTGACCACCGTCGTTCCGCCCCTCGTCGACAAGAGCTGGTCGCAGCCCTTCGAGAATCATGATCCCGCGAAAGGCCCCACCGGCAAACTCGTTCCGCTCAACGCGCAGCAGTTACAGGGCCGCGCCATCTATGTCCGCGAAGGTTGCTGGTATTGCCACACTCAGCAAACTCGCACTCTTCTTGCCGATACCAAGCGTTCCGGATGGAAGGGCGTCGACTCGCCTATCTCCACTCCCGACGAGTTCGTCTATGACAGCCCGCACATGTTCGGCACAAAGCGCACCGGTCCCGATCTTTCCCGCGTCGGCGGCAAGTATGACACGCAGTGGCATCGCACCCACTTCCGCAACCCGCGCGATCTCACTCCCGGCTCTGTCATGCCTCCGTTCCCCTGGATCGTCGATAACCCCGACGAGTTCAACGCCCTCGTCGCCTACATTCAGACCCTCGGCCGCTGCAAGGATTGGCGTCCCGATAACGACTACGAGAGGTAAGTCCGGTTATGCATGATTACGTCTATCCGAGCATCTTTCTCGCCTACTTCATGTTCTTCATTTTCCTGGTGGGCGGAATCTTCTTCCTGGTCAAGTCCCTCCGCCATGGCTACTGGGGCAAGAACAGTGAAGATCCTAAGTACCGCATGCTCGCCGACGACGAGCAAGAAATGACCACGCGAAAAGCCAGTGAAGTAGAAGGTTAAGGAGAAACAAGATGGCCGAAACCAAAGAGTCCAACGAGATCAAGAGCTACGCCGGCGGCTGGATGACCGAACGCAAAGGCACTGAGATTCCGACGTTCCTCAAGTTCGCCTACATCGTCATCGCCGGCGGCGCCTTCGCCTATTTCTTCATTTTCATGAATGGCGAAGTCAATCACTCCACCCGCGGCGCACTCGTCCGGCAATTTAATTCCGTCACCCAGTCCTCGCCGGGCTTCATGTACTTCGTCGCGGCGTTGATCGCTATCTTCGCCATCGTCACCATTAAGTTTGCCTTCAGCAAGTTTCACGAAGACTAAGTTTGAAGACTAATTCTAATGACCAATCAGTGGAATCAATTCGAAGCGATTGAGGGCTCGGATTACTGGATCCGGATGGTGAAGTGTCAGCACGCCTGTCCCGTCCACACCAACGCCTGCGGCTACGTCACCTCCATCGCCGAGGGCCGATACGAAGACGCTTACAAAATCGCCCGCGCTACCAATCCTTTTACCTCCATCTGCGGACGCGTCTGCGGCGCCCCCTGCGAAGTCAACTGCCGCCGCGGCGATGTCGATGCCGCCGTCTCCATCCGCGCCCTCAAACGCTTCGTCACCGATAAATTCGGCCCGGAAAGCGGCAGCCCCGCCACTCACCACGCCGGCTGCGATCAACGCATGCTCCCGCCCAATCGCGGCGACTACGAAAAAATCGCGGTCGTCGGCGGCGGCGTCTCCGGCCTCACCGTCGCGCACGACCTCGTACAAATCGGCTACAAGGTCACCGTCTTCGAATCGAACCCCGAGCCCGGCGGCATGCTTACCGTCGGCGTCCCCGTCTTTCGTCTTCCGCGCGAACTCGTCAAAGCCGAAATCAACGCCATCCTCGCCCTCGGCGTCGACCTCAAGTGCAACATGCGCCTCGGTCGCGATTTCTCCATCGCCAGCCTCCGCAGCGACGGCTTCAAAGCCATCTTCCTCGGCATCGGTCTTCCCAAGGGCCGCAAGCTCAATCTCCCCGGCGGCGACCGCGAGATGGTCTACGACGGCATGGATTTCCTCCGCGCCTTCAACGAAGGCAAGCCGCTCTCCCTCGGCCGCCGCGTCGTCGTCATCGGCGGCGGCAATGTCGCCTACGACGTCGCCCGCTCCGCCGTCCGTCCCGAAATGTCCTCCATGAGCGAGACCCTCTCCGAGATGGGCCGCGGCGAGCAGGTTGCCTACGATGTTGCCCGCTCCGCTCTTCGCATGAGCAGTGACAAAGAAGTCCACGTCGTCTGTCTCGAGTCGCGCGCCGAAATGCCCGCCGACGAAGTCGAAATCGTCGAAGGCGAAGAGGAAGGTCTCAAACTCCACGATTCCCGCGGTCCCCGAGAAATTCTCGGCCAGAATGGCACCGTCACCGGCCTGCGCACCGCCCGCTGCACTTCCGTCTTTGACGCCACCGGCCGCTTCAATCCCTCATTCGACGAAAAAGACGTCGAAGACATTCCCGCTGACACCATCATTTTCGCCATCGGCCAGACATCCGATCTCTCCTTCCTCAAACCGGAGGACGGCGTTGAGAGCGAGCGCGGCTTGATCAAGGTCAATCGTGAGACCTATCAGACCACCGCGCCGGATGTATTCGCCTGCGGCGACATCGCGCATGGGCCGCGCCTTTTCATCGACGCCATTGCATCGGCGCAGGTTGCGGCGCGGTCTATGCACGACTTCCTTCGCGGCACCCGCACAGAAATCGCCGTTCGCAGCCAGTGGGCGCCCGCTATCTACACCATGGCCGAAGGCTGGGAGCGCACTCCCCGCAGCAATCCGCCCGTCATCGACGCCGCCCAGCGTTCCGCCTCGCTCGACATCATCGAAGAGTCTTATCCCCCCGCCGAGGCTCATCGCCAGGCCGCGCGCTGCCTCCGCTGCAACATCAATACCGTCTTTGACACGTCCACCTGCATCGCCTGCAACGGCTGCGTCGACGTCTGCCCCCAATCCATCATCAAGCTCGTTGGCCTAAGCGAGCTTTGCAAGGAAGATCGCTGGCTCGACATGGTCTCAACTTCGCTCGCCGTCCCCCGCGATGAACTGCGCCGCATGAATAAGTTCGAACTCGATTCCCTCGGCGGCGTCATGCTCAAAGACGAATCCACCTGCATCCGTTGCGCCATGTGCGCCTCGCGCTGTCCAACGCATGCCATCACCATGAAGAAATTCGAGTTTTACCGCGAGTGCGTGACCGTGCCGACGCCCAACGAAAAAATTCTCTACCACGCGGCCGGCACGAATGTGCGTTGACGACTTGCGCTGACGATATGCGCTAAAGAACGTGCGCTAAAAGCGCGCGCTAACAATGTCCGCTGAAAGCCTGCGCTAACAACGCACGCTAACAACGTCCGCTGACGCCAAGGGAGTCGTAAGTGACGGGGATTGAACTCTGGGTGGTCTTCACGCTGGGATTGGTCAGCAGTCTGCACTGCGTGCAGATGTGCGGCCCCATCGTCCTCTCCTACAGCGTCGCCCTCGATCGCCCAAAGCTGATCCAGCCCAAGCCCGTTCAGCCAACCCACGACCAGCCGAACCCTGACCTCTCAACGCCTGCTCAGCAACAAACGAACCCCACCTCCCGCGCCCTGCTCTTCGGCCATCTCGCCTACAACGCCGGCCGCATTCTCACCTACGCCGCACTCGGCGCCGTCGCCGGACTCGCCGGAAAAACCGTCAGCCTCATCGGCCGTCTCGCCGGCTTCGCCAGCATCGTAGCCATTGTCGGCGGCGTCCTTATGCTTCTCGCCGGACTGATAATGTTTGGCGCCTTCCCCGGCGTCCACACCTTCGGCTCGAATTTCTTCCGAGTTACTTCGAGTTACATCCGCCCGCTCGCCAGTCTTATCTCCTCGCCAAGCGTCGGCAAGCGCTTTCTCCTTGGCCTCGCCCTCGGCCTTCTTCCCTGCGGACTCATCTACGCCGCTCTCCTCCGCGCCCTCGCCACCGGTTCGCCCCTCTGGGGAGCCGCCACCATGGCCGCTTTTGGCGCTGGCACCGCCGGCGCTCTCCTCGCCGTCGGAATTTTTTCCTCCGCCCTGCGCGGTACTTTCCAGCGCTGGGGAACCCAGTTCGCCGCTCTCGGTGTCATAGCCATGGGCGCCCTCTTAATCGTTCGCGGAACTATGCCGGCTTTTCTGGCGGGAGCACACGCCCATGTCTGCCACTAATCAGGGCACCGAACCCGGCAGCACCACCGCCCCTGCGCCAGCCCACCCGCCTAAGCCCAAGCGCACCAAGCTTCCGCCCATCGATCCCGGTTTCCACTATCATCCCCTGCGCAAGGCCATCCACGTCATCTGCGTCATCGTCTTCTTCCTTCTTCCGCTTTCCAACCTGATGCGCATCGACATCCCGCGTCAGCGTTTTTATTTCTTCGGCTACGAACTCTGGATCAGCGAATTCTCCATCCTCTTCTTCTCCATGATGTTCATGATGTTCGTCGTCGCGGCCATGGCCATCCTTTGGGGCCGTGTCTACTGCGGCTACTTCTGCCCCCAGATGATCTTCAGTGAGGCCTCGCTTTCCCTCGAGCGCTGGCTCCAGCGCACCGTCGACACATATGTAAACTGGAACGCGCCAAAGCGCCTCCTCCTCGCCAAAGCCCTCTTCTATCTCATCGCCGGCGTCGCCTCCACCATTCTTGCCTTCGTCTTCATCTCTTACTTTGTCGAGCCGAAAGATCTCCTCCACCGCCTGCTCTCCTTCGATATCAAAACCGCCGGTGGCATCGCCGGTGCCGCCACTACTCTTCTTACCCTCCTCGACTTTCTATTCCTTCGCCAGCGTTTCTGCACCACCGTCTGTCCCTACGGCTATCTCCAGGGAATGCTCACCGACGACCACACTCTCCTCGTCCACTATCGCGATCCCGACCACGAGTGCATCGAGTGCAAAAAGTGCATTCGCGTGTGTCACATGGACATCGACATCCGCAACTCCCCTTACCAGATCGAGTGCGTCGGTTGCGGCGAATGCATCGATGCCTGTAATGACATTCTCGCCAAACTCGGCAAGCAGGGCCTTATTCACTATGTCTGGGGCGAAAACGGCGAGCGCCTCGGCACCGGCGACCGTACCTGGTTTCAGAAGATCGGCCTACGCGACTCCAAGCGCGTCGTCGTTCTTCTCGTCCTCATGTTTTACGCCGCAGGTTTGTTTACCGCGCTCTCCATGCGCCATGCCGTCCTCGTTCAAATCGCCCCCGTGCGCGCCACGCTCTACCGTTTGGATAAAGACGGAGTCGTCTACAACACCTTCCGCCTCAAGGCCGCCAATCGCAGCAGCCATCAGCAAACGGTCGTCCTCCAAATCGACGGCCTTCCCGGAACCCACTTCGTCTCCTTTGAGAATGCCGGCGTGCTCAATCCCGGCCAGACCCTCGAACACGATTTCGAAATTGCCGCGCCGCCTGCCGCCGCCCTCCCGCCCGGCGTGAATCACTTTCGCCTGGTAAGCCGCGCAGGCAACGAGCACGACTCCTTTGACGAGACTTTTATTACGCCGTTCCAGGATACGCGCTAAGTGTCACCACTTATCGCGATGCAGTAAGTAGTCGAAACTGAACGAAAGACCGTCTAGATCAAGGCGGTCTAAAGAAAGACCCCGGCATAAGTTCATAACTGAGATCGGGAATTCATATGGAGGAGAATAGTAAATGCGAAATAGAGAAAGAACGTGCCTGCTCGCGATTGCAAGCCTGCTCGTGGTGATTGCAATCGTATGCGTCGCCGCCTTCGGACAGACTTCGGCCCCAGTCCAGATGGCCGCCAACTCTGTCGCCCCGGTTATTTCTCAACCGGCCTCCGAAGTCACCCCGTCCACTTCCGCCCTGCAGGCGCGTCTCGAGGCGCAACAGCAGGAAATCAATAAATTAACCGCCCTCGTAGAAAAACTTCAAACCATGCTCGAGCCGGTCGCCTCCGCTCGTGCCATTCTCCCCAACACCAGCATCGGCTTCCTCCCTTATCCCGGAGGCGCCCCGTCTCCATCCCCATCTCCTGTCGAGCCTTCACAAGCGAGCTATACCTCGCCGCGTGAGTTGCTCCCCGATATCGGCCACATCGGCGCCGAGCTTGGCTTCTTCGTCGGCGGCGCCACTAACCCCTATAAGGACAACACGGGCTTCGCCTCCGGCGGCTATATCGACCTGCCCTGGAAAAACGTTCCCGGCGGCAAACTCTCCTACGAAATTATGATCGGCCTCCAGCGGTCGGTGACCACCCAGCAAACCAGTTCGGGCGTCAACGCACTGGTCGATACAGCTCTCAATAACTATCTCGTAAGTGCAGGTCTCGAGACCCTTCCCTCGGTTACTGACTATCTTACAACTCCGCTGCCAGTTACCAGCGTAGTCCAGGAGCGCTCCAAAGTCCTCACCGTCGCCCCCTTTGAGCTGAAGTATGCCATCACCAAGCTAGGCCGCTTCCGTCCCTACGTAGTCGGCGGGTTAGGTGCCTATGTCTGGATTGGCTCGGATAACAACACGGCCACCTTCAACGCCAACACTGCATTAGGTTCCCTGGCGGGATTGCCCGTCGGCAGCTCGACTCTC
Organism: Acidobacteriaceae bacterium; assembly: GCA_003139095.1. Classification (GTDB taxonomy): domain Bacteria; phylum Acidobacteriota; class Terriglobia; order Terriglobales; family Acidobacteriaceae; genus Acidiflorens. The sequence continues at coordinate 147,170 of PLHW01000014.1, forward strand.
GGTGCCACCCTCAATGCCATCCTACAAGGATCGCAAATCGGCGGCCTCGCTCCAACAGCGCCCCAGTTGGCAGCGCGCGGCGTTCCCCACGGTCAGGGTAACCTCTTGTTCGGCGGCCAGATCGGCGGCGGCGCGGAATTCCGCATCACGCCTCGCCTCTCCCTCGGCGCCGACTTCCGCCACAACCAGGTTGAAGGCAGCAACGCCGGCTTCAACACCTTCACCTTCAAACAAGGGTTCCACTGGTAAGCGCCGGAGGTCACATGCCCAACGATGAAAGCAACCCGAATCCAAAAACACTCTCACGGCGCCAACTCCTGCGTGCTGGAGGCTTGTCGGTCGCGGCCGGAGTTGTAGCCTCCGGCGTCTCCGCGCGTGCCGCTAAGGCGGTCCGGTACGCAGGTGACCTTGCAATCCTCAATGTGGCGCTCGGCCTCGAGCATCAGGCCATCGCCGCTTACGATGCCGGCGCCGCCAGTAAACTCCTCAACGCCGATCAACTCAAGATCGCCGTAAGTTTTCAAAACGATCACAAACGCCACCGCGACGCCCTAACAAAGTTTATCAAGCGTTACGGCGGAACCCCGGTCGCGCCCAAGGCCAGTTACGACTTCGGCACGATCGGCTCGGCAACCGACATCGTCAAGCTCGCGCAAAGCCTGGAAGACGGTGCCATGGGAGCCTATCTCGCGAACGCCGGCAAACTCGAGAATCGCGAAATCCTCGACGCCGCCGTTCCCATCCTTGAGGACGAAGTGCGCCACAACACCGTCTTCAAACAACTGCTCGGCATGGACGTTACCGGGCGGCTCAAGTATTGAAGGCAGGAGGAGAGTTCATGATGGAACAACAACCGGCAGTGAACTTAGTGGAGCCAGTTCTCGATGAGAAGAACATTCGTCGCGAGTGGCTTCGCTTGGCCGGCGCCGCAAGCGGGGGAGCGATCCTGTTCTTGCTGACCGGTAACACCAGGCAGTTATACGCGCAATCCCTCGGCGGCGACCTCGGCATTCTCTCGGCCGCTCTTTACCTGGAGAACGAGGCCGTCGCAGCATACCAGGCCGGAACTGAGAGTAAGTTGCTCTCGCCCGGAGTGCTCAACGTCGCCGTCGCGTTCCAAAGCGATCATAAGTATCATCGCGATGGCATCGGCGGCGTCCTCAAATCCCTTGGGGTCGAACCCAGGGGTCCCGAACAACACTACGACTTCGGAAGCTTGCACAGCGAAAAGGATATTCTTCGCCTCGCTCGCGACCGGGAGAATGGCGCTGTGCTTGCCTATGGCACGCTCGCGTCCAACATCATGACCAAAGCCGTGTTGAATTTCGGCGCCAACGTTCTGGTGGATGAGGTCCGCCACCGCACGATCTTGAATGGCGCGCTCGGAATTCCGAACTACTAACTCGTACTGCGGCATTGCAATCCGTATCTCAATTGCCGCGCGGATGGTAAATGCGGGGCCGGTTCATCTTATCGGCCCTTTTGCCAAAGTGAACGTGGTTAAATCTAACTCGGATGGCAGGGCCGTCCTTTTGGCCCGGATGGAGTGAAACATGAGCGCAATCGCGATGACGTCCAACATCCCCGATAAAAGGAAGCCGGCGCCCCTGGCTTACTTCCTCGGATTCGTCTTCGTCCTTTTTATCGGAATCCTGATCTTCTGTTACATCGTCACCAAACGCGCCAACCCCGTCTTCCTCGACGAGCATGGCAAGCCTGTCACCTCGTCCACCTCGCACGATCATGCCGGGCACTGACGCTCAACTCGTACCCGGGACGACCTGCGAGTTATGTGGGCTGGCGTGCGGCCGCAGTCCTTATAAGCAGCATATCCGCGAGCAGGATCGTCTCTTCTGCTGCCTCGGCTGCATGAACGTCTACCTGATCCTCGACGAAAGTCTCGAGCCCGGTCAGGATTTCCGCGATACTGAACTCTTTAAACGCAGCCTCGCCCTCGGCCTGATCTCGCACCCCGAGGCCCCCGGCCCCACGGTCGCCACTCCCGTCGAAGGCCCCACCGAAGAACTGCTTCTCCACATCCGCGGCATGTGGTGCACTTCCTGCGCCTGGCTCATCGAGTATGCGCTCGCGAAAATTCCCGGCGTAGTCGCCGTCGAGGCCTCCTTCGCCACCGATCTCGTCAAGGTCAAATACCAGCCGCAGCGCCTTCCTCCCGCCCGCATCAAAGATCGTATTCACAGCCTGGGTTACGAAGCCGGCGACCTCCGCGCCTCCTCGAATTCCGCTGACAAAGAGAATCGTGACTTACTCCTCCGTCTCGGCCTTGCCGGATTTCTCTGGATGAACGTCATGTATCTCAGCATGACGTTTTATATCAGCTTTTTCGAACATATCAACGACAGTATCCGCCATTACATCCCCTTCTTTGTCTGGGCTTTTGCCACTCCCGTGGTCTTTTACAGCGGCTTTCCAATCCTGCGCCTCGCCTGGGGCGGCCTGCGCAACCGCGTAATTCGCTCTGAGTCCCTCCTTAGTCTCGGTATCTTAGTCGCTTATTTCTACAGCATCGTTCAGACCTTCCGCAGCGATCCTCATGTGTACTTCGACACAGCCTGCGTCATTGTCGCCTTAGTCCTAACTGGCAAGATGATCGAGCGCAACGCCAAAGAGCGCGCCTCTGGCTGGATCAGCGCGCTCCACCGCTGGATGCCGAATAAGGTCCGACTGCTCGCCAACGGCCAGGAGCGCTTTGCCAGCATCGAGGCGCTTGAACCCGGGCAGTTATTCGTAACTAAGGCCGGCGAACACATTGCCGCCGATGGCCTCGTTGCCGCCGGCGAGTCGCATGCCGACGAATCCCTCCTCACTGGCGAATCGACTCCCGTCCGCAAACGCCGCGGCGATTCCGTCGTCGCCGGCAGCATCAACCTCGACGGTGTTCTCCAGGTCCGCGCCGTCCGCACGGCCTCCGACTCCACCCTCGCCCGCGTCGTCTCCCTCGTCGAGCACGCCCTCAGCACCCGCTCCCCGCTGGGAAAAACCGTCGACCGCGTCTCCCGCATCTTCGTCCCTTCCGTCATCATGCTCGCATCTCTCAGCTTTGCCGCCCTCTGGCTCTCGGGCGCCGCGCCCCTCGGTTCTGCCCTCATGCGCGCCATCACCGTGCTCGTCATCGCGTGCCCCTGCGCTCTTGGACTCGCCACTCCCCTCGCCGTCACCGCCGCCATGGGCGCGGCCTCCCGCGCCGGCATTCTCTTCCGCGACAGTCAGGTCCTCGAAACCGTTCGCAACGTCAACGCCGTCATTCTCGACAAAACCGGCACCGTGACCGAAGGCAGTTTTTCGCTCCTCGAGTTGTCCCTGTGCTCCCGCGAATGCCTTCAGCCAGTCTTAGTGCCAGCGCTCGCCAATGCCTCCGCGTCCGCTCCCCATCCCGCTGCGGCCGCTAACTCCCAACTTACCGATCTTACTAACTCTAGGCTCGACGCCCTCTCGCTCACCGCATCCCTCGAGCAATACTCCGAGCATCCGCTCGGCCGCGCCTTCGTCGAATTCGCGAAGTCAGAGTCCGTACCGCTTAAAGATGCCTCCAACATTGGTATCCACAAAGGTTCCGGCGTCACGGGCCTCGTTCTAGGCCACCACGTCTTCGTTGGCAATCGCCGCCTGCTGGCAGAGCAGGGAATTGTCCCCTCTTCCGAAACCGAAGCCCAGGCTCAACACTGGGAATCCCAGGGCAAGACCGTTACCTTCTTCGGCTGGGACGGCGAGTTGCGCGGTCTGGCTGCCTTTGGCGATCGCCTGCGCAGCGAAGCCGTGGCCCTCGTCACGCGCTTGCAGCGGCAAGGTATTTCCGTCTTCCTCGTCTCCGGAGATTCCAAAGCCACTACTCAATGGGTTGCCAATTCCATCGCGGCCGATCGTTATCGCTCCGAGGTTCTTCCCCAGGAAAAAGCGGAGTTTGTGAAGAGCCTGCAAGACGCCGGTTCGCGCGTCGCCATGGTCGGCGATGGCATCAACGATGCTCCCGCTCTCGCTCAGGCCGATCTCGGCATCGCCATGGGCGCCGGCGCCGATATTGCCATGAAGGCCGCCGCCGTCGTGCTCATGCGCAACTCGCTCGCCCAGATTCCCGAAGTATTCGACTTGGCATCGCGCACAATTCGCGTCGTTCACCAAAATCTCTTTTGGGCATTTTTCTACAACGGCATCGGCATTACTCTAGCCATCGCCGGCCTTCTCAATCCCATCCTCGCCGCCGGCGCCATGCTGCTTTCCAGCGCTTCGGTTGTCGTGAACTCCCTTCGCCTCACGAGGCAGCCGCGCACGGCTTGACGCCCGCGATCGACAGCGCCCATCCCTACCGATTCGCCTCAAACCGGTACCCCACGCCCCGCATCGTCTTCAAATACCGCGGATGCCGCGGGTCGCGTTCGATTTTTTCCCGCAACCGCCGCACAAAAACGTCAATCGACCGCGGCGTCACAAACGACCCTTCCTTCCACACTGCGTCAAGCAGTTGATCGCGCGTGAACACTCGTCCGCGGTGCCGCACAAGATATTCCAGCAGCCGGAACTCGCGCACCGTAGTCGGTACTACCTTGCCCTGCACCCGCACGGTCATCGATGCCAGGTCAATTTCCAGTTCGCCGAGCTGTATCAACTCTCGCGACGGCGCCTCTTTTTGCGTCCGCAGAATATTCCGCACCCGCGCAATCAGTTCGCGCGGGCTGAACGGCTTGGTGATGTAACCATCCCCACCCGCATCGAATGCCTGCAACCGGTCCGGTTCCTGTGTGCGCGCCGAAAGAAAAATAATCGGCGTCTTCCCCAGTTGCTCATGCTGCCGGATCTGCCGGCACAAGTCGAACCCATTGATCTCCGGCAGCATGATGTCGAGCAGAAACAGCGACGGCTGCGCCAGCGCCGCCGACGGAACTACCGGCGCTCCCGAGAAGAACGTCGACACCTCGAATCCCGCCGTCCTCAGGTTGTGTTCGATCAGGCGCGACACATCCACGTCGTCCTCGACCACATAGATGAGGTCCGGTTGACGCGAATTGTCCAACGTCCCCAATGCTTGCATGGATCGTAGCGAGAAGCCTCGGCCCCTCTTGAACTTATGGTGGAAACTGTCAGAGTGACAGTAAAGCGCACGTGTTGCGGCAATGTTGCGCTCGTGTTAAAGGAGGGTTAATTTGCTCGGTCGTGGTCCAGCCCCTAACGCCTCAACAGCCTCTGCAGCTGGCGATTACCGAGCCATTTCTGCGCGCCCGCATCACCGTCAATAAATGTTGTACAAATAAAGCTGAATACCAGCGCCGCCAAGACGTAGAGGTGGGACCCGACGAACTTGCATAAAGTTTCCCGGTATTCCTCCGCGATCTCTGGGTACTCTGCGGTTAGAAGTTGTTTGCCGTGTGCTGAAATCAAAAGTGTCCTGGGAAACGAAAATGCGAACCGTCATTGAGACCCCTGCTAGTGCCAGCCGTACTTAGAGTTGACCGTTCCACCGAAGGCGTGGTTCAGAACGCCCGCGAACACTTACCCCGCCCCCTCAAACACCGCTTCGATCTCCTCCAGCGTCTTCCCCTTCGTTTCCGGCAGAAACACCGCCGCTGTCAGAAAATAAATCACCGTGCACCCGGCAAACCCCAAAAACATCGCCGCATATCCGTACTTGCCCACCGTCGGCAAGAAAAACGCCGCAATTCCCGTCGACACCGCCTGGTTAATCACCAGCGCGATGCTCATCCCATTCGACCGTATGCGCGTTGGCATCAACTCCGAAAGCGCCAGCCACACGCACACCCCCGGCCCCATCGCGTAAAACGCGATAAACACCAGCAGGCTCACCAACACCATCCAGCCATTCTTGGCGCTCGGCACCGGCGTAATCAGCGCCTTCTCAATCCTTAGTGGCGCTCTCCGCGCCGCCGCCAAATCCGCAAATGGATTCGAGAAAAAAGCCACGACTCGATTCCTCGGCACGCATGTCTCCCGCGTAATCGCGATCGGCTTCGCATCCACATCGTCTGATCGCGCCACCTTCGTCGCCGCCCGAAATCCTCCGCACGAATAAATAATCTCCAGCGACGTCCCTCGTCCCTCCTGCCCCGCATCTCCCACCGCGCCCATCAGCCTGTCCGCCACTGCTCGGTCATAACTCATCGTCAGCGCCTGGTCCCCGCCAACCATCGCCTGCACCGGCCCCGCCACGTCCACTCTCTGCCGCTCCGTCTGCCGGAATAGAACGCACGTGCACAGGAGCGAGACAATAATCCCCGCGCTCCCCACTGACAGCAGAATCTTCCGTCCCACCCGGTCCACCAGCAGCACGCCAATAATCGTCATCAAAAAATTTACGACCGTGAAAAGCACATAGCCCCAGTGCGCCTGTATGTCTGACAGCCCTCCCTGCAAAAGTATGTCGGTGTTATAACCAATAATCGAGTTAATCCCCGTTGCCTGGTTGCACGCTAGGATCACGCATGCCAGCACAAACGGAATTACATACTTGCTCTGCAACAGCCGCTCCCTGATCGACGTTCCCCCCGCGTACTTAGTCTTCTCCGCCCCCGCCGCCCGCCCCATCTGATCGAGCTCAATCTCCCCCTGTTCCCGCGTGCGCGACCGCAGCAACGCCGCCTCCGCCGCATCCCTTCGTCCCCGCCGAAACAGCCACCGCGGCGACTCCGTCACCATCAAGCTCCCCACCACAAATAAAATTCCCGGCGGCAGTGACACCCAGAAAATACTTCGCCACGCTCGATCCTTGAACGCCAGCAGTCTCGCCGCATCGCCCAGCTTCGCCACCTCCTCCACGCGAAAACTGAAATACATTCCCACCACCGCCGCGGTCACAATCCCCAGCGTCAGCAGCCACTGAAAAATCCCCGTCCCCTTCCCCCGGCTCGACGCCACCAGGCATTCCGCCAGAAAAAGCGGTACCACCACTCCAATCAGTCCCGCGCTGATCCCTTGGAGCAGTCGCCCCAGCACCAGCGCAGCATATCCCTCTGACAGCGCAATCGTCGGAATGCTCGCCACAAACAGCAGTCCGCTCGCAATCATCAGCGGCTTGCGTCCCGCCCAGTCCGCCAGCGTCCCCGCGAACAACGTCGAGATCACGCTCCCCAGCAGCACCGCCGCCACTACCACCGAAAGCTGCCCCGCGTTCAATCCCGATGTCGCCTCCAGATACGGCAACGCTCCCGCAATAATCCCCACATCCACGCCATACAGCAATCCGCCGAGGCCGGCCACCAGCAAAAGAAATCGGTTGTAATTGGAGATGCTCATAACCAACACACCGCGAGCCTTTACCTACTTCGCCCCCGTATAACTCACCCGCCAAATCGAGTTCGATCCATCGTCCGTCACCAGCAGCGACCCATCCCCCGCCACCGTCACTCCCACCGGCCGTCCCCACACGTGGCCGTTATCCACCACAAATCCCGTCACAAAATCTTCATACTCCCCGCTCGCTTTCCCCGTCCCGTGTAGCGGCACTCGTATCACCTCATATCCCGCGCGCACTGCCTTGTTCCACGATCCATGCTCCGACGTAAATATATCTCCAGCATACTTCGCCGGAAATTGCTTTCCCTCATAAAACGTAAACTCCAGCGACGCATTATGCGGTTGCAGCAGCACATCCGGCACAATCGCCTTATCCTTCAACTCCGCATGTTTCCCCTTATGTCGCGGATCCTGGTTTCCCCCCATGTACCACCAAGGCCATCCATAAAATCCGCCCTCCTGCACATGCGTGATATAGTCGGGCACTAAGTTGTCTCCCAATCCATCCCTCTCATTCACCGAGCACCATAGCTCGCCCGTCTTCGGCTGTATCTCCAGACCGCCGCCCGCATTGCGTATCCCGTACGCATACACCCGCATCCCCGATCCATCCGGATTAAACTCCAAAATGTCCGCGCGATTGTTCTCCCCCGGAGTCGTATCCGGATCGTCCACATTCGACGCCGACCCCACTCCCACAAACATCTTCTTCCCATCCAAACTAAATCGCACATCCCGCGTCCAGTGCCCGCTTCCATGCGGCAGAGCCGCAATCCGCCCCGTCCGCCCGCGCGCCTTCAAGTCGCCATTCTGATAAGCAAACCGCACCACCGCATCCGTATCTCCCACATATACCCACTCCGGCTTCTCCCCCGGCGGATAGAACGCGATCCCATACGGCTGCTTCAATCCCGTCGCAAACACGCTAGTCAGCTCCGCCTTTCCCTCCGCCGTGATCCCGCGCAGCACCAGTATCTTCCCGCTCCCACTCTCCGCCACAAAGTAATCCCCGTTCGGCGCCGTCCTTATTAGTCGCGGATTCTCCAGCCCCGTCGCATATAACTCCACCTTAAATCCCGGCGGAGCCTTCGGCCACGCGCCCGCCGACCTCTCCACCACCTCCGGCCCGTTGTCCGCCGAGTCCGTCCCATAAGGTGCCGGCAAATCTTGCACCGTTATCTTATGTACCGTCCCCGGCTCTTCCACGCGGAAATCCACAAACGGTTCCGTCGGCATCGCCGCATTCGTCTTCACCGGAGCCCCCGCCCCCGCCATCTTACTCACCGGCCGCGCCCCCTTCAGCGACTTCACATACGACACAATCTCCCACCGTTCCTCCTCCGGCAAACTCCCCCACGCCGGCATCCCATTACTCGCCGAGCCCTCCGTCACAAACCAAAACACCTCTCCATCCGTCGCCCGCTGCGTCGCCCCTCGATACAGCGCCGGCACGTTCCCCGCCCCCCCGCCCCCGCTCCCATGGCACCCCGCGCACTTATCCGCATATAACTTTCCCCCAGCCGTCACCGCCCCAGCCGCCACCTTCCCACCCGCCCCCGCCAAAGGATTCTTCTGCGCCCGCGTCGAAGCCGGAGCATTATGAAAATGCGCATTCTGCCCCATCAGAGATGACGGCGCTCCCACCAACCCAATCAGCACCATCAAAGCCGTCAACCCTTCCACTCCACCCACCCACCGAAAAAAGTTTTTCATGATCCACCACCTCGTTCAGCAACTCAATTGTGGCGCGGGCGCCCCCGCCCGCGGCCTTTGCTTTTGATCGTGCTCCTGATCTTGTTCTTGATCCCGCTTTTGATTTGCCGTTGCTTTTTGATCTTGCCACCACATCGTGTCATCCTGAAAGTGTGAGTTTTTTGGGTGTCATCCTGAGCGGAGCGGGGCGAGCGTAGCAAACCCCGAGCAGTCGAAGGAGCCCTGCACTCTTCACCCAGGCAAGAACGTCTCAAGGAATTCTCGCCGAGCGGAGTAGACCCATTCCCGTGCGTCTTTTTGTGCAAGGGTGGGATTGCGCAGCCGCCTACGCCTTGGAATTCTAATTCGCCATCCATAGCCAGCAAACCATCCCCTCACCTGATACTCTCAATCAGAGCCCCAGGAGCACGCAAGCTTGCCGCCCATCGTCAACGCCCAGGAAATCACCAAATCCTTCGGCGCCAATCCGCTCTTCCAGAAAGTTTCCTTCACCATCTCCGAAGGCGACCGCATCGGCCTCATCGGCCCCAACGGCTCGGGCAAATCCACTCTCCTCCGCATTCTAACCGGTCAAGTCAACGCCGACGACGGCAACCTCTCCATCCGCAAGCGCACCCGCATGGCTTGCGTCGAGCAGGATTCCCGCTTCCCCTCTGGCGCTACCATCCGCACCGTAATCGAAAGTGCGCTCGATCGCAGCCACGTCACCGGCACTGAGCGCGGCGCCCACTTCGCCGAAACCCTCGGCCGCGCCGGCTTCGACGATCCCGACGCCCAAGCCACCGAACTCTCCGGCGGCTGGCAAAAGCGTCTGGCCATCGTCGAAGCCTTAGTCCAGCATCCCGACATCCTCCTCTTAGATGAGCCCACCAACCATCTCGATCTCCCCGGCATCACTTGGCTCGAAGACATACTCGCTTCCGCCCAGTTCGCCAGCGTCATAGTCAGCCACGACCGCTACTTTCTCGAGAACATCACCACCGATATGGTAGAGCTCAACCGCATCTATCCCGACGGCTCCCTCCGCGTCCACGGCAGTTACATCAACTTTCTCGAGAAGAAAGAAGAATTTCTCCACGCCCAGTCCAAGCGTCACGAAGCTCTGGAGAACTTGGTCCATGGCGAAATCGAGTGGCTCCGTCGCGGCGCTAAAGCCCGCACCCGCAAGTCCAAGGCTCGCATTGGTAAAGCCGGCGAACTTATGTCCGAGTTAGCTGACCTAAACCAGCGCACTCGCACCGCCACTGCCCAAATAGACTTCTCCGCCACCGACCGCAAAACCAAGCGCCTGATCGAACTGGAAAATGTAACCTGCACCATGGGCCAACGCGAGCTCTTCGTAGGCCTGAAGTTCATCCTGACCGCCGGAATGCGCGTAGGATTAGTCGGTCCCAACGGCAGCGGAAAAACCACCTTACTCCGCCTCTTACAAGGAGACATGTCTCCCACCGCAGGCAACATCCGCCGAGCCGACTGGCTCCGCATCGTCTACTTCGACCAGACCCGCAACCTGGATCCCGATGTAACGCTCCGCCGTGCGCTCGCGCCCGAAGGCGATTCCGTCGTCTATCGCGATCGGGTAATTCACGTAGCCGGGTGGGCCGCAAGATTCCTCTTCACCGGCGAACAACTAAGCCAACCCATAGGCCGTCTCTCCGGAGGCGAACGCGCCCGGGTCCTAATCGCTCAACTAATGCTCCAGCCAGCCGACATCTTACTATTGGACGAGCCCACCAATGACCTGGATATCCCAACCCTGGAAATCCTGGAAGAAAGCCTGATCGATTTCCCCGGCTCCTTAGTCCTGGTAACCCACGACCGCTACATGCTGGACCGAGTCTCCACAATAGTCCTGGGCCTGGACGGCAAAGGCAAAGCCGAACCCTTCGCCAACTACGCCCAATGGGAGCAATGGCAAGCGAAGCGCCAGAAGTCAGATGAACCAAAGTCAGATGCGTCAAAGTCGCACGAGGCGGCGCCGTTAATTTCGCAGGCGTCGTCGAGTTCGACAGCAACGGGAGCCGCGAAGAAAAAGCTGTCCTACCTGGAAGCGCGCGAATATGCCACCATCGAGCAGCGCATAGAAGAAGCCGAGCACTTTGTGCAATCCAAACGCGCCGAACTGGAAGACCCAGCCAACGCGACAGACGCCCCGCGTCTGGTAAGCGCCCAAGCCACCCTCAATACCGCCCGAGCCGCCTTGGACGCGCTCTACGCCCGTTGGTCTGAACTTGAAGGAAAGATCAAATGAAATCGTTCTGCTGCGGGTAGGGATCGTTGAGGGTGCCCCATTCAAGCCCGATTTTGGCTTGAGTGGGGCCTTTCGTCGGGCCCCACCCGGCGCCCAAAATGAGACAAGAAAACGACGTTCCCTATATCACAAAACACATCCCCCAACCCCGGCAAGTTAACCACAAAGTAACAATTTCTAAGCCAAGTTCAGGTGCCAAAACCGGTCAAGAATTCGGCAGTGCCGCCCAAAAAACTCAGCCGAAACCCCTCCAATCACCCCGCCCATGAAGCCGTCCCAGCCCCCTCATCGTGTCTGTTTTCACCCCACCCACCCAACAAGAAAAGTCCTCCAGGAACAGCCCGATAGGGCTGTCCCAGAGGACCAAGAAGGATCGAAAATCGACCCCTATCTATCTGATTAAAAAGAGAATTTGATCGCTAACTGAATCCCCCGAGGCCCGCCACCCCCAAGGAACGGATTCCCAATCCCGACATCTCCAGTAGCCGTAATCTGGTACCCCCCATTCCCCACCTCCCGGTTGTTCGGCCCTGCCACAAACCCAGGCGATCCACTAATGTAGTTAGCCGCCGGATCGGCAATAAAATTCGGCAACAACGGGCTGGAAAAATTCGGATGGTTCAAAATATTGAAGAACTCCGCCCGCGCCTGGGCCTTGACACGTTCAGTAATCCCAATGTTCTTGTACAGCGCAAAATCCCACTGCTTGTAGGTGGGGCCGACTAGAGAGTTACGACCCAAGTTGCCATAGTGGCGCGTGCCGGGAACGCAATCGGATGCGAAGCCAGAAACAGTCCCGTTGTTGGTACAAGGCATGGCGAAGGCGGATAGATCGATGTAGTCCGCCGGATTGTGCTTGTGATAGACGATGGGGCCTACTACATCTGGGCGGTCGTAGCCCTCGCCGCCACCGCTGTAATCATCCTCGGCGTTGTAGTTGAGCGTGAAGGGTTGGCCGCTCTGCAACGAAACGGTACTATCGAAGCCCCAACCATTCCTCAACTGCTGCATACTCCCTTTGGAATTGGGTATTTGATAGCTGAAAATCCAGGTCAATCGGTGGGGGATGTTGAAGTTCGAGGGTCCGTATTCGCGTTGCGGATTGTTGCTGTCCTGTGGCTGCGCGGCGTTTACAACGAAGTCTTCCAAGTCGCTGGAGTTGTCGAGCGACTTGGACCAAACGTAGTTGACTACCGAGGTAATGTTGTGCCAGCCGTTGACTTTGAAACTGGCTTGCAGCGAGTTGTAGTTCGATTTTCCGGTGGATTTTTCCTGGAAAACGTAGATTGCGCCCTCGGGCGTAAATGCATACGCGCCGTATGGCGAACTAAAGGGCCGCGGCACGCCAAAATCGTTGATGGAGTTGGGGACGCAGCCCGGCAGTGGCGTAGGTATGCCTGTGTCGCACTGATTTATGACCGCCTGCGTGGGCTGGTTAATGTCGTAGAAACGGAATAAACGGTGCCCCTGCGATCCAACGTAGCCCAACTGCAGCGTGGTCTTGCTCGTGATCTGCTGCTGGATATTGATGTTGTAGTTTTCCATGTAGGGCGTTTTGATGTGAGGGTCGACGCCGAAAATATCGCACTCGACCTCAAGACCGCAGGCGGAGGTTCCGTACACGGGTTGGCCGGGCTGGATTCCGGTAGCGAGGGTCTGAGCGCTCGCTCCAGCCGCGGTGATTGGATCGGGCCCGAAATTGCCATAAGCTGCCCCTGGAGCATAATAGGCGGGATAGGGCAGGTGGCCGAGGAACATATCCTGGGAAAAAGCGTCGTAGAAAAGGCCAACGCCGACGCGAACTACGGTCCGGCTCTTGCCGGTCACATCCCAAGCGATGCTGGCACGAGGGGAAAAATTTCTGTAGTTTGGCTGATAAAGGCTGTTTAATCCGTTGGTACCGACTTGCGTCAAAGCCCCGGTGCCGACGTCGGTGGCTGGATTGAAACTCGTCACCACATAGTTGGCAAAGAGGTTGTTTTTCTCCTGAATCACTCCGTAATAATCCCAGCGCATTCCATAGTTGAGGGTGAGGCGGGTATTCATGCGGAGGCTGTCTTGTACGTAAAGACCGTAGTTGTTCTCGAAGGTATGGCGCGCCGTGGAGCCGCCGGAATACTGAAGACTGCCGAAGCCGCCTCCTTCGGGCATCCCCTCAAGGAAAGATGTCAAGTTAGCGAATTTCAGACGGCCCCGGAAATACTTCTGGAATTCTTCCTGAGCAACACTGGTGCGACGGAATTCAAATCCCAGTTTGATATCGTGCCTTCCGATCTTCCAGGCGAAGCTATCCACAAACTGATTGTTGGTATCGACGCGATCGCGAGGATCGCCGGAGGTCGAACCGGGCTCGGCGAAGAAGCTGCTCGCTCCGGTTGGCGTGACGGAAACCAGCGTGATGGGCAAGCCGGAGTCGTGCGGGCCGCCCCCCTGGCAATCGGCGGTTGAACTGGCCGCGCAAAGCCCGATCGAGCTGGGATGGAAGCTCTGATCCTGCGGGAAGAAGCCTTCCGCAAAGCGGTTCCAGCCGTAACGGACCTCGTTTACCTTGTTGACGCCGATGGTGTGAACATACGAGAGGGCAACCAATTGAACGCGGGTAGGAGTGATGGTGTTGAAGCCGGGGAGTTGTCCTCCCGAAGATGTAAGAGCCAGTGGGAACGATTGCGTGCTGTCGCCGAAGAAGTAGCGGCCGGTCAGAATATTGTTGGTGTTGAAGTTGTGGTCGATCTTCGCGATCACGCTGCTCAGGTTGTTGTAAGAAGGAGTGATGAGAGAGGCATTGGGTCCAGCTGGACATCCAGCGTCTTCCCCGGTGCCTGGAGTGGAGCTGGGGTTTCCATAAGTTCCCGGAACATTTGGCGCCGGCCAGAACTTGAGCATCTGCGGAGTCACAGAACTGGCGGCGGCTCCGAGAGCTGCGAGGTCGACTGTGACTTGGGCCGGGTCCGGCACACAGGCCAGGGTCACCGTTCCCACGGCTTCGCGCTGGCCTTCATAGTCCATGAAGAAGAAAGTTTTGTCCTTGACGATGGGGCCGCCCAAAGCGCCGCCGAATTGATTGTTGTGGAACGGCGCCCGCTGCGGCACATTATCGAAATAATTGCGGGCGTCGAGAGCGTCATTGCGGAAGTACTCGAAAAGTTCGCCGTGCAGGGCGTTGGTGCCGCTCTTGGTGACAATGTTGACGACGGCGCCGGCGTTGCGGCCATACTCGGGCTGGAAGTTGGAGAGCACCTTCATTTCGTCGACGGCGCCGATAGGCAGAATGGCAGAGGGCACGGCGAAGACGCCGCCCTGATTGATGGCGGGATCGTTGCGGTAGCCGTCATTCATGTCGGTGCCGTCGAGCAGGTAGTTGTTGGAACGGCCGCGGGCGCCGTTCATGGAGAACTCGCCGAAGGAACCGGGAGAGTCAGTGATCTGATCGGGAGATCCGGCAACGCCCGGATTAAGGAAGATGAGCTTGGTGTAGTCGCGGCCGTTGATGGGGAGATCCTCGACGGCCTGGCTGGTGAGGGTGCCGCCGAGATCGTCGGAGGTGGTTTCGATTTGGGGAAGTTGCTCGCCAGAGACCTCGACGATCTGATTCACTTGGCCAATTGTGAGCTGCACGTCGACGCGGCGTTCGGTGGCGACATTAACTTCGACGGCGCTGGTGACCGAGGTTTGAAAGCCGCTCTGGGTTACGGTGACGGAGTAGGTGCCGAGCGGGAGTTCGGGGATGGTATAGCCGCCATTGGCAGTCGTAGTGACAGTGCGCTCAAGACCGGTGCCGTTATTGCGCACTTTGACGGTGGCGCCGGCGACGAGATTGCCGGCCGGGTCTGTCACTGTTCCCAGGATTGTTCCACGAAAGGTTTGACCAACCATGATTGCCGAGAGCAGGAAGAGGCAGATCACCTGAAAACGCAGCTTCATGTCAGTTCTCCTTTGTCGCGGAATGCAGCAGGGCTCCGCGAGCAACGAACGAAAGCAAGTTTTTAAGTTGGGGAATTATAGACGAGCGGGGCGGAAAGGTAAGTGATTTGTCAGGAAAAAATTGGGAGCGTGCGCGCCGTGATTTGGGTGTTAGAAGTTGAAGGCGAGGCCGCCGCGGATGGAGCGGGCGGAGGATTGCACTAGATAGACGGTGCGGCCATCGCTGCCCATGACGGGGATATAACCCTGCGCCAGGAGGTTGCGGATATCGACGAGAACCTCCATGTGACCGGCCAGAATACTGGAGGGAATGGGCTGGCGAACGAAAAGACTGAGGTAGGGATCGGTGGCGCCGGCCGAGGTATTAAAAAGATCGACGGGGGTGAGGGTGCGGCCGCCGGCGTAGCGATACGAAGTGACCCAATGCGTTTTCGACTTGGGAATGGTTCCGCTGAATTTTGCCGCAACCGCCTGGCGACGCTCACTGCGGATGAAGTCACGAGCATCCTGGAGTTCGACGCCGGGACGAGTGAGGTCGAGCGCGTTGCCGTAAGCGTAATCGAGGGTCGCAGTGAGATCGGACAGCAACTTGCGCTGGAGGACAAGACGCATTCCACGGCTGGAGAAATCGTTGCCCTGATAGCTGAAGGTGCCGGAGTAAATGTCGGGCAGCACGTCGCCGGATTCGGCGGTGAGGTCGCCGACGCCGGTGAGGACGGGATCGGCGATGCTATCGGAGAAGAACGCGACTTGGAGATTATTTTTGCCGATGCGCTGGGAGAGCGAGACTTCCTGGTGATGAGCGCGCTCGACGTCGGGCGTGAAATCGACGATGCTCATGCGCGGGCCCGCGGCGGCGGGGTCGGAGGAAGAGGAGTCGAGATTCTCGCTGGCGGCGGCGCGACCCTCGAGGCGCGAATCGGGAACGGAGCTGGCGTACTGGTATTCGACGACGGTGTTTGGCGAGATGTGAAGATCGGCAGAGCCGAAGGGTTTGAAGGCGCGGACGCGACCTAGGAACTGGATGGACTGAAGTTCGCTGCCGACCGTCATCTCAAAAAAATTGCCGAGCACCATGCGGTCAGAACTGGTGACGGAGAGAGCCTGCAAGGAGGCGCCCGGAATGGTGCCGAGATCGGGGGAATTCAGACGCAGAGCGGAGATGGAAAGTGAAGGCTCAAAGACGTCGCTGTAGTGGCTCGTGTACGTAGTGCGAAGGACGGCGGCCGGATTGGGAGCGCCGTCGAAACCGTAGCCGACGTCGCCGTTGAGGCGAACCGTACCGGTCGAAGCCAGAGAGCGCTCGACGGAGAAGGCAGCTGACATATCGGACGGGCTGCCGAAGCCTTCGCCGGGCGCGCCCGCAAGAAGGGTGACGTTGCCCTTGAGGTCGTTGCCATTTTCGACTATGGCGGTGGTGCCATCGGGGAGAATGCGGAGAATGGGACGGTTGGAGATGGCGCGGAGAGTCCATTTCCAGTCGTCCTGATCGGCCTGCGGCGGAACGGTGACGAGCTGAATAGCTTCAAAAAGGTTGGTCAGGGTGACATTGACCATGAGCCTCGCGCCGGAGCGGACGCCGATTTTTTCGCGCAGGGTCGGAAGAAACGCAGGGGCGCTGACCTTGAGGCTGTAGATGCCGGGAATGAGGCTGGAGATGGAATAGAAGCCGTGATCGTCGGTGAATGCTTTTTGGGCGGCGCCGAGAATTTCGACGACGGCGCCCATTTGAGGCGCGCCGCTGCGGTCGCGGACGTATCCGGAGATGGTGCCGGCAGAGATTTTCGCGGACTCCGGCCAAGCCGGGAGAGCCAAGGCCAAGAGGATCGCGAAGAACCCGAGCTTTCGGAACATCACGCCCACCACCTTTGACGGGGAGAAGCCCGTCCAATCGCAACAGCTTAGTCCATAAGGCCGCTTACTACAAGCCGCGACGGGGGAAAACCCCGTCACCACACCCACAACATTTTATTCGACGGTGAACATCGCCGTCGGGTCAACCGACTGCTTGGAAAGCTTATCGTTGACCTTGATCTCAATCTTGTACATGCCGGGCTGAAGGTTGGCCGCCGACAGAGTCTTCTGGAGCGTGACCTGATCGCCGACGTTGCCCATGGTGTCGGTCGACTCGATGGTATGGATGACCGCCTTGTTGTTGGAGTCGGTCACGTTGTACTCAATGGTGGCAGAAGGTTTGTGCGTCTTCTCGTCCACGCTGAGATTGTAAACCTGCATCCAGAAATTCAGTTTTTGGCTTCGCTTGAAGGAAACCGGTTTGCCGTCGGAGGAGGCGACGCGGGGACGAACCTTGGTTTGACCGATAACAAAGTTGCCGGTGCCGACGTTTTTGGCGGCGACGGGTTCCATCTGGTCGGCAATGATAAGCGATGAGTTGCTCAGGTGATCTTCGCTGAAGTCTGGGATGACGATGGCGCGGCTCCAGGTTCCGGTGCGATCGCCGTTGACGTCCTTAACGACGATATCGAGGCGGTAGCGATTCTGGCTGACGCGCAGCGGCAGAGCTTTCCAGTAGACGGAGGAATTTTCGGCGGTCTTCGGAAGCAGTTCGATGGGAACATCGACCTGAACGGGATCTTCGAAGGTCTGAACGATTTTGCCGGTCAGAGTGGTGACGCGACCGAAAATGTTGATGGTGCCGCGTTCGACGCCGTCTTTATTCTGGAAGGTGATGTCACGGTTCTTGACCTGAATGGTGATGGGAACGAGAACGGTGTCGCTGGTGACGCGAACAAAGTCGGCGCGCACATCGAAAGGCATCAGGTTGATGCTGATCTTGTGGCTGACAATTTCCTCAAGGTCCTTGAACTTGACCGCGGGCGCCGCTTGCAGTTTGGCGAATTGCTCGAGACGATCGAATTGCTTGGTCTGTATATCCTGATTGAACGGGCCGGCGCCTAACTGTTCAAGGCCGCCATTGGTGAAGCGGTTGGTCTTGTTGGACAGGCCCATCTGCTCGTAAAGCGTAAGGCCGGCGTTGGGCGTGTACTTCAGGGCGTCCTTTTCGGAGCGGTCGATGGTCATGTGAAAGTCGCCGCACATGCAGCTATCGACGAACTCAATGTTGACTTCCTGGCCGATGCCCTCGATGTAGCGGTAGCGCCAGTCCTCAAAGGGGAACGTGGAGGTCTCGCCGCCGCCCTCTTCCATGGGCCGCTGGTAGGAACCGCCGGACGGGTGAGCGTCGATTTCATCGGGAGGCCCGAAGACGATGTACATGCGGCCGCGATCGGTCTTCCAGCCGGGAATGCCGGCAGCAAAATGCTCGTTTGCGTAGGCGATGCGGCGGTAGTGCTCTTCTTTAAACTCGTTCTCTTCGGTATCGGGAGTGGGATCGCGGCGCTGCCAGAAGGCTTCGATGAACTGGTCGCGTTCCTCGTCGTTGGAGAGTTGCATGAAGGCTTTGCGCTCTTCGTCGGTGATGATCCAACGGACGTCCTCTTCCAGCCACTTCTTGTAGGTCTTGCTGAGTTCCTGCTTCAGGGCTTTGGCGTTTGCCTTTTTTTGATTTTCCGGGATGGGGCGCTTCAGGGGATCGACCGAGCTGTCATTTGACGGCGTCTGTGCGGTCGCCGCTTTGTCGGAGTCTTTATCCTTATCGTTAGCCAGCGCGGGCGAAACAGTGGAAAGGCCCAGAGCGAGGAGGCCGGCCAGTACCCATCCCAGCCGCCTTAGGGAAGCCAGCCTGAGAACCGCCACAACGAAATATTCACGAGATCCAACAGCGAGCATAGAAGGGGCCTGCCTTGGGAGAAACTGCGCTGCTAACGATTCTATGTGTTTGGATACGAACAGGCAAGAAAAAGAGGCCTGTGGAGAAAGATTTTCCGGGGGAAATGTTCTGTAAAATGCTCATAATTGGCAGTTTGCGGTGTGAGCCATGCGTCGCGAAGAGGGTTTTGAGCGCGCCCCGCGGACCCGGGACGACAGGCTATAATGACTTGGCTGGAGCGCGATCTGTTGGTTATGATCGAATCATCCGATGAGGCGGCTGACCGGGTATCCGGGATGGAAGATCGAATCGATGCTCGTTGCCTCCGTCTCCAACCTTAACCGGGGAACTTTGCCTCTCGCCAGTACGTAATTGATTGCAGGGGCTGAGTTGTGCGAGTCGGGGCGCGAGCAGTCAGTCAAGCAGTCGTACAACGGGATGTCGGAGTTCACTGTTAATCTAGTCTACTCACGAAGTCATGAAGACCTGGAAGAAAATTCTGATCGCAGTCGGGGCGGTGCTGGCGCTTGCCATCATCGTGGGCGTCACCGTGTACCAAAGCCGGAAGAACCTGGTCACGGTGCAAACCGGCAAGGCGCAAAAACAAAATTTGAGTTCGGTGGTCAGCGCGTCCGGCGAGATCAAGCCCAAGACCTACGTGAACATTGGAGCGAACGCCTTCGGAAAGATCGTCAAGCTGCACGTCAAAGAGGGCGACCGGGTGAAAAAGGGCGACGTGCTGGCGCAGTTGGAGAACGTCCAGTCGACCGCGGATGTCAACGCCAACAAAGCGTCCCTGCAGGCTGCCGAGACCGATTATGTGGCGGCGGAAGCGGGCTTGAAGACGTCGCGAGCGGACTTGAACCGGGCGCAATCGGATGCCGATCACGCGCGGTTGGATTGGGAGCGCGCGCAGGGATTATATAAAAACGCCCTCATCGCCAAGCAGGATTACGACACTAAAAAGGCGGCCTGGGAATCGGCCGAAGCCGGACTGGCGCAAGCGCGAGCGCGAGTCGAACAGGCTACGGCACAGAGGGATTCCGCGCAAGGGCATATTTCGCAGAATCAGGCGAACCTGACGCGCGTCTCTGACGTACTACAAAAGACCGTCTATGCGGCGCCCTACGATGGCGTAATTACGAACCTGCCCGTCCGCGAAGGCGAGACGGTGGTGATGGGGATTCAGAACGCTCCGGGCAGCACTCTGATGACGCTGGCGGACATGTCGGTGATTACGGCGGAAGTGAAGGTGGATGAGACCGACATCGTGAACGTCAGGATGGGTCAGCCTGCCGAGATAACGATTGACGCCATTCCGCGGAAGACGTTCCACGGGACGGTGACGGAGATTGGGGATAACGCGATCGTGCGCTCGACCGGCGTATCGACGTCACAAGCCACCTCGACGAGCGAGGAGGCGAAGGATTTCAAGGTGGTGGTGACGCTCACCGACCCCCCGGAAGATTTGCGGCCCGGACTTTCGACGACGGCGAAGATTACGACGGCGACCCGCAGCAACGTCGTGAGCATTCCGATCCAGGCCCTGACGGTGCGCACACAGGCGGACCTGGCGCCGAGAGATGCGAAGGGATCGGTGCAGGCGGCCGCCCCCGTCGATGCGGCGAAGGCAAAGGAAGAAGTTCCGGGCGTGTTTGTCATCCGCAACAAGAAAGCGGAATTTGTGCCGGTCGAGACGGGCATCAGCGGCACCACCGACATCGAGGTCACTCATGGCGTGAAAGAGGGTGACGAGATCATCACCGGGAGTTACAAGGTTTTGCGTACGCTCAAGCCCGGAACCAGCGTCAAAATAGATAACACGACGCCGAAGAAGGAAGAAGAAGAGAGCAGTTAGCGGTATGGCCCCGCAGCGAAAAAGCGCGGGGACGATAGACACAGGGCGGGATCGGGGTTCAATGCCAGCGAGGCGACTAACATCCGCCGGACTGGCGCGTCAAAGATAGAACGGCCAGAGGAGCGTGCGTGCCCGAGCCGGACAAGGAGAAAGACATGGCGACTGCGGAGATTCTCTCCATTCCAGGAACCGCGAATCAGGCTGTGCCCGACTCGTGCATGATTGCGACCGAGGACCTGTGGAAGACCTATGACATGGGCTCGGAACAGCAGGTGCATGCGTTGCGCGGCATCAACCTCAAGATTCGGCGGAACGAATATGTCGCCATCATGGGGCCGTCGGGATCGGGCAAATCGACATTGATGAACCTGATCGGCTGCCTGGATTCGCCCTCCAAGGGACAATACTGGCTGAACCAGCAACTGGTCAGCGAACTGGATGACGACGAACTCGCGCGGATTCGTAATAAGGAAATTGGTTTTGTGTTTCAAACCTTCAACCTGCTGGCGCGGGCCACGTCGCTGCACAATGTGGAACTGCCCCTGATTTATGCGGGCGTGCCGTCGGCGGAACGCGCCGAGCGCGCCAAAGCCGCGCTGGCGGCGGTCGGTATGGGCGATCGCATGAGCCACAAGCCCAACGAACTTTCCGGCGGACAGCGCCAGCGCGTGGCCGTGGCGCGCGCATTGGTCAACAATCCGGCAATTATTCTGGCCGACGAGCCCACGGGGAATCTCGACTCGCAGACGGGCAATGAAATCATGGCGCTGTTTGACCGGCTCCATGCGGAAGGCAACACCATCGTACTGGTGACGCACGAGCACGACATTGCCGAGTACGCGCATCGCATTATCTACATTAAAGACGGAATGGTGGAGCGGGACGAGGTGAAGGGTACTTAGCGCTTTTCACGGTTCGTCGCCGTATTTTTTGCGCGCCAGGTTTGCCCGCTGTATTGTGCTTGCGCGGGGGATTGAACGAAGACTCGCGATCCTGCCCGGTAGTTTTCCTTAACGACTCAAGAATGTGTTTTGGCTACTGCTGTGTCGTGGGCCGCGCCAGAACTCGCTCCAAATCGGGGCTTGGAGTGGTAGCCGCAGAGTGGGCGACAAAGAAGTTGTGGTCGTAGAGCTCGCGGTACATGCGGCCGGTAATCTCGGCGGCCTTGGGGCCGAAAGTTGGCCGTCCGCCGCGCAGGAAAACGACCGTCACGATGCGGCCAATGTCGGTGTTGGCGTAAGAGGCGAACCATCCGAAACGCGTGCCGGCGTGGGAGCAGGTACCGGTTTTGCCAAGAATCGATTCCTCATTAAAGTTGAGGCGGAGGCTGCGGGCAGTGCCGTACGCGACGGCGCCAGCCATACCATCGGAAAGCTCGGGGATCGCGGTCGCGATATCGAGATGGCGCTTGATTATGGGCTGGAAGTCGGCAACCGCATCGGGTGAAGTCGGATGCTGGAGGTAATAAAGAGTGCCGCCGTTGGCGATCGCGGCAACCAGCGCCCCGAGTTGAAGAGGCGTCATGGAAATGCCTTCGCCGAACGAGCACATCTTGCCGACGCCGCCGAGTTTTGGGGAAATTTCTTCTTCCGGATAGGTGCCGAGTTGCTCGCCGCGAACGTTGTAGCCGGCGTACTCACCGAGCCCAAACTGATGTGCGTAGTAGCTCACCTTTTCAAAGCCGAGACGGCGGCCGAGAGCCTCAAAATAAGCGTTGTTCGAGTGCGAGAGCGCTTCGGTGAGGTTCATGCGGACGCGGCCGGCGATCGGAACTTCGGTGCCACGGTCGACGAGACCTTCGCTGACGGCGGCGAGCGCGACCGACAACTTAATCGTCGAGCAGGGCTGCGCGCCGCTGGAGAGCGCAAGCTTCTGATTGACCATGGCCAGGATGCGGCCGCTGGTCGGCTCGATGGCGACCACGGTGCCATTCATGTTTCCAAGCGCGTCGATAGCGGCCTGGCGGACGATGGGATCTTCACCAGTCGTGATGTCGCCTTCCGTGATGTCGGAGGCGAATGAACTGGTGTAAAAGCGCTCGTAGTAGTGGTGACGGCGAGTGACGGCGGACTTAACAAGCGGCGATCTGGCAAGAGGTGCGCGGCTGTGCGCGAGCGCATGCATCCGCCGGCGCGCGTGCTGGCTTTCCGTTACCTTCCGCGACTTGGAACGCGAGTTCAGCGAATGAGAAGAGAGCGAACGCGGATTCACGCTGGCGGCAAAGCCTGCGGCCTCGAGTGCAATTACCAATGCGATACACAGAGCGAGGCGGACGTGCCAGATACCGAACTTCACTTTCACAAAAACCATCCCCAGAGGTTGAGAGGAATTAAAATCGTCAACCTTAACAATTATGATGCAAGGAGTTCGCCAAAGCACGGAACCAAAGTTCCATCCCGCGCAACTGTCCGATAGTATGAGATTTAGGCGATTTGAGGCAAATGGAAAGTAGAAATCTGTAAATCGGGCTGCGGTAACGTTAAGATGCTGATTCTGTGCGATTTATTATCGTTTTTCGAGGGTGGGGAAATCGGCGGGCGGCCGGGGCTCGGTTAACCAGAAAGGTACTTAGATGTGCAACCGATTGCGATTTCTTGCCTACCGCGAGACATGGCGATGAGTTTGGGAATTGGAGGTTCTTAATCTTGCGCAGCGTGAGTAATTACACCGCGATGGATGGCGAGGACAATCAATACCGAGGTGGATCGTTTATTACATGGCCGGCACAGGCGCTTTCATACAAGATGGGCCAGATCAAGATACTCGAGTTACGCGCTCGGGCGCAGCGGGAATTAGGAGCTAAGTTCGATGTGCGCGCGTTCCATAACGCGGTGCTCGACTCGGGATCGCTGCCACTCGAGAGTGGGCGGATGATTGTCGCGGCGCGCCAAGCCGCTCTTGCATCATAGACTGTACGTCGTGACGTCTTCACTTGAGATTCCGCCACGGTACCGGGCCGCATTCACGTGGTTGCAGTTGATCGTCGTCTATGTGCTAATCGAGGGCTCGCTGTGGGCATACCGCGGAACGACGCGAATCCGATGGGCTCTGGTTGGCGTAGTCGCTGTTCTCTTGTTTGTTCTGGTCGATCGCCCATCGGTGCGCCGCATGGGTCTGGGCCTTCCGACTACGTTTGGCGCAACCCTTGTGCTAGCGGTAAGTTTTTCAACCGCCATCTTTCTCATCTTTATGGTGCATTGGGCCGGCGGAGAAATTCCGGCGAATCCCACCTGGCCGAATCTGCACCTGGCTTCGGCCTATTTTCTCTGGGCACTCCTGCAGGAGTTCATTCTGCAATCGTTTTTCTTCACGCGCTGCGAGGAGTTGTTTGGCGCCTCGAGGGCAGTTTGGGTAGCCGCAACTCTATTTGCCGTTGCCCATGTCCCCAGTCCGCTTCTTACAACTTTTACGTTCATCGGCGCGTTATTTTTTTGTTCGATGTTTCAGCGTTACCGTAGCATCTATCCGATTGCGATTGTGCACGGGTTGCTCGGGTTAACCCTTGCCATGACGATGCCCGACGTGCTGTTGCATCACATGAGGGTCGGGATCGAGTATTTGACGTATCGCTGAGCGGGTTGGACTCTCGCACTTCAACAAGCTTGACGCACTTCAACTGGCGCTGCGTGATCTTGGCATGATCGCGGAAATTTTTGTATGGGCGGGCATGGCGCGAGGACGGGCGGGTGCCGGCATCGGCCATTACTCATGCCAGCGCGGATGCGATCCGGTCGCTATGGTTTTAGTGGGCTGGGGATCTTGGCGCATCATGAGCAAAGGCCGAACTCCAATCGGCTGCCTATCGTCACTCAAGTGCAACATTTGCGCCATGAAATGAACGAGGCGCAGATTGTCAGCCAGCGTGGGCCTGCCCTCCATGGAGACATGGCTCAGGGCGGGACTGACGAGCGCGGATACCAGAAATTTGGGCGGCACGTCGCGTTGCAGCCAGAGCAACTCCGAGGGCGGGATGACGTTGTCCGCGGCGCCGTGCAGGAGTAGGACGGGGACACGCAGCGATTCCAAATGGCCGCGCGGGGACACGGGCACCATCTCGGTGCGGTGCCGGGCAACGGACTGCATCATCTCGGCCGCTAATGCGTTCACATGTCCGCTGTAGAGCAATTCCATTTTTTGTCGCGAAGGCGGACTGAGCAGTTCGCTGCACTTGCGCGAGACATCGACCTTTTCCCAGAGCAACTGCCGAAGACATTCATGCGCCGTGCCAATGTCGGCTTCCGGAAAAAAATCCTCCACGTGAGAATAGATGAGGACGAGCGGCCCGTACTCGTGTGCCGCCATATTCAACGTCGTGCCGTCGGGGCGGAGAATCCGGTTGGTGATGAAAAATTGCGAAACGCGCTCGAGATCGTCATGCGCTCCGATGGAGACGACGAAACGGATGTATGGCGAGAAGCGCGGGTCGGAGGCGGCGAGCAGCGACAGTCCTCCTCCGAAGCTGATGCCGAGCACTCCCACCTTCTCATTGAGAGAGGTGGCAAGCGTGCAGGCGGAATCGCCGATGAGAGTAATGGACTGGCTCTCCACGTGATAATCCGCGAGTGAAAGCAGTTCGGGCGTGAGAACGCGAATGCCGCTGGCCGACAAGGCGCGTGCGAAGGCGACCAGGCGCGGCTCGTCGATGCCGAGATGATGCACGCCGTGCACCACGAGCATTCCGGGCGCATTGGCAATGCCTTTTGGAACATAAAGGCGAGCACGGATTGTGCCCGAGGCCGTGGACACTTCCCTTAACGACTCATCGACGGGGTAGGTATGAAAGCGGCCGAGCGCACCAGGGTTTTGCGGATTCTCGATGCGCAGCAGAAGACCGGCGGCGCGAATATGCGTGAACATGGGCCGCGCCAGCAGCACAAGAAGGCTCAGAACGAGCAGAGAAACAGAAAACATCGCGATGCGGCGCCGACTGGGATGAGCGGGCGGTGTGCGTTCCTGGTTGTCAGCGGCGGAGTCCACGCAATTGGACTTTCAGTATGCAGGTTGTTCGCGGATTGAGCCAGACACTTTTTGAACACCGCCCGCCTTCAGGCTGCGGAATGAAAACGTGCCGAGCCAAAGCGTGCGGCGCGACCGAAGCGATAGATTGATTCGCCCTCGCACTGTTCTTTGTATTACCGGACGCCTGTGATGCCGATCACTGACAGCGAAAGCCGATTGGGAGTATAGGCGGACTTGTAGTTGAATGCGTCTGTCGTTTCTCCTTCTCTTTCTCGCCTCCCGAAGAGCAGTTCCCAGGCGACGCATCACCCCTCAGGCGAGTAGCGAACCGATCTGGTGCAAGTGGGCCCTGTAAGTCCAAGACAATTTGTGGAGGGTTATTATGAAGCGCATCAGCTTTTTGATGTTGATTCTTCTCACCTGCTTTGTTTTGGCGGCGTTGCCGCAGGCCGCAGCCAGCAAGTATAAAATCATCACCTTCGATCCTACCGGATACCCCGGTGGGGGCAATGCGCCCTATCAGGGCACGCAGGCCCCGGCGATCAATGCGGCAGGAGCGATCGCGGGATTCTACTCCGACTCTGTCAATGTGTATCACGCGTTTGTGAGAGGTCCGGACGGCAGTTTCACGGAATTCGATGCCCCAGATGCGGGCACGCAGAGTGTGGCCGGATTCGTTCCGACTCCCATGGGTGTTTTGGGCGGCCAAGGCACCTATGCGACAGCCATGAACGACGCGGGGCTAATCACTGGATTCTATGTTGACATCAGCAACATGCTCCATGGATTCCTGCGGACTCCGGACGGAACGATCACGGAGTTCGATGCTCCGGGCGTTGGCCATGGCTATGGGCTGGGCACGCTGCCCGGAAATATCAATGCAGGCGGGACGATCGCGGGAAACTACTTCGACGGGTATGGAGTAGCCCACGGCTTCCTGCTCAGTCCGAGCTGGAAATTCACCGTGTTCGACGCTGTGAATGCAGGGAAGGGCCCCGGCCAAGGCACGTTTACCGGTTGGGCCTCATGCCTGACGCAGACCGGATTGCTCACCGGTTGGGTGATCGACGCGAACGATGTGGCCCACGGGTGGTTGCGGGTTCCCGGGGTTGGTGTCACCACGTTTGACGCACCCGGCGCGGGTCTGGCAGCAGGCCAAGGCACTTACTCATGGAGCGTCGATGTTGGTGGACAACTCACCGGCGAGGTGATGGACAAGCTGGGTGTGATGCACGGCTTCGTGCGCGACGTAAACGGTGGCTTCCGACTGTTCGATGCGCGCGGGGCAGGCAAGGCCGCGGGGCAGGGCACGGTGGCGGAAGGCATCAACATGCATGGAGTGGTGGTGGGCAACTTCGTGAACGTGTATGGAGTGCAACGCGGCTACAAGCGGTCCTGGGGAGGAGGCATCCAGCGGTTCAGTGTTAAGGCCGCGGGCCAAGGCGCCGGCCAGGGCACGATTCCACTGACCAACAATGCGGCCGGGCAAACCACAGGCTCGTATTTCGACGATAACTTCGTGATTCATGGATTCGTGATTTCCTGGCAGTAGCAGTTCAAAAATAATTGCCGCCCGATTTATTCGGGCGGCTTTTTCATTTTGGGGGAACCGCGCTCGGCGAAATCGTGATTGCTTGCCTGACGCTTGGGCTGGTGATTGGGGCGAACCGGATTTGGGGGCGGTAAGGGTTGCGGCGTTAATTCAGATCGAAAATCAAAACGGCGGCCTCTCGGTCGCCGTTTTTCGTGATTTCTCCATGCTCTCTACATCACATCGTTGCGTTTGCGCAAGAAGGCCGGGACATCGAGGTCCTCCGCAACATAAGTGGGTGTCGATGTTCGCATGCCGTCGAGCGAGATTACTTCCCCTTGTTGTGAATTAAAGGCCGCGGGCGGCGTGTGCTCGAATGCTGCGGGCGCGGGATCGGGTTCGAAGGCTGGTTCGAACGTCGGCTCGCGGTCTTCGACTCGCGCGACCGGTTCGTCCGCAAAATCGTCGGCGTGATCCGTCAGGTGGAAGTGATCGCGGTGGCGCGGCACGATGATCGGATCAAACGATTCATTGTGGCGCGGCCGTTTCACATCCGACTCTTTGAATCCCGTTGCAATGACCGTGATTTTCACGGAATCTTTCATCTTCTCATCGAGCACGGCTCCGAAAATGATGTTGGCGTCTTCGTGCGCGGCTCCCTGAATAATCGTGCAGGCCTGCTGCACTTCGGCGAGCTTCAGGGAAGTCGACCCGGTGATGTTGATGAGAATCCCGCGTGCGCCGTCGATGGCTCCCGCTTCGAGCAGCGGTGAGGCGATAGCGCGCTGTGCGGCCTCAACTGTGCGGTGCTCGCCGGCAGCGGTCGCCGTGCCCATTACGGCGTAGCCCATGCCGGCCATGATGGCTTTCACGTCAGCGAAGTCACGGTTGATGATGCCGGGAATGGTGATGATGTCCGAAATGCCCTGCACACCCTGGCGCAGAATGTCATCGGCGATGCGGAAGGACTCAAAGAACCCAGCGTTTTCCGCAACCGCCAGCAGCTTTTCGTTGGGGATGACGATGGTTGTGTCGACGGATTCCATGAGTTCGGAGATGCCGCGCTCGGCTTGCTGCATGCGGCGTTTGCCTTCGAAGGCGAACGGCTTGGTAACCACGGCCACGGTAAGCGCACCCATTTCGCTGGCGAGCGACGCAATGATGGGAGCGGCGCCGGTGCCGGTGCCTCCGCCGAGGCCGGCGGTGACGAAGATCATGTCGGCGCCTTCGAGGGCTTCGATGATTTTGTCGGAGTCTTCCAGCGCCGCTTTGCGGCCGATTTCGGGATTGGCGCCCGCGCCGAGGCCGTTGGTCAGCTTCACGCCGAGCTGAAGCTTGGTGGCGGCGCGCGACATGCGCAGAGCCTGCAAGTCAGTGTTGGCCACGATGAATTCAATGTGCTCCATGCCCGAGTCGATCATGCGGTTGACGGCATTGTTACCGCCTCCGCCGACACCGATGACCTTGAT
>PLHW01000039.1 GCA_003139095.1 Acidobacteriaceae bacterium
TCGCCGGTGGCCGACCATGGGGTCATGCCTAGCGGGGTTTCGGCGACCTTTTCGGGCTCGACGACGACCTGGGTGGGCTTGGGTTTCTCGGCCTGCATCTGCTTGAGGTTGCCGGAGGCGATCTGGAGGGCGTAGAGAGCGAGGCCGGCGTCTTTGCGGTCAATGCGGCGGCAGAGCAGGAGCTGGACGACGTGGCGGAGCATCATCTGAATGGAGTGGGCGTCCTCGAAGGGCGGGAGCATGATGCTGCTGTCGGGATAGCGGTCTCCGTCGAGGTAGAGTTCGGCGGGGGCGGGGCGGTTTTGCTGATGGTAGTAACAAAGGTCTTTGTCTTTGACGGCGGGAGAGCCGCATTGGGCGCCGCTGGTCTTGATATGGTGACAACGCCGAATTTCTACTGGATAAGACGCCATAAGTCAGGCTCCTAATGAATGAGAGGCAATAAAAAAGCGCGGCACGGGGCCGCGCTGATTTATTTGTCTCTATAAGTCTAGTATCTCAAATTGGAGGGGGGTAAGCGGACAATTAAGGGAACTTTATATGTGGCTTGGAATGAGTAAGGTAAGTCGGATCGTGTAAGTTCTGCCTATTGACAGGGTTATTGGTGTGGGTTGGAGACCCCCCTGAGGGTGGTCTTTGGGAATCAAAGACTTAGGGGCGGAAGGCGCCAGGTCTTTGAGTTTAAAGGAGTTGCGGGTAAAGTATTTTGTTGTTAATGAGTTAGGAGGTGTTGTCCGCCGGAGTGGCGAGGAAGTCAAAGGCTTTCACCACGGGGGGCACGGAGGAATCACGGGGGAACCTTACGGTTTATAAACGCCAGGCTGTTTGACGCACGATACTAGCGCAGTGGCGGCCAAGATCCGGCTACAGTAAAAGGGAAACCCGCTCTAGAATCGGGATATGACGAGTGCATCGGGCGAAACGCGGGCGGAACAAAAGGGAGGCAGTGACGCCGTTTACTATTTTCTGGCGGTCGTGTTTGGGATAGCGGCGGCGTGGCTCGACATCAAAGTTGACGCCGAGGAACACATCCTGCTGACGGCACTGGTGGTGGTGTCGTCGTGCATGCTGCTGGGTTTTTTGAGCCCGCGGAGGCCGTGGCGGTGGGTGCTGGTGATCGGAGTGTGCATTCCGGTGGGGGAGTGGCTGGCATATTTTGTGTTGACGCGGAAGCCAACGCGGGCGCAGGTGTACGAATCGTTCCTGGCGTTTCTGCCGGGAATTGCGGGGGCGGTGGGTGGGTCGATATGCCGGGGCGTGGTGGATAATTTATTTCCGAAGAAGAAGTGACGGACGCCGGGTCGCAAGGGATGCGGGCGGAGGGGCGAGACCTAATCGTTTTAACGAAGGTGCTGGATAACTGAATATGCACTCCCAATCCACAGCGGGGGCGCGTACATTGATGCGTATGTCAGTGTCGGTGTCGGTGCTGGCCAGCGGCAGCCGTGGGAACTGCGCGCTGATCTCGAGCAGCACAACGCGAATCCTGGTGGACGCCGGGCTTTCCGGGCGGGAGACGTGCAAGCGTCTGAAGGAAGTGGGCGAGCGTGTGGATGAGATTGCGGCGGTGCTGATCACGCACGAGCATTCGGACCATGTGGCGGGCCTGGAGCGGCTGGCGAAGAAATTCAAGATTCCGGTTTATTTGACGGAAGCGACGCATCATACGTGGAACCGGGCGATGCGGGACGAGGCGGGGCAGGCGCCGGAACTGCCGAAGTGCGAGCATTTTTGGGCGGGGCGGAGTTTTCGGATCGGGGACATTGAAGTTTCGCCGTTCACGATTCC
Source organism: Acidobacteriaceae bacterium (assembly GCA_003139095.1). Lineage (GTDB taxonomy): Bacteria > Acidobacteriota > Terriglobia > Terriglobales > Acidobacteriaceae > Acidiflorens. The sequence continues at coordinate 1,789 of PLHW01000039.1, forward strand.
GCACGATGCGGCCGATCCGGTGGGGTTCACGTTCCGGGCGGAAGGAATCAAGATTGGGTTTGCGACCGACCTCGGTTACATGCCGGCAAGTGTGCGGAACCATTTGCGCGGGTGCAGCGTACTCGTGATGGAATCGAACCACGATGTGGAGATGCTGCGCGGGGGGCCGTATCCGTGGGCGGTGAAGCAGCGGGTGATGAGCCGGGTGGGGCATTTGTCGAACGAGGCGCTCGCGGAATTTTTCTCGAACGACTATGATGGAGTGGCCGAGTATGTAGTACTGGCGCATTTATCTGAACAGAATAATCATCCCGAAATCGCGCGGGCCTCGGCGGAGCAAGCCCTGCGCGGGCGGCAGGGGCTATGGAAGAACCGCATCCTGCTGGCGGCCCAAACCGAAGCACTCCGGCCAATCCGGCTGTAAATTACTATGAATCAGTGTGTAGAACCGATCGTAGGGAAGATCCTTGCGGGGTGGCGCTACGACATTTCCGGGCTGGCGCCGGAGATGCGCGGGGACTACGAACAGCATTTCGCGGAATGCGAGCGCTGCCGGGGCCGGCAGAAGCTGCACCGGATTATCGATATTTCGCTGATTGTGCTGGCATCGGTTTCGGCGGGGGCATTTCTTCTGGCGTTTGCGGCGATCCGATATTTTGAGCCGCGGCATGCGCTGTGGCTGGAACTGGGGGCGCTGGCGGGATTCGCACTGTCGGCGCTGATCTGGCTGGTGGTGGCGGTGGCGACACCGGCGCCGATGGCGGTGGTGGATGCGGCGATGATTGGGGCGCGGCATGTACACGATCGCTTGCCGGCGGAGATACGGGACCGGCTGCCGGAGGAGTTGCGGGTGAAGATTACGGGGTCGTAGGCGAAGCTTCAACCACGGGGGGCACGGGGTTCTCCTTCCTGAATTCTTCAGGCTTGCCGTCGGACTGCCGCAATTCCTTTTCTACGATCAATTAGAATTCTTCGCGGTGTCAATCTCATTTCAAATTGAATCAATTGCGGGCGCGGGGAGGGCTGCGTCGCTGGCCACTCCGCATGGAGTGGTGGAGACGCCAGTGTTTATGCCGGTGGGAACGCTGGGGTCGGTGAAGGGCGTGGGGCAGGAACTGCTGGAAGAACTGGGCGTGCAGATTCTGCTGGGGAACACTTACCACCTTTATTTGCGGCCGGGGGTGGAGGTGGTGCGGCGGCTGGGCGGGCTGCACCGGTTTATGTCGTGGGAGCGGGCGATTCTGACGGATTCGGGCGGGTTTCAGGTTTTCAGTCTGAGTGAGTTGCGGAAGGTGAAGGAAGAGGGAGTGACGTTCCGGTCGCATCTGGATGGGTCGGAACATTTTCTGAGTCCGGAGCGGGCGATGGAAGCGCAGATTGGGCTAGGCGCGGACATCATCATGGCGTTTGACGAGTGCACGGAACATCCGGCGGAGCGGGAGCGGGTGCGGGAGTCAATGGAGATGACGCTGCGGTGGGCGGCGCGGAGCAAAGAGTATTTTGAGGCGCATAAGGATGAGGTGCCGTGGGGAAGCTCTCAGCTCTCAGCTCTCAGCTCTCAGCCAGGCGGGGCCGGGGCGACCCGGGACATGGCAGGGGAACATGAGATTCCTCGCTTTGCTCGGAATGACAATGTTGGAGGGGGGAATGACTGTGTTGGAGCTGTGCGGGCGGGGGTGGGGGAGACGCAGGCTTTGTTTGGGATTGTGCAGGGGGGGATGGATCGGGAGTTGCGGCGGGAGTCGGCGTTGCGGACGGTGGAGATTGGGTTTCCGGGGTATGCAATTGGGGGGCTGAGCGTGGGGGAGCCTCGGGAGATGACGCGGGAGATTGTGGAGTGGACGCTCGGGTTTTTGCCGGCGGACAAGCCGCGGTATTTGATGGGAGTGGGGACGCCGGAGGAGATTGCGCTGTACGCGCGAATGGGCGTGGACATGATGGATTGCGTGATGCCGACGCGGGCGGCGCGGCATGGGTTGCTGTTTACGTCGGGGGGGCGGGTTTCGATCAAACAGGCGCGGTACGCGGAGGATGCGGGGCCGCTGGATGCGGCGTGCGAGTGCACGGTGTGCCGGAGATATTCGCGGGCGTATTTAAGGCACCTTTTTGCGACGGGGGAGATATTGGGGCAGGTGCTGAATACGATCCATAATTTGCATTTTTATCTGGGGACGATGCAGCGGGTGCGGGAGGGGATGCGGGGAGTCGGGGCAGGGTAGTTTTGGTGCGGCGGGGAAATCTTGAAACGCGGAGGGCGCGGAGGACGCAGTGTGGGACTTTAGATGGTGGAAAAGCGGAATTAAGGCGCTGGCGGCGCAAACGCGCCTTGACACTCGACTGGGGCGTCCGGCATTCTATTTAACTTGGGGATTCAGTCCGTCTTCTTGCTGTGCCGATTGAGGTAAAGGCCAGAGATCGGCGTCAGGATGCAGCCTGCAAAGGTATGGTCTGGGGCCGGGAAAGGGTTTGGCCGGGAGACCACGGGGGGCGGCGAGTCGCCGTACAACCTTCTGAATTTCACAGCCTTTCATCAAGGCCGGTAGCAAAGGAATCAACTTGGACGCAATGGTGGTTTTCGCGGGTATGAGCAGAAATCTGGGCGCGTGGTTTCAGTTTTCGGGGTCGGGGCTGCTGGGTCTGGCGCCGCTGCTTTTTATTTTTGCAATCTTTTATTTTTTGCTGATTTTGCCGCAGCAGCGGAAGCAGAAAAAGTGGCAGGCAATGTTGAGCCAGTTGAAGACGGGGGACCGGATCGTGACCACGGGCGGATTGCGGGGAACGATTATCGGGCTGAAGGACGATGCGATCACGTTGCGCGTGCCTCCGGATAATTTGAAGCTGGAAGTGAGCCGGGCGTCGGTGGTTTCGGTGGCGACGGAGGAAGTGAAGTGACTAGCTACGAGCTTCGAGCTTCGAGCTTCGAGCTACGAGCCAAATATTTTGCGGTGAAAGATTGTTTTTCTCATGAATAAGAACATTACGTGGAAGCTAGTGGTAATCGTCGGGATCCTGCTGATTTTTATGTTCGGGATCTTCGGGAATCCGATGGGGTGGTCGGGCAAGGGGCTAGTGGCCTCGATGCGGGACCAGATTCATCTGGGGCTGGATTTGCGCGGGGGCACGCACCTGATATTGCAGGTGCAGGTGAATGACGCGGTCAACGTGGATTCCGACAATGCGATTGCGCGGCTGAAGGAAGACATGCGGTCGCGGAAAATATCGTATGCCGAGATCACGAAGCCCGATCCGGTGAACCATCCGGAGGCGATCGTGGTGAAGGGCGTGCCGCCGGAGCAGACGAGCGACTTCAAGAATATTGTGACGGACCGGCTGCCGGACTACGAGGCGTCTTCGGGGACGGAGAACTCGTGGACGGTTTCGATGAAGCCGCAGAGCATGTCAGACCTGAAGAACCGGGCGGTGACGCAGGCGATCGAAACGATCCGCAACCGGATTGACGCGCTGGGTGTGAACGAGCCGGTGATTCAGGAGCATGGGCTGGGCGCGTACCAAATTCTGGTGCAACTGCCGGGCGTGGACGATCCGGCGCGGGTGAAGGAGATCATGCAGTCCACCGCGATGCTGGAGATCAAGCAATCGTTGGGCGGGCCATATTCGAGCGAGGAGCAGGCGCTGCAAGATAAGGGCGGAGTGCTGCCGCCGGATGCGGTGCTGATGCCGGGGAAAACGAGCGCGACGCGGGACAACGAAGGCGGCGAAAGCTGGTATTTGATTTCGAGAGCGTCGGCGGTGACGGGACGCGATTTGCGCACGGCTGAGGGAAGCCGCGACGAGAACGGACAACCGGCGGTGCGGTTTATTCTGACGGGCGATGGGGGAAGGAAGTTTTATTCGTTTACGTCGGCGCACGTGGGCGATTACCTGGCGGTAGTGCTGGATAACAAGGTGCAGGAAGTAGCGGTAATCAAGGAGCCGATCCGCGACACGGGCATTATCAACGGGCGGTTTACCGAGCAGCAGGTGCAGGACCTGGCGATGACGCTGCGGTCGGGCGCGCTGCCGGCGGGGATTAAGTATCTGGAAGAGCGGACGGTGGGGCCATCGCTGGGCGCGGACTCGATTAAGTCAGGCGTGCGGGCGGCGGCGGTGGGCATGATCGCGGTGCTGGCGTTCATGCTGATTTACTATCGCTGGGCGGGCGTGAATGCGGATATCGCGCTGGTCCTGAACCTGATTATTCTGCTGGGATTCATGGGCTACTTTGGCGCGGTGCTGACGCTGCCGGGAATTGCAGGAGTGATTCTGACGGTGGGCATGGGCGTGGACTCGAATGTGCTGATATTTGAGCGCATCCGAGAGGAACTGAGGAACGGTAAGACGCCGTCGTCGGCGGTGGAGCAGGGATTTGCGCACGCGTGGATCACGATTGTGGATACGCACGTGACGACGATTGTCTCGGCGGCAATTTTGTTTATTTTCGGGACGGGCCCGGTGAAGGGATTTGCCACGACGCTGGTGTTCGGTCTGGCGGCGAACCTTTTTACGGCAGTGTTTGTGTCGCGCGTGATTTTTGACTGGGTGCTGAGCAGGAAGCAGCGTGGAGAGGCATTAAGCATTTAGGAGGTTTCAAGGTTTCAGAGTTTCAAGGTTTCAAAGTAGAAGCGCCTGAACCTTGAAACGTTGCAACCTTGAAACATTGAAACCTGGAGTTTTCACTTTGGAATTCTTTCGAAATACAAACATCGATTTTCTTGGGAAGAAGTGGTACTTCCTCGCCTTCTCCTTGGTCTTCAGCGTGGCCGGACTGCTGTCGATGGGGTTCTGGCATGGCATTCCGCTGGGCGTGGATTTTCGCGGTGGAACACTGGTGTACGTGAAGTATGCGCATACGCCGGACCCGTCGGCGATTCACAACGAAATCGACCGCGCGGGGCTGAAGAATGCCCGCGTGCAGCGATACGGTGTGACCTCGAATAACGAAGTGCTGATCTCGCTCGATATTCAGGAGACCAGCGAACAGTCGCTCGACAAAGGGAAGACGGAAATCATCCAGGCGCTCGAGGGCAATGTGGCGAGCGCGAACGCGGGCAAGCAGGATTTGAATAATGCCAGTTCGCTGGCGCTGACGAACTACCTGCTGGAGAAAGATCCGCTGCACCTCGGGAGCGATGCGAACCCGCGCTATACGGCGATTGCGAAGGCAATCGTGGACGAGCGAGACAAGGTAAAGAGCGGGGTGCTGGGATCGATCGACGAATTGAATGGCGTGGTCGATGGGGCGGTGGTTGCGTCAATCAAGGACGGTTTTTTTGCCTCCGACTTTGGAATCCGCAATGTGGAGATTGTGGGGCCGCAGGTTGGGCAGCAACTACGCAAGCAGGCGATCCTGGCGACGCTGTATTCGCTGGCGGGAATGCTGATTTATCTGGCGCTGCGGTTTGAATGGATCTACGGCGTGGCGGCGGTGCTGACCGTGTTCCATGACACGCTGATCACCGTGGGGATCTTCTCGCTGTTGAACCGGGAGATTTCGCTGACGGTGATAGCGGCGATTCTGACGCTGATTGGATATTCGAACAACGATACGATTGTCGTCTTTGACCGGATTCGGGAGAACATTAAACTGCTGCGGCGGGAGAACCTGGCGGACATTGTCAACAAGAGCATCAATCAGACGCTGAGCAGAACGATCTTGACAGCGGGTCTAACATTCCTTACCGTGCTTGCTCTGTTCCTTTTCGGCGGCGAAGTGCTGCGCGGGTTCAGCCTGGCGCTGGTGATTGGAATTCTGATCGGGACGTATTCGTCGATCGCGATTGCGGCGCCGATTCTGGTGGCGTACCAGGAATGGCGAAGCGAGCGGGGGAAGAAGCCGATTTCGATGCCGGTGCGAACGGGCGGCGGACCGAACCAGCCGAAGGGACCGACGATGCGCAAAGAGAAAGTCAAAGTTTAAGTGCAAAGCATTGCGTAGCTGGAAGAATGGCGTAGAATCATGGACCTGCCGCCGACCCGCAACGACAATAAAGCGGGAGCAAGAAAGAGGCGGGCGGTGTCTAAGATTTGGTAGGGTCTCGCGTAGGAGAAGCCCATGTTTGAAGACAGCCTAATCGAATCCGGGAATAAGCTCAGAACAAAGCGTTTAGGGACGACGGTTTTGTCGTTCATATTGCAAATGCTGTTGCTGTGCGTTTTGATTCTGATTCCGCTGATATATACGGACGCGTTGCCGAAGCAGCAACTGATGACGTTCCTGGTGGCTCCTCCGCCGCCCCCTCCGCCCCCTCCGCCACCTGCGGCGGCGCCCGTAAGGGTGGTGAAGATCGCGAGCGAGATGGTGAACGGGCAGTTGCGCACGCCGACCAAGATTCCGCAAAAAGTGCAGATGATTAAAGAAGAAGAAGCGCCGCCGGATATGGGAATGGGGGGCGTACCGGGCGGAGTACCGGGAGGCGTACCGGGCGGATCGGCGGGAGGCGTGATCGGCGGCATTTTGAGTTCGCAGCCGGTGGCGGTTCCGAAAGTGGCGACGCCGCAGCGGGTGCGCGTATCGACGGGCGTGGCGACGGGTCTTCTGATTAAGAAAGTGACGCCGGTGTATCCGCCGCTGGCGCGGCAGGCGCGCATTCAGGGACAGGTAGTGTTGCAAGCGGAGATCAGCAAAGACGGTACGATTCAGAATTTGCAGTTGATCAGTGGGCATGCCATGCTAGCGCCGGCCGCAATCGAGGCCGTGAGACAATGGCGCTACAAGCCATACCTGCTCAATGGCGAGCCGGTGGCCGTGGAAACCCAGGTGGTGGTGAATTTCAGCTTGTCAGGCGGCTAGAAAGAAAAGGCCGGGCCGCGCGGTTTGGGCGGCGGGCAAGCTTTTAGGTTTTGTGGCGGTTTGCGTCCTCGCCCGTCTCCTCTTGCCGTGACGGGAGAGAGGGTCAATCTGAACCCGAGGGCGAGTCTGCCGGCTGGATTTCTTTTTGCGAATGCAACAGTGAGATGGAAGCGAGGCTTCTAACCGGGCACGGCTCGGTTTGCGTTTGTAATTTTGCCTTGCGGGCGAGAGCCTGGTGCGACAAGTTTGCGCCCGATGGCGGTGCGGTCGGGTGAGTAGAGCGTGGCCAGCTGGCCTGAACTGGATTCATGAAGATGGACTAGTTGGAAGAGCGGTGAGACAAGTTCCGAGGAGGAAAAGCAACTCATGGTAGTCACTTTGGCAGCAGTCGCAATGAGCAATCTGCATCTTTTATCCGCCTGGCTTTTTGAAGAGGCACAGGTCGGTTGGGACCCGATTTCGCTGTGGAAACAGATGGGAATTCTGGCGAAGGTCGTGGTTATCATTCTGTTCATCATGTCGGGGTGGTCGATCGGCGTGATGATTGACCGCTGGATGGCGTTTAACGCGGCGCGCAACCAGTCGCGCTCGTTCGCGCCGGCAGTAGCGGGTGCGCTGCGCGAGGGTAAGATCGACGAAGCCATCAAGGTAGCCGAGCGCAACAAGAAGAGCCACCTGGCCAAGGTGGTGACGGCTGGGCTGATGGAGTTTAAGGCGCACCAGGACAGCCCCGGAGAGATTCCCGGCGAGACGATTGAAGCGTCGAAGCGGGCGCTGGAGCGCACGGAAGCGATTGTGCACGCCGAGTTGAAGCGTGGACTGGGCGGACTGGCGACGATCGGATCGACGGCGCCGTTCGTGGGATTGTTCGGAACGGTGGTCGGCATTCTGAACGCGTTCCGAGGAATTCAGCAGGAAAAAGCGACCGGTCTGGCGGCAGTGGCCGGCGGTATTTCGGAAGCGCTGGTGACGACGGCAATCGGGCTGTTTGTGGCGATTCCGGCGGTTATGATGTTCAACTACCTGACCGGCCGCGTGGAAGCGTTTGACGTGGAGATGGATAACTCGTCGAGCGAACTGATCGATTACTTCCTGAAGCGCCGGAGCATGCGCCGGTCCTAGGGACGAGCGCAGTTGCGCAAGTGAGTTGCTTAGTGGGCGCCGGATAATGTCCGGCGCCTCCTCCTCATTCTCATTCGCGCGATGGAGCGGGGAACGGAAACGACGCAGGAGAAAAAGGTCATGGCTTTAAATAAGCGAAACGAAGGCGCCAAGGTTAATTCGGACATCAACGTTACGCCGATGGTGGACGTGATGCTGGTGCTGCTGATCATCTTCATGGTGATCACGCCCATGTTGCAGAAGGGCGTGAGCGTGGACATGGCGAAGGTGAACAGTCCGGAGTCGATGCCGGACGCCGATAAAGAAGACGCCTTGCTGGTTGCGGTGCAGCGCGACGGTACGGTGTTTTTCGGCACAGACAAGATCGCGGTGGACCAGTTGACACAGAAGATCAAGGACCGGCTGGCGAACAAGACGGACAAGCGCGTATTTCTGAAAGCGGATGCGCGAGCGAAATTCGGCGCGGTGGTGGAAGTGGTGGACAATGTGCGTGCCGCGGGAGTGGATCAACTGGGGCTGCTGACGGATCAGAAGAAGTCGGGAGCATTAGCGCCGCCGACGAATGCGGTTCCAAGCACGCCGACGGGCGGGCAATAGCGCAGGCGCAGTTTTGAGGAGATCGATATGAGTATGGCAGTCGGCCCGAGCGGGGGCCAGAACGCAAACATTAACGTAACGCCGCTCATCGATGTGCTGCTGGTATTGCTGATCATCTTTATGGTGATCACGCCGCTCACGCCAAAGGGGTTGGACGCACTGGTTCCGCAGCCGCCGCCGCCGAACCAGCATCAGCCGCCGCCATCGGATCGCACGATCGTGGTGCAGTTGATCGATCATGGGGCCGGGAATCCTCCCGGGCTGAAAATCAATCAGGACGATGTGACCTGGGAAACGCTGCAAGGACGTCTGACGGACGTTTTCAAGACGCGCGCGGAGAAGGTCATGTTCGTGAAGGGTGACGATAATGTGCCGTTCGCCGATGTGGCGAACGTGATCGACATTGCGCACTCGTCGGGTGTGGACAAAGTCGGGCTGATCACCGCCAAGATTGAAGCGGGCGGCTAGAATCGCAGGATCGGGTCATCGGATTATCTGGTGATGCAGCAACGCGGCAGTCCCGGCTGTAGTGTGGCATCGCCCGGTGTCAAGGTTCCTCGTCAAGTTTACGACTCCGCTGCAAAGGGAGATTCATAAAGCAATGAAAACGACTCATAGGTTTCTGACGGTGTTTGCCGCGTTTTTGGCGCTGGTTGCCACGGTTGGGTGCGCCAAGCTGAAAGCGCGCGACCAACTCAACAAGGGCGTACAGGCATACAAGAACGCAAAGTATGAACAGGCGATTGGCCACTTCCAAGAGGCGGTGGCGGACGATCCGACGCTCATCAATGCGCGGCTGTACCTGGCGACAGCATTTGCGCAACAGTACATTCCGGGTGCGGATACTCCGGATAACAACAAGAACGCGGAGCAGGCGATCGATCAATACATGATCGTGCTGAAGACGGATCCGAAAAACATCAACAGCATTAAGGGCATTGCGTATCTCTATTTGCAGCAGAAAAAGTTCGATCAGGCGAAGGAGTTTTACAAGAAAGCCTCCGAGGCAGATCCGAACGATCCGGAGCCATACTACTCAGTGGCGGTGATTGACTGGACGCAGACGTATATTCCGCGGCAGGAAGAGCGGGTGAAACTGGGTATGAAACCGGATGACTCGCTGCCGGCGAAGGACAAGAAAGTTTGCGCGCTGGTGAAAGAGAAGAACGAGGCCAACGTTCAGGAAGGCATCGATAACCTGACCAAGGCGCTGCAACTTCGCCCCGATTACGACGACGCGATGGCGTACATGAACCTGATGTACCGGGAGCGTGCGGACATCCAGTGCGGCGATCCGGCTGCGAGAGCGGCCGATTTGAAAATGGCGGATGAGTGGGTGGACAAGACGATGGCGACGAAGAAGGCGAAGGCGGAGAAGCAGCCGGGCGCGGGCGGAATCGTCATGGACCAGAAGCAGTAGGACGGCTGTCAGCTCTCAGTTGCCAGTTGTCAGTTCTCAGTAGCCAGCACGCAGTCAGGCAGAAGTTGCCACTGTGAGCTGGCTATTGTTTTTTGGGCGCATCGTCACCTGATCACAAAGGGTTGTGATGTGAGGCATGCATTTCTGGCCGCGGTGCAGGTAGAATCGTGGGCGGCCAAGATGCGGGGACGGCAAGAATGTTTAAGAAAATCCTGATTGCGAATCGCGGAGAGATTGCGGTACGTGTGATGCGCGCCTGCCGCGAGATGGGTATCTCGACGGTCGCGGTATATTCCGACGTGGACCGCGCCGCGCTGCACGTGCGCAAGGCCGACGAAGCGTATCCAATCGGGCCGGCGCAAGCTTCGGAGTCGTATCTTCGGGTGGACAAGATTCTGGATGTGGCGAAGCGGTCGGGAGCGGAGGCGATTCATCCGGGCTATGGGTTCCTGTCGGAGAATGCGCGGTTTGCGCAGGCCTGCGCGGATGCGGGAATCAAGTTCATCGGGCCGACGCCGCAATCGATGGAGATGATGGGTTCAAAGACGCGGGCGCGGCAGCACATGGAGAAAGCGGGCATTCCGTTTGTGCCGGGAACGGCGCGCGGGCTGGCGTCTCCTGAGGAAGCGGAACAGGTTGCGGAACGGGTGGGCTATCCGGTGATGCTGAAAGCGGCGGCGGGAGGCGGCGGGAAGGGCATGCGGCTGGTGCACTCGCGGCCGGAACTGCGGCAGGCGCTGGAGTCGGCGCAGAGCGAGGCGCAGCGCTCGTTTGGCGACAGCGAAGTGTATATCGAGAAGGCGATCGTGAACCCGCGCCACATCGAGATGCAGATTCTGGCCGATGAGCACGGGAATACGGTGTGGCTGGGCGAGCGCGAATGCTCGATTCAGCGGCGGCATCAGAAGGTGCTGGAAGAGGCGCCGTCGCCGATTGTGGACGCCGACATGCGGCGGCGCATGGGCGAGGTGGCGGTAAGGGTCGCGCAGGCCGCGAACTACACGAACGCGGGCACGATCGAGTTTCTGGTCGACCAGCAGAAGAATTTTTATTTTCTGGAGATGAACACGCGGTTGCAGGTGGAGCATCCGGTGACGGAACTGACCACCGGACTCGATCTGGTACACCTGCAGATCAAGATTGCGAGCGGGGAGAAACTTCCGTTTACGCAAGCCGACGTTGGCATTCGCGGACACGCGATCGAGTGCCGAATTTACGCGGAAGATCCGGACAATAATTATTTTCCGAGTCCGGGGAAGATCGATGTGCTGCTGCAACCTTCGGGGCCGGGCATTCGGCGGGACAGCGGAATGTACGAAGGCTGGACGGTTCCGATGGATTACGACCCGCTGCTGGCCAAGCTGATTGGGTTTGGGACGGACCGGGAGCAGGCGATCATGCGGCTGGAGCGCGCGCTGTACGAGTACTTTGTGGCGGGGATCAAGACGAATATTTCGCTGTTCCGGAGAATTCTGCGAGACCACGATTTTCGGGCGGGGAAACTGGATACCGGCTTTCTTGATCGAATGCTGGCGAAGGCCGATCCGGGGCCGACGGCGCGAGCGCCGGAGCCGCGCATCGCGGCCATTGCCGCGGGCATGTTTGCGGTGCTCGAGCCGCCTGCCGCGGGGGCGAAAGATGGGAATGCCGCGGCGACGCAGCCGACGGCTTCAAACTGGAAAGAGAGAGGACGCGCGGAAGCACTGCGCTGAAACTTTATGGTTTACGACGTGATGGTGAGCGGCAAACCGCACCGGCTGGAATTGGAGAAAGTGGACGCCGGGTGGAAATGCCGGCTGGACGGCAAAGAGGTTCATGTGGATGCGGTGTTGCCGCGGCGCGATGTGCTGTCGCTGCTGGTGGATGGGCACGCGTATGAAGTGAAGCGTGAGCAGACGGCCACCGATCTGCATCTGTGGGTGGGCAGCACGCGCTTCCCGGTGGAAGTTCGCGATCCGCGCTCGTTGCGGGCGCGGCAAGGCGGGGCGCAGGATGAAAAAGGGCCGCGAAAAATCGTGGCGCCGATGCCGGGGCGTGTGGTGCGGCTGCTGGTGGCGGAGGGGGCGGAGGTCGAGGCCGGGCAGGGAATTGTAGTGGTCGAAGCGATGAAGATGCAGAACGAGATCAAGTCGCCGAAAAAAGGAATGGTGAAGAAGATCACGGCGAGCGAGGGCGCGGCCGTGAATTCTGGAGATGTGCTGGCGGTGGTGGAGTAGAAGGCTGGGAGCGCCGCACAGAGCGGGCCAGGCTGCCGAGATTTTGGCGAAAGGCTTTTGCGGAAAAGTTTTCCCTGCATTTTTCCGAGTGGGCAGAAGATGCCCAGGAACACACCTGACGTAATCCTGTAAAGAAAAAATCTGCGGTGGCGGCAAACGATAGTGTGCATTTCTTTGTCTTTTCTAATTTCCCTCTAATCGCATTTTCATTGGGGCGGTTTGAAATCGGGAACATGACAACATTTCCGATGACTCCCCAGGGGATGGACCACGTCCTAGTGGCCAGTCCCAGCAGTGTAGTTCGCCAGCGCGTGCTGGCGAGCCTGATGCCGAGCGCGCGACGAGTGGGACAGGCGAGGGGGGGAGCCGAAGCCTTGCTGCACCTGGAAAAAGGGATTTGGCAGAGGCTGTTTCTGGACCGGAGACTTCCGGACCTGGATGCGGAGGAACTGAGCGAGACGGTGCGGCAACGCTATCCGGCGGTTGAGGTGGTGCTGCTGGACGACGCAAACGACGCGCAAGTGGGCGGTTTGCGATCGGCGAATGGGGTGGACGAAGGGTTGTGTTCTGCGCCGCAGGAAGTTTGCCATGAAGAGGCGCGGACGGAGACTACGAGCGGTGGCAGTGGCTGCGGGGAAGAAGCGGGACTGCGGGATTTGGAAACCGCCGGCGACGTTTTTACCCTGCCTCGCATGGTGGGCAGTTCCGCGGCGATGCAGGCGGTATACCGGAAGGTGCGGCTGGTGGCGGCCCGCGCCACCACGGTGCTGATTGCGGGGCCGACGGGGAGCGGGAAAGAACTGGTGGCGCGAGCGCTGCACGATTTGAGCCCGCGCGCGGGGAGGAATTTTGCGGTGGTCAATTGCGCCGCGATTCCAGAGACGCTGCTGGAAGCGGAACTGTTTGGCTATTCGCGGGGCGCGTTTACGGGCGCGCTGCAAGCTTATGGAGGCAGAATTCAGGCGGCGCACCAGGGCACGCTTTTTCTCGACGAGATTGGGGACATGCCGCTCAGTTTGCAGCCGAAGCTTTTGCGCTTTCTGGAGCAGAAGGAATTGCAGCGCCTGGGCAGTTCGCAGGTTGTGCACGTGGATGTGCGGGTAATTTCGGCATCGAATGCGGATCTGCTGAAGCTTGCAGGGGAGGGGAAATTCCGGGAAGACCTGTATTACCGGCTGTCGGCGTTCCCGATTGAAATTCCGGCGCTGCGGGAACGGCCGGAAGATGTGGGGGAATTAGCGGAACACTTTCTGGAACGATTCGCGCCGGAACTGCCGGGGCCGGTCATGTCGAGCGAGGCGCTGCGGCTGCTCCAGGGGCAAAGCTGGCCGGGCAACGTGCGCGAACTGCAGAACGTGGTGGAGCGGGCGCTGATTCTGGCGTGCGGCGAGGGAACGATTCGGCCGGCGCACCTGATGCTGGGCGGAGGAGTGGGGCGGGTGCGGAAATGAGCGCGACGGGACACACTCATTGGTGCGCGGGGTAAGAGCCTTCTAAGGCAATTTGTGCCGGGGTGGTATTGCCTTTGCAGTGGAAAGCGATATGTCTACATCTCTGCCGCCATCCCGCGAACCGGCACGCGAAACGGACCATCCTCTGGCGCGGGCATTCCGCTCGTTTACGGAAGCGGCCGGGTCGCTGGAGCGCACGTATGGGCAACTGCATTTGCAAGTGGCGCATCTGCGCCAGGAACTGGAAGTCACGAACCGCGACCTGACGGTGAGTCTCGGAGAAAACAGCCGGATGCGGGAGCGGCTGCGGCACATTCTGGAGAGCCTGCCGTGCGGGGTGCTGGTGGTGGAGGGAGGGGCGCGGATCTCGGCGCTGAACCCGGAGGCGGCGCGCCTGGCGGGGGGCAGCTTCGAGACGGTGGAGGCGCTGCCGCTTCCATTGCGGACGGCGCTCGGGAGCGCCCGCGAAACCGGAGAGGAACGGGAACTGGAGGTTCGGGTTGCGCTCGAGGCCGCCGGGGAAAAAACGTCCGAGGCAGGCACGTCCGGGGTGTGGGTCGCAATTCGCCACGCCTGGCTGGAACGCAAGGGGGAGAACGCGAACTCGGTGTTCATCCTGCGGGACGTGAGCGCGGCCAAGCAATGGGAACGCGATGCGGAGAGCATTCGGCGCCAGCGGGCGCTGGTCGAGATGTCGGCGCTGCTGGCGCACGAGATTCGCAATCCGCTGGGCAGCCTGGAGCTGTTTGCGGGACTCTTGGCGGAATCGGGCCTCGAAGGCGAGGGGCGGCGCTGGATCGAGCATGTGCAGGCGGGACTGCGCACGCTGTCTTCGACCGTCAACAACGTGCTCGACCTGCATAACGAGCCGTCGGGCGAGCGCGCCCGTATCGATGGTGGAGAACTGCTGGGATGGGCTTACGAATTTCTGATGCCGCTGGCGCACCAGGCGCGGGTCGAGATTCAGGTGATCAACGGGGTGGCGGGCGTGCCGATTCTCGCCGATCGTCATTTGCTCGAGCAGGTGCTGCTCAATCTGGCGCTGAATGCGTTTCATTTCATGTCGAATGGCGGGTGGCTGTCGATTCGCGGCGTGGATCGTGGGCCGGCGGGGGTGGAAATCGAGGTGCGCGACACGGGGCCGGGAATTCCGGCGGACGATCTGCCGCGCATTTTTGAGCCGGGCTTTACGACGCGGCCGGGAAGCTCGGGGCTCGGCCTGGCGGTGTGCCGCCGGATCCTCGATCAGCACGGCGGGCGCATCGAAGTCGAGAGCCGGCCGGGGCAGGGAACGGCATTCCGCCTGAGTTTCCCCGCGGCGCGGGAGGCCGCAGACGGCCTGGCTGCGAAGGGCAGCGCGGGCGATTCGGGCGTCGCCATCCGGATGGGAGCGCGGGCATGAGGCGAATGCTGGTTGTGGACGACGATGCGGGCATGCGGGCGGCGCTCGAAGCGCGCTTTGCGCGGCGGGGATGGCAGGTTGACGTGGCCGTCAACGGGGCGGAAGCGCTGGCCAAGTTTCGTCCCGGTCTGCACACGCTGGTGATCACGGATGTGCGCATGCCGGGCCGCGACGGCTTCGAACTGATGCGCGAGGTGCAGACCTCCTCTTCGGGAACGGCGGTGATTCTCTTGACGGCGTATGCGTGCGTGCCGGACGCGGTGCGGGCCATGCGCAACGGAGCCTGTGATTACCTGGTAAAACCGGTTTCGTTCGAGACGCTGGAGACCACGGTGGAGCAGGTGCTGCGGGGGGCGCAGCTGCGGAAAAAGGAAGAACACCGGGAGCGGGACGCGCTGATCGGACATTCTCCGGCGTGGCAGAAAGCGCTGGGGAGCGCGCGCCAGGCCGCGTCGAGCGATGCGGACGTGCTGATCGAGGCCGAGAGCGGCACGGGCAAGGAACTGGTGGCGCGCCTGATGCATCGTTTGAGTGCGCGGAATGCGGGACCGTTTGTGGCGGTCAACTGCGCGGCCTTTCCGGACACGCTGCTGGAGAGCGAGCTGTTCGGGCACGCGCGGGGAGCGTTCACGGGAGCGATCGGGGCGCGGGAGGGAAAATTCGAAGCGGCGAGCGGGGGCACGCTTCTGCTGGACGAGGTGGGCGAGATGCCGCTGGCCTTGCAGCCGAAACTGCTGCGCGTGCTGCAGGAGCGGGAGGTCGAGCGGCTGGGCTCGAACCAGACCGTGCGGGTGGACATCCGCGTAATTGCGACGACGAACCGGCCGCTCGGGGCGGCGATTGCCGAGGGACGATTTCGCGCCGATCTTTATTACCGGCTGAACGTGATCCCGATCGGGCTGCCGCCGCTGCGGGAGCGGGCGGGCGACATCCGGGAACTGGCCCGCTATTTCGCCGGAATCTATAGCGGCTCCGGGGCCGTGGCGCAGTTGTCCGAGGCGCTCGTGGCGCGGCTCGAAGACGAGCCCTGGCCGGGCAACGTGCGGGAACTGGGAAATTTTGTGCGGCGCGCGGTCGCGCTCTCGGCGGGAGGGGAGATTGGCGTGGAGGCCTTTGAGCACGGAAGATCTTCGCCGGTGGCGGCGGCGCGGCAGTCGGAGTGGAAAGCGGGACTGTCGCTCGACGAGATGGAACGGCAGCTATTCTCGATGACGCTGGACGCGACCCACGGGAACCGGGCCCGCGCCGCGGAACTATTGGGCGTGAGCCTGCGCACGGTGCGCAACAAGGTGCGCGAATTCGGGCTGCCGGCGCACAGCGAATACGGGAGGGACTACGCCCATGAGTGACGGCAATGAGGGACGGCGATGAGCGACGCGGGGATGATCGAAACTCCGCTGATGCGGGGCCTGGAGCGCGCGCTCGACCAGAGCGCCCTGCGCCACCAGGTGCTGGCGACGAATCTGGCCAACGTGGACACGCCGGGGTATCGTACGCGCGACGTGCACACGTTCGCCGGCGAGATCGATCGCGCGATGGAGAATCCCGGAGAGGAAGAGGGGAGTGGGATGCTGGCGGCGTCGACGCCGATGGTCGGCGAGGTGCGGTCGCTCGCGGAGCGGCCCGACGGAAATAACGTCAGCGTGGAGCGCGAGTCGCTGCTCCTGGCCGAGAACCAACTGCGCTTCGAAGTGGCAGTGGCGTTTCTGAAAGCGGAGTTTCACCGGCTGTCGCTGGCGATTAATGGAGGCTCGACCTCGTCATGAACCTATTCTCGATGCTCGAACTAAGCGGCTCGGCGCTGGGCGCCGAGCGCATGCGCGCGCAGGTGGTGGCGGCCAATATGGCGAACGCACAGACCACGCGCACGGCGGCGGGCGGGCCCTACCGGCGGCAACTGGTGGTGTTTCAGGCCGAGACGCGGCCGCGCTTTGCGCTCGCCATAAACCGCCTCGGCGGCGAGAATCCGGCGGCAGTGCGGGTGGCGGCAGTGGTCGGTGACGCGCGGCCTCCGGTGATGCGCTATGAACCGGGGCATCCGGACGCGAATGCCGAAGGCTATGTCGCCTATCCGCAGGTGGATCCGATCGAAGAAATGACGGACCTGCTGAGCGCGGTGCGGGCCTACGAACTGAACGCGTCGGCGGTGCAGGCCACGAAGAACATGATTCAACAATCGCTCGACCTGCTGCGCTAGAGGGCGGCTTGGGGGGCAAGGGGACGGGTTGGGGTGGGACGAACTGGGTCGGGACAATTTGGGGCGGGGCGATTTGGGAGGGATGACATAAATGAACAACGCGATTTCACCAATTCGAATTCTGCCGGCCGACGTCGGGCCCGCGGGCGGCGCGGGATCGGCCGGGGCAGTGGGCGGCGATTCCAGCGATTTCTTGAGTACGCTGCAGCAGTCCATGGACGCGGTCGAAGGCACGCAGGGCGAGGCGCAGAGCCAGATCGCGCAGCTGCTGAACGGCAAAGGCGCCGACCTGCACACGGCCATGATTGCAGTGGAAAAGGCCGACCTGTCGTTTCAACTGATGATGCAGGTACGGAACAAAATCGTGCAGGCCTACCAGCAGATTTCGAATATGCAGTTCTGAGGGTCGATCGGGATAGGAGCTGGGGCGGTTGGGACTAAAACAGATTCAAGAGTTTCTCGGGGGATTGAGCCTGCAACAAAAGGCCCTGCTCGCGGGCGGGGCGCTGGCGGTGGGGCTGACGCTCTGGGGATTTGTCACGCTGCTCGACCATGGCAAGAACGTGACGCTCTATTCCGGGTTGAAGCCGGCGGATGCGGAGTCGCTCGCGAGCCGGCTGGCGGCAAAGAATATTCCTTATGAAATTTCTCCCGACGGCGCGAGCGTGCTGGTGCCGTCGGACAAGCTGGACGCGGCGCGGCTTGAAACCGCCGCCCAGGGCCTGCCGCGAAACGCGCGCCTCGGGTTCGAGCTGTTCGACACGCCGAACTGGGCGGGATCGGATTTCAGCGAGAAGGTGAACTACCAGCGCGCGCTCGAAGGGGAACTCGAACGCACGCTGCAAACCCTGAGCGAAGTCGAGGCGGTGCGCGTACACCTGGTGCTGCCGCGCGAATCGCTGTTCACCGAACAGGAGCACGCGTCGAAGGCGGCGGTCATCGTGAAGACGCGCGGCGGCACGCTTTCAAAAGAGGCGCAGCAGGCGATTCCGCAACTGGTGGCGAGCGCGGTCGACGGGCTGCTGCCGGAAAATGTGACGGTGGTCGATGCCGACACGGCGACGCCATTTCTGGCGCGGCGCGGGCCGGGGGGCCGGGCCTCGTTCGATTCGGACGAAGAACTGGCGGCGGCGGCGGTCCACGCCATCGAACCGGTGGTGGGCGCCGAGCATGTGCGCGCCAGCGTACACGTCGACTACGACTTGAGCACGAGCGAAGATACGTCGGAGACCTTCGATCCGAAATCTTCGACTCCGCTCTCGCAGCAGCACACGGAGGAACTGGCTGGGGGGGCGAGTCCGGCGGGCGTGCCGGGCACGGCGTCGAACGTGCCGGGAAGCACGGCGGCGAGCCCGAGCGTGACGGCGGCGCTCGACAACCAGTCTTCGAAATCGGAGAGCTCGACCTACGCGGTGAGCAAGAGCGTGCGGCGGGTTTCGCAGCCCGCGGGGCGGGTGCGGCGGCTTACGGCCTCGGTGCTGGTCGACGACGCGAGCGAGACGCATCAGGAAAAAGACGGCAAGACGACGGTGACGCGGCGCAAGCGCACGCCGGAAGAAATGGCGGCGATCGAAAAGCTGGCGCGCGCCGCGATTGGGGTGGATGACCAGCGGGGAGATTTGCTGGCGCTCGAAAACCTGTCGTTCCAGACCGCGCCGGTCGAGACCGTGGCGGCTCCGGGAAAAATGGAAAAGTACCGGCTGCTGATCCAGCCCTGGACGGGGGTTCTGCGCTACGCCGTCATCACGCTGCTGTTTCTGGCCATCTACGCGATGGTGCTGCGGCCGGTGAAAAAACAGGCGATGGAGGCTTTCCGGCAGATTCCGGAGCGCCTGACACGGGCGCTGCCGGCGGCCGGGGCGGGAGGCGGGCTCGGAGGCCTGGAACTGGAGGGTGGAAACAACGATACCAAACACACGCAGGCGCTGAAGAAAGAGTTGAGCGAGAAGATCAAGACCGAGCCGGCCAACGCCAGCCGACTGGTGCAGACCTGGATTCACGAGCAACCGAAGCACTAGAGGGACAACCGCCGCATGCCTCAAGCCGGGCCGCAGGGATTGCAAAAAGCCGCGATTTTGATGGTGCTGCTCGGCGAGGAAGCCGCCAGCCAGATCTACCGTCATCTGCCGGAGAAGGACGTGCAGCGGCTGACGGAGCGGATCGCGGAACTGGAGCAGGTGAAGGCGGAGACGGCGCTGTCGGTGCTCGAGGAGTACCAGCGGCTGATGGTCACGCAGGGCTATCTGGCCGAGGGCGGTCCGGACTACGCCAAGAAGCTGCTGGTGAAGGCCTTTGGCGACGCGGGAGCACAGGAACTGATGGACCAGTTGACGAAAGCCGCCGAACTGAGCGCGGTGCAGCTGGAGAGCCTGCAGAACGCCGATCCGCAGCAGCTGGCGAAGTTTCTCGAAGGCGAGCATCCGCAGACGATTGCGCTGATCCTGGCGCACCTGAACGCGCGCCAGGCATCGGCGCTGCTGATGCGGCTGCCGGAGGAAGTGCGCGCGGGGACGGTGAAGCGCCTGGCCCAGCTGCGGCAGTTCTCTCCGGATGTGGCGCGCAAGGTCTCGCTGGCGCTGCATAAACGGCTGGAATCGCTCGGCGAGCAGAGCCGGCGCGCGTATGCGGGATTCAAGGGCGCCGCCGACATGCTGAACCAGCTCGACCCGAACACGGGGAAGGGGATTCTGGAGAACATCGAAAAAGACGATCCGAAGATGGCGCTGGCGATCCGCAACCTGATGTTCACCTTCGAAGACTTGCTGGGCGTGCCGGAGGCGGGCATTCGCGAGCTGCTCGGACAGCTGGAGAAAAAGACGCTGGCGCTGGCGCTGCGAGGCGCGTCGGAGGAGCTGAAGATTTTGATCTTCAAATCCATGTCGTCGCGCGCGGTGGAGATGCTGAAAGAAGACATGGAAGTGCTGGGGCCGGTGCGCTCGAAGGACGTGAACCAGGCGCAGCGGGAGATCGTGGAGGCGGCGCGTAAGCTGGAAGCGGAAGGGAAGCTGGTGTTGAGCGCCGAGTCGCAGGAGGAGTATGTCGTCTAGCGCGCCGAAACTTGCGCCTGAGGCAGAGCCTGCGCCGTTTCGTTACGCGGAGGCCGGAGTGGCGGGTGCGGGCGCGGGCATGAACGCGGAGCAGGCGGCGGAGCGCCAGCACCGCCAGGAGACGGACGCCTTCGAGAGCGGACGGCAGGCGGGCCAGCAGCAGGTGGAGGCCGCGGTTCGGCAGCAGCGCGAGCAGACGCTCCGGGCGCTGGAGGATTTCGCGAAGGAACGCACCTCTTACTATCGGCGGGTGGAAGCCGAGGTGGTGCAACTGGCGCTCGGGATTGCGCGCAAGATTCTGCACCGGGAGGCGCAGCTGGACGCGCATCTGCTGGCGGGAATTGTGCGGGTGACGCTGGACCAGATGGATGCCGGAACGAATGTGGAACTGCATGTGCCGCCGCGGGAGGCGGCCGACTGGCGCCACTATTTTTCCTGCCAGATCGAGGGCTCGCCGATGCCCGAAGTGCGGGAGGATGCAGCGCTTCCGGCGGGGGGCTGCCGGGTCGAGACAGCGCTCGGCACCACCGAAGTCGGTCTGGAGGCGCAACTGAAGGAGATTGAAACGGGATTGCTCGATCTGCTGGCCGAGCGGCCGGGGAGCGATGTTCCGTCGGCAGCACCCGGCGGGAACACGAAGGCGACGGGCCAGGCGAGATGACGGCGCCGCTTCTTCCCGGGTTCGTGGCGCAGGTCGAGCAGTGCTCGCCGTTGCGCTGGCGGGGCAAGGTGACGCAGGTAGTTGGGCAACTGATCGAATCGGAGGGGCCGTATTCGACCATCGGGGAGGCCTGCGAGATAGTGGACTCGGCGGGACGGAGATGGCCGGGGGAGATTGTGGGCTTCCGCGGCCATACCGTACTCTCGATGGCGCTGCGGCGTCCGACGGGGATCCGATATGGCGATCAGGTGGTTGTGCTGGGGCGGCGGCCGTCGCTGCGTCTTGGGGAAGAGCTGCTGGGGCGTGTGCTGGACGGGGCGGGCGATCCGATCGATTCGGGGCCGAACCCGGGGAGCCGCGAGCGCGGGGTGCTGGACCGGGAGGCGCCGCTGGCGCTGGCCCGAACGCCCATCCGTGAGCCGCTCGGTTGCGGCATTCGAGCCGTGGACGGCTTCCTGACGTGCGGACGAGGCCAGCGGGTGGGAATTTTTGGCGGCAGCGGCGTGGGCAAGAGCACGCTGATCGGGATGATGGCGCGCAACACGAATGCCGATCTGACGGTGCTGGGGCTGATCGGAGAACGTGGGCGCGAGGTGGGCGAACTGCTGGGGACGCTGGGAGCGGAGGGCCGGCGGCGCGCAGTGGTGGTGGTTTCGACATCCGACCAGGACCCACTGCTGCGGATTCGCGCGGGGCTGGCGGCGACGACGATTGCCGAATATTTTTGCGCGCGCGGGAAGCACGTGCTGCTGGTCGTCGATTCGCTGACGCGCCTGGCGATGGCGCAGCGCGAGATAGGCCTCGCGGCGGGCGAGCCGCCCACCGCGAAAGGCTACACCCCATCGGTGTTCACGCTGCTCTCGCGTCTGATCGAGCGGGCGGGCGCATTTGGAGCGGGCACGATCACGGGGTTTTACACGGTGCTGATGGAAGGGGACGATGAAAACGATCCGCTGGTGGATGCGGCGCGCGCGCTGCTGGACGGGCACATCATGCTGAACCGGCGGCTGGCCGCGGAGAGCCATTATCCGCCGATCGCGGTGCTGGACAGCATCAGCCGGATTATGCCGGCGGTAGTTTCGGCGGAGCATCTGGCGAAGGCGGGCGCGATCCGGCGCCTGCTCGCGACCTACAAAGGATCGGAAGAACTGATCCGCATCGGCGCGTACCAGAAGGGCAGCGATGGGGATCTGGATCGCGCCATCGCGCTGATGCCGGCACTGCGCGAATTCCTGATGCAGTCCACGAAGGAAGTGGCGGGAATCCAGGACTCCATCGAGCGGCTGATGGCATTGCCCGCCTGAAAACCTTATGTCTTTCCGCTTCGCGCTCGCGCCCCTGTTGCGGCTTCGCCAGAGTGTGGAGCGGCAGCGCATGCTGGCGCTGCAGGATGCCAACGCGCAACTTTCGCGCGCCAAGAACCGGCTGGAAGAACTGGAGAACTTTCTCGCCCAGTCGGCGGAGGCCGATGCGGCCGCATTGGCCGAGGCGCGCCGGGCAGTCGAAATCCAGTTTGCAAATCTAGTCTACGAACAACTGCAGCAAGCCTGCCTGCAGTTGCGGGATGAAATCCGCGGGCTGGAGGAAGCGCGCCAAAAAGCCGCCGAGGCGTACCGGCAGGCCTTCCGCGAACGAGAAATTCTCGAAGCTCTGCGCAGCCGCGAACGGCAAGCGTATCGGCTCGAAGCGGCGCGGCGCGAGCAGCGGGAACTGGATGCCGCGTTTCTGCTGCAGCGCTGGCACCGGGAATAGGGCTGAATTTGCCGCGTTCGGTTAGGCAAGCATTGCCTGCTTGCGGGTTCTGAGGGGCCGGGGGGCGGCGCGGCTGCCGGATATTTTCCGCGTAAGTTGCTGAAACGACCGTTCCCGCGCGGGTTCTTCCCAGATGGCTCCGGCACGAACCGAGAATGGCGTCAGGACTGCAAATGGGTTGGTGGTATTGCGATGCACATCGATCTGCTGGCCATTTCGAAGTCGAACGCCGCGAGCGGGCCGCAAGCTTCTCCAGGCATGACGCAGAAGGGCGCGAGTTTCTCGGACGCGCTGGCCTCGTCGACGGGAGCAGCGGAACCGGAGTCGCAGTCGCCATCCCATGCCAATTCCAATCGGGCAAGCGATGATTCGAGCGCGACGGCGCCGGGCGGTGCAGAGAAGCAGAGCGCCAACCCACAGTCCGCGGTCGCAAAAACCGGTGCTGGAGTTGTGGGCGGGAAGCCGGTCGCGACGGCAAATGTTGTTTCGAAGTCGGGGCCGACGGCAGCAAAACCCGCGGCCAGTTGCGCGGCAAACGGAGCTGTCAAAACGAAGGCAGTCATCCCGACATCCCCAGGAACCCAAGCTCAGCCTCAATCTTCCCCCTTGGCGAACTCCGCAATTCCATCGACGGTTGTGCTGGATCTGGCGCAGAAGATGGAACTGGCCGGTCCGGCTGCCCCGGTTGCCCCGGTTGCCTCGTCTGCTTCGGTCGATCCGGCTACCCAGCTGGCCGGCGATTTCGAAGACGCATTTCTCGGAGCGGCTCCGGGCGCTCTGCCGGGCGGGGTCGCAAACGTACCTGCAAATACCGGGCCCGCGGGCGGAGCGAGCGGCCCGTCCGCTCCGAATCCGCAAACGGCCCCAACTTCCACATCAGCACCGTCACCGCAAACGCTGGCAGGAACGGTTTCGACGCTTCCCGCGTTTTCGGGCCCGTCTTCTTCAGTTCAATCTTCTTCAGTTGAATCTTCCGAGTCCTCGTCCGAACCAAGCCCGGATGCGGGAGTTCGGAACTTCGCTTTTCCGGCCGATGCCAAAACGGCCGATGGCAAAACTTCGAATGCGACCAACGCGGCAGGGGAAGCGGATGAGATCGATTCGCGATTCGCGCCCGCGACGAGTGGGGTGGATCAACCCGCCGATCCGGGTGCGGCAGATCGGGGATTCAGCACAAATCTGGCGCCTGCGGCCGCGGCCCCAGTCTCCACCGGTGAACTGCAGACTGCGCCCGGCAATACGGCGGGGAACAATGGCCCCTTGAATCCGCTTCCGGAATTACCTGCGAATGCGCTCGCCGGCAAGGCCGCAGAAGGTCAGCCTGAACCGGGATCGGCGTCCGTCTCGTCCGGAACGACAATCTCGCCCGCGTCGAGCATTCCACCGGATACAGGCGCCGCATTGCCGTCTTCGCCTGCGGTGCCGCAGACTCCCGCTGCGCGTGGCGGAGAGCAGCCGTCTTCCTCAACGGGCAGTGCAGATCCAGCAAATTCGGCCCCGTTCAATGCGGTGGTTGCCACGTTGCATGCCCCGCGCGTTGGCCCGGAGCCGGTTTCGTCGTCACTCGCTGAATCGACGCGAGCGGCTTCGGGTGCGGCGACCGACGCGAGCCCGCGGGCGCAGGTCGAGAACAATAGGGCGGCGCCGGCGGCGGGTATTCTCTCCGACGCTCTGGGGGCGCAATTCGCGCCAGGGGTTGATTCGTCGATCGGGCAAGATACCGGGTCGGGCGCGGGCGCGCCGGCTTCGAGCGCGAGCTCGAACGATCCCGATGCAAAAGGCGCAACGAATTCCTCCACGAAAGGGCAGACCAGCAGCCCGGCGAATGCGAGTACTCCGTCGTCCGGAGATGCGGAGAAGACTTCCGTATTGGCCGATGCCGCCACGGCTTTCGTGGCGCCGGTTGCCGTGCATGATAGTTCGGGCAACCCGGCTAGTTCCGGCAATGTTAGTTCCGGCAGTCCTGCCATCGCGGTTTCTGCGCCGCCGCCAAACGGCGAAATGCCCACCGCTTCCGAAAAATCCGCGGCACCCGAACTTGCGCCGGCGCACCAGATGCTCGATTCGGCGCCGCTGCCGCCGGCGGGAGATGCCGTGCCCGCGGCGCTGGCCGCCCACCTGGCAGCCGATTCCGCGACGCTCCAGATGCACCTTGGAATCCACACCACTGCCTTTGGCAACGTCGAGATTCACACGGTGATCGAGCAGAGCCAGGTTGGGGTTGCGATTCACGGCGACCGCGACATGGCGCACTGGTTCAATTCCGAAGTGGATACGCTGGAGACGGGACTGAAGGGCCAGCATTTAAACCTGACGGGAGTGAATTTCTCGAGCGATCGTTACGCGGCCCAGACTGCCAGCGGATTTCAGCAGGGGCAGCCACACCAAAATCTCCCCCAGAACCAAACTTCGTATGCCGCGGCGACGGCAATTGACGCCGCGGGGAGCGAGCCTGCGATCGAAACCGACTTAATCGCCGCACTTCCCGGGCAGAGGCGGGAGACGCGTGTGAGCATTCTTGCGTAGGAGACGCTATGTATATACCGTTGCTTCAATCTCTCGGTTCTTCGCATGCGGCAGCCACGACGCCGCAATCGACCGGTGCGAGTTCGTCCAGTTCCTCTTCGTCGTCGAGCGACGGAACGGGCGGGCTGGATACCATGTTCCTGCAACTGCTGTCGGCGCAGCTCCAGGCACAGAGTCCGATCGATCCGCTCGATCCCAACCAGTTTGTTGCCCAGTTGGCGCAGTTCCAGTCGCTCAGTGAGCTGACGCAAATCGATCAGCTCATGGAAACATTGGTCACCAACACCACCCCCGGGAGCTCGGGCGGCAGTGGACAGTCCGCTTCCGCTGCCGGTTTTACGGCCAGTGCAGCTATTAATTTCCCAACCCATTAAGGAGCCAGTATGCCTTCGTTTTCAGTGCCACTTTCCGGATTAAACGCCAGTTCGACCGCCCTCTCGACGATTGCGAACAATCTGGCCAACCTCAACACGATTGGATACAAAGACCAGCAGGTGCAGTTCGCGGATCTTTACTATCAGAGCATCGGGTCGGATGGCGCGGGCGATCCGATTCAACAAGGGGCGGGTGTGGAAGTCAGCTCGCAGCCCTCCGACTTCACGCAAGGCGACGTCACGGCGACCGGTCTGGCGACGGACGTGGCGATTAACGGGAACGGCTTCTTCGTGGTGCAGGAGAACGGAGTCCAGAGTTACACACGCGCCGGGAATTTCGAGGTAGGCACCAACAACCTGCTGGAGACGGCAAACGGCCAGGAAGTGGTGGGATACCAGGCCGTGAAAGGTGCGATCGATACCAGCGGAGGGCTCACGTCCCTTGAGCTCGGCGCGGGAACGACCAGTCCCGCCAGCGTCACCGCCAACCTGCAGATGACCACGAACCTGGATGCGACGGCGGCGGTGGGCACCGTTTACTCGGCGCCGGCTGCGACCATTTACGACTCGCTGGGCGCGAGCCACCAGGTCACCATCACGTACACCAAGACCGATACGAACACGTGGAGCTACCAGGTTTCGATACCCGCGGGCGACCTCAATCCCGTCAACGGCGTAGCGCAAACGGGGATCTTGTCAACGGGCACGTTGACCTTTGACGGCAACGGGAATCTCGCCTCCGACACGATCGGCAGCGGAACGGCAAATACGCCGCCCGTCGACATCACGGGAATTCAAATCACGGGCTTCGCCGATGGAGCGAGCGATCAGAGCTTTAACTGGAATGTGCTGAACGGGACGACACCGGTCATCACGCAACTGGCTTCGGCGGACAGCACGGCGTCCATTCAGCAAGATGGCACGAGCAGCGGGACATTGGAGAACTTCAGCATTGGCTCCGATGGCACGATTACGGGCGCGTTCAGCAACGGGACGACGGCCATTCTGGGGCAGATTGCGCTGGCCAGTTTTGCGGACGAGCAGGGCCTGTCGCGGAATGGGAACAACGATTTTTCGACGACGCTCGCTTCCGGCCAGGCGACCATCGGAGCGCCAACGACGGGCGGTCTGGGAAGTATCTCGGGCGGCGCGCTGGAACAATCAAACGTGGATATCGCCACCGAGTTTGCGAACCTGATCGTGGCGCAGCGCAGTTACGAAGCGAACGCACGGGTGGTCACAACGTTCGACCAGGTGGCGCAGGACACGATCAACCTGAAGCAATAGTACGGTTGGGGTGGGGAGACTTTGCCGCGGAGCAAGAGGACGGTGCCGGTTGGCGGCGTTTGCTAGATCTTTCTAATGTGAACTCTTTAAGAGAAGAGGGATCTTTCAGAAAGCGCGCATTGGACTGGCGGCGGGAGGGATGGCGTTTGCGGAAGGCTTTGATATTGCAGCGCCTTCCGCCTACGCCTTTTGGATGACCGGGCCCCTCCCCCTCGGCCTGTGGCTTGCACTTCGATCTGCATGGCCGAAGCGCAAGTGAATGCGGGAAAGACATTTCCGAATACGACGAACGCGAGCCCGGGCGCGCGAGTCCCGGGGAAGAGAGCGGGACGTTACTGGATCTATGGCGCCATCGCCGCGCTGGCAGTAACGGCTGGAATTTTTTATTGGATCGACTCGGGCGGGGGCGAGCGAGCGGGAGGAGGCGCGGCGAGCGAATCGGCGCTTCCACTCGAGACTTTTGTCGTCAATCTCGATAGCGGCACTCAGCGGGGCTATTTGCGCATTGGCATCACGCTGGGAATGGCGCACGCGCTGCCCCGCAATCAGCAGGACGCAGCGATCGCCGGCGTACGCGATGCCATCCTTTCCGTGCTTGCCAGCGCCAAGGTTGAGCAACTGCTGACCGCCGAAGGCAAGGAACAGCTCAAAGCCGATCTGCTGCGCGCCATCTCGGCGCGCGCGCCGCAACTGGGCGTCGAGAACGTGTACTTCACCGAATTTCTGGTGCAGATGTAATGGCCGCCGCCGCCCAACCCAGCCCCGAGGTTCCGGCCAAGACGAAGCCGGAGACAGCCGCGGCCGATCCGTGGGCGAGGGTGGAAGGCTTGCCTTGCCTGCTTTCGATCGAGATCACGGTTCCCGGTTTTAAAGTCGCCGACCTGATCGGCCTGCAACCGGGCCACCTGATCGATACACATTGGACGGTCGGGCAGGATGTTCCGCTGCTCATCAACGGACAACTGGCGGCCTGGAGCGAGTTCGAGATTTTGAACAATCGCGTAGCCGTGCGCTTGACGGAGCTTGCCTGAGATGGAAATTCGCCCCTTGCCGCTGATCCTGAAGACGCCGAGGAAGCCAGGGAACAGGTTTGCGCCGCTGCTGGCGGGGATTCACAAGAAACTGCAGACCATCTACCGCGCCCTTGTCCGGCGCACGCTGCGGCGGCCGAAATCGCTCGTCCTGGTGGAGAGTTCGGCGCTCGGCGACCGGCGTTTTGTCACGGTGGTGGAGTTTGAAGGACAACGCTTTCTGATCGGCTCCAGTCCTTCCTCGGTCAGCCTGCTGGCGCGTCTGCCCGATGCGGCGCCGGGAAGTGGGGCTGCGATCGCGGCGATCGACGGGGAAGAGCGATGAGGGCTGTGAGGCGGCACTTGAGGATTCGCGCCGCGTTGTTGCCGCTGATGGCGGCGACATCGTCCACGCTCTGGGCAAGATCGCAGGCGCAGACGCCTCCTGGATTTTCGCTGAACGGCCTGCCGGTAAATTCGGTGCCGTGGAACATCGTCGTGCTGCTGACGCTGCTGACGCTGGTGCCGACGATCGTGCTTTCGATGACGCCGTTCGTGCGGCTGCTGGTGGTTTTTCACTTCCTGCGGCAGGCACTTGGAACGCAGACCGCGCCTTCGAACCAAACGCTCATCGGGCTGGCGCTCATCCTGACATTCTTTCTGATGCAACCCGTGGGCGCCGCCATTTATGACGATGCGGTGGTGCCACTCCAGGCGGGACACATCGATTCGATGACCGCACTGACGCGAGCGGCGGCGCCGATGCGCCACTTCATGCTCAAGTACACGCGGGAAAAAGATCTGGCGCTGTTTGTTCAACTGGCGCACGCGCCGCGTCCGGCGCGGCCCGAGGATGTGGAGATGCGCATTGTTGCGCCCGCCTACCTGCTGTCGGAATTGCAGGCGGGATTCCGGATTGGAGCGGCGCTATTTCTTCCGTTTCTGGTGATCGATCTGGTGACCGCGGCCATCACTACCTCGGTCGGCATGATGCAGCTGCCACCCGTGGTGATTTCCACGCCGCTCAAGATCCTCTTATTCGTGGTGGTCGACGGGTGGAACCTGCTGGTGGGTTCGCTGATGCGGAGCTTTAGCTGAAGGGCGGATATGGAGACGGCACAGACAGTAACGCTTTTGCGCAACACGCTGGAGATCGCATTTGTTCTGGCGGCGCCGCTGCTGGCGATCGCGACCGCGGTCAGTCTGCTGGTGAACGTGGTGCAGGTGCTGACCTCGCTGCAGGACCAGACGATTTCCCAGGTGCCGCGGCTGATGGCGATGGGAGTTGCGACCCTGCTGCTGACACCGTGGATGTTGCGGAGGCTGGCTGTGTTCACGGTCGGAATGTGGAGCGACTTTCATGGGTTCGTGCGATGAACGCCGCGTGGCGAAGACATTTTGCCGGGTTGAAAGGTCAGTGGAATGACGATGTCGTTACCGTTCGCGGGTAAATTCGACGCAGCGCTGCTGGCCTGGATGATTGCGCTGGCGCGGGTGAGCGGACTGATGATGACCGCGCCGTTCCTCGGCAGTGTGGCCGTCCCGCCGCGCATCAAGGCCGGGTTGGCCCTGCTGCTCACCGTATTTCTGGCGCCGCTGGTGCCGGTGCCAGAGAGCGCGCTGGGCGCGGGCGATGCGGTGCTGCTGCTGGGCGGGGAATTCGCAATCGGCTTCATTCTCGGCTTCACGATGCAATTGATCTTCGACGGAGTTTTGCTGGCGGGGCAGACTTGCGGGGTGCAGATGGGTTATTCGCTGGCGAGCGTGCTGAACCCGGACAGCCAGGCCGATTCGACGGTGCTTTCTACCCTGTATCAACTGGTGGTGACGCTTCTGTTTATCCAGTTCAGCGTTCCGCACTGGCTGCTGCGCGGGCTCGGCCGCAGCTTCGACTATCTTCCTCCGGGACATTTCTCACTCACTTGGCCGGCGGTGTCGGGGTTGGTCGGATTCGCATCCGGCATGTGGCTGACGGGCGTGCAGATTGCGGCGCCGGTGCTGGTGGCAAGTCTGTTCGCCGATGTGGCGCTCGGTTTTCTGGGAAAGGCGTCGCCGCAACTGCCGGTACTGTTCATCGGCATCTCGCTCAAGAACCTGCTCGGACTTGCACTGATGGGCGGCGCGGTCGCGTACTGGCCGCGTTTTTTTGACGCCCGATTTTCGCGCGCTCTGGAGGCTTCAGAAAGGATTTTGAAACTCGCTCACTGATCGCACCGCGTGGCCTTATGCCCGAATCGAACCAGACCGAACAAGCAACCCCACGGCGGCGTCAAAAGGCGCGGGAAAAGGGCCAGGTATCGCGCAGCCGCGACCTGATCGGCGCGGCGTCGGCGATCGCCGCGACGATCGTGCTGGTCAGCAGCATGCCGTCGTTCCCGGCACTGTGGCGGGGGCTGTTGCGCGATTGCCTGGACGGGGCTGTCTCCGGGAACTTGCGCATGGAAACGATGTCTCCATTTACGGGCCACGCGCGGCTGTTTGTGGCGACGGGAGCGGCGCTCGGCTTGGGCTGGATTGCCGCTCTGGGCGCGGCGGTGGCGCAGGGAGGGCTGGTGTTTGCGCCGGCGTCGCTCCTGCCCACGCTCTCACGGATCAGTCCCGCGGCGCGGCTGCGGCAGTTGTTTTCGATTGGAGCGCTGCGCTCCCTGCTGAAGTCGCTGCTGCCCGCGGGGGCGGTGGTTTACATCGGCGTGGGTTGCCTGCGTCGAGACTGGACCTCGCTGCTGGTGCTGTCGGCGCGCAATGCGCGGGGCGTGGCCAGCTTTACCGGCGGCCGCGTGTTCGAGATGGCGTGGAAGTCGGCGCTTGTCCTGCTGTTGTGGTCGTTTCTCGATTACGTGTTCGAGCGGCGGCGACTGGAAAACGACCTCAAGATGAGCCGCCAGGAATTGCGCGACGAATACAAAGAAACGGAAGGCAATCCCATCATTAAGTCGCGCATCCGGCGACTGCAGCGGGCGGCGCGCCGCCGCCGCATGCTGGAGGACACGAAACGCGCCGCCGTGGTGGTCACCAATCCCACTTCCTACGCGATCGCCCTCGAGTACCACCCGGACATGGCGGCGCCGATTGTGATCGCCAAGGGGCGGAACTGGCTGGCCTCCCAAATCAAGGAAATCGCGCGCTGGAACAACATACCCATCGTCGAAAACAAACCGCTGGCGCACCTGCTATACCGCACCGTAGAAATTGGCGGCAGCGTTCCACCGAAACTTTATGCGGTCGTCGCCGAAGTGCTGGCGGCGGTTTACCGGGCGCAGGCGCGAGCCCTCAACGGCCGCGCAGTTTCGTCCGAGGTACGCCGCTGATGCCCGCCGCTCCTGCCATCCCGTCGGCGCGCCACCGCTACAGCGAATGGATTGTGCCCATTGCGGCGGTCAGCCTGGTATTTGTGATGCTGGTACCGCTGCCGGCGTTTGTGCTGGATCTGCTGCTGGCGATGAGTATTGCCGCGTCGGTGCTGGTGCTGCTCAGCGCGCTGCAGATTCTGCGACCGGCGCAATTTTCCGTTTTTCCCAGCTTGCTGCTGCTGCTCACGCTCTTTCGTTTGTCGCTGAATCTGGCTTCGAGCCGGCGCATTTTGCTGCACGGGAACGAGGGCGCGTCGGCGGCCGGACGCGTGATCGAAGCCTTCGGCCAATTCGTGGTCGGCGGAAACTACGTTGTCGGGTTCGTGCTTTTCCTGGCGCTGATCGCCATTCAATACATCGTGGTAAGCCACGGCGCCGTGCGCACGGCGGAAGTCACGGCCCGCTTCACGCTCGACGCTTTGCCCGGCAAGCAGATGGCGATCGACGCGGACCTGAACGCCGGACTAATCGACGAAGCGCAGGCGCGAGCACGCCGCGAGCAGGTGGCGCGCGAGGCCGAGTTCTATGGCGCGATGGACGGGGCGGCGCGCTTCAACCAGCGCGATTCGATTGCCACCATTCTGATTACGGGCATCAACATTCTCGCCGGTTTTCTGATCGGCGTCTTCCAACTCGATATCCCGTTCCGCGAGGCGCTGAAGACCTACACCGTACTCACGGTGGGCGATGGCCTGGTCACGATGATTCCATCGTTGCTGGTCTCGATGGCGGGCGGCATGGTGGTGACCCGGGCTTCTTCCGGTTCGACACTATCGGTGGATTTGGGAAGCCAGCTTTTCGGCCGCCGCCGTCCTCTGCAAATCGCCGCCGGGGTAATGTTCGCCCTGGCCATGATTCCCGGCTTGCCGAAGTTCTCGTTCCTTGCGGTGGGCGCGTTCGCGGCCGTGATCGCCTCCCGCCTGCCGGTGGCTGCGAAAGAGGGGGAAAAAGATGGAACTGCGGCGGGTTCGACGGCAGGGGGTCCGGCGGCGGCCGGTGAAAAAGACAAGAAAGGCGCGAAATCCGATTCACTGGAAGACCTGCTGAAACTGGATGAGCTCTCACTCGAAGTGGGCTACGCGCTGGTGCCGCTGGTAGATGCGCTGCAGGGGGGGCAACTGCTGGCGCGCGTCAAGTCGCTGCGCAGCAATCTGGCGTTGCAGTTGGGCTTCATCGTTCCTCCCATTCACATCACGGACAATGTGCGGCTCAAGGCACGCGAGTATGTCATCTCGCTGCGCGGGGTGGAGATTGCGCGCTGGGAGATGCTGGAAGATCGTGTGCTGGCCATCAGCTCGGAGCTTTCTCCGCCGCCGCTGGCGGGAACTCCGACGCGGGAACCGGCGTTTGGCGTGTCCGCTCTGTGGATTGCGAGCGCGCTCGAATCGCAGGCTCTGGCCAACGGGTACGCGGTCGTGGATCAAACGTCGGTGCTCTCGACGCATCTTGCGGAACTGATTCGCCAGCATGCGTATGAGCTGTTGACGCGGCAGGAGAGCAAGCGCCTGCTGGACCGGCTGGGGGAGAGCCATCCCAAGCTGGTGGAGGAATTGGTCCCCAAAGTACTGTCGCTCGGGGAAGTGCAAAAGGTTCTACAGCAATTGTTGCGGGAGCAGGTCTCGATCCGCGACCTGGCGACCATTCTCGAAGCGCTTTTGGACGCCACGGCGACCACCAAACATCCGGTGTTGCTGGTGGAAGCGGCGCGCCAGGCGCTGGGGCGCGCGCTGGTTCGTCCGTTGCTCTCCGATGATGGCGGGCTGCGGGTGCTGACGCTCGACCACGCGATTGAGGAAGAACTGAATCGCGCGTTCGCGCCCCAGGCCGCGCCGGCAACCAGCACGGGATTGCAGCCGTCGTTTGTGCGCCGCGTGCTCGACAGCCTGAAGAATCTGGCGGGAGACCAGGTGGCGCAAACCGCTCCTATCCTGCTGTGCCCGACGCCGGCACGCTTTCACCTGCGGCGATTGCTCGAACCTTTCCTCCCGAAGGTCGTCGTGCTTTCGCCGCTTGAAATTCCGCCTGTAGTTCCAGTCCAGTCTTTGGGGATGGTGCGATGAACGGTTCGAAGGAGTCCTCCATGCCGAAACATCCGGCCGATGCTTATCACCTGAATGCAAGCGAAGCCGACCGCGAACGAATCCTGATGGATCAGTTGCCGCAGGTGCGCTACATTGCGCGGCGCATTCACGAACGTCTACCGCGCCATGTTCCGTTCGAGGACCTGGTGCATGCGGGCGTGGTGGGACTGATCGACGCGCTGAGCAAGTTTGACCAGTCCAAACACGTGCAATTCAGCTCGTATGCGAAGTTCCGCATCCGGGGCGCGATCCTTGACAGCCTGCGCGAACTGGACTGGAGCCCGCGCGAACTGCGGCGCAAGGGACGGCAGGTCGAGGAGGTGTACAACCAGATATCGGTGCGGCTGGGACGCACTCCGAATGAAAGCGACCTGGCGCGCGCGATGGGAATGCGGCTGGACGAACTGCAAGCGCTTCTCGCCGAACTTGACGTGCTCGAAATCGGCAGCTTGCGGGTCGAATCGGCGCAGAGCGGGAAGGAAGAAGACCTGTCCGACTCAGTGGCGGCAAGGCCCGATGAAACGCCTTTTTTCCAGTGCCTTCGCTCCGAGATGAAGCACCTGCTTGCCGAGGCCATTGCCGAACTGCCGGAAAAGGAGCAGCGTGTGCTTTCGCTTTATTACTTCGAAGAACTCACCATGAAAGAAGTCGGGGCCGTTCTCGGAATTGGCGAATCGCGGGTTTCGCAAATCCATTCGCTGGCCATGCTGCGTCTGCGCTCGCGACTCAGCTTTTTGGACGTAAACCCCGAACCGGCACGCACCAAGGGTGCCGGGGCGGGGTGCATCTAGGAAGAATCCTGGCAAAGGTCAGAGTTAAGGTATGGAGAAAGTTCTCAATCAGGGCGAAATCGATGCCATGGCTCGAGCCGCGCTTTCCGGCCAGGCTGGGAGCGCTTCCGCCCCAACCACCGGGCCACTTGTCCAGCCATGGGACATACGGCAGGCGGGGCAGATCGGACGCGAGCAGTTGCGCGCGATCAATCAGCTCCACGAATCGTTTGCGCGAACCTTGAGCACATCGCTGGGCGGATTCTTGCGCGTGGTTTTCGATTGCAGCCTGGTGTCCGCCGAGCACCTGACCTATCGCGAGTTTTTGCAAAGAGTGCCGGAGAAAGCGTTCCTCGCTTCCTGCGACATCAGCCCGTTCGGATCGGTCGGGGTTCTTCAATTCGACCTCGGCATCGCGTTTCCGATCATTGACATCATGCTCGGAGGGGAAGGCAAACTGGACGAGATCAGCCGCGAGCTTACCGAGATCGAAGAGCAGATTCTGGAGAGTATTGTGCGCATCATTTACCGTGACCTCGGAGCCAGTTGGCAGGCGATCAAGCTGGAGTTCAACTATGGATCGTGCCAGCCGATCTCGCAGGCTGCGCGGCTGATGCCGCCCGACGAAAAGAATCTCTGCCTGAGCTTTGAAATCCGAATCTCGGAGGCGACCGGCTGCCTCAACGTGGCGGTTCCGGCGCTGGTGTCGAACGCGCTGCTGCGGAAGATTTCCGCAGCCACCAGCTACCACCGGCCCGGCAATCCCGAAGAGGCTCGCAGGCAGATCCAACAGCGGCTGCTCGACTGCCCCTTCGCGGTCGAACTCACGATGCCGCGGCTGGGTGTCGCGCTGGAAAATCTCTCGCGGCTGAAGCCCGGCGATTTTCTGGCCTTTGAGCGGAGCGCGTCGACTCCGGGAATTCTCGAGGTCAGCGAAGTCCCGCTCTGTACCGCAATGCCGGTGCGCGTGAATGCGCGGCGTGCTGCCCGCGTCTGCGATTTGAATGTGAAGGGACCTTCAGGAGATGAACAATGACCGACGAAGCCCATGGAGCGCCGGCCCCCGAACTTCAGGTGTGGTTCGACGCCTGGAAGACCTGCACGCAGAATGTCCTCTCGCAGATCTCCGGCCAGTCAAATTTGTTTGAGCTGGGTGCGGACACGATTGAGGCCGCTGACTCGGACCTGCGCTACACGGTTACAGTCACGGGCGCCGTCCAGGGGGAGATTGCTCTTCGCCTGCCGCTTATTTCCGGCATCGGGATGGGCCGCAAGTTTCTCGGAGAGGCGGGGAAGCCCGCCGAGCCGTCTGCCACGCCAGAGGCTCCGACGATCTCAAATGACGAGCGGGAAGCCCTGGATGAGCTCTTGCGTCAGATTGCCGGGTTGATTGCGACTGCGGTCGCGGCTTCGGTCGGGGGCGAAGTTCAACTGCAACTCTCTCGCGCCGAAGCGCCGTGGGCGGGGGCGGCGGACGCCGTGGCAACACTCCGTACGCGGGATGAAGCCGGAGCCGAGATCGCGTTTGAGATTTGCATCAGCCCCGCCCTTGCCGCGGCGATTATCGCTCGAGTTCGAGCCGCCGAATCTTCCCAGAATTCCGCGGCGTCTGCAACTATGCCGTCGACCGAGGCAGTACGCGCCACACTACCGCCTTCCGCGGCGGGTTATCGGCGATTGCTCGAAGTGGGACTTGGGGTGAAACTTCGCTTCGGGACGCGGCGAATGCTTTTGCGCGATGTGCTGGCGCTTGGCTCGGGGCTGGTCGTTGAACTTGAAAACCCGCTCAACTCGCCCGTCGACCTGCTCCTGGATGGGCGAATAGTCGCACGCGGGGACGTGGTCGTGATCGACGGCAAATACGGATTGCGTGTGACCGACGTGGTCGATTCCGATCCGGGCGCGGGCGGTGCGGGCCATCCGAATTGATTTCTAACTACGAGGACTTGCTGTGATTGCCGATCTTCGGAAATCGCTCGGAAAATCGCTGGCGCGACCGGCCATCTGGATCAAGCGTCGCCAGGCAGATGCCAAGAGCCCGGAGTGCGCGCTGCTCTCTTGCGCTGGGCCGAAGACGATTTGGGAGCGTCTGCGCCGCCGCCATACGGGGACCTTTCTGCATGGGAAGTTTTATTGCCAGCCGCGCTGCCTTGAAACCGAACTGGTGGGACAAATTTCGAGGCTGCGCGCAATGAGCGCGCCGGTGCAGCCCGCCAATCGGATTCCTCTTGGCCTTCTGATGGTGGCTCGGGGCAAGCTTACGCACATTGAAGTGCGGGCGGCGCTCGAGGCGCAGCGACGTGCCCGCTACGGAAAGATCGGAGAATGGTTCGAGAAGCTGGGCTTCGCAACCGAGCAGGATGTGACTGCCGCGCTGGCGCTGCAGTGGGGGTGCCCGGTGGTTTCGTCGATGGATCTCGCAGCGGTTACGTCGCATGGGAGCATTCCGCTTCCAATCCTGGAAGCCTTCCACATGCTCCCGATCAACTATGCGGCCACGACCAATACGCTTTACGTGGCGTTCGGAGAGCGCGTCGATCATGCCGCTCTCTACGCCATCGAACGAATTCTTGACTGCCGAACTCAGGCCTGCGTCGCGCCTCGCGCGAGCATTGCGTGCGAGCTTGAAACGATGCGGCAAGCAAGCCGTCCGGACGACGTCGAGTTTGTCACGCGGGATCTGAGCGAAATGTCGCGCATCACCTCGAGCTACGTGAGCCGGCTCAGCCCGGAGGAAGTCTGCCTCAGCCGCATCGGAGGGTTCATCTGGCTCCGCCTTAAAACACGCTCATCCGCCACGAATTTACTGTT
This sequence comes from Acidobacteriaceae bacterium, assembly GCA_003139095.1. Lineage (GTDB taxonomy): Bacteria > Acidobacteriota > Terriglobia > Terriglobales > Acidobacteriaceae > Acidiflorens. Next base: position 38,653 of record PLHW01000039.1, read on the forward strand.
CTGCATGCCATCTAACTTGCCGGGCCCAAAGAGCGCTGCAAGACTTGTGAAGGAGTTCGTTTGAGGGCGAGCCCGGTGATCGTGCTACAACGTTCTCTTGAACAGGGGCACCGCCAAGGCCAGCGTGCCAAGCGCAAAGCAGGATAGGAAAAGTAAATCGGGGAGAATGGGAGCCAGGCCCGTTTCTTTCAGCAGCAGGCACTTGAAGCCATGGACGGCGTAAGTGAACGGGTCGACAAATGCGATGGCCCGCAGCCACGCCGGGAATGCCTGTACCGGGTAGATCGCTCCGCTTGGAAAAAAAAGCAAAGTATTCAAAATGCCAAAAGTGGCGCGCGGGACAAGGGGATCTTCGACGCGCACCATCATCAGAAACATCATGGTATTAAATGCGGTCGCGGTCGCCACGATCATGAGGAGTAGGCCGAGGATGATCGTGGGGTGGAAAATCGTCCCCACGCCCGCCAGCAATGACCCGATCATGGTGATGACGATTCCAGTCAGGATGCCCTTGATTGCACCGGCACCGTTGAGGCCAAACACCAACTCGGTTTTAGTAATGGGGGTCACGAGATAGCCTTCATGCACGCCGCGTGCCTTGTCGTCGATGTAGAGCATTCCGCCGCCGATCATCGCGGACACGAACATCGCGAGGGCGATAGAGCCTGGCAGCAGGAACTTCATGTATTCGATGTAGGGATAGAGCTCGACAATATTCAGAGCGGTTTGCTGCAAAAGCCGCGGCTCGATGTCAGGTTGGTTCAGAGCATCGGTGAGGGCGGTCATGCTGTCCTCGAGCGTGGCGCTCATGAAGTTGTCGCTGTTGTCGACGATCAAGGCAATCTGCGGATGGTTCTTTTCGTAGACCATTTTCGAGTACTGTGCGGGGATGATCACGGCCCCCTGAATCTTTCCGTTGCGCACATCTTCTCGCGCCTTCACTTCGTCATCGTAGGGAACTGTTGCGAAGGTGCGTGACGCTGCCCGCACGGAGTCGAACGCCTCCTTGATGCGAATCGCCTGCGTACCATGATCCTCGTCGACAATGCCCATCTTCGCGTCGCGAATCTTCCCGCCGAATGCGTTGCCGAGGACAATCAATTGCACGAGAGGGAAGATCATGGAGACCATCATCAGGGTCGGTGAGCGAAAAAACTTGCGCATCTCGCGCTCGATGATTGCCAATGTCCGATGCATTATTATTGTCCTGGCCGCGGTGGCATTACGAACGAGTATGCCTTCACTAGCTCATCCCGCAATTGCCGTCCTGTGTAGTGGACGAATACGTCATCCAATGTAGTGTTCTGTACGGTGAGAGTCTTCAGCACCACGCGCGATACGACGGCCATCTCCACCAGGTCGGTGGTTGTGCCGGAGCCGTTGGAGGTAAGGACGCGGAACATTTCTGCGCTCTCGTTCTGCACGGATGTAACTCCCGGCAGGTGACGTAGCCGCTCTTCCCAATCGGCTGGCGCATTTTCGAACTGCACCTCGATGACGGTCGATCCTGGCACGCTTGCCTTCAGCGCCTCGGGCGTGTCCAGCGCAACGAGTTTGCCGTGGTCGACAATCGCGATGCGGTTACAGAGCCGGTCTGCCTCGTCCATGTAGTGGGTAGTGATCAACACGGTCAGCTTGCGTTTCGATTTGATATTGGTGAGCATCTCCCAAACCGCGACACGGGAAACGGGATCGAGCCCCGTGGTTGGTTCGTCGAGAAAAAATATCTTGGGGCTATGCACCAATCCACGCGCAATTTCCAGCCGTCGCCGCATTCCACCGGAGAGCGTTTTGGTTTGCGCATCGCGCCACTTTGTCAGGTCGACGGTTTCCAGTAGTTCGTCGATCGCCTCTTTGCGGCGTTTTGGCGGAACGTCGTAGAGCTTGGCGTAGATCGACATGTTCTCTTGAACCGTTAAATCCAAGTCGCTGGTCAGCGCTTGAGGAATCACGCCAATGGTCCGGCGAGCCGCGTCGGGCTCTCGAGCCACGTCATGGCCGGCGATGCGTGCCGTGCCCGAGGTGATCGGGATCAGCGTTGTCATCATGCGAATCAAGGTGGACTTGCCCGCACCATTCGGCCCCAGCAGGCCGAAAATTTCTCCTTCTTTCACGGTGAAGGAAATATCGTCGACGGCGGTAAAGTCACCGTATTTTTTTACAATGTGTTCGACCTCGATCGCATTCGGCGCGTTCGCCGCGATTTCGCCGCGTAAGCTCAGCTCCGACGCGGCTACAGTTACGCCGTTCGGGTTGCTCGCGCTCCCGTTCAGTTCGCCGTTCATGGATTCACCGCAGTTTGCGCGCTCTTTGTTTCCGTTTTTGCTTTCAGCAGGTAAGCGGGCACCAACACCTCGGCCGTCATTCCAGGAACGTAAGCGCCCTTCGGATTGTCGAGCCGGACTTTCAGAACGAGAGCCCTGATGTCCCGTTTCCTGCGGCCAACATCGCGCTGCGTGGCGAAGTCGGCTTCTGCCGCCTTATAAAAGACTTTGCCAGGAACTTCTGTTCCGCCGGGAAGGCGAACGGTGAGCGCGTCGCCAAGGCCGATGTGATCGGCGTCGGTTTCCGGAATTGCCGCGCGCACCCAAGTATCGCTGAAGTCCACGACCGTGACGATCGCTTGCCCGGCATTCACGACCTCGCCTTCGCGAGCCGCGCGGACGAGAACGGTCCCCGTCACAGGCGAATAAATCTTCGTGTATCCGAGCCGAACTTCGGCTTCTTTGAGCTGCTCCACCGCGTTCTCCATTTGAGCGCGAGTGGAGGCCACGGTACTTGTCATAGCCGTGGCCTGATTCGTGCGGGCCACGGCCGCGTTCAGGTTCGCCTGCGCGGCGGACACTTGCTCCTTCAGCGACTCGACGCTTGCCTGTTGGGCCTTCAGGTTCATTTCAGCCTGAACTTTTTCCTGCTCGGACGCGACACCGGCCGTGGCGAGCCCAATGGTGCGGCGGCTGTCGCTTTCGACGCGCGTGAGGGTCGCTTCGGCCTGGGCCAGTTGTGCGCGGGAGGACTGCAACTGCGCCTGTGCGTTCGCTACATCGCTTGTCGTCGAACCTTTTGTCGACTTCTGGGTGTACTCATTTGCGCTCACCTGGGAGCGCAGACTCGCAATGGTTGCCGCAGCCGCCCGCTCCTCGGCATCGAGTTCTGACGGATCGAGTTCCGCAATGAGGTCGCCTTGCTTTACTTGCGTGCCTTCGTCCACCAGCAACTTCAAAATACGTCCCTGGATCTGCGGGCTGACCACAATCTGGTTGGCATCCACCGTTCCCACCAGGACCAGATCGCTTCCGCGCGGCGTCGACAAGAAATAGTAGGTCGCTGAAATTGCGATGATGACGCCAAGTAAAATTAGAAACTTGTTTCGAGCATTCATTTAGCTATTCCTAACGCGCTGCCAACGACGAAACTTTGAAGTTTTTATCGGTAAATAAAGCGGCGGATACAAACTCCAGGACGAATCTTCGCCGCTCCGCGATTCTTTTTTTCGACAAGGGATCGACCTTGAGAAGAGTCTGCATCGCCGGAGCCGTGCTGAAGTAAAAAATGACGATGCCAACCATGGAAGGCAGAAAATCCATTGGATTTACTGGCCGGAACTCGCCGGATTTAGCGCCGTCACGCAAAAGCTGCGCCACGCGCCGGTAAATGGGCGAAAAATACTCGCGGGCAATGCGCAACATTTGCGGATTGCTCCCCGTCCTTATGCGCATCCATTCCGCCTGGACGACCCGTGGGAAGCGGGGATTCTCCGCGATGTAGTCAAAATAGCGGCCGACGTATGCCAGTAGTTTTTCGCGTGGTTGAAGTTTGCTTGCGAGCACTGGCAAAACGCGGTCGCGCAGCCCGCTGAATACATGGTCGAGAACCGCTTCATAGAGCGCATCTTTGTCCTTGAAGTAGTAATAAAGGAGAGCCTTATTGACGCGCGCGGCGCGGGCAATGGCGTCGGTTCGTGCGCCCGCGATGCCATGCTCGGCGAATTCGTCTACCGCGGCACGAAGAATTGCCGAGCGGCTTTGCTCGGGGTGCCTGCGAGTGCCCAAGCGCGGACTGCCCGGTGCGAGGGTTACACCGCGAACTGCGCGGATTGGACGTTGGCGTTTTGTAGTCGACTGAACCACGACGCGAAAAATATCGCTAATTAACCAGTTAGTTAGATCATACACTTCTTGCGGGGAGTCGACAATCGCGTTTTGCTTCTCCTCGGCGCGTCCCGGGGCGCGATGGAAAATGGCGGATTCCTGTGATCCCAATCACAGACGCATGCAGGCGTTCCGCGCCAGCATTCCAACGGTGTCTTATGGTGAATAATCTCTTCTCCGCGATGCGGCAGAGCATCGTCGATGGCGCGCCGGATACGGCGCTAGCGCTTGCACAGCAGGCGCTGGCAGCGGGCCTGGCGCCGCTGGAGGCCATCAACAGCGGGTATGTCCCCGGCATGCATGAGGTGGGAGAGCAATTTGCGCGCGCCCAGATGTTTCTTCCCGACCTGATGGCCTCGGCGGAAGCGATGCGCACCGCGATGGCTGCGCTTGAGCCGGAAATGAAAAAGTCAGGCAGTGAACGCGAGATGGCCGGCATCGTGGTGTTAGGAACCACCAAGGGCGATATCCACGAGATTGGAAAAAGTTTGGTAGGCACGCTGCTGACCGCCCATGGATTTTGCGTGCATGACCTGGGCGTCGACGTATCCGGCGAAAAGTTCGCCGCCAAGGCTGGCGAGTTGAATGCCGATATTGTTGGCGTCTCCGCGCTCCTGACCACGACGATGCGCAATCAAAGGGGCGTCATCGAGTCGCTCGAAAAAGCGGGCCTACGCTCGCAGGTGAAAGTGATGGTTGGGGGAGCTCCTGTGACGCGAAGTTGGGCGCAAGAGATCGGTGCCGATGGCTATGCCAAAGATGCGATGACCGCAGTTGCACTGGCTCGCGAGTTGATGCATGACAAAGCGCGTGCCACGCAGAATCTAAGCCCGGAGCCAGCATGAGACCGAAGTTCGAACTTCTGGACAGGCCGCTCATCGAGCGGATCATCGGGGAAGCTTTCGAACTGATCGATGATCCGGGGGTGCGGGTTGCGCCTTACGTCGTTGAACTACTGCAAGCGGCTGGCATCCCGGTTTGCGATGGAGTTGCCCACATTGCGCAGGCGACGGCGCAACACGCACTGGATAGCGTGCCGCGTGATTTCTATCTTTACGACCGAAGGGGCCGGCCAGCCGTGCATTATGGGGGGAATGACGTCCACTTCGACCCGGGTTCTTCCTGCCTGAACATTCTTGATGCGGAGACTCAGCAGGCGCGGCCGGCGCAATCGGTCGATCTGGTTCGGTTGGTGCAGGTCGCGGAGATGCTTCCGCAATTTGCGGCGCAATCGACCGCGATGGTGTGCAATGACGTGCCGGCGGAAATCGGCGACTGGTACCGGCTGTTGCTCGTGCTGTGGCATTCGGAAAAACCGGTTGTCACGGGCGCGTTCTCGGCGGAAAGTCTGCACACGCTGATCGAGTTGCTGGCACTTGAAAGTGGAGGAGCAGATGCGCTTCGCCACCGGCCGCGCGCGATCTTTGACGTGTGTCCTTCGCCGCCGCTGAACTGGTCTGAGTTCGGCTCGCAGAATTTGGTCGACCTGGCGCGGGCGGGCGTACCTGCGGAGATCGTCAGCATGCCCCTGGCCGGCGCGACCGCTCCGGTGACGCTGGCTGGGGCGTTAGTGCAGCACGCGGCCGAATGCATCAGCGGAATCACGATTCATCAATTGGCGCAGCCGGGCGCGCCCATCGTTTGGGGAGCCGCGCCCGCGATTTTCGATATGCGATCGGGGAAGACGCCGATGGGCGCGATCGAAACCGCCATGCTGGATGTGGGTTGCGCGGAGGTTGGCAAGTACTTTGGCCTGCCCACTCACGCGTATATGGTCGCGGGCGACGGCCGCGTGGTTGACGCGCAAGTGGAGATGGAGAGCGGCACGTCAGCGGCGCTTGGCGCTTTGGCAGGCGTCAATATGATCTCCGGCGCGGGGATGCTTGATTTCCTGGCTTGTCACAGCATTGAAAAGCTGGTGATCGATGCCGAGGCGATTGCTTCGGCGCAGCGGCTGATCGAAGGGATTGAGCCGCGCACGGAATCGCTGGCAACGGGCATGTTTGCGCAGACAGGGCTACGCGGAGATTTTTTGAAGTTAAAAGAGACCCGTGCTCTTTTTCGCAAAGAGCAGCATTTTCCTTCCATGGTGATCGATCGCGGCCTTGCATTCAACGAGGGCGATTCGCCGGACATTCTGGAGCGCGCTCGCTGGCGAGCCGAAGAGTTATGCGCCGCTTACCAACGCCGGGCGCTTGCCGCCGACCGCGAGTGGGCAATCATCGACTTCGCGCTGCGCCAGGGGAGGGGAGCTGGATTGGCGTTCTTGCCGGGAATATCGAGACCGGAACTTTCTCCGTCTTCGACCGGATAGCGCCCGCGGTCTGCGAGACAGTTCGTCGACTCCGGATCATCTCTCGAAATGCGAGATTGGCGACGGGCTTTCATTCGAGCGTGGATATCTCCTTGAACTCGCCCGAATCAATGCGGAGATCCGGCAAACACCCTGCTACAATTTTGAGTTCGCTTACCGATCGTGTGCCACCCATTTGCAATGATAATGAGGTCTCCGAATGCCTGACAGTCTTCAACTTGCCAGTCCTTCTCCGCTAACCACGTTGACCGAGGATGAGATTCTGTTTCGTGACAACGTGCGCCAGTTTGCCGACGACAAGATTCGCCCACTCTCCAAGGAAATGGACGAGAAGGGGATGTTTGATCACGCGCTGATCGATCAGTTTTTTCAGCTCGGTCTGATGGGCATTGAGATTCCTGAGGAGTACGGTGGCGCTGGCGGAAAGTTCTTCGAGGCGATTCTCGCCGTCGAAGAACTGTCGCGAGTCGACGCCTCGGCGGGCGTTGTGGTCGATGTGCAGAATACGCTGGTCGCCAATGCACTTTTGCGCTGGGGCAATGACGATCAAAAAAAGCGTTACTTGCCGAAAATGGCGGCGGACACGGTTGGCGCGTACGCGCTCAGCGAAGCCGGTTCCGGTTCGGACGCGTTTGCTTTACAGACCAAAGCGGAAATGAAAGGCGACGAGTTCATTTTGAACGGGCGGAAGCTGTGGATCACAAACGGCAAAGAGGCGGAAATTTTCGTGCTGTTTGCGACCGTGGATGCGTCCAAAGGCTACAAAGGCATCACCGCATTTCTGATCGAAAAAAGGTTTCCCGGGTTTACGGTCGGCAAGAAAGAAGACAAGCTGGGAATCCGGGCTTCATCGACTTGCGAACTCATTCTCGAAGACTGCCGCGTCCCCCGGGAGAACGTGCTGGGCGAGGTGGGCAAGGGTTACAAAATTGCGATCGAAACTTTGAACGAAGGTCGCATTGGAATTGGGGCACAGATGCTGGGCGTGGCGCGAGGCGCATGGGAATGCGCCGTCAAATACGCGCAAGAGCGTAAGCAGTTTGGGAAGACGATCTCGGAGTTTCAGGGAATTCAGTTTCAGATTGCGCAAATGGCGACTGACATCGAGGCGGCCCGTCTGATGGTGTACAACGCGGCACGCTTAAAAGACGGTGGCGTCGACTTCGTCAAGGAGGCAGCCATGGCCAAGCTCTTCGCCTCGCAGGTCGCGGAGCGAGTGACTTCCCTCGCCATCGAAATTTACGGCGGATACGGCTTTACCAAAGATTATCCCGTGGAAAAATACTGGCGCGATTCGAAGATCGGGAAGATCTACGAGGGGACGTCGAACATGCAACTGGCGACCATCGCGAAGATGATCTTTGGGAAATGAAACCGGAAAGGCGCGATCTTATCTCAGCGGGCCGATCTCGCGATAGCGGCTGCGGAAGTAAAGCAGTGGCTCCCCCTCACCGAATTCCACATGCTCGACGTGTGCGATGAAAATGGTGTGATCGCCGGCGGGTTGGGCGGTGTGGAGCCGGCACTCGAGATAGGCGAGCGCGCCCTCCAGCACAGGCGTTCCATGCGACGTGCGGGAAAAGCGGGCGCCCGCTGCCTCCGCGTGCTGAGGGGGTTCCGCTGAGCGCGCATAATACTCCGAAATGGCCTGCTGGGCACTGCTGAGCACATTGATTCCGAATCGCTTGCGTGCTTGCAGGTGAGCATGCGTTCGCGCGCGATGATCCACGCAAACCAGCACCAGCAGCGGATCGAGCGAAACCGCGGTGAAAGCATTCGCGGTCATGCCGTGGACTTCGCCTTCCCGGTCGATGGTAATGATGGTGACGCCGGTTGCGAAACATCCCATCGCTTTGCGGAAATCGCTGGGAGAAAGACTCATATATATGGGAACCCGGCCCGTCTGCATATGCTTCTATGCTTTGGCGAACGCAGAAGGGTCCGCGCCTGCCATGAACACTATCATGGCAAAGGCGGAGCAGGGAATTCGACGAAGCGAATGCGACGCCGGAGCATCCAACGGACAAGTCCCGGAAAGTCCGCTATCATTTGTTGGCGCGAAAGCGGGTGGGCAAAGCCGCCGGAGCGGGCGACCAGAGAGCGAAACGAACGAATGTCAGCACTGATTCAACAAGACCTGGCAGCGGATTTGCGCGATGCGGCCGCATTGCCGATCTCGCGCGAAATGGCTTGCCGGTTGCTGCGGACAAATGACGAGTTGATGCCGGAATTGCTGGCTGTGGCGCAGGCGGCGCGGGCGCGGTTTAAACCCGGGGTCATTACCTTCTCGCGCAAGGTCTTTCTACCGCTCACGAATTTGTGCCGGGATTACTGTGGCTACTGCACGTTCCGGCGCGACCCGGGCCAGCCTGGCGCGCACACCATGACTCCCGATGAAGTTATGGAAACCGTGCGGGCAGGCGAACGCATGGGATGCACGGAGGCTTTGTTCAGCCTGGGAGACAAGCCCGAATTGATCTTTCCCGAGGCTCGCGAGGCATTGTCGCGTCTCGGGTACAAATCGACTCTTCAATATCTGGAGGCGATGTGCGACAAAGTTCTGCGCGAATCGAGGTTGCTTCCGCATCCCAATCCGGGTCTGATGAGTGCAGAATGGCTGCATCGCCTGGCGCGTGTGGCACCGAGTATCGGACTCATGCTGGAAACCGCCAGTGAACGGCTGCTCGGAAAAAACCGCGCGCATGACAACGCACCCGATAAAGAGCCTGCTAAGCGACTGCGCGTCATCGAGGATGCGGGAAAAGAGAAGATCCCGTTCACGACGGGGATTCTGATCGGAATCGGTGAGACGCTGGAGGAACGAGTCGATGCGCTGATCGCGATTCGCGATTTGCACGCGCGATACGGGCATATTCAGGAAGTCATCGTGCAAAATTTCCGCGCCAAGGCCGGCACGCTCATGGCGGCGTGGCCCGAACCGAATGGCAACGAAATGTTGCGCACATTGGCCGTGGCGCGCCTGCTGATGCCGAATATGAATATTCAGGCGCCGCCGAATCTTTCCGATCCCCATTACGCCGATCTACTCGATGGCGGCATCAACGACTGGGGCGGCGTTTCGCCTCTCACGCCGGATTTCATCAACCCCGAAAAACCATGGCCTCACCTGGACGAATTGCAGCGGCAAACGGAGGCGCGTGGATTCGAGTTGCGTCAACGGTTGCCGGTTTATCCGGAGTTCATCCCGTTTGCGGCGGCTCAGAGCGAATTGCTGCGGCAGCGACTCGCTCAGGCGCCTTTGCATGGCGAAAATGTTCTGAACCCTGTTTCGATCTGAACGCTTTTTCCCGAGGAGTAACTTGGTAACGGTCCTGACTGGCGGTACTGGTGGCGCAAAATTCGTCGATGGCCTGCGGAAGATTGTTCCTCCAGAAGAACTGACTGTGATCGTCAATACCGGCGACGATCTTCGCTGGTGGGGTTTGTACGTTTCACCTGACCTCGACTCCATTACGTACATGCTTGCCGACAAAGTGAGCGAAGCTCGAGGATGGGGAGTTGAGCACGATACGTTTTTCTGCCTCCAGACACTTCGCCAGTTGGGCGAACCCGCATGGTTCCAGGTCGGGGACCGCGATTTGGCCCTGCACATTTTCCGATCGAAACTTCTGGCCGAAGGCAAGACGCTCACACACGCGACCGCTGAAATCGCAAGGCGCCTCGGGATCAAAGCGCGCATTTTGCCGATGAGCGACGCGCCCGTGGAGACGCGCGTGTTGACTCCGGCCGGTGATCTTAGTTTTGAGAAATTTTTCGTGCAACGGCGGTTTGAAGATCCGGTGGAGTCCGTCCATTTCGAAGGCGCTCTGCAGGCTGTTCCTGCGCCCGGAGTGCTGGATGCGATCCGATCCGCGGATCTGGTGTTGCTGGCGCCGAGTAATCCTGTAACCAGCATTGGGCCGATTCTGGCGGTACCGGGAATTCGCGAGGCGCTGCGCGAGACTTCAGCCACAATCGCCGCGGTCAGCCCCATCATCGGCGGAGCCGCCGTCACCGGTCCGGCGGGCGCGCTCCTGGCGGCGCAAGGCTTCGCGGTATCGATCGCGGGTATCGCGGAATACTATGAGGATTTCCTTGACGTGCTGGTGGCGGATTCGCAAGATGCTGTGGTCGCGGAAGAGTTGCGAGATGATCGGCGATCGCATGAAGACAATAATTCGCTTGGGGCACGAGTGGACGGGCGCGCGAACTCCCGGGGATCCGGTCTTTCCATACACTGCACCTCAACCATGATGCGCAAAAGTGCGGACCGGGTTGCGCTTGCGAAAAGCGTGATGGAGGCTTGCGCGCCGGTTCCGTCGAGGACGATCGCAACGCTATAAGGGCGTTAAAGAATAACTATGATTCTGGTTCCGGTTAAGAATTTGAAAGACGCAAAGCAGCGGCTGTCGCCCATTCTCAGCCCCGAGGAGCGTTTCGCGCTGGCGCAGGCAATGTGTGAAGACGTGTTGCAGACGTTGGCGGAATGGCAGACGAGACTTGCGGTTGCGGTCGTAACTGGCGATCCATTTGCACGTCAGTGCGCGGTACGATTCGGATTTGAAATTATTCCCGACAACGAGAACGGCGGCGAAACCAACGCGATTGAATCGGCGACCACGCTGTGTCATCGACGGGGTGCGCGGAGCGCACTCGTCATTCCGGCTGACATCCCGTTGATCGAAGCCGCCGAACTTCAGAGAATTATGGACGAAGCTCTCTTGCCCGGTGCGCTTCTAGTGCCGGACGCGGCGGGACGTGGCACAAACGCGGCCTTTCGCTCTCCCGCAGACTTGTTTCCCTTGCGCTTTGGCAACGACAGTTTTCTTCCGCATCTGGCCGCTGCCAAGGCAACCGGCCTGCCCTGTGTTGTCCTCGAATTGCCGGGAATTGCACGCGATGTGGATCGTCCGGAAGATCTGCGTGAAATTGCCACAGCGACTGGTGAGAGACGTTCTCAGAAACTCGCGCGGAGTTGGAACCTGGACGAACGGATTCAGGCCTGCCATGGGTAAGCGAGTTGCGGGCGCGAGACGGGAAAAAGTTGCCACGCCAGTGCGGGAGAAACTTCAAGACGAAGTCCGCATTTTGCCCATCCGCGTGACGCGCGAAATCGGCGGGGAAGTGAGAGCGCCAGGGAGAGCCGAGGCAAACTCTGGCGGGACTCCTTCCGAGCCGCTCGTCGAGACGTTGGTCAATTCAGCGCGCGAAGCGGGCCTCGGGTTTGAAGAGGGCGACATACTCGTGGTCAAGCACAAAATTGTTTCGAAAGCGGAAGGCGCCGTCGTCGTGCTCGATGACGTTCGGCCCTCCGCTGCTTCGCGGCGCTGGGCGGAACGCTACGGACTTGACCCGCGCGTCAGTGAATTGGCGTTGCGCGAGAGCCGTCGCGTCGTGCGGCGAAAACACGGCGTACTGATCACAGAAACGCGCCACGGTTTTGTCTGCGCGAACAGCGGCGTCGATGTTTCGAATGTCGATGGCGGCAGGCACGCCGTGCTCTTGCCCAGAGATGCGGACCAATCCGCGGCAAGCTTACGACGTGGTCTGAAAAAGCTGCTGGGGCTGGATGTTGCCGTCATCGTCAGCGATAGCTTTGGGCGCCCGTGGCGTGAGGGCCTGACCGAAGTGGCCATTGGAGTCGCTGGAATGAGGCCACTCATCGATTATCGTGGACGGCGCGATTCTCACGGCTACTCGTTGCACTCGACCATCGAAGCCGTTGCCGACGAACTGGCTTGCGCTGCGGGACTCGTCTGCGGCAAGCTAGCGGGTACGCCTGCGTGTATCATTCGCGGTTATTCTTATGGACGAGGAAAAGGCCGAGCGACCGACCTGATTCGCCCCGCTACGCGCGATCTCTTTCGCTAGATGATTCGGAGGAGTCTCATGACGCAAACATCTGAGCTTGAGCAGTTCCCCAACTTCAGTTGGGAGGAAGCCGCGCAATCCGCCTCGTCCCCGATCCGCGGAGCGCTCGAGCGCGTTCTGGAAAGGCAAGATGGAGCGTGTCTGCTCGACGACGAGAAATACGCGTTGGCAGACTGCCAGGGCGCGGATCTGCTCGCGCTGCTGTTGGCTGCCGATTCGCTCCGCCGCGATTTGGTCGGTGACATTGTTACGTACGTCGTCAACCGCAATATTAATTTCACAAATATCTGTTTTGTGGGATGCAAATTTTGCGCTTTCAGCCGCGGACCGCGAGAAGGCGATTCCTATTTTCATTCCATCGAAGACATGGCCCGCAAAGCCAAAGAAGCGGCGGAGTTGGGCGCAACTGAGGTGTGCATTCAAGGCGGCCTGCCGCGCGATCTGCCTCCTTTTTATTATCGCGACATTCTTCGAGCTGTGAAGAACGCGGTCCCGGGGATGCACATTCATGCCTTCTCGCCCATGGAGATTGTCTATGGCGTCGAACTCACCGGCATGCCGCTCGGCGACTATCTTTGCATGCTGCGCGATAACGGCCTCGACACGTTGCCCGGCACTGCGGCGGAAATTCTCGATGACGAAGTCCGGCATGTGCTGTCGCGAAACAAACTTTCCGCGGCCGAGTGGCAGGATGTGATCCGCACCGCGCACGCGTGCGGCATTCCAAGTACATCCACTCTGATGTATGGGCACATGGAGACGCCCGCTCACTGGGTCCGGCAGTTGGCGCTGTTCCGCGAGATCCAGTCTGAGACGGGCGGTTTTACCGAGTTCGTGCCGCTGGGCTTTGTGCACCAGAACACGTTGTTATTTCAGCAGGGGCTGGCACGGACTGGGCCCACGTTCGCCGAACATCTGAAGATTCATGCCCTGGCCAGAATTCTGCTAGCCGGATCGATCCACAATATCCAGGTTTCATGGGTGAAGTTGAATCGCCGGCTATCGCAACTCTGCCTGCATGCCGGCGCGAACGACTACGGCGGCACGTTGATGGAAGAAAACATCTCCCGTGAGGCCGGAGCGACCGCCGGCCAGTACACCACTCCCGAAGAATTTCAATCTTTAATTCTGGAGATTGGCCGCATTCCGGCCGAGCGGAACACAAAATATTCGCGGATTCAGCTCAAGCAGTCGATTGAGGCGCTGTCTTCCGAGTATGTGCTCGTTCCAGAGTTTGCCTGAGCCGGGCGACCCGCTGACCCGCGTATTTGCCCGACATCGTGCCGGAGCGCCCGGCCCGTCTTGTAGCCCACCTCACACGCGTCCGTGACACACATCACACCGCGTTGCGACGCTAAAAATCCATAATGCTTGCGAACCTTCGGGAGCTGACGCTCCCGCTCGTGGGGGTATTCGTGGCAGCAAAAGGACGCGTATCTATCGTTGTCGAACGGTGCAAGGCCTGCGGCTTCTGTGTAGAGTTCTGCCCTACCAAAGTTCTGGCGCTCTCCTCGGCATTCAATTCCAAGGGCTATCACCCGCCGCACGTCGTCTCGCCGGAGAAGTGCAGCGGCTGCGATCTTTGCGGCATGTACTGCCCAGACTTCGCCATCTACGGTCACAAGTTGCAGGCGCCGAAGGCGGAGGCAACAGCGGAGGCAAAAGAGGTGAACAATGAAGGCTGATCCACGCGGCGTACTCACTGGCACTCATTTTATGGATGGCGACCACGCCTGCTGCGAAGGCGCTTTGGCCGCGGGCGCGCGTTTTGCGGCTGGTTATCCAATCACGCCCTCCACCGAAGTGGTTGAACGCTTCGCGCAGCGCGTGCCGACGGTCGGCGGCTGCTTCATCCAGATGGAAGACGAACTCGCGGCCTCGATCACGCTGCAAGGCGGCGTGTGGGGCGGCGCGAAGGCATTCACCGTCACCTCCGGACCCGGCTTCTCTCTGATGATGGAGCACATTGGTTACGCAGCGATGACCGAAACGCCTTGCGTCTTCGTCGATGTGCAGCGCGGCGGACCTTCCACGGGCCTGCCCACGCTTCCCGCTCAGGGCGACATGATGCAGGCGCGCTGGGGATCGCATGGCGATTATGAAATTATCGCGCTCTGCCCCAACTCTCCACAGGAGTGCTTTGACCTCACCATCAAAGCCTTCAACTTGGCGGAAGAATTTCGCGTTCCCGTCATGTTCATGATGGATGAAGTGGTTGGCCACATGACGGAAAAAGTCGTGATTCCGCCGGCCGATGAGATTGAAGTGACGCCGCGCAAACACACGCACAAATCGGTCGAGGACTACCTTCCCTACGGCACTAACGGAGACATGGTCCCGGAGATGGCGCACGCCGGCGAAGGCTACAAATTCCATGTCACCGGGTTGACGCACGACGAGCGCGGCTATCCCAACATGACGCCGAAGATGCAGCAGAAGCTGGTGACGCGCCTGCAAAACAAAATTCTCTCCGCCACAGACCGCATCTCCATGTTCGAGGAAGAGGGCACGGCCGATGCCGATGTGGTCGTCGTTTCCTACGGCATCACCTCGCGAGTCGCGCAGCGCGCCATCGAAATGGCTCGCGCTGACGGGTTAAAGGTCGGCAAACTTCGGCTCATCACCGCGTGGCCCTTCCCGGAAAATAAAATTCGCCAACTCGCCGCCCATATCAAGGCTTTCGTCGTGCCGGAGTTGAACCTGGGACAAATGGTGCGCGAGGTGGAACGCGCCGCCGCAGGAAAGGCCCAGACCTTTCTGGTGCCCCACGCCGGCGGCAGTGTGCATCATCCCGAAGAAATTCTTGCGTTTATTCAGGAGGCTGTCCGATGACCACGCTGGTAAGCCCTATCCCGGGGAATCCCGTCGAGCCGTTTCTGCGCTCCGATCGCATGCCCCACATCTGGTGTCCCGGATGCGGCATCGGCACCACCGTCAATTGCTTTGCCGAGGCTCTGATCGAATCCAAAATCGACCTGAAGACTCTCGCGCTCGTCTCCGGCATTGGCTGCACGGGCCGCGTGGCCGGATACGTCAAGCTCGATTCCTTCCACACCACGCACGGCCGCGCCATCCCGTTTGCCACTGGCCTTAAGCTCGCCAACCCCGGCCTCAATGTCGTCGTCTACTCCGGCGATGGCGATCTCTCCGCGATTGGCGGCAATCACCTCATCCACGCGGCGCGCCGCAACATCGACCTCAAGGTGATCTGCGTCAACAACCTGATCTACGCGATGACCGGCGGCCAGACCGCTCCGACTACTCCCGGCCACGCGACAACATCCACGTCGCCCTACGGAACTTTCGAGCCGTCCTTCAATCTTCCGCATCTGGTCGAGGCTGCGGGCGCAGTCTACGTCGCGCGCTGGACGACGTTCCATGTTCGTCAGCTTGCGCGCTCCATTACAGAGGCCTTCAACAAAAAGGGTTTCAGTTTTATCGAAGTGATTTCGCCCTGCCCCACGCTCTACCAGCGCCGCAACAAAATGGGTGACGGCCTCGAGACCATGAAGTACTACAAAGAAAAAAGCAAAACCAAGCACGGCGCGCCCACCAGCGAAGTCGGGCTCACGCTGAACGGCGAAATCATCGTCGGCAAGTTCGTCGACCGCGACCGCCCCGATTACAGCACACTACTCAAGGCTCAGATGCACGAGTCGCTGGGCGACAAGTACGTCGATTACGACGAAGAACAAGGCTATGCATGCAGTGCCGACGGCGGTTGCGAGGAGGATTCATGCCACTAACTGAGATTCGCGTTGCGGGATTCGGAGGCCAGGGTGTAATTCTCTCGGCCATCGTGCTCGGGAAAGCCTGCTCCATTTATGAAGGCAAATTCGCGACCATGACGCAGAACTTTGGCCCAGAAGCGCGCGGCGGAGCGTGCAGCGCACAACTCATGCTTTCCGACACGCCGGTGCTTTATCCCTACGTCACACAACCGGACATCATGGTCGTGATGTCTCAGGAAGCGTACGTAAAATTTGCCTCCGAGTTAAAAGAAGACGGGACACTCATTATCGAGCGCGACCTGGTTCGCGTCACCGATCTTCCCAAGCAGACAAAAATCTATAGTGTGCCAGCCACGCGCATTGCCGAGGAACTTGGCAAGCGCATGGTGCTGAACATCGTCATGGTGGGCTTTTTTACTGCCGTTACGCAGTTGCTCGAAGCCGATGCGGTTCGCAAAGCCGTCGCCGATTCGGTCCCGGCAAGCTTCAGGGAATTGAACCTAAAAGCCTTCGACAGAGGCTACGAATACGGAGTCTCAGCTCTGGCCGCCGGGCCCGAAACGCCAGACCTGGAGCAAAACGCGGCGGTGTCACAGGAACTGGTCTAAGAACTATAGAAAACCGGCTATTCGGCAGCACGTCGAGCCGTTCGCGCCAGCTTTCTCTACTCATCCACCGGCTGGGCATTCAACTCCTGCTCGGGTTCGCCGCCGGACAGGCCTTGCGCAATGATAAGACGGCGCGCCTCGATTCGTAGTTCCGGCAGTTTGCGCGCGAACCAGATCGCGCCCATCACGCAGGCAAGCCCTCCTACCTCAACTGTCACCGGTGCGCCCATGCGATGAGCGAGTGCTCCGCCGAACAATGCACCAAATGGCGCCATCCCCATGAACATCATCGAGTATAGCGACATGACTCGCCCGCGCAGCTGATCGGGCACCATCGTCTGGATCAGAGTGTTTGAACACGCCATCTGTAACATCATCGAATATCCGGCCGGCAACAGCAGCGCCACCGATAGCCAGAAAATTTTCGAGAAAGAAAACAGAAACAAACTGACGCCAAAGGTGGCGCAGGTGATGGCCACCCAGCGCCCCAGCCCTTTTACGCCAGTCTTGGTTGCGAGCGTGAGCGCTCCAAGCAGCGCGCCCACGCCCGTCGCGCCCATCAGAATGCCCAGGCCTCGCGCGCCGCCGTGCAGGATCTTATCGGCAAAAACCGGCATCAGCACCGTGTAGGGCATTCCGACCAGGCTGATCAGCCCAAGCAACAGTAGCAGTGCGCGGATCATCTTCGTCTGGCTCACCCAGCGAAAACCTTCGATGATGTCTTCGATCGGCGAGCCAGTAACGATGCGCCGTACCGAGTGCACGCGCATTAGAATCAGCCCGACGATAACGGCGATGTAGCTGATCGCGTTTGCGGCAAAGCACCAGCCTTCGCCGATGCGTGACACCAGAATTCCGGCGACGGCCGGCCCAACAACCCGCGCGCCGTTGAACATCGAAGAGTTCAGCGCGATGGCATTCATCAGGTCTTCTTTTCCGACCATGTCGACGAGAAACGATTGCCGGCCGGGAATGTCGAACGCGTTGACCACTCCCAGAATCGCGGCCAAAACAAAAACATGCCAAACGTGTATGCGACCGCTCAGCGTCAGCCAGGCCAGAATCGCCGCGAGAGTCATGGAGGCCGTTTGCGTCGTGATAATCAACCGCTGCCGGTTGACCCGGTCCGCCGTGATGCCGCCGATTGGCGCCACGAGAAATACCGGAATCTGGCTCGAGAATCCCACCGCACCAAGCAGCAGCGCCGATCCCGTCAGCCGATAAACGAGCCAGGCCTGCGCCACGCTTTGCATCCAAGTTCCGATGAGCGAGATCAGTTGCCCGCTAAAAAACAGCTGAAAGTTCCGATGGCGTAGCGCCCGCAAGGTTGTGGCCAATCTTGATAACGCTTTCGCGTGGGTCCCAGCGTCAAGTGGTGGATTCTGTGCGTGAGTCACTCTCTAAAACCTTGGCACATCTTTGGGATGACGGCAACCGGTGGCGAGTTGTGGGTGCACGAAATCGTGGGCGAAACCATTACGGAGTTTATATTGCACACAAATTTGCACATGCCCGCGGGGTCACTGAGTTGCAACTTCCCGCGCGCTCCGTTTCAGGATAGAGTAAAGACTCCTGACCGCTCCGGAGTGCGCGTAAGCGAGCGTTAGCCGCAGAATGCATTCAGAATGTCCACCACTGACCCAATTCGCCTGGAACGCCGTGCGGGCCAACGCTTCGAAGCGCTCACGCCTCTGGCGGTTCACTTCGAGCAGCGGCTGATACCGGGCTTCACGCAAAACCTGAGTGCCCGAGGCATTTTCTTCTATGCCGCGGTCGCGTTGCCCGAGGGCTCACTCATCGAGTTGACCTTCACCATGCCATCGGAGATCACCTTGGGCGAGAGCATGCCGGTTCGCTGTCGCGGGCGGGTTTTGCGAGTTACCTCTCCCCAAATCAATCAGCGGAACGGCGTTGCTGTGCGGCTCCTTTCCTATGAGTATCTGCCGACGGGCGACGACGGTTCCGCGTTGCAATTCCTCCGAACCTCCGGGGAATCGCCCGCTTTTACCTATCCTTCCCGCTGACGGCAGTTTTCAAAATCTCCTCGATCTTCCCAATAAAGGCCTTGCTGCCTTACAATGGGTTCAACCAATTCTGGCGATCTGGTTTCTGCCGGAGCCTGCGCCCAATGCCCAATCCACGCTCGCTTCGATTACGAAGGTCATTTGGCTCGGAGGCAGAAAGTTCGTAGCATGAACCTGAACACTGAGAACCGACTCATGCACGGGATCGCAGTCGCCGTCCTGACCGAGGACCGCGAACAATCCGTGATTCTGAATACTCGCGTCGAAAGCACGCACCTCGCCCGTACGGTTTTGAGCCACAATGGCTTCCCGTTGGGCCCGGGCGATGCGTTGCTGCGTCAGCTTCAGGATCAGCATGCCGAGGTTGTTCTGCTGGATATCGATCCGCGCAATCCGCAGCGGGCCGTGCGCACCATCGAACTGATCCACGCCAGCATTCCCGATATCACCATTTTCGCGGTTGGCGAGATGAACCAGCCCACAATCATTGTGTCCGCGATGCGTGCGGGCGCTCGCGAATTTGTGGACCGCGCCTCCACTCACGAAGCGCTGATCGAGGCCTTCGCCCGCTTTACCGCCGCTTTGAGCCGCGCTCAACGCAGTTCCAGCAAGGCGAGGGTGTTCACATTTCTCAACGCAAAAGGCGGAGCCGGCGCCACCACCGCGGCCGTCAATACCGCCGTCGCTCTCCAGGAAGCGCATGGCCGGGTGGTGCTGGTCGATTTCGCTGCCATCGGACACACAGCGTTGCAACTCAACCTGCGACCGCAATTCACGCTCATCGACGCGCTCCAAAATCTCCACCGCATGGATGTTTCGCTGCTCGATGGCCTGATGACGCCCTTTCGCAACGGTCTTCACCTGCTCGCGGGCGCGCAGCAGCCGCACTCGACCGCGCCGACCGCGGCCGAACTGGCTCGTCTTTTCGACTTGCTGGTGAGCCAATATCATTTCGTTGTGCTCGATTGCTCGGGCCGCCTCGACGGCACGATGCAGAACATCTGCGAACTTTCGAACGCGGTGCTTCTCGTCGCGCAAACCGATGTCGTTTCCCTCTGGAGCGCGGGCCGTATTCAGACGTTTTTGCAGGAAGGCGCGGGCCGCGAACGGCTGCGCATCGTTCTCAATCGTTATAAAAAAATTCCTGGCTTCACCGATGAGGATGTTGAAAAGGCCACCAGTTGCCAGGTGCTGTGGAAAGTGCCCAACAATTTTCAGCTCATCGGGCCCGCCATCGACAAAGGCAGTCCCGTCGCGATGCAGGGAAATCACGAGATCGCCCGTTCCTACCAGGGACTGGCCGCGGCGCTCGCCGGCGCAACTACATCCGCCGAAGGCTCGCTTGCTTTGATGTACCAGCAGGACAAAGCCGACGCCAAGAAGCGTGCTACCGGCCAGCTCATCGTCTCGCCCATGCGCGCCGGACAATAAAAACAAGTCAGAAGTAAGAAATCAGATTGCAGAAGTAAAACCCTGTCGCGCCGGCTGCATTGCCATGGGTGGACGTTCCTGGTTCTTGGACGCTCGTCAGAGTGGTGGGCCAGACTGATTTTATTTTTGCAATCTGATTTCTTGCTTCTGACTTCCAATCTGCAATCTGACCTCTGCAATGTCTTTTCCGCCACTTTGTTAGAATCAGTGTTCGCATGTCTCCCAAATACATCGAGTTCCTCTACCAGATGATCGCGTTCCTGTTCGCCATCAGCGTGCACGAATCCGCGCACGCCTGGACCGCGTCCCGCTGTGGAGATCCGACGGCTCGCATGCTCGGCCGCGTCTCGCTCAATCCCATTCGCCACATCGATCTGTTCGGTACGATCATTCTGCCGCTCGTCGCGGCTCTCAGCGGCATTCCATTGCTCGGATGGGCCAAGCCCACTCCCGTTGATCCACGCAATTTCCGCCATCCTATGCTCGATGACATTCTCACTTCCGTCGCCGGTCCCGTCAGCAACTTCATCGTCGCCACGGGCGCACTCCTGGTGCTCGGCGGCATCGCGCTTTCCTCTGCTACCGGCCATTCCATCGTCGATGGTTTGCCAGGCGGCCACGCGGGCGCGGTGTCTGATTCGGCCTTCACTCCCATCGCCATGCTGTTCTACGAGCTGATGTTGATCAACATCGTCCTCGCCGTTTTCAACCTGATTCCGGTTCCGCCGCTCGATGGCAGCCATGTGCTCCGCCATTTTCTGCCGGGTCCGGTGCGCATGATATTCGACCGCGTCGGCTTCTTCGCGCTGCTCGCGCTGGTTTATCTGGGCGGAGGATTGCTCTGGAGCGTGATCCGGCCGGTTATGAACCTCTACCTTTTCATCCTGGGCAAATTCTGAATGACAACTCCTTCCAATAAAAAACGCGTGCTCAGCGGAATGCGCTCGACCGGCAAGCTCCACCTTGGCAACTACGTCGGCGCGCTCGAAAACTGGGTCCGCATGCAGAATCAATACGACTGCTTCTTCTTCATCGCCGACTGGCACGCTCTCACCACCGACTACGCCGACACGTCGCGCGTCAAAGAAAACTCGGTCGATGTGCTGCTCGACTGGCTTGCTGCCGGACTCGACCCCGAACGCTGCGTCATGTTCATTCAGTCGCACGTGCCCGCGCACGCGGAGCTGCACCTGCTGCTCTCGATGATCACGCCGCTGGGCTGGCTCGAGCGCGTGCCTACCTACAAAGAGCAGAAAGAAAACATCAAGGAAAAAGATCTCGGGACCTACGGATTCCTCGGCTATCCCGTGCTGCAATCGGCCGACATCCTGATCTACAAAGCAGATGTCGTCCCCGTCGGCGAAGACCAGGTTGCGCACGTCGAACTGACTCGCGAAATCGCGCGCCGCTTCAATGGCTTCTACAGCGGCAAACGCGGCGAGGTCTTCCCCGAGCCCCAATCGCTGCTTACGCCCACGCCCAAGCTTCCCGGCACCGACGGCCGCAAGATGTCGAAGTCGTACGGCAACGCCATTATGCTCAGCGATCCGGAGCCTGTCGTGCGCCAGAAATTGAAAACTATGGTCACCGATCCCGCGCGCATCCGCCGCACCGATCCGGGCAATCCTGACCTTTGTCCCGTCGGCGACCTGCACAAAATCTTCAGCAGCGGAGAGACCATGGCGAAGGTCAACGAAGGCTGCCGTTCTGCCGGCATTGGCTGCATCGAGTGCAAAGGCTGGGCGGCCGACGCGCTCGTGCAGGTCCTCAACCCAATGCAGGAACGCCGCCAAAAATACGCGGACAATCCGCGCCTCGCGTGGGATATTCTGGAGGCAGGATCCTCGCGGGCCCGCGATGTGGCGGGAGCAACCATGAACGAGGTCCGCGATGCCATGAGCATCTCGCTTGACTACGAGCCGCCGAAGGGTCCAACAAAGTGACGAAAACGAAGTGAGCGATTTGTCCCAACCCGTCGAAGCTCCGCGCGCGGCGCAACCGCAAGCTGTGCCAACGCACGCGCCGAAGAAAGACAGCGACTTCCCCTTTGCCGTCGATCTGGGACAGATCTATGACGGCCCGCTCGACCTGCTTCTCGATCTCATCCGCAAGCAGGACATCGACATCTACGACATCCCGATCGCGAAGATCACCGCGCAATACCTCTCCTATGTCGAGCGCATCCGCGAATTCGACGTCAACGTCGCCAGCGAGTTCATCTACATGGCCGCGGTGCTGATTCACATCAAGTCAAAGATGCTGCTGCCGCGCGATCCGCTGGCTCCAGCGGGCGTTGAGGAAGACCCGCGCAACGAGCTGGTCAATCGCCTGCTTGAGCATGAGAAGTTCAAGTCCGCGGCGCAAATGCTCCTGCAAAAGCAGCAGATCGAAGACGCCGTTCTCACGAATCCCGCGATCCGCGAGTTCATGGACGCCGAAGGCACCGAGCCCGAGATTGCCGCTGACATCATCGACCTCGTCAAGACGTTCCAGCAGATCCTCGATCGCGCCCGCTCGCGTCCCATTCTCGAAGTCGATGAGGAAACCGTAACGGTCGGGCAGATGATCCAGTATCTGCATCGTCACCTCTCGCTCGAAGATCGGCCGATTCGCCTGAAGCAGATGCTGCGCACCATGCCGTCGCGGCCCGCGCTGGTCTGCATGTTTCTGGCGCTGCTCGAACTCGTGCGCTTGCAGGCAATTCAGGTCCGGCAGGATCACGTCTTCGGCGAAGTCCTGGTGCGCAAGCATTCGCACTTCGAAGAGGTGATGACTGAGCAAGCCGCAGTGCGAGATGATTGGAGATGAACAGTTCAGGTTTCAAGGTTTCAAGGTTTCATAGTTTCAATGTTTCAAGGTTATCTCGCGCCGTACCGCATCCCTTGAAGTTTGAAAGCCTGAACCCTTGGAAGTTCGAAGGTCTGAAAGACTAGTTGAAACCTTGAAACTATGAAACCTTGAAACCTTTATGCTTAAACCCCAACTCGAAGCCATCATTTACGCGGCTGAAACCCCAATCTTGGTCGAGCAGATCATCCCGCTTGTGAAAGAGGCGGTGCTCGCGGAATCGCCGGAGATCGATCCCACGGAAATCCGATCGCGCGTACGCGCCGCGATCGAAGAGCTGATCGCCGAATACTCTGGGCCGAACCATGGAATCGAGATTCGCCAGGTTGCGGGCGGTTATCGGATGTCCACCAAGCCCGAGCAGCACGATGTTGTGCGGTCGTTTGCCAAGAGCCTCAAACCGCCATTCCGACTCTCGCTGCCTGCGCTGGAGACGCTGGCTGTGATTGCTTACAAGCAGCCTGTGACGGTGCCGGAAATCAGCGAGATTCGCGGCGTCGATTCCGGCGGCGTGATAGCCACGCTGCTCGACCGCAAACTCATCACAACCGCGGGCCGCAAAGCGGTCATCGGACGGCCGATCCTCTATAAAACCAGCAAGGATTTCCTGCTCCGCTTCGGCCTCAAGGACATTCATGAACTTCCCACCATGGAGGAATTCGAGAAGGTACTCGCAGAATCGTTCCAGAGCGATCTGCTAATCGGCGAAGCAGCGGCTGCGGAAACATCGTCGGCAGAAACATCGCCTGAATCCGAGTCGGCCGAGCATGGGCCCGAATCGGCAGAAGGTGAATCTTTGCGAGAGCAGGATCTCGCTGACCAAACCATTGAGAACTCCGCGTCAGGTACGGAATCCTCGTCCGAATCTTCGCCGTCTTCCACGCAAGCTTCGTCGGAATCAGCGGAACTCACCGAACACGCCGAGACTGCCGCTAGCAGTCAGCAGGAATAGCAATGCCCGCGGAACGTCTGCAAAAGATCATCGCCGCTGCTGGAGTCGCTTCACGCCGTAAGGCTGAGGAACTGATCACCTCGGGTCGAGTGATGGTCAATGGACAGCCTGTGACGGAACTCGGCAGCAAAGCGGATCCAGAGCAGGATCACATTCGCGTTGACGGGAAACTTCTGCATGCGCCGGAACGTTTCTCGTACATCGTGCTCAACAAGCCGAAAGGTTACGTAACAACTGTCAGCGATCCTGAGCATCGTCCAACGGTGATGGATCTGGTCAAGAGCGTGAAAGGGCGCGTTTATCCAATCGGTCGACTGGACTGGGCGAGCGAAGGATTGTTGCTGCTTACGAACGATGGCGCGCTGGCGAATGCCCTGATGAAAGCCGCATCTCACGTGCCGAAGACTTATGTCGTCAAAGTTGCGGGCGTTCCCGACGAGACGAAGCTCGACAAATTGCGACGCGGAATTTCCATCGCGGAAAAAGGTGGAAGACGCGTTCGCACCGCGCCTGCACAGATCAAGCTGATTCGCGAAGGCGACAATCCTTGGCTCGAAGTGATCATCATTGAAGGCCGCAATCGCCAGGTCCGAAAAATGTTCGAAGAGGTCGGACATCACGTGGAAAAAATTCGCCGCGTGCAGTACGGTCCGTTGAAGCTGGACGTTCCGCCCGGAGAATTCCGCAGTCTGACGCTGGAAGAAGTCGCCAAACTAAAATCTGCCGCATCCGGATCGAAAAACGTCGCACCCAGCGCGAAGGCCGCCGCGGCCAGATCGGAGTTCGCCCCCTCCCGATCAAAGCCCGCCGCGTCCGGATCGAAATTCTTCCCACCACGATCAAAATCGGTTAAGCCGCAGCGCATCAAGCCGCAGCGCCGGAACTCCCGACCGTAGCGCCGTCCGGCCCGCGCGCCGTCATCATCGGCGCCGTCTTTCCGTGTGCCGCGTGGTAATCGGGTTTGACTCTTGCTTCTGGAACCTGAACTCTCACTTCTACAATCTGAGCTCTTACTTCTGCAACCTGACCTCTGACCTCTGCAATCTTCTACCGCCTGTCCTCTGGAATCATCGGGAGGCGCGCTGCTCCATACAAACCCGCGTCGCTGCCCAGCAGCGCGCGGGTGATGATTGTCTTGTGGCCGGATCGCGCTTCGACCTGCGAAGAGGCTCCCTGACCGCTGGCGAGCGAATCGGGAGGCGCGGTTGCGGCATACACCATGGAGCGCCAACGCAGTTCTTCAAAGATGGAGGGCGCGAAAGCTTCCCAGGCGCTCGAAACTCCGCCGCCGATCACGTAAATCGGCAGGTTCAGCGAGTTCACGAGCGTTGAGAGCACGATGCCGAGGCAGCGGCCGGCGCGGCGGAAGATGCGGCGCGCGTCTTCGTCGCCCTGAATGGCGAGGTTGTAGAGCGACTTGGCGCTGAACTCGGCGTCGGAATGCACGGCGCGCGCGAGGGCCGAGGAATTGTTCGCCGCGATGGCTTCGTGCGTCATGCGCACGATGGCGGTTGCCGAGGCATATTGCTCGAGGCATCCGCGATTGCCGCACTTGCAGGGATGGCCTTCGGGCTCGACCGTGGTGTGGCCGAATTCGCCGGCCATTCCGTTCATGCCATGCCAGATTGAGCCGTGGATCACGAGTCCGCCGCCAACGCCGGTTCCGAGCGTGAGCATCGCCATGTCGTCGAAGTCGCGGGCTGCGCCGAGCCATTTCTCGCCGAGCGCGGCGACGTTGGCGTCGTTTTCGAGGATCACGACGGTTTTGAGGCGGCGCTCGATTTCGGCGCGAACGGGATAATCGGCCCAACCGGGAAGGTTCGGAGATTCGCGCAGCAATCCGGTCTGCATGTCGATAATTCCGGGAACACCGATACCGATTCCGAGCATGGTGGCCGAGTTCGCATACTTCTGGAGGACGTGCTCGATGGCGGCGCACATGTCGTCGAGGACGTGATCGCGGCCGAGAGAGACTTTGGTTCCGAGAGTGACTTTTTCGACGAGCGTGCCTTGCTCGTCGACCGCGGCAATACGCAAATTCGTGCCGCCAAGATCAACACCGATTGCGAAATTTTTCATGAGGAAGATCCGTGGTGAATCCAATTTGTTTTTACAAGCCGAGGTTGAGATTCGTCAAACAGGCTCTCAGCTCTCAGCTCCAAGCTCGAAGCTCGAAGCTCTTGGGAAACCTCATTACCAAGAATTTCCTTGGAGCTAAGAGCTTGGAGCTACGAGCTATTTTTGGCAGTTCCGGCAATAGTGACTGCTGCGTCCGGCCAGCACCACTCGGCGAATTGGCGCCTTGCATACTAAGCATGGCTCGCCTTCTCGACCGTAAACTCTGTGCTGCAACTGAAAGAATCCTTCTTCGCCGTCGGCGTCGACGTAATCGGAGATGGAAGAGCCGCCGAGCGCAATCGCCTCGCGCAGAACTTCGCGCACCGATTCGTGCAGCTTGCCGAGCTCGGCGCGCGTGATGGTCGAGGCTCGCCTGCGCGGACGAAGGCCGGCGCGAAACAAGGATTCGTCGGCGTAAATATTTCCGACTCCGCGGACGAGTTTCTGATTCAAGAGCGCGCTCTTGATTGGAGTTTTGCGGCCGCGAAAGAGGGCGACGAAATTTTCTTCGCTCACGTCGAGCGGCTCGACTCCTCCCGGGTCGAAGCCCGCATCGTGCACGCTGAGTTTGCCGAACATACGCGGATCGACAAAACGCAATTCGCGTCCCGAGGCGAGCGAGGCGACGAGATGCGTGTGCCTGGCGATTTCGACGCCGGGCTCGCAGACTACGAGGCGACCGGTCATGCCGAGGTGGACGACCCAGTGGGCGGAGGCGGAGGCGGGGGCGGGACGCCTCGGCGCTACGGTCGATGCCGGCTGTGCGGCCCGGCGCTCTAGGGCGAAGACGATGTGCTTGCCGGCGCGGTGGACGCTTACGATTTTTGCGCCGTCCAGCGTGCGCGCAATTTTTGCGGCGGGCGACTTGAGCGGCTGCGGGCGGGAGCCGATCCAGACGGAGGTGATTGTGTCTGCGACGACGCGGCGCGCCAGGCCGCGGACGATGGTTTCGACTTCGGGGAGTTCGGGCACCCGGTCAGGATACAAGATCGGCCCGCTTCATTTTGCTGCGCGGCGAGATTGGCCGGGGCGGCTGGGCTGCGGGAACGTGAGGCGTCCTTGCTTCGAGGGCGCACGACGATCCGAAATGCCAGAAGGCGTGAATCTGATCTGTCGGGAATGCGGCCGGTCTGTACCTTTGCGGGCACCCCCCTCCCCCCTCCCCCTCCCCGGCCACTGTCTAATGGAATCAAAAACTTAGAGTAAGTTGGCTCGCAAAGTATTCAAAAATATAGACTTGAACTTATTTCTCGCAACCACTTTTGTTAGTTGCAGTTAGGTTCGATTTCCCGAGATTTTTCGACTCTTCCTCGCTAAAGTATTCGATCAAAATGACTTAGAGGCAAAGTATTCAATACATTAGACTTAAGTTCGAAAAATGCCATGATTTCGGGTGTTTCTTTGTAAAGTATTCAAAAATAGAGGGTTACTTTCACAGTATTGACTGCAAAAGACTTAGCTGGAAAAGCACTTGGTGGATCGCGCTCTTTCGCAAATGGTCTTACCCCCCATTTTCGCCCTGATTGAACATCGGCTCCCGGCTGCCCAGTCATTGCACATTTTGTCAAAGAACGAATTCTACGAGCACATTGTGTGCGCTAGATCAAGTTGAGTCCAAGGGTGAGGCTTAAGTCAAGACTATTTGGCGGAGAGATTTGGGCCGGCGAACGTGGATGATGCGCCAGCAACTGTCACAGAAGAAGTGCGACTTAGTTCGCCGCCGCGCTAAACTGCGGGATCGTCATTCGGGCATTTTGAGAGGGAGGGAACATGGTCGTGGAGGATGCGCAGCGGGAAGTGCGGACGGTCTTTGTGGGCGGGTTTTGGGGGCAACTGGTTTCATCGGCGATCTGGTTGGCGTCGGCGGGGCTGGCAGTTTGGGTCAGTCCGCGCGCGGCAATCTTTGAGGTGGTGTTGGGCGGCTTTTTCATCTTCCCTATCACTCAGTTGTTGCTGCGGCTGACGGGCGGGCGCGCATCGCTGGCCAGGGGCAATCCGCTTGGACATCTGGCGATGCAGATTGCGTTTACGCTGCCGCTCTCGATGCTGCTGCTGGTGCCGGTGACTGTTTTTCGGTTGAACTGGTTTTATCCGGCGTTGATGATTCTGGTGGGCGCGCACTATCTGCCATTTACGTTTCTCTATGGCATGAGCATGTTTATTCCCTTAAGCGCGATTCTTGTGGGCGTCGGAGTTGTGATTGCGCTGTACGCGGCGGGAACGTTCAGTTTGGGAGGATGGGTTGGAGGCTTGACGCTTTTCATTTTCGCCTGGATCGGGCGAGGCGCAGTGCGAAGTGAGCTACCTGGTCGTGGATGAGTGCCTTCGGGAGCGGGGCTGCGTACGGGTTGGGCAGGCATCCTTCCATCAGTAAACGAGGACGGCATCAGCAGCGCAACGTTCGGTTGCTCGTGCACAGGCGGATTCTGTATTCTGGGACGTACACACCGCGCTCCGCCGATCATCTGTCAGTCTTCCAGTACGCCCGTTCGCGGCGGAATCTGTGTGTGCACACCAAGTCTCGAGCGAGCGCGTTTTGGCTGGCGGAGCGACGATCCCAGGGGCGGAATCAGGGCCGCAAATTCCAGACGGAGAGTGAATTGAACCAAACTCGGGGCAAGCGGGGCAGAACCGCGGTCATCGTGGGAGCGCAGTGGGGCGACGAAGGCAAAGGCAAAATCGTCGACGTGCTCACGCGCACCTTTCGGATGGTAGCGCGCTACGCGGGTGGGCATAACGCCGGACACACGGTCATCATCAACGGGAAGAAATTTATTTTGCAGCTTGTGCCCGGAGGAATTCTTCGGCCGGAATGCGTGAGCGTGATCGGGAACGGCGTGGTGCTGGACCCGATGGCGTTTTTGAAGGAAGTTGCGTCACTCGGCGATGCGGGCGTGAAGGTGGATGGGAATCTGTTTGTGTCGAATCGCGCGCAGGTAATTCTGCCGTATCACCGCATGATGGAACTGGGTTCGGAGAACGCGCCGGGACGCGTGAAGATTGGCACGACGTCGCGCGGGATTGGGCCGGCGTACGAGGACAAGATGGGACGGCGCGGGCTGCGCGTGGCGGATCTGCTGGACCGGGAACTGCTGCGGACGCATATCGAGAACGCGTGCCACGAGAAGAACATGATCGCGCATGCGCTGTTTAATTCGGATCCGCTGGATGCGGACAAGATGTTTGCGGAATACGCGGCTGCGGCGGAGAAGATCGGTCCGTTTGTGTGCGACACGGCGGTGTTGCTGAACCGGGCGCTGGCGGAAGGGAAGTCGATCGTGTTCGAGGGCGCGCAGGGGACGATGCTGGATATCGATCATGGGACGTATCCGTTCGTCACGTCGTCGAGTGCGACGTCGGGCGGAGCGGCGACTGGAACGGGCGTTCCGCCGACTTCGATCGATACGGTGATTGGAATTACGAAGGCGTATTGCACGCGCGTGGGCGGAGGACCGTTTCCGACGGAGTTGCTGGGCGTAGAGGGCGAGGATTTGCGGAAACGGGGCAACGAATTTGGCGCGGTGACGGGGAGGCCGCGGCGCACGGGCTGGCTGGATTTGCCTCAATTGCGCTACGCTGGCATGATCAATGGAATCTCATGGCTGGTGGTGACGAAGCTGGATGTGCTGGACCACTTGACGGAGATTCCGGTGTGCGTGGGGTACAGGATTGGCGGCAAGGTGACGGATGCGATGCCGCCGCAAGCCTCGGGATATGAAAAAATTGAATGCGTTTATAGTAAGATGCCGGGCTGGGCGACGCCGACGAATCGGGTGAGGACGTACGATGAGTTGCCCACGGCGGCGCGCGAGTATCTGACGTTTATTGAGAGAGAGACTGGGGCGCGCGTGGGAATGATTTCGACGGGACCGGATCGGGAGGAGACGATTCTGGTGGATGAGTTTGTGGCGGAGTTGGGGCTGGAGAGCACTGAGTAATTTGGAATTGAGTAATTGGGAAATTTAGTTATTGAAGCGATGTGGGCGCTATTGAGCAGGTCATTTAGCGGAAAGGAACGGAGCGACGGATGGTAGTGCTGGCGGTTACGTGGATGGCGAAGATAGGACGCGAGTCGGAAACGGCGGCGATCTTTGAGAAACTTTCAGCCGAGTCGCGGAGTGAACCGGGCTGCCTGATGTATCAGGTGCACAAGCACAAGACCGATCCGCGGCGCTTTTTTATTTACGAGCAATATAAGGACGATGCCGCGCTGGAGGCGCACCGGACGTCGGCGCATTTTTTGCAGATGGCGAAAAAAGATCTGCCGAAGGTTGCGGACCGTACCGAAGGGCATTTGTTCGAGCCGCTGGGATAGGGCGTGCGCGCGAGTAGGATCGCCGCGACTGGCCAGAGTATCGCATCTTTCTTCCTTGGTCCGCGTGTTACGGCTTGGCGTGCAGGGCTGCGATGCGTTGCTTAAGTTCATCGTAGACGCGACAAATGGCGAGCAGGATCGGATCAGGACCATCCGACGTCATATAGTCGTGGAGTTCGTTTTCCGTAATTCGACCTTCCTTAAGCCACTCATCGATTACGTCCCGTCTCTCGTCGGCTGTGAGCAACTGACAAAGCTCTTGCGGCGGGAGATCGTCGGGATCCGATTCGTTCGAGTCTTCGTCATCGCCGTCCTCGTCGTCCTCGTCGTCTCGTTCGTCTTGCTCGCAATCCGGCTCGCGATCTTCTGCCTCATCCTCCTCGTCGGGATCGTGGCCCTCGCCGGTGGCCGACCATGGGGT
>PLHW01000038.1 GCA_003139095.1 Acidobacteriaceae bacterium
TCGGAGAGCGGTGGTCTCTTGGCACGGTCTGAGTCAGGGATTGCTCCAGCGTGTGACAAGGGTGGTTGGGGAGCTTTACGCAGTTTGGGTGTCGGCTTGTTGGTGCGATGGGTCATAGCTTTTTTCCACGCGGCCAGAGGATCGCACTTTCGCACGACTGCTCATCGGCTCGATAGATACAGCATAGGCATGGAAAGAATGGTTCGACCGGTCCAAACTGCACAGTTCTGACAATTTAGGTTGGCGAAACCGGGCGAGCGCCAGTTCGACGGCTGCGAGATCGGCAGTCTATACAACAAACATAGCCACGCCCGCGGCGAACATCGCCACTGTGGTAATCGCTTCGACGATCCATCCCAAGCGTGAACTCGGTTGGCCCTGCATCAGTTTCTTGTCCCAGGCGACGACCAGGATTGCGACGAGAAGGAGGGGAGCTAACAATCCGTTGATGACCGCTGTCCAGTAGAGTGCCTTCACAGGGTTAATGCCTACGAAGTCCAGTCCGACACCCACGCCGGTCGAGAACAGAATGAGAGCGTAAAACGCGCGTGCCTGTTTCAATTTCTTGTCCAGTCCTTGGCGCCACCCCAGCGTTTCCGCGAAGGCGTATGCCGCAGATCCCGCCAGCGTTGGGATGGCAAGAAATCCGACGCCGACAATACCGAGGGTAAATAGCGTGGCGCGAACTTGCCAGCGAGAGGCCGAAGGGCCTCGGTGACCAAGGCGGGCAGCTTGAATGTGGACTACTCAACGGCACGTGGTCGGAGGGAACGATCACCTACTCCAACGCTCCGGCGCTCGGAATCACGATTGCCCAGCGTACCGCCTCTCTTGCCATCGGTTCCGCTCGAACCAAGTGCGGCTGCCGCTGAGCCTGCTGGCGTACAACCTGGGCAATCTTTGGCGGCGGCTGTCGTTGCCGAAACGAATCGAGAACTGGTCGCTCACGAGCTTACAGCAATGACTGGTGAAGACCGGAGGACGGCTGGTCAAACATGCGCGTTACTACTGGCTATTGCTGGCGGAAAGCCATCTGACGAGGCGGCTGTTTGGGAGTATGGTGTGGCGGATCGCCTCGCTGCCGCCGCTAGCGGGGTAGCTAAAAACTCGGGAAAACAAATCCGGCAGAAAGGAGGCAAGAGACGGAGCGGTGTGTGAAAGTGCTCGGCTGCGCGCGCGGCGGAATCCGGGTGCCGGGAAATTTATTTCAAAAGTGGTCGAGGAGCGCTAGAGTTCTGACGGGGCTGAGCCTGGCCGGCGAGCGTTGCCGCGATTGAGATTCAAGCTTTGCCAACCCGAGTCCTAGTTGTTTGGCACTTTCGGACAACTTTCGAGGCTCGATCATGTTCGAGCGGCCATACGACCGTGACTCTAAGGTGAGCAGGTTCCAGCAGTACCACCGCTTTCTGTGCTAAACACCGTGCCGATTTAGTTCGTCCTTCAGACCGATACTTTTGAAGTGCCTCGACCGAACTTTCTCCTGCGAACGTGATAAGGCCGGCGCACCGCCGGATGGAGAAGCCATCTCACTCGCCTCGTCGGCAATCGTCACCGCAATCGCAAGGGCGTCGGGCTATTCGAACAGCGTCGCCGTCGTTTCCCCAGGCGTTCTTGTGAGCGCAACTCTGCTCGATGGCTCTGGCAACCCACAAACGTCTGCTCGGCTCCATTTTCAACTCTGGAATTGCGGCAATAATGTTCCACAAGTAGTTGGAGCGCCACAAGTTGTAGTAGGAGCACAGTTCGACATACGAGCTAATCCGACCACTGAATTGATCTCTGGCTGGATCTACGGAAATAATCAAATCTCCTGCGGCAATGTTCAGTCCTCTCAATGGCTGGTTCGGAGTATAAAAACAGCGGGCAAGCAAGGAAGGCAGCGGGCGGGTGAGAGCGTCACCGGCTAGGAGAACAGATGAGTCTGCGCCTGATAGAGATCCACTGGTGCAGAGCACGCTGTGTCGTCGTTAGCCACGTGATTGATCCGGATGCTCACCGGATAGCAGCACATCTGTCGGGCATCGTAAGGCTTCAACAGTTCTGACGCCACACTCACATCCCTCATTCCCGGATCGAGCCACAGGTCGTAGCCATCGGGATCGAGAATAACCGGCATCCGGTCGTGGATGGGTGCCGTCAGGTCGTTCGGAGTTGTCGTGAGAATCGAGCACGTCTCAAGCGTGTTGCCGCTCGGATCTCGCCAGCGATCCCACAGACCGGCGAAGGCGAACAACTGGCCGTCCTGCACCTCGAAACAGAACGGCTGCTTTGCCTTCCCGGTCCGTTGCCATTCGTAGAAGCCATCCGCAGGAATCAGGCACCTGCGAAGTCGGAGGGCATCGCGGAACGCGGGCTTCGTCGCCGCCGTTTCCGATCTGGCGTTGATCATCCCGGCAGCGCCCGAGGTGTCCTTGGCCCATGGCGGAATCAGTCCCCAGCGAACAAGGGACAGCCGGCGCACGGGTTGCTTCGGGTCCTGGCGGATGACCGGAACGGGCTGCGTAGGGGCAATGTTGTAGCGCGGTTCCCAGTCATCAGCCCACGGATCGGTCGTGAACTGTTCTTCGAGAAGCTGCTTCCGGCGGGACAGGCGATAGCGGCCACACATTGGGTCATTATTATGCCAGAGGCTCAGGACGTGAACCCGCGCGAGCCGTTGTCTTCTCGCCGCACCTCAGGTCAATCTTATCCATGATCTTCTCGGCCCACTGAACGGAAGCTGCGATCATCGCATCACTGCGGGGACTGTTGTTCTGCGCCGTGCCGAACAGGTCTTCGGGAGTCTTGAAGTGCCGCGAGACCAGAATTCCCGCAATGATCCCGATGACGCGTTTGCGGCCTTCGTCCATGCGGGAAAACGATAGCATATTCGCCTATTGTTCGCCAGCGGTTCAGGCGGGCCTGGCGGGAGGCGATGTTTCCTAGAGGGGTCAATGAGTTCTATAAAAAGGGATGTCAAGAAAAAACTTCTTCCGCGACCGGAGGCCGAGAAGCTTGTTGTCTCAACATCCAGCCCACTGTCTCGGCTGTGATGGCTCTGGGTTCCTTTCCTTGCCGGTTTCATCTGGCGGTGACGACCACGTCAGTCGAGTACTGAACTGGGCAAGCGAAGCTCATGTTGTGTAGGTCAACCATGGTTCTATCGGAGGCTCGTGGCCTATCGCTATTTCTGGTTGTCCGAGGGGGCATAGCGTGTAATGGGGGACTCGGTGCCGCAGCACACGGGGCCAAACTCATTGATTGATACTCACCCTCGAACCGAGCGTCTCCAGAACCCGACCGACCGCCACCCGCGTGAATCGCCGGAGATGGAAAGGCCTGTTCCCCAGAGACACTCAAGCTGCTTGCCGCTGCAATTGTGTGGGGTCGAAGTCCACTCCTTTCTTCCAAATCGTTAAAGTAATGGCCGCCAGCTTTCGCGCCAAGGTCAGTCGCGCCATGTCGGGCCGGATGCCTTTGGCGAGCAGAGCGGTGTAGAACTCCTGCAAGGGACCGGAGATGGCGGACGCCTGGGTGGCTGCGCCCTTGAACAGGTTCTTGAGATCGCGGTTGTAATTTCGATTGAGGCCGCGAACCGATGCTTTCTTCTTCTGCGCTCGTAACTCGCCATCGACGTAGCGGTGTTCTCCGCTACCGTGAGTCTCGATGCCGAAGCCGCTGTAAGCCCAGAGCTGTCGCTTGGTACGGAAACGATGCGGTGTCTGCAACAGCGCTATCAATAACGCGGCGCGGATCGGTCCGATCGAGGGAATCTGGCGCAGCCGTCGGGTGGCCGGGTGCCGGGCGCTTTCGATCAAAAGATCCTGGCGTACTTGTTGGCGTAGCGAACGCAAGGCATCCAGTTGCTGGTAGTAGAACTCGGCCCGTCGCCGCACGCCGGCTTCTGCAATCTTGTCCAGCCAGAGCGCACGATGACGCACGGCGTAGACTTGCTTGCCGGAACAGGGAATCGCCCAACTCCGGTAGAGAGCTTTCACGCGCACCATCACCCGCACCAGATCCTGGCTGATGGTCAGATAGCTCCGCGCCAGTTCCTTCAACGTGCGCAGGCCGTGCTCTCCGTGGTACACCGGACTGAGTTGGCCGCCCCGTAACAGCTCCGCTAGTTTGCGCGCATCGATCCGGTCACTCTTGCTGCCATCCTGCAACAGTGCGTTCTTCCGCGGATCGCAGACCACCAGATTCGTCACATGAGGTTTCAGCAGATCATGCAGCCAGGCCGCCGAGGTCCCTTCCTCAAAGGTCACCGAGAGACTCCCCGTAATCCTTCGAGAAACTCGAGAATGGTGGCCGCTTTCGTCTCCAGGATGCATTCCATAATTAGCTTGCCCCGGTTGTCTAAAACGGCCACGGCGATAGTGGCCTGATGTACGTCCATCCCGATATACTTCGCTTGACTCATAAAGGCGCTCCTCTTTCGCTAGGTTGGCGATCCGAACAATCACAACCTACCGCAAAGCGGGCGCCTTTTTATATTGCGTGTAACGGAGATTTATCAACAACTGCGACTTCGGGTCCTCACTATGGCGGCTGCCCGTCTTCCAGGGAATTTCGGGCTGGGCAAAACCTCGGGCCGCCACAGGCAGTCAGAGTTAGCCTCTACCCCAGAACGGCCAGCGTTCAGTTGTTGTCGAAATTGTGTGGGGAAAGACGGCTCACAGCTCAAAAGTTTTCCAGCAGCATCACGTCGCTCGCGCTCACTCTCTTGCTGAAGGCGAGGTGTTTCCCGTCCGGTGAAGGCATAATGGAAGAGATCCAACCGGCGTTCTCGGGGATTTCGTACAAGACCCTTGCGTTACCATCCGCATCGACGGAAAGAAGGCAAACCGAGGTGTCAAATGCCACCACAAACAGGCTCTTTCCGTCCGCAGCCCAGCTTACATGCTGTAATTGCTGGTAATTCCGAACCCGCAATACGGAAATCCTTCGGTCCGCCAGATTTAGAATCCGAATCTCGCCCTTTTCTCCAAATTCGTCCACGATGGCGATCTTCGACCCATCGAGCGACATATCCCATCGGGGCTGACCACTTTTATACCCGGCAATGCTGGCGATCTCCTCTCCTCTGCCCTTCAATGGATCGAGATAAAAGAAAGTCAGCTGGCTGTCCTTGAGATCTGACGCAACACAAGAGGACGAGGGCGAGAAGCTGCACTTATATTCGTATCGGCCCATCATCAGAGTGGACCGTGGGCCGCCTTGTAGCGGCGTGCTCATCAGCCGAATCGTCGGATCGCCGGTGTCGAATAACTGGGTTGACGCCGTCGCCGTGTAGAGTAACGTCCCTGCGGGGCTGATTCTGGGGCGAAAGTAGCTCTCCGATCCCGAAATTAAACTCTCCGGCGTCTTGCCGTCAATGTCCAGCTTGAAAACCGCCCACTTTCCGTTCCGTTGAGAATGGAAGAGAATGGCTTTGCTGTCCTCGGTCCAACCCATAACAGCACTGTTCCAATCATCCAACAGGACGCGGTGCGGAGCAAAACCTTTGGTTCCTGCGGCAACGTCGCCCACATAGATCGTGTCTCCGATGCGTCGCCGCTCGGCAATCAGGCGCTTGCCATCGGCGCTCGCCCTAGGTCCGTTTGCCTGAAAATCCTTCCAACCCGCCACGCGATTCGGCGTACCGCTGGGCTTGCCGGTACTTGAATCCGTCTTGATTGCCCAAAGGCTTGACTCGTTGTCGCCGGAATTATTGCTGTACAGGATGCGCCCATCGCGCACCCAGGCAGTGCCATTCATTGCCAGGCTAAAGTTCAGCAGATGGGGGTCGGATAACACCACGGTTCGCGTGCCCCCGGCCCGGTCGCTGGTCTCGAGGACGGCTTCGGGCTTCGCCAACGAGCCGAGCCGGATATAGGCGAGACGCTGCCCGGTCGGCGACCAGGCAAGCCCGGATGCGCGTTCCTGAGCATCGATGGCGAGAATCTTGTGCGGCTCCTCGCCGTCTGCTCCCATCAGCAAAATCTCGCGGTCATCGTTCACAAAAGCGATGGATGATCCGTCGGGTGAGACCGTCGCCCAACTTGCCACGCCGCTCCATAGCTTTCGCAGGCCGAAGTCCCACGTTGACAAGGTCCATAAGCCGCCCCCGTTCAAGTCGCTTTCCAGAAGCAGATGGTTGCCGTCTGGGAACCAGTCGTCCACCTCGTACCCTGTGAGTGAGGGTATATCGCGAACTTCTCCACTATCGATGGCTAGAAGATGGAGGTGGTTCTTGGAGATGAAGTCCCCATAGGCGAGGAATTTGCCGTCGCGCGAGATGGACTGCGAGCTTATGTTGCTCCCGGTGGGTTCGGCGGTCAGTTGCCTCTGGACCAATTCATGGTTCGGTTGCGGACGCGGCGCACGAAAGCGAACTACGAGGGCGACAGCCGCCAGCGCCGCCAGCAACGCAGCGATCGTTCTGATGAGTGGCCGACGTGATGAAACCGGTGAACTTAGTTGTTTCTTTTCCTCATTACTAGTGATGACGCTGGTTTCGACCGTATGTTGCTGAAAAATGAGCCCGCTGGGGGTGCTCCTGCCGGAGGCTGTCACCTCCGGCGGAGTATTTCCGACCTCGGAAGCAACGACCTGCACCTCCGAAACAAACTGATACCCTCGCCCCGGCAAGGTGACGATATAGCTGTTGTCACCCGGCCTCTCCTCCAGTGTCCGCCGTAGCACGGAGATGCTTTGGGCCAGACTATGTTCGTCGACAAAGCTATCCGCCCACACATTCTTTAGCAGTTCGTCCCGTGTTAAAAGCTTGCCCGGGTTCTGCACCAGGTACAGCAGTACGTCGAACGCGCGAGCGTTGAGCTTAACGTTCGCTTCTTCGCGGCGCAGCGTGCGGGCCGTGGCATCAACCTGAAACTTCCCGAATTGAAATATCCGTCCGGGTCTCATCGACATAGAGGACAGTGACAACTCTTGACAACTTTTGAGAACGAATGACTGGCCTTTTTGGCGCCCCTGCCGCAATATTCGCGGCCGAGCGGCGTGATTGCATGCAGCGACTTTACCAATGGCTAAGCGAGCGGGCAAGTTTCTTCCGCCTTGACCCGGCTGGTCACGCAACCAGCAGCACGGTCCGCACCGAGACGACGGTACGGCGGGAAGGGGTGGCCCTGCTGGTTGGTAGCGTGGCGACTTTGGGCCTCGATATCTGCCCGCTTTGCGGCCGCAAGCTGACGCCCGAGCAGTCGGAATATCCGAGGCTGCTTCTTTCCAAAGGGCCGACCTCGCAGAAACCTGGTCCGGTGGATGGTAAGCCTCCATGAATTATTGGCGGAGGTTCAGTTAAGGGGTGTTGGCAGACAACGGCACCACTGAAAAGACCGAAATCTATCTTCGAACTAAAGGAGAAGGGGTATGACGCATAAAAGCGGGACCGCAGGAACCATAATCGTGGCCGTAGTTGCCACGCTGATGCTGGCCGTATCCGCGCTGGCCCAGGACTCGGAGACAGTTCTCCACACCTTTACCGGAGGCCACGACGGCGGTGTTGGTGGAAACAATATGGTCGCTGACTCTGCCGGCAATCTTTACGGCACCACCGAAGCCGGCGGCAACAAATCCAGCAAATGCGCACCTTGGACGGGCCTCGCCGGATGTGGAGTGGTCTTCGAGCTGTCCCCCACCAAACACGGATGGAGAGAAAAGGTGCTCCATGTCTTCACCGCTGGTAAGGACGGAGCAGTTCCCAATCCCGGCGTGATTCTGGACTCCGCGGGCAATCTCTACGGCACCACCTTATTTGGTGGTGACCATAAACCTTTATTTTGTCAGGCCGGTGGTCCTTATCCGCCCGGATGCGGAGTGGTCTTTAAGCTTACGCCCACCGCGCATGGGCCCTGGACGGAGACTGTGCTCTACACCTTCACCGGAGGGGAGGATGGAAACGAGCCGGGGGTTAGCCCCACCTTTGACTCCAACGGCAATCTCTACGGCACGACCGGCATCGGAGGCAACCTTAGCTGCGGTGCCTACGGCTGTGGCGTCGTCTTCAAACTGACGCCCGCCGAGCAAGGCCCGTGGACCGAGTCGGTGCTTCACACCTTTAATAACAGCACCGACGGGGGGTTCCCCTATAACGGCGGCGTGACCTTCGATTCCCAGGGCAACCTCTACGGAACCGCGCTCTACGGCGGCGACGTGTCCGCCAGTTGCAATGAGAACCCCGGATGCGGCGTCATCTACCAACTGGCACCGACTCCCAGCGGCCCCTGGACTGAAACTGTACTTCATGCCTTTACGGGCGGCACGGACGGCGCTGGTCCCCTGTTTGGAGTGATCTTCGACTCCCTCGGTAATGCCTATGGCACGACCCTCTGGGGCGGCGATACGAATGGATCGAATTGCCTTGGAGGGTATGGAATCGGTGCTCCCGCAGGCTGCGGCGTAGTGTATGAGTTGACCCAGACGCAAGGAATCTGGAACGAGACTCCCCTCTACACCTTTACCGGAGGCAGCGACGGTGCGGCCGGCAACTCTCTCTTGATTTTTGACTCAGCAGGAAATCTCTACGGCGAGGCCGGAAGTGGTGGCGACCTGGCCGCCCAGAACCCCGACTGCTACATCGGCAACGAACAAGCCGGATGCGGCGTGGTCTTCAAGTTAACGCCCGCTGAGCAAGCCCCTTGGAGCGAGAGCGTCCTTTATACCTTTACCGGAGGCGCTGACGGTGCTTCACCCACGGGTAATCTGCTTTTCGATTCAGCCGGGAACCTCTACGGCATGGCCGATTATGGCGGCAATGATTCAGAGTGCGGAGGCTACGGTTGCGGCGTTTTCTTCGAACTTCAACAACCACAGAACGCTTCGTCGTCCGAGCAACGCCGTTAGCTAGTTCGCATAGCAGGTGCGGAGTGGTGAGTCGGAAAGTGTGGGACTCGCCACTCCGCACACACAAACCATCGCCGCTTAAATCACGATTTTGGCGACAAACAATCTCGGAGCGTGACATACACATGAAGCAGACCAACTCAAAGACGCGTTTGGCGCCAGTCATGGCGCTGCTTTCCACACTCTGCTTGTTGACCAGCGCCTACGCGCAGATCACTCCCCTTGGCGACGCCTACACCAACACCGCCGATCCAACGACCAACTACGGAGCCAAGACGCTTCTCAATGTCGATGGCGCCTCGGAGATCACCTACATTCAATTCAATCTGTCGTCGATTCCCGGCGGAGCCAGCGTGAGCCAGGCCACGCTCAAGCTCTATGTGAATTCGGTAATCACCGCGGGCGGCTTCAACGTGGACTATGTCAACGGCGGCTGGACGGAGAGCACGATTAATGCCACCAACGCTCCGGGGCTCGGAGGCACGATCGCGTCGAACGTGGCGATTACGACGGCGGATAAGAATCAGTACATTCTGGTGAACGTCACCTCGGCGGTGCAGGCCTGGCTGAATGGAAGCCAGACCAATGACGGGATCGCGCTAGTGGCAAACGGATCCTTTAATGCGACGTT
Organism: Acidobacteriaceae bacterium; assembly: GCA_003139095.1. Classification (GTDB taxonomy): domain Bacteria; phylum Acidobacteriota; class Terriglobia; order Terriglobales; family Acidobacteriaceae; genus Acidiflorens. Next base: position 9,458 of record PLHW01000038.1, read on the forward strand.
TGACAGCAAAGAAAACACAACGACCAGTCATCCGGTAGAGTTGGACATTGCCTACGCGGGCGGTGCCGGGACGATCACCGGAATCACGACCGGGAGTGGCAGTGGCTTGGTTGGCGGGGGAACGAGCGGCACGCTCAACCTGAGCCTGCTAACCAGTTGCTCCAGCACACAGATTCTGCAATGGAGCGGCAGCGTCTGGGCGTGCAGCAACGCAGGCACGGGCACGATCAATGGGGTAACTGCGGGCGCTGGGCTGACCGGCGGCGGCACCAGCGGCACTGTGAGCTTGGCAGTCAGTTCGTCGGTGGTGCCTTTCCTGGCGGCCAGCAACTCGTTTACGGGAAACAATAGTTTTTCTTCGACGACCGGCAATGGGCTGTCGGCCACAAGTTCAGTGGCGGGCGATTCGGGATTGTTCGCCAGCAATACCTCGACGGTGAGTGGTAACGGAGTATTTGCCAGCAATTACAGCGCGGGTGGCAGCGCCGTTGCAGGTATCAACTACTCGAGTGCGGCAGGCAATGCCTACGCGATTTACGGCCAGAGCAACGGGCCGTCAGGCACGGGTGTTTACGGCACCGGAGCTGCTAACGGCTTGTACGGAAGCAGCAGCGCGGGTAACGGCGTCTACGGCCAGACTAGCAGCACAGCCAGTGGTGCCACAGGGGTATATGGAAACGCCACCAGTGCTTCCGGGTCGAACCCGACTTACGGCGTGTATGGAACCACCGCCTCTGGCGCTCAAGACTCGACAGGGGTCTGGGGAAGCGCGACAAGCGCTTCCGCATCAAATGGTGTTAATGGAGTGGTTGGAACAACAAACGGTGGCGCAGGTTCCGCCGGGGTTACGGGACTTTCCACCTCTGCTTCGGGGCTTGTCTCTTATGGGGTTATCGGCGCCTCCTGGTATGGAACTGCCGTCGAGGCCAACAATAACTATGAAACCGGAGGCGGTAATTCGACGACAATCGAGGCGAGCAATTATGGATCAGGGTACGTGATTTATGCACAAGGCCCTGGTGGAACCTGCAGCATTGACGTGAAGGGAGACCTGAACTGTTCGGGCACAATAACGCCGACGGCCCAGACGACCGAAGGGCGGCAAGTGAAGCTCTACGGCGTCGCCTCTCCGGAGAATTGGTTCGAGGATTTTGGATCAGGGCAACTATCCGCGGGCAGCGCGAAGATCTCGCTTGATCCGACCTTCGCATCTGCCGTTAATACAGGCGAAACGTACCATGTCTTTCTAACCCCGGATGGCGACTGCAAGGGTCTATATATCGCTAGCAAGATAGCCAGCGGTTTCGAGGTCCGCGAACTGGGCGGTGGAGCATTTCAACATCACGCACATTCACCTGGACGGAGAGAAGCGCGGCTTTCGCGCAAAGCGCTCCTTGCAGGAAGTCAAGACCTCGATGCCGCACCTTTTGGACTCCGCCCCCCGCAGGCAAAACAGCGTCATCATCCGACCGCACCAGCCCCCCGCCGATGTTCTGGTACAGCTCGATGACCTTACCGACGAGCAGTATGAACGTGTGCGCCCCGCCGCTTTTCTGCTGCTGCGTACTTCCTCGAAGGGCAAGCAGGCATGGGTCTGTATCGGAGGAGAAGACAGGGAAATTTCACGGCGATTGAAAAAGGGGACCGGCGCAGATCCGTCTGCCAGCGGCTCGGTACGGATTGCAGGGAGCCTTAACTACAAGCCGGATTATGCGCCGGATTTTCCGATAGTGACCATAGAGGAAGCCCGCCCAGGCTATAAGGTGACAAGGGAGCAGCTTGAGAGCATTGGCCTGCTTGCGCCCGAGGAAATCAAGCCAGTCTTGCCCCCTCGATGTTCTGATACTAAGGAGCGCAGGGGATGGCCGGATTATGCCCGTTGCCTGGAGGAATCCATTGCACGGGGAAAGAAGCGCACCAGCGCTGACTATACCTTTTGCTGCATCGCTATTGACCTTTACCGCCACAGCCCGGAGGCGACTGCCGTGAAATTGATGGAGCTTTCTACCAAGGCCCAGGAGAACGGTGAGCATTATGCACTAGGGCAGGCCCAACGCGCCGCCGAGAAGGTTGCGCACATTCCCCGCAGACGATTTTGACGCATTTCCTGCGATAGTTTTAGCCGGGATTTCCACCGTTATTGCGCTGACAGGCAAACGATGTTCTGATAGAAGGTTCCCAGACCTAAAACTTTGGAAAATACAACTTTGACCCAGGCAGCGAGAACCGGCCATCGTTCGATGAATTTGGACTTTGGCGACAGACCCAAACTTCTGACCCTGATGACGGCGCATCGTCAGGCGTTTGAAAAATACGCCAGCCAAAAATCCCTTGCGCCGCTTTTGCTTCATGGCGATGCTGTTGCAGTCCTGAAGAACCTTCCGGAAGATTCTGTTGATTGCGCTATGACCTCCCCGCCTTATTGGGGGAAACGTGAATATGAAAATGGCGGGATTGGCCTTGAAACCGACTACCGCGATTTTGTTAAGCACCTTAGCGCGGTTTGTTTTGAGCTGAAGCGGGTGCTTAAGCCCGAAGGCTCTTTTTGGCTTAATATTGGCGACAGTTACGAGAACAAGGGGCTTGTCGGCATACCGTGGCGCGTCGCTTTTGAGCTTACCGACCGCCAGGGATGGATATTGAGAAACAGCGTCATTTGGAACAAGGTTAAGAGCGGGATGGACAACACGAAAGACCGCTTGGGCAACGTCCACGAGTATGTCTTTCACTTCGTTAAGCGAGCGAAGGGGTATTACTACGACGCCGACGCAATACGCTCCAAGCCACGCGAGGCGAAGGTTGTTAACGGTTCGGTGATTTCCGCAACCGGCGTTTCGGGCGTCCGGTATAAACGGCAGATTGAACTTTCTACTGACCTCACCGCGCAGGAGAGGGCACAGGCCATCAAAGAGCTTGACCGTATGCTCGCGGATATGTCCGCTGGCAAGGTTTCCGACTTCAGGATGATTATTCGCTCTCAGCAACGAGCGACCCATTCCGACAGCGAAAAGGTTTCAGGCCGTGCTAAGGAGCTTCGGGACAAGGGGTTTTATTTCCTGCGCTACCACCCGAATGGCAGCAAGCCCACCGATGTTTGGGACATCATCCCCGAGGACACGCAGAGAAGAGAATCCCATTTTGCGCCGTACCCGGTAGACCTCTGCCGACTCCCAATCGCCGCCACCTGCCCCGAGGGAGGACTTGTTCTAGACCCATTTTGCGGCACGGGAACAACGCTGCTTGCCGCACGCATTCTTGGCCGCAAATCCGTGGGAATTGATATTTCGCGTCACTATCTCGAACTCGCTGAGGAAAGGTGTGCGGGTCTTCTATGAGCTGCGTCGTCGAGCTATTTACCCACTCAGCCGGTGAGCCAGGTCAAGATTGGTTACGCATCGTCCAGGAGCAGCAGTGCCCGTTTCTCGGCAAGCGCTGTTACAAGGTCCGCAAGAGTGACCCAGGCATTTCTATCGGTACCTGCACTGTTCTGTATGGCCGCAAGCCTGAGCCGATTATCATTTGCCCCACCCGGCTCATCGAGCGGCGTCAGATATTCGTTGATTGCCTGCATCTTCTCACCACCCATGAACCTGGTAACGAGCTGCACATCGTTTCCGAGGTTTCCATTCCCGGCGGCAGTGTCGATTATTTTCTCGTATCCGCGCGGGATGGACGTGTCAGGGATTTCGTCGGTATCGAACTCCAAACCCTCGATACGACAGGGACGGTGTGGCCGGAACGTCAGCGGCTTCTAAAGGAGCTTGGTGTTCCCCGCGCCGACGCTGCTGAGGACTCAGACAAGCCCTACGGCATGAATTGGAAGATGACGGCTAAGACGATTCTCGTTCAGATGCACCATAAAATTCAAACATTCGAGCACGTCAACAAAAAATTGGCCCTCGTTACGCAGGATAAGTTGCTGGCCTACATGACCAAGGAGTTTAACTTCGGCCATTTGAGCAATCCCCCCACGGTGGGCGACTCCATGCATTTTCATGCGTACCGTATGGCCGAGCAGCCAGACCACTCTTATCGTCTTGCGCTCGCCGCCCGCCTTAGCACCGATGCGGCAGGAATTGCGCAATGTCTCGATTTGCAGGCCGAGGCGCGTGTTGAACTTGACGAGATTATTAAGGCCCTACAGTCGAAGATTTCCCCGGCAACTCGGTTCACGCCGGTATGAACGTATATTTCTTAACGTACGTTAAGATTTGCCGTTATCAACACCTGAAACCCGCTGAAACCTGTCCCTTGGTTTTCCATATACTTACAATGCGTTAAATCGTCATCTGTGCGCGGTTAAGTTCTTTCGTTGCTGTTTTGACGTGATTTCGAATCCCACTCTCTCCGCC
>PLHW01000018.1 GCA_003139095.1 Acidobacteriaceae bacterium
ACAACGTCTTGATAGATCACAGGTGCCCCACCTTCACTGCGCGTCCTTTGCGACGTTAAGGTGAGGATTCTGCACCTTTCCCCACAACGCCGCCAGACTCACGCCCGCCCCCAGCATCAGGATCGGATCCACCGTCGGGACCCGATACCGGATCGTGGCAAAGTAAAGGCAATAAAGCGTTGTATTCGTGAGAATCCATCCCCAAAGCAGCGACAATTCCCTCCAACGGCGTCGCACGAGCCAGCAACCGACAACACCTGATGCAAGAACTGGGATATAGCTGACAGAGTAAAGCACGCGGTTGCGAAAACTGTGGTATTGGGCAGATGGAACTAGGGTGTACATTGCTTCAAAATTACGCCACGCCATCACACCAAGCCTTCGAGGACTGCGGTTCAGAATCGTGAACGCCCAAAGATAAAACTGGCGCTCTTGCTCCGGCTCCGGAAGGCCCTCCATCACGCGGCGTTGAGGCTGCGGAAGTGAATCCAACATGTGCAGAAAACCAATGTCGGCGAGCGACGCGCCCGGTTCGAGTCGAAAATGGGCTCCGGACCAGAGCGCCGGGCCGCCACCCGTGGAAATCAACACGGCCTTATGAAAGAGCCGGTAGTTGCGGTAGGTCCACGGAAAAATCATCAAGGCGACGGCGACTGTCAATACGGCGAATCGACGACCCGCCTGCCTCCAATCGCTGGCCGTCAACCAGATCGCAAGCCCCAACGCCGGAGCCAGCATTAGCCCATTGGGTCGACACAGCGCTGCTAAACCCACGAGGACTCCAAGCGAAAAAACGCGAGCTAGGGAAGGGTTTCCATCCCTCGCATAGAAAAGGAACAGCGCCGCAATCAGAAGCAATAGAAACAAGCTCTCGGTGCCAAGGTCCGCCGAGTACATGACTAAAGGTGGATAAACGGCGAATATCAGTCCAGAGACTAAGGCGGCCAGTTCACCGAAAAGGACGAACCCAAGGCGCAGAAAAAGATAAAGCGCTACGGCAGAGAAAGCCACCTGCGTCAACTCCAAGAAAAATGTGCTTTGCGAGAACTGGAACGCGATCGCCAAAACCGCCGGATAGAGCGGCGGCCTCCATGCCGAAAACTGCACCGGCGTCGAAAACGGTTGATATTCGTTAACCGCGTGCGCAAATCCAACGCCCGTCGCCAGATTGTGAGCAAAGGACAAATAGTCATAGGAGTCCGGATTAAACTCGAATCTGACCGCGCCCTTCTCAACTGCCACCACAAATGCCACGCGAACAACGACGGCAAGCAGAATGACCGCCGCTGCCTTCCACCGAAACGAATTTGCCAATGGTTTCACTGTTCACTCACTCTGCCGCGCTATCCGACTTGGCTGCGTTTCTCCCCTTACGTGGGGCTGCAAGGAGCTTTCCTCCCAATCCCCACCAGATTCAAACCACGCTGACTTGTCTCTCCGTATAAGCCGCCGAACGCGTCGGGTCCGAACTGGCCGGCTCCTTCTGCACCAGCGTCGCCTGCGAACTCCCACAAATCGGGCACGGCATGGCCGGGATTCTATCACCCGCCCCAAACCTGTAGCGCACTACGAACACGGCCGGACAGACCAGAATCGCAGACGATTTGGTTTTCCGGGCCGGAACGGCTGGACGCAAAAACAACTCCGCACCCGGCGGGGTCACTCGCGGAGTAAATTCGTGGAAGGAATTGACGAGGTTTGGCTGCCCCCCAGGGATTCGAACCCCGATAACCTGCTCCAGAGGCAGGTGTCCTAGCCGTTGAACGAGGGGGCAGCAATTCTGCCGGCGTCGCCGGCATGCTTCGATTCTATGGTCCCGGGCAATGCACGGTCAACAAAAACGCGCTTCGCGATAGAATCTCTTCGAGAGCCTGGCCACGGCATTCATCTCGCCACGGCTTTCATTCGAACTTGCTGCACACGTCGCTTTACGAGGATTCTTTCATGGTCACCAGCTTTGAAAATCTGCCGCTCGCCGCCGATTCCACCGAAATGGCGCGCCGTTCCCTCGTTCCCGATCAATGCGCGCTCCTCGTCGTCGACATCCAGGAAAAACTGCTGCCGCCAATCTGGGAAAAAGAACGCCTCGTACGCAATGCCCAGCTCCTCATCCGCCTCGCCGGTATTCTGAAAATTCCCGCGCTCGTCAGCACGCAATACATGAAGGGTCTCGGCAACACCGTGCCGGAGGTTGCATCGCTCCTGCCCGACACGCCCTCCATCGACAAGCTGATGTTTTCCTGCTTCGGCAGCGACGTTTTCTGTAGCCTGCTCAAACGCCTGCCCGGCCAGCGCACCACCGTTTTGCTATGCGGAATGGAAACTCACATCTGCGTCATGCAGACCGCGCTGGGTGCGCTGCGTGAAGGTTATCTGGTCCACGTCGCGTCCGATGCGGTCAGCTCGCGCACTGAACTCAACTGGCGCATCGGCCTCGACCGCATGCGCGCCGCCGGCGCAATTCTCTCTTCCACCGAGATGATGATCTACGAGTTGCTGCGCTCGTCCGGCGCGCCCGCCTTCAAAGAGTTGTTGCCGTATCTAAAAGGATAGCCACGAGCCGCCAGCTTCGAACCAATAAATCACGTTCGCCGGTTCGCTGGCTTTGGGTTGCTCGAAGCTCGAAGCTCGTAGCTCGATTAACTCGCCGCCGCGTCTTTCTGCTTCACCCGCACCACCGTGATCTTCGCAAATCCCTCTTCAAATGTCGGCGGCTTCAGCTTCGCCGCCATTTTGCGCATGACGTCTTCCGGCACAACTCTTCCCCGCCGTTGGTGCCGCTCCAGGCAGATTTCCACTGGAACGTCAAAAAACAGTCCCTGCACCTCATAGCCATAATCCTTGGCCAGCTTGATCCAGCTATGGCGATCGTGCGGAGTCAGATTCGTCGCGTCCACATAACTCATCGGCCGCCGCGCTATCAGCCGCGCCTTCAACATCGAGCGTAAGTTTGAAAACACCAGATCCTGAAAACGCTGCTCCTGCGCATCGTCAAAAAGCAACTCACGCAGCAGATCGCTCGACAGCGGATGAATATTGTGCCGCTTGAACCACGAACTCTTGCCCGAACCCGGCAGTCCAATCGCCAGCACCACCGTACCTTTGCTGGGACGAGTCGCCGCAGCCTTTGGCACCTGTGCGGCCCCAGCCTGCGCGGCCAGCGCAGCACTTTGCGACTCCTCCGCCGGTTCGATCGCGGGCGCCGGTATTGCCACCGTTGGCAGCGTCTCCGCAACCGCTTCCTGCTCGCCCAACTGCGCGTCTTCGGTCTGGGATTCCGGGAGAACACTCGCAGCGCTATCCGTCGTCACTTCGACCGGAGTCGCCTCCGGCGCCGCAACTCCAGGCTTGCCGGGCGCCGCGGAACGTCTGCCTCCCACCCGGCCTTCCCCTCCCCGGCCGCCGCCGCGCTTGCGCCGCCGTCGCGTCGGGCCTGTCCGCGTGTCAGCGGGAGGCGCGTCACCGACAGGGCCCGGAACTGTCCGCGTCAACTGAAAATCTGCCTGCGTCTCCGGCCGTGCCGCCCGCGCCGGCGGTTCGCTCGCCACAACCGGCTGCTTCTCGTTGACCTCAGCCTCAAAGTATTTCGGCTGCAATGGTTCCGGTGACGGCGTGCCAGCCTGCTTCTGCGAGGCTGCCTCGCCCGGTTTCTTGCGGCGCTTCATCCGATCACTCATCCATTTCCGCATATAGCTGCTTGTAGCACACCGGCCTGCCCCTTGCAATCCAAGTCCCGTACCGCCCACGATACCCGGCAAGGATCGACTCATCTCACCATCGGCCATCGGCTGATCAATAACAAAGAGCGCTCTTGACTTCAGATCACCCGATCACCCGATGTCAAGATGGCCCGATCCCCAGATTGCTACAATACCAAGAGGCTAAATCCATGAGTCATCCCGTAGTCTCCCCCGCCGAGGCCGCACAACTGCCCGCGGTTCCGCTCACTCTCGAAGGTTATGCCGCGCTTCATCAAATGCTGCGCTTCAATTGGAGCGCCTGGCGCGCCCTTGCCGCCGGCGACCGCCGCGACATCGCCTCCGAAGCCTCTTCTGTCCTCTCTCTAATGGAGTCCCGCGAACATGGCCAGTCCGCGCTTTTCTCCCTTCTCGGCCACAAGGGCGACCTGATGCTGATCCACTTCCGCGACACCTTCGACGAGCTCAACCAGGCCGAGCTCGACCTCACCCGCACCCGCCTCTCCGACTTCCTCGAGCCCGAAACCTCTTACCTCTCCGTCATCGAACTCGGCCTCTACGAGTCCAGCCTGAAGACCTACAAATCCCTAGCCGAGCGCGGCGTCGAGCCGCATTCCGATGAGTGGAAACAGGCCATTGCGGAAACCATCTCCCGCCAGAAAGAAGCCATGAAGCCGCGCCTCTTCCCCACCATGCCTTCCAACCGCTATCTCTGCTTCTATCCCATGGACCGTCTGCGCGGCGAGGACAAGAACTGGTACACCCTTCCCATGGCAGAGCGCCAGCGCCAGATGAATGAGCACGGTTTGGTCGGACGCCGCTATGCCGGCGAGGTCAAGCAGATCATCACCGGCTCCATCGGCTTCGACGATTGGGAATGGGGCGTCGACCTCTTCGCCGACGATCCGTTGGTCTTCAAAAAACTCATCTACGAAATGCGCTTCGACCAGGTCAGCGCCGTCTACGCGCTATTCGGCAGCTTCTACGTCGGACTGCGATGCCCCGCCAGCCGCCTCCACGAACTGCTTGAAGGCAAGCTCCCGAGCAGAGAGTAGCCGCCACGGCAGAGAGTAGCGAACATGCGCGAAAATCTTGGGTTTCTCGTAGCTCGCGGCTCGTAGCTCGTAACTCGCGGCTCGAAGCTCACCGAAACCTGAACTCGTGCCGCTTCATATCCACGCGCGCCCCGCGAAACGCCACTCCTTCCATCCGCAATCGCAGCCTCTGCTCCGCGCCGCCTTCTCCCGGCAACTTGATCGCTCCGCCCGCGCCCACCACCCTGTGCCACGGCAATCCCGGAACCTCCCGCAGCACCCGCACCACCTGCCGCGAAGCCCCCGCCCATCCCGCCGCCCGCGCCACGGCGCCATAGCTCGCAACTTTCCCTGCTGGCAAACTGCGAATCGCCCTCACCACCCGCGCCCGCCGATCCGCTGCCGCCTTCTCGCCCGCCGCGCGCTTCCTCCCCGCCCCCGCTCTGCCCTTCAGATGCCTGCTCATGCTAATCTGGTGTCATCCATACAAAAATTTACAGAGCCCCGCGGAACTAAGCTTTACCATACTCGCATCGCACAGCTTTGATTGCCGTCAGATCGCGTTCGGAGAGAGTTTAAATGCCCCGTTTGTGGAAGCCCCTGTGTATCGGCCTCGCTGTCATCACCCTGGCCTTTGTCTCCATCTTCGCCGCCAGTTGCGGCTCCAGCAATACTTCCTATCGCGTCGTCGACGCCATCGCCAATTACGACTACACCTCCACCGGCGGCTTCGACATCAACATCAATGGTTCCATCGTGTTTTCCGGCATGCTCTTCGGCAACATCCAACCCTCAAAAAATGACAACTATCAGGGCGCTTCGTCCGGCAATAATGCGTTGGAGGTGTTCCCGCACAATGCCGACGTCAACGGCACCGAGCAGGGCAGTCCCGTCATCAACAGCTCTCTCGGCTTCGGCAGCGGGACTCAATATACCGTGTTGCTGATGGGCAACAACACCACCAATCCCTACGTCGCACAGCCTTTCACTGACAACAACGCCGTCCCCACTACCGGCGATTTCGAATTTCGCGTGATCGACGCCTCCAACAACCTCACCAAGAACGTTGACATCTACATCGTCGGCTCCGTCGGCGTCGTCACCGGTCCCAATCCGCCTGCCCCGAGCGCGACTCTCACCTTCGGCCAGGCCAGCGGTTACATCTCTGACGCCTCCGGCACATGGTGGCTCGTCATCACCAACCAGCACTTCCACACTCCGATCGTTCCTCCGACTTCCTACGCCCCCAGTGCCCTGCAAATCCGCACCATCGTCCTCGTCGACGGTCCGGATGGCCTCGGCGTCGGCACGCCGCTCGTCTTCAATGATCTGAATTAGAGCGACCTGAATTAGTCGGTTTCACTTTTGTCGAAAAGTCCGAATTTGGGTAGCGCAGAATTTGGGTGGCGCAGCGCTTCAGCGCTGCGATAATCGCGTTGTTATGAATGTGGCTTTTGGCCTTTGAACGACCGCCAACGGCAGGGTATGCGCCAACTCCCGTGTCTTAACTCGGCCTCACGCCGCCGATGCGAACGACTTCGCCGCGTCCTCTTCGTTATCGAAGATCTCAAAAATTGTCACCAGCTTGGTAAGTTGCAGCAGATCGCCCACCCGTTGGCTCAGGTTGGCCAGCTTGATCGTGCCTCCGGCATGGCGCGCCGTCGTATAAATCGAGACCAGCGTCCCCAACCCGCCGCTGTCCATGTGCGTCAGTTCCCGCAGGTTCAGCACCAGCTTCGGCGACTGCGCCAGCAACTTCTTCACCTGCTCGCGCAACGACGCCGACTCTTCCCCAAACATCAGCCGCCCGCTGCAATCTAAAATCATTGCGCCGTCCAACGTACGAGTGCTCATCCGGAGTTGCATACGCGAGTCCTTCCTGTTGCAGAACTTACAAGCCTGTTGCAAAACTCAAAAGCCAAATATGCCGACGATCTCGACCCACAAGCCTACCCCGCCGCCCGCCACCGCGCAAGCAGTGAGCCGTTCCCGTTCCGTTCCCGTTGTCCTGATTAGTTTCTCCCACCGAACTGGGAGCAGCTTTTGACTGCCCCCGTGGAACCCCGTGTGCCCCGTGGTGATCGCCTTTCCTCGGCCCCCAAATCGAGCCTCACCGCTTCAACGTCTTCCTCTCGCACGCGTCCACAATCTTCGTCGGATCGATGGCCTCCCGGTCAATCTGCTCTTCCAGAATTTTCCCGTCTTTCCCAATCAGAAAATTCACCCGCCGCGCCGCCTTGTACTTGTCTACATAAATTCCATACTCCCGCGTCACCTCGCCTCCCCAATCGCTCAACAGCGGAAACGTCACGCCGATCTGGTCGGCGAATGCTTTATTGGCGAAGGGGCTATCCATGCTTACACCCAGAACCTGGGTGTCGGCGGCTTCCAGCTTTTTCAGATTCTGCTGGAACGCCTTCATTTGCGCGGTTCAACCCCCGGTAAACGCGAAAACGTAAAACGCCACAACCACATTGCTCTTTCCCCGATACTCGCCGAGCGATACATTCTTCAGATCCGAGCCGTCAAAATATTGCAGCTTGAAGTCCGGCGCCGTGTCGCCCACCTTCAGCTTCATCGGCTCGGCTTCCCCCTTCTTCGCCTGCGCTCCCGCCGCCACAGACAGCATCGCGAGTCCCACCACACACATGGCGGCCCGCTTCAATAAACATCCGAGTTTCATTGGACACCCCCATCGAATCAGACTAACTCGCTCCTATTTCCCCGTCAAAATCGTTTGCGCTTTCTTGTGCCACCTCGCCCTCCGAGGAATACAATAATTGCGGGCCCGATCGGATCAGATGAGCCTCCGCACTCTGAACGATGTTCTCTCGACGGTTTATCAAAGTCAGCGCCCCCGCGTAATGTTGCAACGGGAAGCCACTGGGTGGATTCCCATCTCTTCCGCCGAGCTTTACCGCAACGTCGTCGGCCTCGCGCGCGCCTTCGAGTCCTGGGGAATCGGCAAGCGCGACCGCGTCGCCATCCTCAGCGAAAATCGCCCCGAGTGGACCATCGCCGATTTCGCGGCCCTCTCGCTCGGCGCCGTCACCGTCCCCATTTACGCCACTCAAACTGCCGAGCAGACCGCCTACATCCTCCAGGACTCCGGCGCCCGCGTCATCGCTGTCTCCACCGCGCACCAGTTGGAAAAAGTTCTCGCCGTTCAGCACCATACGCCGGTCGAGCGCATCCTCGTCATGGATTCCGTCGCATCCCCGGCCGCCGCTCCCATGTCCGAATTCACCTTGCGCGGCCCGCAAGGTGCCGACGCCGATTTCGACGCCCGCGCCGGCTCCATCACCCCCGACGATCTTGCCACCATCATCTACACCTCCGGCACAACCGGCACTCCCAAAGGTGCCATGCTGACTCACGGCAATATGGCCTCCAACATCTCCTGCTCACTTGAGGGCTTCAATTTCCGCTGGAAAGAAGAGGTCAGCGTCTCCTTCCTGCCCCTCTCGCACGTTACCGCTCGCCACGTCGATTTCGCCCTGCTCTACCGCGGCGTCACGCTCGCCTACTGCTCTGAAATCGCGCAACTCCCGCAGGTCCTCACCCAAATCCGCCCATCCATATTTGTTGCCGTCCCGCGCGTCTACGAAAAAATTCGTCAGCAGGTAATCCTCAAGGCATCCGGCTTCCCGAAAGCCGCAATCTATCGCTGGGCTCTCAAAGTCGGCCGCGCTCACCGCAACGAAATCCTGGAAGAAATTCAGCCCCGCGCGCTCTCCTGGAAAATTGCCAATCGCCTGATCTTCTCCAAAGTTCGCACCGGCATGGGCGGCCAGGCCGAAGAGTTCATCTCCGGCGGCGCGCCCCTCGGCCGCGAGCTGACCGAATGGTACGCCGACATCGGCATCCGCATCCTCGAAGGCTACGGCCTCACCGAAACCTCGCCCGTCATCGCCGTCAATACGCCCAAAGCCCACAAACTCGGCTCCGTCGGCAAGCCGCTCTCCAACGTTGAAGTGCGCCTCGCCGATGATGGCGAAGTCCTCGTCCGCGGTCCATCCATCTTCCTAGGTTATTGGAATCGTCCCAACGAAACCGATGCCGCCTTCGACGATGGCTGGTTCAAAACCGGCGACATCGGGCACATCGACGGCGAAGGTTTCCTCTCCATCACCGATCGCAAAAAAGATCTCATCAAAACTTCCGGCGGAAAATTCATCGCCCCGCAACCCATCGAAAATTCCCTCAAGCTCAGTCCGCTCGTCGGCACTGCCGTCGTCCTCGGCGACCGCCGCAAGTTCCCCGCCGTCCTCATCGCGCCTCACTTCCCCGTTCTCGAAGATTGGGCGCACTCCCACAAAATCATCTTCTCCTCGCGCCAGGAACTTGTCTCGAACATCAGGGTCCAGGCGCTCTATGAGAATCTGGTCGAAGAAATCAACCAGAGCCTCGCACGCTTCGAAAAACTAAAGCGCGTCCTCCTCGTCCCCGACGAATTTTCCTGGACGGACGGCACCCTCACCCACACCTTCAAAGTCCGCCGCCGCGGCATCGAAACCCGCTATCAGGAACTAATCGAAGACATGTACGCGAAGGCAGAAGGAACCGATAAGAAAGTCGAAGTCGGAGCCAGTCGACAATAAGCGCCCGCGCACCGTGTGAACCACCCTCTCGACAACATAGGCAACTGCTTTGGCGCCAGGACAGCTGGTTTGGCGTCACGCTCGTCGGCGGCCGCATAATCGCTAACTGAAGGCAGCCCTCGTTTGCGCGAGCCAGCAACCGGAATCCGATGGCAATCGGCTAGCTACCGTTGGTCCCACCCTCTCCCAAGCCGACCTCTGGCTCGCGATAGAACTCATTGACCCCCGGCCACCGGCGTTTTGAGTGTTATTGCCTGTGGGTGTTGAAAAACTCTCTTTCTCGAAAAACAGCCTCAAATTTGAGAATAGAAAATGTCTACCGAAGTCGAGAAAGTCGATTACAGGGCAACCTGACGCAACGCGTTTTTCGCGAATCTCCAAGAAAAGAGTTTTTCAACAGCCACACCTGATAGCGTCAACTACGGCGATGCCACACTGCTTGATGGCTACATTAGCTACACTGCGAGCGGTTGGTCGACCTTGGCGACCGGGACAGCGCCGAGTTGCTGCATCATACCGAGCGTATCCCATTCTTCCCACTCCTCCACGATCTTCCCGTCAACGATGTGATCGATGCAGACGCCGCCGCTGATTAGCTGCCTGCCACTTGGAGCGATGCCCATGAACGCCCCCAAGTGCGTAGCCACGAGAGTCCAGCGCGTGACAACCTTCTCGCCCTCGCCGATTTGGTCAACAACCGTCCAATGTGAGTCGGGAAATGCGGCAAAGAGCGAAATCAAAAGCTGGCGATGCTGCTCGGCCCCGAGTTTTCCCATGGCGGGTGTATGTTGTACGAAGGTTTCCGAATAAAACTCAGGATAGAGGTCTGCATTGTGTTGGTTGAAACACTCTCGTAGAAGCCGCCGGATGAGTGCCTTGTTCGCTTCGCTCATAATCCCTCCTTTCGGCGAACGCCAGATTCTCAGCCTGCAGGCTTACGGATGTCAGTGAGTTTGGTCACAACTCAGACTGCGTCGGTAGTTGGCGCAATAGCGCTCATTGACCCGTACCGGCCAATTCTCAATGCGTGATAACGCCTACCGCCAACAGCTTGAGCGTACGATTTCTAACCGCGAAACCTAGCCTCGGTACAATGGGCACTATGAGCGCGACCTTCGAGCAGTGGCTTGAATTTGTCTTCAACAACCCCGCTCGCAAGCGCGAGTGGTATCGGGATGAGGACTTCGACTCCCGATTGGAGGCGCTCGAACTCACCGATGCAATCATCGTCCAATACATGACGCGGCTTTTCCTGGAGCTTGGAGTTCTGAGGCCCTACTCGCTTGACCAAGTTGATCAGGGCTTGTGGTTTCTGCTCGGCGAGTCGTCTCCGGGCTGCTCAAGCAAGACTCTGCTCAGGCACGAAGCGGCGCTCCGCGACCGTGTCGCCTGTATCCACGCAATGTCAAGCTTCTTCCGCAACTTCATTCTCGCCGTAACTCCCGGCCACTTTGACCCTAAAGCACCCACAGTCGGAGTGACCGGCGTAGCCTACATGTGGTGGGACATTTCTCCCATGCGTTTTTACATGCGCAGTCACGTACCTGGGCTCACGGGACCCGCCGCGCTGCTGTCCATAGTGGAAAAGTGGAAGCTTGGGGCCGAACTCCATGACGCAGTCTTGAAGGAGATGGCCGACGAACTGGAACTTGAGATTGGGCCCGAGATCCATCAGGCAACCTTGCGCGTAATGTCAGAGGTCCTCGATTTGCCTTCCGAACTTTGCCAGTTCAGCGCCCTGCACGGCCTCGGCCACTGGCATGCCGAGCACCCCGAGCAGGTCGAGCGGATCGTGGATGCGTTTCTCACGCGGCACAAAGACCTCAGGCCGCATCTGATCGAGTATGCTTCAAGGGCACGCCTCGGCAGCGTGCTGTAGGACCTTCCTGAACCCGTGAGGGGCACAAATTTTCATCACATTTTCCCCGTACCGCCATCACAGACTTGCACCACAATCGATGCGATGATTCCTCGACAGTGCACCATCGAGAAGTGCGCTCGTCTCCAGAGACGAACGCATCAGCCGCCTCAAAGGATCGGCTGGGAGCGTGAACGTTCCTGAGGGAAAAACGCCGCATTTCTCTCACTCCGGCTGACAAATGTGCTTCGCGATTGTCAGCATCTCAATCCGCTCCCGTCACCACACAACAAGATCGCACTCGATAGCCGTACAATACTTCCCATGACGGAATCATTCATCATCGCAGGCAGGCAATTTCAGTCCCGCCTCATCGTTGGGACTGGCAAATATCGTTCGTTTCAGGAAACCGCGCGCGCCCTCGAGTCGAGCGGCGCTGACATGGTCACCGTAGCCGTGCGACGCGTCAACCTCGACCGCAGCAAAGAATCTCTTCTCGACTTCATCGACCCCAACAAATATTTTCTTCTACCGAACACCGCCGGCTGTTACACCGCCGACGAAACCATTCGCACCGCGCGCCTCGCGCGCGAAGCCGGTCTCTCCGATTGGATCAAGCTCGAAGTCATCGGCGATCAAGCCACCCTCTTCCCCGACGTGCAGGCCACGCTCGAAGCCACGCGAACGCTGGTGAAAGAAGGCTTCACCGTTCTCGCCTACACCTCCGACGACATTGTCTTCGCCAAGCGCCTCGTCGACGCAGGCGCTGCCGCAGTCATGCCTCTCGGCGCGCCCATCGGCAGCGGCCTCGGCATTCAGAACGCCGCCAATCTTCGCATCCTCCGTGAGATGATCACCGGCGTTCCGCTCATCGTCGATGCTGGAGTCGGCACCGCGTCCGACGCCACCATCGCCATGGAGTTAGGCTACGACGGCGTGCTCATGAATACCGGCATCGCCGGCGCGCAAGAGCCAGTCCTCATGGCCGAAGCCATGAAGCACGCAGTCATCGCAGGCCGCAAGTCTTATCTGGCAGGAAGGATGCCAAAAAAACTTTACGCCACCGCCAGTTCGCCGCTCGAAGGCGTCGTGCGCTAGAAACGATTCGTCAGAAGCGGTGCGCGTAGAAAGTGTGCAATAAAAAGCGCGCTAGACAAAAATAAAGCCGGGCGACGTTGCTGCCATCGCCCGGCTAAAAAAAATCTTCGCTTTCGCCCTACAGCATCTTCACGCTTTCCACGTGAATCTTGTCTCCACTCACGTGACCTGTAACAGCCACGTGATGTCCGTAGTGATCCTTCAGCGCATCGGGATTCTCGACCGTGAGAACTTTCTGATCGCCATCGGTCACGACGACCGGACTCGCGCCCGCTTCAATGCACTTCTTCGTGCACGCTTCCGCGCCCGCATTCGCTCCCTTGACTCCACACTTGGAATCGCTGATCCATCCCTTCACGGTTTGCGTATCGGCCGCGAAACTCACCGATGCAACCATCAGCGCCAAAGCAAACACCAGCAATACCAGAACTATCTTCCTCATACCATCCTCCTCAGAATCGCCCCACACAAACTGCATGCTTCAGAACTCTAACACAAGCTCTCAGGTCCAAGCTCCAAGCAAGCTCCGGAAGAAAAGATCCAAAATCCGTGAGCATCCGTGAAATCCGTGGAGAGGAAGTTTGCGCCAGTCAAGAGCGGCCTTTCCTTGGAGCTTGGAACTGAGAGCTTGGAGCTAAGCATTTGGAGCTAAGCGCTGAGAGCTGACTTTACTTCCCGTTCTTCGCCCTTCCAACCGGAGGCTTCGGCGCAGGCGCGGGAGAAACAAACACCACTTCTCCCTTGCGCGTGTAATGCAGTTGCTCGCGCGCTTCCTTCTCAATCGCCGCGGGATCCGACTTGAGCTGCTTGATGCGCTCCACATATCTCGCATTGTCCTTCTGAAGGCGATTGACTTCGCTCTGCAGCGCCTGCATCTCCGCCCGTTTCTGCCGGTAGACGACGATTCCGTTTGGCCCCAGCATCGCATGCAGCACAGCTCCACCAATTACAACGATCGCGAGCAACGTTGCCAGTCTCCGCCATTCGCGGCCGAGCCACGTCCAAACCGGTCGCGTGCTCTCGATCCAGCGCACAGCCATCGCTTCGGCGCGCGGCGCCTGCTCCATGACCACGCGGAATCCTTCCTCGGTTCGAGGCAGGATTCGTGCGCGCGACGGCGGTCCTAATCGAAGATCCATTCTTTCGCTGCCTTACTCAACTTCTCCAGGCCTTCGCGGCTGCGCGACTCGCTGTAAACTCGCACCACGGGCTCCGTTCCCGACAGTCGATAGCACACCCACGACCCGTCGGCGAGAACGAGCTTGAGGCCATCGATCCGAACCGCCTTGGCAACTTTGCTGCCATTGAACTCGGCCGGATTGCTACGTAACTTCTCAGTAAACTTCTGTTGTACTTCCGGCGTCAAGCGGAAGTTCTCGCGCAGCGGATAAAAGGAACCAACTTTGCCAAATACTGCCTGTAGTTGTTTACCCAGCGAGCCACCACGCCTTGCGACCATCTCGCAGCACAGCAGTCCCGCAAGCACTCCGTCTTTCTCCGGAACATGCCCGCGGATCGACAAGCCCGCGCTCTCTTCTCCGCCGATCAGTATCTTGTCCTGCTTAATCAGTTCGCCAATATACTTAAAGCCCACAGGCGTCTCGTAAAGCTCGATCTTGTATTTCTCAGCCAGCGCGTTGATCAGGTTTGTCGTCGCAACCGACTTCCCCACTCCGTTCTTCCACCCGCGCGTTTCCACCAGGTAATCGAACAGCAGCGCGATGATGTAGTTGGGCTGGAGAAAAGTGCCGTCTTCATCGACGATGCCGAAACGGTCCGCGTCTCCGTCCGTCGCAATGCCAATTGCAGCGCCCGTCTCGCGCATTTTGCGTCGCAGGTCCTCGAGCAGATGATCGTCCGGTTCTGGCGCATGCCCGCCAAAAAGCACATCGCGGTAATCATGCACCGTCTCGACCGGAATCCCGTGTTCGCGCAGCAGCCCATCGGAGTAGCCGCGCGCCGCTCCCCACATCGGATCGAAGGCGATCTTCACGCCCGACTTCTTGATCGCGTCGAGGTCCACGATCTCAGCGAGGCGCGCCAGATACATGCCGCAAGGGTCAAGCGATTCCGCCGTCACCTTTGAGGCCGCCTTCGCAGCCTGCGGATTCGCATCGAACGCCGCAATCTCCGCCTCGATCGCCTTGGTCACTTCCGGCAACGATGGCGCGCCATCGGGCGTCGAAAACTTGATGCCGTTGTACTCCGGCGGATTGTGCGACGCCGTGAAGTTGATCGCGCCATCGGCCTTTGCCTGAATCACGGCGTATGAAATCGCGGGAGTTGGAGCGGGCTCGGCAATCACCAGGGGCGTGATGCCATAGCTCGCCAAAATGTCCGCGGCTATGCCGCAGAACGTCTCGCCGAGAAAGCGCGGGTCTCGCCCGACGATGACCTTTGCTCCGCTAGCCTTTTGCGAAGTAACATAGCGCGCAATTCCATGAACGGCACGATTTACATTCGCGAAGGTGAATTCCTCGGCCATCACAGCGCGCCAGCCGGAAGTGCCAAACTTGATTTGCGTCGCCATTCGGTTTGCCTCGTGTAAGACTATTTCGTATAAATGCGGAATCTGGCTTTCGGAATCGCGCTTTCCAGTTTCGGCTTGCGCGCATTCCGCGTAGAGTCTGTAACAATTCGGAAAGCGGAAGATCGGGAATCCAATGTCTGATTATATGACCGACAAAATAATTGCTCTTACTACCTGCGGTTCCGCGGCCGAGGCGCGCAAAATTGCTCACAACCTGGTCGACCGCAGGTTGGCAGCGTGCGTCAACATCGTTCCGGGCATCGAATCGATTTACCGCTGGAAAGGCAAGGTTGAAACCGCGGCGGAATTTCTGCTCATCATCAAGACTACGAAAGACGCTTCGCCTGGTCTGCGCGCGGCCGTCAGCGAATTGCACTCCTACGAAATTCCCGAATACCTCGAAATTCCCATCGCGGATGGAAGCCAAGCCTACCTGCACTGGATCGAACAGTGGGTGAAGATCAATTGAATTGCGGTCCGGCGCCCGTCATTAAATCACTCCCGTCAAATCGCCGCGAGCGCCTGATCGAGGTCGGCGAGAATGTCGTCGACATCTTCGATGCCGACGGAGATTCTCACCATGCCATCAGTGATTCCGATCTTGCGCCGTCCCGCTTCCCCGACCGCCGCATGCGTCATGGTCGCAGGATGCGAGATTAAAGTCTCCACTCCGCCCAGCGACTCGGCCAGCGAGCACACGCGCACCTCGCGCAGCATCTTGTTGGCATTTGCTAGCGAGCCGGTCTCGAAAGCTATCATCGATCCAAAACCGGTCATCTGCCGTTTCGCCAGTTCGTGCTGCGGATGGTCGGGCAATCCGGGATAAAAAACTTTCTGCACTTTTTTGTGTTTGGCGAGATAATCGGCGACCTTGCGTCCGCTGCAATCGTGCTGCAACATGCGCACTGCCAGTGTTTTCACGCCGCGCAGAATCAGCCAGCACTCAAATGGAGACATGATCGCGCCGGCGCATTTTTGGAGAAAGGCAAGTTTCTCCGCTTGCTCCGGCTTGGTACACACGACGACTCCGCCGAGACCGTCGCTGTGGCCGTTGAGGAATTTTGTGGTCGAATGAATCACCATGTCCGCGCCCAGTTCGATCGGACGCTGGAAAAATGGCGACATGAATGTGTTGTCGACGACGACTTCCGCGCCATGACGATGGCATATCTCACTCACCGCTCGCAGATCGCACAATTCCATCAGCGGGTTCGTCGGCGTTTCCAAGAAAACTAGGCGCGTATTTTTTTGCAGTGCGCGCTCGACCGCGTTGAGGTCGGAGGTATCGACGTACGTGAACGTCAGCCCAAAATTGACGAGCACCTGATTGAACAGGCGCGGCGTTCCGCCATAAAGGTTGTGGCCGGCGACGATGTGATCTCCGGACTTGAGCATGGTGACGACCGCGTTGATTGCGGCCATTCCGCTGGCGAAGACTTTGGCTGCGACTCCGCCTTCGAGCGCGGCAAGGTTTGTCTCCAGGTGGTCGCGCGTGGGATTCGAGACGCGCGAATACTCGTAGCCTTTGTGCTTGCCGATCTCTTCCTGCACGTAGGTGGAAGAGGCGTAGATGGGAACGTTGACTGCGCCAGTTGTGGGATCGGGTTCCTGTCCGGCGTGGATGGCGCGCGTGGCGAAGCCTTGTTTTTTCGAACCTTGTTTTTTCGAACTTTGTTTTTTGGAGTCTGGCTGTTTGGCGATCAAGAAATAATTCCTCGGAATTTGGAGATAGCGACGAGAATTTTTCCAAAATGGGAAGAGATATTACTGCTTAGTTAACTATCGCACCCCTACCCCCCTCCCCCGGTCTAATAAACTCAAAGACTTAGAGGTGCCCCGACGCCAGGTCTTTGAGGAATAAGGACTTACGAGTAAAGTATTTATAATTCAAAGACTTGGAACAACTCTCTCCCGATTTTAAACTTTTCAACCAGACGCCGGATGGCCCGGCTGTCACAAAGTCAGTTTCCGATTGCCCTAAATTTCATTTTAGCAGCTGATGTCAAGACAGGCCGTTGGAGATCTGGAGACCTGGCGGCCGATAGCGAGACGATCTTCGTTTCCTCTGGTAGAGGTCTTGAGCGCTAACGCTGTTCTCGACAATCTTTGTGCGTTGCTTTCCTTGGGCGTCAGTCTGGCAGAGTTGCGTTGGGGAATTATCTGGCTTGGTTGCTAAATGCGTTCTTCTTCTTGCCAGTCGAGCGTATTTCAAAACCTTTACCTTGCTTAAACTCTTCGTCCGTCACGACCTGTATGGACGAGAGGTGTGGGCAACGGTGCCTGATGACCTCGACCTTGTCCTTGAAGTTGTTGATCTGTTTCTTGCCGCTCTTTGAATAAATGACGAAGATTAATCCTGCCTTTGTGTGTTGCATCGCCTCGACTGAGCAGTCAGCAAGCAGGCACGCCCCGACCATCGCTTTCCTCACCGGATCGCATTCAACTTCGATGATGTAACGAACGTTACTCGGCTCGGTAAGGCTCCTAAGGACTACGTCCGGCTGATACCAGTGTCGGTCCTTGTCTGGCAGGTAATTCGTGCTGCCTTTCCCCTCAGCGAGCACTTTGAAATGGCCGCTGTACTTCTTTTTTATCAATTCCGGAATGTCGCGATGGGCTGAAAGCATTTTTCCCGCCAACAGGATTCATCAATTGGTCCGCGGCTTTCTTGCCGGAGACAGATTAACCTTGATGGTGTCAAACACGTCGCCATAATTGTTCGGCTCGCCTTTTTCCCACTTTACGTAGTTCACCTCGTCCGCAGGAGGCCATGTCCAGGAAGCCTTATAGGTAGCATTTTTGTAATGCCAGGACGACAAAATCACAACAGCTCTTCGTGACTTCCTTTGGGACTCCAAAACTGTGCGAAGGGTGTTGAACAGATAGCGCGATGGGTAGCGCTCATGTCCCATATCGAGGATTAGCACTTGGTCGTTCTTCTGCGGCCCCATCGTCGATACCAAGGCCGCCGCCTTTTGGCCGTCGTCTTTCGGAAGAACCCATTCCCCTGGTAGTGACGGGCGGCGTATCCAAGGCTTCTCCCCTCGCACATGCATAATCGTGGACGACTCTGTTGCCATGATCGAGAATGGCTTCCCGTCGAGTCCTATCCAAAGCACTCCCGTGTCAATTTCAAAAAGCTGGCCATCTCGGAGAATGATTGCATCTTCCCCCGCGAGGAGCGGGCCGGAATGCTTTCTTGCGTGCAACCTGCCCGACGCAACGATGCCGGGTACCTCATCACCCAGGATCTTGCACCGGTCGAACTTCCCTTCGTACATCATGGCGCACGCGGGGAGCACCAGGATGTCAGCTCCGGCCTTCTTCGCATCGCGGGAAACCGACCTCAGGCGTTTGTAGTAGTCCGACTTGTTTTCTTCGAATCGGGATTCGATCACCTGTTTGAATGCTTCGGGTCTTGCCTTCCTGCGGACTTCCTCAGGATAAGCCTTGAGAGACTTGCGTACTTCGTCTATGCGCTGTTTAAATTCTGTCATCGTGATCCCCATGTTGAGCCAAGCTCGCGCGATCTTGACCCGGCGCTGCCCCTGGGGACTGGCCACCACGGCTAAGCCTGTAATTCTGTGAACCACAAATCCAAGGCGGCTCAGGAAGCCGTTTGCCTCGACACCGCCGCCAAATTCGTCGGGCTTGAGAGAATGGCCCGTGGCCATCTGGGACGCGACAGCGATCAAGTACTTCGGCGGATAGTTGCGCCCGTTAACTGTGACTTCGTACTTCGTCGCCTCTCGGTGCTCGGGTACCGGATTGCTGTCAATCCACCGTGCAGCCTCAATGATGTGTTCTCTTGTAATCGTCTTCGGGATCATTGGGTTCCCCTTTTCTGGGGCTGGTCCAGCCTTGCGGTTGGCGTCTTGGTAGTGATGATTATAGAGTGTGATTTTCCATCCCAGGGTAATGTTTGCGGCTTGGCTGGCGCGGACGACAATGCTCGTCCCGCGGATGGCCGGCGAGTCGCCGGCGCTATGGTGAGTTTGGCGGCGCTAGATTCCGCCTTCAAAAATCTTCTTGGAGAGATAGCGTTCGGCGGAATCGGGAATCATCGTGACCACGCGCTTGCCCGATCCGAGGCGCTTGGCGATCTCCACAGCGGCATAAACGTTGGCGCCCGAGCTTGAGCCCCCCAGCACGCCCTCGCGCGCGGCCAGCTCTTTCACCATCCCGAAGGCCTGCGGATCGGTCACCATGAAGACCTCGTCGCAGACGGAGCGATCAAAGTTTCCCGGGATAAAGCTGTTGCCGATTCCCTCAACTTTATGAGGTCCGGGTTGCCCCCCGCCAAGGATTGAGCCTTGTGTTTCCACTGCGACCGCGTGAACTTTAATGCGTTCCTTTAAGTAACGCGCGATTCCGCTGAACGTTCCGGCGGTGCCGCAGCCGATGGTGATCGCGTCAATCCGCCCCTCCATCTGCTCGAAGATCTCCCGCGCCGTCGTCTCGTAGTGGTAATCGGTGTTGGCGGGATTGTCGAACTGTGCGGCGAGGAAGGAGTTCGGTTCGGAGGCGGCGAGGTCTTTGGCGCGGCTGATGGCGCCCTGCATGCCTTCGGCGTCCGGAGTGCGCGTCACCTCGGCGCCAAAGGCCCGCATGATCAGGACCTTCTCCTCGGAAAATTTCTCGGGCACGAATAGCTTTACCTTGTAGCCGCGATTGACACCGATCAGCGCCAGCCCAATGCCCGTGTTGCCGGCCGTCGCCTCAATGATGGTGCCACCCGGCTTCAGCTTTCCGTCCGCCTCGGCGCGCGCGATCAGGCCGATGGCGGCGCGGTCTTTTACGCTGCCGCCCGGGTTCAGGTATTCGAGCTTGGCATAGATGTCAGCCGAACCTGCCGGCGCCAGCTTCTTAAGCTGGAGCATCGGGGTTTCGCCGACCAGTTGGGTGATGTCGTCGCTAACACGCAGGCGTGAGTTTGCAGTAATCACAGGCACGCTATCAGAGTAAGGAAGGAGGCAAAGAAGGTCAATCCGGGGAGTTGTAATTTTGCAATTTGGTAACCTGGCGATTTCAAATCGCAAAACTGCCCGATTTCCGAATTCAGAAATGCGCCTACTGCGCGCCCGTCGACGGCTCCGCGCCGGCGTAGTAGCCACTTTTGGTGCGGACGGTCAGCTTGTCGTGCTTGCCGGTATGGGCATCCACTTTTACCTGGCGATACCCGCCCTGACTCCGCGGAGTCGTGGGCTTGTAGCCGATGGTGTACTGGCTGCGAATGTCGTGGGCGACGGCGCGGCTGATGGCATCGACCTCGTCGAGCGTCTTCGGGAGGAAGGCGATGCCACCGGTGCGCTCGCACATGATCTGCAACGCGCGCTTGGCGTGGCGCGCGTGGTCCTCGCCCTCCAGAATGCCAATAGCGTAAACGGCCGGCCCGTTCTCGGTTTGCAGGCGGCGCACCGCCTGCTCCAGGGTCTCGGTGCTCTCGTTGTCGTCGCCGTCGGTGACCACAAAAATCACCTTCTTTTCCAGCTTCGCATCTTCCTTCAGGTGATTGGCGGAGGCGACCACTGCGTCGTAAAGAGCCGTCCCTCCGCGCGATTCGATTTTCTCCAAGCCTTCCTTCAGCTTGTTGATGTTCGAGGTGAAATCCTGGTCGAGGTAATATTCGTCGTTGAAATTGACGACGCAAACCTCGTCGCTCGGGTTGGAGGCGCGCACCAGATTCAGCGCGGCCGCGTTCACCTTCTCGCGCTTTTCGCGCATCGAGCCCGAGTTATCGACCACGATGCACATGGCCACCGGAATATCCTCGTGGCGAAACGAGGTGATGGCCTGCGGGCGCCCATCTTCGAAGACGTTGAAATTGTCTTTGTTGAGGTCGGTGACGATGTGCTGCTTATTGTCGATCACGGTGGCGTGGAGTACAACCTCGTCCACCTCTTTCTTGAAGACGAAAACGCCATTGTCGGAGCCGGCATTCTGGATGCCACTTGGGGCAATCGGAGCACTGCTGGAACCCGGACTGCTTTGACCTTGGCCGGCAGCGGACGGCGCCTGCACACTCGGCGGACTCTGCGGCGCGGAACCATTTTGAGGGCCAGAATCTGCGCTCGGCGCCGACGTTCCCGATGGCGTCTGCGCACCCGCCGGTGCGGCCTGGGCTTGATTCGCCGACGCGGCCTGCGCCGAACCCGCCGCCGTCTGGGCGCTCGAAAACACACCAATTGTGAGGATAAAAACCAGCAGAGCAGCGCTATTCCGTTGGCGCATAGTAACCAGTTTTTGCATACACACGCAGGGGCGGCAATCCTTTGGGCGGATTGAGCTTGACCTTAATCTTACGCCACTTGCCATCGTGCCCAGGGTTCTTTGGACGGTATCCGAGGACATATTGGTTGCGTAGCTCGACGCCGATTTTTGTGGAAACATCGGCGAGGTCATTCGGATTATCGATGGTAAATGCGCGCCCGCCCGTCAACTCGGTAATCTCGCTGAGCAATGCAGGCCCCAGGCGCTCTTCTTCGGTCGGAAAGTAATGGTCGTAGATGCCAATCGCGTAGATGAGTGTATCGGCCTCTTTAACCATGGAGCGGATTTCGCCCTCGGTATAA
Source organism: Acidobacteriaceae bacterium (assembly GCA_003139095.1). GTDB lineage: Bacteria > Acidobacteriota > Terriglobia > Terriglobales > Acidobacteriaceae > Acidiflorens. Next base: position 21,392 of record PLHW01000018.1, read on the forward strand.
CGGCTGTGGTTGTCGCCGCCGTCGGAGATGATCAACAGGGCCTTTTTAGGAAATTTGGCCTGGCGCATTTTGCTTACGCCGAGGTAAATCGCGTCGAGCAGCGCGGTGCGGCCCTTCGGAATGGTATAGACCAGCTTGCCCTGAATGTCGTCGATCGAACTGGTGAAGTCCGAAATCTCCTCGGGCTTGTCGGCAAACGTGATGAGGAAGAACTCGTCCTGCGGATTGGCGGTTTTGAAAAACTCGATGACCGCCTCGCGGGCGCGCTCGATTTTGCTACTCATGCTACCGCTCATGTCAAAAATCACGCCGAGCGAAACCGGAGCGTCTTCGCTGGAAAAGGTTTTGATCTCCTGCTGCTCGCGGCCTTCAAACAGAGTGAAGTTATCGCGATCGAGGCCGGTAACGAGGCGGTTCATGGGATCGGTGATGGTGACTGGCACGAGCACCAGGTTTACATCCACCTTCACGGGCTTGGTGTGGGTCCGGAGCGACGGATCGCCTTCCGGCTCTTTTAAAGGAGGTGGCTGAATGCGCGGAGGGATGTGAACGTCGTCGGTGGAATTCTGGGCGAAAACCGGAACAGAAAGGCAGGCAGCAACAATCGGCAGAACCGCCAAGGCCACCCGTACCGAAAAACCTTTGCCGCACCGCATAGGCCCTGCTAATCAGTGCAAAATCCGCGCCCGAAGGGTGAATCCGCCCCCACACGCAACATCCTACTTAGCCGGATGGTAGCACGTCTTTAAAGAAATTTGGCATCTTTCTTGCCGTTCTCTTGCCGTCCTAAGATCGCAGAATGGGTGCAAATAGTTGTCCTCCGTCCGGCGGAATTTCGTGCCCGATTTTTGCGCAACCGCGGCCTGGCTGCGTCCTGCTACAATTTCCGTTCACCTCATCGTCCCATCCCATGGCCACCATTTCTCCATTTCAAGCCTGGCGTTACGCAGCCGACCGGGTCGCGGTCCGCCAGGTCGTTACTCAGCCCTACGACAAAATCACCTCGGAAACGCAGGAAAGCTACTACCGGGCCAGCCCTTACAACCTGGTGCGGATCATCCTTGGCCGCCGCTTTGATACCGATACCGCGTCCGACAACGTCTATAGCCGGGCGGCGGCGGCCTTCGCGGACTGGCGCCGCACGGGCGTGCTGCGGCAGGATTCGCGGCCCGCACTGTATCGCTATTCTCAGACGTTCAAAGTTCCCGGCGGCCAGACGGTTGCCGAGCGGCGCGGCTTCATCGCGCTCGGCCGCGTCGAGGACTACTCGGCCGGCGTCGTCTTCCGCCACGAGCAGACGCTCGCGAAACCCAAGGCTGACCGGCTCGATTTGCTGCGGGCCACTCGCGCCCACTTTGGACAAATTTTCATGCTCTACAACGGCGCCGGCAAAGTCGATGCGCTGCTTGAAACTGGCGCCGGCAATTCTGCGACACAGGGCGCCGCGCCCGATATTGAGATCACCGACGAATACGATGTGATTCACCGCGTCTGGATGATCTCCGATCCCGCCGTGATTGAATCCGTGCGGCGCGAGATGCAGGATCGCAAGCTAATCATCGCCGACGGCCACCATCGCTATGAGACTGCGTTAGCGTACCGCAACGAGGCCAGAGCCGCGGCGTCATCGGCCGCCGCCGCTCCCCACGATTGGGCGATGATGACCTTCGTCGATATGGATGGCCCCGGCCTCGTGATCCTGCCCACCCATCGACTGGTTTTCGGCTTGCCGGCCTCGCAGATCGCGAAATTCCCAACGCAGGTCCGAAAATTTTTCAACGTTGAGGAGGCCGATCCCGGTATCGACGCCGAGCGCGCGACGGGGATTCTTCAGCGTGCCAGCAAGGGCGGCACTGCGCTGTTGGCCGCCACCGCCGAGCGCGCATTTCTGTTGCACACTCCTAAAGAAATCGGCGCCGATTTTTTCGGCAATCTTTCTCTGCGCCAGCAGTCTCTCGACGTCGTCCAATTACACAAATGTGTGCTCGAGGGCTGTCTCCAGATTTCCGAGGAAGCGATCCGCAACCAGCAAAACGTGAAGTATTGCCGTGAGGCCGGCGAAGCCCTCGCCGTGGTTCGCAACGGCCAGGCGCAGGTCGCGTTCCTGATGAACCCGGTGCGCATCGAGCAGGTGCGCGATATTGCTTTCTCCGGCGAGGTGCTGCCCCAGAAGTCGACCGATTTCTATCCGAAGCTGCTGAGCGGCCTCACCATTTACTCGCTGGACTAAGAATTACAGCTCTCAGTGTTAGTCCTCAGTTTCGGGTCCGAGCTGACTTACTGAGAACTGAGAACTGGGAACCGAGAACTGTTGGAAGAGTCCGTCACAGCCACGCATAGAATCCTGGCCGTGCTGCTGGCCGGCGCAATGCTCTTACCGGCGGCCGCGTCCACCGCTGGCGATGACAAGCAACTCTCCGTCTATGCGCCCATCGCCACCTATAGCCTGCCAGTTATCGAACGCGCCGGGCGCGACTACGTTGGCCTGCTCGAAATACTCGAACCGCTCGGCCGCGTGAGCAGCCAGGCAATTGGCACGCACTGGAAGATTCGTTACAACAACCTAGAGGGCGAGTTTGTCGCCGGGAAGCCGCGCTGCAAAGTTCGCGGCCGCGAGTGCGACCTCGCCGCGCCCTTCCTTCTCGAAAATGAGCGCGGGTATGTTCCGATCGCCGCTCTCGGCAGCTTGCTGCCGCGCTTTCTCGGCCGCGGCGTCGACTTCCACGAGACCGGACGGCGGCTGTTTATCGGCGAGGCGGGTATTCGGCCGAGCTTTCAGCTTGAGGCCGGCGCTCCGCCGCGTCTGCTGCTGAATTTCGCGGCACCCGTCAATCCCACGATCTCCAACGAACCGGGGCGGCTGCGCATGGTCTTCAAGCGCGACCCCGTCGTTTCTCCGCCCAGCGCGTCCACTGCCTTCGACAATAAAGCCATCACGCAGGCGACTTTTTCCGAGGCGAACGGACTCGCCGAGCTCGACGTCACCGCCACCACTCCGCTGATGGCGACCTTCAGCAACGGCGGCAAAACCATCGTCGTCGCTTCGATACCGGCCGCATCGGTGAGCGCCGCGCCAGCAACTGCTGGAGTCCGTCCTCCCGCGCCGCGCCCCGCCGCGCCAGCCCAGGGCAATTCCACGCCGGTCTCCGCACCTTCCCAATCCCCCGCCCCGGCCCCCCGCCGCTTGCTCGCCGTCGTCGATCCCGCGCACGGTGGCGGCGAGCGCGGCGCCGCCTTGACCGATAGCCTCGCGGAGAAAGACGTCACCCTCGGCTTTGCCCGGCTGCTGCGCCATGAGTTGGAGCTGCGCGGATTCGCGGTTCAATTGCTGCGCGACTCCGACAGCACACTCGCGCTCGATCAGCGCGCGGGCGCGGCAAACACGGCGAAGGCCGCGATTTACATCTGTCTCCACGCGGCTTCGCAGGGCAGCGGCGCCAATGTTTACACCGCGCTGCTCCCCCACGAAGGGCCGGCCAAGGGCGTATTCCAGCCCTGGAACACCGCGCAGGCGCCGGCGCTTCCCGTCAGCAATGCAGTCGCCGCCGCGATTCAGACCAGCCTCCAGAAAAAACAATTCGCCGCGCACATAAGCCCCGCGTCGCTGCGGCCGTTGAATAACGTGCTCATGCCGGCCGTCGCCGTGGAACTCGCTCCCGGGCCGTCCGGAATCTCCGACCTCACCTCCGCCAGCTATCAGCAGCAGGCCGCCGCCGCGATTGCCGACGCCGTCGTTTCCATGCGCGATCAATTGGGAGCGCAACGATGACAAGAACATCGGGTCATCGGATCATCGGATCATCGGATCATTGGCCTTGTGCTTTTGAAGTCCGATCAACCGACCGCCCGATCACCCGATTACCCGATCCCATGAAGGTGCAACGATGATCCCGCGCCATCTCGTGATCGGAGTCGCCGTCATGCTCGTCATCGTGGTGGCGATGGGCGTCTATGCCCGCCGAATGCGGCGCCAAGCGCGCGAAGTCGAGGCAAGCGCCGCCAGCGCCCTCCCCGTGGCTCCGCCCGCCTCCGGACCAACCGAGACGGTGACGCTCTATGTCGCCGATGATGCCTCGGGCACTCTGCGCGGCCGTCCCGCGCAAATCCCGCTTCCGAGTGGTCGCCAGCAGCGCGCGGAAGAATTGTTGCGTGCTCTGTTGCGGGTTTATCAGCAACCGGGCGCAGTACACCCGCTCTCGGCTGCCTCCGATATTCGGAGCATCTTTCTCGTCAATCCCGGAGCCGCTGTCATCGACCTGAACGCCGCCTTTGCCGACGAGCATCGCTCCGGCATTCTAAGCGAGCAACTCACGGTAAATTCGCTGGTGGAAACGCTGGCCGTCAACGTGCCCGGCATTCAGCGCGTAAGAATTCTGGTAGAAGGAAAAACGCGAGACACGCTAGCCGGCCACGCCGACCTGAGCGACTGGTTCGACGTGGCGACGGTAGAGCAGGCTGGGAACTAAATTGAGCAGGTCGGCGCGCGCCGGATGCCACTCAGAGAGATGCCGTTCTCCCTGGCTGTTAGAATTTCCTCTCATGATCTTTCGCTCCGATAACCGCACTCCCGATCAGCTCCGGCCCGTCAACATCACTCCCGACTTCATTTCCACCGCGGAAGGCTCTGCCCTGATCGAGATGGGCAACACGCGCGTCATCTGCACAGCTTCGATCGAAGAGACCGTCCCCACCTTCCTGCGCAACACGGGTAAGGGATGGATCTCAGGCGAATACGGGATGCTGCCGCGCTCTACGCTCACACGCACCGCCCGAGAGGCGGCCAAGGGCAAGCAAAGCGGCCGCACGCAGGAAATTCAGCGCCTCATCGGCCGCTCTCTGCGCGCCGTCGCCGATCTGAACCACCTCGGCGAGCGCACGATCTGGATCGACTGCGACGTCATCCAGGCCGACGGCGGCACGCGCACCGCATCCATTACCGGGGCTTTCGTGGCTCTCGGCCTCGCGCTGCAACGCCTGATCGACGCCGGAACGCTGACCGCTGCGCCGATCAAAGACTTTGTCGCCGCCATCAGCGTCGGCATTGTGGACGGCGAACCCATGCTCGACCTCAATTACGAGGAAGACTCGCGCGCGGACGTGGACATGAACGTGGTGATGACCGCCGGCAACAAGATCGTCGAACTACAAGCCACCGCCGAGCACCAGGTTTTCGACGACGCGCAACTTACAAAAATGATGTCGCTCGCCCGCCAGGGCATTCAGTCGCTGATTGCGAAGCAGAAATCCGCTCTTGGAGCCCTGGCCCTACGACAGTGACGTGCATCACAGAGCGATGTTCATTGCGAGTTTTCCTGGCCCAAGGCGAAGGTTTAGAATAAGTCGTTGTTTCCGCACTCTTAAGGAGGATTCATGAAGCTCACCCCCGGAAAACTCGCAGGATTGAAAGCAGTATCGAATGACCATGGCGTCATTGCCGCTGCCGCCATGGATCAGCGCGGCTCGCTGCAAAAATCGCTCGCCAAGGAAAAAGGCTCCGCCATCACCGACGCCATGATGGAGGAATTCAAGACGCTGGTTTCGGAAGTGCTCACGCCGCATGCCAGCGCCATTCTGCTCGATCCCGAGTGGGGCCTGCCCGCATCCAAAAGGCGGGCAAAAAATGCCGGCCTGCTCCTCGCCTATGAAAAAACCGGCTACGACAAAACCGGTCCCGGCCGCCTGCCCGATCTGCTCAACCACTGGTCAGCCAGGCGCCTGAAAGAAGCCGGCGCCGACTGCGTGAAGATTTTGTTGTACTACACGCCATACGACCCGAAGGACGTGAACGAACAGAAGCACGCCTGGGTTGAGCGCATCGGCGACGAGTGCCGCGCCAACGACATTCCATTTTTCCTCGAGTTCGTCGGCTACGAAGAAGGCGCCGACGAAAAGGGCATCGAGTACGCGAAGAAGAAACCGCACATCGTCACCGAGAGCATGCGCGAGTTCAGCAAAGACCGCTACGGCGTCGACGTGCTGAAGGTGGAAGTGCCGGTCAACATGAAGTTCGTCGAAGGTACGAAGTCGTTTGGCGGCGAGAAGGCTTACACCAAGAAAGAAGCCATCGACCTCTTCCACAAGGCCGCCAATGTGGCGACCAAACCCTTCATTTATCTTTCCGCGGGCGTCAGCAACGCCGAGTTCAGCGAGACGCTCGAACTGGCTGGAGAGTCCGGCGTAAAGTTCAACGGCGTGCTTTGCGGCCGGGCCACGTGGAAAGACGGCATTCCCGTGTACGCCAAGCACGGCGCCGACGCGTTCCGCAAATGGCTGGAAACCGAAGGCGTGAAGAATATCGACAACGTCAATAGCAAGCTGAAGGCTGCAACGTCGTGGTATTCGATCTACGGCGTCGAGCCCGCGCTCGCTCACGTGTAGACTTGCTTAGTTCTCTGATTGAATGGCGGGTCGATTGCGGCCCGCCATTTCTTTTGCATTAGACTAAGAACCGAACGAAACTCGACAGATACGCAATCGCTCGAAGCTCGCGGCTCAAGGCTCTCTCCTCATGCCTGATCGCAAAACCGCTCTCATTACCGGCGCCTCTTTCGGCATCGGACTCGAACTCGCCCGCATCTTTGCGCGCGAGGGCTACAACCTGGTCCTCGTCGCCCGCAGCGGAGACAAGCTACGCCTGCTGGCTGCTGAACTTGAAAAAGCGCACAGCACGCGGTCGCTGATTCTCTCGGTCGACCTCTCCGAGGCGGGCTCGGCCGCCTACGTTGTTGATCAGACAATCCGCGCCGACCTCGCAGTCGACGTCCTCGTCAACAATGCCGGCTTTGGGCAGTACGGCTTCTTCGCCGAGAGTGACCTCGAAGAATGCTTGCGTCAGATTCAGCTCAACGTGACCACGCTCACCCATCTCACTCGCCTCTATTTGCCGGGGATGATCGAGCGCGCCCGAACCGAAAACACGCCGTGCCGCATCCTGAACGTGGCATCCACCGCGGCATTTCAAGCCGGCCCGCTAATGGCCGTCTACTACGCGACGAAGGCCTATGTGCTGCATTTCTCGGAAGCCATTGCCAATGAACTCCAGGGGACGGGCGTCACCGTCACCTGCCTGTGCCCCGGTCCGACGGCTACGGAATTTCAGGAGCGCGCGAATATCACGGGCATCCGGCTGACGACGTATGGAACCATGGATGCTCGCAGCGTAGCGGAAGACGGTTATCGGGCCTTGATGGCGGGAAAGCCGGTGGTGATCTCCGGCTTCAAGAATTGGCTGGTGGCGCAGTCGGTGCGCTTCGCGCCCCGGCGAATGGTTACGGCAATAGCGCGCAAGCTGCAAGAATCAAAGAGCAGCTAATCCGTCATCGCTGGCACTTTGGGATTCGCAATCGCCTGCTGCACGCGGCTGTGATGGCGCCCGTATCCGAAGTAAATCGCCATGCCAATCACCAGCCAGATGATCAACCGCAGCCACGTATCGCGCGGCAAACTGGCCATCATCAGGCCCGCAACCAGAATCCCCATGATCGGCACAAACGGCACCCACGGCGTTTTGAATGGACGCGCCAGTTCCGGCCGCCGCACGCGCAATATCCAAACTCCGGCACAAACGATTACGAACGCCAGCAGCGTTCCAATGCTGACCAGTTCCCCGAGAATCGCAATCGGAATTAGTGAAGCGAAGATCGCCACAAAAATGCCCACCGTGATGCTGGAAATCCAGGGCGTGCGGAAACGCGCATGCACGGCCCCCGCCCAGTGCGGCAGCAGTCCGTCCCTCGACATCGAGAAGAACACGCGCGACTGCCCGAGCAGCATTACCAGCATCACGCTGCCCAGGCCGGCGATCGCGCCTACCTTTACCAGGAAACTGCCCCAGCGCACCCCCGTGTGGTCAATTCCCACCGCCACCGGATCGGGCACGTTGAGCGTTGTGTACGACACGACTCCGGTCAGCAAACCGGAAACAAGTATGTACAATATCGTACAGATCACGAGCGAACCCAGAATGCCGATCGGCATGTCGCGTTGCGGATTCTTCGCTTCCTGCGCCGCCGTCGAAACCGCGTCAAATCCGATGTAAGCGAAGAAAATGACCGCCGCGCCGCGTGCGATCCCCGACCACCCATAGTGTCCGAACTCTCCCGTGTTCGGTGGGATGAAGGGGTGCCAGTTCCGGGTCGCAATTTCAGGATTCTTCATGAGGAATACTCCGGCAATCGCGATGAACGTCAGCACGATCGCGACTTTCACAATCACGATGGCCGAGTTGAAATTCGCCGACTCCTGAATGCCCACCACGAGAATGATGGTCACCGCGACAATCGCGAGAAACGCGACCAGATTGAACGAGCCATGCGCGTGCGCCAGGCTTCCCGGATCGACTCCGCGCGCCTGTAACGTCGGCAGGATGGTCGCGACCCTCTCCCAGCGCCCGTTGTACATCACCATGTCAGTGCCCGGGGTTGCCGTCAGGGAAGGCGGCAGATGAATCCCATAGTCCTGCAGAAAACTATTGACGTACCCGCTCCACCCGGATGCGACCGTGGCCGCCCCAAACGCGTATTCCAGGATCAAATCCCACCCGATGATCCACGCAAAAACTTCCCCCAACGTCGCATACCCGTAGGTGTAGGCCGATCCGGCGATCGGAATCAGCGAGGCGAACTCCGAATAGCAAAGCCCCGCAAACGCGCACGCGATGCCCGCGAGAACGAACGAAAGCACAATCGCCGGCCCCGCATACTGCGCCGCCGCGGCTCCCGTCAACACGAAGATCCCCGCGCCAATGATTGCGCCAATCCCAAGCGTGATGAGATTCGTGACCCCCAGCGCTCGCTTAAGGGAATGCTCCCCACTCTCGGACGATTCTTCCATAATCATTTCGAGCGGCTTGGTAGCCAGCAGGTTCGCCATTCGTGTTTCTCTCCTTACGCTCTAGGCTGTCGCTGTTGGGTTCGCAGCGACCACAAATAATAAACCGGAATCCCCAGCAGCACGATGAACAATCCCGGCCATGTGTATTGCGGCTTGTAGCGTAACAGCACTACGTCGATAAACAAAGCCATCACAATGTAAATCGCGGGCAGCACCGGGTATCCGATGGCCTTGTAGGGTCGCTCGGCCTCGGGGTGGGTTCGACGCAAAACAAAAAGCCCGGCGATGGTCAGGATATAGAACACCAGCACCGCAAAGATAATGTAGTCGAGAAGCTGGCCATAGCTGCCTGAGATGCAGAGGATGCAGGTCCAGACCATCTGGACCATGAGCGATACTACCGGCGTCTTGTGCTGGGGATGCAGGCGGGCGACACTGCGAAAGAACAGGCCGTCTTTCGCCATCGCGTAATAAACGCGCGCGCCCGCCAGAATCAGTCCGTTGCAGCAGCCAAAGCCCGAAATCATGATGGCCAGCGCCATCAGCTTGCCACCGCTCGACCCGAACATCTGTGTGATGACGGCGGTTGCGACGCGATCTTCCCTCGCATATTGAATGCCGCGCTCCACCAGCGTTGTGCCCGCGGGATTGCCGGCGAGAGGCAGCGCTCCCAGATAAATAAAGTTGCAGCCGATGTAGAGAGCGATGACCACGCCCGTGCCCAGCGCCAGTGAGAGCGGCAAATTGCGATTGGGGTTCTTCACTTCGCCGGCGGTGAACGTCACGTTGTTCCATGCATCGGCGGAAAACAGCGACCCCACCTGCGCGATGGCCAGCGCCGTCAGCGTCGAAACCAGCACTCCTCCGCCAACGTCGTGCAACGTGCCCAGACTCGAATTGTGCCAGAAGTTTGCGCCGAAATTCGCGGCCACCGCCGTCGCATTTCGGCCGAGAAAGATTCCGAAGATCACCAGCCCCAGCAGCGCGGAAACTTTGGCGGCGGTAAAAACATTCTGAATGAATGCGCCCGTCTTCACGCCGAAAATGTTGATGACGGAAAGCACGACGACGACAAGGATCGCGACGAAATTCTGGGTGTTCAGCCCAACATCCATCCCGCCGAGCATCATCGGCCCGATGGCAAACTTTGGCACCTTCCACAAATGGAGGATCCAGTTGCTGGAAGAAATTGCCGGCCAGAAAATCCCAAAGAACTTGCCAAAAGCCACGCCCACCGCGGCAATCGTCCCCGTCTGAATCACGAGAAACAAAGTCCAACCGTACAAAAATCCCCATAGCGGACCGAGCGATTCGCGCAGATAAACGTATTGTCCGCCGGCGCGCGGCATCATCGCCGCCAGCTCGCCGTAGCTGAGCGCGCCCACAATCGTCAGGAATCCCGTGATCAGCCAGGCCCCAATCAGCAGCGCCGGCGATTGCGTCTCGCGCGAAATTTCCGCCGAAACAATAAAAATGCCCGAGCCGATCATCGAGCCCATCACCAGCATGGTCGCGCTGGTCAGGCCGAGCCCTTTGACGAGTTCCGTGTCCTGATGGGTATGCCGCTCCCAATCGCTGGGGCCCGGTGGTTTCCGTGAACCGGGTGGCGATGACCGTTGAACGTCTGTGCTCAAGAATCTCCTGGCGACCGTATGGCGCGGACGCCGTCGGCCGCGTGGTTTCTGATTAAGAAGTCCAACTTTACCCCAGAATCCGCAAAAATTCCTCTGCTGATTTGCGCGGCTCCCGTATCAAGTCGGATATCACCGCAAGCGCATCGGCGCCGGCTTCGATCACCGAGCGCGCGTTCAGCCGCGTGATGCCGCCAATCGCAACCAGCGGCTTCCGCGTCAGTTCCCGCGCCCGCCGCACACCCTCAAGCCCGACCACCAGATCGGGATTTAATTTGCTGGAAGTCGCGAATACGGGCCCAATCGCAACATAGTCCGCCGATGACTTTTCCGCCAGCGCTAACTGCTCACGGTTATGCGTAGAAACCCCGAGCCATCGCTCCGCCCCAATAATTCGCCGTGCCGCCTCCGGAGACAAATCATCCTGCCCGACGTGCAGCCCATCAAAATCCGCGGCCAAGCACAAATCCGCGCGATCGTTCATGATCAGCTTCATCCGCCCACCCACCAGCCGCTTCAATTCCCGCGCCTGCTCCAGCATCTGCCGCGCATTGCCCGATTTATTGCGATATTGCAGCAGCGTCACGCCGCTAGCCGCGAGTTCCTCAGCCGCAGCGAACATGGCATCCGCGCGCGCAAAACAACTGGCGTCGAGAATTGGATAGAGCCGGGAAAAATGCATCGCGTGTTCCTGACTGGGTTCCGTCGGTGTAATCGAATCCACCTGTTATTCTATGGTCGATTAAGTTACCGCAAGCGAACCAAGCCCAGCCCTTTGGGCCCAACGCCTTCAATCCATCCGAGGAATTATGGCTGCACTCATCGACGCCATTGACGTAAAGCGCAAGACCTTCTTCGAATTCGACGACGCCCCATTCCTGTGCCTCGAAGCCGCAGTCTCCACCCCCACGGCCCGCGGCACCCAAACCCTGGTTCGCCTCAAGATGCGCAACCTGCTCACCCGCGCCGTGTTCGACAAGACCTTCAAGGCCAGCGACCGGTTCAAGGAGCCCGACCTCCAAACCGTCCCCGCATCCTATCTTTACAGCGACGGCACCGGTTTCCATTTCATGGATCAGGAGAGCTTTGAAACCCTTACGCTCTCCGCCGATATGATGGGCGATGCTTTGGACTTTCTCGTGGAAGGTTCCATCATCCAATTGCACAAGTACAACGGCAATCCGATCGGCTTGCAGCTTCCGCCTCACGTCGAGCTGAACGTCGCCTATACAGAACCGGCAGTTCGCGGAGACTCATCCAGCGGCACCGTGACCAAGGCCGCGAAGCTCGAAACCGGCATCGAGATTCGTGTCCCTCTGTTCATTAAAGAAGGAGAAAAAATCAAAGTATCCACCGAGACGCGCGAATTTGCAGGCCGCGCCTGATCGCGCCCAAAGCTACTTCCCCTTCGCCAAGAACCTTTCAATAAATCCCGTGTCGATCTTCCCTGCCCGAAATTCCGCATCCGCCAGAATCCGGCGGTGCAGCGGAATCGTCGTATAAATTCCCTCCACAATAAACATCTCCAGCGCGCGCCCCATGCGCGAGATGGCTTCATTGCGGTCTTTGCCGCGCACGATCAGCTTCGCAATCAGCGAATCATAATAAGGAGGAATCGTTCCCTCCGCATACGCCGCCGTGTCGATGCGCACGCCCGTCCCGCCCGGCGGATTAAAGGTCGTGATCTTTCCCGCCGACGGCGTGAATTTTTCCGGATGCTCGGCGTTGATGCGGCATTCGATGGCATGCCCGCGATGCACCACCGGACCTTGCAGAACTTCCTCCATCTTCGCGCCCGCGGCGATCATGAGCTGGCTCTTCACCAGGTCCACGTCCGTTACCATCTCCGTGACCGGATGTTCAACCTGGATGCGCGTGTTCATCTCGATGAAATGCAGCTTTCCATCCGCGCCCATCAAAAATTCGACGGTTCCCGCGTTCTGATAGCCGACCGCGCTTAGCGTTTTGCTCAGAATGCCGCCAATCTGCGCCCGCAGTTCCGGCGTCACCATCACTGACGGCGACTCTTCGAGCAACTTTTGATGTCGCCGCTGGATCGAGCACTCGCGCTCGCCGAGGCTCACCACGTTGCCATGCTCGTCCGCCAGCACTTGAAATTCAATATGCCGCGGGTTCTCTACATACTTCTCCATGTAGAGATCGCCATTGCCAAACGCAGCCGAGGCCTCCGATTGCGCCTGGCGGAAAAGCTTCGGCAGTTCATCTTCACTGCGCACAATGCGCATGCCGCGCCCGCCGCCGCCCGCCGAAGCCTTGACGATGACCGGAAACCCGACCTCCCGCGCCCATTCCAGCGCCTCGCCTTCCGAGCCGATCACGCCCTCCGAGCCCGGAAGAATCGGCACGCCATGCTTCTTCATCGCCGCACGCGCTTTTTCTTTTTCGCCCATCAGCCGGATCACATCCGGTGTCGGCCCAATGAACTTAATGCCGCAGGTTTCGCACACCTCGGCAAAGTTCGCGTTTTCCGAGAGCAATCCGTAGCCCGGATGAATAGCGTCGACGTTGGCGATTTCGGCGGCGCTGATGACGGCAGGAATATTCAGGTAACTCAGGGCCAGTTGCGGCGGGCCAATGCAAATCGCTTCATCGGCAAAGCGCACGTGCAACGAGTTCCGGTCCGCGTCGCTATAAATCGCGACCGCGCGGATGCCCAACTCCTTGCACGCGCAAATCACGCGCAGAGCAATCTCGCCGCGATTGGCTACCAGGATCTTTTTGAACATGATGTGAAAGCTCTCAGCTACCAGTCTTCAGCTCCAAGCTCTCAGCTCCAAGCTCCAAGGAAAACCCCCTGGCAGCGAACCGATGGATGTTCCTTAGAGCTTGGAGCTGAGAGCTTGGAGCTGAGAGCTTGGAGTTTGTTCGGAGCTGAGAGCTATTTCAGCCGCAGCGCGAACAACTCCTGCCCGTACTCGATCGGCTGGCCGTTGGTGACCAGTTTCTTGACCAACTCGCCCGCAGCATCGCATTCGATCTCGTTCATCAGCTTCATCGCTTCCACGATGCACAACACCTGGCCCACTTCCAGCAGATCTCCCACTTTCACGAACGGAGGAGACCCCGGTGATGGCGCCTCATAAAACGTGCCCACAATCGGCGACCGCACGATGTGCAGCGCTTCTTCTGGTTCCGGCTCAGCGGCCGCTGCTACGCCTACCACATTCCCGGGCTTGGACGCTGCCGCCGAAACCGGGGCGGGAATTGCCATCGCCGCGGACGCTGGAGGCATGGCGATAAAATGAGGCTCCACCGACTGCCCCGCGCGCTTGATCTTTACTTTCACGTCGCCGCGCTCCAATTCAAACTCGGCGATATCTTTTTCGATTAGGAACTCGATGAGTTCTTTCAGCTCTTTTTGATTCATTATGAAGTTGTCATCCTGAGTAAAACGAAGCGTCTATGATGCAACCCACAAAAAGCCAGTTGCGCGCTTTTCCCAGCTTGCTATGCGGTTCTCTGTGCGCACTCCGCGGGTTTCCCTGCGCTCTCTGTGGTTAAGAGCTTCTCTTCCGCGAACTGACATACGACCAAGCTAAATCACCACCAACTGTTTGTCCGCCGGCGTCAGCACTTCACAACCAGAAGCCGTTACCACGACCACGTCTTCGATCCGCACTCCCCACTGGCCGGCAACGTATGCGCCCGGCTCAATCGTAATCACCATTCCAGCTTCGAGCGTCTGCGCCTGCCCATCCGCGACGCGCGGCGCCTCGTGAATCTCCAGGCCCAAACCATGCCCGGTCGAATGGGTAAAATACCGCGCCAGCTTCCGCCTCCGCAGTACGTTTCGCGCGGCCGCATCCACCTCGCTCGCCGTCACACCCGGCCGCACTGCGGCAATCGCGGCCTGCTGCGCCGCCAGAACCGCGCCATAGAACTCGCGAGCCTCGCTCGAAGCACGCCCCACGTGTACCGTGCGTGTGCGATCCGAGCAATAACCAGCGAGTATGATACCAAAATCGCAGACCACAAACCCCCGCCGGGGAATGCGCGCCTCCGACGCCCTTCCATGAATCATCGCCGATCGCTCCCCGGAGGCGATGATGGTCGGGAACGACATGCCCTCCGCGCCCTGCGAACGCGCCTCATATTCCATTGCCGCCGCAACCGCCAGCTCGCTGACGCCCGGTTCAATGGTCTGCCGCGCAACCGCAAACAAGCTTGCTCCCAGTTCCACCGCGTTGCGGATGAGCCGAACCTCCTCCGCATCCTTCACCATGCGCGCCCGCTCCACCAGCGGCGGCGCGGAACGCACCCGCGCTTTCCCGCGCAGCGCCGATGCCACGCGATCGCGCATGCCCGCGCTCATCCACTCCCCCTCGATGCCCAGAGCGGGCAGCCCCCTTCCACCGCGCTTCGTGTCATGATCGGACACCGCCACCCGTTCCGCCGCCGCCAGCACAGCCGACTGTTTCCCGATCACGATCCGCGCGTTCCGCACCTCTTCCCTGGCCTGGGTCTTATAACGCCCATCCGTAAAGAGTACGGCGCCATCGCGGCATACCAGTAGCGCCCCCGCGCTCCCCGTAAATCCGCAGAGATAGCGCAAGTTCGGCAAATGCGTAATCAGCAGTAAATCGAGCTTGGCCTCCGGCAGCGCAGACTGCAACCGCCGCACCCGCGCAACATGATCCATGCGCCTGAGTGTAGCAGGAGAGCGTTGAGTCCAATCGGCAGCGAAAGGGAACGCTGCGCCAGCGGTGCGCCGGCAAAAAGCGAAACCGCCGGGTCCCCGGCAGTTTTCCCGGGAGACTCCAGCGGCTTTGCCTTCCATCAACTTAAACTTCTACGAACGGTTTGCGCCGTTCCTTCCAGATTCGGCCGTTATGTCTGCACAATGCGCGGAGTGATGAAGAATATCAGCTCCTGCGTAGACGTCTGCACCGTCCGGCGCTTGAACAGATTGCCCAAATACGGAATGTCGCCGAGCAACGGCGTCTGCTGAATGCTCAGCGAGTTGTTGGTCTGGATCACGCCGCCAATCACGACCGTGCCGCCATCGGTGACCAGCACCTGCGTCGTAGCCTGCTGCGTGATCAGCGTCGGGTTGCCGTTCTGATCTTCGTGTCCGAAGTCAGGCGTCGTGTTCTCCACGTCCACGTTCAGGAAGATCGTGCCTTCCGACGTGATCTGCGGAGTCACCGTCAGCCGCAGGAACGCATCCACGTAGGTTGTTGTGGGCGGGCCCTGCAACTGCGATGTAGTCACGATGGGCACGCGCAAGCCCTGCTTGACCACCGCCTGAATATTGTTTTGCGTGACCACGCGCGGACGCGACAGAATTTTCAGCAACCCGCGCGACTCCGCCATGGTCAGCACGAAATCGAGACGCATGTTGTTGCTGGCATTCACAAACTGAAGGCCGGTGCTCGGTCCGGGTACGGGGAAGTTCGAAAACAGCGGAATGGTCGTGCCGTTCGTGCCGCTGCTTACAATGTACAGCGGGTTCGGCGCCGCTCCGGAGCCCACCGACGTCTGGGTCGTTCCAACACTCTGCGAGCCGCCCACCGCCGAGACTCCGTTGCCCCAGCCAAATCCCAGCTGGGTGCCGATGTCGCGCGCGAAACTGCGCGTCGCCGAAACCACGCGTGCCTCGATCTCCACTTCCTGCGTCTTGCGGTCCATCTGTTGAATGATGCGGTCGATGGCCGGCAGCACCGCCGGAATATCGGAGACGATCAGCGAGTTGGTACGCTCGTCGGCCACCACGTCGCCGCGCTGGCTCAGGAATTTCTTAACGGTCAGCAGCACATCCTTCGAGTGCGCGTAGCTCAGGAATCGCGTAATCGTGACCTTGTCGACCGCCAGCGCCTCGGCGTCGATCTGCGCGCGCCGGTTCTCGGCCTCGCGCTTCAGCGTATCCACCGTGGCAATGCGCAGCACGTTGCCGTCAAGCTGCCGCGACAGATCGTTGTTTTTCAAAACGATGTCCAGCGCCTGGTCCCACGGCACATCGTCCAGCACAATCGTCAGCGTGCCGTGCACGTTCGGATCGAGCACTACGTTCAGTCCGCTGATCTCGTGAATCAGCCGGAAAAAGTCTTTCAGGTCCACGTCCTTCAGGTTGACCGAAATCGGCTCGCCCGTGTATTTCGCGCCGGTCACCACCGGCTTCTGCTCCAGCTGCGATTTCTGCTCGGCCGCCATGTTCACGGCCGGTTGAATTGCCTGCCCGGCGCCCCCCATGGCCGCATTGGCATTCGTCGCAACCAGTTCCGCCGCCGTCTTGTCGGCAAAGCGGCTGGCCGCTTCTTCGGCTTTCGCCGCCGGCTCAGTCGTTGCCGGCTTCGTCGAATATTTCGGCTCGACGAAGGCGAACTCCGCCGGCTTCTCGGCTTGGTTCGCAGCCGCCGTCGCCACGGTGGATGGCGCAGGCGATGCCGTCACTGCCGCCACCTGCTCCAACTTTGGAGCCGGCTTAGACGCGACCGGTTTTGCCTCCACCGGAATCTCAGCCTTCGTGGGCGCCACTTTTTCCGCGTTCGAGGGGAACACGCGCAGCGTAAAGCCGCCATTCGCGCCCGGCGTGACCTCATGCTGGCACTTGTTCGTCAGGTCAAGCACCACCCGCGTGTTGCCCTTCCCGTCCATCCCGATGCGGATGTCCTTCACACCGTTCTCGCCCACCGGCACCGACTTCTGTGCCGCGGCCATCGCCGTATTTGGCAAGTCGACCACGATGCGCGATGGAGAGTCGAGGGTGCTCACTTTGGGATCCAGCGGGCCCTTCGCCTTGAACTCGACTCGCAGGCCGTCCTGGCCATGAGCGACTTCCAGACGCTGCAACTGCGCGCCCGTTTCCCCCTTCACCGTCATGTCAGCCGCCGCCGCGATCAGCGCCAACCCGAGCAGCGGAACAATCACACCCAGCACTAGCTTTCGCATTTCCTATCTCCCCATGCAGGGCCGTTTCGCCCCCATGTGTTTCTTCGAAGTCGCTTCCGTCACCTATACCGATGGGACCGTGATCTTCTTCACCACTTCCCGCGTAAACGTCTTGCCCACCCTGTCTTGCAGCGTCTCCTGGAATACGATCGAGTCCCCCGTGATCTTCACCACGTAGCCGTTGAACACGGGATCGTTCTCGCGCAGGAAATATGCCTTGTTCAATCCATTGCTCACCACCGCGATAAATCCGCTCTCTGCGTGCACAACGCCACGCAGATTGATGGCCCCGATCTCGAGACACTTTTTGCCCGTGCTGCACCCAGAACCGCCGACCATGGCGTGGCTGACGACCGGACTCAGAAAAGGATCCCGCTTCCCGTTGGCGTTGAACTTCTCGGACTCGCCCGCTTCCCCGACGGCCGCCGCATCCCCCGCCGCGCCCGCCGCTGGAACCGCCACCAGCGGCCCAATCTTCTTCGGAGCTTCCGCCAGTACCCCGGTGGGCGATTGCTTCGCCATCGGCACGACAGCCACGGGCCTGCGATGGCCCACCTTCACCTTCATCGGCGACTCACCCGCCGCCGGATCCGCCGCGGATTTTCTTGCCGGCGCCGCCGCGGGCACCGATTTTTTCTGCGAGACCCCAAGCGCCGCATTCGAAGCCGCGGCCGCGTTGTCCCGCACCCCATTCATGACCGCACGCGTGTTCTGGATGATGCTGGGATTCTGCGCCGCTGCCATTCCCGCTCCCAGCACGCAAACCAAAGTTGCCATCGTCGCCTTCATCCTGTCTCTCCTATTTCTTCGCCGGTACCACGGGCTTTGCGGCCTGCCCCGCCGGATCCAGATCGTGACTGAAATATGTCGTCGCCATGCAGGTGGCCACCACGCTCTCGCTCGGCGCATACGCGTACGTGCGCCGCGCCCGCGCGTCGGCCGGCTTTCTCACCGATGCCACCAGCAGATTCGTCACGTTCACAATCCGCTCCACCTTCGTCAGACGGTCGAAAAATCCCAGCATCGAGTAGTACGGCCCGTCCATCTCCAATTCAAACGGCACTTCCGTATAGAATTCCTTCGTCCCGTATGGCTTCGCCGTAAAACGCCGGATCTCGACTCCCGCCTTGCGCGCCTCGCCGCTCACCATGCGCATAAAGTTGTCGACTTCCTTCTCGTCGGGCACAATGCGCCGCTCGATCTCCAGTTGCTGCTTCAGGCTCGCCAGTTGCCGCTCGATGTCGGCCAGCTTCGGCCGGTAGGCTTCCAGTTCCGCGTTCTCGCGCAACTTCGCCTGCAGCTTGGTCTGCGCCGCCGCGTTCTCGTCGCGCTGCGACTTGAAGACCGTGTAGTAGAGCCCGCCGGTCACCAGCGCTGCTCCGAGCACCAGGATTCCCAACAGCTTCACACCCGCCAGCTCGCCCAGATTCATCATCGTTCCACCTTTACGACTTCGCTTTTTCGCAGGTCAGCGTGAACTGGAAGGCCTGCATGTCCCGCACCGTCTCGTCCTGATACGTTTCCTTGATCTCGATATTTTTGAAGTAGCCCGTCTTTTGCAGGTTGGTGATCAGGTTGGCGACCGCGTCGCTGCTCAACGCCGTGCCATCGATGGCCACATTCGCGCCCTGGTCCTGCATGCTGTTCAGCCACACCGCCTCGGTCTCGTTCACGGTATCGCTGATCATCGCGAGCAGGCTCACCGGTCCGGTCTGGTTCTGCCGCAATTGATCGATCACGTCCACGCGCCGCTTGTAGGCATCGGCCTGCCGCTGCCGCTCCAGGTAGCGCGCCTTGATGTCGGCCAGTTCGTGGTTCTTCTGCTCGGCCTTTTGCATCGCCACTTCAATGGTTTTCTTCTCGCGGTCCAGGTTGTACCAGTACCCGGCGTTCAGCGCGCCCGCGACGATCAGCACCACCGCCACCTGCAAGATTGGCGAGCCCAGATTCCAATCCATGCTCGGCATGCTGAAGGCCGGGCCTTTTTTGCCTTTCGGTTTTGGCGAACCCAGCAGGTTGATTCGGATCATAAGTTTTCAAAGCTCCTCAGGGCCAAGCCCACGGCCACCGCTAACTGTCCTGCGTTCTGTTCCACCAGTTCCGCGCCCACGCCTTCGGCCGGCGGCACCACTCTCTGGAACGGGTTGAACAATTCCACCGGCATCGAAAATTCCTGCCGCAGCGCCTCGACCAGCCCGGGCACCTTCGCCGATCCCCCCGCCAGGTAGATCTTTTCGATATGCTCGCCCGCCGCGCTGGCGCGGAAAAAGTCGAACGTCTTCTGAATCTCCAGCACAATGATTTCCGTCACCTGCTGCAGAATGGGCGTCTTCGCATCGTCCTGCACCGTTCCCACCTTGTGCCCCAGCTTCAATTGCTCGGCATCGTCGAAGCTCAGGTCCAGCTCTTTCTGAAGCGAATCGGTGTACTGATGTCCGCCCACCGAAACGTCGCGCGGGAACAGCGGCGTCGTCCCCTTCACGATGTTGATGTTCATCACGCTCGCGCCCAGGTTCAACAGCGCCACCACCTGCGTCGGAGCGGGCTCGTAGTTGTACTCGTAGCAGTTCTGCAAAGCCAGCGCATCGATGTCCACAATAGACGGAGTCTTGCCCGCCATCGAGAGTACGTTGGTGTAGTTCAAAATCTTGTCTTTCTTGACCGCCACCAGCAGCACGTCCATCTGTGTGCTGCCCGCGTCCTCGCTCAGAATCTGGTAGTCCAGATTCACGTCCGCCAGGTCGAACGGAATATGCTGCGCCGCCTCTTTCTGGATCGTGTCCGCCAGTTCCTGATCGCTCATCGAGGGCAGCGAGATTTTTTTGACGATCACCGAGTGCCCGCTCACCGCCGTCGCGACCAACTTCGACTTGATCTCGGTCGACACGAACAGCTTCGAGATCGAACTTGACACCTGGCCCGAGTCCACGATCATTGAGTCCACCACCAGGTCGGGCGCAATCGGCTCCAGTCCAAGGTGCGCCACCTCGATTCCGGTGCGCGTCTTTCTCAGTTCCACGGCCTTGATGCTCGATGACCCCACGTCCAGGCCTACGATCGTTCTCGCTCCCATTCCAAACATTGGCTCGCCTCGTGTGGCGCCGGTCTCGCCGGCAGTTTTCTCTAGCGCCGGCCTCTCGCCGGCCGAACCCTTATTGCTGCCCCGCCGCCTTCACCGCCGCCTTTACCTTCTTTTTCGGCAGCGTTCCGGTTTCCATCGACTGTTCTTCCATCCATTGGTCTAGCTTTGACTTCTTGAACCGCCAGCGATTCCCCAGCTTGAACGCCGGAATAATCTGCTCGTTCACGTACTTGTACAGGGTGTCCGGACTGACCCCCAGATACTGCGAGGCTTGCCGAATGTTCATCACTTCTCGCGACTCAGCCATAGCTTTGTCCTCCACAGAATTCAGCTCCCCGCACCCTTTCTTCGGCACTCCGCGCAACCATTCCGGCGAAACTCTTAGCAGCGCGTTCCGAGAGAGTTTTGGTGTCCTGAGCATATCTCAAAGGGAAGCGCGGGCCTCTCGACGGGGTTTCCCCGTTTTTGCCCGGTTTTATGGGGTTTTTCTGGATTGGAAGAAATCTGAATCTGCGTAGTGATTCTATATCTGGTAGTCAGCGCATTATATAACTCTATATATTGCGGTGTTTACGCGAATGATGCTCCTAGTACCGCGCTATGCGTAACTAAGGTACTAGAGACGGTACGGAGGACCGTGAACGCCCGCGCATCTGTCTGAAAATACAGCCCGCTTCCTCGGCCTTCCGTTCCCGTAAAAACGATGCGCGTGGCGGTCGATTTCTCGCCTATCGTGCTCTTCGCACGAACCCCACCCCGCGGCCTCACCGCGCTTGCCGTTCCTGGCTCGCGCGAACATAATCAATTCCGGAGGTACCAACTTGTCCCATCCTTCGTTCCCGCATCGACTCTTCGTCCGTAACTTCGTTCTTATCTTTTTTCTTTTCGCGGTTTTCGCGCTTTCGCCCGCGCCCCTCGCCCTGGCCGCCGACAGCACCAACATGAAGACGCTCACCGCCGAAGAGTTGCTGCATCTTCTTTCCAGTCCTGCCAAGCCGCTCCTGTTTCAGGTCGGCTCCCACATGCTCTACATGCAAGCCCACATTCCCGGCTCCGAATACATCGGCGCGGGCAATACTCCGGATGGCCTTCAACGGCTCAACGCTCGCGTCAGCAAGTTGCCGAAGAAAACCGCCATCGTTCTTTATTGTGGTTGTTGCCCCTGGAGCCATTGCCCAAACGTCAATCCCGCCTATGACGCGCTCACGCAACTCGGTTTCACGAATGTCAAAGTTCTCTACATCGCAGGCAACTTCGGCTCCGATTGGGCCGACAAGGGGTATCCCGTCGCCAAGGGCGAATAAAAATCATGAAGAAGACAATCTTGGTCTTTTCGGCGGCCCTCATCCTCCTGGTCTGGCTTCCTGCCTGTCGCCATTCCTCTAGCGCGCAATCGACCGCCCTGCGTCCCGCGCCGGACTTTTCCCTCACCGACATCACCGGCCACCCGCTCCGTCTCTCCGACTATCGCGGCAAGGTCGTGATCCTCGACTTCTGGGCGACATGGTGCGAGCCCTGCAAGCAGGAAATTCCCCACTTCATCGACTTCGAAAACAAATACTCCGCGCAAGGCCTCGCCATCATGGGAATTTCCATGGATGACAGCGAGCCGCCGGTGCGCGACTTTCAAAAGCAATACAAAATGAATTACCCCGTCGCCGTCGGCACCTCTCAATTAGCCGACCAATACGGCGGCATCCTCGGCCTGCCCATCACCTTCATCATCGATCGCCAGGGCCGCATCCTCGCCCGCCACATCGGCGCCACCAACATCTCGATCATCGAATCCGAAGTCCAAAAAGCGCTGGCGCAAGCGCCATAACCTAGCTGATGCAAGCCTCTCGACCACAGCCCTAAATCTCTTCCACCGGCCAGCCTGCCCCCGCCTCGTTTCGCATCAGTCCCGCCAGCCCCGCCCGAACTTTCAGTGGAATCGCCAGTTCCGCGTCCATGATGAAAGTCACATACTCAAAAAACAGCCCTTTGCTTCGTCGCACCTTGATTTCCCTCCACGGAACGAAGAGTGGCGGATGCATGAACCGAAACAAAAACATACACGCTAGATACAAGCCCTCCCCGTTCGCGCCGAGCGTCAGCACTTTGTTGTAACTCATGAACCGCCGCATCTGCCCGCTCTGCATCTTCCATTTCGCGCCATCGAATGCAATTCGCGTCCGATACCGGTTCGACAACGCATACCAGCCTCCAACAGAGCTGACCGCGGCTGCGACGAGAAACCACGAGCCCACGAAGAAAAATGGGAAGACGACGATGAAATAATGATCCATGAAATATTTGAGATTCTCAGGCGACATGTCTGCGACCCCGCTTGCCGATTCTCCAGCCCAACTCGCCAACCGTCAACCGTCCCGATCACCGCTAGTCAGTGAGCAGCGTCACTTCCCTCCCTGCCAACTTCCGCTACCCTGAACCTTCACCCAAGCACCGCATCTTTATCGATCCCGATCTCTGCAGTCTTAGGAGCACCCATGAAACTTCTCGTCATTGGTTCCGGCATGATGGGCTCGGCCGCCGCCTACGATATGGCCAGCCAGCCCCAAGTTGAATCTGTCACCCTCGCCGACAGCGATCTCAAGCGCGCCCGCGATGTCGCCACGCGCCTCAACCGCATTACCGGCGGCAAAAAGGTTCGGGCCGTCGCCATCGACGCCTCGAAAGAAAAAGACGCGGCCCGCCTGATGAAAGGCCACGACGGCGCGCTCTCCGCCGTTCCCTACTTCCTCAACCTCGGTTTGGCTCAGGCCGCCATTTCCGCCGGATGCCACTTCGCCGACCTCGGGGGAAACAACACCGTCGTCCGCCAGGAGCTCGCGCTCGCCAAAAAAGCGGAAAAGAAAAACCTCGCGCTCGCACCCGACTGCGGCCTCTCCCCCGGCATGGCCTCCATCCTCGGTGGCGAACTCGTTCGCCGTCTCGACGGTCGCGCCGATGCGCTCAAGATCTACGTCGGGGGCCTCCCCGAAAAACCCATGCCGCCCTTCCACTATCAGCTCGTCTTCTCCGTCGAAGGCCTCATCAACGAATACGTCGAGCCCGCCCGCATTCTCCGCAAAGGCAAGCTCACCACCATCGAGGCTCTCACCGAGCCCGAGGCATTTCACATGGACGGCTTCCCTCCCCTCGTCGCTTTTCAAACCTCCGGCGGCACATCCACGCTGCCTGAAACCTTCGAAGGGCGCGTCGGCGAATGCTTTGAAAAAACTCTCCGCTATCCCGGACACTACGACCTGCTCTGCGAACTGAAAGCTCTCGGCCTTTTCTCCAGCGAGAAACTCCAGGTCGACGGCGCGCAAGTCTCCCCGCGCGCGCTCATGTCAAAAGTTTTCGAAGGGAAATTTGCCGGCAAGGGTCCGGACGTCTCCATCATGCGGATCGAGGCTCACGAGTCCATCAAGGCCCCCGGCATTCGCGGCTTGCTCGGCGGCAAGCTCAAAGGCCGCGTCGCCACCTTCACCATGGTCGATCACTACGACCCAAAAACCGATATGAGTTCCATGATGCGCACCACCGCCTTCCCCGCCTCCATCGTCCTTCAGATGATGTGCTCGGGCGCCATCGAAAAACGCGGCGCCGTGCTGCAAGAACGCGACGTCCCCGCCGAAGCATTCTTGGCAGAGGTCGCCCGCCGCGGCATAAAAATCGACTATCGCTTGGAGTAAAGAGTACAGAGTAAGGAAAGATCGGTTCCGCGATGCGCGTGTGGCGACGGCGATGCCCCCGCGTATGTCCACACTCCGCGCCTTGCTAATGCTTCGCCAGCGCCGCAATGATCCCTCCCAGTGAATCCTGCCACGCATGCGCCATCATTCCCGGGCGAACACTCCCGCGCCAGTACGCGAGAATTCCGAACATCGCGCCGAACAGGCTGATCAAAACCACCAGCCGCCAGCCCTGATACGCGTGCGCCGCACCGAACGCCGCGGCAGAAAGGAGAATCCCGGCAGGAGCGCTCCTCGTCAGCGCTATAAACTGCCGTTGCAGATAGCCACGAAAGATCGTCTCTTCGCAAATTCCCGCAGTCACGGAAAGCACGATCCAGACCGCGATTTCAACGCCCCCGTGCGGCAGGATGAACTGCATATTGCGACCCTCAGAGTCGATGCCCAGCAGTTTGCTGAACACCCAAAGCAGCGCCACCGCAACCACCCAGAACCCCGCGGCAACTCCCAGATCGCGCAACACCCGCCGAGCCGAGCGCCACCGCTCTCCCACCACCAGCAGGACCGACGCGCCACTCCGCCGCACGCCCCACACCACAAAACCAAAAACCAGCCATTCCATCAGAGTGGTGACCGCATAAGCGCGCACTCGGTTCGGATTCGACGCCGCCCTCATCTGCTCGGCCAGCATCTTGGCCAGCAAGGCCCATCCGCCCAGCACAGCGAGCAAGGCAATCGTGTGCGTCCAACTCGCAACCCGAGTGTATCGATCCGGCGCCGACTGTACTAAAGCGGATGTCTCCATGATTTATTGCGGGCCGTACGCCCTGATTCTAAACCCCTTCCCTATTCCCGGCTCTCTCCCAACACCGTGATCTTCGAGTCCGTCCGAAACTTCTTGTAGTCGCGAAACGTCTGCTGCACGTCTTCCCGATATGTCTTCACCAACGCCAGCTTTGCATCCATCCGGAACTCCACGTGGCTTGGCAGCCACACTTCGTCGTTCACCTTTACCAGATCGACCACTATGTGCGCGCCCTTGTGAATCCGCGCCAGAAACACCCCGAAGGAAATCGTATCCAGCGCCGTCATCTCCAGATTCACCCATTGCCCTTCCGCTTTGTCGATCCAAACCCGCCCCGCAAACTTGTCCAGCAACTTCGCCTCTTTCCTCTTCGCCTTGTATCCCGGATGCGGCCGCCCCTCGAGCACCCAGGTGTCCCGCCCATTCACCAGTTCCGAACCCACCAGCCGGAAGTCAAACGCGTCCGCAATCTCCAGCACAAATTTCCGGTCCTCTTCGCGCTCCTTCTGCTCTTTCTCCAACCGCTTCCGCCGCTCGTCCTCCGATTCGTTCTTCCGCTTGTCGATGATCTTCTGGATCTTCTCGTCCTCTTTCCTCGCCTCTTCCGCCGAGAGCGGCTTGTCGTCCTTCGCAATCAGCTTCTCCACCTGCTCGCCGTAAATTTCCAGTACCTCGGAGGTTCGAATCACGGTCTTTTCAACCTTGCCCCCTGCGTCCAGCCTGTGTTCCTCCTGCCGCTCAATGTACGTGTAATTACGCTCCTGCTTGTCGTTTTCCAGATCCTTCTCTTCCGCCCGAATCAATAGCGCCCGAATCTCTTCCGGTGGAACCGCCCCATTCGCATCCGGCGTCAGATGCACTGCGCTGGCATTCGAGACAGTGGAAGTCGAAGTTGAAATCGCAGAAGAAGTTGATGGAGTTGGACTGGAAGTTGATGAGCTTGCGCTCAAAGCCGCCGAGCCTGCGTTCGACGCCGAATCCGGAGTCTGCGCCAAAGCGCAGCCCGCCAACAAAACCGTGACGCAGCTAAGGCCAATAAGAAAACGCATGAGAAAGTGTACGAACTCACTTCACGGTCAGTTCCCTTGAAGAAACGCCGATGCATCCGGAGCTTCAAACAAAAGCCCGAAGTCTTTCC
Source organism: Acidobacteriaceae bacterium (assembly GCA_003139095.1). Lineage (GTDB taxonomy): Bacteria > Acidobacteriota > Terriglobia > Terriglobales > Acidobacteriaceae > Acidiflorens. Next base: position 47,469 of record PLHW01000018.1, read on the forward strand.
AAAAGTCGCGTCAAATCCGAACAGTCTGACAACCGAGAGCTGATGACCCAGGACTGAGAACTATTTCTTAAGCGCCTTCTCCAGAATCTCCGCCCGAAACAGCCTCCCATCCACCCGGTGCAGCCGTTTGGCCTGCGCCTCCGTGATCAGCCGGTGATGAAATATCGTCAGCAGATACTCTGCCACAAACCACACCGGCTTCTCCGACGTCATCCAGTCCAGATGATCGAACCTCTCCATCCGCACCGGCCGCGAAAACGTCCGCATCGTCCGCTCCCCGCGCAGATTGAAATAAATATTGAAGTAGCTCATCGCCAACTCGCGCAGCGTCCGATACACCGGCTCGCGAAATCGGCATCCCGTGTAATTCGACTTCGCCACCGCTCCCCAGTGCCCATCCACCCGATAGATCGCGATCACATGGTCGGTGTCGCGCTCGGCCTCAAAATCCAGCAGCAGCGGTGGATACCCATTCACCCGCAAAGCCGCCGCCGCAAACAGCGCACCCTCGTAGCAGTGCGCCGTATTCTCCCGCAAAACCCGCCGCGGAGACCAAGCCGTATCCTCCAGGTGATAAGGCATAGCATCCAGCAACCGCTGAATCCCATAGGGATCTTTCAGCGAGCGCAACTTGCGAAGTTCAGCAGGAGTGAAGCCCCAAGAGTCGTTGTTCGTCATCCCAAATGCGTCCCGTAATTTTTCATCGCAGATGTATACCTTCGTCCCAAATGCACCCAGATTTAGATCATTAAACTTCTGCCACCCAAGTCCAACAACTCCCCCAACTCCCGCGGCCGGTCCACCATCACATCTGGCCTCACCTTTTCCAACGAATGCGGAGCGAACCCATACGTCACGCCACAAGTCCACGTCCCCGCATTCTGGCCCGTCTGCACGTCAATCGAGGAATCGCCAATCATCAGCGCCTCAGCGGCCGCCACGCCCGTTTCCTCCAGCAGCGTCCGCACCCCCAGCGGATCCGGCTTCTTCGTCGGAAAACTGTTTCCGCCATAGACGCGCACAAAATAGTCTCCCAGCCCCAGTGCCTGCACAATATCCTGCGAAGGCCGCACCGGCTTATTCGACAGCACTGCCATCACCCGTGTAGGGTGCATACCGCCGTCCGCGCCCCCAGCCAGTCCCGCCAACATCTCCGGAATCCCCTCATACACCGTCGTATGATCCAGTTTGTGCAGCCGGTAGTAACCCAGAAAATATTCCAGCGCGGTCGCAAACAGCGCCCCATCCGCCTCCGGCCCATCCGGACCCGCCAGCGCCCGCTGCACCAGCACCGGCGCGCCATCGCCCACATAGCTCGCGATCACGTCCCCAGCCAGCTCCGGCCGCCCAAAATGCCGCAGCATCGCGTTCACCGAATGGATCAGATCCAGCCGCGAATCGATCAGTGTCCCATCCAGATCGAACACCAGCAGCCGAATCGCCCGAGCATCGAATTCCCGCAAAAATCGAATCATGAAAATCAACAGAATCGTGGAATTGACAGGATAAACGATGCGCGCCAGCTTCGCGGCCAGCGGCTCGAAGCCAATAACCTTGCTTGCTCTCGGCTCGCGGCTCGCAGCTCGTAGCTAATTTCGAAGCTCGTAGCTCGGGGCTCGTAGCTCATTTACAATACTGCCCTGGGGTGAGAAACGCATGGCGACAACCAAAGTAGATCCCAAGCTTACTGAAAAGAGCGCGCCGCAAAAATCCGCCGATTATCAAGGCCTCACCCGCCAGCAACTCGTCGACGCCTATCGCATCATGTTCACGTCGCGCCGCGTCGACGACCGCGAAATTTTGCTCAAGCGCCAGCAGAAAATCTTCTTTCAGATCTCCGGCGCGGGCCACGAGGCCGTCGGCGTCGCCGCGGCCTTCGCCCTCAAACCATGCTACGACTGGTTCTTCCCCTACTATCGCGATCGCGCGCTCTGCCTCGGCCTCGGCGCAACTCCGTACGAAATGTTCCTCGGCGCCGTCGGCGCGGCCGACGATCCCAGCTCCGGTGGCCGTCAAATGCCCTCCCACTGGGCCTTTCAGCCGCTCAACGTCGTGACGCAATCGTCACCCACGGGCAGCCAGATTCTCCACGCCGTCGGTTGCGCCGAAGCCGGACGCTACTTCTCGCGCCATCCCAACGCCGCCGCCAAGTCCTCCGGCGACTACCGCCAGTTCAAAAATGTCCAGTTCCGCGGCGACGAAATCAGCTACGTTTCCCTCGGCGACGGCACCACCAGCGAAGGCGAATTCTGGGAGGCCCTCAACACCGCCTCCAACAACCGCCTCCCCGTCCTCTTCTGCATTCAGGACAACGAATACGCGATCTCTGTCCCCGTCGAAGTGCAAACTTCCGGCGGCAACATCTCGCGTCTCGTCTCCAATTTCCCCAACTTTCATTTCGAGGAATTTGACGGCACCGATCCCATCGCCTCCTACGCCGCCTTCCGCCGTGCCGCCGAGCATTGCCGCGCCGGAAACGGGCCCGCCTTCGTTCACGCGCACGTCATTCGTCCCTACTCGCACTCGCTCTCCGACGACGAGCGCCTCTATCGCCCGGAGAGCGAGCGCCAGCGCGATGCCGTCCGCGATCCCGTTCCCCGCCTGCAAATGTTCCTGCTCCGCGAAGGTATTCTCGACGAGCAGGGTATCAACCAGATCGAGACCGAAGTCGAAGAGCAAATTCAGCAGGCGGCCGATCGCGTCCTCGATGCCGCGCTTCCGCAGCCCGACTCCATCTACAAATTCGTCTACTCGCCCGACCTCGATCCCACTTCATCCGCCTTCGATACGCATCCTGCTTTCGCCGCGCCCGAAGCCACCGCGGAGGGAAAGCGCCCCGCCGCCTCGCAGCCAAAGACGATGGCCGACCTCATCAACGCCACTTTGCGCGACGAGATGCGCCGCGACGAGCGCATTGTTATGTTTGGCGAGGACGTCGCCGATTGCAGCCGCGAAGAATATCTCGAACAGAAGCTCGTCAAAGGCAAAGGCGGCGTCTTCAAACTCACCTCCGGCCTGCAATCGGAATTCGGCGCGGACCGCGTCTTCAATTCTCCGCTCGCCGAAGCCAACATCGTCGGCCGCGCCGTCGGCATGGCCACGCGCGGCCTCAAGCCCGTCGTCGAAATTCAGTTCTTCGATTACATCTGGCCCGCGATGATGCAACTGCGCGACGAACTCCCGCTCATTCGCTGGCGCTCCAACAACGCATTCTCCGCGCCCGCCGTCGTGCGCGTCGCAATCGGCGGTTACCTCACCGGCGGAGCTATCTACCACTCGCAATGCGGCGAGAGCACCTTCACGCACATTCCCGGCCTGCGCGTCGTCTTTCCCTCCAACGCGCTCGACGCCGCCGGCCTGCTCCGCACCGCCATTCGTTGCGACGACCCCGTCCTCTTCCTCGAACACAAGCGCCTCTACCGCGAAACCTTCGGTCGCGCGCCCTATCCCGGCCCCGACTACATGGTTCCCTTCGGCAAAGCGAAGATCGTGCAGCCCGGCACCGACCTCACCGTCATCACCTACGGCGCGGTTATTCCGCGCGCACTCCAGGCCGCGCAGCGCATGGAACGCGAACACAATGTCCACGTCGAGCTCGTCGACTTGCGCTGCCTGAATCCATTTGATTGGGACGCGATCTCAACTTCGGTCCAGAAGACCAATCGTGTACTTGTCGCGCACGAAGACACGCTCAGCTGGGGCTACGGCGCCGAAATCGCCGCCCGCATCGCCGATCAACTCTTCGAGCACCTCGATGCACCCATCAAGCGCGTCGCCGCCACTGACACCTTCGTCGCCTATCAGCCAATTCTGGAAGACGCCATCCTGCCCCAGGCCGATGACCTCTTCCGCGCCATGAAAGAGCTGTCAGAGTTCTAGGTGACGTTCAAGGGTAAGTATTGGACGGTAAGTACTCAATGGTACGTATCGAAAGATAGGTATCCGATAGGTACTGAACAGTAAGCATCAAGGGTAAGTTGCTCCGATCAACGATCGCCGGGGCAATTCGTCGGCCGAAATCGGGCAGGTGATTAACTAATATCAGCGGGAGGCGGAAGGAAAGATGAGCCGGGCGGAGGCGCAGCGAGAAGCGCTGGCGGCGATCCGCGCGATTCGGTACGAGGGCTGAAACCGCAGGATTATCCCCGGCGGTTCACGCTGGGATTCAAACGTCGCTAGCCAGCATGTTTCAACGATTCCCCTTGCGCGCCGCTCCTCCACGAGGAAAATTCAATCCCCAGGGTCCTCCGCCAAAACAAATCAACGCCAACGCAATCGTTCCCACCGCCATCGGAAACTCATACCCGCCCGGTCCGGTCAGGCCGTTTTTGAAGTGGATCTTCCAGATCACCACGCACATCTCGATGAAAAACGCCGTACCCACAAAACGCGTGAACAGGCCGATGACGATCGCAATGCCTCCAAAGAATTCCGTCCCCGCCGAAAAGTACGCCAGCCAGGGCGGCAGCCCCAGCGAGCCGACAAACTGCATGTGATGATGAAACCCGCCAAAAACCTTCGAGTAGCCGTGCGCAATCATGATCGCGCCCAGCGCCAATCGCATCACCAGTTGCGCGAATGGTTGCAGCCGATTGAGGAAGTCGAAGTTCAAGCGCACCTCCAGAAATGGAAGTGTTTAACTTAGCAGAAATCCCGCGCCGAAGTCAGCGCGATTGAGGTGAATGACGCCGGGAAGGAATGAAATGATTCGGGATGAAATAGTCTCGGGACGAAATGGTTCGGGACGAGGAATTTTCGCAAAGCCGTTCCGCGGTGAGCTTGAAACGCCTACCACTCCGAGTACGGCTTGCCGTTACTTCCCGTTTGGCTCGAGGCGCTGTGTACGGCGTAGATTCCGCCCTCGGTCTGGCTGAGCGACAAAATCGTTTTGTCGTCTTCTTCCGTCTCCCAGCTCTGCGTTCCGGTGATGTCGTTCGGAACCGACTCGATATATCCAGCGCTCCTCAGGTCCTCGAGCGAGGTTGGAGCTTTTTTCTTGTCGAGCGTGTATTGAAAAATGACGCGATTCAGCGTCTCCACGTTCTGCCGGAAATTATCCTCGCGCGCGCGTCTTATGCTCGCGCTGTAAAGCGGCATCGCAATCGACAGAAGGATGAGCATCACGCTGATCGTCACCATCATCTCGAGCAGCGTAAATCCGCCTTCGGATCTTTCCGTCCTCCGCATCACTTCACCCAGCTCGAATACGCGGTTCCGTCCAGCGACGTCTGATCCGATCCGCTGTGCACCGACGCGATTCCCGTCTGGTCCGGATTCATCGCCTTCTCCGGTTCCTCCTGATCGGTTTGCCACGTCGTGTTGCTGCCGGTGATGTCGTCGGGAATGGACTTTAAATATCCTGCGCTCACCAGGTCGTCGAGCGCCTGAGGAGCCTGCTTCTTGTCCAGCGAATATTGCTGGATGAGATTGTTCAGCGTCACCAGATTGTGGTGCAACCGCGCTTCCTTGGTGCGCGTGATGCTCGTGGTGTACATCGGCAAAGCGAGCGAGAGCAGCACCGCCATGATGACGATTACGATCATCATCTCGATCAGCGTGAAGCCCCGCGCTTTGCCTTTCGCTCTCATCGTTACCAGTCCTTATACTTCGTGCCGTCCAAAGCTGTGCCCTGCGATTTGCTGTACACGTCAAACACGTTCTGCTCGCCCCACGAATCCGACGTCGGATCGTCCTGCATCGAACGCATTCCCCATTCGTCCTTTCCCGTCATCGGATCGATGGGAACCTTGCGCAGGAACTTCAACTTCTTGCCCGCAACATCCACGCCTTTCACCAGCGTGTCGAGATCGGGAGGATAATTATTGCTGTCCACCTTGGTTTGGAACGATCCGCGGTCCGCCGCATCTTTGTAGCGGTCGATCGCGTCGCGCAGCGTCCACAGCGCCAGCCGAAGTTCCCGCTCGCGCTCCCGCTTGACGCTGATTTGCACAAGCGGCACAGCCATTCCCGTCAGGATGATCAGGATCGTTGTGGCGACAATCAACTCGATCAGCGTGAAGCCGCGCTCGCTCCGCCTCCGCGCCGGACGTCTTGCCTTCATGTCGATTGCCTGCCTCATCCCACCGCTCACGTTCACTGGATCGTAATCGCCGCTTGCGCGCCGTTCATCGCAATCGGCTGCATCGCCGGATCGCGTGCGCCTCCGCGCGTAATCGTCAGCGCCGACTGTCCCGGAGCTTTTGCCATGAACGTCACCGTAACAACCGCTCCCTGCCCGGAAACGCCACCAACTCCAGGCGGCCGCGACGCGGTGACTTGCAGCGTCCCAGTCGTCGGATCGTCACGATGCACCAGCGCGACCGCCTGTCCATCCTGCGACAGGAATCCGCCGTTCGAGACGTTGATCACCTGCAACGCGTTCGGGTCGTAGCTCAGTTGCACGGGCACCGAATACACGTTCTTCCCGCCCGTCAGCAGCACGTTCACCGTGAACGTCGAGCCCTTCGCCTGATTCAACGTCGCAGGATCGAACACGAACGATCCTGTTGCAGCGCTAGACGCGGCCGGGAAAGCTGTTCCCGCATTCGCCGGCAAGCTGGCTCGCAGAACCGGGTTCGACTGCGCCGGATTCGGCGGCGTCATCGCGCCTTGCGGACCCTGCGGACTGGCCTGCGGCGCGGTCGGCGCAGCTTGCGGTGCTGGAGTTTGTGTACTCGGAGCCGGATTCGTCATCGCTGGATTCGCGCTCGGCGCTGGCTTGTTGCCGCCCACCAGTCTTAACTGAATCGCGTTCGCTGTCCCGACATCGAGCAGGTCTGCGCCGCTCGGAATCTCGACTCCGCGGATGATGTGCGGAGTCAGCACAAATACGATCTCGTCTTCCTGATGCTCAGTGTTGGTCTGCGAGAACAGGTACTTCAGAATCGGGATCTGCGCCAGTCCTGGAATTCCACTGAGCGCCTTCGTCTGCTGGCTCTCCATGATTCCGCCGATCAAGTTAACCTCCCCATCCTTCAAGCGGATCTCATGCTCGACCTTGCGCTGGCCGATAATCGGCTGGCTGATGCCACCAATCGTCGTATACGAGGTCACTGCGGACACGTCGAGCGACAGCTTCAACGATACTTCGCGGCCGGCATGTACGCGCGGCGTGATGTCAATGTTCACACCCACGTCGAGATACTGAAACTGCGTGTTAACTAGAGGGTTGATGCCCACGCCGCCGATGCCCGGCTGAAACGATCCGGTCGCAACCGGCACGCGTTCGCCGATCTTGAGTGTCGCCTTCTGCCCATCAAGCGCGCGAATCTGCGGGTTCTGCACGATCTTCGAAGTGCTGTCGCTCAAGAGCGCGGTCGCCGTTGCCGCCGGAATCGTGACCTGGAAATCGGTCGCGTTCAGATTGTTGAAGGTGTTGAGGTTGAGTCCGTTGGTCGTCGGGCTGGTCGTAGTCGTCACGCCGCCGGTCGTGCCCGTGGTTCCCGTGCTGCTCGTATTTACATTGGGCTGGAGTTGTACGGAGACATTGGTTGGCGGACTTATGCCCAGCGTCTTCATCTTGTCGCGGCTGACTTCCATCACCGCCACGTCAATCAGCACCTCGGGCTTCGCCTTATCGAGATCGTCTACTAGTTTTTGCGCGAGCGCCACCTGGTCAGGCGTTCCGCGCACCACGATCGCCTGCTGCGAGGGCAACTGCTGAATGCGGCTTACCTCCAGGATTGTGCGCATCGCGTTCACCACATCCTGCAATTCGGTCGGAAGCGAGAGATTGGAAAGATAAAAAGTTTTAATGACGTTCTGTTCCAGCTCTTTCCGTTTTGCGGGATTGTCTTGCGCGATGAAGATGGTGTTGGGAGTGATGGGACGCCAGAATGTCTTGGTCTCGAAAGAAATAATCGACAGTGCCTCTTCGAGCGTGACGCCGTTCAACTCGATGCGCACTTGCTTCGGCGTGTAATCCGGATCGAACAGCACGTTGATGCCAGCCAGTTTGCCAACCGTTTCATAGATCACGCTCGACTTCTCCGTCAACTTGAGCGTGATCGGAGCATTTGAAATCGGCGCCAGCTCGACCGGCCCCTGCGCCTCCGATAAGATCTTGTGCAACTCGCTCTGCTTCCGGCCCACAGCCGCCTGCGGTTGCGGGTTCTGCGCCTCCTGGATCATTTGCAGAGTGCGCCGCAACTCCTGCTGTGCGATAAAAGACGACGAGTCGATTTCCAGACTCTTCTCGAACTCAGCGCGCGCCTCCTCAAGTCTGCCCGCATCCCGCAGAATCTGCCCGCGATGCACGTGAGACGCGGCCGCCAAAAACCGGTTGCGCTCGTACGCCGTCTTGTAGCGCAGGTCTTTAGGGTGCAAGTCAAAGGCCTGCTTGAAGTACTCGTAGGCCTTCTCATAGTCCTCTCGCGCCTGGGCGTCGGCGCCCTTGGCATAGAAATCCTTGGCAGCATCGCGCGCAATTCCCGCCGTGCTAAGGCAAAGCACCAAAAGCATGAACAGAGCCGGACGCTTCAGCCGTTTCATTGAACTGTCCTCATAATGAATCTCTTCGGTTGGCTCACAGGGTAGCGCTCTCACCCAAAAACAGTCCAAAAGCACGGCGGGATGGGCAACCTGCCGGCTCTTTTATGCAAAAAACGGATCGGAAAATTGGATTATAGCATCGGCCCGACACTCTCCCGAAGTGATTGGCAGCCCTATGTTTACACTCATTAGTACCTGTACCGCAGGGTCCGCCTTTCGTTGTCACTTCCCTGTTCATTCCTCCGCGTCGTCGCCGACGAAATCTCGTGAGCCAACCCCGCGAACCGCACTTCGTGCTAACTTCTTGTTACCGATGGCGAAGCAGACTACCCATCAAACGCAGGCGAATCGCGAGAAAAATCCCCGCCGGCAGCCCACTGCCTCCGGAGAGCGAGATGCCACCGTTAACAGGAACGCGGGGCACAACTATTTCTTGCTCGATAAATTCGAGGTCGGAATCGTTCTCACCGGCACCGAGGTCAAATCCATCCGCTCCGGCAAGGCCAATCTCAAGGACGCCTATGGCTTGGTCAAGGACGGAGAGCTCTGGCTCCTGAACTGCCACATCAGCCCCTACGAGCACGGCAGTTACTCGAACCATGCCGCGCTTCGCACGCGAAAACTGCTCGCGCACGGCGAAGAAATCCGCAAACTGCTCGGCAAGACTCAGCAGCGCGGCCTGACGCTGATTCCCACGCGCATGTACTTCAAAGGCGGCAAAGTGAAAGTCGAACTCGCCATCGCCCGCGGCAAACAGCAGTGGGACAAGCGCGAAACCGAGCGCCGCCGCACCGCCGACAAAGAAGCCCGCGAAGCCATCGCCCGCAGCAGAAAAGCCTAGCCCCACCCGCCGCGCTTCCTGCGCGCCGAGGCGAGCGCACTCCGGCCAAGCTGCGCTTGCGCGGAGATTTGCCGTCTCTCAGATGCCGGGTCTCTCAGATCCGAAAATGGAGAGCTTTCTTGTTGCTCGCGAGTCCTCGGAAAAGTTGACCCGGCGGCCTTGACCCCAAAATCTCCCAGACATCGCGCTACATGGTGAAGGCCAAAATGAACATTCGGAACTGCGGCATCACATCAGATTGGCGGTCGCTGCCCCGAATGCTCATTCCGCAACACCCGGCTGGAGCCCAGGTCTTCAAACCCACCGGAAAACTAACCCTACAGGAGGATGTCATGAAACGGCTCAACGGTTTGTTGCAGGTAACGAAAGGGAAAAAGGGTATTCGACTGGTCAGTTTGCTCAAACTTTGTTGCGTCGTGTGTCTGTGCGCTATCACGCTCGCGCTCTTTCCACCGGCGCTGGATGCGCAGAACGAAGACGTAGGCCATAACCATTCGCATAGCAAGCCACAAGCCACGCTAAAACTCACCGGCCAGCAGCTCAACACTCTCGTATCGCAAGAGGCGACCCAGAACTTGGTCACGCTGATTGCATTGGATTTGGGAACACCGGTGTCTGGGACATGGAGCGGCACCGTCACAAGTAACAGTTGGGACTTGACGTTTGTGGGATACGTTAACGGTCAAGCCACCCAACTTACAGAGAGCGGTACTCTCTCGGGGAAGAAGGGAAATGTCGCCAGTTGGACCGATTCGGGCGCCGTCGGCGGCACTCCCGTCAGCGGCTCGGGGACAGCGACGCTCACCAGCAATTGGTGGGCATGGACCCAGGACGTGCAAGGAGTAAATGCTATAGTGACCCCGCAGGAAATGATCTGCTACACAGACGGTCCTAGGTCTCTGGAATGTCTGCTTGCCGAAATGTTGAGCGATTTTCAACTTACAGGGCCGAATACGAACTATGCCGTCGCACCCCAACTCGACCTGCAAACTGGGTTCGTTTTCAGTTCCGGCTACGTTGAAAGCACCGGGACCACGTCGATCCAGGAAGGCTCCATCGATTACAGCACCGGCAGCATTTCCTATGCCGCCTATAGCCTTTCGGCCCAAGGGGCACTGAAGATCGCAGCCAGTCGGCAAAGCCATAGGTGACATTGCCCACCCCTTGCAATCACTTTGAATTTTGATCGGCCCGCCCGAGCTAAGGCTTGGGCGGGTTTTTTCGCCGGCGCGACCGAGCTTTCTCCTTGAGTTTTGGGGCCTCGGCCCAACGCACACTTTTCTCGCCGAACAACTACCGTTTCGGCATGACCCCGAAATCTCCGGAACATCGCGTTTTACCAGTGAAGGCCAAAATGACCATTTGGAACTGCGGCATCGCGCCAGATTAGCGGCTGCTGCCCCGAATGCTCATTCCGCAACGCCCGGCTGGAGCCCAGGTCTTCAAACCCACCGGAAAACTAACTCTACAGGAGCCTCCCATGAAACCGGACAACGCAATTGCAGTTCAACCCACAAGCACATTCGCTCGCGAGGATCGTGCGATGAAGCAGAGACTCGCTAAACTGAAACTGGCTATCTCCGTCGCGATGGTCTTCACCATGGCGCTGTCGGCAACCGCACAGCGCAGAGGAAAAGACGAGGTTGTCGTCAGTTCCAACTACCAGAACCCGGAGCAACTCGCCCTCAAGGCTTGGTATCCGGCAAATCAATCGGCCATCGTGACCTTACACGCCGGCGCCAGCAACCAGGTGTTCCTTGGCTCCTTGAGCCAACCGGGCACCATTGTGTTCGACGGGTCTAACGTGTGGGTGGAACACGTCGCCAGCGGCGGCAATTTCGTGGATAAGTTGCGCGCCAGCGATAACCAGTATCTCGGCAGCTACTACGTGGGTGGCAGTACCGCGCCCTCGGGCTTTGACGGAGTCAACATCATTGCCCCGGACCACGGCAATACCGGCAAGGTGTACTTTGTCAGGGCAGCGGATGGAAACGTAGCCTCTTGCAGTACCGGGGTAGCGACTTTGGATTCCGTGGCGTTCGACGGACAATACGTGTGGGTGAGCAGCAATGCGGGCAACGTTGTTAAGCTCAGTTTCAACAACGCAACCCGTGCCTGCAATACCGTGTGCACATCCGCAAACCAGGGATCGCGGCTCTACGACCTCGTCTCGGACGGAAACGGCTACACCTGGGCGACGGCCATCGACACCAATCAGGTCATTGAGTTCAACGGTTCTTGCGGTGTGAATTCGACCGTTAGCGCTCCTGGCCCGGTTGGCATCGTCTTCGACGGCACCTACCTTTGGACGGCGAACGATACCGGCTCCAGCATTAGCCAAATCTCCGACAACGGCGCCGGCGGCGGTAGCCTTGTAAGCACTACCAACTTAAATTACTCGCCCTGGTTGATTGCCTACGATGGCGCCAACATCTGGACCACCGGTCCCACGCCTGGCATGGTCAGCAAAATGTCAGCGAGCAACCCCACCCCGACGTTGACGTATTATCAGGCGTGCAATTCAGCATCGTCGTTCCCTCTGTCTCTGGCTTTCGACGGCGCCAACATGTGGGTCGGATGCGAGGGGGTTAACCAACTAGGAAAGATGTAGCAACTGAATCTGGCTACCTTCTTGTTTCGGAATGTCCGCTACACGGCGCCCAACCAAGCGCTCGCCAACCGCAGGGCCCCATCCTCGCGCCTCTCCATCGCGAAGATGGGGCTCCGCCGTTCTTTTTCTGGAGGACATTTGCACCTGACGACGTTTGCCCCTGAGTTGCGCGTTTCCCCTCCCGCCGTGGATACTGAAGACACTCCAAACTATGAATACGAATCTTTCTTCCCTCGCTCCCGCCGCGATTGAAACCGATTGCCTGGTCGTCGTCGTCCTGGACCAGACTGAGAAGGCCCAAACGGAAAAAGGCCCAGCCGAGAAAGCACCAGCCGGAAAAGATCAAGCCGCCAAAGACAAGCCGGCCCCGGCAGTCGCCGTCTCTGACGCCGCCATTGCGGTCGCCGCCAAAGACCTGCTCGCCTCCGGCGAAGTTACCGGCAAGATTTTTGAGACGACTCTCATTCACCACCCAGCCGGTCTGAAGGCCAAACGCCTGCTCCTTCTCGGCGGCGGAAGTTCTAAGACCTTCTCGGCGTCCGAACTGCGCAAGCTTGCCGGTGCCGCCGTCCGCACCCTGAAAACCAAAAGCATCCGCAGCTTTGCCTTCGTCGCACCGGAAACCGCCATCCCCGCGCAGGATGCAGTTCGCGCCATCGTCGAAGGCGCAATCATCGGCGGCTTTGAACCCGGCGTTTACAAGAGCGATCCCAAAGGCAAAGATCAGAAAATTGATTCGGTAACCGTCGTCGTCCAGGGCGACGCGAAGCCCCTGCAAAACGCGCTCGAACTCGGCCGCATCGTGGGCGAGTCGCAGAACTTTGCCCGCGAACTGGTGAATGAACCTTCCAACCGCATGACGCCGACGATGCTCTCGGAGCACGCTCGGCAAATGGCCTCCGAAGTCGGTCTCGGATTCGATTCCTATGGCGCCGACAAAATCAAAGAACTCAAGATGGGTGCGTTCTGGGGAGTCGCTCAAGGCTCCGACGAGCCGCCCGCGTTGATCGTGCTGCGTTACGATCCAGCCGACGCGCCCGCCAATGTTCACCTCGGCTTGGTCGGCAAAGGCATCACCTTTGACACCGGCGGCATCTCGATCAAGCCCGCCGACGGCATGGAGAAGATGAAGTACGACATGGCCGGAGGCGCCACTATGATCGGTGCCATGCGCGCCATCGCGTTGCTCAAGCCAAAGGTCAAGGTCACCGCCATTATCTGTGCCACGGAAAATATGCCCTCCGGCAAAGCACAGAAGCCCGGCGACGTGCAAATCGCCATGTCCGGCAAATCCATCGAAATCATCAACACCGATGCTGAAGGCCGTCTCGTGCTCGCCGACGGTCTGTGCTACGCGCGCCAACTTGGCTGCACGCATCTGGTCGACGCCGCAACCCTCACCGGAGCGGTCGTGGTCGCGCTCGGCTACGTCAACGCCGGAATCTTTGCCAGCGACGATCAGATGTACGACCGTTTTGCCAAAGCCCTCAAGCAGGCCGGCGAAAAAATGTGGCGTCTGCCCCTCGATGACGAATACAAAGAGCTCATCAAGTCCAACATCGCCGACATGGCCAACGCTGGCGCGCGCTACGGCGGCGCAATTTTCGCCGCCATGTTCCTGAAGGAATTTGCCGAAGACACGCCTTGGATCCACCTCGACATAGCCGGCACAGCCTGGATGGAAGAACAAAAGCCCTGGATTGCCAAAGGGCCATCTGGAATTGCGCTACGCAGTCTGGTGGAGTTTGTGAAAAGCTGGAGCGTGTAAGCCTGGCACTTCGCGGTAGAGACGCGGCTTGCGCCCCGCGCGCCAACCAAGGTGGGAGGAACTAGCTGCTCCAACTTATGCCCAGCGCTAAAGAGCGATCCACGCGCGTCTGGGATATTTTGCTCGCCGTTCTCCTTCTGTGCGCTGGCACCGAATTCGTTCTTCGCGGCCCCGTAAGATTTGCCCATGCCGCAACCTTTAATGACTACATCTCCCCTTACGTGCAGACGCGTGCCTGGATGGAAGGCGAAGACCCTTATAGCCCGCAAGATCTTCTTCGCTTTTGGCCGCCGGAGGCGAATCGCGTCGACTTTCTGTCTGGTGTGCGCCCCGATGATTCACTCATTTTCAAATGGGGCATTCCGACTGCTTACCCATTGCCGACCTTCGCGCTGATTGCGCCCATCGCGTGTCTTCCCTGGCACATCGCCCAACCAGTGTGGCTGGTTATCACGATTCTGTCCTTTGCCGTGACCATCGCGTCTGTAATGTCGTTCTCGAAGCTTCGCCCCAGGACCCGTTCCGGCCTGGTTTTTCTCGCGATCAGCCTCGCTCTCGCCCCATTTCATACCGCTCTAGCTGCCGGGAGCATTGTGAGTGTAGCTGTAGCTGCCTCCGCTGCCGCCGTCTGGGCTGGCAGCCGCGGGCATGAAATTCTCGCGGGAGCGCTGCTTGCCGCGGCCGTTAGCCTCAAACCGCAGATCGGCCTTCCCTTTTGCTTCTATTACCTGGTCCTCCGCCGTTGGCGCATTCCGGCCGTCGCCGGCGGAATCGTCGCCGTTCTCTCGGCGATCGCGGTGGGTCGATTGGCGATCAGCGGAACGCCCTGGCTGCAGAGTTATCTCCACGACAATCGAGTTCTCTTCGCGCAAGGCAGCCTCGGCGATTTCACGGAAGGCAATCCCATTCGTTTCGGATTAATCAACTCGCAGGTCGCCGCCTACGCGCTGCTCCATAACCGGGACGCCGCGAACCTCGCCGCGATCGCGTTCGCCGCAGCCGCCGGCTTGACCTGGATACTTCTGCTGGGGAAGAACCGGAGAGGCGATTTAGCCTTGAGCGCCCTCGTCGTTCTTAGTCTTGTGCCCGTCTACCATCGCTTTTATGACGCAACTCTGCTGATTTTTCCACTGGCATGGAGCCTCGCAGCGTGGAAAAGTCAGTCCCGCGCAATGGCCCGAGCCGTCTTTGTCGTGATCATTTCCGTTTTTCTCGTGCCCGGAGGGTCCGCGCTCGAACAGTTGCAACGAGCCGGTCACTTGGTGGCGCTGAGAACTCACTGGTGGTGGAACGCGCTCGTCCTGCCGCACGAAAGCTGGAGCATACTTCTCCTCGCTCTCTTTCTCGTTCGCGCCATGCAAACCGGCGCCGGCGCGCAGGTTCCCGACGATCCTGCTGGGCATCTATCATAAAGATCGAACCTCGTTACGGTTTTGTGTCTTTGCCTTTCATGTCTGAATCGTTCTCTCCTGAACCTCTATCATAGAAGTGTCGGCTTTCTTCAATGGATCTCCAGGCCAAAATTCGTACCATTCCCACCTCCGCCGGCGTGTACCTCTACAAAAACGCCGAGGGCGAGGTCATCTATGTCGGCAAGGCGAAGAACCTGCGCTCCCGCGTCTCCTCTTATTTTCATCAGGGACGCTGGGAAGACGCAAAAACCGGCACGCTGGTTCGCGAGGCCGTCGATGTCGATTACATCGTCGTCGCCAACAATAAGGAAGCGCTCGCGCTTGAGAACCATCTCATCAAGCAGAAAAAACCGCGCTTCAACATTCTGCTGCGCGATGACAAAACGTATCCCTACGTAAAGCTCACGCTCGCCGAGCGCTTCCCGCGTGTCTATGTCACGCGGCGCCTGCGCAAAGATGGCAGCGTTTACTATGGCCCTTACTTCCCCGCGAATCTTGCCTATCGCATCGTCGATCTGATTCATCACCACTTCCTCATTCCTTCCTGCACCGTCGACCTCAACCATTCGCACGCGCGTCCGTGCCTCCAGTTCTACATCAAGCGCTGCCTCGGCCCCTGCGTCGCGGGGTTGACAACTCCCGACACCTACCAGGAAGCGGTTCGCGATGTGAAGCTTTTCCTCGAAGGCCGTCAGACCGATCTGGTCAAGTCCCTGCGCGAGCGCATGGCGGAAGCCGCGGCCCTCGAAGAGTTCGAGCGCGCCGCCCGCTATCGCGACCTCGTTTCCACCGTCGAGCAGTTACAGGAAAAGCAGCGCATCGCCTCCGCCGAAGGCGATGATGCCGATGTCTTCGGCTATCACTACGAAAATGGCATGCTAGCCGTCAATCTCTTCCACATGCGCGGCGGCCGCGTCCTCGATCGGCGCGAATTTTTCTGGGAGGATTTGCCGGAGTTCGCGGCCCCCGCACGGGATGTTCCCCAGGAAGTCACGGGCGAGGCGTACACCGAGTTTCTCTCGGCTGCCGGAGATTTCCCCGCGAGGCAACCTGGAACTGCGCACCCCAATTTCCACCCTGGCGAATTCTTATCCAGCCTCCTCAAACAGCTTTATCTCGGCCAGCCCTACGTCCCCCGCAACATCTACGTTCCGGTGGATTTCGAAGACCGCGACGAACTCGAAGAAGCCCTCACCGAGCAGTCCTCAGCTGCAGCCGCCCGGGCCGCCCGCGTCCACATCGTAGTTCCCCAGCGCGGCGACAAACGCGAGCTCATCGATCTGGCCGGCAACAACGCCAAGCAGTCCTACGATCAGCGCTTCCGAATTCTCAAGCCCAACGCGCGCGCTATCGCTGAAGCTCTGCAAGACGCGCTCGCCCTCCCCGATCTCCCCAAGCGCATCGAATGCTTCGATATCTCGCATATCCAAGGTGCGGAGACAGTCGCCTCCATGGTCGTCTGGGAAGACGGCAAGATGAAGAAGTCGGACTATCGCAAGTTCATCATCAAGACGGTCGAAGGCGTGGACGACTTCGCTTCCATGCGCGAAGTGGTCACTCGCCGCTACAAGCGACTGTGCGAGGAGAAAAGGTCTCTCCCCAGCCTCATTCTCATCGACGGGGGCCTGGGTCAGTTGCACGCCGCCGCCGAAGCCCTCGATAAACTCGAGATCATCAACCAGCCGCTCGCGGCCATCGCCAAACGCGAAGAAATCATCTACGTCTTCGGACAGGAAGACGACCCCATCGTCCTCGACCACCACTCTCCGGTCTTGCACCTGGTGCAGCAAATCCGCGACGAGGCCCACCGCTTCGCCGTGACCTTCCATCGCAAGCGCCGCCAGATTCGCGACCGCGCGACCGAACTGCGCGACATACCCGGCGTCGGCGAATCGACGACCCGCCGCCTCCTCGAACACTTCGGCAGCCTGCAATCGGTGAAGCAAGCTGACGCCGCCGCACTCTCCGCCGTTGTAACCCGGTCTCAGGCAAAAGCCATCCTCGAGCATTTCAAAAGGCCCGTCGAGCAATAACGAGCTGCGAGTACGAGTATCGGCAATCGCTGTTCTGCGAAGCCGCAACTTTCCGCAAGAAATTACTCGATTGGGCCGTTGGGAGCCGTTTTCCGGGCAATTGGCCTTGACAGGCGTATCGCCAGGAGTAGACTCGAAACCACCCCGGAAATGGGCGTGGACTTCGCCCGCTTCTGGGGCAATTCCCCAAATTAGAGAGGTTTTCGATGACCAAACTTCGGTTCTGTGCTGTCTTTGTGTTAATCATTGCCTTCTGCGCCTTCGGACAACTCGCCCTCGCCCAAAATCACCACTATCAGATAAAGGTCATTCCGCGAGCGAATTCCAATCACGCGGCCGGCCCCTCAGGAATAACGGCTGGCCTGTACGGACTCACTGCTGCATTTACCGCTACCCCAGTTCCCTACGGTTTCAACTCCGACGGCAGCGATCTCTGGCCCTGCCCCGGCGGCGGCCTCACGGATTGCCCGACTATCGGCGACCCGACAATTACCTTCCCCGCTGGCGGATGGGCCCTTGGCAACCCCTCTTACCAATGGTCGCTCTCCGGCTGTGACGGAACCACCAATGGCAACGTTCCTTGCGGTCAAACCGAAACCTTTTACGAAGACCAATCGGGCGATTCCACCGACGATCTCACCTACTTGATCGAAGTCACACAGGGATCGAAAGTCATTGCGGATTCGGGCATAGTGGATTTCGGCACCAACCCATATGGCGGTCTGAGTCCAGCGGCTGACGTCATCATTTACGGCGACCAGAACTTCGGCACATTGGGCCAAACTGGCAAGAACAATGGCAACTGCGAAGCTAACTACAACTATCCCGGCGAGGGAGCTCCCCCGACTGGGTTATTCGTTGTAGCGGCCAACAAAACCTGTTCTGATCCAGTGGCCGGAGCCGCTACCCTGACCGCGACCACCTCTGTCTCTCACCCAGTCTGGACAAACAAAAAGGGCGTCTACACTGTCAAGTACACCGTGAAATATTCGGTAAAGCAAAGCTGGACCATCAATTTGCAGTAAGCGTATGAGGGCAATGGCCGCGGCTCACACCGAGCCGCGACCAGCAGCCTTGAAAACAAAACGTCCCAGACTCGGAGATCCGGTCTGGGACGTTTTTCTGCAATTTGTCTTTCCATTCGCCTGTTCGGACAATCATCCGGCGTCGCAACTGCAAATAACAGCGCCAGTTCCACGGGCTCAACTGGCCCGCAGGAACTTCCCGCTGGTAGCGTCAACTACTCCTCGTCCCTTTGCCTTGTTGCTGGACTCGCCGTACACCACTACCCACAGCAATTCCTTATTCTTCGAATCCCAGTCCAGCAGATAAATCACCGGCTGTTTCGGATCTTTCTCCAGCAGTTTGTTCCCGCCTTTCTCCTGCGCCCTCGCATAGGCCTCATCCGAATCGGTATTCAGTTGGAACGCCTGGAACATCAACTGCGGAACGTTGGGCGAATATGGCGCCTCGGGAGTGGAAGTCACGCCCAGGGGCGGCGCATCCGGTAAGCGGCTGCCCGAGCACGTGAAAACTCTGTATGTGCGGCGAATCGGCGAGGCGAACATCGCCTGCCAGACCGTCGATTTCCCATCGTGTCCATTGCTTTCGGTGTTCACCGTCGACTCCATGTGATACGGCAGCGCATCCGGCGCCCAGCGCGAAGCCAGGCCCGCCATCTGCGACAGGCACGACTTCCCCGTATACAGCACCGCTTCTTTCTTCGGCGCGGGCGCCGGCGCCTGGCTCGCCTCGCTCGATGGAGAAGGAGTCGAACTGCTGCACCCCACCGTGATCATGATGCTCAACAAAATCCCTGCGATTCCGGAAAAAACGACCATCTTCATCGAATGCCTCCTGTCGAGCGGAGCCGCGGAAAGCGCGATCGCCTCCGCCCCTCGCAACTCGCACGCTGCAAGAATCTATAATGCGTTGCTTAACTTGTGCGGGAAAATGATACTCCCAGATTGAGTCCGATTCAGTAAGAAATGTCACCGGAGAGCGCGAGGCCTCACAGCTACCGTCCGTCCACCGCGGGCCGCGTCAACAGAAAAGATTTGATCGCGATTTGATTGGGCTGCATGCCCACCGGAATAATCGTCAGCAGCGAATATTCCGAAGACTCAAACTTCTTCTTCGGCGTCCGCCTTTGAATAATCGCCACGTCCGACGACCCCGTATCGAGCACCAGCAAATAGCTCTGGTTCTGCGACAGCGCAAGTCCATCCGGATGCGTTCCCACCGCCAAGTACGCCACGATCTTGCCGAGATCCATATCGTAGACGGCGACATTATTCGAGCCGAAACTCGAGACGTAGAGCCGCGTGTTATCCAGCGCAAACACGCCCCGCGTCGGCCCCGAGCCCACCAGATAGCTGCCCAGCACTTCATTCGGCGTTGTCTCGATGATCGAAATGCTGCCTGCGTCGTAATTGAAAGCGACCAGTTCTCCGCCGTCGGGCTTCAGCGCCAGGCTCACCGGCGCCTTGCCCACGTCCAGCAGCGCCAGCAGTTTGTCGGTCTTCAGATCGACGCTCGCCACCTGCCCCGATCCCGAGCACGAAATAAACGCCTTCGTCGAATCCGGCAGGATCGCGATGTCTTCCGGATGAAGACACACGCCAATCGCCGACCGCACTGTCAATCGCCCGGCATCAACAATGGAGACTGTATTGTCGTCGCGGTTGCTCACCACTACGGTTGAACCGTCCGGACTCACCCGCGCCAGCCCCGGACCGCCTCCGACCCTCAGCGTCGCAATCACCGTGCGCCCCACCAGGTCCAGCACCGAAACGTTGTTCGAGCCGGAATTGGCCACGTAGCCGCGCCGCCCGTCGGGAGCAACATCGATAAAGTAAGGCCTCCCGCCCACTCCGATGGTCGCGACCACCTTATTCTGCTCCGCATCGATCACGCTGACGTTCGCCGACCCGGAGTTAACGACATACACCTCATTCTTCTTCGGATTGGCCGCCACTCCGGTGGGCTCGGACCCGACTACCAGAGTCCGCACCGCGGAGTAAGTACGCAGGTCAATGACGGTAACGTTGTTGCTTTTCCCGTTCGTGATGTAAGCGTATTCGCGGTACAGTGGCCCGTACGCTGGCAGCGTCCGCTGGCGAAAGTAATACCAGCCCGCCGCAAGAATGAGCGGAACACAGACGGCGATGAGGAGGAATTTACGCACGAGGGTAACAGACGACCTGGGATTATCCGGCAGTCCGTAGACTTTCGGCCTTAGCGGCAACCGGTACCGTCCGCCCCAGCACCGCCGCGATCTGCCTGACCTGCTCCATCAGCGCATCAAACTGATCCGGATAAAGCGACTGCATGCCATCCGACAGCGCCCGGTCCGGATCGCAATGCACTTCGATGATCAACCCATCCGCGCCCACCGCCACCGCGGCGCGCGACAGCGGCGTAACTTTGTTGCGTTTGCCGGTGCCATGGCTTGGATCGACGATGATCGGCAAGTGGCTCAACCGCTGCACGGCGGGCACCACGCTCAGGTCGAGCGTGTTGCGCGTGTGGTCGGCAAACGTCCGCACTCCGCGCTCGCAGAGCACCACATTGTAGTTGCCTTCGCTCATCACATACTCCGCCGCCATCAGAAACTCTTCCAGTGTCGCCGACATGCCACGCTTCAGCAGCACCGGCTTCTTGGCCCGCCCCGCGCGCTTTAGCAGAGAAAAATTCTGCATGTTACGCGCCCCGATCTGGATCATGTCCGCGTACTGATCCACCAGGTCCAGCGACTCATAATCCACCGCCTCGGTCACAATCAGCAACCCAAAGCGCTCGCGAATCTCGGCCATAATCTTCAGGCCGTCCTCTCCCATACCCTGGAAAGAATAAGGAGACGTGCGCGGTTTGTAGGCCCCGCCTCGAAAAAATTGCGCTCCCGCGCGCGCCACCCGTTCGGCCGTCGCAAAAGCCTGCTCCCGGCTCTCGATGCCGCATGGCCCGGCCATGATCACCAGATCGGCCCCGCCAATCGTGACTGGCGATCCGGCAAACTTGAGCACCGTATTTTCCTGTTTCAAATCCCGGCTAACGAGTTTGTAGGGCTTCGAGACCCGGATCACTTCCTGCACGCCCGGCATGTCGTCGAGCGCGCCCGGTTCCACCTCGCCGCGATTCCCCGTGATCCCGATGGCCGTACGTTGCGCGCCCGGGATCGAGTGCGCACGGTACCCAAGCGATTCGATTTTCTGGCAGACCGCCCGCACCTGCTCTTCGGTGGCCTGCGCCGACATCACAACCAGCATGATTCACTCCGACAGAGGTTCAACTTCGATAGATCGTTGACTCCAAGTGTATGAGTGTAACGTCCCCAACCGGCAACGGCAACGGGACCCTCACGCAGAGCGTAGTTTAGGCTTGCGTGAAAATGAATCGCCCTGCTATGTTAAACATGTTCAACACAGGCAACCATGCTCGGAATTCGTCTCGAACCTGAACTTGAAGAAAAACTCGATTCCCTTGCCAAACAGACCGGCCGCAGTAAAAGTTACTACGCCCGCGAGGCAATCCGGCAGTACCTCGAGGATCGCGAGGATTACCTGAAAGGGATCGCCGTCCTCGAACGTCGCGAGCCGGCAATCACACTCGATGAACTGGAGCGTCGCCTTGGTTTCTCAAGGTAGCCCCTCTCCAAGTTCAACCTGGCAAATAAACATCTCCCGCACGGCTGAAAAGCAGATCCAAAAGCTCGACCGCACGGCGCAAAAATCCATCGTTGACTTCCTCCGCGAACGCGTACTGACTTCACAGAGTCCACGCCAGTTTGGCAAACCGCTGCACGGCGACGAAAAAGGCCTTTGGCGCTATCGTGTCGGCGACCATCGTCTGATCTGCGACATCCAGGACGACCGGCTCACCGTGTTGGTGCTTCGCGTGGGACATCGCAGAGAGATTTATCGGTAAACCCAAAGCGATTGCCCGTCTTGCCAGTGAGAAAGAACAGGGTAACCTTGCTCAGTTGGCGTCTGACGCATTGTAGAATGAGGGTTTATCTCTTCATCCCTGAACCGACTCTATGGCCGAAGAACACAACTCCAGTACCACCCGCGATGAGCGCTACGACCCTCAGCGCATCGAGCAGAAGTGGTCCGCGCGCTGGCTGAGCGATCCCCAGCTCTACGCCGCCGAGCCGCACTCCACCAAGCCCAAGTATTACGTCCTCGAGATGCTTCCCTACCCTTCCGGCGCGCTGCACATGGGGCACGTGCGCAACTACGCCATCGGCGACGCCCTCGCACGCTACATGTGGATGAACGGCTACAACGTGCTTCATCCCATGGGCTGGGATTCCTTCGGCCTGCCCGCTGAAAATGCCGCCATCAAAAACAACACTCCCCCGCGCCAGTGGACTCTGCAAAACATCGCAGCGATGAAAGCGCAGATGAAGCGTCTCGGCTTCGCTTACGACTGGTCGCGCGAAGTCACCACCTGCCTCCCCGATTACTACCGCTGGAACCAGTGGTTCTTCTTGAAGCTCTTCGAACAGAATATGGCGTACCGCAAGAAGAGCAAGGTGAACTGGTGTCCAAAGTGCTGCACCGTGCTGGCGAACGAGCAGGTCGTAGGCGGAAACTGCTGGCGGCACGAAGATACTCCAGTCGAGCAGCGCGAACTCGAGCAGTGGTTTCTCCGCATCACCGAGTATTCCGATGAGTTGCTGCGCGATCTCGAAAAGCTCCCCGGTTGGCCCGAGAAGGTCAAGATCATGCAGCAGAACTGGATCGGCCGCAGCGAAGGCACGCTCGTCGACTTCGACCTGGGCGGCACCGTCGGCCCCGCCGGGTCCACCATCACCGTCTTCACCACCCGCGTCGATACCATCTACGGCGCGTCCTCCATCCAGCTCGCGCCCGAGCATCCCATCGTCTCCGACCTAACCTCGCGCAACCCCGAGCTGCGCGCTCAAGTCGACGAGATGATCGCCGAGCAGCGCCGCGCCAAAGAGGCCGGCGACATCGGCAACATCGAAAAGCACGGCGTCTTCACCGGCCGCCTCGCCAAGAATCCTTACAACGGCGAAGCCGTCCCTGTCTGGGTCGCCAACTACATCCTCATGGATTACGGCACCGGCGCCATCATGAGCGTGCCTGCCCACGACGAGCGCGATTTCGAGTTCGCCACAAAATACAAACTGCCCATTCGTCTCGTCATCCTGCCCGAGAGCACTGACCCGGAAGAAACCATGACCGCTCCGCCTCTGCCCTTCACCGCCGAGAATGGAATCCTCGTCAACTCCGGAGAGTTCAGCGGTCTAAGCTGCGCCGACGCCATCGCGCAAATGTCCGCCCGCGCCGCCGAGAAGGGTTTCGGCAAAGCCACCGTCACCTTCCGCCTGAAAGACTGGGGCATCTCGCGCCAGCGTTATTGGGGCACTCCAATTCCAATGGTGTACTGCGAGAAAGATGGCGTGGTTCCCGTGGCGGAGAAAGACCTGCCCGTAATCCTGCCCGACAAAGTGATGGTAACTCTAGCTGGCGGATCGCCCCTCGCGAGCGTCCCGGAGTTCCTGAACACAACGTGTCCCAAATGCGGCGGTCCGGCGCGCCGCGAAACCGACACGATGGACACCTTTGTTGACTCCTCGTGGTACTTCTATCGCTACGCCGACGCGCAGAACGACCAAGCGCCTTTCGACTCGAATACCATCGCCTACTGGTTCGGAACCGAGGGCATTGACCAGTACATCGGCGGCGTCGAGCACGCTATCCTGCACCTTATCTATTCGCGCTTCTGGACCAAGTTCATGCGCGACATGGGGATGGTGAAGAATGACGAGCCAGTTGCGCGCTTGTTCACGCAAGGCATGGTCATCAAAGACGGCGCCAAGATGTCGAAGAGCCTCGGCAACACCGTCTCGCCCGACGAGATGGTCGCTCGCTACGGTGCCGATGCCACGCGCATGTACACTCTCTTCGCCGCGCCTCCCGACCGCGACCTCGATTGGCAGGACACGGGAATCGAAGGCATCCAGCGCTTTCTGAGCCGCGTCTATCGGCTTTATACGCGTGACCCAGTGCAAGCCAACGCAGCGGCGGCGGAAACGGCTGAGAATCTGCATATCCTTGAGAAGCACGGAAGCGACTTGGCGCGGATGGCCATCGCAGCGCCGGAAACGGCGGCGAAAGCGGCGGAGCGGAAGATTCAGCGCAAGCTGCACCAGACCATCAAACGAGTCACGGTCGATTTCAAGGGACGCTGGCATTTCAACACTTGCATCGCGGCCATCATGGAACTGGTCAACGATCTTTATGGTGCGGAACAAGCCATCGCCAAAGGACTTGTTCCCGCAACCTTGATCGCCGAAGTTCAGCGCAGCATCGCACTATTACTCGCGCCCATGGCTCCCTATCTCGCGCACGAACTGTGGGAGATGACCGGCGAGACCAGCAACCTGCTGAAAGCTCCCTGGCCGAAATACGATCCTGCTCTTGCGGCAGAAGATGAAATCGAGATTCCCGTGCAGGTCAATGGCAAGTTGCGTGGTCTGGTCGTCGTGCCCGCGGGCGCATCGAACGAACAGATCGAACAGGCCGTGCATGCCGACGCAAAGGTGACGGCTGCACTTGCCGGGAAGCAGGTCGTGAAAGTCATCGTGGTGCCGAAGAAGTTGGTGAATATCGTAGTCAAGTAGCTGCGAGCCACGAGCTTCGAGCCGCGAGCAAGCATTCACGAACACGCATGCTGAAAGGTCTTGGTTCGCTCGCCGCTTGCGGTTCGCAGCTTGCGGCTATTAGCCATTTCTGTTTGCAACTCTACCGTCATTTTGAGACACTCATCGGTGGAAACCCAATCCCAGCTTAACCAGGCAATCGTTGTCCTCGACTTCGGCGCGCAGTATTCGCAGCTCATCGCGCGCCGCATCCGCGAAAACAAAGTCTTCTCCGTCGTGCTGCCCTTCAATGCCACGCTCGACGAGATTCGCAGCTACTCGCCTGTCGGAATCGTTCTTTCCGGCGGTCCTTCGTCGGTGTATGACAAAGGCGCGCCGCACGCGGACCGGAAAGTGTTCGAGCTTGGCGTTCCTGTGCTTGGGATTTGTTACGGACTGCAATTCATGGTCTACGCGCTCGGCGGAAAAGTAACTCCGGCGAGCAAGCGCGAATATGGTCATGCCAAAGTCGAACTGCAAGTTGGCGACTCGCAGTTATTCCATGGTCTGCCAAAACTGCTCGCGGTCTGGATGTCGCACGGCGACTCGGCGGAAGAACTGCCGCTCGGTTTTCGCCTGACTGCGAAGACTTCCAACGCAATTGCCGCGATCGAGAATCCCGAGCGCAAAATGTGGGCCGTGCAATTTCATCCCGAAGTGCATCACACGCCGCTCGGCAACGACATTCTGCGCAACTTCGCGCTCAACATCTGCGGCGCTGCGCCGAGCTGGACAGGTCAGCACTTCATCGATGCAACCGTTGCACAGGTGAAGGCGCAAGTCGGCTCTGGACGGGCGATTTGCGCGCTTTCGGGCGGAGTCGATTCGTCAGTCGCCGCGGTGCTGGTCGATCGTGCCATGCGCGACGACTCCGGAAAATCGCGGCTGACTTGCGTTTTTGTCAACAACGGCGTGCTGCGCAAAAACGAATTTGAGAAAGTTCAGCAGAACCTGCGCGACAAACTCGGCCTGCACATCATTGCCGTCGATGCCACCGAGCGCTTCATGTCAAAGCTTGCTGGCGTCAGCGATCCCGAGACGAAGCGCAAAATCATCGGCAACGAATTCATCGAGGTCTTCGACGACGAGGCGCACAAAATCGAGCAGACCGAAGGCCACGTCGAATGGCTCGTGCAGGGCACGCTTTATCCCGATGTCATCGAGTCGCGCTCCGTGCGCGGCCCGTCCGAAGTCATCAAGTCGCATCACAACGTCGGCGGGCTGCCCGAAAAAATGAAACTCAAACTCATCGAGCCGCTCAAAGACCTGTTCAAGGACGAAGTCCGCCGCATCGGGCGCGACCTCGGCATGCCCGAAGACATTTTGCAGCGGCAACCGTTCCCCGGCCCCGGCTTGGCCGTGCGCATTTTGGGCGAGGTCACCAAAGAGCGAGCCGACCTGCTCCGCGAGTGCGACGACATCGTGGTCGGCGAAATCAAGAAGGCCGGGCTCTACCAGAAAATCTGGCAGTCGTTCGCCGTGCTGCTGCCCGTCATGTCCGTGGGCGTGATGGGCGACCAGCGGACTTACGCCTATACCTGCGCGATTCGCGCTGTGCACTCAGAGGACGGCATGACTGCTGACTGGGTCCCGCTGCCCTACGAAGTGCTGAAAACGATTTCGAACCGAATCGTAAATGAAGTGCGCGGAGTGAACCGCGTGGTGTACGACATCACTTCCAAGCCTCCGGGCACGATTGAGTGGGAGTGAGAAAACCGGTTCTCAGTTCTCAGTTGTCAGTTCTCAGTACATCGGCGACTCCGCCTATATTGCGGTCTACGATCAGACCGGCGGTTGGGGGGCCGGGTATCAAGGCAGCGGCTCGGTTGAGTGTGGGAATCAAGGGATCGATGCGATCACTCTCATCGTGGATTCATGGGAGGATTCACAGATCGTACCTGGGGGGATGGTCCGGGGGCTATGAAGCCTACGGTTTTCTCAGCCGGGTGATGTCTTACAAGTTTGCATATTTAGCGCTCAGTCAGGAGATGGCCCCGCGGAGAAGACGGTAACCGTTAAGTAAAAGGTCTGCTATTGACATTCGCATAATATA
>PLHW01000016.1 GCA_003139095.1 Acidobacteriaceae bacterium
CTCGATCATTCTGGAAAGCAACGAGCCGGTGGGGGAACCAGGACTTGCGCTCCGACGTTCATCGCTCCGGTAACCCTAGCTCCCGTAAACACGACTGGCGTAAGCGCCATTTTTTTTGCGATTGGCGGACAAGCGCAGCTCTCCCACCAGTTTCTCTTCTGGAAATAATCGGAATCTTGCTGGCTTGTGAGGGGATTGTGATTGAAACCACGCTCTTGGAAGTGAGGAGTAGAAAGCCCAAATTCAAAGCTACTCCAAGGAGACTACCATGAAATCCACGAAGAATTTCACCCGAATTGCCGCCACCCTGCTGTGCCTTCTCGCGTTCGCGTCAGCCAGCTTCGCCGCCAAAACCAATCCCCTGAGCTACCCCTCGGGCCTGGCCGTTGACGCGGCGGGCAACCTCTGGGTGGCCAATAACCTCGACAACAATATTCTGGTATTCGGCGCCAACTATAAGCAATTGCCGGATGAAACGATTACGCAGGGCATCAACGGCCCTACCGGGATCGCCTTCGATTCTTTCGGTAATTTGTGGGTTGCCGACAACCGCAACAACACCGTCACGGAATACACCGGTGGCGTGCAAGATACGGGTGCCACGATCACCAACGGGATCTCGCAGCCGGAAGCGATCGCGGTTGACGGGCTCAACAACGTTTGGGTCGCGAACACGTTCAATGCAGATGGAGGGGGATACGACACCTCATTTACGGTATATGCGCCGGGAACGGTCTATGGCCCGGGAAGCAACTTGCTCATGACGTTTGGCCCGTACCCAACGCTTTTATACGGCATTGTGGTTTCCGAGGGGGCATTTGTTTATGGCGACGGAAACTATCTAAACCTCACTCCAGCCAGTGTGGCGATCGCCACGGGCTCCGTTAGTGGAGTGAACGTCGGAGGCAATAACACCGCTGTCTGGGTGGCCAGCGCCGCCAATGGAACCATTTACTTCACTACCACTGACAATGCGGTCAACTATGCGAAACCGGCATCGCTGGGTTCGGCGTCCCAGTTGTTCGGACTCTCGTTCGCTCCGAGTGGCATCGCGGTTGACAGCGTCCGCGGCCGGATCTACATCTCCAACGGCCCCGGGAATGTGATCGAGGTCTACAGCACGGGAGGCACGCTGTTGAAGACCATCAACTAACGGTCGGTCCTTCTCATCGGGCGGACGGGTAAAGCCTGTCCGCCGCTTTATTCTTCGCGGAGACTGCGGCTCGCAAATGAGGCGTCAATGTTTCGGAGGCTGACGCGGGTGGCGAAAGGCCGGGCGCGGATCTTTCTTAAGATCGGACTGGCTGGCTTTGAACAACTGTTCTCCGTCGGAGGCGTGGCCAAGCGCAATGAGGCATGTGCCGAGCGCGCTTTGGGCCTCGGCGAGTTGCCACGGAAGAAGTGGATAGGGGGCGGATTGACCAGAGGATAACGCTTCACGCAGGATGGGTTCGGCTTCGGTTGGCTTGCTTTGGGCTGTGAGGGCTTCTCCGAGGCGAACTTCGGCGGCGATGACATTGGGATGTCCTGGCGAAAATTCTCTTTTACGAATGGCGAGCGCCTGACGAAGCAACGGCTCTGCGCCGGCTGGATCGCCTTGAAAAATTCTGGCTTCGGCGAGATCGATCATCGCGGAGACGGCTTGCGGATTCTCTTCACCGTGAAGCTTGTGAGCTATGTCGAGTGCCTCGCGCGCATAGCGTTCGGCGCCGGGATAGTTTCCGCGGTCGAACTCGAGGAGGCCCAGACTGGCGGTGACGCGAATGCCGGACCAGTCGAGGGGGCCGCTGGCCCTGGTAATCGTTTCGAGCGCTTGCTTATAGGTTTTTTCCGCTTCGTTGTAGTCTCCTTTTTGTTGCAAGAGACGGCCCCAATTGTTGAGGGCCAGTCCAAACAGGGGACTCTTTTCTCCGACCGTCTGACGACGAATTTCCATGCTTTCGCGGAAGAGAGGTTCCGCCGCCTGCCAATCGCCCTGCATCAGGAGCAGATTGCCAAGGTTGTTCATCGGATAGGCGAGATCGGGGTGGTTGTTACCCAGGACTTTGCGTTGGATTTCGATGACCTGGCGTTCGGTACTTTCGGCGCCTGAAAAATCGCCAGCATCGATCAAGGCCCCGCCTAGATTGTGCAGAGCGAGAGCAAACTCCGGATTGTCTGTGCCCTTATGCTGTCGCAGGTAGTCAACCTGCTCGCGGAGCAACGGCAGAGCGTCGGGGTAATCGCCCTTGCGCTTCAAGAGCAAGGCGAGATAATTCCTGGAAAAAGTATCTGTATTGAGTTTTCGGTCGAGAGCCACGGCGCGCCTTAGTATTGGTTCGGCCTCGATGTCGCGATTCTCGAGATAAAGGCACTCGCCGAGTTGAGAGAGACTCTGGGCGACGGCGAAGTTGTGCTCCCCGAGCTTTCGTTCCTGAATGGCGAGAGCCTGGCGATAGATCGGTTCTGCTTTTGAGTACTTGCCTTGCTGCCGGATCGCTATTGCCAGACTGAAAAGAGTGGCGGCGACATCGATGTTGTTTTCGCCAAGCGTTTTCCTGCGCACCGCATAGGCGCGCGCAAGCAAGATTTCGGCCTGATCGTAAACACCAATTGCTGAGTAAGCTTTCCCGATGGCATCCAGCAAGTTGCCCTGCAGCTCGGGATCTTCGCCCAGCTCCTGATTCACGCGCTCAACTCCCTGATCGAGCAAGTCGCGCGGAGTGATCGGCCTTCCGTGAGTGCGATCAGGCGTCGCCGCTTCAAAAATTCCTTGAAGGAATTGCGATTCGCGTTGTGCCGCGAGCCGCTCCCGCGTAGCGCGCTTGGCCAGCATGCCCATGGCAATGCTAAAGCCGATCAAAGCCAATGCGACTACAACAGCAGCCGAGACGCCGGCTTTATGCCGACGAATGAACTTGCCGGACCGGTACTGCCAGTTGTCGGTGCGGGCGTGGACAGGATAGCCGGTGAGATAAGAGGTTATATCGGAAGCGAGCGCAGAAGCCGAGACATATCTGCGAGCAGGTTCCTTACGCATCGCCATGAGAACAACGTTGTCCAGATCGCCGCTTAGCTTTCGGGAGGCATCGGGCGGGGCCAAATCCGCATTTTTTGTGCTCGCCACGCTGGGCAATTCCGGATCTTGCTCGCAAATGATGCTGGCCGTCTCAAAAGGACTGGTGGAGCTCAGTTCAAATGGGCGCTTTCCGGCCAGAAGTTCGTAAAGCACGACGCCCAACGCATAAACGTCGGTGGAGGTGGTCACCTGGTCGCCGCGTATCTGCTCCGGACTGGCATATTCCGGGGTCATCATCCGTTCGGCGGTCAGCGTCTGCGCGGGCTGCCCGCCCTCCGGATCGAGAAGCTTGCCGATACCAAAATCCAACAGTTTCGGGATTCCCTCCGCCGTAACAAGAATGTTGGCGGGTTTGATGTCGCGATGGACGACGAGATGCTTGTGGGCATACTCTACCGCCGAGCACGCAGCACAAAACAGCTTTAAGCGCTGTGTCGTTCCCAGCTTGTTAATCCTGCAATATTCATCGACACGAATGCCGTCCACGTACTCCATCACGAGATAGGGCAACCCCTCTTCGGTAATTCCGCCATCGAGCAGGCGCGCGATGTTGGGATGATCGAGATTCGCGAGAATCTGCCGCTCCCTGCCGAAGCGAAGCAGCATTGCCCGGCTTTGCCCGAGCCCGCCCTGCACAGTTTTAATGGCCACCTGTTTGTGGTAGAGATCGTCGGCACGAGCCGCCAGATACACCTTTCCCATCCCGCCTTCGCCAACCAACCGCAACAACTGGTAAGCACCGATGTGTTTGCCGGAGAGATCATCTCTTGCCGCGATTTGCTGGGCTGCGTCGAGCACCGGCTTCCGGAGAAAACCAATGGTCTGACGATCCGACTGGAGCAGGGATTCTACCTCGCAGCGCAAATCCGCATCGTCGCGGCACGCTTGATCGAGGAATAGGGATCTGCTTTCCGGTTCTAGTTCCACAGCCGCATAAAAGAGGGATTCAATGCGGATCCACCGGTCGGATCGTGGAGACGTTGCCATGGTTGGGCGCGCTCCTAGGCTGAGGCTGAGTCTTGGGTAAGTTCGCGGTGCAACCATGCTTTGGCCATTCGGAACTCACGGTGCACGGTGGCCGGAGAGATGGTTAGAGCGGCAGCGGCTTCGTCGTACGTGAGGCCACCGAAGGACAGCAACTCGACGATCTCACTCTTGCGCTGGTCGTGCGCGGCAAGGCGCTGCAAGGCCTCATCCAGCGCCACTATTTCCCCCGCTTTGTCCGGTCCAATCATGACAGCCTCGTCCAGCGAAATCATCTCCACCCCGCCCCCGCGTTTCTGCCGGTGATGGGCTCTCGCATGATCCACCAGGATGCGACGCAAGAGACGGGCTGAAACCGCAAAAAAATGAATTCGATCCTCCCAGGCGACGTCCGCATTCACCAGCCTTAGATAGGCCTCATGGACAAGAGCGGTGGCACGCAGTGTGTGGTCGGGACGCTCGGAACTCAGGCAGATTGACGCCAGTTTACGAAGTTGCTCATAGACGAGCGGCATTAGTTCGTCAAGCGCCGCTTTGTTTCCGCTGCCCCACTGTTTCAGCAGGCGCGTAACCAACTGCTGCTCCGAAGAACCTTCCGTCATGTGCGCCTCAAGTCGTCCCGATTGCCCTAGCTGCGTTTCAAAGAGCACCTGACAATTGCCAGCGTCCAAGAACCATGTGGATGCAAGAAACGGGGATCTGGATTCTACTAGTCGAGCGAGAAGAGTACGGCTGTCATATCTATGTTTCCGAAGGGTGAATTATAACGCAGATTGTTGGATGGTCGTCCGTTTGTTCCCTTGCGGTCTAAGCCTCCATCGTCCAAGCCGCACAACTATTGCTGACCTTTCCCAATCGGGGTTCATTAACCGAGGCGACCGCCCGTTCTCAACTAACGCATGGTACGAAGGGGGTATCGCGCGAACACATTCAAACCTGTACTGAGGGTTCGAATTCCTTTCCCTCCGCCACGCAGTCTGCAGCGGCGCGAACGCTCGCCGTTGTTCGGTGAAATCCTCGCGTAAAGCCCGCCAAACAGCGATTTCCCTTGATCAAACCGGACTGTAGAGACGGACTGATCGTGCACCCCTCGCCGTTCGGCCTTCAATTTCTCTGAGCGATGAATTGGCAGTCCGGTTTCAATCATTCTTTGAGGGCGAATGGAATGCGATCACAAACCGATCAATCTGCGAAAGCCACTTGACTTCCGGGGCGTACTACTGAGCCTGCCATTCGAGATTTTGAGTGAAATCGCTTGATCAAAGTCGGCGTCCCGGCCCATAAATGGGGAAATCGTCTGCAGTTCGGCGTTGAGTTCTATCGTCGCCGATAGTCGAGCTTCCTGCCAGCGGCCTTGATTTATTTGAATGGGGAGCGTGAACGAACCGGCGCGCCGAGAGCGGCTCCTTCTGCGGATGAGGAGTAATGTCGAGTGGCCACGTCTAGCGGTGAGGTGAGTCCAGTCACGCGATACGTGAAACAACCTTCCCGTGGGCAAGTTAGGATCTACTGGAGCTTTTGGGCTGGGGCACTTGGATACTGGTTGCGATCGCGACCTTGCGCAGCATGTAATACAAAGTTGCCAGCCCGGCTACTAATAAACTCACAAAGAGCACAATGATGTTCCACTGTGGCGCGACCGGCAGTTGATTGGGGCTGAAGTAGGGTGCGAGGGCGAAGCTCCGCAGCAGGTCGCGCATGGCGACCATCACTGCCACGGCCAGCAGGCCGCAGCCTACTCCGATCACGAGTTGCCTCTTCGGAGCCCTGCTGGATTTCGCCATGACCAGATGCGCAACCGCGGCCAGCGGCAGAAGCAGTCCAATCCCTAACAATGCGGTCCCCAGGCCGTTGCCGCCGACAAAGACAAGCCGGGCCGGACCTTGCAATTTCACTAAGAACCAGAATCCCACGCCAAAATTGAGGAGGGTAGCGCCGGTAAACAGGAAGGATCCTTGTTCGATGACCCACTGGCGATACTCGTCTTCTTGCCTGCGCAGACCCATCACCACCAAACCCAGCCCGGAGATGGCCAATGCGCCCAATACAAAATGAAG
The DNA here is from genome assembly GCA_003139095.1 of Acidobacteriaceae bacterium. Classification (GTDB taxonomy): domain Bacteria; phylum Acidobacteriota; class Terriglobia; order Terriglobales; family Acidobacteriaceae; genus Acidiflorens. The sequence goes on from PLHW01000016.1 coordinate 6,100, forward strand.
GTAGCGAGGCAGGAGGGAAGGTTCGGACCAGTTCAGGTTCCAGCCGTTGGCTCCGTTGTGGTAAATCTCGACCCAGCGCTCGGGCGACAGCATCAGGGTGAAATTATTGCTGTAGATGAAGGCAACGCATGCCAGCAGAAACACCACTATCGCCAGAACTGCCGGTATCCCGCCGTGCTCGCCCTTCATGGAAAAGAAGTAAACGCCATAGTAGGCAAGAATCACGACTCCAATAATGGCTAGCCAGGGCACGCCGATCAGGATTGAACTGGCGTAAAGAAACTGCCCATACATCACCTGGAGGAAGAGCAACGGTGCTACGCCCAGGGTGATAGTAAAGGCAAAAATCGAGGGCAGCAGGCGGCCAAGATCGCCCGCAAGCCGCGCGGAAAATGTCGAACTCCTGCGCCGCAGCACGCAGACCAGGGCGACGGTTGTGCCTCCGAACAGACAGTTCATGAAGATGACGTGGAGAAAGAATGTCAGCAGGAGCAACGTGCGCAGAAGCCAGACTGGCGCTGGCAGCGGCATGGGATCGGGATAAGGAATAGGCAAGTTCATGATGATGAATCCTCCTGCTGACTACTTTCCGGGATTGCTGAGATAAACGGCCAGGGCGTGGCCTTCCGCTTCCGTGCCGGTAAAAGGCGGCATGTCGGAACTGATGTCGTTGAGTGTTCCGAGCATTCCAGCGATGGAGTCGGCGTCGGTTCCTTTGAGGTCCAGCGGACGCCGCTCGCCGCCAACGCTGTGACACAGGGCACAATGGATCGCGAAGACCTGCTGTCCGAGTTCCTTTTCGTTTGCGCCCGAGGGCGTTGCGGGCGCGAGCGAGGCTAGATAGCTGCCCAAGGCTGCTCGATCCTTCGCGTCGCCGGCGAAGGGCGGCATGGTTTCACGAATTACCGGCAGATGCAGCAGAACCTCGCTGCCGAACTTTGCGTCCCATCCGCGCGCGAACTTGCGCACCGCGCGATAGCCATCGACGGAATGGCAAGAGCCGCACTCGATCACAAAAAGTTGCCGACCATAGGCCTGCGGGTTGTCGGCGCTGGCTTCAACCCACGGTGAAGTCTTGGCCACACCATTGGTGGTAATACCCTCCATCTGACCCACCCTCACATCGTTGGCATAGATGTAGCTGTTGATCACATAGGGATACCGGCTGAACTCGCGCAGATATTCGCCGGAACCCATGACGCCAAACCCGGCAATCAGTAGCACCGCCACGACGGCTGGGTTCATCATCTTTGGCCGCAAAAGCGCGAACACCAGGGTTAGTAGCAGGGCGAGGCAAGCGCACACGGCCGCGCCGCGCAAGGAATGGCGGACGGCTATGTAGGGTGCGTTGAAGGCTCCGTCAAAGTACGCTCGCGAGTACGAAGGAAGGTTGTGGAAATACCAGCGACTCAGAGGAAGCAGAGATGCAATTCCCAGCACCAGCCACCAGCCCGCCCAACGCACAACCCGCTCCCGCAAAGCAGAAGGTTCCCACATCGCGGTTACCAGCCCGAAGATTCCCGCCAGAGCCACTGCCATGGCGGTGCGAATGCACAACGACGGCCAGTAAGTAGGGTTAAAGAAGCCGTCCCAGAATTTGCCGGTTTCGAGCCAGCGTCCGGGCGTAAGCATGTAGGTGATAATGCCGTTGATGATCACCAGGCTCGCCCAAGCGGCAATGAAATAGATCCAGCCGATGATGAGATGGGTTTGCCGGTCGAGGGTATCCCATTGGTAGGCGTAGATGAGGGCGGCAGCAATCTCGACGAAGAAGAAGACCCATTCGATCGCCCATCCCCAAACGAAGGTGTGAATGAGTGAAGAAGTTGCTTCAGGGCTGACCAATCCGATGGTGAACCAGATGCCCACACCGGTGACGGCTCCGAGGACCACAGTCAGCAGCGCGAAGAATTTGGAGTGATGCCGCACGTAGCCAAGCAGTTCCGAATCGTTGCGGGCGTAGGCGCGGCGCTCGGTTAGAACCAGGTAAGCGCCACCGCCGACCGCGAAGTGAGAAATGAAGACGTGAAACACGGCTATAGCCGCGATCAGCAGTCCGCCCGGAAAGCCAAGCTGCCAAATTGGATAGTTCATCGTGTCCCCTGCGTTATCCGTTTAGCATGAGGGGAGTTCATGCTAAAGGGCTGTGACTAGGCTCACGCGAGCGCGTGAGCCTTAGGCGGCGGCGCTAAATGCGCAGATGAAGCAAGCGCGGTCCGAGAATCTGCGGTAGAAGTAGCGCAACACGGAAGTTGGACGACAGTTACGTGACCGGCGATTCTTGTACCAGGGGGAATGAGAAAAAATCCACTTGGAGCCGTCCGCCCAAAGTCAGCGAGTCCCGCCCGTTGTCAAGGAAACAGCGGTTGATTTCAAATCTTCCAATAACTTATCCATGCTGTAACTGTCGACTGTTAGCCAAGGACAAGTGTCTGGCTTCCACTTATCGTCAGAGGAAGCCGCCAGAAGTGTTTCGACGAATGCCCTGACCGCGTCTTCATCGGAGAACCCTAAGGCCTGCAATTGGTTGTGCGCAACGGACGTTACAGCGACCTCGATGCGAAGGCGGCTGGAACAACCGATCAATCCCACATCGAAAGACGTGCCATTGATCGCGGGCCGTCCCGTTGCATCGTTGATTGGGCCCATTCTGTAAATCTGGTCCACCCTGAAATCCTCGCTGAACATAACGCCTCCAAAATGACTTGCTCCAGTGGTTTCATTCACTGTGCCACTTGCTGGAGCCGATTCTGGTTCTTAGACTGATGCTCACGTGCCCACTGTGCGATGTCCGCGACGGCCGCGACGGCCGCGGCGATATCCGCCTCGGTGTTGAACGCTCCCACAGAGAACCTGACTCCGCCGTCTGTTTCCTCGATTCCGAGCTGCCTGTGTACAAGCGGCGCGCAATGCAGGCCGGTGCGCGTCGCAATGCTGTAGTCGACGTCGAGCATGACTCCCACATTAGCTGGGTCGACACCTTCCAGGTTCATGAGAATGGTCGAGAGATGGTTGTCGAGACTGTCGCAACAATAGAGCTTAACGCCCTCGATGGTGCGCAAGCCGTCGACGAGCTTTCTGGCGAGCGCCATTTCCTGCCGGTGGATGTTCGCGACTCCATGCCCATCGAGCCAATCCTGCCCGGCCCACAACGACGCCACTCCCATCATGTTTGGCGTTCCGTATTCCAGGCGCCATGGATAGTCGGTCAGGTGATACGGGTCCGCCGAGTGCACGCCCGTGCCGCCGCTGCGCACCTGGCGAATCTCGACGTGCTTGCGCACCGAGAGTCCGCCGATTCCCATGCTTCCCATCAAGGCCTTGTGCCCGGTGAACGCGAGCACGTCGATGTTCATCTCTTTCATGTTGATGGGAATGACGCCGGCGGTTTGGGCGGTATCCACGACGAAGGTGAGATCGTGTTCGCGGCAAATCGCGCCAATTTCTTTGATCGGCTGAATCGTGCCGATGACGTTCGACCCGTGGTTCACGATGACGACGCGCGTGTTTGGGCGGATCGCCCTGCGAACGGATTCGGGCTCAATGAATCCCTCAGCGTTGAATGGCAAGTAAGTGGCTTCGGCCCCATGATCGCGAACCATGTGATTGACGGGCCGGATCACGGAATTGTGTTCCAGGTTGGTGGTGATAACATGGTCGCCCTCGCCGACCAACCCGGGAATCGCAAGGTTGAGCGCGTCGGTCACGTTGTAGCCGAACACCAGGCGCTCGGGTGCGTCCTCATCGCCACCAAAGAATTTCGTGAGCCGCTTACGAGTTTTGTCCAGGAGCGAGCCCGCCTCGAGCGCCAGATCGTAGCCGCTACGGCCGGGATTCACGCCGTGCGTCCGAAAAAACTCGTCCATAAATTTGTATACGCCCTCTGGCTTGGGCCAGACGGTGGCAGCGTTGTCGAAGTAGATCAGTCGTTCTTCCATGTTCGCTCCATGAGAAAGCGGATAGATACTCGAACTCAGTGCGACTCCCAGTTGATGTAGGGTTTCTGTAAGTCGGTCATCGCGTTCACAATCAACTCTGCGAGACCGCCGTAGAGGATGCCCGATTTTTCCCAAACTTTGTAGTAGTTAAAAAGGTCGCGAAACTGTCCTTTGCAATTCGAGCACGGGGCGCATACATATTTCTTTGTCTCGGGTTCGGGACAGTCGGCGAAGGCTTCCAGAATCTGCTTCAGTTTGATTCGGCCGGCGACCAGAAATCGCCAATCTTCGAAGTTGAAGGCCGACATGATGGCAAAGCCGGAACCGCCGCCGCAGCAATAATTCTCCACGCCGTGGGGCGCCATTTCGCGAAACTGCGGGCAAATCGCCTTCAGGATGTCGCGCTGCGGCTTCACAAT
>PLHW01000052.1 GCA_003139095.1 Acidobacteriaceae bacterium
TCTTCTTCCTGTCCCCGCCTAGGGACAGTTGTTGAACATGTTGATGCGGAGCGCCCAAATAAGATGAGGGCACCTGTGGTTGCCCCTTCAGTTCTCGCCTAGCGTTGGTGCCCGGTACGAACTTTTTCCCCGCGGGGGCGCAGGTAAGGAATTGCACGTTCCAAAGCCGTGCGCCGTTGATTGTCCACAGGCTTGGCGGAGCGGGTTCGCGCACCGTATGGTCGGTCTGTGCGGTTGACAAGCATGGCCCGCCGAGTGCAGAACTCCGATCGCCAGGCTGACGCCCGCCGGTCTCCGGAGTACTGAGCGGAGAGCGACGGTACATCAGTTATATCGAGCGCTCGAATCCGCTCCCGACAGACGCCGCCAAATCTACTTCTCGAACACTTTCTCGATCTGTCCGACCTTCTTCTCAATTTTGCCGGTGTTTTTGTCGGCGTTGCCTTCGGCTTCTAAGTTAGGATTATTCGTGACTTTGCCGGCCGTCTCTTTGACTTTGCCTTTCACTTCATGAACAGTGCCCTTAATCTTATCTTTCGTACTCGTATTCATCTGTCTTCTCCTTGTCAGTGCATAACACAAGTCCGCGGATCCCCATATCCAGGGTTCCTTCCCGTATCCGACAACGTGTTCGTCCCTACAGTTTTAACAGTCTGTCAAAGAAAGAACGATAGAGCTGTAAGGCAAGCCGCAGGTCTTCAGTGGAGACGTTGTCGCCGCTTTCCCACTTCTTTTCCAGGCCTGAGCGCTCGTTGGCGAAACCCTCCACGAGTTTCTGCATCACCGCAGCTACCAACCTGTCTGCTTCTTCGACGGTCCTGCGCGGTTCGTCCACGAAACCAGTCTGTACCTTGCTCCACTGCGATCGAAAATCTCCCATCTCCGATTCAGAAAACAAGGGCATGGGCTTTGAGACTGCAGCTGCTTTATCCAGAGTTTCCGGCTCTTGGCCTTTCACCAGCTTCGGTCCGTCGGGCTGCTTTTGTGCAACGCCGTAGCCGGCCAGTTCGGCCGTCGTAAGTTCTCCTTCTTTTCTCTTCAGTTCCGCCATTTACGCCACCTCTTTCCTTTCCACAATCGTCGGTACCTGCACCAGTTCCTCGAATAGAGATCGGTAGTGGATCATCGCCGTTCTCAGGTCTTCCGTTGTTGCTTGGTCTTTCCCAACCCGAAGCGCAATCTCATGCGCAGACCGGTAGTTCTCAACCACCCGGGGGTGGTCGACAGAAATGTCGGCCGCACGTTGATCAAAATCGGATACGGGATAGCCGCGAGTTTTCATTAGAGAGGAGACCAGGTCATCGGCTTCTGTGACCGCCCCCTTGGGGGAATCGACAAAGCGAGACTGTACAGACTCCCACCGTTTCAAAAAGCGTTTGTGTTCCATCGGATCAAGATCGCGAATGTTGAGCTTTTCCACCCGCTTCTCGCGATCGGCTAATTTCGCTTCTGCTTTTCGTTCTGAACCATGCTTAAGGACCGCCCGGTCATACTCGGGGCCAAACTTCTTCCGCAGTTCTTCCGTCGTACTCCTGCGTTTTCGCACGTTCAGCCAAACAAGACCCGCGACGATCACAACCACCGCGGCGACGAGCGCAATCAGCTTCGGATCCAGCAAATTTAGATTCATTGAAACCTCCCTGCATAAGAATGTTCGGAAAACCAAAGTTATCCACGACGTTCCACAAAACTGGCTGACCTTGTCAACCGCAGTATCGAACTTCGTGCTTCGGGAAACTGTTCAGAATTGATCGTGTTGTAAATCAGCGCTTGGCATCTGGCCGAACGTGTCGGAGGAGTGAAGCGAACAAATGATCAACGCTCTCCCGCTTGTACTAGTCCGGAGTGTCTCGCAGGTTTCCCTTGAGCCAGTTCATCAATGCTTCGCAGTCTGTTCGAGGTTAGATAGGAGGCGCTGTATTTCTGAAAGTGCGGCGGGATCTCCCTTGGCCAGGTCTGCCGTGATCTGATCGCGCGTCACCAGGACTTCACGAAGCAAGTTGCGGAGTGCAGGGTCCTCCGTGCTACTCGCAATTTGCTGGGCTTGATCAAAAACCTCCCCGGAATACTCACCGGCCTTTCCGTAGTTTTTCTGCACCACTTCCAGGTACATCATCGTGGTTGTGTCGCGAAGCTGTGCCAATTGTTGGCTGGACTTGCAGGATCCCAATTGTTTTGTCGAGGCCGACATGTCGTCCTGTATCCGCTGCAGTCTGGAATACTGCAGGATGAACCCAATCAGCAATCCAGTAAGCACCAACAGAAACCAGAGCACGAGTTTTTGTCGCATTGAGCTTTCCCTCCTTTATTCCTTCAAGCTCGGCGAAGTCACCCAACGCCCACAGTTCCCATTCGATACGCTCGCCCTGGCCAACACGGGCTAGACCTTCTTGAGCGATGGTTGGTGGACCCTCACACGACCGTCATCATCCCACTTGACGACCGCGTCATCTTCGTTAGCTTGCTTAACTGTGCCGAATTCTCCAGTCGGCTTTCCGAAGTTGCCCAGACCCTCGACGCGATCTCCGGGAATCAACTCCTGGCCAGTGGCGGCGGGCTCGGAGAGCGGTGGTCTCTTGG
>PLHW01000034.1 GCA_003139095.1 Acidobacteriaceae bacterium
GTCCTGGTCGATGAATCGAAACAAGCAGACATTGAGAACCTTGGCGATTGCCTGCGGGCCTTGGGCGATGGCCAGCAGCTTGGCGACTTCTCGCTCACGATAGTGCTCTATGGGCGCTCGAAGCCAGAGCTTGAACAGCTTGTGGGCGAGTTCACTGGCGTCTTCACGAACGGCGATGGCAATTTGTTCGTGGAAACCTACAACCAGCTCAACGCCTATTTCGCCACTGTCCCAGGCAACTATGCCATCAATCTCCGCAGGCTGTACCTGCTGAATACGAACTACGCCGATTTGAGCTTTCTCTTTACGATCCTGCCCGGCGAGAAGACGAACTCGCATCTCGGCTCCGAATACCTCGCTGCGCTCGAAACGGACAACAGCACGCCGTATTTCCTCAACCTGCACAACGGCGAAGTGGCTCACACGCTCATCCTGGGGATGACAGGAAGTGGCAAGTCGTATTTCTGCAACTTCATCCTGCAAAATGCGCAGAAATATGCGCCCCTGACATTCATCTTCGACATCGGTGGGAGCTTCCAGTCACTCACTTCTATCTTTGGCGGCTCGTACCTCAACGTCGGCCAGGAAGCGCGCGACTTCACCATCAACCCGTTCTCGCTTGAACCCAGCAAAGAGAATCTGCAATTCCTGTTTAGCTTTTTCCGGGTGCTCATTGAAGGCAATGAGCAGCGTTACCGGCTCGACTTCAAGGAAGAGCGCAAGCTCTGGGACGCGATCGAGCGGGTATATGTATTGGAGCCAGAACAGCGGACAGTATCCAATTTCACCAATATCATCGGAGAACTGAAGGACCGCCTGCAGCGTTGGACGCGCGGCGGCCAGCACGGATTCCTGTTCGACAACGCCGAAGACACTCTGTCATTTAGCTGCTTCCAGACATTCAACTTTGCAGGGTGGGGCGACTCGCCCGATGTCTTGGAGCCACTACTCTTCTATGTTCTCCATCGGGCCTCAAACGAGATCTCCGATCCAGCCAAGCTTGCCACCTTCAAGATGTTCCTTCTCGACGAGGCATGGCTGTTCATCAAGAACGAGACCATTCGGAACTACGTCGTTCAGGCGCAGAAGACCTGGCGCAAACACAACGCCGCCATGATCCTGGCCACCCAGTCCATAAAGGAGCTGGAGGAGTCGGGCATGTTGCAAATCGTCTCCGAGAGCTGCCCAACGAAGATCTTCCTTGCGAACCCGGAGATGAACCGGGATGTTTACCGCGAAGCATTTCACCTGAACGATACCGAATTGGACTTAATTGCTGGGCTTGTTCCGCCTGGCCAGATGCTCATCCGTAAGGCGCAGTCGTCGAAGAAGGTCCAGTTGAACGTCGATTCTGTCTCCCACTGGATGGCGACGAACAACGCTCGCGACAACCTGAAGAAGCGCGACTACTTCGAGCGATTCGGCATTGCCGACGGCCTACGCCGGCTCGCCGAAGACTTTCCGTTCCGGCCGCGCGTGCAGGCCGGTGCCGCAACTCCCAACCCCAAAGGAGCCGTCGTATGAAACGCAAACTCATCTTCATCGCTTGGCTTGCCCTGGCGCTTCCCTCTCTTGTAGCCGTCGCGCAAGATGCGTCGGCGCGCACCGTTCAGTACCACTCGCAGGACATCGTTCCCATTCACGCGAAGCTGAAGTACACGACGCTGATCGAAGTCCCTCCCTCCGAGAAGATCATGGAGGCAGCTACCGGCGACAAGGATTTCTGGATTGTCGATGTGGTGGGCAACTTCTGCTTTGTCCATCCGGCCAAGGCTGGCATCAGTTCCAACCTCAATCTCATCACCGACAAAGGCAACATCTATTCGTTCACGCTTGAGGATGTGTCCGGCAGCTCTGCCGCGCCGGACCTGAAGGTGTTGATTGAACCTGCCGACCGCTCCTCGATTGTCGCGGCCAGCGGCCCTCCGCAGTTCGTACCCGCCGCACAACTGGAACAGAGCAGGCAGCAGCTTGCAGCTCTTCAATCGCACGTTGAACAGGCTGTGGATGAGTACAAAAGCGCGTACCCGGTGCAGTTGAAGTTCGACTACACCTATAAGGCCAACGAAGCTCCCTTCGATATTCAGTCGATCTATCACGACGACAAGTTCACTTACATCAAGACGAATGCGCCGGAAAAGTTCAGCGTGTACGAGATGAAGGATGGCAAACCCAACCTCATTACCTATGACCTCCGGGAAGGGACGTACATCATCCCGAAGGTGATGGACTCGGGTTATATCGAGCTAGGCAAAAAGCGCATGGACTTCACGCGGAAGGGATAATCGTCATGCTGGAAAACATCTTCACTCCCCGCACCGAAACGCAGACCGGGTCGCAGATTGAGCCGGAGTTGCACCGCACGAAGGTCGAGCCAAAGGGTGTCTTGCAAAAGAACCTCAAGACCTTCGTGTACCTTGGCACGGCGTTGCTGGTAATCGTGGCGGCGCTCTTCAGTTCGACCAGCAAGAAGACGCCAGCGCAGCAGGCCGCAGCCAAGGGCCAGCCGCCGCAGCCCATGCTCCAGGACAACACCGACAACAACGTACAGGACTTGAAGAACCAGCTTAAGGCCCAACAAGACAAAGACAAGCTGCAAGCTGCAAACGCCGCTACTACTGGCAGCGATCCCACACTCGCGTCTGCGACGCCCGCGCAGCAAGCTGCCGCCGCGGCCTATGGGCCGACTGGCACTGCCGCGCCATGCGTTCCGGGCCAGCCCTGCCCGCAAGCGGGCTACGGACCGGCCGGTTATGGACAACCAGGCAACGCACAGCCTCAACTCAGCCCGGAGCAGCAGCAGGCACAGCTTATCGCTGCGAAGGAGCGTGAGCGGGCCGACGAGTCTCGCTTCGCCTCGAATCTCGTTTACGCTCGTGCTCCAGATGAACCGCAACAAGCGCCGGGACATCTGGTGCCTGCCCAGCATGGCCAGACTACCCAGCAGCCGGAAGATACCACCCTTCAATCTTCGCGAGCCGTTGGGGAATCGCAAGAGCCAGCCGGAGGCTACAAGCGCCCGTTGGAGGCCAATGTCGATTCAGCGGTAGGCCAGCCATACCTCGTCTATGAGGGTTCGGTTCTCGACACGGTATTGATGAATCGCTTGGACGGAGACGCCGCAGGACCAGTCAAAGTTCTCGTCTCAAATCCTTTGTATTCGCACGACCACCAGCACGTCATCATCCCCGAAGGAACCGTTGTTCTAGGCGAAGCAAAGAAGATTGGCGCGGCGGGCTTTGGCCAACAGCGACGGATGGCCGTCGTCTTTCACCGCCTCATTATGCCAGACGGTTACTCGGTCGATCTTGACCAGTTCCACGGCCTAGACCAGATTGGCGAAGAGGGCTTGAAAGACAAAGTCAATAACCATTACTTTGAAATCTTCGGAGCGTCTATCGCTTTAGGTGTGATTGCCGGAGCGGGCGAGATTACCCAGGGCGGCGGCACGATCAGCACCAGTGGTTCCCAGGCTTTCACCACTGGCACCGCAGGCAGCATCTCCCAATCCGCAAACACTATCCTAGATCGCTTCATGCAGATTCCGCCCACGATCACGATTCGTGAGGGCCACCGCGTGAAGATTTATTTTACGCAAGACATGCTCTTGCCTGCGTATACCAACCACACGATTCCGCAAACGTTCTGAGGAGGTTCCCTATGAAGTACAGTTCCTTCCCCGTCGTTGCTCTGCTGGCTTTCACCATGGCATTCACTGGCTGCAAAAAGCAAGAACAATGCGCCTCTGGCGATACACCGGAAGTCTGCAAAGGTGTGCAGGAGTGCTTCAAATCCGGCACAGCCGTCGAAGTTTGCCGCGAGGGAGAAAGAGATGCCATGAAAATGACAACGAGTCCTTCCGCGACTACCAGTGGGGCAGCAGATGCACTGAAGTATGACTCGTCAAAGCCAGCTCAGAAGCCCACCCCCAAACAACCCCCCAAACAGTAACTCATTTTTCCCAAAGGAGGTTCCATTATGAATCGTCTTTCACTCACAGTAACCATCGCGCTCTTCGTCGGTGCAACAGCCGCGGACGCGCAGTTCGGGTCCGGAATCGTCTTCGACCCGACGCAATCAGGCCATGCCATCGTGCAGATCGAAAACGAAGGTAAGTCCCTTGAGAACGAAGCTCAGCAGATCGAAAACGGAACAAAGATCTTTACAAACACCGTCAAGATCGCAACGACTGCCCTGCAAACGTACAACACGGTGCAGCAGCAGTACAACCTTTACCGCCAGATGATGAACTCGCCGGCGATGCTCTACCAGCGCTTCCTTTCCCCACGTAGCGACTTGATGCTGATGCAGCAGATCTCGAACACCTACGGCAATTCGATGGGATGGCTCAATGCGTCGAATACGGGAACGGGAGCGGCAGCCTCGTATCAGCAAGCTGTCGTTCCGCGCACTCCCAGCATGGTTCCCGGATACGGGACGACGAGCGTCCTCGGACAACAGCAAATCGCCGCGCAGGGCGCCACCATCGACATCGGCGACTCCGTGATGAGCACCAACCTGCAAGTGCTTGGTACCATCCGCGCGAATCAAACTGCACGACAGACGGACATTGCCAATCTTGAGGCCGCATCGCAGAACCAGGACCCCAGCCAGCAGACCGTTATGGCCACGCTCCAGCGCATCAATCAAGCCTTGCTGTTGCAACTGCGAACGCAGCAGGATGCCAACCAGATCAACGCCAATCTTGCTCTGCAACAGATGATTGCACAGAAGCAACAACAGGACGCCTTGAAAGCTGGGTTCCTAGATGCAGGCAACTTCAATAACACCTACCAGGCTCAGGTCGCCCCTGCCTATAACGGAGCCGCGCAAGCCTTGACGTACTAACCTCAACCACCGAGAGCGAGGCAGATTGTGGGCTTACTCACTTGGATTACTCAGGCTTGCGACACATTGACCAGCACTGCGTCTCCATCGATTGATGCACTCGGTCTTCGTATCTGCATCGCTCTCGCAACCATAATGCTCGTATGGTTCGGAGTTCAGGAGGCTCTTGCCTCTGCGAATGGCGGCCCAGGATTCAACATGGGGAAGTTCCTGAACTTCTTTCTGCTCATCACCTTTGCCTACACGATGGTGAAGTTTTACGACAGCTCCATACCCGGCGTCGGCTATTCGCTGAGGGGCTTTATCAACGGCGGTGCACAGTACCTTGTGTCGATCATAGGAACCGACAGTGTGACAAGTATTCAGAACACTCTGAATCAGGCACAATCATCGAGCGGACCGGGCATAACGAAGGCGTTAATGAATCCCTACTACGCCATTGTCTTCGTAATCATTCAGGTATTGATTGCGATTCTTTCGGCAGTCGTGAGTGCCATCATCGCCTACGGAGCAATTGCCAGCGCCGCAATCGGATTGCTTGGCCCCGTTTTCATTCCCTTCCTTGTATTCAACAAGCTGGAATTCCTCTTTTGGGGATGGCTTCGCGCCTTCATGGGCTTCTGCTTCTACAAAGTGCTAGCCGCCGCAGTTTTCAGCATTCTTGCCCACGTGCTGGCTGAATACTACACACAACTCGTTGCGTTTTCAGACCCAGGCAATATGGTTCAGGAACTGCCGCTCCTGATCCTCTTGGTGCTCGTCAATGTCTACATCCTGTTCAAAATACCCGCCATGACGCAGTCCCTCTTCAGCGGTCATACAGGCGGCGGCAGCAGTGGCCTCGGCATGGCGATGATGGCGATACGGGCGATGATTTAATCGCGGCCAATGGAGGTATGAGATGAGTGTTCAAACAAAGACGGCCCCTGAGATCACTCGGGCTGCAGAACGTTACCTTGAGCAGTACGGCGACCCGTTGGTGATGAACACCTACCTCAAGGTGACAATCCTCGTGCTTGCCGTCGTCTGCCTCGCGCTGACGGCGCTCACCTTCAAGAGCCAAAAGGCGCTTGCCGACATGCACCCGATGATCGTCCGTATCAACGACGTGGGCCGGGCCGAAGCCATTGACTACCGTAATTTCCAATACCGTCCCCAGGAGGCCGAAAACAAGTATTACCTGACACGCTGGGCGGAGCTGTATTTCAGCCGGAATCGCTTCACCATCGAGCGCGACCAGACGAATGCTCTCTACTTCCTCAACAGCGATGTTCAGCGCGCTGTGATCGACCAGGAGCGCAAAGACAACATCATCCCGACGTACATCAAGGACAGCTCTCTTCCATACGTCGATGTCGAAGTGAAAGAGGTCGTGCTCGACGACCTGCGGCAATCGCCTTATTCGGCGCGCATTGAGTTCATGAAAGTATTCTCGAACCCAACTGACCATACCGAGTTGAAGCGCGAGCGTTGGACGGCCACCGCCACCTATGTCTTCCGAGAGAACGTGAAGAATAACGAACTGGCTGTCGATCCCCTTGGGTTAACCATCGTCCGCTTCCGGGCCGACCAGGCCTTCGAGTAACCCGAAGCGAAGACACATCCCATACGAGGCGTTTCCCATGTCCTTTCGCGGTCACAAATCGCGGCAGATAGGCCCTTCGTTTCTTCGCAGGCGGAGAATCGCGCCAACAGACGCGCAAAGACGGTATGTCCGTTTGCTGTTCAGGTCTCTTGAGCAGGCGGCAATTAGATGGATCGGCAGGCAGCAGCGCAGGTTTGCCAGGCCGGGAATACCTCGGTCAATGCGGACCATGAAGCGCTCGTCTTCCGTTTCCATCCCTACTCTGTCCGGTCACACGCTTCGGGCCAATTCCGGCGCCCGGCGGCACGTCGCTGCTCTGCTTTCCGGACTCCTCTCCCAAATCAAGTTTGGGCCCCTGCTCCAGAATGCACGGCTTGGCACTTGGGAGCCGGGCCTCTCGCTCGGGCTTCGCCAAAGGGTGACCCGGCCAATCCGGGAATTCAAACAACGGAGACTCACCATGTATCAGAATCGCATTACGCTCATCGGCTTCCTCGGCAACGACGCCATCACCCGCACCGCCAACAANNTACAAGGACAAGAAGACCGGCGAATACAACAGCCATACCGAGTGGCATCGCTGCGTCGTCTGGGGCCGGCTGGCAGAGTACGCGAAGACGCTTGGGAAGGGCGCTCATCTGTCCGTCGAGGGCGAGTTGCGCAGCCGCGAACAGACGAACAAGAAGACCAACGCCAAGCAGCGCGTATGGGAAGTGCGGGTGTCTTCGATCCTGAAGCTCGACCGGGCCGAGAAGGTCAGCCCGGAAGAGCAGGAGCCCGAGGAAATCAATCCGGAGGAAGAGGCCGCATAGGCCCTTCCTCACCCGTTTCGGGAGCCCGGCTTCGCGCTGGGCTTCCATCGTTCTGAGGTCCACGCATGAGCTTTGAGTTAATACTTCCGTTCCTTCGCCCCATCGAGCCGCTCTTGCTTGACGAGAGCGTCAGCGAGATCATGGGCAATCCCGACTCGACATGGTGGTACGAACGAGACGGCATCCTCCGGAACGACGCGAGCATTCAGTTCGACCCTGCTCGGCTGCGCACGGGTCTCGAAGTAGTTGCCAACAGGCTCGGCAAGAAGCTCGACGAAGACAATCCGCTGCTCAACGCTCAGCTTCCCGATGGGAGCCGCTTGGCAGCGGTGATTCCCCCGGTTGTTCGGCCCGCGCCAGCCATGGTCATCCGCAAGTTCACCAGCCGCCATTTCACGGTTGAAGACCTGATCGCTCGCGGGACGCTCACGCGCCCGCTTGCCGAGTTCCTGGCCGCCCAGATCGAGCGCGGCCAGACCATCCTTATCAGCGGCGGAACCGGAACCGGGAAAACGACTTTGCTCAACATCCTCGGACAGTCAATTCCCGACCACGAGCGCATCGTCGTCATCGAAGATACCGCAGAGTTGCGCATCGAAAAGCCGAACATCATGGCCGTTGAATGCCAGACCGACACGTATCGGAATGCCGTCACTTTCGACGACTTATTGAAAGCCGCGCTCCGCTGGCGACCTGACCGCATCATCCTGGGTGAAGTACGCGGAATCGAGGCGCGCACGCTGCTCGATTCCTTCAACACTGGCCACGCCGGTTCTCTCGCCACCATCCACGCCAATTCGGCCGCAAAGGCGCTACGCCGCTTTGCAAACCTCGTACTGCGCAGCCACTCCCAGGCCACCTTCGAGGACATTGAAGCCGAGATCGGAGAGGCCGTCGATTACGTCGTCCATGTCGAGCGACAGCCAGGCCGTCGAGTGATCCGCGAGGTTCTCAAATTGAATGGCTATGACCGAGCGGCACAGTCGTTCCAAATGGAGCAGGTTTTCCAGACTGGAAGCCGGGAGATTGCAGGAGGTAAGCCGTGCTGATAAATGCTCGCAGACCGCAGGGATTACGAGCCGAATCCGCTTCTCATGGGCGCCTGATTGCCGATACCGATTCGGTTCGCCAGTGGCTAGCAGAAGGCTTGTCGATTGCGGATGTTCTCACCATGCTTGAAGTCCGNNGATTGCCGCATATATGCAGTTGAGATTCTGTTGGCTGTTACGACGGAGATTCGCACCACAACCCAACCCCGAATCACTCACCGGAAGGAGCCCCTAAATGCCGTTGCTTGAGATCGTTCAAACCCGACAGATCACCGCGTCGATTCGCCTCGACGAAACCACCGCCGAGCAGATCGACCAGTATGCGGCCTTTCTCCACGCCTCCGCCGATGAGGTCGTGGACAAGGCGCTGGCCTACGTCTTCGCCAAGGACCGCGACTTCCAGGAATTCCTTCGGACTCCGGAAGCTGCTCGTGCCGCTCAGAGCCTTCGTATTCGTCGCGCCCCGCAGAATGGCGCGGTTGCAGAGCCAGTGGTGCAGCCTGCTAAGCCCCCAAGAGGCGTGGAGACCGCCAGTGAATCGCGCTCCCGCAGTTAGTGTTGCAGACGTGAAAAGCCCGTTCGGTGCTGCGCACCGGGTGTATCTCGACACTCCACCCCTGAAAGGTAGACGTTCGTAGACGCGCGTATACAAACGTCAACGCCCAGGCGATGAAGCACTTACGCAATTCCCCGTATACGGCGTTTACGTTCGTTGACGGCTTCCAGAATTGAGGTTGAACAATGGGAACTCCAACGCTCCTCAAGGCCGTTGCAAATGCTTCGAAACGGCCGCTCGCCCGGAACCGGATACTATCGGCGCGATTCACTGATACCGAGTTCGCGGCGCTTGAATCCCTCGCATGGTCGAAGGGAACGACAATTGCCGATTGGGCACGCGAGGCGCTTTTACACAACCTTGGAGCCCAGGGTTCGGCAGGGATGGAGATGCACATCTTTACCGAACTTGTCGGCCTCCAGATGCTCTTGATGAAAACGCTTGAGCCGCTGCTGCGTGGCGACAAGATGGCCCAGGATCAGCTCAACATTCTTTTTCGCCAAGTGCAAACAACCAAGGCCGCCCAGGCTCAGGAACTCCTCGCCAAGCGCAGTCATAACAGGGAGAAATAGCCATGCCAACCGTTCAACAATGGGGCCGCAGAGAGTCCATCATCTGGCCGCCGCGCGGCTATCTTTACACGCTCGGAGCGTTCTTTCTCGCGTGCGTTGCGACGGGATTCTTCGTCTACCTGCGCTTTCAATTTGGCCTGCAGCCACTCCAACGCTACTACCTGCCCTACTACCTGCGCAGCGAGACGGCGGGCATTGCGCATTCAGCCAGCAAATACGAGCTGCTGTATGTTTCAGACGGCGAAACTCCGGGCCGCGTCGCGCTCGAAGTGGATGTGCAGCCGGGCTCTACGCCGCAGTTTGGCGGCAAGCCGTTGCCCTTGACACTAACCCCGGAAGCCGCAGTCCATGGCACCTACTTCCTCATGCGCGAGGCTCCGCGCAACTATCAGAACAAGGTAATCCATGCGTGGATTGCGCACTGGATATACGGGGATGTTCCGCTCTACAACCTATTCAAGATGCAGCTCCTCTTTGGATTAGCGGCGTTCGTCCTGCAGCTTCCATTTTCGATCCACAAGGACATCGGACGCATTAAGCAATTGCGCTACGGTCGCCGCCTCAAAGGCCCCGTGCTCGTGAATGCGAAGGAGTTCACGGCGGCCGTATCGGGCAACGGCATTGGGATCAAGACCGATGATTTCAAGCTTCCATTGCGCATCCCACGCGATGCGGAAAACAAGCATTTCCTCATAGTGGGGGACACCGGATCAGGCAAATCGAGCATTATTCGCCAGATGCTCTACCAGGTCGATGCACGCGGCGACAGCGCCATCGTCTATGACCCTGCCTGCGAGTTCGTGAAGCAGTTCTACGACGAGCATCGTGGCGACATCGTCCTCAATCCACTTGACGCCCGAATGCCCTACTGGAATCCGTCCATGGAGCTACGCCGCAAGGCGGAGGCAAAGGCCCTGGCCGTCTCGCTCTATCAGCCAGAGGGCGTGACCAACCGCTTTTTCGTCGAAGCGCCGCAGAAGATATTTGCTCATCTGCTCAGCTATCTGCCGACGCCGGAGGATCTGATCAAGTGGATGTCTGACCCCGCCGAAATCGACCGCCGCGTCAAGGGAACGGAGTATTGGATGCTTATCGACCCAAAAGCTCCGCAGCAGCGTACCGGCGTACTCGGCTCGCTCAATATGAGTGCGGACAGCTTCCGGCTGCTGCCCAAAGAGAGCGAGACGACCTCTGTCTGGACAGCAACCAAGTGGGCGGAGACGCGGCGCGGGTGGATCTTCATCACGTCCCGTCCGACCATGCGCGAGGCGCTTCGCCCGCTTATCAGTCTATGGATCGACACGCTGGTTTTGCGTCTCTTGAATGAACCGATGCCGGACCAGAAACCTGTCTGGTTCGTCATCGACGAACTCGCCAGCCTGCAACGGCTGCCACAGCTTCACACGGCAATCACAGAGAATCGCAAATCGCAGAACCCTGTCATTCTGGGCTTTCAGGGCCGCAGCCAGATGGAGGCCCGGTACGGTGAAGATTCAGAGGCGATGCTCTCGCAGCCTGCCACCAAAATCTTCCTTCGAACAACTGAGCCGCGCGCCGCGAAATGGGTGAGCGAAGCCATCGGCGAAGTCGAGATCGAGCGGCTGCGCGAAACCCATTATGACGGCTCCCGCGCAGGCAAGAACTTCGCGCTCGATCGCCAGACCGAGCCGCTTGTACTGCCCTCGGAGGTGTCGGGTCTGGACGATCTTCGCGGCTTCCTCAAGTACGGCAATCATGTTGCGCGATTCTCGTTTCCGTTCATTGCACTCGAAGAGAAAAGCCCCGGCTTCGATGAACGCAAGATGGACGATCTGATCGGGCCAAGTACGCCACTTCCGGCAGAGCCTGAGGAAACTCAGGGCAATCTCTTGTTCCCTGAACATGAGGTCCAATCTGCCGGACATCAATTGGAGTAGACCGCCATGCTGACTATTTCGAAGCCGCTCTCCGCAGGGCAGGCACAGAGCTACCACGCAAAGGAGTTCACCGCCAAGGAGCAGAACTATTGGTCGGAGCGCGGGGTCATTGCCGGCGAATGGCAAGGCCGGCTGGCCGGGCAGTTTGGCCTTGCCGGAGCGGTCTCCGCCGAGGACTTTGCCAAACTCAGCCAGGGCCAGCATCCCGCCACTGGCGAGCAGCTTGTTCGCCAGCGCGCCTCCTATGAATATCAAGATGCTGACGGCAAAACCGTCAAAACCATGGAGCATCGTGCGGGGTGGGATGCGACCTTTTCCGCTCCCAAATCCATCTCGCTCACAGCGCTCGTTGGCGGCGACGACCACGTCCGTACAGCCCATCGAGAAAGCGTCCGTGTCGCCTTGGAGCAGCTCGAAATGTACACGCAGGCTCGGATCGGCGGGAACCATCCACCCGAAACGACGGCCAAGTTCATCGCTGCCAAGTTCGAGCACGACACCGCTCGTCCGGTAGATGGTTACGTTGCGCCACAACTGCATACCCACGCCGTTGTCTTCAATGTCACCGGGCGGGACAACGGCCAATCCCGCGCTATCCAGCCGCAGAGCCTCTTCGCATCGCAGCAGTTCGCCACCGCCGTTTATCAATCCGAGCTGACTTACCGGCTTCGCCACCTCGGTTACGAGATCGCTGTTGGCCGCAGCGGCGCACCAGAAATCAAGGGCTACACACAGGAGTACCTCGATGCATCCAGCCCGCGCAGCCAGCAGATTCGCGAGTACCTGGAACGCACAGGCCGCACCGGAAAAGAGGCCGCCGAAATCGCCGCGCACTCTACACGCGACCGCAGGGAGATTCATTCGCCAGCCGATGTCATGGCTGCACATCGCAAGCTTGCTGCGGACTTTGGACACCAGGCCGAAGCCGTCGTCCGTGCCGCGCGCGACCGGCTTCAGCATCAGGAGAAGCCGGTCAACTCTTTTGACCGTGTTCGCGAGTCTCTCACCTTTTCCCGCGACAAGAACTTCGAGCGCGAGGCAGTTGTCGATGAACGAGCATTGATTCGCGATGGTCTCCGCCGCGGCATGGGAGAGGTAACATTTGCCCAGGTTCGCGGCAACCTTGATGCACGCTTGTCTTCCGGTGAATTTCAGATAGTCGAGCGGTCGCAGAGCGTACCGGCCCGTCAGTTCACCACTGCCAGGGCCATTGAGGCAGAGCAGGAGATCGTCCGCCGCGTGCGCGAGGGGCAGGGCCAGGTCGAGCCAACTTTGTCACGCCAACAAGCCATTGCTGTCGCCGACCAACATTCTCATCTCAACCGCGCTCAGAAGAGTGTGGTTGAGGATGTACTCAGCTCCCCCGACCGCATTCAGGGTATCCAGGGTTTGGCCGGCACGGGCAAAACGACTACACTTTCCGTGATCCGAAGCGCCGCCGAATCGCAGGGCAACCAGGTCGAAGGCTTCGCCCCGACCTCCCGCGCCGCCCGTCAACTTGGCGAGGCGGGCGTTGAGTCTGGAACCCTGCAAGGGTTCCTTGCACGCACCACACAACCGGCAGTCCCCGGACAGAAGCAATTCTACTTTGTCGATGAATCGAGCCTCGCCAGCACTAACCAGATGCGCGAGTTCCTTGCGCGTCTCGGCCCGAACGACCGTGTGCTCCTGATCGGCGACACGCGCCAGCATCAGGGCGTCGAGGCTGGCCGTCCCTTCGAACAGTTGCAAGAGGCCGGAATGCGCACCGCCAAGCTCGACGAGATTGTCCGCCAGAAAGACCCGGCGCTGAAGTCCGCTGTCGAGATGCTGGCCAAAGGGCAAGTCTCCGCCGCGCTCGAATCACTCCAGCAACAGGGCCGCGTGAGGGAGATTCCCGGCACGGAAGAGCGCATCCGCACCATCGCCAGAAGTTACGTCGAGTCGCCAGAAAAGACCCTGATCGTCTCACCCGACAACGCCTCCCGCCGTGAGTTGAATGTCGCCGTCCGTCAGGAATTGAAGGCCAATGGAGCCCTCGCACCGGAGGACCACACCTTCCGTGTACTCGTTCAGCGCCAGGACATGACCGGTGCCGAACGCACCTGGGCCAGCCACTTCGAGTTGAACGACGTAATTCGCTATGCGCGCGGCAGCAAAATCGCCGGAATTGAAGCTGGAACCTACGGAACAGTCGTCGGCATAAACCCCGCCGCCAACCTGCTCACCGTCGAGAGATCCTCCGGCGAGCAGGCCGTCTACGACCCGCGCCGCCTGACCGGCGTAAGCGTATATCGTGAGATCGACCGCGAGTTCTCCGCTGGTGACCGCATCCAGTTCACCGCGCCCGACAAGTCGCTCGGCGTCGCCAATCGCGACCTTGTGGTGATTGAACGATTCGATCCAGATGGCCGCATCTTCGGCAGGCTCGAAAACAATCGTCAGATTGAATTCGATCCAAAAGAACATCGCCATTTTGATCATGGCTATGCTGTCACCAGCCATAGCGCACAGGGCCTTACTGCCGAACGCGTTCTGGTCAACGCCGATACCGGCGTCCACCCGGACCTGCTCAATTCCCGCTTCGGCTACGTCTCAATCTCCCGCGCCAGCCACGAGGCCACCATCTTCACCGACGACATGACAAAGCTCAGCCCGCAACTCAGTTCTGATGTCTCCAAGACCTCGGCTCTCGAACTCAACCAAGCGCCATCCATTGCACAGGGAGTTGGAATGGGACTCTGAGGACTGCGAACAGTAGAATGGAGGCTTCGCCAACCTTCATTCCGTCCGACTTCAATACATGGACAAGAAATGGAGGATTTGCTATGACCAATTTGCCAATCATGCCCGAAAATTACCTCAACATCCGCACTGGAATCGTTGAGTTGCTCAAAGCGGCGCGATCTGCTGCCGCCCGAAATGTCAATTCGATCATGACCGCGACTTATTGGGAGATTGGGCGGCGCATCGTCATGCTCGAACAGGGCGGCGAGCACCGTGCCGAATACGGTGAGCAGCTTATCGAACAGCTTGCTGGGGATCTGACGCGGCAATTCGGCAGAGGATTTGGGCGAGCGAATCTTAGGCAAATGCGCGCATTCTACCGCGCATGGCCCGACCCGCAAATTCGCCAGACACTGTCTGGCGAATTAACAAGCCCCAATGATTTCAATGCGATAGCTGTCGTTTCTTCAACTGATTCGACACTCGCAACTCGCTTTGTTTTACCCTGGTCAGCATACGTTCGCCTGCTTTCCGTCAAGCGCCCGGAAGCGCGATCCTTTTACGAAACCGAGGCGCTGCGACTTGGGTGGTCCGTCCGGCAGCTTGACCGCCAGATTGGTAGCCAATTCTACGAACGCATCGCACTTTCGCGGAATAAGGCCGTCATGCTTCAAAAGGCTGAGACCGCTGAACGCGGCGACACAATCACGGCGGAAGCGGCCATCAAAGACCCGTTCGTTCTCGAATTCCTCGACCTCAAGGACGAATACTCTGAGTCGGACTTGGAGGAAGCGCTCATCCGCCATCTCACCGATTTCTTGCTTGAGTTGGGCGATGACTTTGCATTCGTAGGCCGTCAGCGCCGAGTTCGCATCGACGACAATTGGTTCCGTGTCGATCTCGTCTTTTTTCACCGCCGCTTGAAATCCCTTTTGATCGTGGATCTCAAGATTGATAAGTTCAGCTATGCAGACGCCGGACAAATGCACATGTACCTCAACTACGCCCGCGAGCATTGGATGAAACCCGGCGAGAACCCGCCAGTTGGCCTGATCCTCTGCGCCGAAAAAGGCGCTGCAGAAGCCCACTACGCCCTCGACAACCTCTCGAATAAGATTCTCGCAGCCGAATACCAAACGATCCTGCCGGATGAAAAGCTGATTGCAGAGGAACTTGAACGCTCCAGACAAAAATTGGAAGATCGCCACCTACTTAATGGCCAGGTCTGAGACCATCTTTGCCTACCGCAAGCTGCATCGACCTGACGAAGCAGCTTGCAGACTTCCCCTCTGCTACGCCGTATGGACGACCTGCTGATCACATCCGGTTGGCACTCAAGTGGGCAAGATGCTTCCTTCTAGACAATCCACTTGTTCAGCACGAATCTGGCGGGGCCGCCGAATTCGATGCCCGTCATGAAATCGTCTCCCGTATAACATTAATGAGTTTTGGCCTTAAGACCTCCTCATCAATTTCTCCCCCAAACAGCTGGTAGACAACTTCCAGGAGAGTTTGCCCCAGCAGTATATGCAGTTTTGAGGAGCTCCCGCTCTCAGGAGCCCGGTCATCAACCACCGACTCTTTGAAGAAGACATTTGTAGGAAGGGCCTTTAAATCTCGAGGATTTGTCGGGCGCGATACGCAACTGTCAGAATCCTTCAAGGCAGACTGCAAAAAACTACGAATGCTGTCCGGAATATAACGTTCATTGCCAACAGAAATTACGAGCTCCCGGCGAATAAGACTCGTATCGCCGACTATCTCGCTTTGGATAAGCCGGCCGAATCCCTTGAAGAATATAACTAACAAGAAAATGATCAATGCCGTCTCTTTGGATTCGTCGAACCCGTTGATCGAGCAAATCACAGGGCACTTTAGATCCAACACGATGGTCCATGTCGGTGCCCCATTGCCATCCGGTCTGACATGAATGCCTTGAACACGCCGTTCCAGCTCCAAAGCTAAGTATTGCAGGTCTTCAATGTGAATTAACCGCGCCGGAACTGCCGTTAGGAGCGACAACAGCGGAAGGATTGTACGCCACTCATTGGTCCGCTCAGTGCGCCGCCTTAGAAGAGCCTCAGATGACTCAATAAACAGGAATCGCGCCACTGGATCAACCAGTTCGTCCAGTAGAAGCTTGAAACATTTCCCAAGGACACCGATCATATGTGATTCAGGCACAGCTTCCACGAGTACTGCAAGTCTCCTATAGAGCTGCTCAGGCCAAACCTGATCGTCGTCTGATGAAGCGTCTGTCGCCGCCCCTACCAAGAAATCTAGCGCACGACAGTATTCCACCTGAAGACCCTCTTTTGCCAAGACGCTCAGCAAATACTCGCCGATCCTCCACTGATCCTCCGGTTCATTAATCGTCCTATAGATTGAAGCAGCCTTCAGAAAATTCTCGTTCGCTTCTGCGTCTCTACGTAATTGCTTCTGGACATCGCCGAGTTGTTCCAAACATTCCGCCGCCTCGCTGCTCGCGGCTGAACCCTCAAGAACCGCGACAGCGTAACTCCCGTGTTGCAATGCCAAATCCATTTCCTTCAACGAAAGATGAATGCCGGAAATAAGGCGCTCCGCGCTCGCCTCAGTACCTAACTCGCCAAGTTTGTTAGCAAGAGCACTGGCGGCCTCGTACTCTCTGAGCGCTTCTCCAGAATTCCCTTCGTCTCGCAGCACATTTCCCAAGTTAATGCGATTAAGCGCCACCAGATGCATCTCACCCAGCTCGTTACCGATCCCTATCGCCTCTTCGGCGTATCGCTTCGCAGCCGAAAAGCTCTTCTCCCGCCGCAATCTTCTCACCATCAGATTGGCGAACCACGCGCGCACACGCTTGCTGGGACCTATCTTCTGAGATTCTCGAATTTCTCGGAGAACCTCCTCAAGCTCCACTTCTCGCCCTGGAATTCCGGACAGAGCCGATGCCAGATTCATCGTAGCGAGGGATTCTCCATAAGCGTCACCGACCTCCGAGAAGGCCGCTCTAGCATCCTCAGCCTCAAGTGCCGCATCGACGAATCGATCCATTCGAATGTTCAACGCAGATATTTCTAGCGCCATTCGCCCGAATGACCATACATCTCCTTCATCCTTATAAGTATTTCGCAGCACACGAAGAGCTTCAATGCTCGAAGCATCCCAGCGCGTAATGGCTCCATGCCACACCGAGACTTCATGCGCAAGGCTTATCAGCGTCGGATCACCAGATTCCGTCGCAGTTTCCTCCGCGATCCGGAGTAATTCATTTGACTCTTTAAGATCACCGAGAACAAATGCTGCATCGGAAAGTCCAAGACGAAGACGTACAGCATCTTCAACATCGGCTGAATCTCCCAGCGCTCGTATCATTGCGACAAGAATGGGTCGAACAGTCCTATAATCGTGAACGCGAGAAGCGTCGAAAATCGCAGCATAACCGGCTGGAATTCTGTCCTTGTCAGATATTTGGTCCAACACACGGAACGCCAAAACGTTATCACCGCGCCTACGAAGAAGACGCGCAACGCGCCGACCATAATATGCGAGTGCCTGAGGATGTTTCTGCAAGGCGGCAACAACGGCATGTCGCTGATGTTGGTGTTTCAACGTGAACCCGAATACCGTCTCGACTAAGAACTCTTTTGCAGGCTCCAGATCCGCTAATACTTGATTCGGGGCTCCTGGACCCTCCGTTACAAGCTGCAAGATCTCTTCTAGGGACAATTGCGCCCCGGAAATCGCCAAATACGCAAGAATCTCCTGGGTGCGGGGCAACAATCGTAAGTACCCGGTCGTCGCAATAGTCACGAGAGACGGTGGCATTGCATCGCTGCCGCTCTCTAAAACATACCGGAGCAACAGTGGATTTCCGCCAGAGACGGCTAATAGCCGTGACCGTACAGAACCGTCCGAGGCCCAGGCGCTCTTATTGAGTACCTGGCTTGCTTCTTCTTCCGTCAATGGTGGAACGACGAACCGCGGGTGGTCTGCTGGAATACCGATCTCGCTGGTCGAATATAGAAGCCTGTGCTTTCCCGTTGATGCCTTCAACAACCTGCAAAGCGTATCACGAGATTGCTCATCAAACAGGTCATCGATTACAAGCGTGATTTCGTGATGACGCTCAAACTCCTCTTTCAGCGCGACGAACGCGTTATCGCTACCCAGAAAATATTCGGGCTCTGCTGCGCGCGAGGCACGTAATCGATTGTTTATGATTTGAATCAATTCACCGGATTGGATCCCTGAAGCAGAAATGAAATCGAAATGGTCATTCTTGGCTAGACGCGATAGTGCAACAGTCTTTCCTGAACCCGGCACTCCGACCACTGCAAGGATTGGTTCCGAGCGCAGGAGCTGTAGAATTGCCTGTTCCAACTGCGGCCTTTCAATGACTAAATCCGACGAATCCGTTGAGGAGTGGAAGTGATAGTCGCCGGCGATCATTGGTTCAACCGAACGCATGCGGAGGAATCGTTCAACGATAACGGATGTTAGGTCATCACGAACCCGGATGTACAGATCATCAGAAGATTGAAAGTGAGAGTAGGTATTTCCACCTTGTTCAAACTCGGCCAACAGTGCTGTTAGACGGGGATCACGCGAAGTCCGGTCGGCATAAATATAGAGTAGGCAGGGGATGCCGCTCTTAATTGCTTCGCGATATTCATCTTCGAGCCCAGAGATTTCAGCCTCTGGTGCCACCCATCCGTAAGAGAGTTTATAGATTCCCACAAAGATGTCCGACTCTCGAAGTTTCCTAAGGTATAAAGTGCGAGGCGGATACGGACGGGCGCCGGCGTCTTCGAACAAAAATGGTTCATGATTTAGGGACACAATCGCTTCTCGAGCCCGCACACGTTCAGACGCACATTCGCCAATCGTCGAACTGACGAATATGCGCAGCCTTTCAGGAGGCTGTTTGATTGGAGCGTCAGATGCGTGCATCGGTATCCAGTAAACCGTGAAGAGACATGGTTGCTTGCATACGGTCAGCGGGGAGATGAGACACATTTACTCCACGATGCTTCAGAAGGAATTCGGAATCCAATAGGACTTGTTGTTTCAGAAGAACGGGAGTCACCTGGGATAGAGTCTGGTCGGTTCCGTCGGCAAACTCAGCATATTGCCGTAAAGCGTCGAAGATTGTTTTGTCTAGATGACTGAATGAAATGGTTGTATAGTGGAACGTCCCAGAACACAGTCTGCTACTTAGGAGCAGATTGCAAAACGCTTGCTGGCATTGCCATATCCGAATACCTTCATCTATCAGGGGCTTAAAGAGCTGCATATAGGCCGGAAATAGTCGAAGACGTTCGAAGGTGACTGGGAACTGCTTTGCTAAAAACTTTGACCTGCGACTTAGGAAGTCCGACAAATTCGAAACCGGAGGGTCGGGCCAACCCTTGGGCATCCTGGAACTCGACGACATATGTCGTGATGCGTCCAGAACGATTCCGGGCACAGTATGAGGTTCGACATTTTCTTCCTCCACAAATGTTGCCCGGAACTTTAGCAGAGGGGCCACAGTAATTGGCAGGAGATCTCGGTGGTTCATCGGCCCACTCATTCGCGCAGGGTCGCGGATTACTCCACCGAACAATATTGGAGAAATGAAGTGCTTGCTCTTGTATTCTCGGATTTGTTCAATTCCGATGCTTCGTGTATCGATCGGCTTGACCCAAGTCAGGAATGAATACAACGGGTCGTGAATCAGATTCGTGCTGAAAAACCGTTTGTCCAAATACTCGCGAGTTGGCGTAATGCCAATGAGATAGCCTGCATTCTTCAAGAACACAAATGTGAGATCCAGAGCGTCGCCATGTGTCACTTCGTCCCAGCGGTGAAACTCCCGAAACGCGTCTTCGAGAACGGTCTGCTCGCTTGCAAGAAGAGATACGAGTGGCAAGTTCTGTCCGAGGCGTTCGTCAAAGGCACTGCCATAAACGCATCCGAATATCCCCGCTTGGCGTAAGGAATTGTTGAAATCGATGGCGCCGACGAGCGCAACCTTCGCATCAATTCCGAAATCGAAGCCCTTCAGATCGTGACGATTGCGCCCGTGAGTCTTGCCATTCGCTTTGCGCTTTTTTTTCGCCAACGGGATCACCATACCGATTCGATTTGGTCTCTACCGCGGCTCGGGAAATCGCGGAAACGTCAGAAATCAGATCTGATACCTGGCAAGAGGATAAATTACCGAGACGAATCCAAGGAATCGCATTTGTCGTCGTGAGCACAATTCGCAGGGGCAGTGACCAGCACTCCATTCACTGAACCCGGGTCTGCCGGGAAGGCTGCTCCGCCCTTCCCTCACTGCAACCGCCGATCTTGCCGGCGTTTTCCGCTCCCCATCCATGCGGAGCCTGTTCCTGCCCCGCAACGCCCGGCCCTGACCAGCGCAGTGCAATTCGGATTGGGTCCTAAATTTCTTCTTTTATCAAGTGCCCCCGCTTCATGCGGCTTTATGGCAGAGGCGGTCGGAACCTGTAAAGGCTCTCCGCTACGCTTCGACCGCTGACGCGGCGCCGTTTGCGGCCTTGACAGAACCCTCCGCGCCCCTGCCCGCCGCGCAAACCATGAAGCGGGAGCACTCAACAAAAGAAATTTGGGTTTCAGGCAGTGCTCTCCCTCATGCACGCAGATCGCCCCACAGCGGGCAGCAAACGAGGAACAGAGCAATGACACCCACTATGAGCAGTACAGCCTTCGCCGCCAGCAATGGCCCAACCGTAATCAGCAGCGCCGCGCCGCACAGGAATAATGCGGCACGGCAAAACCGCAGCGAGTCGCCTTACCAGCAGCGCAACAGCCAGAAAGACAACCCGACACAACAACTCATCAAGCAGGCCGTTGACTACCTCATTCAGCAGCTTGAGGCAGGCAAGAGCGAAACCTTGACCGCGTATCTCGGCGCGATGGCGCGGTTCCATTCGTATTCCTTCGGGAACATTTTGCAGATAGCCAGACAGCGCCCGACCGCCACCAGAGTAGCGGGCATCCGCGCATGGAACGAGCTTGGCCGATTTGTGAAAAAGGGCGAGAAAGGTATTCAGATTCTCGCGCCGATCATCGGCCATCGCCGGAAGAGAGACACGGCAGAGCAGGAGCAGGGCGCGAAGCCAGCGCCCATGCTGATTGGCTTCCGTGCCGTCTACGTGTTCGATCTCAGCCAGACCGAAGGCGCGAACCTGCCGGAGTTTGAGCACAACATCACCGGCGAAGTGGGCGAGCACCGCGACCGGATGATTGCATTCCTCGCACAGCAGAACATCAAGCTGGAATTCAACGAGAAGATCGCCCCGGCTTTGGGCGTCTCCTACGGCGGTAAGATTGCTTTGCTTCCGGGTCAGTCGAAGGCCGAGGAGTTCACCACGCTGGTTCACGAAACGGCGCATGAGCTTTTACACAAGGCCGAACGCCGCACNNGGCCAGAGTGTTGGTTTGGAGATGGGAACCGCTTCGAGCGATTACATCCAGATGTACGCGGGAAACGCCGCGCTTTTGGCTGAAAGCCTTGAAGTCATCCAGCGCACTTCCGCCGTGATTCTCGCCGCCATTCAAGCGGACGAACCAACCCAAGAGAACGAGGCCGTTGCGGAGGTAGAGTAATGCGGACCCTGGCTCTCATCCTGATGGAGGCCGGGCCGCTCCCGCCCGGCTTCCATCTTCACATCGACAACCCGCCGTGGGTGCCGCTCGACATCGAGGACATCGAGATCAGCGGCCCCAACGGTCTGCCGACCGTCTCTGTTGCGCACTACGGCAAGCAGAACGGCGACGCCATGCGCGACCCGGAGATGCTCTTCGAGATGCGCCGCGATGGAAGCGAGATCGTACTCGCCCCGTACTACTGGCGGAATGACTATCTCGGCATCGAGCAGTATTCGAGCTACCGCGACGACTCGCAAAAGCTGTTTACCATCTCAGGGCTGAAACAGCAACACGAAGCGTTCGCCCGGACGTGGGACAGAAACCTCCGGTCTCAGGGCTTCTATGAAGCCTTTGTACGCAGCATGTGCCGGTAAACCGCCATTCAACAGGCGGGCACTGACCGTGTCCGCCTACGCATTCACGCTCGACAACCACATAAGGAGAATCCAATGACAACCGCAGTTCAAACGCAATCCGAGTATCGCAACCTGCCGCTCGTGAGTCTCACTGAGTCGGCAACCAACCCGCGCCGCAGCTTCGATCAATCGGCGCTTGGCGAACTGGCCGAGTCCATCAAGACGCAAGGCATCCTTGCGCCCCTCGTCGTGCGGCCTGTAGGCCAGCACTTCGAGATCGTGGCCGGAGCGCGGCGCTACCGCGCGGCGCAACTGGCTGGACTTGAAACAGCGCCCGTCCGCATTGTCGAATTGACTGACGCCCAGGCCCTCGAAACCAGCATCGTCGAAAATCTCCAGCGCCGCGATGTGCATCCGCTCGACGAGGCCAACGGTTTCGCCGCGCTGATGCGGCTTGAAGAACCGAAGTACAGCATCGAACAGATTGCCGCCAAGGTTGGCAAAGCCCCAGCATTCATTCTCGCTCGATTGAAATTGGTCGAGCTTGTCCCCGCAGTGGTGGAGGCATTCTCGCAAGACGAGATCGGCTTGGGCCATGCTCTCTTGCTGGCGAAGTTGCAACCCGCGCAGCAGGAGGAAGCCCTCGCCGCTTGCTATCAGGAGCAGTACACCAACGGCAGCAAGGCCAAGCGCATCTTGCTTCCGGTTCGGCATTTGCAACAGTGGATTGAACACAACATTCTGTTGGAGCTTGCTTCCGCGCCGTTCTCAAAAGAGGACGCCGCGCTTGTGCCCGAGGCCGGAGCTTGCCTCGATTGCCCGAAGCGCACCGGCCACAATGTTCTATTGTTTGAAGGCCTGACCCACGCGGACCAATGTTCCGATCCGAAGTGCTACGCCGCGAAGGTCGAAGCGCACGTCCGCCAGACCATCGCGGCCAAACCGAAGCTGGTACAGATCAGCACGGCTTACGGAACGCCGAAGGATGGCAGCGCCGTTGTGCCCCGCAACAAGTACGTTGAGATTCGCAACGACAAGCCGACCAACCAGAAGCAGCGCGACTGGCCCGAGTACAAGACCTGCAAGTTCACTACGGAGGCCATTGTCACCGAGGGCAGCGAAAAAGGCGAGTTGCGGCGCGTCTGCGCAAATCCCGAATGCCCCGTGCACCATGCCAAGAAGCAACAGTCCAACGTTGCCGCCGATGCTGACGTCAAAGCCGAGCAGGAGAAGCGCCGCCGCGAAGAAGCACTCGCCCAGGCAACCGGCTTGCGGGTCTTGAATGCCATTGTCGAGGCCGTTCCCGTTCGTCTGATGAAGCGCGACCTGCTTTTCATAGTCGAAAGACTGGCCACAACGCTGGAAGAGCGAGGACTGGCCATCGTTCTCCGTCAGCACGGTATCGGCAAGACGAAGAGCCCTGCCGACACCCCGGCCAAGCTGCTTTCAGCTTTCATCCGCAAGTCAGAAGAGAGCATTCTCGGACGCCTGTTGGTGGAGATCGTCATTCTCCAGTCGGCGGGTTCTGCGAGCGATTCCGGCAAGCTACTCAAGGAAGCAGCCGAGTTCTACAAGGTGGACATAAACGCGATCACTGCCAAGGTCAGGCGGGAATTCGCCGCCAAGGACAAGGCGGGTACTGCAAAGAAGGCCGCGCCGAAGCCAGCCGCCAAGGCAGAAAAGAAGCCCAAAGCGGCATAGTCCAACCAACCAAGATGGCGGAGCCAAACCACAGGCTCCGCCATTTTTGCGTCCGATGCCCGTCTTCCCGCCCGCACTTGAGGCTCCTGCCCCGTGGCGGGAGCACCAGATTGATCCCACCCGACGGGCATGATTTTGCCGCTCCAGGCACACAGGTGCCCATAATGACCATTCGGCTGTTGGGTCGCAATCGCAGTCTGAGGTGAATCTGAGTACCCCAGCCAATCCTGCATCACCTCAGGGCACATAGCAACGAGTTCAAGATACCGTGTATATTTCAGAAGACACTTTATGCCGGCAAGTTTGCCGGCGAGAAAAATAGTTATTGACACGCGGAGGAATCGAGCGTAGAAACAAACTCGTCGGCCTCGTATTTTGAATAGCCGGCAAATTTGCCGGCGAACAATATGATCACTTTTATCACGCAAAATATCGACCAGTCGCTCGGATTCCGCTTCGGCAAGAAGGGCACTCATTCGAGTCGCACAATGATGCTGGCAGAACTTGCGGCAGTCTTGAGTGCAGTGCCCCCAAGCGGCACTCGAAGGGATTATGTAGATGCCGTAGTGGAAGGCAACTGCTTAAGGAAGCCAACAACTGCCACACGTCGCCTGTCCCTGCAAAGGCTCAGCGAACTCTACGCTCTGGATCCAGAAGTCCCAATCTTTCGTGTTCTCCGGAAACTTTGGGACCCCGATCCTTCCTCACGATCACTCCTCGCACTCCTTGCAGCGCTCGCCCGCGATCCACTTCTGTTAGCGACCGCGCAAGCCATCTTGCCTCTTGCCGACGGACTGGAACTGCCGCGCAAGTCGATGGCCGAGGGACTTCGAGCGACGGTCGGTGAACGTCTAAGCGATTCCACCCTCGACAAGGTAATTCGTAACGCTGCAAGTTCCTGGAGCCAATCGGGACATCTCAGCGGGCGCACATTTAAGATTCGGCGAAGAGTCCAGCCGACCCCAAGAGGTGTGGCTTTTGCTCTTTATCTTGGAGCGGCTGTCGGCTTCCATGGCGAAGATCTCCTCAGTTCGGGCTGGATCAAGGCGCTGGACTGCACTCCATCGCAGGCCCTCAATCTTGCAATTGAAGCGAAACGCCTCGGATTGCTGGATCTAAGAGTGGCGGGCGATGTTTTCGACCTGAGCCTGGACCGGCTTGATCCGGAGTCAGAAGGAGATGCTCGATGAGCCGCATTCAACAACTTGCCAAGAGCTACGGCCAGCACATCACAACCGCCTGGCAGAGGACCATCGCAGACTCTCAGCGCGTGATTATCATCGTCTACGATAAGGAACTGGAACGTGACATTCTCGCCCACAAAGGCGAGTTTGAAATTGTCACCAAGCAGGCAAACCACGACTGGATCGAAGTAAATGTTGCGCCTGCCTTTGCGGAGTGGATTGCAAAAACTGAATACCGCGATGCATATTTCGAATCCCCAGACGATCTTCAGCTCAAGCTTGAATCGGATTTCACGGCTTTCGTTGCCGGCAAAATCCGCGCCGCTTTGACTCAGGCTGACGCTACCGAAAGCTCTGTTGTCTCCGTGTTTGGAGTGGGCAGTTTGTTTGCGTTCACTCGGGTTTCCCAAGTCTTGAAGTTGATTGAATCCTCAATCCGTGGCCGCCTTGTCATCTTCTTCCCCGGACAATACGAGCAAAACAACTACCGTCTCCTCGACGCTCGGGACGGCTGGAACTACCTTGCAGTGCCAATCACTCTAGATAGCGTGGGGCTTGCGTAATGCTACTGAAAGACGTTCTTCTTCGTGATCCATCCAAGAATCCGCTTGCAAACAACGGCCAGGCGCGCATTCAAAACGAGGCCGCCGATGAGAAGATGCTGGCGCAGTTGCGTGGTGAACTGTCCAGCTTTGTCTGCAAGGGTCAGTACGGCGACGGCATGTCACGAATACTCGACTCGTTTCTGCGTGGCCAATCCCAAGCAAGTCAAAAAGCAGCGTGGGTGAGCGGCTTCTACGGCAGCGGCAAATCACACCTTTTGAAGATGCTCTGCCATCTTTGGCAGGACACCGTTTTCCCGGACGGCGCAACGGCGCGAAGCCTGGTCCCGGACCTACCACAGGACATTCGCAGCGCTCTGCGCGAACTCGACATTGCCGGGCGCAAGTCAGGTGGACTGCTGGCCGCCGCCGGCACATTGCCCTCTGGCACTTCCGATCTGGTCCGCCAATCCGTCCTTGCCATTCTCTTTCGTGCAGTAGGTCTGCCCGACCAGTATCAGTTGGCGCATTTCCAGCTTTGGCTCGAAGAGCAGGGTTTCCTTGCCAGTGTGAAGGGCGCAGTCGAGGCCGCCGGCAGGTCATGGGAAAGTGAACTGAGCGACTTGTACGTCAGCCCGATTATTCGTGAGGCGCTGCTACAGTGCGACCCTAATCTTGCCTCCAGCAAGGCTCAGGTCGGCGAGACACTGCGGAAGCAGTTCCCGCTCCGCACAACTGATCTGACATCGACGGAATTCCTCTCCACGTTCCAACGAGTGCTCAAACGCCAGAGCAAGGGCGGCAAGTTGCCCTGCACTATTTTTATTTTGGACGAGGTGCAGCAATACATCGGCACATCGGTTGATCGTTCGGTCACAATTACCGAGATTGCCGAGGTGCTTTCGAAGCAGCTTGACAGCCAGGTGATGCTTGTCGCCGCCGGCCAGTCCGCTCTGACCGGCCAGGAGCTTCTTGCGAAAATGCTGGATCGCTTTCTCATCCGCGTTCAGCTCTCAGATACTGACGTTGAAGTGGTCACACGTGAGGTACTGCTCCAAAAGCAACCGACAGCGCGTGCGGAAGTCGAGAAGCTGCTCAGCCGACACGCCGGCGAAGTCTCCCGTCAGTTGCAGGGCACAAAGATAGGGGAACGCAGCAGCGACCACGGCATCATTATTGATGACTACCCTCTCCTCCCTGTCCGGCGCCGCTTCTGGGAGGAGTGTTTCCGCCAGGTCGATGCTGCCGGCACCCAGAGCCAGTTACGCTCACAGCTCGGCATCATCCATGACTCTCT
The DNA here is from genome assembly GCA_003139095.1 of Acidobacteriaceae bacterium. Taxonomy (GTDB): domain Bacteria; phylum Acidobacteriota; class Terriglobia; order Terriglobales; family Acidobacteriaceae; genus Acidiflorens. The sequence continues at coordinate 26,766 of PLHW01000034.1, forward strand.
TGAAGAGCTGGCCGACCGCCCTCTTGGCACGGTTATCACAGCCGATCAACTCTATTCCCTGCTCGCAACCAAGCTCATCGGAACCGGCGTCCTACCGCGCACAATCTACGACCGTATCGCGGCCCTGCCCGACCCGCTTGCACAACGGATCTGCGGCCTGACCTTTTTGATTGGTCAGCTCAAAACAGAATCAGGCGCTGACATTGGCGTTCGAGCGACCGCCGAACACATCGCCGATCTCCTGGTCGAAGACTTGACCGCCGACAACGGCAAGCTGCGCTCCGATGTGGCGACTCACCTCAATTCCCTGGCCGATGAGGGCGTTCTCATGCGGGTCGGCAGCGAATTCCGGATACAAACAGAAGAAGGCCGCGCCTGGGATGACGAGTTCCGCAAACGTGAAACCAAGTTCAAGAACAACGCCGCCGACTTCGATGAACAGCGCGATCAGCTCCTCGGAGCAGAGGTTGACCGTGCCCTAAAGGGAGTGAAGCTGATTCAGGGCCAGGCAAAGGTTAGCCGGTCCCTCGTAACCCATCGTGGCCAGGAACCGCCACAGGTCGCCGGCGACTCCATCCCGGTTTGGATTCGCGATGGCTTTTCCTCGACCGAAAAGGCCATGACCGATGCGGCCATCGCCGCCGGCATGGACTCCCCAACCATCTATGTGTTCATCCCCAAGAAGTCCCGCGAAGAGTTGCTAAGCGCCATCGCGACCTTCGAGGCCGCCAATCAGACCATCCAGGCCAAGGGCGCTCCCGCTACTACTGAGGGCGAGTTGGCAAAGAGCGGCATGGAAAGCCGAAAGAAGCTCGCGGAGACCGCCCGCAACAATCTTGTGATGGAGATTGTAGGCGCGGCCAAAGTCTATCGCGGCGGCGGCAGTGAAGTCTTCGGGCTCGCGCTGGACGTAAAACTCAAGTCGGCTGCGGAAGACTCTCTCGTGCGGCTCTTCCCACAGTTCAGCAAGGCAGACGCGCCTTCGGCGGCATGGGAAAACTGCATCAAGCGCGCCCGCGCTGCCCATGAGCAGCCTTTCCAGCCGCTGAAGTACGAGGGACCGATCGAGCAGCATCCAGTCTGCCAACAGGTGCGGCAGACCATCGGTTCTGGAAAGACCGGCACGCAGATTCGCAAGGAACTTGAGGCCGCGCCATTCGGCTGGCCTCGTGACGCCGTGGATGCCGCATTGATTGCGCTGCACAGCAGCCAACAACTTATCGCCACGCTGAACGGCTCCCCCGTTGAGCGCGGACAACTAGACCAGAACCGTATTCCCAAGGCAGAGTTCCGCATTGAGAAGACGAGCATCTCCCTCGATGACCGGCTCAAGCTGCGCAAGCTCTTCCAGTCGCTTGATCTCAAATGCGGCTCTGGCGAAGAAAGCGAGAGGGCCGCTGATTTTCTCCGCGCGGCGCTTGCATTGGCCGGCGAGGCCGGCGGTGCTCCGCCGTTGCCGGCTCCGCCATCGGTCACAGACATCGAGGACATCCAGAACCAAGTTGGAAACGAACGGCTTGCAGCCCTCCGCGACATTTCGGATTCTCTCATTGCCCGGATCGCGGAGTGGAAGAAGGCTAAGGGATTGATTGCCCAACGCCATCCGGCGTGGAAAACGGTGGAGAAGCTGTCCGCCCATACTGCTGACCTTGCAGCGGCTGAGGACGCTCGCAAGCATGTCGCAGCGATCCACGCGCACCGTCTCTTGACAGATGCTACGGACCCGATACCAGCATTGAGGTCCGGGCTGACTGGCGTATTGCGGCAGGCGCTCAATGAAGCCCACTCGATCCACGAGGCTGCACATCAGGAAGGCATTCAACAGCTCGTCGCCAACCCCACCTGGCAAAAACTCACCGCTCCGCAACAAGAGAAGATACTTCACGATGTCGGCATCGTGGCACCGGTCAAGCCGGACACTGCAAGCGATGCAACCATTCTTGCCGCGCTCGACACGCGCAACCTCTCTGCGAGGAAGGCCGAGGCGGATGCGGTATCCGGACGTGTAGCCAGTGCTCTGAATGCAGCGGCAATTCTGCTGGAGCCCAAGGTAAAGGCAGTCAACGTTGAGAAAGCGCTGCTCAAGACTGCCGACGATGTACGGCACTGGGCAGAGCGGCAGCAGAAAGCACTGCTTGAAGCCGTCGAGAAAGGTCCTGTTCAGGTTCAATAACTATGTCAAGTCTTTCCAGAGAACTTCGCCGTCTGCTTGAGAGAACCATCGCCGGAAAGGATGGCGCGCGTCAAATTGCCGAGGCCGGCGCAGAACAGTCGTTACAGCGCCTTGCCGTAGATCGCCACGAGCCCCACGGCTCTCTGACGCCCGAGGAGCGGACACTAAGGAATCAGCTTCGCGCACACGGCCGGCAGTTGGGTGATAAGCTCGACCCGCACCGCGGCGACCAAACCATCAATCATCTCAAGCAAGCGGTGGCATACGAGCACTGGCATCGGCTTTTGTTTGCTCGCTTCCTCGCCGAAAACGATCTTTTGATGCATCCGAAGCACGGCGTAGCGCTTTCCTTGGGTGAGGTAAAAGAAGATGCACTCAGACTTGGACGCGACTGGATTGATTTGGCGGCGGAGTATGCGCAGCGGATGTTGTTGCGCGAGGTCTTTCGATCAGACGATCCGGCCTTGCGTGTCCCGCTGGCCCCTGAGAAGCGTCGCGATTTGGAAGAGAAGTTGAACTCGCTTCCCAGGGAGGTATTCCTAGCAAGCGATAGCCTCGGGTGGGTTTATCAGTTTTGGCAAGATGACGAAAAAAAGCGAGTTAACAAATCTGAAGTTGATATTGGCGCGGACGAACTCGCCGCCGTAACGCAGCTCTTCACCGAAGACTACATGGTCCTCTTCCTTCTAGAAAACACGGTAGGTGCATGGTGGGCAGCCAAGCGTCAATCGGAAGGCAAGGACGCATCGTTGCATGGCTACAAGTGGAACTATCTCCACCTGAACGATGATGGAACGCCATCTGCGGGCACGTTTAGCGGATGGCCGCGATTGGCTAGAGACCTCAAGATTCTCGACCCATGCATGGGGAGCGGTCACTTCTTAGCGGCAGCGATTCCTCTACTCGCTCATATGCGAGTAGAGGAGGAGGGACTATCCCTTGAGGAGGCCACGAAGGCAGTACTTCGTGACAATCTGTTCGGCCTAGAGCTAGACGCAAGATGCAGCCAAATAGCGGCATTCAATCTTGCTCTAACGGCATGGCAATTGGCGGGCACGCATTTCGCATTGTCCGGGCTAAACCTTGCCTGTTCAGGTCTAGGCATTAACTCATCTGAAGCAGATTGGACACACCTCGCAGGCGAAGATGATATGGCGCGCCTAACCATGCAAAAGCTTTATTCAATCTTTCGTCACGCGCCTGTGCTCGGCAGTCTAATCGATCCTAGCTTCTTCGGAGATGAGTTGTTCTCCTCAGACTTCCGAGCAGTTCGTTCGTTACTTCAGTCTGCCTTGAGGTTTGAACAGGAGAATGGTGAGAAAGGGGAACTTGCCGTTGCGGCTGATGGGCTACTTGCTGCGACCGGGATTCTCATCGATAAGTTCACGTTAGTCGCCACGAATGTTCCTTATTTGGGCCGCAATCGACAGACCCAAGTTCTTGCTCAATACTGTGAAGACTATTTTTCGGACGCAAAGGCAGACATAGCCTCATGTTTCATAGAACGGTGCATCAGACTCTGCGCTAGTAATTGCACGATTGCTATTGTTACCAAGAATGAGCCGCTGTTTGCATCAAACTACAGAGATTTCCGCAAGCGACTGCTGCACACAACCACCTGGAATGTAGTCGCGAATCTAGGCTCGCGGGCATTTGAGACAATCAGCGGCGAGAGGGTGAGCGTCGCGTTGACAATACTCGATTGTGTCCCGCCAAGCAGCGAACATCACTACATGGCGTGGAACGCTGGCCCGCAACGAAATCCGAGTGAGAAAGCTTCTGCTATTAGAACCGAGATAGGTCTCGCAGTTAGTCAAAAATCGGCTCTTGCGCACCCAGACTTCGTGATTGCAACTGAGCCTCTTCAGGAGGGTCGGCACCTGTCCGAATACGCGTATACGGCCCAAGGATTTGCAACAAGCGACAATCCTCCATTCGTCCGGTCATTTTGGGAATTCCCGGAGGTCTCCGACGGCTGGACCTTTGCTCTGAGCGCGCCCCTCGTTAGCACTCCGTTTACCGGCAGAAGCGATGTCTTGCTTTGGGAAGATGGGAAGGGCAAGTACTACCAACATGCATGCCGATTAAAGGAAGCAGGACGGCTTGGCGGGTGGAAGTCAGGAGCTGAAGCATGGGGCGAGTCAGGAGTACTGGTTGCAGAGGTGGGGGGACTGCCCTGCACGCTTTACACCGGCGAGATGTTCGATCACACTGCACATGCAATCATTCCACGAAACATCGATGATCTCCCTGCAGTCTGGGCGTTTTGTAGGTCGTCAGACTTCAAAGAATCGGTCAGACGCATTTCCCAGAAGCTAAACGTGACAAACGAGACGCTCGTCAAGATCCCATTCCAGAAGGACTATTGGCAACGACGTTTTGAAGAAGACTACCCTGATGGGCTGCCTTATCCGTCAACCACCGATCCGACGCAATGGCTATTTGAAGGCCATCCCGAAGGTTCTGACCACCCTCTTCAGGTTTCAGTTGCTCGCCTCGTCGGCTACAACTGGCCACGAAAAACGGGTGCAAGCTTTATTGATTGTCCCTCACTTGCTCCAGATGGTCTCGAAAGCTATTCCGCCAAAGACGGCATCGTCTGTCTCGCGTCCGTGGCCGGAGAAGAGAATGGGGTCTCCCGTCTTCGCGCACTTCTCCAAGCCGCTTTCGGCCATGACTATAACTTCAAACAATTGCTCGTAGGCAAGAAGTCATCGACACTCGAAATGTGGCTTCGCGATGAGTTCTTTGAGGAGCATTGCCAGATATTCGACCTGCCATTTGTTTGGCACATCTGGGATGGCCTTAAAGATGGCTTCCACGCATTGGTGAATTACCACCGTCTTGACCGCAGGAACCTTGAAAAGCTGATTTTCTCTTATCTCGGCGATTGGCTCACTCGCCAGCGCCAGGACGTGCAAAATGGAGTGGAAGGTGCGGATACGCGCCTTGCCGCCGCCGAGCATCTCCAGGGCGAACTTAAGAAAATTCTCGAAGGCCAAAGGCCATACGACATCTTCGTTCGTTGGAAGCCACTCGACCAACAGCCTATCGGCTGGGAACCCGATCTTAATGACGGGGTCCGCACAAACATTCGGCCGTGGATTACGGATGCCAGACTCTATAGGGCCACCAAACCGGGAATTCTACGCGTAAACCCAAATTTGAAGTTCACCAAAGATCGCGGCAAAGAGCCCGCCCGAGATCCCGAAGAGTTTCCCTGGTTCGCGAAATCGGCAGACCGCATTATCGACCATCATTTGTTGCTAGAAGAGAAGCGGCGCGCGCGAGGGCTCCAATGAAGCTTCTCGAAAGGCTGAGGGAGTCCTTTGCCAAAACCCTGCGTGTTCCGGAGGGACAGGCCGCGCCAGTAGCCATTGTGTGGACCGACGCAACCGGGGAGTGGTCTTCCCTGGCGCCGCTCCTGCGTGTCCTGATGCCAGAATTCTTTACCTTCGGCGAATATCTCCCCGAGGAGCGCACCGGCCCTGCAATCTGGCTGAAGTGCATTGTGGATAGGACTCTGCCGGATGCTCCACCGCTAGGCAAAGTGCCAGTCCTCTACCTGCCCTACGTGAGCCGTCAAACGCTGCGAGCCGCCGCCGATTGTCCGCCGCAGTTGGCCCCGCTGATTGAATTGCAGTATCGAGGCCGCGTGTGGCATCAGTCGAACGGACGCGACTGGACCGTGCTTGCATTCCTAATGTCCGCCGAAGGGCTGGGCCTTGAGATTGCACAAGACCGGCGAACCGAAGAAGCGATTGGCCGCGCATTACCACTCCTCGCGGACGCGGATGTGAAGACCCTTGCGGGGAAGCGATTGGATGCCGACGACTTTGACCGCCTCTCCGTCGCCGATCCGATACGCGACTTGCTCCAATGGCTCAACGCGCCGGAACGATTTGAGCAGACGCAGGCCGCCCGATGGGTAGCCTTTAGAAACCGCTGCCTGTCGGAATTTCATATCGATCCAGCGGACGGCCCGGATATGGCGATCAAGGCTCTTGCCGAAGGTCACCCGCCGCTCGATCCCGTCTGGTTTCGATTCTGCGAGTCACCTGTCGGGTATCCCGGCGTGACCAAGCTGCTTCGCTCGCCGGCCAGCCTGGCGATTGATGCTTCCCGGAACCCAGCAATCAATGATTCTTATGAAGCTGAGTTGAGGAAGGCATTGGAAGACGTAGCGGCGCTCGACCAGGCAGCCGCATCCTCCAAAGTTCTGGCCCTCGAAGCCCAGCACAAAGAGCGGCGGGCGTGGGTGTGGGCACGGACGGGACAGAGCCAGTGGGCGATGGCCTTGGAACCATTGGCAGCTCTCGCCAAACTGAGTAAGGCTCCAGTGGGCGGAGCCAATATCACGGCCGCAGCGACCGCGTATTCGACAGATGGTTATCGCTGCGATCAGGCCGCGCTTGAGGCCTTGTCGCGATTCCGTGAAACTACATCCGATGCCGGCATCATGAAGCGTGCGGTTCGCGCTTTGTATGAGCCTTGGCTCGACGCTTCCACACGCCACTTTCAGGAATTGGTACAGAAGGTCGGTAAGTTGGGATCTCCGGCAATTGTCGGCGAGCGTGATGTGTGCGTTCTGTTTGTGGATGGCTTGCGATTTGATGTTGGGGCCGCATTGGCCGCGGAGTTGGAACAGCGCGGCCTGATTGGAAAGTTGAGCTTTCGACTCTCGAATCTGCCAACCGTAACGGCAACGGCGAAGCCGGCGATCATGAAGATCAAGGGCGAACTGCATGGCGAAACAGCAGAGGACTTTTCGCCGTTCCTCGGAATAAAGGTGGCGACCGCGCCGGTCTTGCGAGACGCAATCGCCCAGGAAGGCGTGGAAGTCCTAAGTGGGGTGGACACGCTGTTCCCTGGTGGCGCCGAGCATGGCGGCTGGGCAGAGTTCGGTCAAATCGACGCATACGGTCATGCCCATCCGGATGACTTGGCGGCTCGGGTCAAGACAGAGGTGATGAACGTAGCAGACCGGATTCTGCAACTCCTCGATTCGGGCTGGAAGCAGGTGCGAGTCGTAACGGACCACGGCTGGCTCCTGATGCCCGAAGGTCTGCCTAAAGTCGATCTGCCGGCGTTCCTGGCTGAAACGAAGTGGTCGCGCTGTGCCGTAGTGAAAGGCGACGCCGCAGTCCCGTCGTATCCGTGGCACTGGAACAACGACATTCGCATCGCGTCCCCGCCGGGCATCGCGAGCTTTAGAGCCGGCGAAAAATATGCGCATGGTGGCGTGAGCCTGCAAGAGTGCGTTGTGCCGGAGATTTTGGTTGGCCTCGGTGTGAAGGCCGTTTCGGCGTCAATCATTTCAGTGGATTGGCGTGGAATGCGCTGCAAGGTGAAGGTCGAATCGAACGATCCTACGGTTCGCGTGGATCTTCGCACGAATTGGAAACAGGCTGGGTCAAGCATTGTTGCCGGAGTTAAAGAGGTCGGCAGTAACAGTGAAGTCAACCTGGTGGTCACGAACGATGAGCACGAGGGATCTGCGGCAATGGTGGTTCTGCTCGATTCCGCCGGCGCGATCCTCAGCCAGAAGACGACTTCGGTGGGAGAGAAATCATGAGTTTGGAATTGGATGCACTTGATCGCCTAGCCGCGTCTGCTTATGACGGGTACTTGGTCCGCAAGGATCTGGTGCGGAAGTATTCGCGCCAGTATCCGGTGCCGACCTATGTCGTGGAGTTTTTGCTAGGGCGGTACTGTGCGAGTACCGATGAGCAGGAGATCAATGAAGGTTTGGCCATTGTTGAAAAGCAACTTCAGGATCGAACGGTGCGCACTGGCGAGGAAGAGCTCTTCAAGGCGCGGGCCAAGGAGCAAGGTACAATCCGGCTTATCGACATTGTGAAGGCCCGGCTCGACACCAAGAACGATTGCTACATCGCGGAGCTACCGAGCTTGGCTCTTCGAGATGTTCGAATCGGCGATGAACTAGTCCGCGACAACGAGCGCATGCTCACCGATGGCTTCTATGCAGAGGTGAATCTTTCCTACGATGGGATTGTTGCTCAGGAAAACAATGGCCGGCCCTTTCGGATTGACAGCCTGCGGCCGATCCAGATGTCAAAGTCGGACGTGCTCGATGTCCTTGCGGCTGGGCGGGAGAAATTCACAACAGAGGAATGGAAGGCACTGCTGATTCGGTCTATCGGGTTAGAGCCGGCGGCGCTCGACGTTAAGGCACGAAGACTGGCGATCCTGCGGATGGTGCCATTCGTAGAACGGAATTACAACTTCGTGGAACTCGGACCGCGCGGAACTGGCAAGAGCCATCTATTCCAGCAGATTTCGCCCTACGCCCATTTGATTTCCGGTGGCAAGGCGACAGTGGCAAAGATGTTCGTCAACAATGCCAGCGGGCAGCGCGGCCTAGTCTGCCAATACGATGTTGTCTGCTTCGACGAGATTTCTGGCGTTTCCTTCGACCAGAAGGACGGCGTGAACATCATGAAGGGCTACATGGCTTCAGGTCAGTTCAGCCGAGGGAAGGAGAATATCCGAGCTGAAGGTGGCATTGTCATGGTTGGCAACTTCGATGTCGATGTGGAACAACAACAACGCGTCGGGCATCTGCTGAGCCCGCTACCTCCGGAGATGCGAAACGATACAGCCTTCATGGATAGGCTGCATGCATTCGGTCCTGGGTGGGATTTCCCGAAGTTAAGCCCGTCAGAACACCTGACGGATCACTTTGGCATGGTCAGCGATTTCCTGAGTGAGTGCTGGTCGAAGCTGCGCTCCCAGAACCGGGGCAACGTGCTTCAGGGCCGCGTTTACCTTGGCGGTGCCCTCAGCGGTCGCGATATCGAAGCCGTGACAAAGACCGTTAGCGGTTTGGTGAAGCTGCTTTTTCCCAAGCCCGATATGCCAATTGCAGATGACGACCTGGAATGGATCGTGAGATTGGCACTCGAATCCCGGAGGCGTATCAAAGAACAACAGAAGCGCTGTTTTAAGAGCGAATTCAGGAACACACACTTCAGCTACACAATGGGCTTGGAGGGGCTGGAACAGTTCGTCTCGACTCCCGAGCTACACAGTGACGAAGCAATAGAGAGCGATCCACTCCCACCTGGACAAGTATGGGCCGCGAGCACGGGAACGCCAGAAACGGGTGCCGGCCTCTACCGCATCGAAGTGACTTCAGGACCAGGCAGCGGTGTGAAGATACTCAACCAGCCGCCAGCCCCTGCGTTTAGAGAGAGCGTGAAAATCGGAGAACAGAACGTCTACGCCAGAGCGAAAGAACTGGTCGGCGACCGCGACCCACGGGAACACGAATTCTCAATTCAAATGCGGGCCATGGACGCCGACAAAACCGGCGGCGGCGTGGGACTCCCTGTAATGGTTGCCCTGTGTGGATCACTGCTAGGAAAGAATACGCGCGGCGGAACCATAATTGTCGGCACGCTCAATCTCGGTGGGTCAATAGAGATTGTTCCCAACGCTGTAAGCATCGCTGAGCTTGCCATTGATAAGCAGGCGCAGACCCTACTCATGCCCGTCTCCGCTCGCCGCCAACTAAACGAACTGCCTGACGATCTTTGGACACGCATCAGTATCGAGTTCTATAAAGATGCAGCAGATGCAGTCTTCAAAGCCCTTGTTGAATAGCCAGAAACCACTCATCAGAATGGTCCACTTGAAAAGTGCGTTCTAGTAAGTATTGAAAGGCTACATGAACCAAGCAAAGGCTTTGGAAGAGATCGGTAAAGGCCTCGCGATCCTGACCTATCAGGTCAGCCAAGAGAACCTTTCTGGTCAATTCTCGAAGAACCGTATTAGCGAAGATTTGCTCTTGCCGATCTTTAGCCGGATCTTCGCAGCCCCAGCACTCCACAACTTGAACACGGCTACACACAATCACCCATATCTTGATCTTGCAGACGATACGGCGCGAATAGCTATTCAGGTAACGACAGAGGAGTCTGCGGCCAAGATCACCAAGACGCTCGAAGGGATTGTGGCCTCGAAGCTAAACCACAAGTATGATCGCACCATCGTTTTCTTGCTATGCGACTCTCGCCCTCGGTTCACCGCAAAGACAAAAAATAGGTGGGCGACAATATGCGCAGGTAAGATGACTTTTCTTCCAGAAAGGGACATCGTCGCATTGCCGCAGTTGTTGTCGTTAATCCAACCACTACGCTATTCAGAGATTGTTGAACTGCGCGATATTGTGGCCAAAAGCATCGTTGGCGAAGAATATGTTGATGTTGTGGGTCACGTTCTTCGCGTGTCCAAAGCAAATCTAGAGTATGAGAAGCGGACGAATCGGTATATTCCCGGCGTCTTCGTGGAAAGACGCGAGACGAAACAGCTATGCCGCTGTTTCTGTCACCCTATCCTCTTTTTTCAGCGTTCAATTGAATCCGTCAGGCAATTGAACCTGATCTCATGGAACCGCTTCATGGATAGAGCAGGCTTACCAGCTCTGCCCATTCCCGATATGTCGGCGATTCCAGCTTCTTCAAACCTGGGAGACATTAAGGTCGCTTCTGTAAAGGCTCGCCAAAGCTTTGACCCACTCTTCGCTGTCCTCAAAGATTACAAGGAAAAAGGTCGAGAATCGCAATTGGCAGCTTCGGTCCCCGCAGCAAAGAAGCCATTTTATGAAGAAAATGCTCATGAACTACGAAATAGCCTTCAGTCGCTACCCTATTACTTAAACGACGTCATTGACGAGTTGAAAATGCCAGGGAAGCGCATCTTCATGATGACGGGTCGCGCTGGCCAAGGGAAAACCAATTTGCTATGCGATCTCGTCGAGACTTTCCTGTTCAATCACGAGATCCCGTGCGCGTTCTTGTCCGGTCGCCAACTTGGCTTGAAGCAAGGTCCTGATCTCGGCCAGACAATTTGTGACCATCTCTTTGAAAAGAAGGTTGCAACCCTCGACGACGCTGCACTTCTGTTATCCAATGAGGCGATACGGTCCAACAAGCCTTTCATCCTGATTATCGATGGGTTGAACGAGCATCGCAATATTGCTCTCTTCTCTCAGCAACTAGAAGCTGTGGTCGATTCTATGCTCCAGTTTCCTGGAATCCGGTTTCTCTTTAGTTGTCGGTCAGAATTCTTCGATCAGCGTTTTTCCAATTTCATGAATGGCCATCTCAGCTCCGAAATGTTCATCTGTCAGTCCACAGAAGGACGCCTGGAGGATGAAGAACGGGCGGAACTCGTGAGTGTCTACTTTGACTTCTTCGGCGTTGACGGAACTCGGGTCGCGGACGAAGTACGCGACACTCTTACGCGCGATATGCTTCTGCTGCGCTTCTTCTGTGAAACCTACGGAGCACGCAACAAAGCTGTGGGCTATGTCCAACCAAATGTCCGACATTTCTACCGCGAAGAGTTGTTTGAACGCTATCTATCTGAGAAGTTGCACACAGCTGATCTCTTCCTGAAAACGATCACTACAACCGTAAGCCCTGTTTCTACGGTGCAGTCTCTGCATCGAGTATTAGAGATTTGCGTTGAGCAAATGATCTCAAAGTGGGAGTTTGGAAACATACCCACAACAGCTATCCCTCTTGAGCTTCATCCTGCTCTCTACTCGTTGCTGGATGAGGAACTCATTATTCGCCGAGATATCTGGAGCGACGACGAATCTGCGACGTCGGTGGAAACGGTAAACTTCACCTTCGACGAGTTTCGAGACTATATGCTGGCCCAGTATCTCGTCCACAGAGTTTTTGCGCGTGGGCATTCCGAAGTGTCAGCCCTCATTGCGAAGAGCGATCCGGAGCAATCGCAGCCGACAGAAGGGCTGAAACGGTTCTTGTTCTATGCTGCCCGGAAGAAAACAAACGATGCGTTTTACCAGTTCTATAGCAGCCAAGCATGGTATTCGGACGTGTACGATCGCGAGGTGTTTAATCTAGATGCGCGCAACCTGACGGACGCGGACAAGGTTGCTATCACAAAGATATTGAAAGGCGGAGACTACAAGGCGGCCCAAATTGCTCAACGCCTCGCGCTGCGGTGGAGCGCCCAGTACTGGCCAGTTCTCAATCTAGGACTCCTTCTTGACTATATTGCGGAGGCTCCTCCTGATTCTTATAGGACCTTGATCCTCGGTGCAATCGCTGCGCGACATTATCGCGATGAGAAATCGATCGCGAATTCGTTCTGTACGTTTGTCACGGAATACGTTATTGCGCAGAACCTCGAAACCGAGTTTGATGTTTATCGAGATGTCGTGCGTTTCTTGATTTTCTTGCTTCCCGTCGAAAGCACATTTGTACTCAGCAGTCCAGCATACGAAGCTTTACTCCAGCTGATCACCCAGGTGCCACAAAGCGTCATCGATTTGCTACTTGAGGCTCTGCGCTATCAATTCGACGATCACAGACCGTTTGTCTGGCGGCTACTTCATGAATCCATGATGTTGAGACCGGATCCTCGAATCAAGAGTGCGGCCGAGAATGCGGTTTCGGCAAATGCATCCGGGGACCAACGGCTCCAAGTGGAAATTGCTCGGACGATCAGAGACTTTCCATCTGAGGGAGGGAATCGCCAATGATAAAAGTGGTCTTCAGCAGTGCAGACCAAAGAGAGCACTATATCGTCTCCTTGCGTACTTCGATAAGTGAAAGCACTTTCATAGAACGGGCCGGCGTTCTCGCAAATTCATATGCAGGTCGGCTCGTGAGTCGTCTCTATGAGGGCTTGTTCTTGACCTCGCTTGATCTAAAGCGTGATTTTGACAAATACTATAGCGTGGAGTACGGACAATTTGCGAACTACCTTCGCAAACGCCACTTGTTTCACCATGATGATGCCAGCGAATTTGAACAAGAGTATTCAAGATCGGAGTCAATCATCTATTACAAGCGCGCCTATTCTTTTCTGGAGGATGGCGTTGGCGAAAACCTGCTGAAATCCCTACTGGAGCCGGAGGAGGAATAATGAGAATTCGGTCCGGATTCGTATCAAACAGTTCGTCTACGTCGTTCTTGATCATTTCAAAGGGCGCCTTCACGAAGAAGAAGTTTCAGCGTCTGATGGGAGTGAAGAAGAACAGCCCGTTACTTCCGCTCTTTGAACAGCTTTACAACGACATGATTGAAGGAACTAATGTGGAGCTCGATTTAGGAACAATCAAAGGCAACGCCTATTGGAAGTCGCTCCTTGGACGCCGTGCCAATAGCCTCAGCGAGCGCATGATCGAAAAACTTGATGCTTGCCGTAAGAAGGGTTGGCACGCCTACTATGGGCGCCTGGATAGCGAGTCGAATCCGGTCCAGACCTTTTTCTGCATGGACTCTTTCGAAGAGGAGAACGATGAAGTGTATTTGAATGGACTGGAGTGTGCGTGGTGAGCGGAGCGGGTGCATTCATAATCAAACATTTCGAAGGGGATCATTACACGGCGGTTTTCAGTCCACGCACAGGTTTCTTCGCCCGCATGGAGGACGACGGCCACCCTGAACCATTCTGGAGTCAACATGGTCCGGAACTGTTAGATGTCTCTGTCACGAACTGGTGTGATCGAGGGTGCTCGTTTTGTTACCGTAAGTCTGATACGGCCGGAATGCACATGGAGTTTGACGACTATGAGGAGGTTTTACGGCAAGCCGCACAATTGCATGTCTTCCAAATAGCGCTTGGCGGCGGGAACCCGAACCAGCATCCGATGTTTCCAGAGATGATCAAGATCACACGCGTAAAGTATGGCATCGTCCCGAACTACACAACAAACGGTAGGGGTCTTACCGAGGATGTCTTAGAGGCGACTGCAAAGTACTGTGGTGCGGTCGCGGTGAGCGCTTATCCGCCCTACCATGAGACTGAAGCAGCGATCGACAATCTGACAAAAAGAGGTATCATCACGAACGTCCACTTCATCTTGAACAGTCGAAGCGTTGAAACGGCGATTGATTGGCTGAGAAATCCTCCCAGCTTCTTGTCCAAGGCACACGCAATTGTGTTTTTGAATTACAAACCGGTGGGGCGTCATGCTGATGAAGCCCTACTATTGAATCGCAGTTCGCGGTTGGCAGAATTTTTTGCGTTGGCTACTAGTGAAGGCTTGCCGTTCCGCGTCGGCTTCGATACATGCACCATCACCGGCCTTGCAAGACTAGGCAAGGCACATAAAGTGTCGTTGGAAGGATGCGACGCGGGTAGGTTTTCACTTTTTGTGTCCGAGAAGATGGAGGTCTTCCCATGCTCGTTCATGGTTGAGGCGGGCTATGGAGGAGTTTCGTTGCGCAACACGTCCTTAGCTGAAATCTGGAGGACACACGCAAGTTTCGAGCGAATCCGCGCTAAGCATCTGGAGGGTGGGTGCGAGGACTGCATTACTCGCGGCGAGTGTCTGTCAGGATGTCCCTTGTTCCCTCAGATGAATTTGTGTCCTTCAAATTGTAAGGATGATCGTCAGCATGTATCACTGCCAATCCTTCAAGGCTGAAGTATCAAAACCATGCGTCGAATAGGCTACTCCAACGGAACTGAGCGACAGATTGCGGCATCTCATATTCCCCGGATAATTTGTTAGGTGTTGACATATCGAATTTGATTAGCACCTTGAACACGTTGGCTTCGCAGGCCCCGTCAGGGCAAATACCTGTGCGGGAATTGTCCAAAGAGCAGGCATGTGCTGCGAAGAGCCAGGACACGCCGCAATATGAGAGTGCCACGTACTAATCAGATTTGGGTGAACTGGCTTTGCGAATGTGTTTGTGTTGCGGCGCAGAGTGCTCCGCCGGCTGCCTGAGAGTGACGCGGTTCGCAAGATCCCCATACGGAGCAAAGGGGTTCTTCCCTTCAATCAGCGCCGATCCAAAATAGCTAAACAGCACCAGCGCAGCCAAGAATCCGAAGACGATAACTACGGGCTTCCACGGAACGAGTATTAGCACGGCTACCTCCGGGGGGATGAAAGCAGCTTGCAACTTGTGAACATTCTACCGCCAAAAACCTATGGAAAGCACCTGGAAAACTCGACTGCATTTCATCTTCGGTGCTGGCAAAGGTTAGAAACAGTTTCGTTCTCAGAATCTTGCGGAGGATGTGCTTGAAAGTCAGCGGGCGGTCTACTACCGCCCGCTATTGATCTAAGCAAGTTGAACATCCAGAACACCGGCGGCTTCGTCAACGGCCGCAATCACCTCGTGCAGGAAGGCGTTGCGGTCTGGAGAAGGCGCAACATCAGGAATGGGTGCGGCACGATCATAGATGTCATTGTCGATAATCTCAGCGCGGCTAAAAGTCGAACCCAAGCCTTTACAGTTGTAAGCGAGCTGCCATTCCTCAGTTCGCTCCTGCCGAATGCGACGAGTGACAAGCTGAAGTGAGCGTGAACTGATGCCTTCTGCTAGCCGGTCGAACGTAGACTGCTTTTCGTCGTCGTCAGGTTCCGGCCCATCCCATTTCATGGGGCTTTGGATGAAGACATAGATGTCATTCTGTAAATTGCGATGGAGATCAGCGACAGGCTTCAGAGTGTCGTATTCGTCTGACCACCCAAGCGCCAGGCGACGGCTCAGTGCCTTCACACGAGTCCAGTGCTCTTTGGGGAATCCGGGTTTTGATCGCAGACCCAACCGAATTGCCCATTCCTCGTGGAACTTTTCGGTTGCGTTCTTCACCGCGAGAACGAGATTGACTCGATCGTATACGGGGCGGACAACAGCAAGCTCTGGCAATTGACGAACGGCAGTGACCGCTGCGAGTAGTTCGAGTAGCTGATCGATTGAACGCTGGTGCACCTTTGAGGTTGCTATCAGCTGCCCGTCAATGCTTCCAACAAAGAAACAGCCACGCTGCATGCTCTGGCGAAGTGCACGTTCGGCAAACCTCCCGAGTTGCTCACCGATCGACGTCAGTACATTCTCAGCGGAGGCCAGGACATGCTGCTTTCTCAATGCAAAGGTCGGGATATTGTCGCCCCTTACTTGGTCCATATGCGTAAGGCACATCATGAGCTTAGATGTCTTTCCCGCAGCAGCAAGACTCTTCATCAAAACTACCGGGGCGGCCTGCATCGGCTGCGTCGCGTTATCGACGAGCAGCACAATATCGGAATCGTCGAACCTACGCGTAAGGCTTGTCGGGATACTTGCTGATGAATCAGGTGTATGACCCAAGCCCTCGCCATCGAAAATCACTAGTCGCGGCTGCTCGTCAGCCCAAGTTGGCTGGAACGGGCCGACCACACGGATTCCATTCACCAGCGGAGACAACAACGAACCGAAGTACTTCGCGTGATTGCTGGAGAACCGGGCCACTGTTTTAAGGAACGCTTTCCGGTCCTCAGTCTCCCACGTCCACAACTCAGGCCAACCCTGGCGGTTCTTTTCGACGCGCCCAGGAGCAAGGAGTTCGAACCGCTTGTCAATTTCATCCATTATCTCGTCCACTAGCGCCTGACAATCGTCGTCATCGTGGAGCCGAGAATCGAGTTCCTCCTCGAACAATTCTTCAAAGACGCGCTCGTCACCCTTTCCGGGTCGCAATGCGGCGCGAAGCTCATTACTGACGGTAGTGGCAACTGTGCGCAGTCTCTCGACCCAACTTGCAATCTGATTGTTCGTGACCGAAAGATCTATCGGCTCAACAGCATCGCCGGAATCCTCCAAGATCTCTTCTTCAGTGTCGTATTCATCAAGATCTGTCATGCGTTCGACATATGGCCCGTTCCCGAACATGTAACTTAACCGGAAGCGCTGACTGACGTGGTTGAGGAGAAGTCGAACGATGTTGGAGTTCTCCTCGTTCCTTGCGCACCCAAGCGCGGCGGCTGAAACGCAGTCCTGAACATAGTCCAACACCTGGTCATGCGACATGAAAGTAACGACTGCGCGGAAGAGTCCCGAATCGAGGACCATCTCCATATCCGCAATAGTCGTTTTACCAGTAGATGTGGATGGGAATCGCTCGCTACGAGGATCAGTACCAAGCAATTGACGAGCTACAGTCGTCTTCCCACTGCCCGTCGTCCCCACAAGCAAAATTCGACGGTAGTCACTGTCCATGGCCGGGAGTGGAAGTATCGATTCACGGACTGAGAAAAAGTCTGTGGGCTCGGACGTCAGCTTGTAATAGAAAATCTCTACGATACGTCCGTCGTATGTTGCTTCCGCCCTCGGCCGCGCACTTGCGTCCCAAAAGGATGGATCAGCGAGAATCTCGTTCATCTGCTGCACGAGCAGTTCAGCTTCCTGCTCATCCTTCGTTCCAAGGCCCTGGCGAACGCGGAGCCCAGATTGCCCTGTGGCCTTATCTTTCCTGACGGGGTGTCTGAAAATAATTGACCAAGCTTCGCGGTTTTGACTCCTACTGAGACTCGCTTTATAGATTTTCCCCATTGCTTCCTCCGTTGTTCCAGCGTTGTTCCAGCGTTGTTCCAGCGTTGTTCCAGAGCATAGCGAATCAAAGCAGGCGGTGTCAAGATGAAAATGGAACAACGTTGGAACAACGGAAACACTCTAATAAAAGATGCTATATGCTGTTTATTATAAGATATTTACAGAGATATTTGATCAAGCGAAATGCAATGTGCGAAAAGTCTTGATAACACATCCTGGCCCTTTTGCCTTCTGGCATGGACGAATAGTCTTTAGTCACTTTCTCTCCTTCCGTCCAGCGCAATTGTGGGGATATTCGCCTTATATTCGCCTATACTGTTTTTATGTTCCACGGACCAAAATCCGGCATACATCCGTTTGTCATCATCTCCACAGGCTGTCAGCACAATATCCCGGCGCCAGTCCAGTCCTTACCGGGCTCATGGGTCATTGTTGATTGCCCGCTCAGCGGCAAGAAGCGCCTCTATCTGCCGGCGGGCATTTTCCGTGGACGACTATCCCATGACCTGCAAACGAATTCCCCTCGGATCGCAGGTCGTCTGTGAGTCATGGGCGAGATGAAGCGAGCTATCGCGCGCGAAGGACAGGAACGGGCGAAGGCAATGGATGAGCATAAGCGTATGACGGACCGGTTCGCCTCAACGCTGGTGATTGCCGCGTCGATCATTGCGGCAGTGCGGCTCGCAAGAGACCAGGACATTAGCAGGCCGTCGCCTCGTTTGACCTCGGTCGTAACAGACAGCATCGGGCTCGCGAGAATGATTCTCGAAAGGATAATGCGATAGGCTGCCTAATGTTGGGGATTTCAAGTGTAAACGGAAGATAGACAGCGAAGGGTCGCAGAAGCTGGATGCTGACTACCTCTCTTCGCGGGGAGCGAAGGCTGGAATCACGGCTTCTTGCCCAGGCCGGACGATGCACTCACGCGGGGCTTCGGCTTGCTGCTGGCAATGACGATTGTAGCTGGCGGAATGACACGCTCTCTGACCAAGGCTCTGTCAATTTCTGCAAACGCATCCGCGATCTTGCCCTTCGAATAGGGGATGTAGGTCAAGCCGTCGATGTTTGAGAATTTACCCGCCCGTTTCTCCTTCACGATGATCGACTTTTGAAATCCCAGCTTTCCTTGGAAGAGACCGATCTCATGCACCACATTCAAACGGGGATTCAGGCTGCCATCAGCCTGCTTATCTTCAGCGGCCATGACCAGAATTGCGAGGCAAGCTCTATCGAGCATTTGCGTCAGCCGGTCAGCCGTCTGAATGCCTGCACTCGGATAGACGTTGAACTCATCGACTTCAACGCCGAGGGAAATTAGGTGGTCTCGAACCTGCTCCCAGTCCTTGCACCTCCCATGCCCGATGAAAACTGATGTAGGTATGCTGCGAGGTTTGCGGATAGCGAAGTCTCGCACATAGGAAAGAATGTGGGCCAATGATTGAAGTTGCTTGTCTGAGACACCCCATTCAGAGAGGCTCGCTTCGCATTCTCCGCAGAAATACGCAGCAACTAAGCCGAGACGAAATTCTGCACGACCGGTAGTGGAATCGAAGATGCAGCCCCGTGGTCTCTTGTGCATCAGTCTTTTGAGTTGCGGATACGGCAAGGATGCCACGAATGCAGCGAGAGCATAAGCGAACTGGTACAAGATATAAACCTTGAGCGGAGGAGGTGCGAAGTGTTTGTCCCAATCAGCCGTGGAAACGATGTTCAATCCCTTCGACGGGAAGTCGAAAGTATCTCCTTTGAGTCGTGGCCGTACGATTGTCACCACATGTTCTGCTCGCTTGTTTTTCCGTACCAGCCGAGTTACGAACTCCGGTGCGATTTCCTTTGCGCCGTTGGGCAGCCAATCTACCTGCTCAAGATGAAACACGAATTCGCCCTGAAGTTCGTTAACGACCGCGATGGCCTGCACAACATCGGCGATGCGCTTGAATGCGTTGTGAGTTAGAACCGTAACGTTCATGGTGACCGGATTATATTCCATAATATGCCGTTCATTGTTCTGGCCGACTGGCCAGCCCTGTGGCACAGTACAAGTACGGAGAGTCTATCCGAGCGCAAATGATGCCAGTGCAGCGGCCAGGCCGTCCTGTCGGATCTGGTCGATCAAACCTCCCGGCCCGGGTCACGCATTCAGTACGGCCAACAAGTTCCGGCTCACTTCGAGGATGAATCATGGTTTCTCGATTGGCATGCCGTGCAATCCGAACCGAGACCGTATAGGGAAGTTCTACCGTCAGCGCGATGACTGGAGAGGCTCTGCTCTACTTTCAGCGGCTCGTGCCAGGTTCATAGATGATCGCCGGCTTTCTGCCAAATTGGGAGTTGCAGTTGCAATGGTGGGCGCTGTTCCTCAATTCGCTTCATAAAGGTCCGCACATACTCACTGACCAGTGACGATTTGTTATTGGCCAGCGTCGCAAGGTGCATTTCGAGGCGGATCTGGGAATCGTCAAGAGGAATACTCTTGAATCCACTGCGCACGGCGCGTTCCGCGCCTGTTGGCGTCAGCCAGGCCAAGACGCGATTGTCGGTTAGCAAGGCTACAGCATGTTCTTCCTGGCTCACCGAATGGCATACACCGGCTGGCTCACATTTTGCTCTGATTCGTTGCAAGATCAAGTCGTGCATATGGTGATGAATATTCCGATTGAAGAACACCCAGGGATAAGGGCCAAGCTCGTGCAGCTTCACGGAGGCTTTCCCTGACAACGGATGCCCTTCGCGGAACACAATCATGAACGGGTTCGTTGCGAAGCAAGCGGACGTGATCAACGCGTTTGGCGGAGGCGATGTAATGATGGCAAGGTCGAGCTCGTGGTGTTGAAGTTTCCCGATCAACTCGAACGAATACGCCGTAACAATCTCGACGGACAGACTTTTGTACAGGCGCAACTCGACGGTGCACAGGATCTCGATCAAATTAGGCGGATGGCACGTCGAAACCCCGATATGCAGCCGATGGGGCGCGTTGTGCTTGGATTCCTGCGCTTCATGCACGGCCCGCCGAAACGCCTGGACACTTTCAGTCGCATGGGCAACAAACGCGCGTCCCGATCCTGTGGTGACAACGCCGCCGTTGCCACGCTCGAAGAGACTGGTCTGAATTCTCCGTTCAATTTGTCGGAGTTGTTTACTGAGAGCTGGTTCGCTCATCCCCAGGCGCTTGGCGGCCTGAGTCATATTACCCTCTTCATGCAGGGCAACGACCAATTCGA
This sequence comes from Acidobacteriaceae bacterium, assembly GCA_003139095.1. Classification (GTDB taxonomy): domain Bacteria; phylum Acidobacteriota; class Terriglobia; order Terriglobales; family Acidobacteriaceae; genus Acidiflorens. Next base: position 47,495 of record PLHW01000034.1, read on the forward strand.
GATCGCGGATTCGGAATTGGCCTCCCGTCATGGCGTATCTCCCTCGGCGCGCAAGAACCCCTGTGCATCACCAAAGCAAGCCGGGAGGCCCCATTACTGGTCACTGATTCCACCCGGAAATGACGGGCAATTGAAGAGCGTTTTGTACAACCCTCGACCATATCTACTGCAATTTGACACGCTTATCGCGATTTAGTTTTGCATCCCCGAGAAAAAAGTTTTGCTCCCCATCCTGGCTGCGTCTCCAGATGACAAATCCCCTCTCGGACAAGTCCGACCGGACCGGCCGCCAATCCCAAAAAGTTATGACCAACTTCCATAAAGTTATTGGACAAGCCGGCACTTACTGAAGCAGGGTAGCGGAAAGGAGCGCTCGGAAATCCTTGGCGCTCAACGTCCCAAGAGGAGGTCAGAAGATGAATTCCCAGACTGACAGACTCGACGAACCCATCGCAGTTCCGAAGCGCCCTCCAGCTTCCGAGGGGTTCGTCCCAGAGCCCTTGCTGGACACCGACGAGGCGGCGGCCATCATGCGCATTCACCCAAAAACGCTACAGAAGCTAGCGCGCCGCGGCGTGATTCGCGCCATACAGATCGGCAAGGTCTGGCGTTTCCGCGCATCCACCCTTGAAGAATGGATTCAGGAAAAACTCGCCGGTTAATTGAAGTCGCATCTCGACCTCTGCCCCATCTGGCGGTACTCTGGAATCAGTCGTCCGTTGCCGCCTGAACCAGGAGGATTCATGTTTAGGCGAACACGGTATCAGCAAGGAAGCGTGCAACGCGAAAAGCGGAAAAAAGGGCCGGACATTTGGGTCTACAGATGGTATGAGATCAGCTCAGAAGGAACGAGCAAGTATCGCAAGGCCATCGTGGGAAATGTAGACACCCTGCCAACCGAAACAGCGGCCCTCAAAGCAGCGCAAGCGTTGCGCATTGACGCCAACCAACAAACCCCGCAAGCAGAGAGTGGGCCAAGCACGATTGCTGAACTCGTTGCTCACTACCGGCTGAAGGAATTGACCGGCGACAGCAACGGGCGCAAGGCATTTTCCACGCGCGACGGTTATGAATGCTATCTGGACAACTGGATACTGCCGAGGTGGCAGAATCACAAGTTGAATCAGGTCAAGCCTGTCGCAGTAGAAGCATGGCTCGACAGCATTAAGCGGGCAAGAGGCACACGGGCCAAGATACGGAACATCATGAGCGCGGTCTTTAATCACGCAATGCGATACGAGTGGTTGGATGCCAACCCGATCAAGCTCGTACGGCAAAGCGCGAAGCGGGAACGAACTCCAGATGTTTTGGACCTTGCGGAACTTCAACTTCTTCTCAGCAATCTCAACGTTCGAGAAAGGACGTTGGTTCTTCTGGATGCGGCAACCGGGCTTCGCGTGAGCGAACTCCTTGCGCTGCGATGGGAGGATGTGAACTTCAAGACTCTTGAGCTGAGTGTGACCCGCTCGATTTGGCACCAGGTGGTGGGCAACTGCAAGACGGAAGCCTCCGCAAAGCCGGTTCCTCTCGACAACTACATGGCAGAGGATCTGCTCCAGTGGAGGCGGACGAGCCCATACCCAATGCCACACGATTGGGTCTTTGCCAGTCCGACCATGAAGGGGAAGCAGCCCTACTGGCCAGACAATTTGATGAAGCGATACATCCGGCCCGTCGCACAGAAAGCAGGCATTCACAAACGAATCGGCTGGCACACCTTCCGCCACACCTTCGGCACGTTGCTGAAGGCAAACGGAGAGGACATCAAGACCGTCCAGGAGCTTTTACGGCACGCCAACAGCAAAATCACGCTGGAGGTTTACACGCAGGCCATGACCTCAAACAAGCGCGCCGCGCAAAGCAAGGTTGTCAGAATGATGGTTCCAAACGAGGGTGCAGTTCGGGTGCAAAAGCCCGCTTAGGCGGAGCAATAAGGCCAGACAGAAATCGAAGATCAACGGCCCGATTTCACAGTGCTTTTGGGATGTGGGCAGAGGTCGTGGGTGGAATGAGGTTTTTCGACACCCAGATTTTGGAAGGTTTTGGGCTTATTGCACCCTTATCGAACCCTAATTTAGCTGTCACTTTGGTCGCCATTCACTCCTAAGTCCTTTGGAATGTATGGCGGGGACGACGGGGCTCG
>PLHW01000003.1 GCA_003139095.1 Acidobacteriaceae bacterium
TCTTGACATTGGGGTCCACTTTCTAGGCATCGACCGCGTCGAGGCGGTAGAGCATGTGGTGCTTGTCGGCATGTGTGGCGGAGTAGCGCAGGGTGCAAAGCGGCTTCATCTCCCCGAGCGCTTGCTTGCCTTGCCCTTTCAGTCCGCCGTCCACACTCTGCGGCTCGTCCACAATCAGGATCGGCCGTGTGGCCCGGATGAGGTCGATGGGTTTTTCGCCTCCGGTCTTCTCGGTGTCCTTGTAGAGGTTGTTGACATCCTTTTTGTTGATCGCGCCCACCGTCACTACCATAATCTGAATATTCGGGCTGGTAGCGAAGTTGCGCACCTGCCCAAGCTTGCCTGAATCGTAAAGGAAGAACTCGAACGGCGTGTTGGCGTAGAGGGAGCGGAAGTGTTCTTCGGTGATCTGGAGAGTTTTGTAAACGCCCTCCTTGATCGCCACGGACGGGACGATAACGACAAACTTGGTGAAGCCATAACGGCGGTTCAACTCGAAGATCGTGCGCAGGTAGACGTAGGTCTTGCCCGTGCCGGTCTCCATCTCCACGGTGAAATCGCCTGAGGCCAGCGAGGCGGAAGGCCGCAGGCCGTTGCGGATCTGGATGTCACCGAGATTGGTCAGAAGCTCATCATCGAGCAGTTGCAGGCGGTTGCCGATGCCAAGGTCGCTCTGGGCAAATGCTAGGGGTTGCTGTGCGGCAAGCGCGTCACGGGTGACCGTGAATTCGGTGCGGCAGATTTCCTGCCCACGGAACAGGTCGCATACCGACTCGATGGCGGTGTGCTGGTAGTCCAGGTTGGACTCAAAATGCAGTTTCATGGCTGTTCCGCGTTACAGGCTGCGCACGTTCTCCAGCCCGTGCTGCTGGAGAATGGCGTTGAGATTGGTCTTGGCAATGTCATCGGCAAAGGCGCTATCGCGGAAGACGACGCTCGTCTCGCCTGCAGGGGCCAGTTGCTTGTGCCAGGCAACAATACCCAGTGCCAGTGGCTCCACTTCGGCGGCATTGATATGCTCGGCGAGGCACACTAAAAGCGTACCTGCTCCGATACTATGGACGGTCTTGCTGGATATGGTTTTTTGCTCGATTGGAATGGTGAGAGCAAGCCCGAGCTTGAGCAGCAGCTCGAAAAGGATGTCTTGCTCTGTGCGGTCGGCCTTCAGGTGCTCGATGGACTCTTCAAGAGTCTTAGGAAGATCATCCCGGTTTGGTTCCCACGCCACTATGTTGCTGGAGGCAAGTTTGAGGATCCGGAAGCCGAGGTCTCCCGGAAACATGGGATTGTCTTGCCGAACCTTCTTCGCCGCGCGGCGCAGACGTTCCTTGGTCAGTTCGGCTATGGTACGGGGCTTACCGATTTGTTCGCAGAAATCCGCAGCGACCTTCTGGTCCTTATTCTCGGCGTCGAGCGGTTCGGGGAGCTGCACGAGGATGTAGCGGCGGTTGCCACCGTCCGCGGCGTTCTGGATCATGATGGCGTGGGCCGTCGTGCCAGAACCAGCAAAGAAATCTAACACGATTGAAGCGTCGGCCGTCGGCTGTGCTCCAATGTCGAGAATTCGCTGAATTGTTCCAAGAGGTTTTGGACGAGGGAAAGCCTCTTTAGGAAAACCCAGGTCAACAAACTGTTCGCTCCCGCGCTCGCTATTGACCTCTTTGAACGTCCAAGAACTTGTGGGTTTGATCAGCGAACGACCTTCGAGATAGTCCTTTTCAAAAATTCCCCATATTTTCCGATTGGGCATATACCGCGCAACAACCGTGTCCAGTAGTTCAACGGCAGTCTCATATCCCCACCGCCATCGACCATCTGTGCTGTCATCCCGTTGGGGAACAATTTCAATTTCATCACCAATTGCTTGATCTCTTTCTTTTGACAATCGGAGAGCTTTAGTGGATGGAGAAAAGTAAAAGTAGTAGAACATATCCGGGCGATCTTGCCGACGATCTGCATCACCCGTCTTCCGAAGGTCGATCTCGCGGTATTGCTGGCCTTCGTGGTCGGCCTTATTATATCTGCGCGTAACCTTCTGCTCAGGAGCAAAACCTCCCCAGTGGGTCACTTCAAAATTCTTTGCTACTACTACTAAATATTCATGCGCTGTTGCAATAAAGCGGTCATCGGAGCGCCCTTTTGGGTTATTGATGTTAGCGATAATTCCGAGGACGTTTTCTTCACCGTAGACCTCACACAGCAATTGTTTAAGCTCGTGGACCTCCGAATCGTCACAACTGACGAACATCACCCCGTCCTCTCGCAGCAGATTCCTAGCGAGCTTCAATCTCGGGTACATCATATTGAGCCAGTCCGTGTGGAAGCGGCCGGAGGATTCGGTATTTGAGGAAATCTTGTTGCCGTTGCCATCCACCTGGCCGGTGAGTTCGAGGTAGTTCTTGATGTTGTCCTGAAAGTTGTCGGGATAGACGAAGTCTTTGCCGGTGTTGTATGGCGGGTCGATGTAGATGAGCTTGACTTTCCCGGCGTAGGATTTCTGGAGCAACTTCAGGACTTCGAGGTTATCGCCCTCGATCATGAGGTTGTGAGTGGTGTCCCAGTCCACGCTGTCTTCCGGGCAGGGGCGCAGCGTGCCGATGGAAGGCGTTAGGGCGAGCTGGCGGGCGCGGCGCTTGCCGTGCCAATTGAGGCCGTATTTCTCCTCCCGCTCATCCACGGCTCCGCCGAGGAGCTGCTTCAGAACATCGAAGTCCAGCTTGCCTTCAGTGAGGGCCTCGGGGAACAGGGCCGTAAGCCGCGCAATATTCTCCGCGACAATGTCCGGGGATTTGGTTTCGGCGTCTTGGGCGGTGAGTGTCTTCATCTTGTTTTCCCCTTAGAGTGTCCTTTGTGTCGCGGCCAGTTCAGCTTCCAGGCGCTTGATTTCGATGTTTAGTTCCACACGGCGATTGAGCTGCTTTTCCTTATCGGCTCTGGCGCGCAAAATCGCAAGATCACGCCGGAGCTGGGCGTGGATGTCGAGGCCTCCCCGTAATGCGGAAGCGCGTTCCGTGGACTCCGGGGGTGCAAAAATCCCGGTGATCCGGGCCGCTTCCAGCGCCGCCAGACGTTCCAGCAACCCTTCATAGAGTGCAAAGAGATCACGGCCAGGCAGACGCGAGACCGCTACGCTTGCGAAGAATGCGGCTTCCTCCGAGGATGGTGTATCCGGGTTTAACGAGAGTTGCCGCACGTCCTCGATGACCACCTTACCTGCTTCGCCTTGCGACCACCGTTTGTGGGCCAGCGACAGGTTGACGGCACCGCGGTGCTCGGTAACGAGCACGAGGGGATAAGGAATAGCCCGGTGGATCAGTTCGATAAGGCGCGGCGGCTTGGCCGTGGAGCGCAGCGCGACGGTGAGGACCGCGATCTCCAGATACTCGCGCGCCTCGTCCCGGAAGGCCGGGACACCGATATTGATGGGCTTAAGCGCGGCCACCCAGGTCATTTCCTCGATGCCGTCCTGAATCTGGCGCTTGTCGGCGGCGGTAGGCGTACCCTGTTCCAGTAGCAGCTTTTTGGGAACCCGTTGATCGACGAGCGCTTCATTGGGAATGGCGAGAGCGTTGATGACCGGGGCGAAACTCATGCGTTTGCCGGCTCCGGCAGCACAACGAGAAAAGCGACAATCTCGAAGTCATTGATGCCCTGAAACTCGCCCTTCATGGCGTGTGTGCCGCCCGGCGTGAAGAGACTGGCCAGGGCGCGCTCCTCCTTCTTGCCGACAACTGAGGCGACCGCTGTGGCGAGCAGGTCCTGGGTTGCGCTCATGTCCTTGCCGTTCTTGGTGGCTTTGTCGAAGCTCGCGCAGGCGCCGGCATCTGGCAGGTCGCGCCCAATGCAGAGCCGTTTCAGGCGGTCGAGCGCCTGCTTCGCCTGGGTGAACGGCAGCAACACTACGCCGCTGTCCCCCACATGCACAACGTAGTGCGGCGCCAGCGGGTAACCCGGCTCGATCGTCTTGAGCGCCGCCTCTCCCACCGCCCGCAGGCAGAAGATCACACCGGGCTGGATCGCGGCTTCGCCGCTGTTCTGCACAGTTGTAACCGCAAAAGTGCCGAACGGCAGGCCCTCCAGTTTCCCGGCGTGCTCCTTGAGAAAGCCCGCGAGATCAATACGGAAATCGTTCAGGGTAAGGTCGGCGATGGAGACGCCGCTGCTCAGGTCTTCAAGGTCGATGACGGCGTCCTGGAGCTTGAGAAGCTGCTTGCGGCGGTATTCCAGATCGTTCATCTGGTCGCCGGATTGGTACTCGATGATGTTCTCCTCACCCGTGGCGGAAATATCGAGGAGTACCATGCGGCCGCTGACACGCTGTTCGAGGTTTATGTACTCTTCCAGTTCCAGGTTGGGCCAGAAATTTATGAGCTGTATGCGCTCGTTGGACGAGCCTAGACGGTCGATGCGGCCGAAACGCTGAATGATGCGGACGGGGTTCCAGTGAATGTCATAGTTGATGACGGTATCGCAGTCCTGGAGGTTTTGCCCCTCGCTCACGCAGTCCGTAGCGATGAGCAAATCGACCTCGCCGTCGGCCGCAAGGTCCTCGGGGCGCTCTTTTGAGCGCGGCGAAAAAGCCGTGATAATGCTGACAAAATCCTTGCGGAGGTTGGGTAACGTTGTCTGGTTATGGCCCGTGCCGGTCACTAGGGCCGCGTGCAGGCCGAGTTCCTTCTGTGCCCAGCCCGAAAGCTCTTGGTAGAGATATTGAGCGGTATCGGCGAAAGCAGTGAAAACGAGAACCTTGCGGTTATCGGGATTGAGCGGCGCGCGGCACTTGCGCTCGATGACTTCGCGGAGAGCCCTAAGCTTGGCGTCGCGCGCCGTGCTCACCTGTCTCGCCGCCGAAAGCAGCGTCGCCAGCCGGTTGCGGTCCTCCATCAGGTCCTGCCGCCAGCGGACACGGTCAACGTCTTGCAGCAGCACCTTTACCTTGCGCCCGACGAGCAGACTCTCAAACGCGGGGTCTTCCGCGTCCACATCCTCAATGTCGATTTCCTCCACGGCCTCCGCCTGGGCATCGATTTTTGCAAGGGTGGCTTCCACATCCGCGAGCTGGCGATTGATGGTGAGGACAAAAGAGGAAACCGAGCTTTCCATCCGCTTGAGGACGTTCACCCGTAGCAGGTGAACAAGGCTCTCTTCACGGTCCACCTGCCGGAAGAAGCTTTCCCCACCCCGAATCCGCGTGCTGTATTTGGCGTCATAAGAGGCCTGCTTGTGCGGTAGCACGTAGCGCAGCGGCGCGTAGGCCGCAAGCGTTAAGCGGCGGATCTCGTTATTGATGTCCCGAATCGAGCGAAATTCTCCGGCCAGGTCCACGTCGGGCTTGATGTTGACCGGCTTCAGCCGCTCGGGAAAGCGGCCTGTTTCCTTGGTGCCGTAGTATTTCTCGATGTGCTTGCGCGAGCGGGCGATGGTCAATAGGTCGAGCAGCTTAAAGTAATCGAACCCGAGCATTTCCAGGAGATGCGGCGGTCTTCGTTCCGCGTCCTCCAGGGCGAGCCAGCGATTGAACTGGAGCTGAGCCTGCCGAACCGTCGCCTCGATGCTGGGAATCCCGTGCTCGGAGAGCGCCATGTCGTCCGCCTCGGTCACGAAGGCGATCTGGTTTTTGAGATCCGCCAGGCGGTTGTTGACCGGCGTGGCCGAGAGCATCAGCACACGGGTTTTCACGCCCTCCTTGATGATGCGGCGCATCAGGCGGTCATAGCGCGTCTCGCGGGTGTTGTGCGTCGCCTTGTTGCGGAAGTTGTGGGATTCGTCGATGACGACGAGATCGTAGTTGCCCCAGTTCACATGGGCGAGATCGATGTCGCCGGAGGCGCCGCCGTCGCGTGACAGGTCTGTGTGGTTGAGAACGTCGTAATTGAGGCGGTCGGAAGCGAGGAAGTTGCGGCGGTCATTCGCTTTATAGAGTGTCCAGTTATCGCGCAGACGCTTCGGCACGAGCACAAGCACACGGTCATTGCGCAGCTCGTAGTACTTGATAATGGCGAGCGCTTCAAACGTCTTGCCGAGGCCGACGCTGTCGGCAATGATGCAGCCGCCAAGCCGTTCCAGTTTGTCGATGGCGCCGACGACGCCGTCCCGCTGGAATTTATAGAGCTTCTTCCAGACAGTGGTGTTGCGGATGCCAGTCGCGGACTTGACGATGCGCTCTTCATCCAGTTCGTCGCCCAGATCTTTGAAAATCTGGAATAAAGTCAAGTAGTAGATGAGCGACGGCGCTTTCGGATCGGCGAGTTCCTGAAGGCGCGAGAGAAAAGTGGCCTTCTGCTGATCGGAGGCCGGCAACGTATTCCACAGGCTCGCGAACCAGGAGCCGAGGACGGCAGATTCCTCGGGTTTCTCGGAACACTGGATCAGACTGAATTGATTGCCGGGAGTGATTCCCAACCCTTCAGTTGTAAAGGCACAGTTGCCAGTGATGACACGATGAAGCTCTGAATCCTGTTTGCCGGCGATGAGGATAGATTGCGGTAGCAAGGCCGGAGCAGTCCGCAGCTCAACCTTCTTTTTAATCCAAGCGGCGCATTCGCGGGCAAGCCAGCGGAGTTGCAGGCGATTTCGAAAAGCACGGTCCGTATCCGAACCGGTCAACCCGAGGTCCGCTCCGTTAGTTGCCGGGAGCACCACGCGGCAGGCGTCAAGCTTCTCCAACAGATCACGCAGCTCCGCGAATGCAAATAGGGAAAATGCGGGAGAGGCCAAGTCCAGCGCCGACGGGGGTACCAAGGTCTGGCGCAGCTCGTCGATCACGCGGTCGTTGCCTGTGTTCTTGATGAGTTTCATCTATTGGTTCCGAGGCACGCTCCGCCGTCCTGAATCCGGCAAGCGTCTTCCCCTTCCGTCTTCCGGATCGCTCGCGACATATTTCTCCGCTGCGTCACGCACAACCCAAGCCAGAGACACTTTTTTCTCCTTGGCGATGACTTCGAGAGTCTGATACAGGTCGGGGGGGAAGGTTATGGAAATGCGGGGCGCGCGGGGCGTCTTGGTCTTCCCTGCCCTAGGCTTTTTTATGGTCATCTGCGTCTTTCGCTCGTGATGCACCACGATACACCACCACGGTGTACGATAACAAGCCTTTTAGAATTGTAGGATTGTAGGATTCTAGGATTGTAGGAAAATATAGGTTTAAGACACAGCGCCTGGCCGGGGCTTCGCATGCGGGCGAAAAGTTAGGCCTTTACCTGGGCGCGTCCCGCACATCATGGGCCTTAAGGACCGATTGAATCTACTTCAATTTCGTCTCAAGAGTGGTCGCAATCTTCAGCATGTCCCGTGATAGATTTTCCGTCTGCCCCTGGAGCACCAACATCCTAGCCGCAATAAATTCCAAAGCATGGGCTTGTCTTTCTTCTGCATTCGCGTTTTGTGCGGGTATAAACGCAATTGGCGTGTTCGGTTGCATTTGGCTATCTCCTTGGTTTGTTAACGGCCCTATTTGGCTTTGTGCTGTGCCGCTTCCCAATCTTCTAGCACTTGGGTCATATCCTCAAAAGACTAAATTTTCTGCGTCACGCCAGCAGCCTGGGGGTGCCTTTGGGTCGGCCTTCTGTTCGGCAGTCATGCTGCTTCCCACGGATTGATGGTGGTTGCACCGATGCCATCAAAATCCCGCGTATTCCTGGTAACTATCGAAATGCTTTTGAATTTCGAGCAGATCCTGGAGGGACGGGTTATCGCGCAAGCACCAGCTCCTGCTTGCCGTCGCGGAGTCGGCGCGAGAATCTTCCCCTTACCCGTACAACCGGGTTGAGCGGGATCTGCTTTGAACGTCGTTCGTTATAGTCGCGCTCGGCTTCGGACGGTTCCCATGTCACGCCGAGTTTGGTGAGGGCTTGCCGTGCTGCGCCTAAGAATCCTCCCCGGCTGTAAAGGATTGGGTCGCCGGAAAGACGCGAGACGACTGCCCGGCCATAGACTCCATAGCCAAGCCGCACGAGGCGTTTTTCACGCACGAGAATGCGCAGTACGCGCAGAACCTGATCCTCGCCGCCGAGGTCTCTGAACTCCCGCGGCAAGAACACGTCATCGCCGCGCTTGCGGGCGATCCGACTCTCAATCTTCTCGCGCAATGTCTTCGGCCGTCGCATGGAAACACCCTGACAAAAACCCGCGCGGTTGTTCGCTAAAAGTTTAGGATTCTAGGATTCTAGGAAAGTATAGTTTCACGAATCGCGAAACAGCGCCCGGAAACCTTCCTGCTCAAAATGCCGGTCGTTGGTAAGAACCTCGGTCAGCCCTTCCTTGCGCATCGCCTGCATTGAAATGCAATCAACTAGGCTATACCCCTTGTCGGGTCGGGCACGATAGAGCTGAAGACCGGCCAGAAAGGATTCCCGGCTTTGCGGGATCACGCGAATAACCTGGCTCGCCAAGATGCCGGCAACACTTTCTGCTGCTTCGCGCCGGATAGACTCCGGCGCAGTTGAAAAAAACGTAAGGTACTCGGTCAACACTTCGTCGGTAGTGACGATGCGCGAGGCTGCGCGCTCGGCTGTGATAGCCAATGCTCGTTGGTGGGCGCCATCGGCAAAATCGGCGAGCGCAACCCAATAAAACGTGTCGGCGAAAAGCGCGGTCATGCCTCTTTTTTTGGCCAGCCGTAGATGTAGTGATCGTGCTGGCTGGCACCGTCTTTGGGCATGGTGGCCATGACTTCAGGTGGTACGTTGCGCATGCGGGAGAGAACAATGTCCGCTGCGGTCTGCATGGGCCGCTCGCCCGATGATTCGTCACTAGCCAGTTTCTTGATCCAGGCTTCAAGGGTGAGACCGGACGCCGCCGCTTTTGCTTTTAGCGTCGCTGCCTGTTCATCGGAAATCTCGATCTTCACCGTCATAGGAAATCCCTTGGCCTTCATTGTAACAGTGTCGATCTTACGCTCATTTGGTGGGTTTGTCATGGAAGATCTGTGATTCAACAGAAGGTTTTGGTGTTCGTGGATAGCAGGCCGGAAAGGGGCGGTTCATCCCTTTCCGGCTTGTAAGGGACAGGTCCGCAGCGGAGAGTCCTGCTCAAGGATGGCGACGTAGGAGCCACCGCGTAAGCGGCGGTCACGTCCTTGACGGGCTCGTGAGCGTAGGGCGGCGGAGAAGGTCAAGGAAGGGGCCGGCGCTGGAGGTCCCGTCCTTGGGAAGCGAAGGCCCTCAATGGGCCTGAGCTTCCTGGGGGTAGCACTACCCGGAGAATTTCCACAAGCGAGGGCTGCTGACTATTGTTCGTGTATATGACACCACTACATGTATGTGAGGGTGTTTCAGCGGTCAGTGGTGAGGGTGTTTCAGCGGATTGGGGTCGGGGCGATGAGGGTGTTTCAGCGGGCGGCAAACCTTTGATTCGATAGGCTCGTGAGGGTGTTTCAGCGGGCGATTTAGGCGGTGAGGGTGTTTCAGCGTGGAAGAGCCCGGGGAATCCACAGGCTTGTGCACAAGCGCGGTGGAAATCGCGCGGGATCAGCGGGCGAGAGCTTTGGGGCTGATGGACGGCGCGCACGGGCGGATTTCGAGGCAGCCAGTTGGCGTGGCGTAGTCGAGTGTTGGCCAGCAGAGCTTGAGCTTTCGCAACTCGCGCAGAATGTCCTTGCGGAAATCGCGGATGACGTACTTGTCGGTAACTTTGGCAGGGTCGGCGCCGAACTGGATATAGAGCCGTTCCCAGGGCAGACGCTCGGACTTCTTGGTGCGCGTGTACAGCGTGAAGGTTTTGTACGAAAGCCACATGTAGAGATCGATCCCCAGAGAGGAGCGCTTCATCTCTCTCAATATCCGCATGTCGAGGGGAACCGGATGGGCGATGATTTCGTTGAAAAAGGCCTCGCCGAGAAAGATGCGGCTCTGCCATAGCGTGTCCTGGTCCGGCTTGCGGTAATTCCACCACAACTCCGTGCGATCGGCGATCGAGGATGATGCGGTCGCTTTGTGGCCTGGCGCTTCGTAGATGAGCTGGACATGGGCGTTAAACAGTCGGTCCACCTGGTGGCGGAGCCTGGTGCGGTCGCCGCGGTCGCCTCCGCTGTCCGAGTGCATACCAAGCTGGCGCATGAAGGCCGCGAGCGAGTTGCCGAGAATGAGTTCTCTTTCCTTCGTCCGGACGGCTTCCGTTGAAACCCACGCCAGCAGCAGGCGCGGCAGGTTTCCGAAGGGGAGCTTGTTGTCGCCGCCTGCGATCATGATGAGCTTGTAGGGGCCGTTCTGGCGCTTGTACTGGAGGCGGGAGCCTGGATCGGTGCGCGGCAGCGAGCACAGGGTCAAGAGGCGGGCCATAAAGCCCATGTCTGCGTTTGGGTCGTCGCCGATGCCGGCGAGAGCGTCGATCTGCTTGAGGCGGGTGAAATGGTGCTTGCCCTGAACGGTCAGGGCCTTGATGGGTTCGGGCTCGCGTTGCGGGGCGGTGATCTCCTCCATCCCCGGAAGGATTTCACTGACGTGCGTGAGTCCCCTGCCCTGTTCCGTCACTGTGTTTGTTAGTGCGGCGCTATCTCTGGCTTGCCGTACTTGGCGAAGAGATCATTGTAGGCCTCGGCTATCACGTTTTGCATGGTCGTGTGCCGTTCGGCGGCAAGGATCTTGATCTGATCTCGGACCTGTTGAGGAAAATGCACGGTTATCGGCCGGACGCCCTGGCGCGGCACGGCGATGTTTTTTGACGGTCCGGCCTCTGCTGGCGCGGACTTTTTGCGCGTGCTGCCGGCGCTATCGGCCAACAGCGTAGCCAGATTGGGTTTCTTGGCGCTCATTCCTAGTTTCCTCCTTTGCTAGAACCCTATAAATATACTTGTAGACTTTCCTGATTTCCTCGGCGGCTTTGCCGGCCGGATCGTATTCTTCCGGCGTCTGGCCGAGCGCGCCCGCGTCTCCGAAAGAAGCGCGCGCGCCGATCGTATGCGGGCAAACGTGCATACCCATTTGGTCGAGGGCCTGGCGGGCCTGCTCCTGGCGGTTGCCTTGCGCTGGCACGGCGTTGAGGATGACAAGAGCCGGTCTGTTATCGGCAAGAGCGAGCAATTTGCTGGTGTTGGGCACCGTCTCAAGATCGTAGGCCTGGGGGCGGCATGGAATGATAATCAGATCGGCGACGCCGGCGGCGGCAAGCGCTGACTGCTCGGACCTGGCCGGGGTGTCGATGATGACGAGATCGATGCCGTTCTGTTCGGCTTTCTGCAGGGCGGCGGAAAGGCGCGAGGGCTGCGCGTCGATGACAATGGGGCTGTCGGTCTTCCGGCGGTCGCTCCAGTTGCAGGCGGTCCCCTGTGGATCGAGGTCGATCACCAAAGCCTTGAGCTTGGCTGTCGTGGCCGCAACGGAGAGCGCAAGTGCAAGCGTTGTCTTTCCGGTCCCGCCCTTTTGGGCGATGAGGGCAAGCGTTCGCATGGGGCCTCCTGATTCTTCTACTTTGCTAAGTGTAGCATATGCTCGAACGAGCGAAGTAGGATAGTAGGGTTGTATAGTGTGAGGTTACCGCTGTGGGCCGCGCTGGCGCTGCTGCTGCCGGGTGGGGTCCATGTCTTTGTCGCGGTTGGGGTCGGCCTGGTTTGCCCGCTCGGCGTAGTTCTGCTGTTTAATCAGTTCGGCGTAGCGGTTCGGCGCGCGGGGCCTCATGGGGGTTACGGCGCTGCTGCGGTCGGGCTCTCGTGACAACTGGAGGGGCGGGGGAGTGCGCCCAGCTTGATTCTGGTGCGCATCGAGCCGGTTGTCGATCTGTACGTTGTACTCCTTGGCGACGTTCTTTAGGTACTGCTGGTCTTGCGTCTTGATTTGGGCCGTGGCCTCGTTGGCCGCCCTTGCGTGGCCGGTCTCGCCCAGATACGGCTGGCGCTGCATTCCTGCAGGCGTGAGCTGCGGAGCGTTGGCGGATTTAATCTTCTGGTCCCGCAGATCCACGACACGCTTGTCGAAATTCTGCTGCTGCTTGTCGCGCTCCTGGGCAAGCTTGGCGTCGCGGGCGTTGGCGATGCCGCCAAGGTCCTGGCGCATCTTCGGATCGGTGATCGCGGCGATGCGCTCGGCGCGGATCTGTTCCGGTGTTTTTTGCGGGCCGGATTGGCCGTCCATATCGTCCGCTTTTTATTATCGGCCAAAAACGCCGGGGCGGGGAACCGGGACGGGTCCGCCAAAACTTGACGCCTGGCGCGGCCTTCCATACCCTGAAGGCAATGGCAAAGCTGTTCCAGCCGTTGCAAATCTCCGGTCATGCCTCGCGCCGGCCCGACCTTGATCCGGCTGGGTCGAGCGCAGCTCGTCTTCTCAAAAGCCTGGAAGGCCGCTGGACGCTTTCGCGAACGGTGGACGGGTTTGGAAAAATGAGCGGTTTCGCCAGCTTCCGGCGCGTCATGGTAGGTCTGGAATACCGGGAAGAAGGAATTCTCACGCTCGATTCAGGGAGCAGCCATTCCGCCTTCCGCAGGCTGTTTTACTGCGAGGAAGACGAGGCCATTGTCATCCGCTTCCCGCCCACGTCCGAACCGGGAGCTATTCTCCATCGCCTAGCGCTCATCAAGACGGGTAACGGTCCCTGGCCGCTCGAAGCGGCCGACACCCACTACTGCGGGCAAGATACCTACCACGGCATATACAGATTCGAGACGCCGGTCACGATCAGCACTGAAATCGCGGTGCGAGGACCCAAGAAAAATACGACGATCAACACGCTCCTTCGGAAATCAGCTTCGTCCCGTCAGGTTGCGGGAAAGCTGGGCTGGCGGAAAGCTGGAGCTTGATGCGCCTTGGCTTGGATTAAAACGGCCGCGGCGCTTTGGCCTTACGCGGCCGCTTGGAAGGATCGAATCGCGGTGCGGTCATTTCCCTCGCGGTAGCGCGCCAGTACGATCTGAGCTTTGATGGCAGGTTGCAGGCCGTCAAGAGCCAGGCAACCTGCTTGATGGTGGCGCGGAGTTTTTGCGCCGGCCTGAAGATGTCCAGCAGGTTGCCCATGAGGGCGGGGAAGTGGCGGAGGGTGGGTTTGGATCGCTCCGGCTGGTCCGCTTCGCCGGAGCGCATCATCGGTCCCGGTCCGGCTTTCGCTCGCGCTCCTGCTCTTCCTTTTCCCGCTCGCGCCCGGAGTCCTGCTTCTGGTCGTCCTCCTTGGCGCGCTCGTCGTACTTCTGCTGGCCGATCAGCTCCGCGTAGCGGGATGGGCTACGCCGGCGCGGCGTTGCGGGTGGAAGCTCCGGCTGTTCGAGTGGCGCTGGCGGCTTGGGTTCCTCGGCGTGTTCCGGCTCTGGCGGCTCCGCACGGCGTTCCATGGCAGGGGCGGGAAGCTCGGGCTGTTGGGCTGCCGGTGGCGCCGGTTCCGGCGCGGGCGGAGCTGGTGGCGGCTCCGGCTGCGCATGGCGTCCCAGGGTAGGGGCTGGAAGTTCTAGGATGGGGGCGATAAGCTCGGGCGGTCTGGCCGCCGCTGGCGGCTCCCGTTCGGGGGGAGGCTGGGCCTGGCGCGGTTCGGACTGTTCCCAGATGGCATCCGCCGCCCGGACGGTCTTCTGGATGCGCTGCATCCGCCCGGCCCGCTCGGCCGCCTGCTGCTGCTTGAGTTCGGCCAGGCGTTCCTCGATCCCGGCAAGTTCGTTCTTGAGGAGATCGATGTTGTCGTTCGAGGCCTTGATCTGGCGATTCTGCTCGCCCTTGTCCGTGGGAATGCCGCGCCGCTCCATTTCATTCACGTTCGGGCCGACATGGGTTGTCGGCTCGCGGTCGATGCCCTGATCCGAAAGGCTCCGGTGATCGATGCGCTCCTCGAAACCCTCCCGCTCCAGAATGCGATTCGCGTGGTCGGCCCAGGCCTTGCGCCACTCCAGCAGTTCCTTCTTGTCGTTCCAGTCACGCACCTTGGCGCCGAAGCCTTGCGGGGTAAGCTCGCGGGTCGTTAACAGGATATGAACGTGGACATTGCGGATATCGCCTTTGCGGCTGGGGGCGTGGATGGCGAAGTCGGCGATCATGCCGCGGTTCACGTATTGCTCGTCGATGAAGCCACGGACCAGTTCGAGGTTCAGCCCGAGGGACAGCTCGTGCGGCAGCGCGATGTCGAGGGAGCGGGCAATCTGGCTGTCCTTGCGCTTCTCGACCTTCTCCGCCGTGTTCCAGAGCCGCGCCCGGTCCTGCATCCCCTCGGGCGTATTGGCCGGCGTGCGTATCTCCGTGTGCTGGACGCCGCGGCGGCGGGTGTAGTCGAAGGTTTTGCCCAGGCGCTCATCCTCAAGGATGATGCCGGCCCGGTAGGCTGCCGCCGCAACGACGCTCTGGCCTTTGCTCCGGCAGACGAGCTTGGCGGCGAAATGGTAATCCGCCATCGGTCACCCGCCCGTGATCGAGCGGCGGAAGCGCTCCGCCTGATCCAGCGGGGAAACGCTGGCCGTGGGTGCCGGGGCGCGGAAGCCCTGGCGCGGGAGGTCTCGGAGGGGCAAGGCCCTTCTGAGTCCTGGTCCAGCGGGGAAAGCGCTGGCCGTGGGTGTCGGGGGGCGGACCCCCTGACGCTGGGGGTGTTGGGGGAGCAAGGCTCCCCGACGCTGGGAGTGCCGAGGGAGCAAGGCTCCCTGGCGCTGGGTCTCGGGAGCAAGGCTCCTGAGCGCACACGTTGCCCCTGGCAACGTATAAGTGCGCACTTGCCTTGCTTCGTGACCTCGCTGTCGCGGCTTCGGTAATTTTATTGCGCGCTCCGGTGCAGGCTCCTGTTGCGGCATGGGTAATTTTCTTTCGCGCTTCGGTACGGGCCGTTGTGGAATATCTTACCGCCGAAGTATTGCCATTTGGCAAACCTGGTGGCTACAAGATGTGCCATTCGTAAAGGATTTGGAAATTTTTGCGCGCGGCATACTCAGGTACCACCACCGTTAGGAAAGCGCTAAACATATGCGGCTATAATCCCGGAAAGACTTCACCAAAGGGGGCGGCGATGAACAGGAAATACCGAACACCCCGCCGATGGATCGTGGAGCAAACTAAACTGACCCGCGAGTTTCGCCGGCATCTCATCCTGGGAACCGTCGCGCTGGATCGCTCCAAGGTGGATAGCGAGTTTTGCGCGTCATTCCGAAAGTTTGTTCTGGAAACGGTGACCGATCCAGAGGACAGGGCCATGCTGCTGGATTCGTTTCCTCCGGATGTCCGGAGGATCAAGTAAGGCGCACGGGCTGTAGCGCGAGAGTTTGTAACCATGGGTCAGTAGCGGACGCCTTGCGTCTTTGCCACACCGCACATCCGGGATTCGTGCGGGTGAGTGTGCTCTGATTGCGATTCAGGATGATAATAGCGGACAGGGGGGAGACATGGCGCGCAAGACAACCGAGGAACTGATCGCCGAAGAGCAAAAGAGGGCCGGGCAGGTAAGGGCCAGAATGTCGGAACTCAAGTCCCGGCAGAAGATCGAGGAGCGCAAGCGGGACAGTCACCGCAAGATCGTCGTCGGGGCCGCCGTGATGGCTCACATCAGGATCGATCCGCGTTTCCGCAAGGCGGTCCAGGAGGCTTTGAACAAGGCCGTACCCGATCCCAAGCACAGGGCTGTCATCCCCGATCTCCTCGACGAGAAGGCTTTCCTGGAAGCGATGCGGGCGGCGGCGAAGAAAGAGGCTGCTGAAGCCGCCGAAGAGAAGGAAGCGGCGGAAGCTCTGGCGCCGACGCGGCCGGATGGTAAGGGCGGGCCGGGCACAGAGGGACCGGCGCCGGCCTGACTTCTCTAGCCATCGTTAACGCAACCTTGACCTGCCGCGCGGCGTCATTGCTGTTTTATTCTGGGGATATTGGGGGGTTATGGGATCTGCCATCGCGCCGGTGCCAAGTGGCCGCGGTCCGGTAGGGCCGCAGCGGATGGTGCCACCGCTTCCGGCTGGCATTCCGATCCTTCCGGGGCAGGCCGCTTCCGGCAAGCGGGCGAGGCGATGGCCGGTCATCCCGATCATCCTGCTGCTGTTTCCGGCACTGTGGGGTCTGGCCTCGCTCAAGGATTGGTACGACGCATATGACGGGAAGCAGATCGCGCCTGCCATGAGGCAAGCGCTGTTGGCGCACGCGACCAAGGGAGCCCGCATTCCGGTGAAGCTTAGGGGCGGGGATCGCATTCTCCAGATCGATTTCGCCACCGTCAATTATGTCCCTCGAATCGGCCTCGCCCTGGGTTATCCGACAACCTGCGTCTCGTTTCACGTGCTCGATGCGGCCACGGGGGTTCAAGATCCGAAGTACCAGGGGGGAAGCGTTAGCTGCGTCGAGGGGATAGCGAACCGGATTCACTAGGGCGTTTTGCGCAAGGAGGTCACATCGATTATGTCGGGCGTACTTGGCACGGCTGCATGGAGCGACGATCCCGGACACTGGCGCTACAACCGGATCGGGGAGGACGGCGCGCCGATCGAGGGGCGCTTTCTGCTGCTGGGAGAATCGCTGAAGGTCCGGGGTAATCTGCATGTGCGCGCGCCTCGCCAGCACCTGCTGACGATCGCGCCCACGCGATCGGGCAAGGGCGTCTCGCTCATCGTCCCGAACCTCCTGAACTACCGGGGAGCCGTCCTCGTGGTCGATCCCAAGGGCGAGAACGCCTGGATCACGGCGCTGTTCCGCCGCAAGCTGCTCGGCCAGAAAACCGTGATCCTCGATCCCTGGGGCGAGGTCAACCGCCGCTACGGATCGATGGCGGGAGTCGAGGAAAGCATCGCGCGATTCAATCCGCTCTCCATACTCGATCCGGAGTCCGACGAGTATGTGGACGATCTGGCTTATCTCGCCGATGCGCTCATCATCAGCCAGAGCAGCAAAGATCCGCATTGGGACGATAGCGCCCGCGAGCTGGTGGCCGGCCTCATCGCCTTCGTGGTCGAAAGTCCGCAATACCGGGCGGAGGCTTCGCTCGGCCTGGTGCGCGGGCTGCTCACGCTTCCCGGCCCGCAATTGCGCGTCGTCATGAAAGACGCGCAGGCCCTGGAGGAGGGAAGCATCGCCAGGTCGAAGCTCGCCCGCTTCGACGCCACCACCGACGAAATCAATTCGGTCATGTCCACGGCGCGCACGCAGACGGCGTTTCTCGACAGCCCGGTTCTGACGCGGAACATGGACGCGTCGGATTTCAGTTTCGAGGAATTGTGCGGCGGGAACATCTCGATCTATCTGGTGCTGCCACCGGACAAGCTGCAAACCTACGCGCGCTGGCTCCGGCTCATGGTGTCGATCGCGATCCGCGCGACCGCGCGCGGGCCTTCGGGAAGGCTTCCGGCCAGGCCGCAAGCCGCGGTGGGGCTGCCGGCGCTCTTTGTGCTGGATGAGTTCGGCACGATCGGGAAGCTGAACGCGGTGGCGCAGGCTTACGGCCTCATGGCGGGCCTGGGGATGATTATGTGGGCCTTTATCCAGGATCTCAACCAACTGAAGCGCGACTACCCCGAGCATTGGGAGACGTTCATCGGCAATTCGCAGGCGGTGACGTGCTTCGGCGTCATGGATAATTTCACGGCGGAGTACATCAGCAAGATGCTGGGCACGTCCACGGTCGAGCATGTGAACGTCTCAACCTCCGTTGGCCAGTCGGTTGCGCCCATGGGACCCAACACATCGTGGCTGGCCTCCGGGAGAACATCGCATTCAACCTCGACCAGCTACTCGTCGCAGGTGATGAGCCGGTCGCTCCTGAATCCCGACGAGATCCGGAACCTGGGCGGAGATCTGTCCATCATCATGGGGCGCTTTCAGCCGATTCTCTGCCGGCGGATGGTGTATTACCAGGACTGGCGGTTCCTGCACTGCGTGCGGCCAGATCCGAGCTTTCCGCGCACCGAGCAGGTGCGCTGGATGGCGCTGCAGCGGTGGCTCTTTGACGTCGGGTCGGTCGCGGGGATGCTTGCCTACGAGGGGGGGTATGTGGTCAAAGCTGGTCGGCGCGGGCGGTGGGAAGTTTCCGGCGGCGCCGGAACCGGAAAAGCCGGGCACACATTCGCCAACGATAACGATCTGTGGCGATGGGCGTACATCTTGGCCATGGATGGCGTCGATTCGGCGTAAGCGCTGCTGCCTGCCGCAAACGATGGCACTTTACCGGCTAAGACCGCGGCTCCGTGGGCGTTGGTTGATTTGGTTCTCTTTGGCAAGGGCGGGGCCTTCCTGAGCGGCAGCGCGGGCGGCGTAGTTCTGCGCACCGATAAGAGCTGCATAGCGATTGAAAGGGCGTTTGTTCTGAAGTGGCGGCCCGGAGACAGTAACCGTATGCGCAATTCCCTGGCGCAGATTCTCCTCGATTTGCCGATGGTTTTTCATGTGCTCGTCGCGCACACGCGTGTTACTGAGGTTCTGCTCTTCGGTTCTTTTCCGCTCTTCGGCTTCTCTCAGTATTTTTCTTCCCTCTTCGTCGTTGAGGAGGGACAGCAAATAGCGGTTCGTTCGATTACCCCAATCGGGGCGGCGTGCGCCTTTCATCCCTGTGGTCGTGGCTGTCCCTGGCGGCGGTGACGGACCGCCCGCTGGCGGATCGGAAGACGCGTGAGCTGCTTTGGCTTGCTCCTGGTTGGTCACGGCTCTCTCTCCCGCACGCGCTGTTTTGCTGCACTTTGCTCACTCTACCCATGCATCCATTTCGAATTCGTTAATTTCGCAAACGCGGCTCAGGTTCCCCCCTTGCCCGAAGGCCTGCTGGCCGTCTCGGGCGCGCAGTTTTGGGTTCCCTCTGCGCTGCGCGCAACCGGGGGAGCCGATTCCGGCCCTTTGCTGGGCGATTTAAGCGGCTGGCGCTGCCGGAATAGCCCCGCATGCCCTGCCGAGACCGATCAGGGCGCTCTCCAAGGAGTTTGCGGGATCTAAAACCACAATTTTCACAGAGCCTTTAGTGTAAGAATCCTCTTGATTCAGAGTTCCAGGGGGATTTTCCGCCTTATATGGGTGACACTCCGTTGCACAGGGCAGAGGATCGCGAAAACAGTAGGCGTTGCTGGTGCGGATGACTTGCCAGCGCGTGACCACCTGGCCGAGGAAGTCGCGGCACTGCGTGCGAATTTTATCGAAGCGGTTGACCCAGGTGAGAATGTCGGCCGCTTCGAGCGCCTTGATGGCCTCTTTGACGGTATCGCGGCAACATTTGGCCGCCGCGGCGATGGTCTCGTAGCTCGGAAAACAATAACCGGTCCGGCTGTTGTGGAACTTCCAGAGCATGGCGATCAGCACCCGCTGAAAGGCGGGAGTGATCGGGCCGTGGTGCTCGCCTAGCTTCCTGTTCTTCGCGTTGTACAGATCGACGCTGCGGATGATGGCCTTCTTGGCCTTCTGGCCCATGGGCGATCCGAGAACGGTACGGAAGACTTTCTCGCGGGCAGGGCGGGGGAGTGGTTGGTAAACAGGCATGGACTCTCCATTCCGGTTGAGGGAGCAACCGCCCGGAGAGGGCTGAATTTGGCACGAGTTCACCCGTTGCAAGAAACCTCTTGCAAAGTTCGGGGATTCGGGGGATTCTCGTGATTGCAATGGTCACGAGATCTCCGGCCCTCTAGCCGATATGCAGCCCGCCCTCAAGGCGGGTTTGCTATTTCTGGGTCGCTGATTTTCTCCAGAAGAGTTGCGGGACGCGCGGGCAGAGTGCCCACACAATCACACAGCCTGCCCGAGATTCTTGATCCAGTCGAGCCGGAATGAGTAAAGCATCCCCTGGTATGTCAATGGGATACCAGCGTATCCAGCGGGCCGTGAGCAGAGGGCATGGGTAGGTTGCGAAGAGGCGCGGGAATGGGCTGGACGCTGCGGCAGCAATGGCGATGGCTGCGGCTGTTCTGGCGCGCGCGGGTGGTGGCAAAGTAGAGAATTCTACTTTCCTAGAAGTAGAGGAGCAGCGGCCCCGGCTCGCGCCGGGGCCGCCTTAGGCGGTTAGAACTCAGAGTCAACCCACACGCCGTCGGACTGGTTGCCGATGGCGACTGCCTGCGGGCGGCTCCGTTTTGGCTGAGGATTCCAGTCGAGGAGGTATCCGGCCTTCTCGCTCTTGACCACGACCGGATAGATGGTGACGCCGTGGAAACTCGGCTCGCTGATCTTGGCGGAGATGTAAGCATTGCCCGCCTTGGAAGTTTTCTTCCAAGCCGCGCCGGCCTCGAAGCCGCCCATGATGACGCGGTAGTCCGGGCCTTTCTCGGTCGGGTTTTTGACCGGCTCGAACGTGATCCGCATGCCGTTCAGAGATGGGAGGATGAGCGTGCCCGAGAAGCCGTCGTCCTTCTTCGTGAGATTTGCAATCGTAGCCATGTGATGTTCCTTTCGTTTTTCCGAGCCCGCCCAATGCGGCCTCGATAACGAACCGCCATTTCACGGACTGGCGCGTGTACACAAAACCCGTATGGGCCTCCGGATTTTGGAGCGAAGCGGTCGCGATGCAATTGCGCTTTTCCATAGCGAAAATTGTTGTTGACGGCGCTAGGCCCACGGACGACGCGCAGTCAACAAGAATTTTCCTCCCGATAGACAAGCGCAAGCGGAAAATTTTTGTTTACATGCGGCATTGCATGGAAAACGAGACTTCTTGAATCAACAGCGCATGCAACCTGGTCCCTTGAAATAAGGTTCAAAGTTGACGAGGCTGCAATTGGTTGTGCGGGGTCAGAAAAAAACGAAAGGGACAGCGGCATGGCTACGATTGCAGAGCGAGCGGAGAGGGGCGGCGGCGAATCGATTGCAGGATCATCACCCAGCTCGGGGCGGCAGGAGGGGCATGGTCGAAACCAGGTCGAAAAGCAGAGCGGTAAAGGATCGGCTTACGGCGTCAGACAGAGGCGGCGAGGGGCTGCGTGGCTCCAGGCGGTCAATGCTTACATCTCCGCCAAGATCAGCGAGCCGAGTTTCCACGGCGTCACCATCTATCCGGTCGTGGTCAAGAGCGAGAAGGCCGGATACCTCCTCGACTGGAATCCTCAGCCAAAACGGAGCCGCCCGCAGGTCGCCATCGGCAACCAGTCCGACGGCGTGTGGGTTGACTCTGAGTTCTAAACGCCGGCGGCGGCGGCGCGAGCCGGGCCGCCTTCTCTACTTCTAGGAAAGTAGGATTCTATACTCCGCCGATCACGCGGCTGGTGTCGAGCTGGCGCGCCGACGGGCGCGCAAGATTCTCTTATGCTTCTACCGAGGCGTCAAATTATGCGGTTTGCGAAGAACAGCGATGATCTGTTTGACGGCGGCGACCGGATGGAAAAACTCGCGGACTGCCTTCTTCAGGTCGTCTGTTGAGAATTCCTTTTTGCCCTTACCTGTTGGTGCCATTTCCATCTCCATCAATTTTACCATGGCTCTTTAGATTAGGGTGGTGGAAGCACTCCAAATCCCCTGAGAACCTCTTGCACAATGAATACCAGGAAGTTCAATACGTCAAGGAAAAAGATGATGTATGCCACCACTTTAAGAGTGTTGATCATGAGCGGCGGCAATAATGGGCGGTGCGCGCGGGCGGGTGGGGTAACGCACCTGCTCCTCTATCGCCTCCCGAAGAAGGGCCTCTATATCCTCCGGCCTGGATTCCGCAAACGTCAGCCCGGTGCCAGTGAGCAGCGGGTTCCGTTGTCTTTCGAGTTCCGCCCTCTCTTGTTCGCGTTGCGCGTCTTGCATGATGGCATTCCGCAGCACATCCGCCGTTACCGTATGGCCGCTTTCTACGGCCGCGTGCAGCGCCCCATCGTCCGATGCATGCACATTGGCTCCTAGCGTGAGAAGCATCTTCACCATCTTCGTCTGGCCAAAACAGGCCGCCAAGTCAAGCGCGGCCTCCTGATTTGCATGCAGATTGGCGCCAGCGGCCAGCAGCTTCTGCACCGCCTTCGTCTTGCCACGCTGTGCCGCACGGAACAGACGGTTGTCCAGATTCTTTTGCTCATCAGGCGTCATCGTTTGTGCTCCTTTCTCAGATCACCCTATCTCGCCGTTTTGAAAGTAATTGGTGATTTCACAAACGAAACGAAATAGTCTGCAGATGCGCGAGAAATAGCGCCGGGCGTCTCCACGCGCCTGCAGGCGGTCAGGTAGTGCCCGCCGTCCAGTTCCATGCCGACGAAAGCGCGGCCCAGATTCCGGGCGGCCAGGAGAGTGGAGCCTGATCCGCAGAACGGATCGAGCACGACCCCGCCCGGCTTGCAGAATGCCTCGATCAGAGGCATGAGCGCCTGGACCGGCTTTTGCGTCGGGTGCAGGCGGTTGCCGGTATAGCCGTAGTCGATCACGTCCGAAACCGGGCGCGCGGGCAGCTCGGGCGCGCCCTTGGCCAGCAAGTAGGCCATTTCGTGCTGGTAGCGCAGGAAGCGGACGGATGAGGCGTAATTCTTGCGGAAGACGACATGGCCGACGATGGTGAACCCCGCGGCGCGCCAGGCGGAGATGAACTTGTCGGCGCTGTTCCAGCCGTAGAAGCTGACGCAAAATCCGCCGTCCTGCAGGACGCGGTACATTTCGGCGAAAGCTGGTTGCAGCCAGCTTCCGTTGCTGTCGCCCGCGATGGTGCGGCCGGAGCGGTCGCGGTAGTTCACGAGATAGGGCGGGTCGGTCAGGATGAAATCGATGCTGCCGGCGTCGAGTCCACGCATGAGGCCGATGCAATCGCCGAGCATCACGGAGTTAATGGCGTTAAAGGTGCGGCGGGTCATGCTGCACCGCCTGTCACGCCGGGCAGTCCGAGATGGCGGTTCAGCTTGCCTGGCTCAGAATAGTCGTGATCGATCCGCGCGGTGCCGAAGGCGTAAAAATGCGCCCAGGGATCGAGGCGCTCAGTGATCTCCCGGCAACGCTCCACGAGATCAAGGGCGGCCTGGTGGTCGTCCCTGAACGGTCCGGCCAGGAAGTCGTAGCGCTTGCCGTCGCGCACCGTGACGTAATAATTGCCCGGTCTTGTGTCGGGGATTTGCGCGGTCATGCTGCACCGCCTTTCGCGTCGGCGATGGCTTTGAGAGCTATGGTTAGAGAGTTCTCCAGGTCGCGCACGGCACCGGCGAGATCGCCGTGTTCCCACGCATCGAGGACCGCGCGCGCGGACTCGCTTTGCCGTTCGAGAGCCTCTACCAGGTCCTCGACGGCTTCCGGGAGCCGGTCCGTGATGGCCCACGCATCGATAATTTCGCGGGTGGCCTCGACCTGGCGTTCGAGGGCTTTCAGGAGTTCGGGCGCGGCGAGTTGTACACGGTATTCGTCCTCTTGCCAGAGGGCGTGTTGTTGGCCGTGTTCATCGGTGATGGTGATTTCGCGGACGCAGTAGGTTTCGGCGGGCGGATCGATATCCATGTCGGTCAGACTGCCGTCGTCCGCATATTTTCGAGCTAGTTGGAGCGCTTCTTCCGGCGAGTTCGCGTGAAAAATTTCGGTCGCTGTGCCAGCGGGGGTGTTGAAGGTGGCCATGTATGGCGTTGTCGCCGCGGTCGAGGATTCGGTGTCATAGTGCTGCCGGGCGCGGTCAAGAGCGGCCTGGAAGTTGACGTTCTCGCGATCGCACCAATGGTGAATATCGCAGAGAAGATCCGGCAGCGCGTCGGCGTAATCCGTGCCAGTAGTGCATTGAAAATGCCGGAGCGCAGCGGCGGCCCATTCGGCGCGGTCTTTGTTGGTGACTGTCATCTGATTTCCTTTCCGTTAGGAGGCCGCCACACCGGAGGCCTCGACGGCGAGGGGATTTAGCCGGGCGGTGCGGGGTCAATCGGGATTCGCGGGGAACCGGAACGCAACAAAATCTGCCGGCACGGCAATTTTGTCTGCGTTATGGGCGGAAGACCGATTGACCCGGCAAGCGCCGCACGGCTGTATAATTCACCCAAAAATCGAGGCCTCTGGGGTGGCGGACTTGGTGGGGCGATTCCCGATGGCTATCACAAACCATTGACCGATAAGGCAACTCGTTTTGTTAATGACTTCCTTATCAGTATGTGATAATGATAATCAATGGAACGCGATCCGTCCCTGGACGCCTTGCTCGAATTAGATGGGCAGGTGTTGGTCATCGATCCGGAAACCAAGCACTGGGTCCGGTTCGTTGTCCGGCGCGTCCCGGCGAGCGAGACGAAGCCGCATGGCCTCGACTATTCGCTGACGCTCCATGGTCCCGATGGTGAACGTTTGGTGGGATTCGACAATGCGCATGCGGTGAGAAGCCGGGCGGGGCCGGGCGGAAAAACTGGCGCGGCGTTAGATCACAAACACCGGCTGAAGACGGTGCGCCCATACAAGTACAAAGACGCGGCGACTCTGCTCGCCGACTTCTGGTCAGCAGTTGACGCGGTCCTCCGCGAGAAAGGAATAGTGTCATGAAAACCCTCAAGATCGGAATCGCTTCCTACAAGGACATGAAGGCGCGAACGATGGCGATCGCGCGCGGCAAGCTCAAGCCGAAACCGGGAGATCCAAAGGTGTGGTTTACCTCGACCGAGAGTTTTGCGAAGGTTTTGTCGAACAAGAACCGCGCCCTGCTCGCGACGATCGCGGCGACGCATCCTGGTTCACTTCAGGAGTTGGCCGGCCAGACCGGCCGCAAGGCATCCAACCTGTCCCGGACCTTGAAGACGATGGAGCATTACGGCTTCGTGCGGCTTCATCGCGGGGAGCGCGGACGGGTCCGGCCCGAAGTGCCGTATGAATCGATCTCGCTCGAACTTCCTTTCAGCGCATGAGATGGGTTCGGCGGGCCGTCGCCTTGAGAGATTGATCCGGAAGTGGCGGCCAGGATACGGAAATACGGCCCCTTCGGGTTACCGGGTCGCATGGACATCGTTAGCGCACAGTTGTGCAGAATGGTTCGGGCGAGGTCCGCGCGGTCCCGGAAATCCCGGCCAAAACATTTTTTGGGCTTCCTGTTGCGATGAATGATAAAGGACGTTATCATTCATAAGATGCCCCTTGGCAGTCGGGAGGGAAAAAACGGACATGAGCCCCGCTGAGCTGATCCCGTTCAAAGGGCCGCGCGACCTGGCGGCCGTCAAAACAATTCCGCCGGCGTTGTTCCTCGCCGGGCCGGAGGCCTCCAAGCGCTTCTGGGAGTTCTTCGCGGTCAACATCCGGAACAAGAACACCAGGCGGGCCTACTACAAGGCCGCGTGCCGGTTCTCCGAATGGTGCGGGCGCCGGCGGCTGGGCGAGCTGGCCAGCGTCACGCCGATTCACGTCGCGGCCTATATCGAGGAGCTGCTGCAGACGCTCTCGAAACCGAGCGTCAAGCAACACCTGGCCGGCCTGCGGATGCTGTTCGACTGGCTGGTGGTGGGGCACATTATGGACGTGAACCCGGCGCATGCCGTGCGCGGGCCGAGGTTTTCGCAGAAGAAGGGCAAGACGCCAGTGCTGGCGGCAGAGGAAGCGCGCACACTGCTCGACGCCATCGATACCGGCTCCATGATCGGCTTGCGCGATCGCGCGTTGATTGGGTTGATGGTCTTCACCTTTGCCCGCGTCGGCGCGGCGATAGGCATGAAAATTGAGGATTACTTCATTCAGGGCCGCCGCGGCTGGGTGCGGCTGCACGAAAAGGGCGGCAAGCGCCACGACGTGCCGGCGCACCACAAGCTCGATGAATACCTGGAGGCGTACATCGCTGGCGCCGGCCTGGCGGCCAGGCCGAAAGCATTTCTGTTCCCTACCGCCAAGGGCCGGGGGGACCGTTTGGCGGATTCGCCGATGAGCCAGGCCGATGCTTACCGCATGATCCGGCGCCGCGCGGCCGATGCCGGCATCAAAACCAAGATCGGCAACCACACGTTTCGCGCCACCGGAATCACAGCGTACCTGAAGAACGGCGGCCGACTCGAGATCGCCCAGCAGATCGCCGCGCACGAGTCCTCGCGCACCACCGGCCTCTACGACCGGCGCGGCGACGAGATCAGCCTCGATGAGATCGAGCGCGTGGGGATTTGAACATGGCTGAATGGTACCAGTGCTTCGTCGCGCAGGCGCATGTCCAACCACGAGCCAGCTCTACGGGCTCAGTGCCAGGATGAGCGTTTGCTCGATTTGCTATTTTTAAATCAGCCTGCATATCGGCCATTCGGCTTGAAGTTCAAGACCCTGGCGATGTACTGGCCTCGCGACTGTCCGGGCGAGCTAAATTCTTCCCACACGTCACGAGGACAACCTGCGTACCACCACTCCACACCGTCCGGAAATCGGACGTAGATTGTCTCAGTTTCATGGTCGTATGCTTCAGCGACGAGCCGCGTCGAACCGCTGATTGGAATCCATTCAATCATTCTTCAACCTCATAGGTACCACGCCAAGCAGCCAGAGCGGGCCCAACATCGGGCACGCGAGGTTGCGCACGCCATGGATCTAACGAAGGGTCCTCGGCAAGTGGCATCGGATCTGGCTTGTCAAGCAGCATGCGGGCTGGCAAGACTACGGCCTCGCCGCTGACCACAGCTTCTCCCGTTCGTAGCGATGGCAAAACCGCCGCCAGTCCAGATACAGTATCAGGCAGCGCTGCTCGAATTGCGCCCTGGTCCTCCGCATTCGACAGACGAAGCGAAATCAGAGTCCCGCACTGAGCCAGGGCGGTTTTCGGCAGTTCGGTTGGTCGCTGAGTGACTAACAGAAGTCCGATTCCGTACTTCCGTCCCTCGCGCGCAATTCGGTTTGCAGAATCTCGGGTGAGTGTGCTCGCGCCTTCGCCAAGATATCGATGAGCTTCTTCTAGGACGACCAAAACTGGGCTGGGGCGTCCTACGCCCGGTCCACCCGGCTCACTGCGGAGGGACACCTCGAAAAGCAAACTGAGGACAACGCCGACAGCTAGGTCAGCGGCCGTCGATGGAACACCGCTGAAATCAAGAACTGAAATCGGCTTCTCGCCGCCTAGCCACTCCTGCATTACCTCCACGAGCGGATCTGGTCCCTGTGCGGTGCCAATCGGCTCTTGGAAGAAGCGTAACTGAGGATCGAGCAAGCCAAGCCGGAGAAGGTCTGGAGTCGTCCCGTATACACCGTACATAGGGCCTTTATGTGGTGGTTGGCCGGCTGGGCCGTAGGTCTGAAACTGCGCAGGCCTTAGATTAGCCGCAGATCCTGGATTGGTTTGACAAATGGTAGCCGGGTCAGCCTTGTTTGTGCGCGTCTCGCGGTTTTCGGAGTCAAGCTTGTGCCAGATCGGCCGGATGTCGAACGGTACCGGAGTGTCGGCAGTTACGGCAGTTGAATCAAGAGTTAACCACTGCGCAGTCTGAACGAAGTTGCGACGTGCTTCGGCAACGAGTTCGGAAAAACGGCTTACGAAACTAGCACCCCCAGGAGCCCCGGCGAAAATCCTTATGATGTCCGTCGCCGGAAGCGCCCAATACGGAACACGCAACCGGCGATCCCCCTCGGCGAGGACGCTTCGCACCGAGGCGCTGTCCGCCACAGCTCGTGCGTACTCACCGTGTGGGTCGATAACGACTATGTTTGCTGCACGCCATCCGCCTCGCACCAGGTTCTGCAAGAGAGACGCAACCGCGCTGGTCTTGCCCGACCCTGTCGATCCCACTATTGCTGCATGGCGGACTACGAAGCGTGATGCATCCAAACAGACGGGCACTTCTTCTGCCGCGGCCAGACGGCCCAGGCGCAAGTGACGTTCATCTGCGCGTGGAAATACTGCGCGGAGTTGATCGGGCGTTGCGAAGTGCACCGGGTCATCAAGACCTGGGTAGGAACCCACACCACGTTGGAAGCGTCCCGTGCCGCAGTCGATTTCTCCGAGCAGTTGAACTTGCAGCCAGCGCTCGTCATGTTGGACTGTCTCGGCTGGTGCAAGTGGTCCGGCTATTTCGGCAATGCCAACGAGGCTGACCGTGGCAATCAGATCGACGAGACCCTGTGGTATGCGCACCAGGGAGCCAATTTGACCGACTGCCTGTAACCGTCCACGGTAGATTGGTGCTACCCCCGCAAGGTCGGGATCGAGTGCAACTGTGATGGTCGCACCGAGGACGTGGCGCACCCTTCCTATACAGGTTGGGTCTTGCTCAGACATCGGCCTGACCATGCCCTCCAGCGCCACGTGACTTGATTGGCTCACGCAACATTCGCTTCTCCTTCGGCCTCCCGCGCCGTGCTCCTAGCGAGGTAGGCCGCCAAGTTTTGGAAGTCGCATAGCGCAAGTTTACCGTCCTCCCAAAGATTTGGCACCGGCTCTGATGGGGCTTTCCATTGCGCGCGAATGCCACCTAAGATTGCTTCGTCACCGCTGACCACTTGTAGATTCGGCGTAGTCAGAGCACGGCTGGAAAGCACATCGGGAATGTTCGAGTGGCAGAACGTAAGGAATTCCGAGCGCTCGCGTCGGGCAGCAGCATCGAAGAGTAGCTCGTTGAGATGCTCGTCAGAAAACGAATAACCCGCAATGATGACCATGGTTTCCGATTGCTGGAGCGAACGGCGCAATCGATCCTGCAATACTACAAACGGCACCCGCCTCGACTCTTCGTATTTTGTGTCCGAGGGATAGATTGCGGCCGCTAGCCCCTCGTTCACGGGCTGGCCCAAGCGCATGATCTGTTGATCCTCCCAGGCCCAATTTACCGACCCATGCAGCTTCCACAGTCGAACGAAGAAAGCTGGCATGCATTCCTGATCCGCACCAGTCGCACCCTCCACCAGATCAGTGTGAAAACTGGCCCGCAAGGTGCCGACAAACCCGTCAAAGTAAGGCACCCGGCGGCGCTCAAGGGCGGTCTCCAGCAGCAAGTCGTAGTTAACCGTAAAGATCTCGACCGGCAGACGATACCGCGCACGCCCAGCCCAAGCGGCGAACCGGTCAACCGGGACCAGATTGGTGTCCGCCTTAATGTTGAGCTCGCTGACGATGGCCTGGCACACAGCGTTGTCCAAGGCGGTGGCCTGTTTCGATGTTAGGTCGTCGATGAGTTGATCGCCAGTAAGCAACGCGGCGATTCGACGGAGGCGGCTGAGGGCCTGCTCAAGGTTGCGACCCTCTAGCTGGCGCGCAAAGGCATCCGATTGTTCCTTGCTCTTCAGACCCGACAGGACGCGCTGTTGCAACTGCGCGATATCTGGCAGTCCGCACGCCCGCGCGACACCAGCACCAAGAAACGCGCAGACGTGACGCGAACGGGTTGCCAGCTTCGCACTGAGATCGGACGCGAATCTAAGAGGATCGTGTTCAGACATGAGGGGCGTGTGCTACGACCAACACATTCGAGGCTTTTGCCATGATTCGAGCCTTTCAATACAAAACAAATTCGCCTTGTGTATTTTATCACTCTTCGCCAATTGTTCGCTACCACCATCAGCCGGCTACGTTATAGCCGACATAGGGTTTCGTGCAACCGAACCATCGCGAGCGTGTCCATCTTGCAGTAATCGAGAAGCTGCTGGCGTGTAACCGCCACGGCATCTCCAGAGATTTCGCCTCTGGCCATGCGAGCAAACCGCGTAATGGCCATGTCTCCATCCGCTATATCAAGCCCCGCATACGACAAGCCAGGTACCAACACCGGAAGCACTTTCTTAATTGAGGATTTCCCCTTGAAATCCGGGTGATAAACGTGGTCGGCGACAATGGGCTCGAAGTCCACAAGACGGTCAATAAGCGCTTGTAAGGGACCAGCGAGGTCGGGAAGCTCATCTCGGAGAGCTTTGATGCGCGTCTTCTCGAAGGTGCTGTACACAATGATCGATCCTCGGTGACCTAACGCCTCGATCAAAGCTTCGGCAAGTTCCTTTTCACAGTCCTTCGTGGCGTCGGCGAGATAATCGCTGTGGGTTACCTCGGCGTCGATGCTCTCGCGATGGTGAATGCTGAATTGAGTGAGAACCTGCCGGTGGCAACTGTGACCGTCGTAGACCGGGAGAACCGCCGCAACCGTTTCAAAGTCCAGATAGTGACAGGGCCATACGATGGATTTGAGAGCCGCAGCGAGACCGGCCTCGACAACCATGTTACCGGAGAGGGCGGCCGACTTCGCGCGTTTCTGGCCTTCGTTGAGATTCAAGTCATCAGGGGTAAGCGACAAGTCGACAATGCCGGCCGCCGACAAGCGCTTGAGCTTGGTATGGTGTAGCCCTGGGATCTCCAATACTGTGTGTGCCAGTCCCGACCCGAGGCATGCGTCGTCAAAGAAGGCGCAGTTCCGGCAAGCAGATACCAACTTGGGCGTTGGCTGGGTGTCGTCGAAAAGTGCACGGGCAACACTGTCTGCGGTACCTTCAAACTCGGCAACGCGAGTGTTTACCTCTGTCGTCTTGTCGATGATCTCGAACAGGAGATTCGTGCCATCACCACGGCGGAAAGTTCGCGATAAGAGGACGAGGGATGCTTGGGCGATCTCCTGCCCCGCTCGCCTGATAACAAAAACGGTGTAGGCGAGATCGTCTACCAATTCCTTGATCTTGCTCGTGTTCGAGAAGCTCGATTTCACCTCAAGAACATGCCATGCCCTGCCCTGCCGCTTGAGAATATCCGCTTTTGCTGCGAATGGACCGGCGCGAAACGCTGCTTCAAAAATTGTCTCTATTGCCGTATCCGCGACAAGGTTTCGTGTGGTCTCTGCAGCATCGTTCTTTCCATCTCTTTTCGAGGCGAGGGTTCCGTCCGGATATAGCGCTCGCGCCAGAGCTCCGACTTCCTGTCCCTGCTCCATGCGAAAACGTTCGGATTCTCTCGGCGCTTCGGGAGCCGCGCGCAGCCCGAACCACGCCATTGACAAGCATTGCTCAGCGTTGAGCCAATCAGATTTCGTGATGGTGTCTCTCATGCGAGGATCGCCGATTCGAAAGGATACGTCATAGCTCCAAGCGTATCAGGCTGCGTCCACGGTTGACAGCCTATTCTGGTGTTGGAGTCCGGCAACCTTGGCTTCGGCTGGTCCGCAAGGTGCAGGTTCTTTTCTAAACTGGCGGGTACAACGTCCGTGCTCCTGGTCGCGCGAAAGCGGGCAATCATGACCGAACGACGGCAACGCGAGAACGGCAAACCGCTCAACACCTAGCCATCAGGTCGTCGATGTTCCTGGCCTGTACGAATTCCGCAGGTCGCTCTCCGACGGCCAGCGCCTTGAAATGTGCTTTCCCGCATTCGATCTTCGCGCCTTCCTTGTCGCGCAGATCATCGGTGAAGAGGCTGCTCTTGGTTTCGACCACGAAGTAGAGCCGTTCTGCACCGTCCTTCTCAACCAGCACGGCCCAGTCCGGGTTATAGGAGCCGAGCGGGGTTGGGACCTTGAACCAGCCGGGCAGCTTGGCATACACCTTCACGGCCTCATTCTTTTCCAGCTGTTCGGCAAACGTGTGTTCGACTCCGAAGTCGTAAACGACATGTTCATAAACGGACTTGGTCGCGGCCAGCATGTTTTTGAGGTATCCCGTCAGCTCCTCCAGTTCGAAGAGTTCCTGGGCGTAGTACTCATCGTTGCCGATGCGCTGATACCGGATGCCATCCACAATCGCAAGGCGCTTGGTGCGGTTGATGGATTCGGTCGCCAACTCAATAAACTGTTGCGGGTTCCGCTTGAAGTCATCGAGGCGGAGACTGTCGGTCAGGATGCGCACGAGGCTGCGCCGCGTGAGCTGGGTCTTATCCTGGAGATCGGTCAGCAAGTCGGGCAGTTCGATATCCGTTTCTTCGATCACGACAGGCGCGGCCACCGTTGTCTCTTCCGACGAAACACCGCCTCGCCCGATGGCGAGGTCGGCTTTGCGGATCTGCACGCGCGTCTTGGTGACGGGCGGACATTTCCGCATGGCCTCGGCGCAATCCGTCACCAACTTCCCGTTATCGAACTGTACCCGGTAGGTGGTCTTGTGTTTGATCCGGTTCCAGAGAGCCTGAAACTCTTCACTATGAAGCACGGCTTGCCGCGTCATGATCGTACGGCGCTCGTCGGCGTTCTTGATGTCCAGTTTCCCGGCGAGCTTACGAAGCACTTCCTTCACCTGCGGGAGCTGAGCCTGGAACGGTTCCGGCAATTGCAGCGTGCCGTCCTTGATAGCCCGCCTCAAGCTGTCTTGCACTTTGCCCTTTGCATCGACGTGTCCAGCGTCTTTCAGGTGCGCCCAGATGGCTTCCGACTGCGCCACGCCCAGCGCCGTCGTGCGGCCCGACGCATCCGTGACTGGAATGGAGGCAAACTGGTGCTTTTCCACGATGCCGAAGCGGATACCGGTGTCCTGCTCAATTTCTTTTTGGAGGTTAGCTGCGAACTGCTCATAGCCTTCCGTGGCGATGACAGTGAGCGTATTAACATCGAAACCGCGCAGGCGGTCGCCCTGCTGGTTCACGCACAGGCGCAGGCCGCGTCCGATAGTCTGGCGGCGCTCGCGTTCGGTGCCCATTTCACGTAGGGCGCAAATTTGGAAGACGTTCGGATTGTCCCAGCCCTCGCGCAGCGCGGAGTGAGAGAAGATGAACTTCAGCTTCGTCTCGAAGCTCAGGAGCTTCTCTTTGTCCTTCATAATGAGGTTGTAGGCACGCTCTGCGTTTTCGCGGTTGCCCTCGTTGTTCTCGGCGGTGTCCGTCCACGTTCCCTTTTTGTCGATGGAGAAATAGCCATCGTGGACTTCCGTCGCGTCGGATTCCAAATCCACCTCATTGAAGAGGGTGTGATACTTCGGCTTATTGGCGGCCTTGCGGTACTCGTCCTCGAACATGACCGCATACTTGCCTTTCACCTGGGCTCCATCCGCGGTGTAGCTGCGGTAGTACTCGACGACATCAATGAAGAACAGACTTAGTACCTTGATACCTTGCGGGCGCAACCGTAGTTCCTTGTCCAGATGTTCCTCGACAGTGCGGCGGATCATGAGCCGCTTGAGCACGTCGCCATCCACATCGCCGATAGCCTCCCCAGGCCGCAACGGCTTCTCTAGATTGCTCAGTTCGAGAAACTCCTCACCGGCTTTGAAGCCCATGTTCTGCACGAGGCGGTCGGCATAGACGGCGCGCCCGGTGATCTGCTGGAGATCGTCGCCGGGCTGCACAGTGACCGTCTCACGGCTCACGGCCGTGCCGCGTTGCATGTCCAGCTCAACCTTGGCGCTGAAGGTGCCCTTTTTATTACTGGTCGAGAGCAGCTTCACGTAGCACTTGTTATGGCCGCCTTCCACTTCGAGCGAAGCCACCTCGATTTGCTTCACGAGCTTGCGCTCATAGTATAATGGACCCCAGTTTTCGG
>PLHW01000040.1 GCA_003139095.1 Acidobacteriaceae bacterium
AGCGGCTTCGTTCTGACGGGCAAACCTTCCCTTACCGATAAGGTAAGGGTTGCCGACGACCCGTCCGGAATCGTGGAAAACGCCCCGTCTTTCTTTGGGCGGCATACCGTATGTTCGGTGCGCGGCGAATCTCTTTTCTTCCTTGCGTCGAACACCCTTATCTCAGAAGCGCTCTGCTGCCGCTGCGATGAAAGGTACGTAACTCGCTCTCCAGGCAGGCGGTCGAGCAGGCACGTGGAGAGAGAAAGACGAACGCTGCTCGCGATCGCATGGGCGTAGTCCGGATAATCCGGCCGTTGCAGCTTGGCGACCTGTTTGGCGACATAACGACCGCTCATCTCCGAGGGTTTGGTGAACACATTGCCGAAGAGCATCGCCGCGATCTGGGGCGTGAGCGCAGCGAGGATGGGTTCGGTGAAGCGCATTTCGGTGAGAGACTTTTCCACGGGCGAGTACTGCTTGAAGCCACCGCTGTTGACCAGGAGCAACCGGGAAACAGCTTCGGGATAAGCGAGCGCGTAAAGCATGGCGAGCTGCCCGCCGAACGAGTTGCCCGCGAGAATGCAGGTACGGATCTCAAGTTGGCCAAGAAATTCATGCAGCGTCGCAACGAAGAATTCCCCGGAATATTCACGCCGTGGTTTGCTCGACGCTCCAAAACCCGGAAGATCGAGGGCAATCACTCGTTGGTTCTCCGCGAGCGGATCGAGTACCGGCTCCCAATCGAGAAAATCGCCGAACATTCCGTGAATGAGTACAACAGGAGTCCCGCGCCCCCGATCGTAATAACAGATCGTCCCTGAGCTGATGGCAAGTGTAGCGACGCTGTTCCCCACTTCTCGAAGCACCGTCGTGAACCTCCTATGTTCTTTTTCTGCCGCTGTTCTTGGTAACGGCGATGGGAGCTCGTCAAACGCACTTGCCGGGAAATCGGTCGCCAGGAACGCATCCGATTCTATCCCGAGTCTCTGAGTTCAACGATAAAAACGTTGCCTCCCCAAGTGTCGGAAGGACGACGACAGGGAGAGTTTGGGACTGACCGCCCGGCGGATGTTCCACGTGGAACATTTTGTTCATATGTTATTGTACTTATCTTGACATAAGCACAAAGGATTGGAAATGAAACAAAAGAAGAGAATTAGCAAGAGGCAAAAGCCTGTAAGCAGAAAAATGGCGGGGCCGAGGAGCATTGGGCGGCGGAGTACCCAGCGCAAGATGGCTGCGCGGAAGATTACCGGGCGGAGGGTCGCGGGCTTGAAGGCTTCCGCGGACGAGAAACTACAGCCAGCGGCGACTGGGCCCGATGAGGCGTCGCGCCGACCGCAGAAGAGGCGAATCACGCTGTTTCTGGACGCAGATGTGCTCGCCTGGTTCAAGGCGAGCGGTCCAAGATACCAGACGCGGATCAATCGGGCATTGTGGGACGTGATGAACAAGGAGAGAATGGCCCTTCCGCTCGTCCGAGAGTGAACTCCGACTTTGCGTTCTCACCTCGGCCAGACGGCAGAAAATCTTAGGAGTGTGCCGCTTCGTAGGTTGCGATGGCGGACTCGTGCTGGAGGGTTAGGGCGATGTCGTCGAGCCCTTCGAGCAGACAGTGGCGAATGACCGGATCGATTTGGAAGGCGGCAGCAAAGCCATGCACGTCATGAACCTGGTTCTGGTCCAGGTCGATCGTGATCTCATAATTTTCGATTTCGGATGCACGGCGCACAATCTCGCCGGTTTCCGCCGGGCTGAGAACCACGGTAAGGATCCCGTTTTTGACGCAATTGTTGGCAAAAATATCGGCGAATGAGGGCGCGATCAGAGCGCGAAAACCGAAATCCTCCAACGCCCATACGGCATGTTCCCGGGACGACCCGCACCCGAAATTCTTGCCTGCGACGAGGACACTGGCGCCCGCATACTGGGGCTGGTTGAGCACAAACGCCGCGTCTGGAGCGCCATCTTTTCCGCGGCGCCAATCGTAAAAAAGAAATTGCCCAAAGCCGGCGCGCTCGATTCGCTTCAAGAACTGCTTGGGAATAATCTGATCGGTGTCAACATTCGCGCGATCGAGCGGGGCGACACGGCCGGTGTGTTTGCGAAAGGCTCTCATTTCTCCTCAGTAAAACCACGCTTCATCGAAACCGCCAACGGCGAACATCGACGAAATGGCCTGCGATGGCGGCTGCCGCGGCCATCATGGGACTGACCAGGTGAGTGCGGCCGGCACGGCCCTGCCGCCCTTCAAAGTTGCGATTGCTGGTGGACGCGCAGCGTTCTCCCGGCTGGAGAATATCGGGGTTCATGCCCAGGCACATCGAGCATCCGGACTCGCGCCACTCGAAGCCCGCTTCCAGAAAAATCCAATGGAGGCCCTCTGCCTCCGCCGCGCGCTTTACGGCCTGCGAACCCGGCACAACCATGGCGCGCACCTTTGGCGCCACGTGGTATCCGCGGGCGACGCGCGCCGCAGCGCGCAGATCTTCCAGTCGCGAATTGGTGCAGGAGCCGATGAAGACACGATCCACGGTAACATCTTCGATCAGCGCGCCGCGCGCAAGGCCCATGTATTCGAGCATGCGGTCAAACGTATCGCGGTCCATTGCACCTTGTATCTCGTCGTCTTCGGGGACGCGCCCGTCGATGGGCGCGACCATTCCCGGGTTCGTGCCCCAAGTGACGAAGGGCGCCAGTTTGGGAGCATGGATCTCAATCTCCGCGTCATACTCGGCGCCCGGGTCGGAACCGAGAGCACGCCAGCGGTCGACAGCGCTCTCCCAAGCGCGCCCATGCGGAGCAAAGCGGCGGTCTTTTAAATAAGCGAAAGTGGTTTCATCGGGCGCAATCATGGCAGCGCGAGCGCCGGCCTCAATGCTCATGTTGCAAAGGGTCATGCGCCCCTCCATGGACAAGCCGCGAATCGCTTCGCCCGCGTACTCGATGACGTGGCCGGTCGCGCCATCGGTCCCGATCTGTCGAATTACGCCCAAAGCCAGATCTTTCGCGCCTACGCCCTGTGCCAACTCACCTACTACATGAATTGCCATGCTCTTCGGCTTGCGCTGGGGAAGGCATTGTGTTGCGAGCACGTGCTCGACTTCGGACGTTCCGATGCCAAAGGCAAGCGCGCCAAATGCGCCATGGGTGCTGGTGTGGCTGTCGCCGCAAACAATGGTCATGCCCGGCTGTGTAAGCCCCAGCTCGGGCCCGATCACATGGACGATACCCTGGTCGGGTGAGTCCATGTCGAAGAGAGGCACGCCGAACTCGCGGCAGTTTTGCTGGAGAGCTTCGATCTGCCGCGCGGCAATGGGATCGTTGATAGGCGTGCCGCGCGGCTCGGTCGGAATGTTGTGATCGACGGTGGCGAAGGTGCGGCCGGGCTGACGCACGCGGCGGCCGGCAGCGCGCAAACCGTCGAATGCCTGCGGCGAAGTTACTTCGTGGACGAGATGCAGATCGATGTAAAGCAAAGGCGGGCGGCCGGGCGGCGTGCAGACTACGTGCTCGTCCCACACTTTGTCGAAGAGGGTGCGCTTCCCTGCCGGCATGGTCACACCGCCATCCGATCGCCGATGCGGGCTCGGTTTTGCACTGCTTCCAGGACCTTCTCACCCATTTGTGCGGTGCTAATCGTGGAGCGGCCCGGCTGCGCGATGTCTTTGGTCCGGTAGCCCGCGTCAAGCACCGAGGCGACCGACGCCTCAATGCACGCGGCCTCGGCGGGCAGATTGAAAGAGTGCCGCAACATCATGGCCGCGGAAAGAATGGCGCCGAGCGGATTCGCGATGCCCTGGCGCGCAATATCCGGAGCGGACCCGTGAACGGGTTCGTACAGAGCGACGCGCCCTCCGACACTCGCCGATGGGAGCATTCCAATGGATCCAACGATGCTGCCGGCCTGATCCGAGAGTATGTCGCCGAAC
This sequence comes from Acidobacteriaceae bacterium, assembly GCA_003139095.1. GTDB lineage: Bacteria > Acidobacteriota > Terriglobia > Terriglobales > Acidobacteriaceae > Acidiflorens. The sequence continues at coordinate 3,915 of PLHW01000040.1, forward strand.
ATGTTTTCGGTCAGCAGGACATCCATGCTCGGGGGACGCGATACGAGAGCCATGGCGGCCGAGTCAACGTAGAGGTGCGCGAGCTGTACATCGGGATACTCGCGGCTGACGCGGATGACAACTTCCCGCCACAGGCGCGAGCAATCGAGTACGTTGGCTTTGTCGACCGACGTAACGTGGCGGCGACGCAAGCGCGCGAGATCGAAGGCCACGCGGGCGATGCGCTCAATTTCAGCCTCGCTGTAACGCATGGTATCGATGGCGGTGCGATCACCGGGCGGGCCAGTGGTGGATCGCGGCTGACCAAAGTAGAGACCGCCCAACAACTCGCGCACGATGAGGAGGTCAACTCCGCGGACAACTTCGGGGCGCAGCGGGGAAACATCTTCGAGGGCGGAATAACAGACCGCGGGCCGCAGGTTGGCAAAGACGCCGAGCTCATGGCGAAGTCGAAGTAAACCAGCTTCAGGACGGAGATGAGTGGGAACATCGTTGAAAGCGGGGCCGCCGACGGCGCCGAGCAAGACGGCGCCGGCAGACCGACAACTCTCAAGTGTGTCGTCGGGCAACGGATGGTTGTGGAGTTGGAGGGCAGCGCCGCCGATTGGCTTCTCGGTGAGAGTCAACTGGTGGCCGAACGATTCCGCCGTGGCTTCAAGAACACGAATTGCTTCGCCGGTCACTTCCGGACCGATGCCATCGCCGGGGAGGGTGATAATTTTCAGGAGCATGGGAGTTGCGTCCGAGGAAAAACTATACACCCCACAAGTTGTCTTCGTGTTCGCAATGCTCGACCATCTGGCTCAGGGGCAACTGCGCCGGTTCAAGACTTCTGGAGGACGCGGAGGGCGGGAACGGCAACGAACGCTTATGACGATGATCCGGCCCCGCCGCAGCGGCGACTGCGAGCGCGCGTGCTTCGGCATGGCTGACGGCAGCTTCGGCGGTTGAGCTTTGCATGCCGGCAATCAGCTCGAGCAAGTCGCGATCTTCCACGTGCTTAATGCGGTCGGCGAGGACGATAAAGCGGCGATAGACGCCATCGAGTTCGGGGCGGGTAAAGCGATGGCCTAACTGCTCGCAACGCAGGCCGAGGGCGTGCCTGCCGGAATGCTTGCCAAGTACAAGGGTGGAGTCGGGAACGCCAACGGACTGCGGCGTCATGATCTCATAGGTTAATGGATTCTTGAGCACGCCGTCCTGATGGATGCCTGCCTCGTGCGCGAAGGCGTTGCGCCCGATGATGGCTTTGTTGGGCTGAACCGGCACGCCGGTGATCTCGCTGAGCAACTGGCTGCTCGGGTAAAGCTGCTCGCTAACGACGGCGGTTTCATAAGTGAACCGGTCGCGGCGGACGTGCAGAGCCATGACGATTTCTTCCAAAGAGGCGTTGCCGGCGCGCTCGCCGATGCCGTTGATGGTGCATTCCACCTGGCGCGCACCGGCCTGAATGGCGGCGAGGGAATTGGCCACGGCGAGGCCGAGATCATCGTGGCAATGGGCCGAAACTGTGACGTCTTTTTTAGTGTTGCTCGCGGTTGCGCAGATGCTGCGAATGAGCTCGCCGAATTCGGTGGGCGTGGTATAGCCAACGGTGTCAGGAATGTTGACCGTGGTAGCGCCGGCTTCTACAACGGCGGCGACGACTTCATGGAGGAATGCGGGATCGGAGCGGGTGGCGTCCTCGGGCGAAAATTCGACATCGGCGCAAAAAGTTTTTGCCAGGCGCACACCTGCGGCGGCCTGTTGCAGACATTGCTCGCGGGAGATTCGCAGCTTGTATTTGAGGTGAATATCGGAGGTCGCGAGAAACACATGGAGGCGGGGATGGGCGGCGCCTTTGAGCGCACTCCAGGCGCGCTCGATGTCGGGCTGGGAAGCGCGAGCGAGGCCGGCGATGGCGGGCCGGCGAAGCGCGGCGGCAATGGCCTGCACGGCTGAAAAATCGCCGTCCGAGGCGACGGGAAATCCCGCTTCGATCACGTCCACGCCCAAGCGATCGAGTTGGTGTGCCAGGCGCAGCTTTTCACCCACATTCATGCTGCAACCCGGAGATTGCTCACCATCCCGGAGAGTGGTATCGAAGACAGTAATCCTGTTCCCTTGCATGTCGAAGCCTCCTGGAGAAGTCGGTGGTTAAATATTAGGGAGGAGAGGTGGTTAAGAGAAGCTTATAATTATTCAGTTATCATTAGATATTATGATTATATTAGTTATACTGATTAGTTCTGTTGCATTACTTAAGTCGCGAATTTGAGGCAAATTTATGGATCTTGGGCAGCTCGAAGTATTTCTAACTGTGGCGCGGGAGAAGCAGTTCTCGCGCGCGGCCGAGAAGTTGCACCGGACGCAATCGGCGATCAGCCAGTCGATTCATAAGCTGGAAGAGGAAATTGGCGAGCCGTTGCTGGATCGTTCTTCACGCGATGGCCAACTGACCGATGCCGGGCAGGTTCTGCAAGAATACGCGGAACGGCTGTTGAACCTGCGGCAGAAGGCCTCGGATGCGCTGGTCGAACTGCGGACATTTCGCAAAGGGCAACTGGCGATTGCCGCCAACGAATTTACAGCGCTTTATCTGTTGCCTGTGCTCGGCGAGTTCCGGCGGCTGTATCCGATGATCCGGATCACGGTGAGCCGTTCTTTTGGCAGCCGCATTCCGGACGATGTTTTGCGTCACAACGCAGAGTTGGGAGTGGTGACTTACGACCCGCAGCAGCCAAAACTGCGGTCTATCTTCGTGTATCAGGACCAGTTGATTTTTGTGGTTCCTCCGAGTCACCCGCTGGCGGCGGCGCAACAGGTGAGCATCCGGGAACTGGGGGCGGAGTCATTTGTGGCGCATAACGTGCCGTCGCCCTACCGGGAAAAAGTGATCCAGACATTCAAACGATACCGAACGCCGCTGCAAATGGATATTGAGTTGCCGACGCTACAGGCGGTCAAGCGCTTCGTGGTGATGGGAAACGGGGTGGCGCTGGTGCCCGAAATCAGCGTGGAGGCAGAACTTGCGCGCGGCGATCTGGTGCGCATTCCCGTGCGCGAACTGCGCCTGCACCGCAAGCTGCGGCTGATCTATGGCAGGTCGGCGGCGCTGAGCCACGCAGCGCGGGCGTTTCTGAAGGTGGTGGAGAGGTTTGCGCATGAGCCACACAGCCGGTACCGCTTTCAGCGGGACAGTGCTCGAGTTGAAGTTCCGTCTTTGGCGGCCGGGCAAGACGACTCGTAATGGCGGATAATTGGAGTTTCCGGTCCGGCTATGGCGATCGATAGAGCATCCAAGCCAGGCCGGTGCGGCTACGATTGATCACTCGAGGAAAATTATGACGACTCGCGTTTTGTTTCTATCTTCAATGTTGCTGATCTCGGGACTTATCTCGGGAGTATGCTGCGCGCAGATGAGCCAGCCGACGTCCGCTATTCCGCAGGAAATTCCGACGTTCGACATCAACGCCATCGATAAGACGGCCGACCCGTGCGTGGATTTTTATCAATACGCCTGCGGGACCTGGATGAAGAGCAATCCGATTCCCGCCGACAAGTCGCGCTGGGGGCGGTTCGACCAACTCTACGAACGCAACCTTTATATATTGCGAGACCTGTTGAACGAGGCGCAGGCCCCCGGAAAACACACGGCGATCCAACAGATGGTGGGCACTTACTACGGCGCGTGCATGGATGAAAGCGCGATCGAGAAAAGAGGAACCGAGCCGCTGACGCCGCAACTGGAGCGGATTGCGGGGATCAAAACGAACGAGGATTTGATCCGCGAGATTGCGCACATGCACCGCAACGGCACGTCGGCGCTGTTTGCGTTCTACTCGCAGCCTGACATGCACGACTCGTCGGAGACGGTAGCGAACCTCGATCAGGGAGGGATTACGCTGCCCGATCGCGACTACTACATAAAAGACGATGCGAAGTCGGTCGAGACGCGGCAAAAGTATGTGGAGCACGTGCAGAAGATCTTTGAGTTGGCGGGAGACAGGCCGGAACTGGCGGCGGCCGAGGCGAAAACCGTGTTGACAGTTGAGACCGGGTTGGCGCAGGCGTCGATGGACCGCACGGTGCGGCGCGATCCCAAGACTCGCGACCATAAAATGACGGCGGCCGAGATTGAAAGCGCGGCGCCGAATTTCGACCTGGCCGTGTACTTTGCCGATAACGGCTCGCCAAAATTCACAGCGCTGAATGTGGGAAATCCCGAGTTCTTCAAGCAGGTGAATGAACAGCTCAACAGAGTTCCGCTCGGCGACTGGAAGATTTATCTGCGTTGGAGAACGATTAACGAGTACGCGCCGGCGCTGACGAAGGCTTTTGTCGACGAAGATTTTGCCTTCAACGGCAAATACATGTCAGGCCAGCAGGAGATTGAGGCGCGCTGGAAGCGTTGCGTGAAGTCCACGGACACGAGTCTGGGAATGGCGCTCGGCAAACTCTATGTCGATCGCACGTTCGGCGCGGATGGCAAAGAGCGCACGTTGAAGATGGTGAAGGGCATTGAGAGCGCAATGCGCGAAGATATCGGCGAGCTGACATGGATGTCGGACACGACAAAGAAGAAGGCTTACGAAAAGCTGAACGCAATCGTCAACAACATCGGGTACCCGGACACGTGGCGCGATTACAGCAGCATCGCGATCAAGGCGGACGATTATGCCGGCGATCTGCAACGGGCCAAGGCCTTCGAAGTTCACCGCATCTACAACAAGATTGACAAGCCCACCGACCGGAAAGATTGGGGAATGACGCCGCCGACCGTGAACGCCTATTACCGGGCTTCGATGAATGACATTAATTTTCCGGCGGGAATTTTGCAGCCTCCGTTTTACGGGAAGCTGATGGATGACGCGGTGAATTTTGGCGGGATTGGAGTGGTGATTGGGCACGAGCTTACGCATGGCTTCGACGACCAGGGGCGTAAGTTTGACGCGGAGGGAAACTTCCGCGACTGGTGGACTCCGGAAGACGGGAAGGAATTCGAGCAGCGCGCGGACTGCACGGCCAAGGAGTATTCGAGTTTCGTTTCGGTCAAGGATGACAAGGGCGACATTAAGCTTAACGGCAAACTAACGCTGGGCGAGAACACCGCGGACAATGGCGGGCTGAAGCTGGCTTACATGGCGCTGACGAAGATGATCGGCGATACACCCGTCAAACCAATCGATGGATACACTGCCGGGCAGCGATTCTTTCTGGCGTATGGGCAGATCTGGTGCCAGAACGTAACTGAGCAGCAGGCGCGGAAACTTGTGCTGATCGATCCGCATTCGCCGGGACGGTGGCGGGTGAATGGAGCGGTGCAGAATTCTGCCGCGTTCCAGCAAGCCTTTGGATGCAAGGCGGGGCAGCCCATGGTGTCCGAGAACGCCTGCCGGGTGTGGTAAGACGCAGTCACGAAACACGCGCCCGCCGGCGCTCGTGAATGAGTCTGCGATGATTTTGGACTGTGCCCGATGAAAACTAAGTACCGCGTTGCAACGATGAGTGCGCTGGTGTTCCTGCTGGGCGCGGGCGCACTCCGATGCACGCCGGATGTGGGCGCAACACCGACGGGTCAGATTGTGGGGACGGTGAAGCTGGATGGCCCGGCTCCTCATCCGAGGACAATCGACATGTCGAAGGATCCGGGCTGCATTCAGGTGGGCAAGGGATCGTCTCCAGCCGTGGCGGAAGGAGTGGTTGTGGGAGCGAACGGCGGGTTGGCCAATGTCGTCTTGTATCTTTCGCAGGGACTGAATGGAACGGAGGCGAGATCGTCGCAACCTGTAACGATCGTTCAAAAAGGATGCCGCTATATTCCGCATGTGGTCGCGGTGAATCCCGGCCAACCCATGCGAATTTTGAACGACGACAAGACAATTCACAACATCCATCCCGACCCCAGGAAAGATAGCGGCAATCAAGCCTGGAACAAATCGCAAATGGAGGGAAGCCCGCCGATTGATTTCGCATGGAGCAATGAGGAAGTTGCGATTCCCGTGAAATGCAACATTCATCCGTGGATGCGCGCCTACATCGTGGTAGTGAAGGGACCACACGGCGTCAGCAATGAGGCAGGCGCGTTCAAGCTGGAGGGCGTCGCGCCCGGCACTTACACGCTCTCCGCATGGCACGAGACCTACGGAACGCAAACGCAGAACGTGGTTGTGGACGCGGGCAAAACAGCGACGGTCGATTTGACGTTCCGATCAAAGTAGAAAGCGGGAACATCGTGAGTTTGACGATGTTCCCAAGGAAGAAATGCAATTTGTCAGCCTACTGCACGTGTAAATAGAAGGTTGTGGATTCCGTCACGTTGCCGGCAGTGCCGGTTACGGCGATGGCGTAATTTCCTTGCGGTGTGCCGCTCGGATGGCTACTGCTGCCACAGCCGATGAGGAACGTCAACATAGCCACGAACATCAAGATCAGAACGGCGGAGCAGGCTCTCCGACGCTTGCCTGGCATGGTCATGAAAGCCATGCCAATCAGCCCCAGTCCGGTCAGGGGCAGCCACGCCGCGTAGAAGATCCGGGAATGTTTGAGGACGGCCGCACTCGATCCCGTAGTGGTAACGGTCACCTTAATGTCGGTTTGGGGACTGCCGACCGGCAGGGTGGCGGGCGATAAGGTACACGAGGACTTGGCCGGAAGACCCGAGCAAGCCAGCGTCAGTGCGCTGCCGATCCCCGGGGTGGGAGTAAAGGTGACATGACCCGTGGCAACGCCGCCCGGTGAGATGAACATCGCGGACACGGTGGCAGCCAGCGTAAAGCCCGGATTGTCGACCGTAACGGTGGCCGTGGCCTGCGATGTTGCGCCCAGCGGGTCGACCACCGTCAGGTACACGTTGTTCACGCCGACGGGATAGGGACCCGGGGGAATCTGGGTGATGGTGATAGGGTGGCTGGCCGGATCGTACGAGCCATGGTTGACGTTGGCAGCCGCCGTTCCGTTCTTGTTGGCGGCGATCACGGTAACGTTTTGCGCGATGGCGACGGGCAACTGGTTCACGTTGCAGTCGAGAGCGCAGGCGGGAATCTGAAGGGTGTAGTTGTTCGCCGGGCTATTTCCCCCAACGTCGTTGACGACGATGGTGTAGGAAGTTCCGGAGGTCGCGCTAATGCCGAAGGACTGAATGTTCGTGCTCAGACCAGCGTCTCCCGCGTAATCGGTCCCGATGCTGCTGGGATTGTAGGAGGGAGTGTAGGCGGACTCGAACAAGTTTACGCCAGAAGTGCCGGCTCTCAGTATTGGTTCCATACAGAAGGACTGGCACGCCGTGAAGGTGTAGGAATCGAAGGTATGGCTGCCGGTGATGGCGCCGGGAAACGCTTTGGGGGTACCACAGGCGCTGATGACACCGTTGCGGTTGATGCGGTTGACCTGAGTGCCGGTCGCAGTAGTGACGCCCGTGACGGCCGTCGGGGTGGTTCCAAGGGTATTGGTAAAGGTCAACAAGCCGGTCGAGGCCGTGAAATTTAGAGCTCGTTGCGGGCCGCCGGTATAAGCGACGGTGAGAGTGAAGTCGGCCGTTTCTCCACAGGGGAAGGCCGAGTCGAGGGTGAAAGTAAACGGCGAAAGGTTGTTGCCGCCACTGGAGCCGATTGGCATGTCGGCATAGGCGCTGGTGCCGGGCAAGGTGACGATCACGCCCGGAGTGGACGAGGTCAATGTGGCGGTGATGCCGGTTGCCGCTTTGACCCCGGATTTGTTGTTGAGAGCGATGACGAGTTTCCCGCCTTCGCCGGCTTCGATCACTCCATTGCCGTTGCCCGGATTTTCGGTGGCGGTAATCGTGTCCAAGGCAGGATTGGCATAGCCGGTGACGCCCAGCGCTTCGATGGCCTCGAAGGCCATAACGATGCCATGGCCGGAATCGCGGTCAAAGCCAGCGCCCATAATGTCGATGGCGGAACTGGTCAGCGCGCTGCGCATCTGGGCGGCATCCAACGTCGGCTGCGCAGCCAGCACCAAGGCGGCGACCGCTGCGGCCGCGGGGGCGGCGGCGGAGGTTCCGTAGAATGGGCTGCCGAAGCCACCAACGCCGGTGACCGAGACGCCGTCGGCGGCAGTAATGTCGGGCTTGTTCAACACATCCCCGCCGGTCGAAGAGAAGTTGCCGGGCGTGATCGCGGTCGAATCTCCGTTAAAGAAGATGTGGCGAAGACCGTCAGAGCTGAAGAACTCGGTCTGACTTGCGGATGTAAACGGGTCGGGAAAAGGACCATTAGGCGTGGGCGCGCCGGCGGAGATGGCTGCCGGGGTTGCGGCCACGGTATAGGCGCCAGAGGCGGCGGAGTGGCCATGCGTCTCTCCGGAGGTGGCGACCGCCAGGGTGCCGCGGAACAGGACGAGATGGAAAAAGCGATTGAGCGCGCCAGTGTTCTGAAACACGACGAGACGATTGTTATCGATGACGTTGGCGCTGCCGATCAATTCCACCGGATCCTGGGTTCCATTCTGAATGTTGGTGGAGGCTCCCAGAATGCTTGCGCCGGTGCTGTTGAGGAGGTACAGATCGTAGTCATTGCCGGAACCGCCGAGAGGATCGGCCCAGAACAAACCTAGAACCTGTTCGCCGGGCGAGGTAATGGTGTCATACCCGTGGCCGCTGCCGAAATTGTGAACGTTTCCGGAGGGCAGGGGCGAGGCAGCGGCTTGCGGAGCGAAGTCGCCTTCGTATGTGCCGGAGGTGCCTGTGTCCAGGTTGCCCTCGTTGCCGGCGGAAGAAAAATAGAAGACGCCGGCGGCCACAACATCATTGACGGCCTGCGTGACGACGCCGCCCTGGCTGGTGGAAACGACAGCCGAGGTCTGCCCGTCTTGAAATGGGGTTTCGACAAAGTAGAAAACGTCGTCGACGATGATTTGGCAGCCGGCCGCCTGCAAGGCGCGGATGTTGGCGGCAAAACTGGTGATGCTGTTGTCAGCCGTGGCAAAGTAGAGGCTGGCGCCGGGCGCCATGTCATGGAGGATTTCCATAATGGCTGTGCCTTCGTCGCCGGCTCCCGCCTGACCGCTGAGGACAGTGAGGCAGGGAGGCGTGCCGCAGTCTGGTGGAAGATCGCCAGTCGCCTGGCTGAGCGCGCGGCTGGTCACGCCGTCAGACAGCACGCCGATTTTGAGTCCAGTGCCATCCACGCCAAATGTTCCGCGCGCATCCGCCGCACGATGCGTGAAGTCGCCTTCGGTCTCGACGCTGCCCTGGCCGACCACTGGCGTTCCGTATTCGTTCAAGACCGCTCCGAGCTGTTTGCGGACGCGAGTTGCGCGCTGTTTGAAATCCGGGTTTACGTTCCAAAATCGCAGAGGGCTGACGGACCCAACGGGCGAGCCTCCCTGGGTCATGGAACCTTGCTTGGGGGAAATGAACACTACATCGGATGAGGCGGCGATTTTTTCAATTTGCTGCGGAGGGATCGTGGCGCGGATGCTGCGCAACTCGCGATTAGTGTAGAGCACCTGCCCGCCGGCCGCGGCGATTTGTTGCAGCAGTTCGTCGGTAACGGTGGCGACCATATCGACAACAATGTTGTCGTTGGCGTCGAGATCGACTCCGGTATAGAGGTACGGAACTCCCGGCGCCGCGGGTTGTCCGGCCAGCATGCGGATGGTGAAGAGAACGTTGGAGTCAACCTTTTGTTGCGCCGGCGTGCGGGAAGCTTTCTCCTGTTGCAGGCTGAGCATCTGCTGGGCTGCGACCGGACCGATGCCATCGGGCGATATAGCCTGGTTTTGTGCGCCCGACACGGCTTTCTCCGGCGACGCTTTCTCCGGCGACACCTTGGGCTGGAACTTATGAAACTCGAGGTCGGTGGGCTTTGCAGTCTGACCGGCAACAAGGTGACTGGCCATCAAAACAAACAGAGTGAGGATTGCGGTGGCTTGGCCAAACAAACGAGGCTTTCTATCTGAGTGGTTGCTGCACGAAGCGATGGATGCTGACATTTGTTGTTTTCCCGGCGTAACGATTTGGCCTCTCCTCATCAGAGTCCTTGTGCAGGAAGCTGCGGGCCATTGTCATGGTGCCTGCAATGACCGGTGCGAAGCGAGATCACGAATGGCTGTAGCAGGCCATGCAGTTTTTTTTTGGGAATCGCGCAACGCAACGGCCCAAAGAGATAACTTCTTCCGGATGGGGGAAAGATGGAGAGTTCCCAACGAGACGGGCCGCGCCGGTACACTAATCCAATCATGTTCCTGTCAAGCACTGAAACCGCGGCACGGATGCAAAGCCGCCCGCGTGACTGAGCTTCTGAGCGCGAATCGCGCTCTCGATTCCAAGCCCGCCCTCGCCCGAAAACTGGGTTTGTTCGATGCGACGATGCTGGTGATGGGGGGCATCGTGGGCTCAGGAATATTTATCAACCCCTACGTGGTGGCGCAGCAGGTACACACGCCCGCGCTGATCCTGGGAGCATGGATATTTGGTGGAGTGATAGGAGTGGGCGGCGCATTCATTTGGGCGGAATTAGCGGCCACGCTGCCCGAGGTTGGAGGCCAGTACGCGTATCTACGCGAGGCGTACCACCCTGCGGTCGCTTTCCTCTATGGATGGGTGTTGCTGCTTGTGATACAGACGGGAGGCATGGCGGCCGTATCGATCACGTTTGCCCGTTATTTTTCCGAGTTCACTGGGTCGCAGGCACCCGATTGGATCATTGCGACGATCGCGCTGGGCACGCTTACGCTCATCAACTGTCTTGGCGTGAAAACCGGCGGGCGCACGCAAAGTATTTTCATGGTGCTGAAGATCGTCGCAATCTCAGCCATGGTGATTGCCGGAGCGGCATTGAGCGGGAGACACGTGACGGTGAGCACGGCAGCGGAGAGGCACTCGTCGCTCTCGTCGTTTGGCGCGGCGATGGTGCCAGTGCTGTTCGCCTATGGAGGATGGCAGACGGCGAACTTCCTGGCCGCGGAAGTGAAAGAGCCGAAGAAAAACCTGCCCCGAGGACTGCTGCTGGGAGTGCTGGGCGTGGTGGTGCTGTACCTTGCGGTGAACTGGGTGTGCGTGCGCGCTCTGGGCCCGGAAGCATTGGCTGCGACCAGCACGCCCGCCACGGCTGTAATGAGGTTGGCGCTGGGAGAGCGCGGCGCTACGTTTATTGCCGCCGCCATCGCGATCTCGACTCTGGGATTCTTAAGCCAGTCGATCTTGACCGCCCCACGTGTGTATTTTGCGATGGCGGACGATGGCCTGTTCTTTCGGGCGGTGGCGTGGCTCGATCCGCGCACGCGCGTGCCGGTAGTGGCGATCGTGTTGCAGAGTGTGTGGACTATTATCATCGCCCTGTCGGGGCGCTACGAACAGATTTTGAATTATGTCATCTCAATGGATTTCTTATTTTTTGGGTTGACGGCGACGACGATCTTCGTATTTCGCAGGAGGGCTGCGCGCGGCGAAATGAAGGCGAGCGCCGGTTATCGGATGCCCGGACATCCCGTGAGCACGGCCCTGTTCTCCGGGATATGCTGGTGGGTGGTGGGGAACACGATCTACCGCTATCCGAAAAATAGCCTGATTGGCTTTGCCATGCTGCTGGCGGGCGTTCCGGTTTACTGGTTTTGGAGCCGCCGGCAGGCATCGGCGCGCTCTGCCGATTCGTAGTTGAATATGTCTGCGGTCAATTTTCCGACCGCGGGAGAGCTCGATATGAATAGTCTGCGGTCAGAGGCTGCTTCACGCTATCTGGCTTGGGCAAAATTGCACTCGAATGCGCGCTTCAACCTGGCATCGAGCGGTGTTTTGGACTATCCCCTGGCGGAGTTGCCGGTGCGCATTGAAGACCTTGAGATCGTTGGCACGGGACCATACGGTTTCAAGCCGCTGATGGAAAGGTTGGCAGCGAAGGCGGGTGTGGCGGAGGAGTGTGTGGTGTATACGCACGGCACGTCGATGGCGAACTATATTGCGCTGACCGCGTTGGTGCAACCGGGCGACGAGGTGCTCGTCGAACGGCCCACGTACGATCCGCTGCTGACGATACTAGACCATATCGGGGCCAGGGTATCGCGCTTCGATCGTCGCGCGGACAGGGGGTTTCGGCTGGGGTTGGGAGAGCTGGAGCGGAAACTCACACCGCAAACACGCCTCGTGGTTCTATGCAATCTGCACAACCCAAGCAGTGCCTTTACCGATGACAGCACCATGCAGCAGGTGGGTGAGATGGCGGCCAGGGTGGGAGCGCGCGTGCTGGTAGATGAGGTGTATCTGGAAAGTTTATTTGACCAAACATGGCGGTCTGCGTTTCATCTTGGACCGAACTTCGTGATCACGAGCAGCTTGACCAAAGCATACGGACTTAGTGGCATTCGCTGCGGATGGATCGTGGCTCAACCGGAATTGGTCCAGCGCATGTGGCAGATTGTGGATTTCACTTACGGGAGTCCGGTGCATCCAGCCGAACTCCTCGGCGTCATTGCGCTCGACAACCTGAACCGAGTGCGCGATCGCGCGCGTGCCCTGCTTGAGCCAAACCGTGCGTTGGTGAATGAATTCCTGATGGGGCATCCGCAACTGGATTGCGAGCCGAGCCGCTTCGGTACGACAGTGTTTCCGCGGCTCAAAGTGGGAGATGCGGAAGCATTTGTAAGAATGTTGCGTGAGCAGTTCGAGACCAGCGTCGTTCCCGGTGACTTTTTCGAACAGCCGCAGCACTTTCGAATCGGGTTTTGCGGAGCCACCGAGACTTTGCGCGGCGGATTGGAAGGGCTTGGCGCCGCGCTCGGAGCTTTCGAGCAGTCGCTCCGCAATCGGCGCTAGAGTGCTGGTGCGAAAGGGGGGACTCGAACCCCCACGGTTTTACCCGCCAGATCCTAAGTTCACAGCGCACGAAGATTCAACAACTTGCACGTCACGCTATGAAGTGCTACTAAATGCCACGAATGCCTTGTCCAGCAAGGCTTTCCAGCGGTGCCGCAACACTCCATCACACTCGGTAGGGTTTGGTGGTGGGCACAAAATTGGGCACAGCGAAACGCGATCATGGTCTTAACAGGAACGTGCCGGCCGTGTATCGGATGAGGTCGAAGCTAGGCCCAAAACCGCTCCGGTACGCCGAGAAGTGGAACGGGGGAGCTAGCTACGCAGGCAAAAGGCTGTTCGTTAGGCATTCTCGGGTAGTAGAGAATCCCCTGATCTTGAAATGCTCCGACTTTCCCCGGCACGGCATATAGGGGCTTTGCTATCGCAGCCTCGATTCGCTGACGAGTTTGACGAGTGCGCTTATCGCAGGACAACGGCGCAAGAAAGAATCGGAGAACGAGCACCATCTCCTGAATCTGTCCGGAGATGCGATCGCAATTCGCTCGGCATTCCTCATCGGACTTACGATCTGCGACATCCCAATGACCGGGCCATAGTGTGAGCTTTTCGCCCCGGGCAAACTCCACAGCGGAATAGACGTGATACCGCGCGCAGACGAGCTCCTTGTAGTGCTGGCGCAGCCGAATGTTAAAGCTGCGGCCTGTCTCTCCCACGTAGTAGATGAGATGACCGTCCGGTAACGGCACAGTCCAGAGGTAAATGCCCGCTTCGCGTGCTTCGTCTACGTCGAAGGATGTGTTGCAACTTTCAGGGTTGTTTGGCGGGTGATGTGAAAGAATCGCGCAGTGATAACCCGACCTGCGATCTTCAAATGGCGGCAGACCGAACCCGGACTCATCCTTTGTGCGGTCCGCTGGTATCTTCGTTATTCGCTGTCTCTGCGCGATGTCGAGGAGTTGCTGGAGGAGCGCGGTCTCAATCTCGATCACACAACGGTCTGGCGCTGGGTACAATGTTACGGGCCTGACTTGGAGCAGCGACTGCGACCGCATCTCAAGCCGACCAACAAGTCTTGGCGAGTGGACGAAACCTACGTTCGGGTGAAGGGTCGCTGGTGCTACTTGTATCGAGCCATCGACTCCAAGGGTGCCACCATCGATTTCTTGTTATCGGCGTTCCGTGACGCCGATGCTGCCAAGCGGCTGTTTCGCAAGGCGCTCAGCGACCGATCCCATCCCCAACCTCGAGTCATCAACACCGATCTGGCACCGATCTACAGCTCCGCGGTTCCCGACAGTAAGAAGGAAGGGACACTGCGCGAGCGCTGTCGACACCGAGCCGCGCAGTACTTAAACAACATTCTGGAACAGGACCATCGAGCCATCAAACGTCGAGTGAAGGCCAAGCAAGGCTTTCGAGAATTCCAGGCGGCGCGGCGAACGATTCAAGGCTACGAGGCGTTTCACATGATCCGAAAGGGGCAGGTTCGATGGGTGGCAGGAGATAACCTTCTTCGCCAGATTCAGTTCATCGACGGCCTATTCAATTTGGCAACCTGAGAACACACGACTGACAGACGCTCGGCGGCCAACTCATCTGCATTTGAAACTTGCAACACTACCATCTGGGTCGAGGGCGACCTCATCCCAGATTGATGCACTGCTTCTATAGGACGTCATTGATTAAACCCGTTGAGAATTGACTGACCTTCATCCCAAGAAAGCGCCCTGGGGATATCTCGCTCGCAGCCTCCGCCCAATCTGCAGTCGCAATCTACCGATCGTATTCTGTTGTGAAGTAAGGATGCACAATATTGCACCTTGACTTGTCACTATCGGCCATAGGATTATGACAGTCCACACGGATAGCGGCGAGATGCCGCCCGTGTCGCGTTTCTGAGCTTCAACCCCTCGAACGTCACTGTACTGATTTCAGGAGTTTGACCAGTAGTGTCCGGTTAAAAGTCTAATAAACGCAATTGGTTATGAGATTCAGTCTCCATACGTCGGCCTCCATCGAGCGAAAAGGCTTGTGCCATGGGGGTTTTCTCGAACGGCGACACGCTCAGAATCTGCAGCATGGTGGAAAGCTTGACCTCCAGATGGAGCCGCTTGCGCACGATGGCCGCCAACAGATAGCTGCAGACGGCAATCCAGATTTGGGTCTTCACCGCGTTCTCCGAGGTCCCGTAGAAGGCCTTGACGCGGAGATTCTGTTTGATCCACTTGAAAAACAACTCGACTTGCCAGCGCCGGCGATACAGATCGGCGATCGCGGACGCGGGCAGCAGGAAGTTGTTGGTCAGAAACACCAGCCGCCGGTTGTGTTCGGCGTCCCAGTAGCGAATGCGCCGCAGGTGCGCGGGATAGCCGCGGGCGCTGTAGAACCACACCAGCGCGATGATTTGAT
>PLHW01000027.1 GCA_003139095.1 Acidobacteriaceae bacterium
AGCGGCTTCGTTCTGACGGGCAATCCGGAAACTGGGGTGGTACCGGCATCATGGGTGAAACCGACTGACATTCCATCAGTCATTTAACCTTTCAGACATCTGTGAACACTCAACGTAGTGGGCAGCCAGTGTGCGGTAATTGGGCTCTGCGAGGTGCGGTGCTGCGTGGGGCCGCACCTATGCATGACGGTCGCAGCGAAAATGGGTAGTGGATTCCCAACTATCAACCGCTCGGAGGAAGCCTATCCAGTTGTGTCTACGTTGGCAGCATGTTGCGATACCCACGAAATCCGCGCGCCGCAAGCAGGTCAATCAAGGCAACGGCTTCTCTCTTGGCGTCTTCTCCATTGCGCAGCGCGGCGCTCAAGATCGTATCGAGGTGTTCGTTCCAACCATGGACCGACCACCCGTCCCGATCTTCCTCTAGGAGCACGTGAACAACACGGGCCGCTTCATAGGGATACTTGCTCGCCAATGATGCGAACGTTTTCGCGACCGCGAAATCCGGGCTCAAGCAATGCTGTTTTTCCAAGATTTGCATTGCTTGGTCCACGATCCAAGCCTCGGGAAACTTCCCACAATTGACCCACCATCCGAAGGTCTCGAGCTCTCTTCCTTCCTCGCGGGGCGCCTCCTTGAGGAAAGACAAGCGATCCTCTAGCAGTCGCATCAACCTCTCCTGTATGGCGGGCGTAAGAGTGGCATCTTCCTGCCCGATGCTCCAACCGATATCGCCGATCGCTTGAGCGCGTAGCGACGGGCTAGCCGACGCAAAGAAATTTACAAGAAGCGGATCATCACGTTCGATTGCGGAGTGCGCGTAGAACCAGATTAAGTGGCTTGCCAGCGTGCGATCCGTCTCTTCAAACTCCGCCGCACCTTTTTGCAGGCTCTTGATGGCCGCCGCGTAGCGGTTTCGCATCGCGGGCAATGTCGAAAGAACCATCCTGCCATAGAGCGGATACGAATGCCATGCAAACCGGTCAAGCGTCTTCTCCTCAGGCAGCTTGCCGCTTTTGCCGGGAAAGAGCTTGGGGATCACGGAATTGAACCATTCCAGATCAAGCCATGCCAGCAGCTGGAACTGCATGCCGACCATTTCCCGAACAGCAGCCGCAAGGTTCTTCGGCGGCATTGAGTTTCTGTTCCAGTACCGCAAAGACCGGGTTCAGCAGCTCCCGTTTGAAATCCTTCTCTGGGGTGGCTAATTTGATCCATCGCCCATAGCGCATCATGGCTTCGACACCTACCGGCCTGGGCGTGTTGAGAGCAAAAGAAGCGTACCGGCTCGCTTGCTTTTTATACTCGACTTCGTCTTCAGCGGTCGGGCGCGGGACGAAACAGAGAGCGCGCACCGTCTCAAACAGCTCTTCAGCGCGTCTTAAATCCAAGCGCTCCGTCTGCAGCATGAGGTCGGTCATGAATCGAGCGGCCGACATGTGCGCCCAATTCCACGTCGCTTGATCCCAGTTATCTCCGCCCTCGAGCACAGCGAGAGCATCCGTGCGCTCGGCAACCCAGCGGGCGGCCTTTGCCGCGGCATACACATCGAATTCGCGATCGTCCTTGAGCAGCGCCGAAAGCGCGTCGAGGACAGAAGTGATGTACGTCGGATCCAAATCCGTCGTCAGGAACTGATTGATCATTTCGGTGGCCTGTTGCGGATTATCCGAAACCCATTGAGACAAAGTCCTTCCAAAACCAGATCGCGAAGGACGTTCAAACGGAAGCCCTGTCGTGGGTGGGACCCAGTCCTTGAGATATTTGAGAATTTCGGGAACACTCATCGCCTTGAAGGAGTCCAGATCTGACGGGCTCTGCGTCTGCAAGGCTCCGCCTCGCATGCGGAAAGGTCGTTCGGAAGGATGAAACTTTTTTCGCAACTGCTCCAGTTCAGCCTTCCGGCCATCGCTGAGAACTGACGCCAGAGGATGTAGCCAATCCAGCTTCCACTGTCCGATGATCGAGACTTTCACCGCATCGACGTCTTCTCCGCGAACCCGGTGAGTCAGGTGATACTCGTACGCCTTCAGGTCAGGGCCTTGATCAATCCGCTGGAGAATGCTTTTCAGCGACTCAGGCGGAAGATCTGCTGCCTTCTCCGCCAGCAGTTCCCGGAACTCGGGGTTCGCGGATGGGTTTGCGAAACGCGACGGATCCGACACAAAACCTGCAAGCACCTCTTTGTCCACCTGTGACGCAATCTTTAACGTGAAGGCACTCAGCCGTGCAAATATCGGCCATTTGTAGTGCGCAAGGCTCTCGACGATCATTGCTTGCGACCCTGGCTCATGCTCCAGAACCACTTTGATTGTGTCCGTCATCGCACTGACGGTCTCATCGAGAGTGCCATAATGCGAGCCGTGGTCGATGAACTGCCGCCAGATCGTCGAATAATCATCGCCGTCGTCGACATGATTGCTGCAATGAATCGCCACCGCGGCGTTGAGGTTCTCTGCGAGGTCTGCGATTAGCTGAGGCCCTGCCGCAAGTGCCAAGGGCGGAATCACCTTGCTGCGAAAAACCTGTGACCAAACCGGGTCCATCTTGCCTTCAGGTTCCGGCGATGGGCGATATGTGTATGTTGTACCGTCCTCCAACTCGATCGGCTTGCCCGGTTTCCGCGGCTCCGGAGCGCGAACCTGCAAGATCGTCTTGGTGAAGCGCAACGCTGTATCGACCTCGCCTTCCGAGATGAGGTGCGTAACGAGGGCAGCTGCTTTTCGCGGGTACAGCGTGAAAAGAGATCGCTGTTTCTCAAGCCAGGCAATCTCCCGCGCGGCTATCTCACGGGCCTCGGGTGCCGGGATAATGCCCGCAATCTCCACGAGCAACGTGTGCACAGCCGGATTGTCACTCTCAAAGCAGACTGCACCGATTGCCGCCGTCACCTCCTCAGGTGCAACCGCTGCCATACGAAGCAGGTACTGGCCCTCCGGCCACGCTGGAATACGGTACGAAGTCTTGGAGACACGCTCCAGCGGAGGCGGATACCTCAATGCTCGAAATCTCTCCAGGGGATTTTGGCACATCCTATCGCCCGATCTGAGGTGTTTCTGAACGCAGCGAGGAACGCACTCTGGGGAGGGCAGGGAAGGGTCTATAACAATGGCTGGGCCTCTTTGGTGGCTTTTGTTCTAGCCACACCTCGCGCACTTGCTAAACTTCTTTTGTAATATGCTCCTGCCGGCCACGGCGGGAATCCAGCCGTCAGGATTAGTGGCGGTAGAGCGACTCTGCTCTGACTATGCCGGTGCCAACCGGTTACTAACCGCAAGCCCGCGGCCGACTGCAAGAACAATCCAATTGATTACCAGAGCGTGAGCATGAAGGAAAGAGTGGGTAACGCGTCTGGAGATTTTAGGAAGAGAGATGGAATCTTCCCCGAAATCTTGAAAGAGCCGCAGACGCATTTGCACGTTATTGAAGGCGGCAGGATAAAGGAAACCGAACACGCACCTCTAGCGCGGGAGCCCGAAATGCGAGCTTTCCGAGAAGAAACCCTGGGAGATTTGAACGCGGGAACTTCATTAAAGGCGATGAATTTGCTTGAGCAAGACCAATCGCCAGAGTTTCCGCCGGGGCAAGCATTCGAACGGCATTTTTCTCCAGCCCTTATTGCTAAGCAATGGGACTTGTCGGTGGATTTGATCCGCCGGATCTTCGAAAATGAACCCGGAGTAATCAGGGCGGGACACGACGAAACATTGCACCGGCGCCGTTACATTACCCTCCGGATCCCGGAGTCGGTAATGCGCCGGGTTCATCCGAGATTGACCCAAACGCGGGGAAAGCCAATCTAGGAGCCCTGGGGCAGTGACTTGCCCCAGGTTTTCGTCAGCTCACGAGCCAGAAGCACCTGCTGCTTCCGGCTCCATTTAGCGTAATAGCGTTCGGTCACGGCCAGGTTGCTCTGACCAAGCGCTTTCGAGACAACCCGGAGGTCCACTCCAGCCTCGAGGAGCGAGACCGCGAACAGATGCCGGAAGCGATGCGATCCGCCGCCGATGATATGCGCCTTCTTGAAGACCCGGCGATACAACTTGTCATAGACCGAGGTCGCCGACTTTCGAGTCGACTGTCCGGACCAAAAGAAATATTGCCTGTTTTCGCCTTTAACGAGGAGCAGTTCTTTTCCCAGCCAACCAGGTATGACGTTGTTAATCCGCGTGCCGCTCTTTCTTCTGCTCGTGACTAAGCGATAGTGATTCCCATCCTTGACCACTTCCCTTCTTTCCAGACAAACAGCGTCCACCAGCGACAAGCCCGACCAGCGCTGTAGCTGGATCAAAACCCGGACGCGGTCGCGGCTCGCACTCGCCATGTCATCGCATTTCGGGATGGCATCAAGAATGGCGCGATATTCCTTGTCCGTAAAGGGAACGACGTCATAATCATCCTCCTTGATCCTGATGGCCGACAACTTGGCGGCAGGATTGTCGGGAATGAATCCGGCATTGTGGCAATAGCGGAAAAAGTGGCGAATCCGGCTCTGGTTGTTGCGCAGGGAGAAGCTGCTGTCGTAGTAGCTGCGCCAGTTCTCTCTCCACATCGAAAGGTGCGCAAGCTTGATCTCACTGAGGAAATAAATATTCTGCTGGCTAAAGAAATCCTGAAGCCGGCTCAACGTGAGTTTGTATTTCGAGACCGTGCTGCCTCCCGTTTTGGCGCCGATTTTGTCCGCGAGAAATACCTGGATGGCGCGCTCCACGGTGACGGGCTTGTTGTCCGCGACCGGCCTGCCCAGTTGCGCCGCCTCGTACTGCAGTTCCCTTTCGCGCTTCGCGCGTTCGGCGCCATCCCAGGAACGGGTCTTGGCCGATTGGCGATACTGCTTGCCCTCCCAGGTCCATCGCAAGTGCTTGCGGCAGCGGCAGCGCTTGGACCGCTCATCGTCACGATATTTGCAGTTTGCGGCGTGCCGGACGAAGATTTCGATGGTGGGGATGCTGCTCATAGCGAGCCGGGCGAAGTCCAAATGCTAGCACAAAATTAGCACAAACTTCGCGTGCAGCTTTGTATGTTATTGATTACAGTGGAGCTTGAGGTTGGTTGCGGGGGGTGGATTTGAACCACCGACCTTTTGGTTATGAGCCCACAGGCAACAGGAATTTCAACAACTTACAAGACGCGGGTGGCCCTCGAAAAGCCTTGTAAGAAGCGTTAGGGAATCGTTATTGGACAGCTATTGGACAGCGAAGGAGTGCAGCGTGGGCCGAACGCTGTAAAAGCGAGCGGCTTTGGTGCGGTTCACATTTGGATGCCACTCTTGAATGTGCAGGAAAACGAAAGCGTCTCCGACTCAATTGAGTCGTGAGCCGCTCGTTCGAACAGCCCTCCCCCGAAGTCTGCTCAATCACAGGCTAGTCTCCATGAGGGTTGGGAGGAATAGCTCCAACGTGCTACATGCCAACCAGTTGCAGATTAAGGAACGGGTGTCGCTTGAAAGTGAAAATCGCGAATCGCCCGTTCGTGGACTAAGCTTGCAAGATTCCATGCGCACCCAATACACGCACTTCCTTCTCCATGCAGTCGAGTCGCTGCAACTCCGCGTCAACTGCCGGGGCACCCTTTGTCCAAGGGCCTCGTGGCCTTCGAGTCCGTGTGCGCCCGCGCTCCAGCAACGGCTAGTTCAACGCAGAGAGTGCGTGATTGACAAGGAAAGCTCCGAGGAAAGCTATTCCAGTCATATAAATGAACTGGATGACGGGCCACTTCCAACTGTTGGTCTCACGACGCACCACGGCTAGCGTCGAAGTGCACTGCATCGCAAATGCGAAAAACACCAGCAGCGCCATTGCTCCTGAAAATGTCAGATCGTGCTGAAGGGCTGCTTGAAGCGACATGGACCGTGTCTCGGGATCGCGACCATAAAGTGTGCCGAGAGTTCCGACCATAACCTCGCGCGCCACGACGGACGTTAAGAGTCCCACCCCGATCTTCCAGTTAAATCCAAGTGGGCGGATTACCGGTTCGATGAAATGTCCTAGACGAGCAACGACGCTCTTCTCCAGTTCGGGCGGCTGACCTTGGTGGAGTGGAAGGTTGGTGAGCCCCCAAACAAAAAGAGAAATGCAGAGGATCACTGTCCCGGCCTGCTGCAGAAACACACTCCCCCGATCAGTCAAACGCAGCCCGATCGATCGTAAGGTCGGCCACCGGTATTCCGGAAGTTCGAGGACAAACGGCGCTGAGGTCGATTTGAGCACCGATGACTTGAGGACTTTCGCGGTTCCGATGGCGGCGGCGAAACCGAGCACATAAAGCAGCAACATGGCGAGGGCGCGAGTTCCCAGGAGAACACCTACAACCGGACGTTCCGGGATGAACGCTGCAATCAGCAGCGTGTAGATGGGCAGGCGTGCCGAACAAGTCATGAACGGAGCAATCAGAATCGTTGCCAAACGGTCACGCTTGTTCTCGATCGTTCGGCTAGCCATGATCGCGGGCACGGCACATGCATAGGCCGATAAGAGCGGAATGAATGCTTTGCCGTTCAGCCCGACAGAGTGCATCGTACGGTCGGCAATCAGCGCGGCCCTGGCCAGGTAACCGGAGTCTTCGAGCAGCCCGATAAAAAGAAAAAGCACCAGAATCTGCGGAAGGAAAACAAGCACGGAGCTTACGCCCTTCCAAATGCCATCCAGCAGCAGCGATCGAAGAAAATCGTTCGCGATGAAGGGTGCCACTTTTTGTCCCATTTCCGCGAGAAGGTTTTGCAGGGCATTGCTCAGCGGTTGGCCGAGGCCAAATACTGTTTGAAAGACAGCTCCAACGACGATCACGAAGACTAGAGGGCCCCAGACTTTATGAAGAAAAACGTCGTCGATGCGACGGGTCCAGGCTGGCGGGAGCGGAGCCCGGTAGGCGGATTCGCGGGCAATGTGAGCAGCCCACCTTCGGCATTCCCGGACGTCCTGGACGACCGGCAGCGTCATTTGGACAGGTTCGTTTGCCTGCTGCAAGAAGCGGCCTACGGCATCCAGTCCTGTCCCTTCCGTCGCGCTGACGATGGCGACAGGGACTCCCAGTTCCCCTGCCAGTTTCACCGTATCGATCGAACCACCACGGCCGGCGAGGAGATCCCCCATGTTCAGCAAAGCGAGTGTCGGTAGACCGAGAGCAATCACAGGCGCGGCGAGCGTTAGGTGCCGCGTAAGATTCGTTGCGTCGAGCACCAAGAGAATCGCCTCTGGCCGCGGAACGCCATCCATGCTGCCGTTTAACACACTGACGGCAACGCGCTCGTCTTCGGAGTGCGGGTTGAGGCTGTACACGCCAGGCAGATCGATGATCGTTATTTCTCTGCCTGACAGCGCCATCACGCCAGTGTGCTGTTCGACGGTGATGCCAGGGTAATTGCCCACTTTTTGCCGAAGCTTGGTGAGTCGGTTGAACAACGTAGTTTTTCCAGAGTTGGGAGGCCCAATCAACGCAACCGTCCGGACCTGTTGCTGTGATTGGGAGGTTGAGTCAGCCATTGTCTGGAGTAGTTGGTTCATTCTGAGTAATCGGTTATTGGCCTCGACTCAACCCGTGCTCCGAGAATCTGGCATGCGGTTTCAACACGGAGGGCAATCTCTGAACCGTCCAAGGAGTAAACGATGGGGTCTCCAAGGGGCGCACGACGCGAACATCGAACCTCCGCGCCATCCTGGAATCCGAATCGCATCAGAAGTTGTCGTTCCGACTCCGGCAGTGCAACCTCCTCAATGACGGCGGTCTCGCCGAGTTTAAGATCTGACAGTCGCACCTGCATTCGATAGTTCTCCGGATCGAGATCGTTGAGTCAAAGCCTGGCCATGGAAAGCAGGAATGTACCCGCGTAGTGTCGCGCGCTTATTTGGTCAGTCGTACTTGCCTCATATCTTGTGGAACCCGTCATCTGTGCTCCTTTGTTTCGGGCGCCTCGCAGGATGAACCCTTGATTATTGGCCGCTCTGGCTAGCTCGGTTGAACCAATCGATGATCATGCGGTCACGGTCGTCTCGGTTGTCTGGCAAGGCATGGCCGTCGCGCTCGTACACGTGAAGGGCGTACACCTTGTTTTTTTCCTGAAGTGCTTCTGCGATTTTGAGAGCTTGGGTTACCGGGACAAGTCTGTCGGTCCGGCTATGCAGGATGAGCACAGGCACGTTGATCTGGTCGGCCCAGTAGATGGCCGACCGCGCTCGATAGTATTCCTCGGCGCGGTGCTCATAGTCTCGCCAAATCCTGGCAAGGCCGTCGGTGTACTGATTCCCGTTGACGATGCCCATCTCCGGCCTCGCATCCACCCATGCTTTGACGTCTGAGACTCCGCCGATGACGGCGGCGGCCTTGACGGGAACTCCTCGTTTGATCGCCAGATAGGTCATGGTGCCGCCTCGCGACAGACCGAGCATGTACAGCCGCTCGGGGTCCACGTAGTCGAGCGCCTTCAGCGCTGGCACGAGATTTAGAACATCGTCGACTTCCACTCCGCCCCACTCGTCGCGCTTTGCCGTGGCGCCGTGGTAGCGGTAGTCGGATGCGATGACCACAAAACCAGCCTTGGCGAACAAGTAGAGATCAACGAAGTCCAGGCACGACGTGTTTTCGCTGCCACAAGGCAGGCCATTATCCGTAATACGCCCGAGTTCGCCGTTGCCTCCGCGGTTGAATATGATCGCTGGCAATTTTCGAGTGCCCGGCGCTTTCGGCTTGATTAGCATTCCGGGCACGGGGAGCCCGTCGCTGGCGTAGGTGATTTCGAGAACGTCGAATTCCTTTTGTGTACGAGCCTCTTCGTAGACCAGCCGTGGAAAATAGCCGCGACCGAAATCGTCCAGGGACTCATAATTCGGCAAGGGCGGCCAGGGCTTCGAGTTCAGAATCTGGCCGTCGGTTTCCTTTGCAGCGACTGACGCCCCTGTCACGTGCACCCTGTCTCCTTGAGCCCCAACGATGCTGCCCATCAACAACACACAGGTCAAAACGATTGCATTCTTCATGTGCCTTTCCTCAATGATCGAGCGGTAGGCTTTGCACCGTCCTGCAATAGCCGCCACCCCTAGTGCCTCCAGCACTGCTCGTCGATCTTGCATGTCCTATCTCCTCCGTTGTTCGATCTCAAGTCGCGCTTCGTAGTCTTCCGTGCTTACCAGCTGTTCTCCGTCTCAATCCTTACCCGCGCGAGTAATTCAGCAGGCGCGGCGCTGCTTGCCGGTGGAGTTCTTGCAACGAGCGAACGCAGGCGGACGACTGCTGCCAGCATCAGGCCGACGAACAGGCCGAAAGGAATCAGGTAGAGCCAATACCAGTCGTGTCCCGGCGGATCGGCAAGAATCCTCGGCCCGTATCTTGTGATGTAAATGCTCTTGATCTCGTCTTCAGAACGGCCCTGGACAACGAGCTGTTCAACTTCGTCCAACATCTGCAGAGCCTCGGCGGACCGGTGAATGGCGATCGGCTCCCGCCAGCAGCAAGGGGCAATGAGCTCGTGCGTTAGCCGGTCGTATCGCGCCATCTGAGCGGCAGTGAGATTGCTTCGCTCTAATGCATGCCCCGCGCTAAGGAAAATCACTGCGGCGACCGTTCCATAAAGCATCTGTCGCATAAGGTCCTTACTTCAGCGTGTGCAGGTACGCAACCAGATCATCCAGACCTTGGTCACTCAACCGTTTGTCAAAGGCGGGCATTGTCCTCAAGCCCTCAATGATTGTCTTGCGCACCTGGGTATCGGTAGCTGGTGCCCCACTGGGAAGCTGTTTCAACGCGAACAGCTTCTCCAGCCGCGGTGGCCGCTTTTTCAGGTCCGGAGTCGGTCCCATATGACAAACAGCGCAGTGCAAATCGAATAACTCCTGGCCTCTTAGTTCCGACTCCTTCGGCGAGCACCCACTCAAAATCAAGGCAAATGCGAATACTGCCGAGACGAAGCAGGCCGATTGCATGATTCGAATCATCCGGCCTTCCTTGGCGTTAGCGGCTTCTGGGGTGTGGAGACCGTCTTTGCCTGTTGACGCAATGCATCTTCAAGCTCGGCAGTGGTCCATTCCGTCGCCCAATACTTCATGATCTTTCCTTCAGGGGAGATGAGGACGATATCCATCGTGTGCGAGATCTGGTTATCTTCTTCGAAATACTCCAGCCCAAACGCATCGGCGATCTTGCGCAAGTCGCCAGAATTGGTGGACGCAAAGTCCCAATGCGAGAACCCAGCTGGATCGTTATCGAGATAGGCGAGACCGTACTTACGAAGCACCGGAGCGGTATCATATTTCGGATCGAAGCTGATCGTAACCAGATGCGTCTTCGCGAAATCCTCGGGTGACTTCGCGAGATCGTTCTGAATTTTCGCGAATTGACTGCTCAATCGCGGGCAGAAGGTCGGCATCGGGCACCGAGTATAAACAAAAGTGACCAGCAAGGCCTTCCCTTTGAAGTCGCTGAAGCGAAATGTCTTCCCGTCTTGGTTGATCAATGGAAGATCCGGAACACGTTCTCCGACTTCGAGACGGTGCGCGGGGGCTGCAGGTTTTGCGCTCTTACGCCCGCTTTCATCCGTAATGCGGACGTCCTCCAGCCAGTAGTCTTTTCCGTTGTTCGCGGTGACGACTTCTGCCGCAATGGCATCACCCGGCTGTAGTTCCTGGACGACGGCCGGATCCTTGACCTTGTAAGGCATGGTCATCGCCGGCATGAAGCCGGGAATGTCTTCGTGCTTCACGGTGATTTCACTAGTGCTGATGCTCTTCTCCAGCACCTGACCGCGGAGGTTGTAGCGCTTTGTGCTGGATTGGCACCCGGTTGTTAATAGAACGCCCGTGAGCACTACGGGAACGAGCTTTTGCAGATTCATCAGACCACCCTCCTAAGTTCACCCTCGTCACGCGAATCGGGCCTCCAGTTCGGTTGCACTGCGGACATTCTTCGAACAGCACGCTTCTTCCACCAGATGTAGACTCCGGTTACGGAAATCACGGTGAGGACTAAGCCGAAAAAAGCGACGAGAATTCGATACGGTAGAAAGTTTCGGATGTCCCCGTAGTGGAGCCCCCAGAGCAACGTGCTTACTGTGTTCCCAGTATGTTGGCCAGAGGGCAACGAGACGTCTCGGAGAGCGCCCGTGTCGCCGTCGATCCAGATGCTCGTGTCCCATCCCTCTCCGCGAATGTCATTGCTGCCGCGGACGGCATACGGGTACACGCCAAACTCGGGTATGTAAGCCATCCCGTAAGGGCGCGTGATTGTGAAGCCGTGCTGTGCAGCTATCTGCGCCATCGCGCGTTCTAAGAGTGTTTGCGCCTCGCGCCAGCCAAGCTTCGGGTTATCGAGTGGTTGCGGTAGAGTCACCGAAGAAATATTTTCCTCGTCACTGTGATAGTCGAAGATGGCCTTTGTCACGCGGTCATACACTGGCCGCAGCCCCAGCATGACGCTGGACCAAGCGAAGACGAACAACAGCACCCAGAACCAAAGCCCTCCGGCGCGATGCAGGTCAAAGTTGATGCGGAAGGCGTTTGCCCGCCACTTGACTTGCCAGGCGTATTTCCAGCGCTTCCAGAACGCGCCTTGGCTGCGCAGCAACGTGAAATCGACAATTAAGGTACGTGCATGAAACGCCGCGATGCCACCGGCTTTCGTGCAATTCTCCGGAGGATTCGCGCGAAAAACTGAATTGATCTAGAGGAGGGAGCTTGGAGGTGCGCGTGGTCGATCCGAGTTACTGAGATCAAGAGTGGCGAGTGAAGAACCTGCGGCTATGACCGGCTCGACTGCACGCAGCGGCGACGCGGCCAGAGAAGAGCGTTGAGGTCGACCGGACCCCGCGGGCGTAGCTGTGTGCGAGCGATACGGGCAATCAGGAGACTGGGCACGAACGCGCGAGCGGTCATCCGTTGAAGCGGCTGTACGGGACATCCCCATCATGCAATGATGCTTCCCGTTTCGCCTACAACAGGCGGGCACTCCCGCGTCCGCTGTCATGCCAAACGCGAGCGGCGCAAGAGGAGTCCAAGCGAATACGCAAATCACGAAGCTCGCAATTAGACGCCTCATGCTAGTTCGTGAACGTTAGCACATCACTGAACGGTATGACAACAAAACCACTCAGTTGGGAAAGCGCCGTCCCCGGCTGTCCTGCTGAATTCCTGTCCGAATCGGTACGTTATGCTCACCCTGGCATATGAGGGGATACGTACACCCCACACTTCGTTCACGGGATTCCCGGGAACCAATCCGTCGGGCCCAAAACCCACGTTGCCGGTCCGTATACAGAGGCCAAGGCGAAATTCTCCGTGGTCTGCCCAGTCCAGCCGGTGGCAAATCAGCATGTTAACCCCGACATTGAGCTCTCCTTCAAGGAAGGGCCGCGCAAACGCAAACCGGAACTCCTTGTTCGGCACTCCCCGGCAGTGGTAGTTGAGCGCCAGCGGGTCGCCGCTCATGTAAGCGTTTTCGCTGCAGCCGTTCTCCCTTTTGCTTCTAATCTGCCGATGACCTGAACATGACGCGACAAGCAAAAAGTAGGGCTACGAATGTGAATACCCGGCCCTCCGCACGGGTTGAACAGTGAATCACTTAGTCGAGAACCGGAAGTGCAACCCGAATCGCACCTGAAACGGTTCGGTGGGGTGGTAAACGTTTGTGAATGCCGGCGCGGCCGTTGGAGTTATTCGGGAGATATAGGCGTAGTCAATGTCGCTATCCCGGCGGTTCAGAAAATTCAAGAATTCGGCTGATAAGCCCCACGTCTTGTTGATTTGATAGCCGAGCCCGCCGTTGACCAACGCTGTTGCCGTGGAGCGATTGATTCCGTCGGACGTCAATGCGCGCGGGCCAAAGTAGCGCAGGCGCAAACTCGACGAAAAGCCTTTGTAGTCGTGCAGTGTGACGCCCGATGAAATCACGACCTTAACCGCTTCGGGCACAAGCTTGCCGCCCGGGCCTTGCACAGGATATTGGCCACCACCAACGTTGGTGTACGCCGCATCAGCTGGGTCTATTTGGGTAAATTGGGCGCGGGAGTCCGCTATATCAAAATCAAAAGCCAAATGTTCCTGTGGCTTGTAGAAGTTCGCGAATTCGATGCCATAGCGGTTGCTCGACTGTTCTGAGGCGACCGTGCCTCCGGTATCGCCATCCTGCTGCAGTTCGGAGTTACTGTGGAGATACCAGAGCGAAAGGGTGCTTTGCAGATGTGGGACGGCCGCAGTGCGCACGCCGATCTCCGCGCCTTTGGTCTGGACCAGTGGAGAAATTGGGGTGCTCGACGTGGGGAAAGGATTGTCCGGGGCAATCGGTTCCTCCTTTTGCGTTGCGCCACGCGCGTCGTTGCTGTGGAAACTGAATCCCCCTTGGGCATAGAACTCAGTATTGGCCCACGGGACGAAAATCAAACTTGCTTTGGGGCTGGGCAGGAACTTGGTGGCCGAGCCGGAATTGAGCTCCGCAAAGTTGACCGGGCCAAAGATGGGGGAGACATAAGTGGGAGTCAAGTTGGTGACGACATATCTTGCGTCGTCGCCGCGCAGGGCCACGACCGATCGGAATTTGCTCGCCCACTGGATTTTAGTTTCCACATAGGCGCTTCCCAGCGTGTCCGTAAATTTATTCAAATCCGTGGCCGCGGGCAAGATTGCTGTCAGATTCGGATTGGTAACGCACTGGGGGATGGGTTCGTCATTGCAGGCGTTGATATCATTCTTGTCCGTGCGCACACGATCTTCCGTTCGGAAAAGGCCGTTGTGGACCCAATCGTTGCGGAGCTGCAGGCCGAACGTAGTTTCCACCTTGCGGCCAAACCATTGGCTGAAACTCGTATGGCGGGCGTCAAACCCCGCCACCCAGCGCCTGTCCTGCTGTTCGAACTGGTCGCCCTTAATGGGGTCATCCAGGTAGTAAGTGAAATCAGAAAATAGATTGAGGTCGTAATAAAAGCCGTAGACCGTGACTTTCGTCTCGGAATTTGCGCCGCGGCGATGCCATTCCGACTGCAAGCTATAACGCTGTGACTCGCCACCGTCAGTCGGGTTCAGTGCGCCGAAGTAACCAACCAGGGGTATGGCATCAACGGGAATTTGATCGCTCGAGTGCCATGTTCCACGGTAAGCGCGGGCCGTGATGCTGAAACCCTTGTCGTCTCCGCCCTGGCTGTAGGTTAGAAGGCCGTTGTATTTGTAAAAATTGTCTTCATGTGTGGTCCATGGGCCGTTATCGTGGTACGCTTCTCCGCCGTACAGCAAATTGCCCTCGCCGAGCTTTTGCGATACGCCGAAAACGGCCCGCCCATAGCCATACATGCCGCCTTCCACCTGGAAGAAGTTCTGGGGCAGCGTCTTGAAAAATTCCACATGGGCCGACGCAGCTGAGCTAAAGTTGCCGACATCAGCGTAATAAGGGCCCTTCTGGTAATCCACCCCCTTCACGAACTCCGGGATGACGGTGTTCATGTCTGAGTACCCTTCGCCGTGCGCGTGCGACGGGAGGTTCAGCGGCATGCCGTCTAAGAAGATGGCGATATCTGTGCCGTGGTCGAGATTGAAGCCGCGAAGAAAATATTGGTTGGCCTTGCCGCCGCCGGCGTGTTGCGTGATGATAACCCCGGGAACCGCTTCCATAATCTCTCCGGAGCGAAGAACCGGGCGATCCTGGATTTCCGTTGCGCCCACCGTTCCCTGGGTGGCGGACTCGGCAATTCCGACGAGGTCATCCGCTCGGCCCTGCACGTTTATGGTGGTGCTCACGAAGCCCACAGGCAGAGAGATGCGCAGCGGGACCGGCGCCTTGGTGGCCCCGATGGTGACTGCCACTTCTTTAGTTTCAAAACCGGGTTTAGATACCACGAGTCGATAACTGCCAGCCGAGAGTCCAGAAATACTGAAGGAGCCGCTCGCGTTCGACTGTGTCGTTATTTGTACAGTACCGTTCGCGCTTCGAGCCTGCACGGTAGCCCCGGAAATCACTGCGCCAGAAGTGTCAACCACAGTCCCTGATAGCTGAGGCGGATATGCCTTATCACTCGTGGCGACCGGCGTCTTCTCCTGCGCGATCGTCGGAAGCGAAAACGAAAGTATAAGCGTTAAGAACAGCCCCAGAGTTCTGGCGGCAACCACTCCCCGTCTCGCGTTGCCCATCCCAGGAGTTTGTCGCATATTACGTTCGCTCCATTCGCGCTACCCAGAGGCATGACACGAATTTCACAATCGTGCTACACGTTGGTCGAATTGTAAAGGCGATTGCCGCTTTCTTTAGAAAGTTTATGGCCTACACGAGACTTTCTCTGCTTCCGGCGATGGGGATTCCGGTGGTTGCCTCAACGATGTGGGTGGGGATGGTGCGACACGGTCTCTGGAGAACTCATGACCAGTCGCCCGTGCTGCACGCCTTTTGTGCTGATGAGGCGGTCTGCCAACTTTTGAACGTCTTTCGACTTGCCGCGAAGTACCACCACCTCTAGACAGTTTTCGTGATCGAGATGAGCATGCAGAGTTGAAATGACAATTGCATGCGACTCGTGCTGGAGATCGGTAAGCTTTTCCGGCAGTAGACGAGTGTGATGGTCGTAAATGAGCGTGACCGTCCCTACTACAAGAGCATTCGGGGCGACAACGACCGATCCGACAAGGCGATCGCGAATCAAATCACGAAAAGCTTCAGAGCGGTTGTCGTAGCCCTGATCCGCGATGAACGAGTCGAACCGCTGCAGTAGTTCTGAATCGATCGATACTCCAATACGACTGAGGTTTCCCACGAAGCACCTTCTTATGATGTGTAGGGTCTCGGAGCAGCGTAGCACAGATGATAAGGCGTGTAGCACTGTCACAAGACGAAGGCGCCGACATGCCATTGTCGCCGTAAGAGGAGAACGCCACTGCATTTCGGCAGTGGCGTTCATGGTTGCGGGGGGCGGATTTGGACCGCCGACCTTTGGGTTATGCGATCTGACTCACCTTTCGATGAGAGTCGGACTGTACCTTCATCCACATGGGATGCTCGCCATCCAGTCTCTACGCCTTCCCCCACCATTCCGGGGGCTTGGTTCGGTATTGCCTTATCGCTCGCGCGACGTAGGTTCCACCGACTTTGACGAGTGATCTTCCGGTGCATTGCTGCGCCGGACGCCCAATTTGCAAAAGCTCTTTAGGATGTCCGAGCCACTGTGTAGGGAATTCTCAGATACTTCGTCAATACCGCAATGGTTGACGCGGCGATGAGCAGCCAGGTAAGGAATTCCACTCCGGAAATCGCAGTCATGGCAGAATGGCCCCATTGAAGACTGCTCTGACGGCTGGACGTAGGAGATAAACCAACAGCGCAGTGGCAATGCTGAAGCCAACTCCCCCTCGCAACCAATCACCTCTGAAGAAATTCACCAGATCGCCAAGAACCTGAGTCGCGATCAGCGCCACAGCCAATCTCCAACCCCAAAGACGACGTTTGAACCAGCCGGTCCCGGCAAGTGCCAACGCTACGCTCAGAAAAAGAAAGAGAATTCCTATTGGCTTGCCAAGGCTTGCAAGCTGTTTATGAGCTGTGGGATTGAGAGCCCATATCTTATCGAAGGAGGTGCCAGGCCAAGTCAATGTCGCCCCGGCAAGGGATGCCATGATGGTTCCGAAGAACAAGAAAGCACCGACAGCAGTGATTCCACGGGGAATTTCGTGCCGAACACCTTTGCCGTTGCCAGAACTAAGGCAGTCCTGCATCTGTTGACTATACCCCGACACCTGCAAATCGGCGGGCTGTGCCCGCTGCGGATCGTCTTGCGCCTCACCCTGAACCGCGCTAATGACCTGTTCTTCCCGCTGATTTGCGTGAATCCCAGGAAGTCGAAAGTCTCAGGTTGGCCTTCCCCTTTTCGTTCTCGGTTTTGCTCGGCAAACCGCCCGAATTCAATCCGGCGTGTCTTGTCGGGATGGAATTCCAATCCGACAAGAGTGGCAGGCTTGGCGGCCTTGCCTCTTTTTACTGCGTCCGTTTTGTTTCTTAGAAGCGGGCTGCACAGAAGTTGAAGACGAACACCGATGCCCGGCTGGAGATTTCTATTCCAGTGACGCTTTGCCACATTCGGCGGACTCGCCGATGGCGCGAAGGCCCGTCATCGAATCAATGTGGATGCGGAAGAAGAGCGGAGTAATCAAGTCGTCGCCCAGTCTTAGCTGACGCTCACCCAATGCGTTTTGCCACCACTGATAGCGCTTCCCTAACAGCCGCCGCGCATGTTCCCGCTCGGCAGTATATTGGGGCTCGGGCAATTCTTGGTAGCGGCCACTGGCAATCACGCTCATCCACTGGGACTGGCTCGTGATTTCGTCAACTTCCAGACAGACTTTAGGATTCGCTCGCATCCATTCGGTCTTTTGCCCGAAGGTCGAAAGGACGTAAATATAGTCAGGCTCGTACACAAAATATATCGGCACCACGTACGGCTGGTTATCGAACGAGCAGGCGAGTCTTCCGAGCGAAGCGGTTGCCAGAAATGCGCCACACTCTTTCTGGGTCATTTCATTGATTTCCATAGTTCCACTCTCATTTCTGCATTGCGCACTACGCGGCTTTGACTGCATCCGGAATATTCTTGCCAGGGTGTGCCTTCGGCAGGCGTCGCCGACCCGCCAGAAGCAAAAGTGTAACGCGATTACTCTTTTCACGGACGAATCTCCGTTGCATTACTTTGGGCAAGCCAGTCCCGCGCCTCAGCGGCGCGGACGTGATCGAAGTAGCGGACTTTCGCCGTAGTGAATGGCTTGCAGAATCCCGCCATTCCTTTTTCCCACTTATTTTCGCCAGTGATCGCCAACCGTTCGATGTCATTGAAGTGTTTCGCGTCGAACTTGATGTCCTCCCACAGCGCACTCCCTGTCCAACCATGGAAGTC
>PLHW01000054.1 GCA_003139095.1 Acidobacteriaceae bacterium
GTCCCAACGTTGCAGTGCGGCTTGTTGCGATCAAATTTTTCCTTTGCCATGTTCCTCTCAGCTCCGTGTAGCGCGGGCGCCCGCGCCCGCGGATGTTTCTAAACTACTTCGTTGTCGTTCTTCCCTGCGTCTTGGCAATAATTTCCTCCGCCACCGAACGCGGGGCTTCTTCATAGCGCGCAAAATGCATCGAGTACTCGGCGCGCCCTTGCGTTGACGAACGCATGTGCGTCGCGTAACCAAACATCTCGGCCAGCGGCACGATCGCCTTGATGACCTGCGAACCGGCGCGATGCTCCATACCTTCAATGCGTCCGCGGCGCGAACTCAGGTCGCCCATGATCGCGCCCGCAAAATCTTCCGGCGTGACCACTTCGACCGACATCACCGGCTCCAGAATCACCGGGCTCGCCCTGCGCGCGGCCTCTTTGAACGCCATCGACCCGGCGATCTTGAACGCCATTTCGTTCGAATCGACATCGTGGTAGCTGCCGTCGTAAAGCGTCGCCTTGATATCGACCATCGGATAGCCGGCGAGAACACCGCCTTCCATCGCTTCCTGCATGCCCTGGTCAATGGGCTTGATGTATTCCTTCGGCACCGTGCCGCCCACGATCTCGTTAATGAACTCGTAGCCTTTACCCGGCTCGTTCGGATCGAGATAAATCTTCGCGTGCCCGTACTGGCCGCGGCCGCCTGTCTGCCGAATGTATTTGCCTTCGGCTTCGGCGTGCCGGCGAATCGTCTCGCGATATGCCACCTGCGGCTTGCCGACATTAGCCTCGACTTTGTATTCGCGCATCATGCGGTCGACGATGATTTCGAGGTGCAACTCGCCCATGCCGCTGATGATGGTCTGTCCGCTGTCGGGATCGGTGTGAACCTTAAAGGTGGGATCTTCCTGGGCCAGCTTGGCGAGCGCCATGCCCATCTTCTCCTGATCGGCTTTTGTCTTCGGCTCGACCGCAACTGCAATCACGGGTACCGCAAATGAAATCGATTCCAGCGTGATCGGGTGCTTCTCGTCGCAGATCGTATCGCCGGTGCCGACGTTCTTCAGCCCAACAGCCGCGCAGATGTCGCCCGCGAGAATCTCCTGAATATCCTCGCGCTTGTTGGCGTGCATTTTCAGCAGTCGGCCAATGCGCTCGTGCCTCTGCGTGCGCGAGTTCATAACCGACTCGCCCGACTTCAAGGTTCCCGAGTACACCCGGATAAAAGTGAGTTGGCCGACAAACGGGTCCGCCATGATCTTGAAGGCCAGCGCCGAGAACGGCTCATTATCGTCGGCTTTGCGTGTGATCGTCTTGCCGTTTTCCGGATTGAGCCCATGCGTTTCTTTCGTGTCGAGCGGCGACGGCAGGTAATCGACCACCGCATCGAGCAGCGGCTGCACACCTTTATTCTTGAACGCCGTTCCTACCACCACCGGAAACAATTTGAGCGCAATCGTCGACTTGCGCAGCGATGCCTTCAACTCCGCCGCGGAAATCGCTTCGCCTTCCAGGAACTTGTGCAGAATCTCGTCGTCGTTCTCGGCAACGGTTTCGACCAGCTGCGTGTGGAACGCCTCGGCTTTTTTCTTCAGCTCGGCGGGAATCTCTTCCGTCTCATATTCCGCGCCCATCGCCTCGTTGTTCCAGACAATGGCTTTCATCTCGACCAGGTCGATCACGCCACGAAACTTATCTTCCTGTCCGATGGGAATCTGAATCGCGACCGGCTTGGCATTAAGGCGCTTGCGGAGGGTATCGACGGCATGCTCAAAATCGGCGCCCATCTTGTCGATCTTGTTAATGAAACAAATGCGCGGGACGCCGTATTTATCGGCCTGGCGCCAAACTTTTTCCGACTGCGGCTGCACGCCATGCACGGCGTCAAAAACCGCCACCGCGCCGTCCAGCACGCGCAGCGAGCGCTCCACCTCGGCGGTAAAATCCACGTGGCCGGGCGTGTCGATAATGTTAATGCGAATGTCGCGCCAGGTGCAGGTGGTAGCGGCGGAGGTGATCGTGATACCGCGCTCCTGCTCCTGCTCCATCCAGTCCATGGTGGCCGTGCCTTCGTGCACCTCTCCGATGCGATGCGTCTTTCCCGTATAGAACAGGATGCGCTCGGTCGTAGTGGTCTTGCCGGCATCGATGTGCGCCATGATGCCGATGTTCCTGCAACGCTCTAATGGGACTGTTCTAGGCACGACTCTTTAACTTCTTTCTGGGCTCCGACTTCGTTTTTGATTTGGTAATTGGGGAATTGAGTAATTTGAAACCCCAAGACCCCAACGCTTTCCAATTACGCAATTACAAAATTTCCCAATTACTCAATTCTGCCTACCACCGATAGTGAGCGAACGCCTTGTTGGCCTCCGCCATCCGGTGCACGTCTTCTTTCTTCTTGATGGCCGCGCCTTTGCCGTTGGCGGCATCGAGCAGCTCGTTGCTCAACTTGTCGATCATTCCCTTTTCGCCGCGGCCGCGCGCGTAGCTCACGATCCAGCGAATCGCCAGCGACGTCCGGCGGTCGGGCGCCACTTCGATCGGCACCTGATAGTTCGCGCCGCCCACGCGCCGCGTCTTCACTTCGAGCAGCGGCTTGGCGTTCTCGACCGCCTTCGTGAACAGCTTCAAAGGCTCATCGCCGCCTTTTTGCTGGAGCTTCTCGAGTGACTTATAAAAAATGTTCTCGGCCGTCGACTTCTTCCCCTGCCACATCATCGAGTTGATGAACTTGGTCACCAGGTCCGATCCATACACCGGGTCGGACTCGACCGTCCGCTTCGCGATATGTCCTTTACGAGGCATGTGCTCTTTTCGCTCCTGCTTGAAACCTTCGCTTACGCCTTCTTCGCGCGCTTCGTCCCGTACTTCGAGCGCCCCTGGTTGCGGCCCGCGACGCCGGTCGCATCCAGCGTTCCACGCACCACGTGATAACGCACGCCCGGCAGATCCTTCACGCGGCCCCCGCGGATCAGGACAATCGAGTGCTCCTGGAGGTTATGGCCGACGCCTGGAATGTACGTCGTCACTTCAATTCCGTTCGTCAACCGAACGCGCGCCACTTTGCGCAGCGCCGAGTTCGGCTTCTTCGGCGTCTGCGTGTACACGCGGGTGCAGACTCCACGCTTCTGCGGGCACGATTGCAGCGCCGGGCTCGCCGTCTTGTAGCGCGGGCTCGTTCGTCCGAATTTCACCAGCTGATTAAAAGTTGGCACTTTCGCCACTCCCCGACGCGGCACGCCGCATCTCTCTACCCAACCACCGTCGCTACCGCACAATCCCGGTGCAACACAATTCCCGTAGAGACGAGGCCTGCCTCGTCTCGGTTCTGGCACAGGCTGTCGCGCCCAGCCATACTCTCCCGCAGGCGTTTTTCACGCATGCCTGTCGGTGAGAAATTTCGGTTTCCCGTTTACTAATCGCCGACGACGGTGACGCCACGCCTTACCCTTCCAAGGTTTGGAGGCGTTCCGTTTCGTCCGCTACTCCCGCATAGCCCCGCGTGACTCTCAGGCCTTACATCATCCCCTGAGCGCAAAGGTTTTCGCAGGATGTTTCAGCGAGGGCACCCGATCCCACTACGATCGGGCTGGTTTATTTCTAAAGCTCAGCCGCAACTCTCCGGGGTCTCCCCCACGCCGGATCGCGCAGAAAGAACCACCGACTACAGGCAAGCCAGACTTAACTCGCGGAACTTTTCGATAATATCAACTCCCCTGCACACCGTCAACCACTCTTCCGCGCATCCAAGAAAGAAGGTTTCATGGCTCGAGGTTTCAGGAGTTTCAAGGTTTCAGGGTTTCAAGGTCAAGGGTCAGGGTTTCGGAGTCCCATTGATCCAAAGATCTCAACGGCGAAAGCCCGCTGGCGCGTGCCCTTGAATTCCCAGCCGGGCCTTGAGATTTTTCCGTCAAACCTCGAAACTTTGGACCCTCTGAAGCCGGGCTCTTTTGGAACCTGGCTCTGTGAAACCCTGAAACTTTGAAACCTTTCAGAACCTGGCTCCTTGAAACCTTGCACCCGACCTTCTACACTGGCAGCTTTCCACTCACTATCATGCTCGCGTTCATAATAAGGATGCGGGGAGGGTTCATGCGTCGTTGCAGTTCCGGCTTTCTTCTGATTGTGGCGGTTTCGCTCGCCTTGACGCTCACGGCTTGCCTCGGCAAAAGTACGCCCGGTTCGAGCGGCACCGGCGTGCAGAGCGTTTCCCTCAGCCCCTCCGTCAACTTCTCGATGGACATCGGCACCACGCAGGTCTTCTCCGCGACCGCCAAGAATGCCGCCGGCCACACGATCATCGGCTCCTCGCTGGAGTTTTCCGTGACCGTTCCGCCCGGCACCACCAGCCCCGCGCCGCTTTCGATTGCCACCAACGGCAACGCCTGCGCCGGAACCTGGGACGCTGCCGTTGCCGTCTGCACCCCCGGCGCGCCGGGCATCGCCCTGGTCACGGCCGTGGTGAATGGCGTCAGCAGCCCGCCCACCACCGTCTATGTCCACCAACACATCGACTCCTTGCAGGTCGTTCAGGCCGAGCCTCAGCCTCCCCAATACAACTGCTTTTCGCAAGGACAAACCTGGATCTACAAGGCCGTTGCCTACAGCAAAGGCGTCGACATCACCAGCACGGTCGGTGAGCTCACCTGGGCGACCACCAACACGGGCGTTCTTACAACCACCGAGTACGAGCCGCCCAATCAGCCAAACGTTCTGAACGAGATCCAAATCACCGCCGCCAGCCCCGGCATCACCAATCTCTATGCCGCCGTATCGGGAACCGCCAGCACGCCCATTCCGCTCACCACTTGCCTGATTCAATACGTGCGCGTGCGGGCTCAGGGCCTCACCGGAAACTCCCTCAGCGTCAATAACACAACCTCATTCCCGATCAACGCTACGGCCGTCGACACGCTCGGCTACACGCTTGCCAAGCCTCCGCTCACCTGGAGCACCACAGACTCCGAAGTTGTGGCTTTCAGCTCCTATACCAATTCGACCGGAACCAATAACGCCACCGCCCGCAATAATTTAGGCGGCGCCGACGTCACGGTCTCCTGCTCTCCGCCCACCTGCAACATCGGGATACTGCCGGCGCTGCCGATTTACGCAAGCACGGGTCTGCTGCCAAACGGCTTGCAGGGCTATGGCGCAATTTCGGTCAACGTGACCAGCACTTCGCCTGTACCCACGTACACGGCGTGGGCCGCGACGGATCAGTGCGGCAACGTTTCCGGTTGCGTCAGCACCGTCTTCCGCATCACGCCCGGAACCACCAATAACCCGATCACCGCCACCGCGACCATGCCCCGCACTCCCAATTCGTTCATGTTTAACTACCAGACACGCATCTATATCGGCAGCGCGCAGGGCCTGATGTACATGGATGTCGCTTCCAGCCCGACTGTCAATCCGGTTTCCTCCGCTACCACTCCTTGCAATGTCATCCTGTGCGGCAAAGTGCTGACCATTTCCAATGACGGCAAGCAGGTGGTTATCTCCGACAATGTTTCGGTAACACCGCACGTTTACATTTACAACTCAGGCGCGGCGACCGGCGTCAATCCCGTCACCGACCTCGTTCTTCCGAACGTCGCCACCGCCGCCGCATTTTCCCCTGACCAGTCCACAATTTTTCTGCTGACCGATGCCGGTACGATGTTCGTCTATTCGATAATCAACGCTCTGGCGCCCGTGCCGATCCCGACCTCCGGCACCGACGTGGCTTTTGCGGCCGACGGCAGCTTTGCCTACGTCACCGGATCGCTCGCCTCCGCGGGTGAAGTGGCCGCTTACTCGACCTGCGCCACTCCGACTGCCGCGAGCACCGAACTCGGCGCCGCGGCCACGTCGGGCGTGCCTTTGCAGATTTTTGCTTCGCCCAATCTGCCGCCGTCCAGCTCGGATTTGGTCACGCAAAATGTGTATGTGCTCGAGCCGCCCAACGTTCAGGCCCTGAGCGCGAGTTTCACGCAAACACCCATCAACAACAACGAGTTCAACTGCATCCCTCCTGCGGCGGGCTTCACGCTCACCGCCGGAAATACTTACAACCTCGGCCAGGGCGCGTTCACTCCGCTTTACGCCCGAATCGCCGGCGATGGCAGCGAACTCCTCATCGTGGGGAAAAATATCCCGGCGGTCATGATCTTCAACATCGCCAGCGGCACCACCAGCGCGATCCCGCTCGTCAACAAGGCTTTTCCCTACTCGGCTTCGGCATCGAGCGATGGCAGCCAGGTGTATGTCGCCGCCTGCGATCAATTTCAAAACAACGATCCAACTCAGGCCTGCCTCGCCGGATCGGTCCACGTCGTAAGCACCATCGGCCAAGGCGATTACCAGCAGGTTCCCTTCATCAACAACACCACCAACAATATGTGCAACAACCTTGGGGGCAGCGCGCCCGTCTGCGTGCCTGACCTGGTAGCCATCAATCCGCTGTAAGAGATTGTGCGGCGGCTAGGCGATGCCCAGCGTTTCAGAGAGTGGAGAGGCGGTGTCGATTCCTACGCGGATGAATGACCAGGGTTCTCACTCATGCGGCTGAGAGTTGGATGAGGCAAGTTGGATCAGGTAAAAAAAAATGAGGCGAGAAAATGATCCAGTCTCGGGAGTCGACGGGCGAACCAAACACGCCGCGCCCGCAAAACGCGGTCGCTAAAACGGACTCGACTTCACGCCCCAATTTCCTTGCCCACACTATCGAGCACGCCATTGATGAACGTCACCGACTCGGGCGAGGAAAACTTGCGCGCAATTTCGATCGCCTCGTTAATCACAATCGCGCGCGGCGTTGCCGGATAGCCGAGAAACTCCGCCACCGCGCCCCGTAGCACGTTGCGATCGACGGCGGCCATACGATCCATCTTCCAGTGCTGCGCGTGCTTGCCGATCAGCCCGTCAATTTCTTCGAGGCGATCGCTTGCCACGCGAAACAGGTCCTCGGCAAATCCGCGCGCCTCGGGATCGATATCCTGCCGCTGCGACCAGAACGTCTTGCGCACATCATCCGGCGTCTGCTTTCCCATGTCCGCCTGGAAAAGCATTTGCAAAGCCAGTTCACGAGATTTGCGGCGAGTGCCCAAAAGCAGTTCTCAGTTCTCAGTTGTCAGGTCTCAGTTCTCAGTAAAACTGGAGACCTGACAACATCGAGAACAGTTTACAGGACAGATGCATAGCGGATTGAATCGACGTTATACGCGTGGCGATCGCTTCTTGAGATCGCGCGATGCCTTGCTTTTTCTGGCACCTGAGACGCGTTGATGCGAGACGCTTTTACTGACGACTGAGGACTGACGACTGACGACTCCTTTCAGATTCGCCATCTCCACCGCCGCCAGCGCCGCCTCGAACCCTTTGTTCCCCATCTTCAACCCGGCCCGGTCAATCGCCTGCTCCAGAGTGTCGCAAGTCAGCACGCCAAAGACATGTGGCACGCCCGTCTCCTGCGCCGACTGCCCAATCCCCCGCGTGCACTCGTTGACGATCACGTCATAGTGCGCCGTATCGCCGCGCAACAGGCAGCCAATACAAATGACAGCGTCGTACTTGCCGGTTTCAGCCAAAAGACGTGCCGCCAGCGGAATCTCAAACGCCCCCGGCACCCGCAGCACCGCGATATCTCTTTTCTTCGCGCCCGAGCGCAGCAGCCCATCGCAAGCGCTCAGTAGCAGCCGCTCAGTGATAAAGGCGTTGAATCGCGAAACAACAACCGCGAATCGCTTGCCGGTAGCGTCCAGTGAGCCTGCCAGCCCCGGAACCTCCGACGGCGGAGCTTCCGTTTTCAATTTGATTTTCTTTTCCGTAACTCGATGTCTCCGTGGGCACTTTGCTTTTGACGTTCAATGACCCGATGGCCCGATAATCTACTTGCCTTTGAACTGCGCCGCCCGCTTCTCCAAAAACGCCGCAGTCCCTTCCTTCTTGTCTTCCGTCGCACAGCAAACGCCAAACAGCGAAGCTTCCAGAAACAGTCCCTCCGCCAGCGTCATCTCCATGCCCTTATTGACGGCCTCCATCGCATACTGCACGGCCAGCGGCGCATTCGCAATGATCTTCGCGGCAATGGCCTCCGCCCGCGGAATCAGATCGACTGCCGCCGTCACTTCATTTACCAGGCCGATGCGATGCGCCTCCTGCGCCGTAATCATCTCGCCCGTCAGCACGTGCTGCATCGCCAGGCCCTTGCCTACCAACCGCGGCAGCCTCTGCGACCCACCATAACCGGGAATAATCCCCAGCTTCACCTCGGGCTGCCCCAGCTTCGCGTTCTCGCTCGCCAGACGCATGGTGCAAGCCAGAGCCAGTTCGCATCCGCCGCCGAGCGCAAATCCATTGATGCAGGCGATCACCGGCTTGCCCAGATTCTCAATCAAGTTGAGCACGCTCTGCCCGCGATGCGCATATTTTTTGCCCAGCACGGCGTCCTGCACTGCGAGTTCGCTGATGTCCGCACCCGCAACAAACGCCTTCTCGCCCGAGCCGGTCAAGATGACGACGCGAATCCCATCGTCATTCTTAATGTCATGAAACGCCGCCCGCAACTCTTCCATGGTGGCCATATTGAGGGCGTTAAGCACCTTTGGCCGGTTGACGGTGACGTAAGCGATCGAGTTTTTCTTTTCGAGGAGTATGTTTTCGTAGGTCATAGGCAAGAGTTCCTTTTCCGCGGCTTCACGCTCATTAACGCGGATCAAAGCGTAAGTGAGGATTGCAGCTGCTAAGTAGACAACGCATAATCAAAAGGTCCATGGCCCGATACGAGGTCGATTTCCTCGAACAGTATACAGACGAGGCACTCCTTGCCGAATTGCAGAGGGTAGCGGCACAGCTACGCGCCGGCGACTTCCTCACTAAGGCTGCGTACGATAATTTGCAACCCAGAGTGGCGCACACAACGATCCGACGCCGATTCGGAGGCTGGAAAAGTTGATAAGGTAGGCTGCCAGGGCTCTTGCTATACTTGTATAGCAAAAGGGATCACATGTTAGCCATCCGCCTTCCTGCAACCATCGAAAAACGCCTCGACCGCCTCGCCAAGCGCACCGGACGCACCAAAACCTATTACGCGCGCGAAGCAATCCTCCAGCACCTCGACGACCTTGAAGACATCTACCTCGCCGAAAAGCGCTTGGCGGACATTCGCTCCGGGCGCACAAAGACGATCCCCCTCGAAGAAGTAATGCGCCGCCATGGCTTGACAACGCCAAAGAGCCCTCGCAAAAGGGCAAGATCAAAATAAATCCGCGTAAATCCGCGGAGAAGAAGTTTTTTACTTCTGCAATCTGACCTCTGAGCTCTGCAATCCTAGTTAGAACGTTCCCGCCACCGGCTTCTCCGGGTTCGCATAATCATAGAACCCGCGCCCCGACTTCCGCCCGTACCAACCCGCCATCACCAGCCTTTTCAGCAGCGGTGGCGAGGCGAAACGGCGCTCCTTGAACTCGTCATACATCACCTGCGTGATGTAGTACGTCGTATCGAGTCCGACAAAATCCAGCAGAGTAAACGGCCCCATCGGATAGCCACAGCCGAGCTTCATCGCGTTATCAATATCCTCAATTGAGCCCACGCCCTCTTCATACGCCCGGATCGCATCGAGCATATACGGCACCAGCAGCCGGTTTACGATGAACCCGGTCTTATCCGAAGTGCGCACCGGAACCTTGCCCAGCTTTTTGCCAAACTCATAAGCGGCCTCGTACACATCGTCCGCCGTCGCAATCGTGCGCACCACTTCCACCAGCTTCATCAGCGGAACGGGATTAAAAAAGTGCAGCCCGATAAACCGCTCCGGCCGCTTCGTCGCCGCCATTAACTCCGTTACCGAAATGGACGAAGTGTTGGTCGCAAAAATCGCCTCGCGCTTCACGATCCCGTCGAGCGAGTCATACATATCGCGCTTCTGCCGCACGTTCTCAATGATCGCCTCGATCACAATGTCGCAGTCCGCGAGGTCCTGCCGGTTCGTCGTGCCCTTAAGCCGCGCGCGGATCGCATCTTTCTGCTGCGCCGTAATGCCGCCCTTCTCGACTGGCCGCTCGGCAAACTTCGCCAGCGACTTCTCAATG
This sequence comes from Acidobacteriaceae bacterium, assembly GCA_003139095.1. Classification (GTDB taxonomy): domain Bacteria; phylum Acidobacteriota; class Terriglobia; order Terriglobales; family Acidobacteriaceae; genus Acidiflorens. The sequence goes on from PLHW01000054.1 coordinate 10,070, forward strand.
CCGGCAAAACCCTTGTCGAGCAACTTCTGCTCAACCTCAAGCACGGTAACGTCGAAGCCCGCAGTCGCGCACACTTGCGCGATGCCGGAACCCATCAATCCGCACCCTAGAACGCCAACTTTTTTGATTTCCATATAGCTCCACTTCTCTTTAAGACTTGTCATCCATTCCCCGGGAGCGCGGATATCTCCCCGCTTCCATGATATAAACGCGCTCAGTGGAAGCTCTCCACCACCATTGCAATCCCCTGCCCGCCGCCAATGCACGCCGTGGCCAACCCATATTTTTTCTTCCTCCGTCGCAGCTCATACAGCAGCGTGATCACCAGCCGCGTGCCGGTCGCACCCAACGGATGCCCTAGCGCAATCGCTCCGCCATTGACGTTGACTTTCTCGCGATCGAGCCCCAGCTCTTTCTCCACCGCCAGATACTGCGCCGCGAACGCCTCATTCACCTCTATCAAATCAATCGACTCCAGCTTCATTCCGGCGCGCTGTAGCGCCGCCTTCGTCGCCGGAACCGGACCGCTCCCCATAATCTTCGGCTCGACTCCCGCAATGCCCCAATTCACAATCCGCCCCAGCGGCTTTAAATTGCGCTTCTGCGCCTCTTCGAGCGCCATCACCACCACGGCCGCGCCGCCATCCACAATTCCGCTCGCGTTCCCTGCCGTCACTGTTCCGTTCTTCCCAAACGAAGCCCGCAGCTTGGCCAGGCCCTCCATCGTCGTCTGGGGACGCCGATGGTCATCTTCACTTAGCATCTCGCCAGTCGGCTCGCCCTTCGAATTCCGCAGCGGCACTGACGTCAGTTCCTCCTGTAAACGTCCTTCTTTATATGCCGCATCGGCCCCCTGCTGCGAGCGCAGCGCCAGTTCATCCTGCATCTCGCGGGTAATGCCATGCTGCGACCCATACAGCTCTGCCGTGCTCGCCATCTGCATCCCGCAATACGAATCGAGCAGCACCACCATCAGCGAATCTTCCAGTTTCCCGCCCGGCGCCAGCGTGAACCCATCTCGCCCGCGGATGCAAAATGGCGCCTGCGACATCGCCTCCATGCCGCCCGCCAGCACCATCTTCGCGTCATCGGTCTGAATCATCTGCGCCGCGCTGACAATCGCCTGCATGCCCGAGCCGCACAGCCGGTTCACCGTCAGCGCGGGAGTCTCAATCGGCAACCCCGCCCGCAGCCCCACATGCCGCGCCCCATACAGCGCGTCGCCCGAAGTCTGCTGCGCGTTGCCAAACACGACGTGATCGAATTCCTTCGCATCCACGCCCGCGCGCTCAATCGCCGCCTTCGCCGCGATCGCGCCCAGTTCCTGCGCCGTATAGTCTTTGATCTTTCCGCAATACCGCCCAAAGGGCGTGCGCGCCCCGCTGACAATCGCAATATCTCCAGGTTTCAACATGAGGGTCCTAAATGAGTTCTGCTATTTCGATGAAATGGCTGGCTCGAAGCCAACCTGTGAGTTTATCAGGAGAGTTTTAGAATTTGGCAATTGGGTAATTTCGTAATTTCAAATCGCGCCGGGGCGGAACCCAGATCTCTGAGTCGGGACGTTTTCAAGTTACACAGTTACCAAATTACAAAATTACACAATCGCGAACGTGCCGCCGCGCCCCGTAAAAGTGGAAAGACGGGCTTTCGCCCGTCTTCCCCTGCCACACTCGACCATTGAATTCGGATGCCTTCCTACTCGACCAGCGTCCCCGAGACGATCGTGTTCGTGTCCGTCTCAATCGCCATGATTTCCTTGTCGGCATTCACAACCAACAGAGACAAATTGATCGGACTCAGCCCCTGCGGCGTTATCTGCGCTGTGCCGGTGCAATCGGAGTTGATCGAATACGTTCCCGTCACCGTCAGCGAGTTCTCAATCGTGCCGTTGAGACTGAGCGTAGCCGTGCCGCTCACCGAACCCTTCCCATCCAGGCTGATCTGGCCGCCCACGGCGATCTGCCCCACCGAGATCACGGTGCCTGTAAGCTGAAGCGAATACGCATGCTTCACGCCGGCATTGGTGCATTTTGCCGTGCCTTGCGACACGCCCACGCTCGACTGCACGTGGTTCGCGTCGGTTTGAATCAGGAATCCGCCCTTGTTGCCGTTGTTGAGATAGATGTTGTCGTGTTCTGTAGCGCCGTCCTGGTTGGTCCAGGTTGCTGTGCCGGTACAGTTCTTGGCGATCTGATACGTGCCGGTGAATGTGTACGTCACAATCGTGCCGTCAATGCTCTTGGTCGCCGATCCGGTCGCATTGCCCGCGCCATCCAGCGAAACTCGATTGACGCTGGTTGCCGGTTGCAACGAGCCGTTCAGTCCGCTGGAAATAATTCCGTACACGCCGTTAAGGCTGGCGTTGCTGCAAGTCGCGGCCGAAGCCGCCGGAACCGCCGCTATCAGCGCGGCGAACATAACAAGCACACTACTACCTTTGGCGAAATTCATACGCCTCCCTGGGATTTGGTTTTGTGATCTTACTTTTTGGTGGACACTATTCACGAAGCGGGCGATGCCACCGCTTTCGCCGACCTGCGTTTCATTTTTCTCGTTCTTGGGTGGAACAGACTTGCAAGCAACTGTGCCCCGTATTGTGCGGCAAACCGCACAGCTTGTCAATGACCTGTACTCGTCCGGTGATGTCAAGCTGCTTGTGTAAATAGGTTGAGGGTGCGGGTTTTCCATTCCAGGTTGAATCTCTGGAAGATGGAGTAGATGATGCGGTCCACACTTTCTACATTCACAAAGCACACCATGGGGCGGGTTCTGCGGCGCACCTCGACGAAGCAGCGCTCGATCACGTTGGTAGTGCGCAGCTTCTGCCAGAGATGCCGGGGAAAGGCGAAGACCGACAGCAGTTCCGGCAGGTCGCGCTCCAAGCGGCGCACCATAGGCCCGTACTCCCGCAGCCAGCGTGCGCGGAAGCGGCGAAACGCAGTCTCGGCGTGGGCCCGGCTGGGGGCCAGATAAATTGCCTGCGCGCCCGCTTTCACTTCGTCATAGTCGCGCTTCCGTACTTTCTCCAGAATGTTCCGCATCTTATGCACCCAGCAGCGCTGATGCCGCACCCGAGGATAGACCGTCGGAATCGCCGCCGCCAGCCCGGGACAACCGTCGGTAACGATCAAGCCGAGCTGCCGGCCTTCGAGTCCGCGCCGGTAGAGATCCTCGAGCAGGCCTTCCCAATCGGCCTGGCTCTCGCCCTGGCTGCGCAGAAACGCCAGCCGGTGACGCGTGCCGTCGCGGCGCACACCGTAAGCCACCAGCATGTGCACCCGCTTGCGCCCCGCTGGACGCCGCACCCGCAGGCTCACTCCATCCAAAAATAAATACGCGTAGTCGTCGCTGAGCCGTGCCTGATGAAACTGACGCACCGCCTCGTCCAGATCGCGGGTCAGCTTCGACACCGTTTGCGCACTCACCACTTCGCCGGTCAGCGTGGCCACCACTCGCCCCACTTGCCGGGTCGAGATGCCGCGCAGAAAGGCTTCGCGGATCAGCATGGCAATGTCCTCGGCCCGCCGCTGAAACGGTTCGAGAGCGCGGGGCAGAAAACTTTTTCCCCGAGTACGAGCGATGCGCAGCCGGATCGTCCCCAACCGGGTCACGAAATCCCGTTCGTAGTAGCCGTTGCGGTAGGGCTGCCGCCGCCGCGAACGTCGCTGGTAGAACTCCCGCGCCGCAAAACGGTCACGCTCCCATTCCGACTCCGCTTCCAGTGCCCGCTTCCACGCCAGCTTGGTGTGGCCGTACAGGTCGCCCCAAAACGTTTCCTTCATCTCCGCTAAAAAATGTTGGTAATGCTCGGTGATCGGGATTATCTTCGCCATCGGGTGTAGGTCTCCTTTCCAGGAAGGGCCTTAGCTTGTGAGGCCAAGGCCAACTTACACCCTCTCTGCTGGATCCTCCGGTCGCCGCAGCTATTATTGCAGGTGGCGGGATAGTCTTATATTGCGGCCTGTAGAGAAGCGGTGCTGTTGAAAGGAGAGATTGCGATGCAAATTACGGCATACCCGCCCACGCCCGAAATAGACAGGACGGGCATATTGAGACTCTTCGCACAGCCAGCCTTTAGGTTGCGCTACTTCGTCGCGGGCTCCATCACGTTCGTTCTTGATGTCATTCTGTGTGCCATAGCTCTCGCGTATGGTCGCTATCAGCTATCGTTCGGCCAGGATTGCGTGCTGTTAGGTTCAATAATCTGCTTGGCGTTTCTGTGGCGTCGTGCGTTACAGCAGCATGAATTACTATATAAAATTCAGGCGAGTCTGCTTCGGCAATCCGACAGAGAGATTGGGGCCAGATCGTCGTTTGATATCGCCTTGTGCAACTCTGCAGATTTGGTCAACAACGCGTTGGTGGCTGCCTGCATCGCAGTATTTTGTGTCTTGACAGTACTGCTTGCAAGAATAGGCCACCAAATCAGCTTCGCACTGCTAATTGCAATTTTACTAGTTGCCGCCATAATTAACATGTCGCATGGTCCAGGCAAACGCCGCTATCTTTGAGTCTTAACGATGATTTTGCATTCGACGAATAGCTGCAGCAACAATAACAACAACAACAATCAGCAGCAGCAATCGCAACAGCCGCAGCAACTAACAACCTTTCAAAAAGTCTGTGGAAACTTGAATTTGGTGAACAACGCTTGGGGTGCATTCAACATTGGGCTAGGGGCGTTTGCCTTGATACCAGAGCCTGTCGAACCCGGAGTGGTTTCGAATTTACTTCGAATCCGGCGTCGTCAAGCTCCTCAGCGGCGATCCCGAATGGCGCCACTTCACCGCCATGGATGACTACTATCAGAACGGTCCCCTGCCCACCTGGATCGGCTGGTACTTACAGCATCTCCCGCACTGGTTTCATGCGGCCACCGTTGCCGGCACATTGGCGCTTGAGATCGTTCTCGTCTGGATGCTGTTTCTCCCGCGCCGTTGGCGCATCGTCTGCTTCTTCATCGTTACGCCCTGGCAGGTTGGAGTCATCCTCAGCGCCAACTACACATTCCTCAACTACCTCGTGCTCGCGATGGGCGTGCTTCTCCTCGACGACGAGTTTGTCGTCAGCGTTCTGCCCGCGCGGTGGCGGCATCGCCTCGCCCCCTCCCGTTCCACCGCCATCACGCCGTCCGATGAAACTCCGTTTCCGCCAACCGATAAGCGCTCGGAAATTCGGCAGCTGTGGAGCAGGTCTAAGCTTTTTGCAAGCTCCGCAATTCTTGTTTGGATTTTCTACGCGACGACAACGGAATTAGTCTGGATGTTTTGGCAAGCGCCCCTGCCCACTTTTCCCGTCGCCGCGCTGGAACCATTTCGCATCGCAAATCAATACGGGCTGTTCGCCGTCATGACGCGTGCGCGCTATGAGATCGAATTCCAGGGTTCCGCCGACGGACAAAACTGGGTTGCCTATCCCTTCCGCTACAAGCCGCAGGCCCTCAATCAGCCGCCGCGAATTTATGCGCCCTACCAACCCCGCTTCGATTGGAATCTCTGGTTCGCTTCCCTCGGTTCGTGGCGCGACTATCCTATCGTGGCAAACACGGAGGTCCGCCTGCTCTCGAACGACGCTGACGTGCTCGCACTTTTTGCCCGCAATCCCTTCCAGCGCGAACCTCCCCGCCAGATTCGCGTCATGCTCTGGCAATACTGGTTCACAACCATGTCCCAAAAACAACAGACCGGGCTGTGGTGGCTAAGGGAACCGCTCGGTTTGTACGCGCCCACCATCGAGCGCGCCCCGGATGGCCAGATTAAGATCATCGAACCATCGACCGTCCAGTCGAGAGAATAGAGGTTTGGGGGAACTGAGGAATTTAAGAATTTTGTAATTGAGCAATTTTGTAATTGAGTAATTCAAGAACCCTGTTCCAAAGTTGCCGAATTGCCAAATTACAAATTACAAATCACAAATTGCTATGTCGTCCATCACCAAAGCCTGCGTAGTCGGCTCCGGTCCCAACGGACTCGCGGCGGCCATCGTCCTGGCTCAGGCCGGCCTCGAAGTCGACGTATTCGAAGCCGAAACAACTCCCGGTGGCGCCGCGCGCTCCATGGAATTGACGCTCCCCGGCTTCGTCCACGACTTCGGATCGGCCGTGCATCCCCTCGCCGTGGGCTCGCCTTTCTTCTCGTCGCTGCCTCTGCACGACCATGGCCTCGCGTGGATTCAACCGCCCGCCCCGCTCGCGCAGCCGCTCGATGACGGCACCGCAATCTTGCTCGATCGCGATCTCGATGCAGCCAGACAGTCGCTCGGTCCGGACGGCGCTGCCTGGCTCAAACTTGTGCAGCCTTTCGTCCAACATTGGCGCGACTTCGCCCCGGAAATCCTTCGCCCTCTTCCCGCCATCCCCCGTCATCCCTTGCTGATGGCGCGTTTCGGGCTGAACGCTCTTTTCTCCGCTCAAACCATCGCTCGCCGCTTCCAAACCGATCGCGCTCGCGCACTCTTCGCCGGTCTCGCCGCCCACTCGTTTCTTGCGCTCGATGAGCCGCTCACCGGCGCATTCGGTATGGTCCTCGCAATCACCGCTCATGCCGTCGGCTGGCCCATTCCACAAGGCGGAGCGCAGTCCATCACCAATGCCCTCTGCAAATATCTCGCGGCGCTTGGCGGGAAGGTCCACACCTCGTCGCGCATCGAATCCCTCTCGGCCCTCTCCGCCTATCACTTGATTCTCTGCGATGTCTCCCCGCGCCAACTTCTGCAAATTGCCGGCAACCATCTCTCGCCAGGCTATCGCCGTCAACTCCTGCGTTTCCGCTCCGGCCCCGGCGTCTTCAAGGTCGACTATGCGCTCAGCGATCCCATTCCTTGGAGAGCGTCCGCCTGCCTGCGCGCCGCAACCGTGCACCTGCCCGGCAGCTTCGAAGAAATAGCCGCATCCGAAAAAGCCGCGCGCCGCGGCCATTGTCCCAGCTCCCCATTCGTCCTCCTCGCGCAACCAACTCTCTTCGATCCCTCGCGCGCACCCGCCGGCAAACACATCGCCTGGGCCTACTGTCACGTCCCGAATGGATCCGAAGTCAACATGCTCACCGCCATCGAGAATCAGATCGAGCGTTTCGCCCCCGGCTTCCGCGACTGCATCCTGGCCCGCCGCTTTTTTTCTCCCGCCGATCTCGAAAGTATGGACGCCAATCTCCTCGGCGGCGACATCGGCGGCGGCCTCATGGATCTTCGCCAGTTCCTTTTCCGCCCCACTCTTCGCCACTACGCCACCTCGCAAAAAAATCTCTTCCTCTGTTCGGCTTCCACCCCGCCCGGAGGCGGGGTCCATGGCATGTGCGGCTATCACGCCGCCCGCATGGCTCTCGCCCGCTTCAAGACGCGATCCTCCCAAAACAAATAGCAGGGGATCTTCGATTCAGACTGGGTTTACGTTGCGGAAAATCGGCTTGCAGAAGCCTTGCTGGGTGGGCCTTCTCACGCTTCAACTTTCTTCAGCGTTTGCGCCCCATGCTGCATCCTTTTGCTTTTGCGGTGAAGATTTTCTCGCTCTCTCCGCGCCGCTGCGACGAAACAGTCTATTCGCGCTCCAGAATTTCGTCGATCGCCACCTTGTTCCCCTTCTCCACGTTCACCACCTTGTGAATCGCTTTGAACCCGGTCAGCGTGATGTCGACGATGTACGTCCCCGGCCCCATCATCGCGTCTACCGGCGACATCTTATCCAGAATCCGTTGGTTGATCACCACCTGTGCGCCCTTCGGCTTGGTGTGAATGCTGATCGTGCCCATGCCCGCCGTGCTGTCATTGCTGCTGTTCCCAAACAGCCTGTTGAACCGGCCCACGGTACGAATCGCCTCAGCATTTCCCAGCGCTTTCAACTGGGGAGCGTATTGGAAATTTTGCCCGGGCCCCAGATCGGCCGACGTGCTCTCGTCAAGGAAGCCTTGTTTCTTCACCAGAACCGTGTGCGTTCCTTTTTCCACCGCGAATTGCGACGGCGTAACTCGGCCCGTGGGATGGCCATCGAGCGTGATCTCCGCTCCTGCCGGATTGCTGCTCACCGCCACCAGCGCGTTCACCGGCGACAGATGCAGCACCAGCGACGATTTCGCCCCCGCCACCACCTCGACCGACCGAATCTCCGTCGTGTATCCGGCCTTATTCGCCGACACGATGTGCTTGCCCGCGCTCAGTCCGGTCAAATTAAAAGGAGTGAGCCACGCCGGATCGGATTTTCCGTCCAGTTGAAACTGCACCCCCTGCGGTGTCGAATCGATGAACGCTTCGCCCGTGACGACCACCGGCGCGGGTGCGGGCGCAACCGGCCGCGGCGCTTTCGCGGCGCGCTTCGCCACCTGCCGAACCGTCAAATCCGGCGTCGGCTCCGTGGGCGGCGCAATCACCTGCGGGACGGGCTTTTCCGCCGGCGCTGCTGGCGGCGTGCTCGCCGCCGGCGCCGTCTTCACCGCGCGCGGTGCCACTGTTATTCCGTCGTCTTCCGAGCGCACGTGTACATACAGCGCAATCGCCACTACCAGGATCACTGCAATCGCGCCCAGAATCGAAAACAGCAGCAGCCGCGGCGGAATCGTCACCACTTCCCGCGCCGCTTTCTTCGCCAGTTCGCGCGGCTGAATTCGCGGCTTTTCTTCTTTCTCCTTCGCGCCTTTTTTCGCCGCGCTCTTGTGCGCGACCAGCGGCGGCAGTTGCGCCTCTTCAACTTCCGCCTCCGCCTTTCGCGGTGCCGCGAACACCGGTTCTTTCAGCGGAGGCAGTTCGTCCAGATCCGAGAAGCTTCTGCCCGACGGCGTCGCCGCCACGCCCGACATCATCGGATCCACCGCTATCCCCGACGAGATCGTTTCGCTCTCCCGCTCCGTCGTCGCCGACGATAAAGACGATAAAGACGATGAAGAAGATAAAAATGCGCCGGGAGCTTTCCCGCCCGCCGCGTTAGATCCCGCGCCCGCCGCGGCATTACCGCGCAAAGAACTTTTCAATTCGCGGGCCGGCGCCGCGTTCCCCACTTCGGTCGCTGGCACTTCCTCGATCATCCGCGCGCCCGAGTTGTCGCCGCAAGCCGCTCCCGACTGCCCACCCAAATCCGCCGTCAACTCCTCTGCCGCAAATGGATTGGGAATCGCAAAAGCCCCCGCTCCCGCCTTCGCCGCCGCAGCCTTCGGTTGCGACGAAGCCACCGTCGGCCCAGCCGATGAACCGCCAGACAAAGCCCCAGCCCCGCCCGCCGTC
>PLHW01000010.1 GCA_003139095.1 Acidobacteriaceae bacterium
CCGAAAAGAAAGCGGATGTCGGCATGCTCGTCAGCCCCGGGATGCCAATCTTTACCGTGGAGGACCTTCACCGCTACCGACTGGAAGCCACGGTCAACGAAACCGATCTGAAGTACGTCCGCATGGGACAGCAGGTTCCCGTCATTATCGATGCCGTCGGAGACAAAGAGCTCAAAGGACGGGTTGTCGAGATTGTTCCTGCGGCAGACGCAGCGAGCCGCAGCTTCTTGGTGAAAATCGAAATACCATCCGACCCAGCTCTGCGTTCCGGGCTTTTTGGCCGGGCGCAATTTTCTCGCGGAGAGCGGCCGTCCCTTCTTATTCCGCGCACCGCGGTGGTGGAGCGCGGGCAATTGCAGGGGATCTACGTGCTCGATCAGAACAAGGTTGCCAACTTGCGGTATATCACGCTCGGTAAACCATCCGGCGGACAAGTGGAAGTTCTCGCTGGCCTGCAAGCCGGTGAGACGCTCATCGCCGATCCGGGTGACAGGGAATTCAGCGGCAAGAAGATCGAGTCGCACTAGGGAGTCATGGATGAGCACTGCTAACAGCAATTCCGGACAGGCTAACCAGCATCCAGCGCTTCGCCTGGCAGGACAGATCGCTCGCACGTTCATCGATTCGAAGCTGACTCCGCTTGTCATCGTCGCTGCCCTCCTCCTCGGTGCATTCGCCATCCTCGAAACGCCGCGCGAAGAGGAGCCGCAGATCGTGGTTCCGATGCTTGATGTTTTTGTCCAGATGCCGGGCGCGTCCTCGCAGGAGGTTGCCCAGCGCGTCAGCCTTCCGATGGAGAAGCTGCTGCGCGAAGTGCCGGGGGTCGAATACATCTACTCGATCAGCCATCCGGGCATGAGCATGTTGATCGTGCGCTTTTATGTGGGCACAAAAGAAGAAGACGCGATCATCCAGACCTACAACAAACTCTACTCAAATTTCGACCGCATCCCGCCCGGCGTCTCACAACCGGTCATCAAAGTCCGCTCGATTAACGATGTCCCGATCATGGCCCTGACACTTTGGGGAAAGAACTATGACTCCTATCGTCTGCGGCGAGTCGCGGGCGAACTGGAAAACTCGCTCAAGAAACTCGATGATGTTTCGGAGACGACCCTCATCGGCGGGCAACCTCGCCAGGTCCGCGTTGTCCTGGATACACAGCGGCTCGCCGCCTACGGCCTCACGCCCGGAGCCGTCGTGGGCCAGCTTCAAAGTGCGAATAGCCGAGGACAAGCTGGAAGTTTCTCCCGCGACAACCGCGAATTCCAGGTTGAAGCGGGATTGTTTTTCACTCGTGTCGACGATTTGCAGCAAGTTGTGGTCGGAGTTCACAGCGGCCGGCCCATTTACTTGCGCGACGTGGTGGAGAAAATCGAGGATGGTCCGGCCGAGCCCGACAACTATGTGCTATTCGCAAATGCCAGGGGGGCGAGCGCTCAGTCGGACAATTCTGAATATCCCGCGGTGACGATAACACTCGCCAAGCGCAAGGGCACGAACGCAAGCATTATCGCGGACCACGTTCTCGAAAAAGTAAGCGCGCTGCGCGGCTACATGCTACCCCAGGACCTGAATATCACGGTCACACGAAACTACGGGGAGACGGCAAAGGACAAGTCGGACGAACTCCTCAAACACCTGCTCATCGCAACCCTGTCGGTCACTCTATTAATCGCACTGGCCTTGGGTTGGCGCGAATCTGGCGTGGTTCTGCTGGCCGTGCCCGTGACGCTGGCCCTGACGTTAGCAATCTTCTACCTGTTCGGGTACACGCTGAACCGGGTGACTTTGTTCGCGCTCATCTTCTCCATCGGCATTCTGGTCGACGATGCCATCGTGGTGGTCGAAAATATCGTCCGCCATTTTCGTTTGCCGGAGAGTCGCGGGCGTTCGTTGGTGGACGTAGCAGTGGAAGCCGTAGACGAAGTGGGAAATCCCACGATTCTGGCGACATTCGCGGTGATTGGCGCGATTCTGCCGATGGCGTTTGTCCGTGGTCTGATGGGACCCTACATGCGGCCGATCCCGGTCGGCGCGTCTGCGGCCATGATGTTCTCACTGATCGTGGCATTTGTGGTTTCGCCCTGGGCGGCATTGCGGCTGTTGCGGCATTACGCCGCAGACGGCGGACACGGCCACAACGAGTCCGAAGGATGGACCACGCGCTTCTACCGTAAGATCATGAACCCGCTGATTCTCGATGCGCGCCGTCGTTGGATGTTTTTCGGTGGGGTGGTAATTCTGCTGCTCGCGGCGGTTGCTTTCGTCCCGTTGAAGTGGGTCCGTGTGAAAATGCTGCCCTTCGACAACAAGAGCGAGTTCCAGGTCATCATCGATATGCCCGATGGCACGCCCCTGGAGCAAACGACGCGGGTGGCGCAGGCACTGGGACAATATCTTGGCACGCAGCCCGAGGTCATCAATTACCAGATATATGCGGGTACATCGGGGCCTTACAACTTCAACGGCTTGGTGCGGCACTATTTCTTGCGCCGCCAGCCCAATCAAGCTGACATTCAAGTAAATCTGTTGTCCCGTCATGACCGCAAGGCGCAAAGCCATGAAATCGCGCGGCGCTTGCGGCCGGAGTTAGACAAGATTGCTGAACCCTACGGTGCGCGCATCAAGGTCGCCGAAGTTCCGCCCGGTCCGCCGGTGCTACAAACTCTGGTCGCCGAAGTTTATGGGCCAGACTACAAAGGCCAGATTGAACTGGCAGCCCAGATTAAGAAGGTCTTTCAGCAAACTCCGGGCGTAGTAGACGTCGATTGGTATGTTGAGGACCCGCAGACCAAGTACGACCTGAAGGTGGACCTCGAGAAGGCGTCGCTGCACGGAATTTCCGCCGCGGATGTTACTCGTACATTGCAGGTGGGGCTGGGTGGCGCTGATGCTGGCCTGCTGCATGATTCCCAGTCGCGGGAGGACGTTCCGATCGAGGTGCGCCTGTCACGGCCCGATCGTTCCGGCATTCAGGATCTTGAAAACCTCAGGCTCCCGACTCCTTCCGGTGGGCAGATCGCGTTGCAAGAAGTGACGAATCTGCAACAGACCACCATCGACACTAGTGTGTATCGCAAGAATCTGCAGCCGGTGGTCTACGTGACGGGAGACGTTGCGGGTGGAGAGGAAAGCCCTGTGTACGCCATCATGAAGATGAGCGACGAGATCGACAAGATCAAGTTGCCCGATGGCTACGGGGTGAAGCAATACAAGGGCACGACCATGCCCGAGCGCACCGACCGCTTCTCCATGAAGTGGGACGGCGAGTGGCATATCACGGTGGAAGTATTTCGAGACTTGGGCTTGGCATTCGCAGCGGTGCTGGTCCTTATTTATGTGCTGGTCGTGGGCTGGTTCCGGTCGTTTATAACGCCGCTGGTCATCATGGCGCCGATTCCATTGACGCTGGTCGGCATCCTGCCTGCCCATGCCTTAATGGGCGCGTTCTTTACCGCAACCTCAATGATCGGATTTATCGCCGGTGCGGGAATCATCGTCCGCAACTCGATCATCCTGGTAGATTTCATCGAACTGCGGCGCTCGCAGGGCATGCCGCTGGAAGAAGCCGTTGTGGATGCGGGGGCGGTGCGCTTCCGGCCGATGCTGCTCACCGCAGCTGCGGTCGTAGTGGGCGCGAGCGTGATCCTGTTCGACCCCATATTCCAGGGGCTTGCACTTTCTTTGATGGCGGGCGAGGTTGCGTCTACTGTTCTCTCTCGCATGGCGGTGCCTGTTCTCTACTACATGAGTGAGCGGAGAAATCAGACAAAAGCGGACGGCGCGAAATCTCATCTACAGGAGGTACAAGTATGACGGTAGAACGTGGTCTTCAATTGATGGCGGGAGCGTTCATTCTCCTCTCCGTTGCTTTAGGACGTTGGCTGAGCCCCTATTGGTATCTGTTCACTGCGTTTGTCGGGTTGAACCTGTTCCAATCCGGACTAACGAACTGGTGCCCCGCGATGTTCGTGCTTCGAAAGTTGGGATTGCGCGAGTCGTTACCACTTGTCTCAAAAGGCTGATGGATCACGCGATTCGACGAAACCAATGACATCCATCGTCCAAGTCGAATATCGACTCAGTCTATTGTCGATCCGCCAAGAGATCCTCGAATCCCTCGGGCACCCAGTGATTTCTGTCGTGGGTTCGCGTGCTGCACGAAATCTTGATCTCTCGAATCGGTAGTGTTGCAACTTTCAGATGAAGACAAGTTTGTCGCCGAGCTTCTGTCGTTTGTCCTCATGTTGCCAAATCGAAAAGGCGGTCGATGAACTGAATCTGGCGAAGCAGGTTGTCTCCTGCCACCCATCGAACCTGCCCCTTCCGGATCATGTGAACCGCCTCGTAGCCTTGAATCGTCCGCCGAGCCGCCTGGAATTCTCGGAACCCCTGCTTGGCGTTCACTCGACGTTTGAGGGCTCGATGATCCTGTTCGAGAATGTTGTTCAAGTACTGCACGGGTCGGTGTCGACAGCGCTTGCGCAGCGTCCCTTCCTTCCTACTGTCGGGAATGGCGGAGCTGTAGATCGGCGCCAGATCGGTGTTGATCACTCGAGGTTGGGGATGGGACCGATCGCCGAGCGCCTTGCGAAACAGCCGCTTGGCAGCATCGACATCACGGAACGCTGACAGCAAGAAATCGATGGTGGCACCCTTGGAATCAATAGCCCGATACAAGTAGCACTAGCGACCCTTCACACGAACGTAGGTTTCATCGACCCGACCCGCGATCTTCAAATGGCGGCAGACCGAACCCGGCCTCATCCTTTGTGCGGTCCGGTGGTATCTTCGCTATTCTCTTTCGCCGCGCGATGTCGAGGAGTTGCTAGAGGAGCGCGGTCTCAATCTCGATCACACAACGGTCTGGCGCTGGGTGCAGTGTTACGGGCCTGAGTTGGAGCAGCGACTGCGGCCGCATCTCAAGCCGACCAACAAGTCTTGGCGAGTGCGATTCTTTCACGCCACCAGCCAGCGACCCTGAAAATTGCAACACAACCGCTTTTTCTCCCCACTCCACAAAGACGATCAACTCCACATTCTATTGGACGCTTAATGGACGCTGATTTCTTCGGGACAGGTCTTCTATTTAGGGCAACTTGGTTTACGGCGGGCGAGCACAGTGTAGCGAATGCTCGTTCTCGCTCGTCGATGTTTGCTTCCTCGGAAATCTTTCAAAGCATTGGTTTCGTAGTGTAACTGGGGTCGTTGATCTCCCCCACTCTCTTCTCTTCGAAATGACGGGCCAGCCAAGGCGTGCTCTGGCTCGGTTGAGTCAAGACCTCGACCCACTGTCCCATTCGCGTGTGCAGTTTCGCTTTGCGTCCCGGAGCAATTCGTTCGCAGCAGACCTCGCGGTAAAGCGCATGCACGAACTCGTAGCATGCAGAGACCGTCCCGTCTGGCACCTTCTCGGGTTCACCGACACGTAAAATGCCATGCTGTCGCACGAGTTTTTCACACAAGCATTCAAAGGTTTCCGGTTCCAGTTCTGCAGCCGCGGCTCCGGGTACGACCGCGAACCGGGAATCGCCGACGCTTGCAAGGCTCGCCACTTCCAGTACCAGCTGTTCATCAGGACTGAGGCGGTCGATCTGGGCCTCGATCATCTGGCGCAGAGTTTCTGGTACCTCTAGACCAATGCTCTCAACAGGAACGTGAATTCTCCAATTTACCTTGTCGTGACTGATGAAACCCCGTTGCTGCATGTGGTCAAGGACTGCCATCAGGAACAGCGGATTGCCCTCGGTGTGACGATGGATCAATCGAGTCAGGCCTTCGGGTACCAGTGCCCCTCCCGACACGGCAACGAGGTATTCCGCAACGCCAGCTTCCCGGAGCGGCTCTAGAGCGATCTCCTGGCACAGGTGATGAACCAGCAGATCCTGCTTTACCACTTTCAAAGAATGCTCAGAAAACGCCAGGTCCACAGGCCGGCAGGTACCGACGAGCATTAGTTTGGCTGATTCGCGACGGCGAGCCAACGCAGAAATCAGATCAACAGTGCACTGATCCGCAAGATGCAGATCTTCAATGACCACCAAGAGGGGCTTTTGGGATGCAATCGTCTCCAGCGCCTCGCAAATCTCCCGCACCATGCGGTCGCGCGCCGTGGCCAAAATCTCCATCGGTAGCTTCTGTCGATGTTCCTGTTTCACGAACCCGGGGAGCTGTATCAGCCATGTCGGGGCCTTTTCCGCAAGGACCTGCACCACCGACTCACCCTCAGATCCACGGCACATTTGACCTAGCGCTTCGAGAATCGAGTAGTAAGGTTCCTTGCTCCCGTATCCTTCCACGCATTGCCCTCGACCCAGACGGACGGTCGGCGCAATCAAGACTGCCTCGCGCTGGAATTCGTCTGCGAGTGCTGTTTTCCCGATACCGTGCTCGCCGGTCACAAACACGATCTGCCGCTGTCCCCGCATTGCCGCGTGCAGGCCCCGGTTCAGCTGCGCGAGTGCTGCGTTCCGGCCAATCAGCCTCCGGGTCGGTTGTTCCAGGCTAACCGACCCTTCAGATGACGAGCTCTTAATTGGAGCGATGAACTGGTATCCTCTCCGGGGAAGGGTCTCGATAAATTGAGGATGCTTCGGATCGTCCCCGAGCGCGCGGCGGATGTCGAGGACTTGACTCTTCAGCACTTCGGGCTGCACGAAGGTATCCGGCCACACCGCTTCGAGCAGTTCGCTCTGCGTCACCAGCCGTCCGGCGTGCTCGACCAAATACCGCAGGACGGCAAAGCCCTTGGGAGTGAGCCGAATCTTCTCGTCATCTTCATCAACCTTTTGAAGCCATAGGCACTCGTTAATGGTATCCAGCAGGAAGGGATAAAACTCCTTCATGTTCGTCTTTGAGACAGAAGTTCGACATTGCTGCTGAGGCGTGCGGTAGCGAGCGACAGCCTGCCGGATCACATGCAAGAGATCCTCGTCGTCAAACGGCTTCGTCAGGAAATCCACTGCACCCGCTTTTATCGCTTGCACGCTCATTGGGATATCGCCGCGGCCAGTGAGAAAAATGATCGGGATCCGGACATTCGCCTTCGCGAGCTCTTGCTGGAGGTCGAGTCCACTCAGGCCCGGAAGCTCCACATCCAGTACCAGGCAGTTCGGCACCTCGGGTCGCGAGGTACTGAGGAACTCATGCGCCGATGTGAAGGTGAGTGCGTTCAATCCTGCGGAGCGGACCAGACTTGCCACTCCTTCGCGCACTGACGCATCGTCGTCCACAATGTAGATAACAGCACCGATATCGTCCATTGGAACTCCTTGGACTAGGGGTCTTTCGTCCCGTTCGATTTCGAACTCAGGGCTATATCGACCGCACTCAGTAACGCTTCCTCAGTAAACGGTTTGATCAAGTAATCCACCGCGCCACTCCGGAGAGCTTGCGAACGTAAGTGTTCCTCTGAGGCGTGGGCGGTGATAAAAATGACTGGAACCTTCCACTTTTTCGCCAAGAGGTAACGGTGGAGATCGATTCCATTCATTCCCGGCAGGCGCACATCCAGGATTAGGCAGTTTGTTTCAAGCACACGAGGCGAATTCAGGAACTCTTCAGCGGAAGCAAACACCTTGACCGCAAATCCAATAGACCGGATCAAACTCTCGAGGGATTCGCGGACAGAAGCGTCGTCGTCGACCACTGATATAAGCGGCGGCATTGACACATATTTAGCGGTAGTGGGAAGAGAAAATCTATTGCACCTTGGTGTAAGGCCGCAAGTTGCGGCGCTGCCGGAGCTTACAACATTTTCTCGCTGCTGGTCCGCAGCTTCTCCGCCATTCTAACCAGATCCGCCAAAGAATTGGCATGCATCTTTCGCATAACCTGCCCGCGATGAACCTTCACCGTGAACTCGGTTATCTTGAGTTCGGCAGCAGCTTGTTTATTGAGCAGGCCAGCAACCACTTGCTCCATTACTTCCCGCTCGCGCGGGGTTAGCGATTCATACCGAGCCCGCAAGTCACTGATCTCGGAGTGCCGCTGACGTGCACGCTGGTCGCGTTCTATCGCCTGTTCAATTGCGCGCAGCAGGTCTTCCTCGGCAAATGGCTTGGTGAGAAACTCAAGCGCTCCTGCCTTCATCGCCTGTACCGAAGCCGGGACGTTACCATGACCGGTAATGAAAACTATGGGAATCTCAAGGTTGACGTCGGCCAACTGCTTCTGCAGGTCGAGCCCGCTCAAACCCGGCAGCTGTAAATCTAAAACCAAACAACTCGGCGCGTCGACCTGGGGACGAGCCAGGAACTCCTGCGCAGAGGCAAACGCCTCGACCCTCAACCCGGCAGAACGAATCAGACTTTCTAGAGATTCCCGAACCGACGGGTCGTCGTCTACAACAGCGATAAGTGCGTCAGACGGCGGCAATGGATGGCTCCTCGTCGGACTTCGGAAGGGTAAAATGAAAGGTCGTACCCGGTCCGTCATTGGCCGCCGCCCACAGACGGCCTCCATGTTTCTGCACAATCGACCGGCTAACGGAGAGTCCCAAGCCCAGGCCCGCCGGTTTTGTGGTGTAGAAGGCATCAAAGATTTTGTCCAGGTTCTGTGGCTCCAGACCCGTCCCTGAATCCTGAATCGTAACTAGCACCTGCTCATCCTCAACGTTGCGAGTGGTTATGACCAGTTCCCGTGGCCGTCCCTCAACGCTACTCATGGCTTCGATGCCGTTCATGATCAGGTTGAGCACTACCTGCTGCAACTGCACTCGGTCGCCTAGAACGGGGGCAAGGTCATCCGCAAATTGCGTTCGTACTATTACGCCCTTTCCTTTTGCTTCGTCCCCGACGAGGGCGAGGATCTCCCGAATAGTTTGGTTGATGTCCAGCTTGCCCGAAGGTGTACCAGCTCTTCTTGCCAGAGCCCGAACTCGGGCGATCACTTCCCCAGCTCGCTTCCCATCGCGGACGATGCGGCGGGCGGATTCCCGGGCTTCCTCCAGGTTGGGCGAAACTCCTGCCAGCCAACGCAGGCAGGCACTCCCGTTGCTTACAATGCCTGAAAGCGGCTGATTGATTTCATGTGCGATGGAAGCCGTCATTTCGCCCATGGTCGTCAACCGTGTAACGTGCGCGAGTGCTGCCTGAGCCTGGCGTAATGCTTCTTCGGCATATTTGCGTTCGGTGACGTCGATGTGGGTTCCCACCACTTCAATCACTTCTCCGCTCGCATTGAGAACCTGATGGCCGACCGAATGGATGTATCTTACAGTGCCGTCGGGTAGCTCAATTCGGAACTCGTGGGCGTAGTCTGTTTTCTCTCGCACCGAGCGCCAGCCGAATTCCATCGCTCTGTCGCGATCCTCTGGATGCATCCGTTGACGCATTAATTCGAGGCTGGGGGTGGACTGCTGGGGGTCAAATCCCCAGATTCGAAAATTTTCCTCCGACCAGTAGAGCGCATCTCCCCCAGGCTTGTAGGCCCAAGTGCCCGTGTGAGTCAGCCTCTGCGATTCCGCCAGATAGGCTTCGCTTCGCTGCAATGCTTGCTCGGCGCGTTTGCGATCTTCGATGTCGGTCAGTTTTCCGTACCATTTGAGAATGTTTCCATGCTCGTCCCGAAGTGGGACAGCACGGATCAGAAACCAACGATATTGCCCGTCAGCGCGACGGAAACGCGCCTCATCTTCGAAAGGTTCTGCAGTCGCAACGGACGCGCGCCACTTATCCACATGTCGCTCGACGTCTTGCGGATGTACTACAAACTGCCAGCCTGAGCCGGCCGTGTCCTCCGCCGACAATCCGGTGTATTCCCGCCAACGCCGGTTCGCAAAAGCGTTGGAACCGTCAGGCAACGTGGTAAACGCCATCACCGGAATTGTTTCAATCACATCGCGAAGCTCGTTTTCGATCTTCCGGGCAGCCTCTTCGGCGCGCTTGCGATCCTCGATATCGGTACGGGTACCGTACCAGCGAAGAACGCGTCCCTGCTCATCCCGTAGCGGATTGTCCCGGATCAGGAACCAGCGATACTGCCCATCTTTTCCCCTTATTCGTGCCTCCAGTTCACAAGGGACAGACTCTAAAAGTGCGCGCTCACGAACGGCCTCTAACTTCCTCAGATCTTCGGGATGAAACTTTCTGGCAAAGATGTCTTTCGACTTCGTCTCTTCGAGAGTAAGGCCGGTGTATTCCCGTTCTCGTTGGTTGGCAAAAAGCGGACTCCAATCCGCGTCGAAAACATAGACCTGCTGGGGAATCACATCGACCAGCTGTCGCAGCTCCTCTTCGCTCTGGCGAATCTTTTCCTCGGCCCGCTTTCGGTCCGTGATATCGCGAATGGTGCTGGAAATCAGCACGCCTTCCTCGGTTTGCAAAGGGCTCAGGCTGATCTCCACCGGAAACTCCCGTCCTTCTTTATGCAGGCCGTACAGTTCCAGCCCGGACCCCATTGCCCGCGCGCGAGGGTCGGCAACAAAACCCCTGCGGAGTCCCGGATGCTTGCTCCGGAACCGCTCCGGTATCAACATCTCGATTTCGTTTCCCAATACCTCTTGTCGCCGATAGCCAAACAGCTTCTCCATTTGCGTATTGACCAAAACAATTTTGCCCTCACGATTCACCACCACGACCGCGTCGGGCGCCGACTCCAGCAGGTCGCGGAATCTTTGTTCGGCTTGCTTGCGATCTTCAATGTCCGTCGAGGTGCCGTACCACTTCAGGACCTTGCCTCGTTGATCCCGCAGCGGCACAGCGCGTACCAGGAACCAGCGATATTCGCCGTCCGCGCGCCGGAAGCGCACCTCGTGTTCGAAAGGCTCGCCGTTCGTTATCGAGGCGCGCCATTTCTCTGTATGTCGCTTCAAGTCTTCCGGGTGAACGGCGGCTTCCCAACCTGAGCCGGCGGTGTTCTCGGTGGATAAACCCGAATACTTCTCCCAGTTGCGATTGGCGAAGTCGATGGAGCCATCCGGCAGAGCGGTCCAGGCAAATGTCGGAATGGTTTCGACCACATCCCGCAGCTTCTTTTCCTGACGCCGCAGTTGCCGAACACGTACTTGATAGGCCGCCCAGAGCAACGCGAGGAACGCGGCCGCGCAAAGCGCTCGGAACCAGTTGGTCTGGTAGTAGGCCGGAGCAATCGCGAAGTCCAGGGACGCGCCTTCCTGGTTCCAAACACCGCTGTTGTTGCTCGCGATTACGCGGAATCGGTAGTGGCCCGGCGCAAGATTCGAATACTGCACCTGCCGGTCGTTCACTACCTCGCGCCAGTCCTGGTCCTGTCCTTCGAGCTTGAAACGGAAGCGCACCTTCTCTGGTGCCACCAGACTCAGAGCTGTGTAATCAATCCAAAGGTTCCGAATTCGCGGCGGCAGCATTAGACCGGCAGTAGGAGCATATGTCTTTCCATCCGCGGTGATCTGCTCAACGTGGACCGGTGGAGAAACTTTATTGAATCGGAGGTTGCGTGGGTCAATGACACTGGTACCATCCGAATGTACGAACCACAGTTTTCCATCCGCCGACTTCGTCACGACTGGGGCGTAGTTAGTCAGCAATGCATGTAATCTGACCCCGTCGCTGCCATCAAAGATCGTACTGCGGACTTTATGTTTTGGGTCCGCTGCCCACGCTTCCATTTCGGTCCGGTCGACATGGAGCAGACCGCAGGCCGCGTACAGCCAGAAGGAAGAAGCATCGTCCTGCATGACCCCGTGAACGGCATCGCAAGGGAGTCCATTTTTGGTGTTTAGAGTAGCGATACCACCGTCCTTGACTCGGCTCAAACCGCCTTGCGTTGCGGCCCAAAGTGTACCGTCTCCATCAACCTGAAGGTTCCAAATCTGATCCGCACCCAGGCCATCCTTGGCGCCAAGGGTTTTGTCGATTTGGCCGTCCTTGAAATGCGCGATGCCTCCGTCGACGAATCCAAGCCACAGTCCATCATGGACGGGATCGGGTACGACCGCAGACAGGCGTTGGTCATGCCCAAGCTTCAACCATGGCCATGTCACCGATTCGACTACTCTGTTGTCGACCGCGTGAAACAGACCATGACCGGGATAGCTGATCCAAACCCCCTCGTGCTGATCAGCAAAGATTGCGTTGGCAGATCCGCCCGGCACGCCACTCACGCTAGTAAATCTGCCATTCTCGAACCGCACAACTCCCTTTAGGCTGGTCACCCAGAGGCGGCCGCGTGGATCTTCGAAGAGTGAGCCGATATTGTTGTCAAGTAGTCCGGCATCCAGGATTTCACGGGCAGCGCCGTTCGCTTCTCCGGAGGATTTCCTCGACTGGGCCGGGGCGGCGCGATAGACAGTCATCTGTCCTCGATTCCACCGGTCCAGTCCATTAAAGGTACCGACCCAGATGCTGCCGTCGCGGGCAGCCAGCACTGACCAGGCCGGACTAGACAATCCTTGATGCCCAGAGATCGTAGAGACGGCGGGTTCGCGGAAGCGGTCCAGACCATTGGTCGTGCCTACCCAAATGGTGCCTTCGCGGTCCTCAAGAAAGGCCGTGACAAGATCGCCTGTTAGCCCGTTCCGCAGCCCAAACCAGGTTGTCGTTCCGTGGAAAACACGTAGTAGCCCCCTGTCGAAAGTTCCGATCCACAGAGCACCGTCGCGATCCCGCAGCAGCTTGGAAGGTCCAAAGGGCCGCATGCCTGGGAGATCGTAGCCTTCCACCTTGTTGTCGGTGACCTGTTCCAGGCCACTACTGCTTCCGAAAATCACGGATGTCGCGGGCTCCCCCGGAACCAGCGTCTGTTGGCTGTCGCTTGGATTCGGCGAATACAGTTGCGGAGGACCGGGCTTCCACCGCCACAGGCCTGACTCGGTTCCGGCCCAGAGACGGCCGTCGGTGTCCTCATATAAGGACTCCACATTACGACTACCGTAGCGATAATACTGACCTATTTCCGCACCAGCTCCAGTATCTTGGCACGCAACTCTTTCCCTCCGAATCGCGCAAATCTTCCCGGAACCTCCAGCCCACACCGTTCCCTCGTGGTCCTCCGTGAGAGCCATTACCCCTCCATGAATCTCGGGGTACTGGATCAGCTTGTCCTCTTTCCAGCTCGCAAGGCCCTCCAAGGTCCCGATCCAGAGAGTGCCGTCTCGCGTAGCGAGGAGCGCTAAGATATTTGGGCTCGGGAAGTGCTGGCCCAGCGGTGGACTCCATGGGACGAATCGCACACCATCGAAGCGAACCAAGCCGAATTCCGTGCCAAGCCAAAGATAACCGTCGGGCGTCTGGACAATTGCCCGGGTGCTGCCCTTCAAACCTTCGGGAGCCGTCCAGGCTGTATGCGTGTATTGGGTGAGGTCGAGTGAAGGATCTAGGGCCGCAGCGCGAGGGCAGACCACCACCAACAGGCTTACTACGCCAAACACAAGGCGCGAAATCGCAATTCTTGTCGGCCAGTGCCCTCTCGTTCTCATCGGCAACACATTTTACCCCGGAGTGCTCCTTCGCACGCCATTCAGCTTTTCGTCGACAATTTATAGCAGGATTGCGATAATTTGCCCGTTTAGATTTCGTCCGCGACGGCAAGTATGCTGTTTACAGAGTCGTCTGTCGGAAAAATGAATGTCCCCTGGTCGGAACGCTTCCGATGATACGGGATAGTTGGCGTGTTCACGTGGCACCGACGGATATAGCCATGAAACCTATGCCATCAACGAAAATCAGATTCCGCCTCTGGGCTGCAGGTTTGTTACCGCTCACGCTTTTGTCCATGGCGGTTTTGGGGCTTTGCGCAACAGGGTGGGCTCAAACCTCCATGACAGGCCTTCTGAGAGGAGTGGTTACCGATCCTTCAGGTCGGGTGGTCGCGAATGCCGATGTTCGTGTAACCAATGAGAGAACCAACGAGGTAAGGACCGTGAAAACGGGCGCGGATGGAGCCTACACTGTGCCCCTACTTCCGCCCGGGACCTATCAGGTCGACATCGATGCGAAGGGTTTCGCTCGCACCATCGTTTCTTCAGTCGTGATCGCAGTAACTGAAACGAACGTCGAGAACGTCACCGTCAAGGTAAGCAGCGCACTGACAGCCGTCGAAGTGAAGGGAATTCCTCCGGTCGTCGAAACCAGCACGAATGCGCTCGGCGACGTGGTCACTACCGAACAAGTCGAGGCTCTTCCTCTGGTAAATCGCAATTTCACACAGATCATGACCCTCTCGGCGGGGGTTATCGCCAGCGTGACGGATGCGGCGGAATTAGGGCGTGGAAGCGGGGGCCAGATTCCCACCACCGAAGGGCAAGGGCAAAACGTCAATGGTGCGCGCGCCAGCGACATCAATTTTCGAATGGATGGGGTGGACGTGAACGATTACGACGCCTCCGGTTTCGGTGTCCCCATCCCCAACCCCGATACGATCCAGGAGTTCAAAGTCCAGACGGGAATGTACGACGCGGAATACGGTCGGGATGCCGGCGCGAATGTGACCCTGGTGACGAAAACGGGCTCGAACGCATTGCATGGCGACGTCTTCGAATTTTGGCGGAACGATGTACTCAATGCCAACGACTTTTTTTTCAATCAGAATAGCGTCCCACGCCCCGAACTGAAGCAGAACCAATTTGGAGGCACGCTGGGCGGGCCGATCATTAAGAACAAATTGCTTTTCTTCGGCTCGTATCAGGGCACACGGCAGATCAATGGAGTATCGGGCCGCCAAACCTTCTATTCCCCACTTACTAGCAATGATCGTTCCGCCGCTTCGCTCGGGACGCTTTTTGCCGGACAGCAAGGGCTCTGCTACATTTTTTGCCCCGGTCTTCCGGGGTTTGGACCACCAATCGCCGCTGACGGCTCCAATATCAATCCGGTTGCGCTGACTCTTCTGCAAATGAAATTACCGAATGGGCAATATCTGTTCCCGACTGCCAACCCGGCAAACGACTCCGTCTCCCTGAGTGTGCCTGCGAGCTTCAACGAGAATCAGTACATGGGAAATTTCGATTTCTTGCAGTCACCGAAGAACACGATCCAGGGCCGTTTTTTTGCTGCGCAGAGTAATACTACGAATGTTTTCGCTGGTGGCGGCAATCTGCCGGGCGCTCCCTCGACAGATGACCTGAACTATCTAGTGGCCTCGCTGACCGACACATACGTCTTCAAGCCGAATCTCTTTAATCAAATTCGGTTGGGCTACGATCGAATTTCTTCCGTTACCACGCCGCATTCGCCATTCACTTTTTCCGGTGTAGGCGTGAACACTTCCACCCAGAATGACAACAAGCCATCGGTAACCATCGCTGGCTCCGATAACTTTAACCCCGGGTTCTACTTCCCTTTTGCACAAGATCTTTTCAACCTCGAGGACAACATAGCCTGGGTGCGTGGCCGGCATACTCTTCGCTTCGGCGGCGGAATCACTAGAGCCTATCTGAATAACCGCGGGGAAGAATACTACGGTCAGGTGAACTTCCCCAGTTGGCCAGACTTCCTCCTGGGAATGAACGGTGCACAAAACGGAACCGCCGGGTTACCTGGGTTTCCGCCCAACGGCTTCAGCAATGTTTTGTACTCGCTGGAGGTACTCGGTGTACTGGCGGGGCATGCTCGGACCTGGGAGATCTCGGCTTATGCTCAAGATGATTGGCGAATCGACTCCAGGCTGACGCTGAACCTCGGCCTGCGCTGGGAGTGGTTACCGCCGTTCACTAACACGAATGGCCGGGCGACAAATATAAACCCCCCGTTATTGAACCCCAACCCTCCGCCGACGGGCAGTCTGGCAGGATATGTTGTACCGGCGAATTGGACGTATCCGGTCCCGGCAGGCGTCGTGAAGTCTGGCATCAACGGGTTCGTACCTGGGAGCGGAAACCATACATGGGGTCCGCGAGTTGGGTTTGCGTACAGCTTGCCCCCCACCAATGACCGCGTCGTGGTGCGGGGCGGGTACGGGATCTATTATTCAGCGGTAACTGGCAATAGCGAGTTCCAGTCTATAGGCGGCTTGCCCTGGGCGCTGATCGGTGTCTTTGCTCCGCCCTTCAATGGCAGCGCCTCTTGGGCACATCCGTTCCAGGAACCGATTCCCCCGCTCAGCCAATTTCCGTTCTTCGATCCCTATACACCGGATAGCGACCTGAGTTTGACCGCCACGCAGCAGACGATCCGTCCTGCTATCACGCAGGAGTATTCATTCAATGTACAAACTGCAATTACTCCAACATTGGCATTACAAATTGCCTACGTCGGATCGAGTGCCAACCATCTGATTTACTCGCACTCCATCAACCAGGCGGGTCTGGCCACTCCGCAGAATCCAATCCGCGGACAAATTACCAGTACTTTGTCTAATCTCGCTCTGAGGGTTCCGTACCAAGGGTGGGACCCCGCAGGATTTATGGAACAAGGCTCGGAAGGGCGGTCCAGCTTCAACGCCTTGGAGGTTACGCTGAAAAAGAATCTGAGTCACGGATTGCAATTCTTGTCGGCGTATACCTGGTCGAAAACGTTGTCCACCGGGGCTGCGAACGTCGTGGGGAGCACCTTCGGCGAAGGGACGATCGGCGATCAAAACAATCTCTATGCGGGTTACGGTGAAGCCAATTTCAGCCGGCGGCACCGCGTAATCGCAAGTGCGATTTACGAATTGCCGAGGTTTGACCACGGATCTGGCATCGCGGCAAAAATGTCGAGTGGCTGGGCCCTGTCCACGGTGGTGACTCTCCAGTCCGGAACGCCGCTCACATTCTTCAACACCAATTCGAACAATCTGTTTGGTACGTCGAGCGACTTTGCCTACCTTGATCTGAGTGCACCGGGATGCGACGCACGTCTCGGACTCGGCGGCTCTGTTAGGAGTCGCTTGGACGAATATTTCAACACCAATTGCTTTACCAGTCCTCCGGTGATCAGTTCAGATAAAGGTACGGGCTTTGGCAACACGAAGCCCGGACTGCTTCGCGGACCCGCCCAGCACAACGTTGATCTTTCGCTAAGGAAGACGACTGCATTGACCGAGCGGATGGCCCTTGAGTTCCGAGCCGAATTCTTTAACGCCTTCAACAGCACGCAATTCGGCAATCCGGATACTACATTTAGCGACGGCGTGCCCGCATTCGGCAAGATCACAAGTACTTCGGTAGCGCCTCGTATTGGACAACTCGCATTGAAGCTTAGTTTTTGACGGGCAGCGCTTGATCCAACTGGTGCTCTAAGCTTCACTTCTGAACATCCAACGGAACAATCGTTCGCTCTGCCGGGGCGTGGCTCGCGTGTTCTCCGTGCTCCACGTGACCGCGTCTTTCACCGGAACGCGGCAACGGTAAGAAACTTCCTTAGCCTTTCGATACTTCAAAATAACAGGCGCGAATTCGTTTACAATTTTGTAAGCGTCAGCGCGTCGCGTAATCAAGCAAGACGAGCTACTCCAACTCGGGTTGCTGGTTGGGATGAAAGGGTAAGAACAAGAGATGAACAGATGGCTGTCCGGAAACATCGACTTCCGGAATTTCACTTTGTGGCTGGTTTTCCTTTTGCTTGTAGTACCGTTTGGTTGGACATCAGAGCAGGCTGTCCCGCCGGCACGCGAATACCGCCTTCACCTTTATCACACCCATACCGGCGAGCGGCTCGATATCGTGTACCGCCGCGGCGACGCTTATATACCGGGTGCGCTCGATGAACTCGACCATTATCTCCGCGATCATCGCACGGGTGAGGTCCGCCATTTCGATCCCCGCCTGTTCGACGTGCTGTACGACCTAACCGCTTCTCTCAACGATACGGGCGGTGAGATTGACGTAGTTTGTGGATACCGCACTCCTTGGAGCAACGAGTTCTTGCGCTCGCGAAGCGCGCACACGGGCGTGGCTCTCCACAGCCTTCACATTAAGGCAGAAGCGATCGACATTCGCCTGCCTGGGATTCCAACGGCAGGAGTTCGGGATGCCGCATTGCGGCTGCATCGCGGGGGGGTGGGCTACTATCGCGCTTCCGACTTCGTTCACGTGGATGTGGGCCGCGTGCGCCGTTGGTAACTCCAATCTCACCAGGGATACGGATAGCCCTTTGCGAGAACCTTGTCCAGGGCGGCATCGTGTCCATAAATGTCGTCGTAGAAGTGTACGGCGCCGTCTTCCAGGACGATGACGGTGCCATACAGGATCAAGACGGGAATCGGGTGCGTGAGATTCACCTGCTGGGTCGTGGTACCGTTCATCGCCGCGCGAATGCGGTCGGGCGTCCATCCGGGATTGTCGCGCAGAACCCACGCCGCGAGCTCGGCGGGTTTTTCCAGCCGGACGCAACCGTGGCTAAAATCCCTTCTGGACTTCGCGAAAAATTCGGTCGACGGCGTATCGTGCATATATACGTTGTAGCTGTTAGGAAAAACGAACTTCACTAGTCCCAGCGCGTCCTTTGGGCCCGGCTTTTGACGGATGAAGAGCTTGCCCGCTCGAAGTTGGGCGAGCACCTCGGGCGTGACCTCTCCCGCCGCAACCACGTTCTGCCTGCTGTCGACCACTTCGAATCCCTTGCTCGCCAAATACCCGGGATCGCGCACAATGTGCGGAATCATCTCCCCGTGGATAATGGACGGCGGAACCTCCCAATGGGGCCGGAAGACAACGTACTGCATCGTGTCGGTAAACACCGGGGTGTTGTGGCCGCCATAGGCTTTGCCCACGACGACGTTCATCGTGACGCCGATTTTGAAATCTTTGTCATAGGCGCGGAGACGGAACTCGGGGATATTCACCACGATGGGCTCCTTTTGATACGAGTCCGGCATCCACCGCCATCGCTCCAGAGTCAATTGCATTTGCCGAACCCGGCGGCTCAAAGGAACGTTTAAGTCGGCGAGGGTTAGAGCGTCGATTCTCCCATTCGGATCGCGGCCATGCCTGCGCTGAAAATTCTTCACCGCTTCCACGAGCGCACCGGCATAGACAGGAGGATCAACCGGAACATTCGCGTCTCCCGGGAGGTCGCCAACCAACCGAAGCAAGCGCGTGAGCCGCGGAACGCCGGGGTATGTGTCACCCGGCACAACTGCTTTCTTGCCCGCCGGGAGTTGCTCCCCGTCATCTCTCTTCGCCAGCTCGACATAGGTTTGTAGCGCCTGCAGGGTGCGTCGGTAACCGGGATAGGACGGCTCCACTTGCGCCAAAACGCCAGCAACGTTTCCCGCGCCGACAACGTGATCCTTCAGAAACTCCGCTAAGTCGTATTTCTTGGACTCATCATCCAAAGCAAAGGCCAGGCGCTTGGGATTTACCTTGCCGATATGGAGGTCAGAGATATACCGCATCGCGCAAACTGTGAGCGCGAGATCGAATTTCACGGCATCGGCGTCGCTCGGCTGACGGGTCGCGGGTTTGAGAGGGGTCAATCGGCCGCTCCACTTGGGTCCATCGTAATCGTCGGCGGAAAGTCCCTTCTGGTCGGCCTGGAGCAGCAACGCGATCACTTCTCGCGCCTGACGGGTTGGCTCCATTCCTTTGACCCATGACAATGAATTCCCGTTGAGTTCGTAGAATTTCTGAACCTGCCCTCTGTAGTCACTGAAATCGGGCCAGCGCAAATCGGGAAATGTGCCGCCCGTAATGGCTGCACGCAACCACACGTGATCTTCGGAGCTGAGGTCCTGCGCTCTTTCATTGCCATTGCTAGAAGTTACCGGCTGAGTCTGAGCAAAGCGCGCTAAGCCGAGCAATCCGCAAGACAGAGCGATCAGCAACATGGCCATCAACAAGCGGGGTCCCCGCCACAAAATCTGCAATTGCTTCACTGAATCCTCCTGCCCCGCCGGACCTCTCGTCGCGGGCGTTCTGCGCGAAAGTCGCCTTCGCAGTGGAACGATCCGAACTTAGGGAAGATGGGAGCGCAATGGCTCCGAAATGTTGCTATGTTGCCTGTGATGTCGCTGCTCACAAACGGTGGCGTTCCCGATTCCAGTTTGAACGTCTCCATCACCGCCATGCCGGATCCAAGACTTTGTTTCCAAGACATTCATATAGGCCATGACCAAGACGTCCTGGAGAGACATTGCCCTGTAACGAATGCGCCACATCTAGCCCCTCCAGTTCCTGTCAAGTGTTGACATGCCCAAAGCTGAAAATCGTTCGCGTTCCTCAGTGAGTACCGCAAACGCCAGGCTCATTCCAGTTCCAGAATCCCCCAAGCTCGAAATAACGGACTGCTTGAGCTAGGCTGATTTTTTGGTCCGCGAACAAAACTCGATAACCTTCCCGTGTTGCGACTGAGTAGCGCGCGCCATCCGGAAGGTCTTCGGTACGTAAAACTCAATTAGTTTTGCCATGAGAAACTCCTTCATCGTCTGGGTCCACGCGTGCGGGGAAGCGATCCCGAGTTCCAATAGCCCTACCATATCCATCCGCAACCACAACGAACGGAGTCGCACCACCGGCGCTTACGCAAGAGGGCTTTACAAACAGCGCATGATCTCATCCACATGTCTTTTCTCCCGCGACTTTCCACATCCTCGTACCTCTTACATCATTGCGGACGAACCGGAATATTGAGCTTGCGAATCCGATATGCCAGGGTCGTCCGTTTCATGCCAAGCCGTGCCGCGGCACCGTTTGGCCCGCCGATGACCCAGTTGGAGGCCCGAATCGCCTGGAGCACCCGATCGCGTTCCGCCTCTTCTGCTGTGCTCAGCTTCGGATTCGGGCTCGGGAAGGATGCCTGTTTCAGTTCCGCCAGGGGCGGCCTGAGAACGCTCCCCGGCGATAGGATCACGGCCCGCTCGATGAAGTTCTGCAGTTCACGAACATTTCCCGGCCACGAATAGTTTGCAAAGATCTCCATGGCATAGGAAGGAATGGTTTCGATGTGCCGGTTCATTCGCCGGGCGTACTTGTCAACGTAGTGGCGCACCAGGATCGGTATATCCTCGCTACGATCGCGCAACGGCGGCACTTGCAGAGGAAACACATGCAATCGGTAATACAGATCGTGTCTGAACTTCCCTTCCTCGCACATCTGCTTCAAGTCGCGGTGTGTGGCGGCGATCACGCGCACGTCCACCTGCTGTGTGCGCGTGCTGCCCAACCTCTCAAATTCACGCTCCTGCAAAACCCGCAACAATTTCGGCTGCAACTCCAGTGGGATGTCGCCCACTTCATCCAGAAACAGCGTGCCCTGATCCGCAACCTCGAACCGGCCGGCCTTCCGCATGATGGCGCCGGTGAATGCTCCCTTTTCGTGTCCAAAAAGCTCGCTTTCCAATAGCCCGGAGGGGATGGCGGCACAGTTCAGCTTGATAAAGGGCCGATCACGGCGAGAGCTCAGATTATGAATCGCTCGCGCAATCAACTCTTTGCCTGTGCCTGTTTCTCCCTGGATCATCACGCCGGAGTCAGTCGGGGCGACGACCTCAACCTGCCGCAGCACGCGCTGCAGAGCCGAGCTCCTGCCGACGATTTCTTCGAAGTTCAGCTCGCTGCGGATTTCATCCTCGAGGCACACCCGCTCCTCGGTAAAGTTGTCCTTCAGCTTTCGCAGTTCGCCGTAAACCAGCGCGTTCTCAACCGCTACGGCTACCTGGCTAGAGACCTGCAACAAAAAATCAAGTTCATCGTGGGTATAGGCGGTATCCTCGTGTTTGCCGAGGGCGAGAATCCCCAGCATCCGGTCCCGGCCGGCAAGCGGGACGACACAACTGTTCCTGAAGCCTGCTACCACCCACTTCGAATCGCCCTCCGCATCCACTTGGTCTGACTCTTCGGAATTTCCCACCCAGGGTTTGCCCGAGCAGAAAACGCGAGCGCCAAACATCTCGCCCAAAACGTCGACTGCCTCTTTGGCGAGCATGTTGTCCTCAGCCATATCGCAAGCGCTTACCACAACCCGGTCCCCCTCGGAATCCAAGAGTCCAACCATCGCCAGATCGGACGGGATGACTCGCCGGATGCCCGCCGTCACTTCACTTAGAAGCTCATTCACCGGCAGATTGGCCATCACACCGTTGGTCAGGGCGCCGATCAGCTTGAGTCGCGCACTCTGCACGTCCAACTCGGACTGCGCGCGTTGCGACCTCTCACGGCTCAGCGCGTGAGATATGGCAAGTGCCACCTGGTCGGCCGCCAGCGACAGGAACCGTACTTCCTCATCTGAATAGTCGTGCGGTCGAGAACTGGCAATACTGAATACTCCGAGCGGCCCCTGTGGAGTGCGCAATGGCAGTCGGCAGAGAGAGCGGTACTCGACTCCCATTTTGTTCAGCGCCTCTCTTCGGACCGCAAACCGTTTGTCCAGCTTCCAGTCTGCAATGCACAGCGGTTGCTGTTGTTGGTGAACCCACCAGAAAGTCGTCTCCTCGACCGGAACATCGGGTGGGGCGAACTGCCCGGCTCCAACGGAGTGCCAGAGCACTTCGCTGGTCCCTTGTTTGAAAACGACGACATCGAGGAAGTCGAAATCGAGCAATGGACGCAGCAAATTGGCGAGATTGTGCGACAAATCCTCCAGGGTCATGGATGCAAGAGATATGGAGAGCCGCGACAACGCTTCGTATTGCTTCGCCAGCGTCTCCGATTCGGTCGGCGGCTGCGTCACTCGCATGTTGGGTAGGAAACTCATCAAAGACTCCTGCGGTCTCAGTCCAAACTCAGCGATACTCATATCGGCCTCGCTCTCTCGGGTGTAGTGCGCTCGGAATTGATTGTCGGACCCTATCCCCATTTCGTCCCCAGGTTCGTACTCCGCTGTATGCAGACTAGTGAATTCACAGTTGCCTGTCGTGATCCGGGAGTCATGTTTCGGTGGAAATTGTGTTCCCGGTCGGTATATTGTCTCGTGACAAAGAGCCGCAGAAAGGGACAAATGCCACCCCTTTTCGTTCATAATTTCCCCCACATAGCGCCCGGATCGACTGCAGCGCGACGCCAACATCCAGGCAGCCTCTCGTCGCAAATTGGGCCGGGGCGGATTCTACCTGGAGCCAGAGCCCAATCCGGAACCGCGTATTGGGCATGTGTATACTCGGCCCATCTGGCTGTAAATGCTCTGGCGGTGATTTTCCGGTGAAATGCGAGGGCTGTCATGCAAACGATTTATTCTAAACGACTAAGCTTACGGCTTTGGGTTGTCAGAACTTCGTCTTTTTGATAATTTTTCTTGGGGTCCAGCACGAAGTTTTACACTCTTAGCCAATCTCACAGGTCTCGTGGAAAAGCCTGTCCCAGGTCGCGTCCGGTTCGGGGGGTTTGAGCTTGACGTTAAGTCGGGGGAATTGTGTCCGACGGGCTCGGTCGACGGCGAAGGCAAAGTCCTCCTGCGGGAGCAAGCCTTCCAGGTCCTGCGAATGCTGGTTGAGCGCGGGGGCAAAATCGTGACCCGCGAGGAAATCAAGAGCAAGCTTTGGCAAAACGATACGGTCGTGGATTTCGACCACAGCATCAACGCGACCATCAAGACTCTCCGGCGGGCTCTCGGCGATTCGGCTGACAACCCTCAGTACATCGAGACGTTAGCGCGACGAGGGTATCGGTTGATGGTCGCGACCGAGTGGCTGGAATCGACGGCAGGAACTCCTCTTGCCGACGCTCGCAGTGTGCAGTCGTCCCCTGTACCCGGCGACCTCATCGGGAAGAAGGTCTCCCACTACCGCGTACTGGGTTTCATCGGTGGCGGCGGCATGGGGATGGTCTATAAAGCCGCGGACCTCAAGCTGGGCCGCCCGGTGGCTCTGAAATTTCTGCCCGAGGAACTGGCGAGTGATCCAGTTGCGCTTAAGCGTTTTGAGCGTGAAGCGCAGACTGCCTCGGCCCTGAACCATCCCAACATTTGCACGATTTACGAGATTGAAGAGCATGAAGGCGAGCCGTTCATTGTCATGGAGTTGCTGGAAGGGGAAACCCTGCGGAATCGGATGTCTACCCCAGAGTCCAAGGCAATCCCGGTGTCTGAGCTCTTAGACATCGCAACGCAAATCGCCAGCGGATTGAAAGCCGCCCACGACAAGGACATCATTCACCGCGACATCAAGCCGGCCAATATCTTTCTGACGAAGCAGGGCACGGTCAAAATTCTCGATTTCGGTTTGGCCAAGCTGGCCGACGGAGAAGAAACGCCGGAACACGCCCATGCAGAGGCTTCCGGGGTCAGGCGACCTCCGTCGAGGGTTGGGCAACCGCCAAAGGAGCAAACGCCCACGTCTCGGATCTACGCGAGCCTGACTCGGTCTGGAACCTCCGGTACAGCCGGTTACATGTCGCCTGAGCAAGTGCGCAAGGAAAAGCTGGATGCTCGCACAGACCTGTTTTCCTTTGGCATGGTTCTCTACGAGATGGCTACTGGTCGCCGCGCTTTTGAGGGAGACACCGTCGCCGTCATTCACGAGGCAATTCTCCACCAGAGAGCTGTCCCGG
Source organism: Acidobacteriaceae bacterium (assembly GCA_003139095.1). Lineage (GTDB taxonomy): Bacteria > Acidobacteriota > Terriglobia > Terriglobales > Acidobacteriaceae > Acidiflorens. The sequence continues at coordinate 24,323 of PLHW01000010.1, forward strand.
CGCACGAACTGAACCCGGCTGTGCCGCGCAAGCTCGACAACATCATCATCAAAGCCTTGGAGAAAGATCGTTCGCAGCGTTACCAATCCGCTGCCGAGATGAGGAGTGACCTGGCGGAAGTCCATCGTCAGCAGCAGCCACAGCGTCTCCGCCTGCGCAAATGGTTGGCGGCGGTTGCGTTGTCGGCTGTTGTCGCCGGAGCGTACTGGTCCTACTGGAGCTACAGCCATCGCATCACCCTCGCTCCGACCGACACAATCGTGCTGGCCGACGTCGACAACCGAACGAACGACCCTGTTTTCGACGACGCCTTGAACACCGCATTGCGCTATGAAATGGGGCAGACGCCATATCTAAATCTGCTGGGATTGGATAAAGCGTACGCCACCCTGGGGCAACTGAAACTTCCGCCGACCACCAAGATCACTCCGGAGATCGCACGCCAGATTTGTAGTAAGACCAACAGCAAGATGGTGATCTCTGATTCAATCGCCGACAGCGGTAACCGATATCAGCTGGAGATGAGTGCACTCGACTGCGGATCAGGAGCGACCTTGGCTGAGGAAAGTGCCGACATTAGCGCTCGTAATCAGGTAGTCCATGAGTTGGGAGCGGCGGCCGTACGCCTTCGGAGCAAGCTCGGGGAGCCGGCCGAATCGCTGGCCCGGTACAATCAGCCTCTGGAAAAAGCGACCAGCGCCTCCTTGGAAGCACTCCAGATCGGCACCGAGGGAACGAAGCTCTTCCTCGCTGGCAACCCGCAGGCAGCGCTCCCCCTGTATCAGAGGGAAATCGAACTGGACCCAGACCTTGCGCTCGGGTACGAGGGAATTGGCATGGCCAACGGAGATCTCGGCCATTCCGACCTCATGGCAGCTTCAGTTACGCGCGCCTTCCAATTGCGCGACCGAATGACGGAGAAGGATAGGCTGAATACCGATTATCTCTATTACAGCGACGTGACGGGCGAGCTCGACAAGGCCTACTCCGTCCTACTTCGGTTGCTGGAACTCTTTCCTCGCGATGTATTCTTTCATACTAACCTGGCGTACACGCTGGGTGAACTCGGCCAGCCCAAGCGTGCGGCCGACCTACGGAATGAGACGGCGCGGCTGGAGCCAAGTCCACTCTATTTTTCGTGGGCGGCCGAGGCCAACATAAGCGCAAGCAGGTTCAAGGAGGCGAGGTCGTGGCTGGCTCAGGCGGAGGCCCTTAAATTTGACAGCCTCGAACTGAGGATCCAAAGACTGCGACTGGCATTCATCGAAGGTGATCGGGCAGCTCTCGACCGGATCTTCGACGGCGAAGCGCATGGCCCTAATCGAGTCGTGTTTTTGCGCCTTAGATCGCGATATGAAGCTCAGCAGGGTCACTTTGACTCCGCAGATCGCCTACAACTGCAGGTATCGAAGATGCCTTCGGATCCGGAGGATATTGCCAGGGACCTTGTCTTTTCAGCCCTGCAAGACGCAGAGGCGGGCAGGGCAATCAAAGCGCGCAAAACCGAAGATCAGGCACTTCAGAACAAATTGGAGCGAAACAAACGAATGGTTTTGGCTCTCTCGCTTGCCCGGTCGGGGAGAACCGACGAAGCCGAACAGATCGCAGACGAAGTTAGCCAGGAAGCACCCTTGGACACCATTGTGCAGCGGTATCTTGTTCCCACAGTTCGCGCTGCGGTCAAATTACAGCAGCATGATCCCGGCGCCGCCATCGATCTGCTCCGCGGGACTGTCCAGTACGACCTTGCAGACACTCTGTCGTTTGGTTATCTCTACCCGGCCTACATCCGTGGCCTGGCCTACCTGGAGTCGGGCGATGGCCGATCTGCAGCGGGAGAGTTCCAAAAGCTGATCGACAATCCCGGTTTTAGCGTGAGACACGTCATCGGACCCCTGGCTTGGCTCCAACTCGGCCGCGCGCAGCAGATGATGGGCGACAACGCAGCCGCCCGCAAATCTTACGAAAAATTCCTTAGCATTTGGAAAGACGCCGACCCCGATCTTCCCATCTATCGACAAGCCAAAGCCGAGTATGGCCGGCTCAAAAATCTAGGCAAATAAGGGCGATGACTCCGTGACCTTGATCAGTAGCGGGAAGTGAAGAGTTGCGGCCTCCAACACTGTCGGGTTTTGGCCACAACTGCCCGCCATGCGATTCCACAATGGAACGGCTGATAGCCAATCCCATGCCGCTGCCCTGTGGCTTGGTGGTAAAGACTCTCTTTGTGTCGTTGTCCAACGCCTTAGTTGCGTCGCGGAATGGCTCTGTAACCTCGCGTGCGTTACTTTATTGCGTCCTCCGTTTTCTTTGCTCCTTTTGCCACGCCCTTGCCGACGTCTTTTGTGCCCTTTCCAATCTCTTCCGCAGATTTTTTGCCAGCACGCTCGCTGACTCGCTCCGTCTTCCTGGCTGCCTTCTTCGTGCCCCGAGCCGTTTCTGTGGCTGCTTTGTCCGTGGCATCAGCGGCGCTTTTCACAGCCGCTTCGCTACCGCGACCGGTATCTTTAGTAGTTGTCTCTACAGCTTTGCCTGTGTCCTTCGCTCCCTTGCCAACATCCGTGGCGACGTCTTGTGCAAGCCCGATTGAGCCTATCGTCAGGACCAGAGCGAAAACGATTGATTGCGTCAGCTTCATGCGGTCATTCTCCTTTTAGAAATTGCTGATCAAGTACATGCGGGATCTTGGTTTCTCGGCTGCAATCGACTTGCCAGTTTTACCCTTGCCATTCGCCGTCGCCTTGCAGAGTCACTTCATCGAGATCTAGTCGCGCGCCTCTCTGCGCCTTAGAAGAATCGGATCTCGACACCTCTCGGCCTCCGCCGGGAACAATTCGCTAACACCTTTTCCGGCTAGCGAATCGAGTGCTGCCAAGGAACTTCGACCGGTGGCAAGCGTGTCCGATTGTCAGGTGACGAATCGAAGTCCGAAGGCTCGGCGAGGCATCCCGCAATATCCGGTCTCTCAATAGCTTGTCGTGGTATCCGCCCCGCTATTCCATTTCCGTCACAATTGCGATCTCTTAGCAGGCCGATCAAACCGCGTCAGGCGCTGGCAGCCTCCCCAACCAAACTCGAGGTTTGGCCCACAGAGATCCCGTGCTCATGGAGCTGTTTCAAAATCAGCAATCGTAGGTCACTCTTGAGCCGGTGATTGTCATGCGCCTGAATGATGGTCCAGAAACGCAAAGAAAACGCGAGTGAGTCTTTCGCGAGATCATTCAGCAGAGCCTCCGGTGGAGGGTCTGTTAGAACACTCGGGTTTTCCCGGGCCACCTCCAGCAGCAAGGCCGCAATCTTCTCGGCGTCGCTGTCATGGGCAACCACAACGCCGATCGCCAGGCGCACGCGATCGTCATTCACCGTCCAATTGGTTACCTGGTGGGTGGTAAAGTCGGAATTCGGGACAATGATCACTTCGTTGTCATAAGTTCGTACCCACGTGCTGCGAGCTCCCACCCGACCGACCACTCCGGCGATCCCTCCGACGTCGATACGGTCCCCGATACGGAACGGCTGCTCGATAAGCAGTACCAACCCAGCGACCCAATTGGCTACGATCGATTGCAGACCAAAACCTACGCCGATTCCGAGCGATCCTCCCAGGATCGCCAAGGAGTTCAGGTTTACTCCAGCTGCCTGCAGCCCGATCATGAGACCAATCACGTAGATCAGGAGTGACACGAAACGCGCCAACACATAGCTGTGCTGGGGATCAAACGTGCTCGTTCTCGAAACGCGCTGGTACAGGAGTTTGCGGACGCGGTTCGACAGCACTGTCAGAAGTCCCAGAAAGAGTAGAGCCTTGAGCAGGGAGATCGGCGTCACAGCCTGCGTACCAATCGAGAACACCGGGATCGTCAGCCGCCTCTGCAATCCTGCCCCCAGCACGTGAGTCAGGCTCGGTCCGTATGGAACCCACCAAACTAAGGCCGTGAGCAGGCTCATTAGCAGGACGGCACGAAAGATCACCTTGGCGCTCAAGGAGTGGCGCACATCGGTATCTTCAGGCATAGACTGCTTCGCACCTCGCAACCCTCATGGTCCAACCATTCGTGTCCCGAACCGTGATTGCATCGGCCTGGTGCACGCTCAGGAGGTTTCCCTCGATGGGTAAGCCTCCAGCACAGATGAGATCCAGTGAAGAAGATTGGCACGAACTTCCGCACGATTGATCTCATTGAGCATCTCGTGCCTTCCGCCTGGGTAAAAATCATGCGAGATGTTGTGAACGCCAGCGGCACGGTAGCGCTCGATCAGAATACGAAGTCCTTCCAGCCGCTGGCCCACCGGATCATCACTTCCCGAAAACAGATAGATGGGTAAGTCGCTGCGTATTTTACGCAGACTTGCAGGGTCCGCAAGAACGGAAGCTGCGGCAAAGAAAGACTCTATTGACAAAGGTTGAAGGGCAGGGAAACACAGAGGGTCATTCATGGAGGCATCGACAACCGCCGTGTCCCGGCTCAACCAATCGAACGGTGTCCTGGCCGGCTGGAAGGCTTGATTCAGGATGTTGTCTGCTTCTCGAGGCGCGGATCTAGCAACTTGCGCTAGTCCGTCCAGCGCACCGGAACCGGAAAGGACGAGGCCGGCGATGTCGCGGCTGTGATCGATCGCGTAGAGTTGCGCTGCGAACGATCCCATACTGTGCCCCAGCAAGATAAGCGGCTTTCCTGGGTTCTCCTTTTTTGCGAGCAGGGTCAGGTGAAACATATCCTCCGCCAGCAGGCCGAAGCCGCCATCCCCAAAATCCCCTAACGCCTGGGGATAGGGTGCGGTACGGCCGTGCCCGCGGTGATCGTTGCCATAGACGATCAGGCCTGACTCCACCAAGACTTCGATCAGCTCGGCATATCGTCCGACGTGTTCGCCCATGCCATGAGCGATCTGGACGACACCGCGAACGGGTCCGCGGGCATCCCATCGGGTACAGGCGATGGCCAGGCCATCGGTGCTGCTGAATTGAAACTGACAGGAAGGTGTCACTAGGGCAGCTATTAGCAAGATCTTCGCCTCTCCGCGCTCTTATCCGTGTTCACAGTGCAGAGGAGCAGCCATTCGCAAGTCTTTGAAAAACAGAGACGCGCGTGGAGGCAACGCTGACAACTGGTTGACCAATGCCAAATCATGTGGCAGAGGACGACCCAGACCGCGGCATTGGGGAGTGGCAGGAGCTTCAAGCGGAGTTATCAAACTCGGGCTACGCTGACCATAAAAGGGGGAGGTTGGTTCCGGCCGGGTCGGTTGGTCCTAACCCGCGCGGGAGGAATTGAGAAAAGTCACGCCGGAACCGGTGAGCCTCCACGGCGACTTCCCTGAAAATTGTGGGGCTGCACTACTTGCAAACTACAGTGCAAGAAAGCGCCGCTATGCGCTAACCCAGGCTTCGTATCCTCCTTTCGGCGATTGGAAACCAGCACTCGGCTCGGGTACTTCACACCGCGCAGGATCCGGTCCATAACCGGAGCAACAATCTCTGCGCTTTGCACCGCCGTCAGTGATGGCGGCCCTGCTTTGACGTTTCCCTGCAACCTTCTGAAATCGTCGGGTTAGGGCGGCTCGACCACGAGCGAGCTGCGCTTTCAAAGTTCCTTCGGGCACGCCCAGTGTTTCGGCTGCCTCTCTGATGGAAAGTTCATCTCGCAGGTGAAGGCACAGAGCGGCCCGCTGCGAATCTGAAAGGCTGCTGGTCAGCCTGGCAACCAGATCACGCAATTCGTTGCGCTCTACCGTCTGCTCGGGGGTGGGTCTGGAATCGGCGAGAAACCCCGCGATACTCGATTTACCCTCGTCTGGCCCCTGGTCAAGCGACAAGACCTGACAGCGCGGACGCCGCCGCAGCTGCATGCGCACCGAGTTGATCACAATCGCCGTGATCCAGGTCGACAACCGGGCGCGCCCATTAAATGCCCCGATGTGTTTGTACGCCGACAGCATGGCATCCTGCACGGCGTCCTCAGCGTCTTCGGGATTACGCAGCCAGCGCATCGCTGTCCGTCGGAATTGTGGCAGGCGGTGCGACACAATCCTCTCGAACTCCATCCGAACTTCTTGGCTGGCTTGGCTGGTGGGCTCTTGTCTGCTCCTGGTTGCTACCGGCGGAGCAGCACTATCACGGATCGTCGAGGCTATCTGCATTTTGTCAATCTCCGTTTGTCGCTCACCAGATCCATCAGCCCTAAATCTCATCACTGAGAGTCTTTGCCACGTTGGTTCTCATACATCTGCGCTTTCCAACCGTACACAGCATTTTTCGTACCAATAGCATGCGAGTCGGGCCTCTCTATGCCACTGCTGAAGACCGGGTAGTGCCGGATAAAAAAGAATTGGATGACACGAGTGGCGACTAGCACCAGCAATCCCAATCTTGTGGCTGACGGTGGTGCATCACTTGCCAACCCTGAGCAAGCGAGTACGTTTTGAGGGATAAGATCGATGCTTGCTCGGCTGTGAGAATCCCTGGATGCGCAAAGCGATTAAAGCTACCTGCGATGAAGAATCTGTGTTGCGGGTGGGAGACTTCTTTGAGGCAAATGTACGTTCTTCGTGTGTCGACTGTCAAGTTACGGACACTAGCATCCAAGCAGCCAACAAAAGCGATTCAATCGACCTATGCTACACGCGTGCGATTCACAAACAGCTCGAACTCAGTTCCCAGCATGCCCGCACCAGCCGAACTGCGGTAAAAGAGCTGCACTTGGCCGGCTACCTCCAGCCAGCCGGTCTTTACGATGGACACTTTCTTGGGAATTATCGTGTTAGGATTTCGCCAAACGATCTTCATAACGCCTCTTTTCTACTGTCGGACCTCTGGCATTGTCTGTAGCCGAGCGCAAAACACCACCTGCCCCGCTGTCGCTGCTGAGATCGACCATCGCTGCACCTGATGCCATGGATGAGAAAGCGAAGCAGGGGGCTGTGATTTTGCCGTCACCGTTAGGTGAAAGGAAAGTTGTCGGTTGGTGAACTGACGGGGCGCTTCTCGAAAGAGGAGCCCAATTTCGTCGGTCGTGAAAGCGGGGGTTCGAGCGGTTTTCTGATCAGTGGATTTTATGGACTTTTCCGAAAAAGTTAGGCAGCCAGGACGAGGGGAGAGCATGATTAGCCCGGCTGCCCAGGCGCGCCTAGAACCGGTACACGATGCCGGCCGAGGGCTGAGCCGAGTGTGTCCAGGTATCCGTCTTCAAGCTTTGAAGGCCGAAGTCCGGATCCTTGTATACGAAACCCCGGTATTCCGCGCGCAACGAAAAATGGTTCGTCAAGACATAGTCGGCGCCAGCGCCATAGAGGAATGCGCCTTTTGCTTGGGTGTCCGCACCGGGCACAAATCCGCCGCCGTTGCCCGTGGGATGAAAGATCAGGCCCCCGCCTCCTGCCAGCGCGTAAGGACTGAACTTACTGATGTGGAGAGGCAGCTTCACCGCAACGTCCGCAGTAACGCCGTGGACGTCGGACTGGACTCTGTTCTCTCCCCCAGATGAAAAATATCTTTGCGTGTTGCGGTCGAAACCGTAATTCGCTTCCGCGGAGAACCAACGATTGATGTTATAGCGGTATCCCACTTCCAAACCTCCGGTATTGGTCGTAGTCCGCGAGATTCCGTTGCCGCTACTGTCCTTGGTAAAGAAGCCTGTTCCTTGCACGCTTATTTCATTCCGAGATTCTTGTGCCATTGCAATGATCGAAAAGAGCAGTATGGACGCAACAGTTAAAAACAAACCCCGTTTCATAAGTCTCCGTTTCCCCATTTTCAAGAAATTTGAGCTTCCGTCGAAACTCTTGCTCACAAGCGATCAAACAACACGCCAACAGTTCGTTTCTGGGCCGTTGGTGTGTTGACAGTTCGCCTTGAGCAGGAGAGAAACAGCATTCAACGTTCCAAATTTGGAAAATTGAGACGAACCGCGGGCATCCCCTTTCGGAGTGCACGTTTAAACCACTCCGACAACCCAGCAGCATCACACTTCTTCCATTTCGGCTCGACGAAGACTGTCAAGAGTTTGACGAGTGTCAGTGCGCATGTCATCGGACTCCTCTTGATCACTCCGCGCCCCGTTGGACCCCAGGCTAAATGCGAGACAAACAGAATCCCTTGTCAAGTGCCAACCTAATTGGCAGTGACAACCTTGCAGCGATGCGGGGGATGCTTTGCTCTCTCGATGCATGGCGCTGCTAAGCGCTTCTAGTTGCCGCACTTGGGAACCGGAGTGGCCCCGAATCTGGGAGTGGAAACGTGGATGCCTAAAGAGAATCGGCTGGCATCGACGGGCTTCGCAACAGTCGTGTCTGGTTAATCACTTGCCGATCAGTGTCCACAAGGGGGATGAATGCATAGAAAACAATTTTTCTTTGTCGCAGCGTGTATCGCGGTATTGTTGTGGGCTCGTAACCCGGCTTTTTCTCAGGATTCCGCCTCGCAGCCCGACAAACCGGGGACGCTGAGTGGTAAGTCCGCTAACAGCGTGGGTGTTCAGGAGCCGATCGACGAAGATATCAAACTGATCAGGAAGGACCTGCGATCAGAGAAAAAGCAGATTGTCGCGGCCAACATGAACCTGACGGACGTTGAGGCCGAAAAATTCTGGCCTGTTTACGACCGGTACGCGGCCGATCTAGCCAAAATCAATGACCAGAAAGCTGCGCTGATCAACGAATATTGGCAGACCTTCGACACGATGAACAGCGAACAGGCCGAGAGCTACGTGCGAAAGCGCGGCGCCGTCGAGGAATCGATCATGCAGCTCAGACTCAAGTACATTCCCATCTTTGGCAAAGTTCTTTCGGGCCGGCAAACCGCATTGTTTTTTCAGATCGATTGGAGACTCGGTCTGATGATCGATCTGCAGTTGGCGAAGATGCCTCTGATTGATCCGTAAGCAACAGTGTCGAATCAGAGATGGCACCTGACACTGAAGGGGAAACGCGTTGACTAGCAACATAGCCACTGCGACCGATCTCGAGATCACCCTAGACGAGGGCGACGGGACGGCGCTCGTGCGCTTGCGGGGACGCCTTAGCATTGACACCTCGCCGGCGTTGCGCGATCAGCTTCTCGCCGTTCTCGATGGGCCATCCGTGCAAGCCGTCATCGTCGATTTGGACGCAGTCTCCTACATTGACGCTTCGGGCGTTGCGACTTTGATTGAAGGACTCAAGATCGCTCAGAGTGTCCCCACCACGTTGTGCTTGAAGGGACTGCAGGGTCGTGTGCTGCATCTGTTCGAGGTCACGGGCCTGCTGAGTCTGTTCGACACGAGTGGTTGTAAGGGTGCTTTCCTGAGTTGAAGGTGTCTTGATGGCAACAGTTCTCGAAAACGTCGGAACGAAAACGATCGAGCATCTCGACTACGTCGGAAGCCTGAACATTCAGCTGTGGGCGACCCTGCGCGCCATGGGGAGTGCGTTGCCGTTTGTAGGAAACCGTTACCGCTGGCGGGCGACGGCGCGACAGATGTTCCAGATTGGTGTGGACGCGCTGCCCATGGTGTCCCTCATGGCCATTTGCACCGGATTCATTCTCGCCATGCAGGGAGCCTCTGAACTGCGACGTTTCGGTGCATTGCATTACGTCATCGACCTGGTTGCGGTCGGCTTCACCCGTGAACTCGGCCCACTGCTCACGGCGATCGCTGTCAGTGGAAGGTCGGGCTCGTCTTTCGCGGCCGAGATTGGAACTATGAAGGTGACCGAGGAACTTGACTCTCTTCGTGTTATGGCGCTCGAACCTGTCGAGTTCATCCTGGCGCCAAAATATCTGGCCGCGCTGATCACGGTGCCGTGCCTCAGCATCGCTTCAAACCTTTGCGGCATTCTGGCGGGCGGGTTGTTCATGTTCTTCAGCACCCGGCTCGCTCCACTACTCTACTTCCGCTATGTATTGGATTCCATCGTGCTGCGCGATGTGATTACGGGACTCATCAAGAGTGTGGCCTTTGCCACCATCATCGCTCACGTTGGCTGTCTAGAAGGCTTCCGCGTCCGCGGAGGACCCGACTCAGTGGGCCGTTCCACAACCAACGCCGTGGTGAAGTCAACTTTCCTTGTCATCGTGGCTGATGCCGTCTTCACCGCCATCTTCTACCTTACGGTGAAATCCTGATGCCGATCATTTCAATTCGCGACCTGGTAGTTGAATACGACGGGCGCCGAATACTGGATGGGCTCAACCTCGACATCGAACATGGCGAGACCATGGTTCTGCTGGGCGGCAGCGGTTCTGGCAAAAGCACACTGTTGCGCCAGATTCTGGCCCTGGAGCGCCCCAAGTCGGGTAGCGTCCACGTGAAAGGGACCGACATTACCCGCTGCTCCGCCGCCGAACTGAAGACTCTCCGGCGCTCCATCGGCGTGGCGTTTCAAAGCGCGGCATTGTTCAATTCGCTTTCGGTCGAGGACAACGTCGCCCTCACCCTGCGAGAGCACACCCGGCTCGCGCCATCCATCATTGACCTAGTGGTATGGATGAAGCTGGCCGTGGTTGGCCTGGCGGACTTCGCCAAGCTGCATCCCCAGGAATTATCGGGCGGCATGAAGAAACGCGCGGCGGTCGCGCGTGCGCTTGCGCTTGGTCCCGAAATTCTGGTCCTCGATGAACCCTCCGCGGGGCTGGACCCCATTGTCGCGGCGGAACTGGATGAACTCATCCTTCTCCTCAAAGAGGCATTTCAGATGACGGTCATCGTCGTAACTCATGAGCTTCCGAGCGCGTTCCGCATCGCCGACCGCATCGCGATGCTGTACCAGGGAAGGTTTTGCTCGATTGGAACCAGAGACGAAATCAAGGCGAGCCAGGACCCCCGGGTCCGGCAGTTCCTCAATCGCATTCCGGGGAATATCGCAAAGGCGGCCGCGGTAGCCGCTTACTTCGAAAAATACCTGCACACTCCGGAGGCAGCCGCATGACAACAGAAGCGAAAGTTGGGGCCTTCGTCCTGGGATGTTTCGCAATCCTGGCTTTCACGGTCATCTATCTTATGCAGGCGCAGTTCAGTGGGGACACGGTGCCCTATCGAACTTATCTGCGTTATGCCGGTGGACTTGAACCAGGAGCTGAGGTGCTTTTTGGGGGGATCACCGTTGGCAAAGTAACAGCCGTTCGGCCTTGGACGTCAGATCCCACCAAGATAGAAATCCTGCTTCAAGTCAAGCAAGGTACCCCATTGAACGAGAAGTCCGTGGCCAAGTTGGGGCTGGTGAGCATCATGAACAGCGCGGCCCTGTCGATCACCACCGGCAGCAACGACGCGAAACGGCTCGGTCCCGGGTCCTCAATCCCGTCCAAGGAGGCCGCCAGCCTGGACGAGATCGCGGGCAAGATGGCCGACGTCGCCGACAGCGCCAACGCGCTCATCGCGCAGGCACAGGGAGAGCTAGAAGGCATCAGCGGCGACGCGCGCGGTCTCCTTTCCAATCTGAAAACCGTCACCGGCCCGCCCACGCAACAAAAGATTCAAGCCGTACTGGATCATGTCAACGGAATACTGGCGACCGAAGGTCCAAAAATTGATCGTATTTCGGATCAACTGGTCGCCCTGAGCCAGCACGCTGATAACACCGTCCAGAACGTGAATGGCACGGTGACCGATATGCGGGAGCCGATCCGCAAGGATCTGGCCGAGCTACAGAACACTTTGCAGCAAGCCAAGCAGTTGCTGGCGGACATGCAGGTCATGGTGCGAGCGAACGACTACAAGATCGACGACACGGTGGAAAACCTGCGCGTAGCAACCGACAACTTGGATCAGTTAACTGATTCGCTGAAGCAGCGCCCGTGGAGTCTGATCCGAATCAAGCAACCGAAAGAACGACAGGTTCCACAACAATGATGAAGGTGGATATGAAAAAGCATCTGACGGGAGTTGGGTTTGCGCTGGCAGTCTTGATGGTCCTGGCTGGCTGCGGAAGACCAGTGAAGTATCCGAACTACTACACGCTCCACCTACCACCACCACCCGATCCGCCGGCGCCAGAAAATGTTCACGCCAACTTGGCGATCCGCGAGTTTCGATCCCCCACTTACCTGCGGCAGGGCGCCATCGTTTACAAGACCTCTCCGGAACAGATAGGCTTTTACAATTACCACCGCTGGGCAGTGGATCCGCGAGATTTTCTGACGAGTGCCGTGGCCGATCGCCTGCGCGCGAACGGCACCTTCAACCGGGTAACGGTATACGACGGACGCTCCGACGTTGATTATGTTCTCAGCGGACGCCTTGAAGAACTTGAGGAAATCGACTACGCAGGTGGCATCCAAGTCCAGGTGGCTATCTCCGCCCAGATGGTGAGCGTTGCCACCGGCGCGACCGTGTGGACGAACTCTGTTTCCGAAGTTGGAGAAGTCAACCAGCGCGATGTGCCGGCCGTTGTTTCCGCGATGAACGCCACGATGGGGCGGGCGATTGAAAAGTTGCTGACTCCAGCTCCTGCTCCCGTCCCCATCAAGGCAAACTAGGCCTCGATAGATGTCATATGCCCCCCGGCGGTCAGGCGCCCGAGCCGATGACCAAACAGCAGCAATCCTAGTCTGCGGTCCGGTGCGCCTTGCTTCATGCTCGATCAGGTTGCCTCTGGTAGGAGGGCAGTTACTCTTCACGCTCAGTTGCTTCCCCGTCAAATGTTTGTCACCTGCTATTGCTTGACACCACTTCTCCGAAGGCGGTTTACGCTTTCAAGGGCTTACGAGTGGCCCCAAAGTTGCATTTCACAGAGCAGCTTTCGCCACCTCCGAGTAGCAAGAGCCAACCACTGCGCGACGAAATGAAAACTCGTTACGACTCCACCGCGGGACACAAGGAGCTTAAGAAATGACGCCTGTAGCAGAAATCGAAGAGCTATCGACGCTCTCGTTGAGCGCTTATGGAAACGCGAGGTCCACCATTCAAGGATCGCCGCTGAGTTCCGAGGAATTAAGAAAGACTGACGCCTACTGGCGAGCGTGCAAGTACCTCGCGCTCGGCATGATCTACCTGCAGGCCAATCCCCTACTGAAGGAACCGCTGAAGCCCGAGCACATCAAGAACCGCCTGCTGGGGCATTGGGGCTCAAGCCCCGGTCTCGCTTTCATCTATATCCACCTGAACCGTTTGATCAAGAAGTTCGGCCTCGACATGATTTTCATGGCAGGTCCTGGGCATGGCGCGCCGGGCGTTCTCGGTCCGGGATATCTTGAGGGAACCTACTCTGAGATCTACCCCGAAAAAAGCGAAGACGAACGTGGCATGCACGAGTTCTTCAAGCAGTTCTCGTTTCCGGGCGGCATCGGCAGCCACTGCACGCCTGAGACACCCGGTTCGATCCATGAGGGTGGCGAGTTGGGTTACGTGCTCTCTCACGCCTGCGGCGCGGCGTTCGACAATCCAGATTTGATCGTCTCGGCCGTGGTCGGAGACGGCGAGTCTGAGACCGGGCCTCTGGCCACTTCGTGGCACATCAGCAAGTTCCTGAACCCCATTCGGGACGGAGCAGTGCTCCCCATCCTTCACTTAAACGGTTACAAGATCAACAACCCGACCCTCCTCGCGCGTATTAGCCATGAAGAACTGGAAGACCTCATGCGCGGCTATGGTTGGACACCCTACTTTGTTGAGGGATCGGATCCCGAAAGCATGCATCAGGCCATGGCGGCAACGGTGGAACATTGCGTCGCAGAGATTCGCGCTCATCAGCAGGAGTGCCGGACCAGTGGCGTCGCGAAACGGCCGCGCTGGCCCATGATCGTCTTGCGATCTCCGAAAGGGTGGAGCGCGCCTCGAGAAGTAGGCGGCCACTACCTGGAGGGGTTCTGGCGCGCCCACCAGGTGCCCTTGACCGACGTCAAGAAGAGCCCGGAACAGTTGCGCATCCTTGAGAAATGGATGCGCGACCTGAAGCCGGAAGAGTTGTTTGGCCAGAACGGCAAGCTCATTCCAGAACTCAAGGCTCTGGCTCCAACCGGCGACCGCCGCATGAGCGCCAACCCTCATGCCAACGGCGGACGTGTGAAGAGGGCCCTGCGTTTGCCCGAATTCGCCGACTACGCCGTGAAAGTCGAACAGCCGGGAACCGTGGAAGTCGAGAATGTTCCACCGCTGGGGAATTTCCTTCGTGATGTGATGACGGAAAACATGAACGACTTTCGCGTGTTCGGACCGGACGAAACCACTTCGAACAAGCTACAGGCTGTCTATCAAGCATCGAAGAAGTTCTGGATCGCTGACTACTTTCCGGAAGATAAGGACGGCGGCGAACTGGCAACTGACGGTCGCGTCATCGAGATGCTGAGCGAGCACACCATGGAGGGCATGCTCGAAGGCTACCTCCTTACCGGACGAAACGGCTTCTTCTCCTCTTATGAAGCCTTCGTTCACGTGATCGACTCGATGTTCAACCAGCATGCGAAGTGGCTGTCGATCTGCAATCACCTCTCGTGGCGGCAGAAGATCGCTTCCTTGAATCTTCTGATCACTTCGACGGTCTGGCGACAGGACCATAACGGTTTCACGCACCAGGATCCGGGCTTCCTCGATGTTGTGCTGAACAAGAGCGCCGAGGTCACTCGCATTTATCTGCCGCCCGACGCGAATTGCCTGCTGTCCGTTGCCAATCACTGCCTGAGAAGCGAGAACTACATCAATGTGATCGTTTCCGACAAGCAACTCCATCTTCAGTACCTGAATATGGATACTGCCATCGAGCACTGCACCAAGGGCATCGGTATCTGGGACTGGGCGAGCAACGACCAGGGTGTGGAACCCGACGTCGTCATGGCCTCGGCCGGCGACATACCGACGCAGGAGGCCCTGGCCGCGACGGTGCTGCTCCGGGAAGAGTTCCCCGATGTGAAGATCCGTTTCGTCAACGTTGTGGATCTCTTCAAACTCGAGCCCAGCAAGAACCATCCCCACGGGCTGACGGACCGGGACTTTGATTCGCTTTTCACGACCGACAAGCCGATCATTTTCAATTTCCACGGCTATCCGTACCTTATTCACCGCCTGACCTACGCTCGCACCAATCGGAACTTACACGTCCGTGGCTACAAGGAGAAAGGCAACATCAATACTCCGATGGAGTTGGCGATGAACAATGAAACTGATCGCTATACGCTTGCGATCGACGCCATCGACCGGATACCGAGGCTCCAGAAGATCGGGGGACACGCCAAGGAGAAGTTCCGGAACAAGCAAATCGAATGCCGGGCCTATGCGTACAAGAACGGCATTGATTCGCCCGAGATTACCGGATGGAAGTGGCCATACCCCTCCGAGTGACTGGAGCGGCCGTGAGCAGGTGGCCGGCTCCCTGGAACCGGCCACCACAATTTCTTGTTTACAACAGAGGCCTGCTAGCGAACAGCGGCGCGAAAGGATATTGAATGAGCGTAGCAACGGCAACTCCTCCCCTGACCCCGGCGGAGCAAAGCATGGATGTGGTCAGCATCAACACCATCCGCACCTTGTCCATCGATGCAATCCAGGCGGCGAATTCAGGACATCCGGGAACTCCCATGGGCATGGCGCCAGTGGCTTACACCCTCTGGCAAGAGTTCCTCCGCTTCGATCCGCAGGATCCGGTGTGGCCAAACCGGGACCGTTTTGTGCTTTCGGCCGGCCACGCGTCCATGCTGCTCTACTCCCTGCTGCATTTGACTGAAGTCCGCGCTGTCAGCAAGGACTATGAAACTCTCGGCGACGTATCCGTACCACTCGATGCGATCAAGTCTTTCCGACAACTGGATAGCCGCTGCCCTGGGCATCCGGAATACCGCTGGACATCGGGCGTGGAAACCACGACGGGGCCGCTCGGTCAGGGTCTCGCCACGAGCGTCGGTATGGCCATCGCACGAGAATGGCTGGCGGCGCGCTACAACAAGGCAGTTCCGGGCTTCGAGAATCTCTTTGACTTCAATGTCTACGCGCTCTGCGGAGACGGATGCATGATGGAAGGCATCTCGGGCGAGGCTGCTTCGCTCGCCGGACACCTGCGTCTTTCCAACCTCTGCTGGATTTACGACAACAATCACATCACGATCGAAGGCAACACTTCCCTTGCTTTTACCGAAGACGTGGCCACACGATTCTTCGGCTATGGCTGGAACGTGACGCGAGTCAGCGATGCAAACGACCTCGATATGCTGAGGCGCGCGTTCCAGCATTTTCAGAACACCAAGGATCGCCCTACGCTCATCATAGTGGACAGCCATATCGGTTACGGCGCGCCTCACAAGCAAGACACCAGCGCCGCCCACGGCGAACCACTGGGCGAAGACGAAATCCGGCTCGCCAAACGGAACTACGGCTGGCCCGAAGACAAGAAGTTTTACGTGCCGGACGGTGTTTACGACCACTTCCGGCAAGGCATCGGGACGCGCGGCAAAGAGCTGCGCAACGCCTGGTTCGAGCGAATCGTCGAGTATCGCGAGCACTACCCAGACCTCGCTGAAGAACTTTTCCGCATGCAGCACCGCCAGCTTCCGGAAGGCTGGGACCGAGACTTGCCCAACTTCCCTGCCGACCCGAAAGGCCTCGCCACGCGCGAGTCGTCAGCCAAAGTGCTGAATGCGGCCGCCAAGAACATTCCCTGGCTCATTGGAGGATCAGCAGATCTCGCTCCCTCCACCAAAACCCGCTTGATCTTTGAAGGGGCCGGCGACTTTTCGGCGGAGAACTATGCCGGGCGCAATTTTCACTTCGGCATCCGCGAACACGCGATGGGTGCCATTCTGAACGGAATGAGTCTCGTGAAACTGCGCCCCTACGGATCCGGATTCTTCATCTTCGTCGACTACATGCGGGAACCCATGCGCCTGGCTGCCTTAATGGAGCTTCCTGTCATCTACGTCTTCACTCACGACTCAATCGGAGTTGGCGAGGACGGCCCCACGCACCAACCCATTGAGCAACTCGCCCACATGCGCGCCATGCCGGGCCTCATCATGATCCGCCCCGCGGACGCAAATGAGGTGACCGAAGCCTGGAAGGTCATCCTGCAACTGCATCACGAGCCGGCAGTGCTGGTACTCACCCGCCAAGCCCTGCCCACCATCGATCGGGCAAAATACGCCCCTGCGTCCGGCTTGACTCGCGGCGCCTACATTCTCGCCGACTCCGCCGGCGGGGACCCCGAGGTCATCCTCATCGGCACCGGCAGCGAGGTTGCGCTCTGCCTGGAGGCATACGAGCAACTAACCAAGGAAGGCGTCCGGGCGCGAGTCGTCAGTATGCCGTCGTGGGAATTATTTGACGATCAGGACAAGAGCTACCGGGAATCCGTTCTGCCACCAAGTGTGAAGGCGCGAGTATCAGTGGAAGAGGCCTCCGATTTCGGCTGGAGCAAATACACGGGTTCCGAGGGGCACAACATTTGCATCGATACCTTCGGGGCGTCGGCGCCGCTCAAACAATTGCTGAAGAAATTCGACATCACTGCCGAGCACGTTGTAGCAGCCGCCAAGAGCCAGATCGCGCGGCACGGGAGCACAAAATGAAAGTAGGTATTGGCTCCGATCACGGCGGATTCGAAATGAAGCAGCAGCTAGCCAAGTTGCTGGCCGCGGACGGCCACGAGGTCGTCGACTTCGGCAACAAAGTTTACGACAACAACGACGACTACCCCGACTTTGCGATTCCCCTTGCCCGCGCTGTGGCGCGGGGCGATGTGGAGCGTGGAGTGCTGGTGTGCGGGAGCGGCGTCGGTGCTTCGGTGGCTGCGAACAAGATTGTCGGTGTTCGCGCGGCACTGTGCCACGATGACTTTTCGGCTCGCCAGGGAGTAGAAGACGACAACATGAACATCATCTGCTTCGGAGGCCGCACGACCGGTATCGCAGTCGCCTGGGACTGCACGAAGAATTTCCTCGGCGCCAGGTTCAGCGGTGCGGACCGCCATCGCCGGCGGCTGGCCAAGGTTACGCAACTCGATGCCAACCGAAGTCCCCATGCGGACGATCGCAAGGAGTTCCAGGCCGTTGGCCCCGAATAGAATTTAAGGAGAATACAATGACGTTGTTTGAGTCTTTGAAGAAATATACAACCGTTGTAGCGGACACGGGCGATATCGAAGCCATCGCCAAACACCGGCCGCAAGATGCCACCACCAATCCTTCCCTTCTCTATCACGCCGCCCAGATGCCGGGTTACCGGCACTTGGTGGAAGAGGCCACGGAACTGGCACTGGAGCGCGGCGGCCGTCACGAAGAAATGGCGGCAGAGTTCATCGATCGTCTCTTTGTCCTGTTTGGATGCGAGATCCTGAAGGTGGTTCCGGGCCGCGTATCCACAGAGGTCGCCGCCAGCCTGAGTTTCGACACCACAGCCACCATCGCGAAGGGCCGCAAGCTCATTTCGCTTTATGAGAAGCAGGGTGTGGGGCGGGAACGCATCCTGATCAAGGTCGCGAGCACATGGGAGGGCATTCGGGCGGCCGAACTTCTGGAGAAGGAGGGCATTCACTGCAATCTGACGCTCTTGTTCAGCTTCGCCCAAGCCGTCGCGTGCGCCGAGGCCGGTGTCACCTTGATCTCGCCTTTCGTGGGCCGTATTTACGACTGGTATAAGAAGGAGAAGGGCGGCGCCGAAATTCCCGCCGACCAGGACCCTGGCGTTGCATCCGTCACTCGAATCTACAACTACTACAAGAAATACGGCTACAAGACGCAGGTGATGGGCGCCAGCTTCAGAAATGTCAACCAGATCATTCGGCTGGCGGGATGCGACTTGCTCACCATCAGTCCAGAGCTCCTTGACCAGCTCGAGAAGACCGAGGGAACGCTGGATCGTAAGCTCGATCCGGCGAAAGCGAAGACCGGCAAGGAAGAACAAATCCACTTGGATGAGAAGACATTCCGCTGGATGCACAACGAAGACGCGATGGCGACAGAGAAACTGGCAGAGGGCATCCGCAAGTTTAATAGCGACGCCCACCACCTGGAAGAGTTTGCGCTCTCCCAGGTTGCCGAAAAAGTCGGGTGAATACTGGCCCCAGCGAAGCGTGCGGCTCAGCTAGGTCGAGCCGCACAGCATCGTGCCAAAGGATTGGTCTTCGTCCGCTGAAACAACTGCTGCGGGGATATTCGTTCCAGACATTCGCGAGGAGAATCAAGTGAGCGCTAGTCGAGCAGTTCTCTGGGACATGGATGGAACATTAATTGACTCAGAAGAGTTCCACTGGATTTCATGGCGGAACACGCTGGCCAATGAAGGCATCACCATCACACGTGAGCAGTTTCTTGCATCATTCGGTCAGCGCAATGACTCCATCATTCCCCGGTGGTTGGGCGCGGCTGCGACTCCCGAGCGCATCGAGAGAATTTCCAAGGCCAAAGAGGAACTATACCGTCATCTAGTTCGCAGAGACGGCATGTCTCCTGAGCCCGGAGTCGCAACCTGGTTGCACCGGCTTCACAAGCAGGGATGGCTGCAGGCGATTGCCTCCGCGGCACCGCGTGCGAATATCGATGCCGTTCTTGAAGCTTTGTCGGCTACCCATATCTTTCAAGGCGTTGTCTCAGCTGACGACGTCCACCGGGGCAAACCAGATCCAGAGGTGTATCTGATCGCCGCCTCCCGCGTTGCCGTGCCGCCCGACAAGTGCATTGTGGTGGAGGACGCCGTTGCCGGTGTCCAGGGAGCGCGTAGCGCCGGTATGAAGAGCATCGGGGTCAGTCACAACGGCAAGCAGCTGCCTGCGGACGTTGTCGTGCATTCACTGGATCTCCTGGCCCCTGACGCATTCGAAAGGTTGCTGGAGGATCAACGCCTCTCCGCGCCAATCGGATAGCCCTCTTGCATCCGCTTGAAAGTGGGCTTCGACAAATTTGCTATGGGAACTCCGATAGAACCTGGCATTGACGAGTATCTGCGTAAGAGGCTGACGCCAGTAGAAGGCGCGATCCCGCACTTAGCCAGAACGGACATGTATGGCAATTCCATTCCAGCAGAAAATGTGGGCGGCGATCTCTTCGAGTACTTGAACTTCCAGCAACGCTACAACATCGACGCACGAATCGCGACCGCTCTACGGTTGTCCAAAGAATATCTGGAACCCATTCCTGAAGGCCGGATTCCACGAAACTCGGTGGACCAGCATGTGCAATGGCTTCGGTCGAAATCTAACGGTAGTGAAGTGCGCGAGGCCGAGTACAGGTGGGCGAAAAGCTCAGACCAACTCCAGGTCGCCGATAATTTGCACGAGCTCTACACGACTGCCGGAGTCCTTCTGGTGGATGCCCAGGGCCATGGCATCATCTCGGCGAAAATAGCTTCAACGGTGCACGACACCTTCCATGCTTGTATGCTCGGCGAACTCGATCGGTACGGAAAGACCACGGCGAGGTTGTTCGAAGAAATCAATCTCCGGCTGGCGCAATCTGTCACGGCACGAAATGCTTTAGGTCGTGACACGCATGAGGAAGCACGCGAAATCGCGACCATGCTCTACGGCGAACTGCGTCCCGAGGGACATTTTCGCTTTGTAAATTTTGGCAGCCCTCCGCCGTTAGTGTATTCGGCGGAGCACCGACGGTTCCTGCCGATGCATATTGATCATCTCGTGCAATTCCCTGCGCTCGGATTGGAAATTCCCGAGGATCATCCTGACCGGAACAAGTATTTTGCAATGGCGGTCAGGCCCCGGCAGATCAACCCCTCGGATGTAGCGGAGATCACGTTGATGAACCCGGGCGACATCGTTTTTCTTTACTCTGACGGCGTGTATGACGGAAGCGATGAGGAGGATCGTCTTCGGCTCGAATGCATCGTTCGTGAGCATCAAGAAAGCTCCGCCAAGGAGATTTGTAATTCGATCCTGGACTATGCATTAAAGCGCGACGATTACTATCGGAAGATCGGCGAAGACGACCGCATCGACGACAAGACCGCATTCATCATCAAGTACAGCTAGAACCTGACTTGCACCCTTCGAAGGTCGTCCGGGCGCGTCGCCTACGTTCGCCACTTAGCTGTGTTGCCGCGAGGCTTCGCAAGTAAGGAAGAGTGCTACCCCGATGATCGAGGCTTTCGGCCGGATCGCGTTATCACCGGACACGTCTCCATGAATCAGGGCTGCGCAGTATGTGCGTCGCAATCGACAGCCCAGCACCGATGGCGCCGGCGGTGAAGATTACGCGTAGCGCAAATTCCAGGGTAGTCAGTGCGAGCTTACTCGGATTACCAGGCTGTGGAGCAGTCAAGGCGAACAAACCGAAAATTGCCTGAGCGGCGAAGAAACCGGGGACCATTGGAATGCATCCAGCGACCGCCAGCGCGTTGTTGGCGATCCCCAAACGGGCACGCAGTAATCGCCCACCGAAACCCACGGCCGCCGCAGCGGCAAACGTGGCAGCCTCAAGGCTCCAACCAGCGTCCTGTCCAATCGTGCGGGTTGTTAGTGCCAGGGCCCCGCTGGCGGCGCACCAGGGAAGGTCTCGCCAGCCGAAATTAAACAAAACGCCGAAGCCGCTAGCCGCCACAGCACCGAAAACAGCCTGGTGCACTAAATGCAGCACATCGACGGTCATGGCTGCACCCCCAGGAGCACTTGGGCAAGCAATACCCCGATCGCGATGAACGTCAGCAGCATGATGACGCAGATACCTCGTGCAGTGCCCAAAGTCGGGTGTCCCTCCATGATGTCGGACTGGGCATTGAACGCGGGCACTCCGGGCACCAGCATCAGGACCGAGGCGACCATCGCCACATTGACCGTGGCGCTGCCCGCCCGACTGGCTCCCAATCCAGCCAAGCTCGACGATAGTAAGGCGACACACGCAGCGATCACGAAAACATTCACGAGGCGGCGCAGCATGACCTGACGAACAGCTTGGCCGATGGCTCCGGCCGCAGCGACAGGAAGGAAGGCCGGCCAATCGAGACCCAGCAACCGTCCGAAAGCGGCGCACGCTATGCCAGATGTCAGAGCGACCAGCCACGGAGCAAAATGCGGCGTGTCGCTCCTCAAACCTGTGGCTTTCGCCAGCGCCTCGGATGGCGTCAGGTTAGCCTGCTGAATGCGGCGGACCAAATCGCGGAGTGCGTGGCTGAGTCGGTGATCAACTCCATGTGGTCCCACTTCCATCGTTCGCGTGATCGTACTGGCGCCTCTACTCACCGTGATGTCGACGGAGGCATAGCCGGAGCGTAAGTCAACATGATCGGCGCCAAAGCCATGCGCCACAATGGAACAGTCTTCATGGACGACCTCGGCACGGGCACCCGACTCCATCAATAGTCGCCCGATCAGTAGAGTCGTCATCGCGATCTGCTCAAGTTCCGGATCGTTGAGCGGTACCGGAACGGTGACTTTTGTGCTGTCGACAATGTTCACTGCTTGCCTCGTCCCGCAGTACGGGGAATCGCGATCCTTCAATCGACATTCGCCTGCCGTTTCGTTGATCTCGCCCGCAGCGTTATCATCTGTCTTCTGCCTCGGGCCATAGCACCGCCAATACCAGCGCCACACCAATTCCGATGGACACTTCGGCGAAACGATGAAACGCGACTTGCCATGCGGGAGCTTGCCGCGGCAATAACACCACGATCGCCAGTGCGATCCCCCCAAATCGATATGCACTTCGTTCCAAGTGTGCCGCGGCGCAGAGTAGCCCAAGAAGAAACACACTTATGCCAAATACCAGTAGCGTATGCCCGAGGTAGGTCGCCACAATCGCCCCAACTGCCGCTCCCACCGCCGTACCGAAAAAACGCTGCGTGGACACTTCGAATGCGGCACCCAGCGAGGACTGCGTAATCACGATGGTTGTAATCGGCGCCCAGTACGTTTCGGGCAGCGTGAAGAATCGCGCGACCAGGAGGGAAGCAACCGTCGCGACGGCCGTCCGCGTGGAATGCACCAAAACCGGCCATATCTTCGACCTTGACACATCTCTCGCAAATGCCAACTCCAACATGTCTGTTTTCTCAACGCTCCTGTAGCCCATCTCGGGTCTCGGGTCTAATTCCTAAGTGACCATCGTCAGCGACAGCAGCAACGGAAGATAGAAGACGGACGCAACCAGGAGCCGTCGCGCAGTCGCGCCAGATCTGTGGAGAACAAATTGCATTCCACAATAGAGAAAACTCACACTCAACAGGCAAGCCCCTAATAGATAGAACAGACTGGATTCACGGAAGACCGTCGGCAGCAGAGCGGCTGGAACCAAAAGTAGCAGGGGCAAGATGGTCTGCAAGGTTGCAACGCGATCTCTCGACTGGCCACGCGGCAGAACAAGATAGCCCGCCCGATCGTAGTCTTCACGGTACATCCAGGCGATCGCCATGAAGTGCGGGAACTGCCACAAGAAGAGGATCGCGTAAAGCAGCCACCCCTCACTGCTCAATCCTCCCGACGCGGCGGCCCAGCCAATCAGCGGAGGCATCGCACCGGGGAAGGCGCCGACGAGAACGCAAAGAGGCGTCTCTCGTTTCAGCGGAGTGTACAAAAACAAGTATGACAATAGCGTGAGAAGTGCCAGCAGGCTCGCAAGCGGACCGGCGGCCACTGCGAGATAGATGGTCCCGGCCACGGACAGCACGATTCCGAAGGCCAGGACTGCATGCGGTTCAAGGCGGCCGGCCGCGGCGGGGCGACGAGCGGTCCTGCGCATTTGTGCATCAAAGCTGCGTTCGATGTACTGGTTCAGTGTCGCCGTCCCGCTTGCAACCAGCAACGTCCCAAGCAACGTATTGAACACTGCAATGAATGAAAACTGTCGTCCTGCGCTCGCACAACCCAGGTAGAACCCGACAAAAGTTGTGATCAAAATCAGAAAGTTGACTTCTGGCTTGGTTAGCGCCCAGTAATCAGAGAGCAGGGCGGATGCTGTGACACGACGGCCTTTCATTAGGGGCGCTTTGAGCACCGCAATGAGAGGCTTGCCGGACATCTAGACAACCTCCACGTGCTGGGGGGTCGTGTGCGATGCCACACTGAGTTGCGAGTCTGATATCGGAAAAGAGTATGGGTGCGAATTCTGGGGCGCGAGCAGCCGCGCTGCGACAATTGTTCCAGCGACCAAGTAAACGACCGTAACGCAAGTCCACATCAATGCGCCGGCACACTGCTGATCCTCGAGAGCAGAAAACGCAAACCGGTGCGGTGCCCCGAAATAAACCGGGTAGACCACGCGGTCGCAAAAGACAAGAAATCCGGAAAGGATGTCGCACGGCAAGGTGGCGAGAAACAGATAGAGGAGGATCGGCCACTCTGACCAATTCGAGACGGTCGGCCGCGGCCGGACGACTGGCCACCAGAAAAGAAGCCCCGATGTCAGAAACGAGGCCTGCTCAATTCCATGCCACATTTCTGATTGGAGACCGAGCGCAAACAACGTCGGAATGTGCCATCCAATCAGCGTAGCGGAAGCGGCCAGCCAGCAGAGTGTGGGGTTCGCCAGTGCATTTCCAAGTAGCTTCATCGGCGACCAACGGGAAATTCGAGCGAGGAACTCTTCGACGAATCGGTGGGGTAAACCATGCGCCAGCGCGTTCCCTGGTGCGCCGAGCCAGATGAAAGGAGGGGCCAGCGTCATGAGCAGCAAATGCTGAATCATGTGGACTGTCAGCAGTTGGTGGTCGAGGGCAGCGATCGGTGAAGATATTGCTAGCCAAATGAAGAACAGTCCCAGGAGAAGGCTGGCGGCGCGCCATCCGCTAACGTCGTCCCGTTCAAGTCTGCGAAGGCGAACCCATCCCCGCACGTAGATTAGCGCTGCGAGAATCAAGACCGCAGAATCCCAGAATGATTCGAAAGCGGCGTGATGAGTGTGTGGCATCGATGGATCCTATTGTTGTGTGCCGGGAGATTTCTGACTGCTTTCGCCAAGGGCCAAGTCACGTGAGGCGTCCCGCGCGGGCACTTGCCCTGGGGGATGCAACGTTTCCAGAAACGCAACGAGTGCCGTAGTCTCAGCCGGACTCAAGTTTTTTCCATAGGCAGGCATGTTGCCGCCGCCCTGAATCACCTGCCGGATGAGCTGGTCCTGCGTGAGGCGGACGGCGACAGCGTCCAAGGACGGGCCCCTCTTTCCACCGGTTTCGCCAAGGGAGTGGCAGTTGCGGCACTGCTTGACCTGAAACACCAACGCGCCCTGACGCTCGAGTGCAGTTGTACCATGCACGAAGCGATCCGGGACAGGATCGCCGCTCCACGCATTCATTTGTGGACTCCACGGCGCGAACTGCGCGAGCCGGGTGAAAGTT
This sequence comes from Acidobacteriaceae bacterium, assembly GCA_003139095.1. GTDB lineage: Bacteria > Acidobacteriota > Terriglobia > Terriglobales > Acidobacteriaceae > Acidiflorens. The sequence continues at coordinate 49,498 of PLHW01000010.1, forward strand.
CCGAGGGTGATCGAAATCAGCATCACCGTGAGGACTGCAATGGGCCGGCGCTTCCAGCTCTTTTCTCCTTCGCCGGAAAGAAACGGCAGAAAAATTAACGCCAGGATCGCCACAGCTGGGCCGATGAGAAGAAATGGCGTCTCCATCGAGGGAGGAAGCAACGAAAGCAAAGCGTAGAGCCACAGAAAAAAGTAATCGGGCTTGGGAGCGGTCTGGATGATCGTGGGATCAGGCTGGCCAGTCGGTCCAAACGGACCGAAGTAGAAGGCGCAAGCGGCGATAGCCAGGATGATAAATGCCGCAAAGAACAAATCCTTCCAGATCGCATATGGTACGAATGGCGCGCCGTTTTGCTTCGTCAGCGCTTGGTATTCGCGTTCATAGGTGGCTCGCTTTACGACGCGGCCCGGCATCGGCCATTCGTTGATTCCCAGCTTCAGCACCATCAGGAGATGAAGGCTAACGAACCCGATCAGCAGTCCGGGGATTACGAACACGTGCAGCGCGAAAAATCGGGAGAGGGTTGCGCCCGCGATGATCGGCCCACCCAGCATCAGCTTTACCACGAAGGGGCCGATGATTGGAACGCGGCTGGAGATGGACGCTCCGATTCCCAATCCCCAGTAGGCATCCTGATCGAAGCGCAGCACTTGTCCAGTGAAGGCCATTCCCAAAGTCATCAATAAGAGGAAAACTCCGATGACCCAGGTGAGCTCGCGCGGGAACTTATGTGCCCCGAACAGGAAGACCTGCACCATGTGAATCAGAACAATGGCGACCATGAAGTTGGAGCCCCAGCCGTGCATCGCGCGGATGAACCAGCCGAGCGCCACCTGATGATTCAGAGCCTGCAGACTGCTCCAAGCCTGGCCCGCGGAGGGCACGTAGATCAGAGCCAGCAGAATTCCCGTCACAAGTTGGAGGATGAAGACGGTGAGCGCCGCGCTGCCGAACACGTAGAACCAGCTCGCCGTGCTTCGCGGGACGGGATGTTCGGCGACTTCGCGAATCGGCGCCGCGAGTTGCAGGCGATGGTCGAACCATTCGCCGATTTTTCCAATCATGATGCGCATGGCGGTTTCTCCCCGGTGAGTGATGCGATAGCTGCGCCCGGCGTGGGCAGCTCACCGGCCTGAATCGTGACCAGGCCGTTTTCAACTTTGTAGGGATATTCGAACAGCCCGCGCTCCGGCGGTCCTGACGCACGCGAGCCGTCGCGGTAATAAGCTCCGCCGTGACAAGGACACATAAATAAACCGGACTGCTGAAACCAGCGCACCGGGCAGCCAAGATGCGCGCAGTTGATCGCAAACACCTGAAACTTCTCACCTGCAACATGCCGCACCCAGCAGGCAGTGTCCACCGTCTTGCCATCCGTGGGCATCACGTATGGATTCTGGAAAGTAGCCAGCCGCGTCTCGCCCTCGGGAAAATCACTCACCTTCCCGAGCGGCACCCATGAGAGATAGCCGTTGGCGCGCCCGCGCGTAACCGAGGAAAGCAGAAATCCAACAACCGGCACCGCCAACACCATAGCTGCGAATCCGTTGAAAAGAATTCCCAGCTTCATGAAAAATCCGCGGCGGGAAACTGAGGCGTCATTTCTCGGGACAATGACGGGTCCGGTATTCGGCTCAATGGCAGGTTTAGTCGACATGTCTGGACTCCAAGTGCTGTTCGTAATTTGAAGCGGAGTAAGGCTGCCCGGGGTTTTGGACGCGACGTGATGCGAGCCAGGAGATGACATCCGTGATTTCCTGGTCCGTCATCGATTTTCCTGGAACGTTGCCGCGCCAGTCTGGCGCGCCCAATTCCGGGCGACCAGCTATGACGATCGTGCGCAGTCCCTGGTCGCTGACGAGAGCCAGGAACGAATCGTTCGTAATGGCGCTTCCCTTGGGGCTGCCTTGGCCGCCAGTGCCGTGGCAGGAGGCGCAGTACGTTCCGTACACGATTTCGCCATTCGCGGGATTGCCCATAGTCCTTGCCACATAAGAAGGTGGATTGCTTCCGTCGAGAATCCCTTTTCGTGCCCAGCGTGAAAATATTCCGCTCGCAATCGCATCAACCTGTTTGTCGGTCAGCATTCCCCCTGCGCTCTGAGCAAATGCCGGCATTGAGGTTCCACGTGTGCCGTTGGCGATAACTTTGCGCATGGACGGTTCGTCCACAATGGCGAGATAAACGGGATCTGCCATGGCGATCGCCGGTCCTCCTCGTCCTTGGGCACCGTGGCAACCCGCGCAATTTTCAGCGTAGAGCGTCGTGAAATCCAAGACCTGGCTCGGAGCAATGGCTTCCGAATCCTTCTGGGGTTGACCATGAGGAGAGCTACTACAGCCCGAGAGCAGCAGGGTTAGCACCGCGGACGCCCATACATATTGAAATCGTTTCACTGTCCGTCCTCTCCGTTTTCTCGTGGTGGAATCATCCCCGGAGCTTCAATCCCCGCGCGCATGGCGAAGGGCAGGTTCTCCTGAGTAATCATGCGTGATTGCCTCGCGACCACGATACCCGCCACAATTCCAAAGGCCACTTGTGAAGCAATAAACCAGGCCCAGTCAATGTGGCTCGCGAGCAGTGGATTCACGACCCCCAGGATCGTGTAGATCAACCCCGACCACAGAGCTGGGGCAATGAGTCCGCCAAGCACGATCGGGCGGCGCGCGAACATCGGAAGCATCGCGCCATAGAGCAACCCAACAAGCGCTGATACGATGAGGTGCAAAACCAAAGCAATCTCGAAGCTATCGGCATGAAATGAATACAACTGTGCGGGCCCAAGCTTCAGCGATTCGGCGTACACGGCCGCTGCAAGAAGATTGATCGGGTACCAGATGCTTCCTGCCTTCAGCACGCCATAGGCACAGGCCAAAACCGCCATGGCGACAGCGCCTGCCAATCCCCCTTTGACGCCTGCCGAAATTGGATACGTGTGGACAGGGAGCCACGCGCGCAATTGGTAAGCGGCGACGGGAAGCCGCTCGACGGTTCGCCGTTCTGTGGTTATGCGAATGTCTTCGGGGACAATCGGCACAACCTCTTCGTGCTCGTGGGGGAAGACTTCGCGAAACCAACCGATGCAACCAGCCACGGCAAGCACGGCGCCGAGCGCGCTGACCGACATCGTCGTGACCAGGCCCGCAAATAGTAAGGTGAAGCCGAAAGCCAAAACAAAGGGCCACACGGTCGACGCTGGCACTTCAATCTCGCGCGGAGCCCGCGGGCTTTCCATCACTTGCTCTGCTGTCAACAGCGTTGCCATTTCCTTTCTCCTCAGCGTCCCACGACGTAAACCACAGTGAAGACCACGACCCACACGGCATCAACAAAGTGCCAGTACATTGAGAGCACTTCCACGCGACGGGAGTGCTGCACGCCTACGCGGCCAACCAAAGCAAAGATCGCAACCATCGAGAGCATAAGCAAGCCTGCCGTGACGTGAAATGCGTGTAGGCCGACGAGTGAGTAGTATGTGGTTCCGAATAGATTTGTCGAAATAGTAAGCCCGTGTTCATAAATCAGCCGATGCCACTCTTGCGCAGTGCCATACATAAACGCGCCACCCAAAACGATTGTGAGTACCCATAAGCCGAGAAACGCTCCGACTCGGTCGCGTGCCAGTGATTTCGCGGCAAGATGAACGGTCAGGCTGCTCGACAACAGGCAGATAGTGTAGAAAATCGGCGTTTCGAGCACTTCGCGAGGACTCGGTCCGGTGAGGCTCTTCCCCACATAAAACAGATAAGCAACAACAAAAATCGTGAAGATCGCCGACTCGGCAATGATGAGGCCGGCCATTGCGACCTTGCCACGATCCGGAAGGGCCCAGTTTGCGGGCGCCTGTGGGTACGAATTTGCCATCGCACTCATTGCATTCTTCCTTTATTCACAGCGTCTCTCATTCGTAACGGCTGTCTGGATCTTCGGGATGCTTCAAGTCCCACAACGGCCGGCGGCTCGCGACCACTGGTATGGAAGCAAAGTTGTAGGCAGGCGGCGGCGAGCTTGTGGCCCATTCCAGCGTCCAGGCGTCCCAGGGATCGTTGCCGGCTTTGGCGCCCTTGAAATAAGAAATGATCAGGTTTGCCACAAACAGCAGGATGGCGATCGCCTGAATGAAACCACCGATGCTGATAAGCAGGTTCAAAGTATTCCAGCCGCGTCCCGGTTCGTAGGTGTAAATACGGCGCGGCATGCCCAAGAGGCCGGGAAAGTGCATGAGGTCGAATGTGAGATGGAAGCCGATCAGAAAGAGCCAGAAGTGCAATTTGCCAAGGGTTTCATTCAACATTCTCCCCGTGATTTTTGGGTACCAGTAGCAGATGGCGGCGAACACGGCAAACACAACCCCACCTACCAGTGTGTAATGAAAATGCGCGACCACGAAATACGACAGGGTAAGCTGCGAAGCGAAGGCCGCGCTTCCCAGCATGACGCCGGTCAGGCCAGCAATCAGGAACTGGAAGAGAAATGCGATGCAGAACAGCATCGGCACCTTAAACTGAATCCTTCCTCCCCACATCGTGCCAAGCCAATTGAAGATCTTGATTCCCGTAGGAACACCGACCGCCATCGTCGTAATCGTGAAAAAACTGTTCGCATAAGAGTTCATTCCGACGGAAAACATGTGGTGCGCCCACACGCTCATGCTCACGAATCCGATGCAGAGAGTGGCTGCGACCATGACCGGATAGCCGAAAATCGGTTTTCGGGAAAACACCGGGATGATCTCCGACATGAAAGCAAAACAGGGAATAATAAGGATGTAGACTTCCGGATGTCCAAATATCCAAAAGAAGTGCATCCACAGCACTGCGGAGCCGCCCGCCTGCGTGTCGAAAAAATGGCCGCCTAAATATCGATCGATGAGCAGCATGGCCTGCGCGGCGGTCAGGGGCGAAACAGCGATCAGAACCATTCCCGCCATGACCAGGTTGAGCCATGCCAGCAAAGGCATGCGGTTGAGCTTCATGCCCGGGCAGCGCATGCACAGAATGGTCGCGATAATATTGATTGCGGTTCCAATGCTGCCAAATCCGGAAACCAGCAGAGCCAGTGTCCAATAATCAGTGCTGTGGCCTGGCGAAAAGGCCCGCGCCGTCAGAGGCGCATATGCCCACCATCCCACGTCCGGAGCGTTGCCCGCGCCGTAGAGCCCATTTGCGCCCACCAGGCTGAAGTAGAGAAGAAACCCGCCCAGCGCAGAAAGCCAGAAGCTGAAGGCATTCAGGCGGGGAAAGGCCATGTCGCGAGCGCCAATCATTAACGGCACGAGGTAGTTCGCAAACCCAAACAGGATTGGCATGCCCATGAAGAAAACCATGGTTGTGCCGTGCAAGGTAAACAGGCGGTTGAAGACCTCCGGCGAAACAAAATGATTGTGCGGGAACATCAGCTGAATGCGGATGATCAGCGCTTCGACACCGGCGATCACCAGAAATAGCAGGGCATAGAGAATATAGAGAACGCCCAACCGCTTGTGATCAACCGTAGTCACCCACTCGTGAAGGGTGTCAACCCAAGGCTTCTCGTCAATCTGCACACCGGGAACAGTGATCGCATTCGATGACATATTGGTCTTCCACTTCCTCTAACGCAGTGTCTCCATATAACTCACGACTGCGTCCAAATCTGTACCGCTCAACTGCATGGCCGGCATCAGCGAGCCGGGCTTTATTTTGTTCGGATCCTGAATCCAAAGGCGAAGCTTTTCTGGCGTATTGGGGGCGGCACCGGAGGCGATAGTGGCCCGGCTCATCAAGTGGGTGAGGTCCGGCCCGAAGCGCCCGTTGGCATTCGTTCCTGCCACGGCATGACAGTTGATGCAGGCAGTGCTTTCGAAAACCCGCCTGCCCGTCTCCACGCTTGCGTCCTGAACCGCGGGCTGTTGCTGGCTCCGGACCCAAGCCGCAAAATCTTCGGGACTATCCACCGAGACACGCAGCAGCATCTTGGCGTGTTGTACTCCGCAGTACTGCGCACACTGGCCGAGAAAGATTCCGATGCGGTGCGGATCCATCCACATCCGGTTCGGATGGTTGGGAATCAGGTCGGTCTTGCCCGCGAGTTCCGGAATCCAGAAGCTGTGGTCCGTGTCAGCGGAAAGCAAAGTCAAAAAAGTAGGAGTTGGATTCTCAGGATCGCTCACCGGGATGTGCATCTCATTCGCTGTAACGATTCCCAGCTTCGGATAGCGAAATTCCCACCAGTATTGGTGTCCGATGGCGGTGACTTCTATGGCGCTCGGCGGTTGGGGAGCGTCCTGAATGGCATGGATCACTCGCGCCGTGGCCAGGAACAAGACAACAACGATCAGGATTGGAATGATCGTCCAGGCCAACTCAATCTGGGTGCTTCCAAAGACTTGAGCGGGTTCGCGGCCCGCATCCACGGCTCGCCCGCGGAACTTAATAAGGGAGTAGACCAGTAACGTAAAAACGACGACAAAGATGATCCCGGTAATGATAAGGACAAATACAGATAGGTGAGCAATAGATTTGGCCGGCGTTGATTCAGGAGCAAAAATGTTCGTCGGGCTCAGAGCCGGAGAAGTTGCTCCGACGACCGCGCTCGCCTGCCAAATGACGGACAGCAAGACCGCGAGAGGTCCACGCGCAAACGAGTTGGTCGATCGCAAGGCTTGCATCCGTCAATCTCTCTTTCTCTCAAAACTTCAGCTCGAACCTTCGGCAGCGGCTCGACTGTTCCGGGCTAATGAACTTCTGCACCGAGCGGATCGGCCTTCAGCTCAGTTGTACAGTTCTCGCAAGCAATCTCATGATTGAAGTCGAAATCAGTGTTTGCGGTGCCAGTAATCAGTCTTGCTCCGCGACTTGAAGTGAGATCCTGGATCGCCCACTTGATGAAAACCACAAGGCGACTCTGGAATTCCACGATGTACATCAAGTGGATAAATACCCAGACTAGCCAAGCCGGCAGGCCCCAAAGATGAATCCCGAACACGTTGGCCACCGCGGCCGCGCGCCCGATCACCGCCAGATTTCCTTTGTCGAGATATTCGAAGGCCTTCCGCGGCGGTTTGCCCTGGACCTTCCTGACGATCGCCTTGGCGGCATAGGTCCCCTGTTGCATCGCAACCTGTGCCACGCCTGCCAGCGGTTTTCCTTCCGCGTCCAAAGAGAGGGCTAGATCCCCGATCACATAGATGTCCGGAAACTCGGCGATGGTAAGGTCGGGGCCCACTTTGATCCTTCCGCCACGGTCGGTCTCAGCTCCTGTGCGTTTCGCTAGCGTTCTACCGAGGGCAGCAACGGTAACGCCGCCCGCCCAAATGACGGTCCTGGTATCCAGCCGCTCCTCGTGATCGCCTAACTCAAGGGTCACGCTCGCCTGATCCACGCTCTTAACCATGGCTTTGGTCTTAACCTGAACGCCGAGCTTGGCGAGCGATCGCTCCGCTTTTCGCGCTAGGTCTTCCGGGAAAGGCATTAGTAATCTCGGCGCGCCGTCGAGCAGAATGATGCGCGACTCTTCCGGGTGGATGGAGCGAAAGTCGTTCTTGAGCGTCTCGCGGGCGATTTCGCCGATGGCCCCCGCGAGTTCCACCCCGGTGGGACCCGCTCCCACGATTACGAACGTGAGCCAGGCTCGTCGTAGAGCGGGATCGGAGAGCCGTTCCGCGACTTCAAATGCATACAGAATTTTGTGCCGTATCGTCGTCGCTTCCTCCAGGCTCTTCAGGCCGGGGGCCCATTTCTGCCACTGATCGTTCCCGTAGTAAAAACTGGTTGAGCCGGATGCGACAATCAGAGAGTCGTATTCAAAACTCGCTCCATCAGCCAGCAGCACGCGCTTCAACGCCGGGTCGATATCCTCGACGTCGCCGAGCAACACGCGGGTATTTTTCTGGCGGCCCAAGACGCCCCGCAAGGGTGCTGCGATTTCACCGGGAGAAAGCGAACCGGTGGCGACTTGATAGAGGAGAGGTTGAAAAAGGTGGTAGTTGCGCCGATCGATCAATATTATGTCAACTGGCGCTGACCCAAGCGTGCGTGCTGCGCATAGTCCTCCAAATCCGCCCCCAATAATGATGACCTTTGATCGCCCGCTCATAAGTCCTAACGTTCCTTCCTTCCCGACCTGTTTCGAGACCGGAGCAACACAACTACCGATCTCGCAGCCACCTTGTAGCTCGCCGTCCTTAGCGGATCACCCTCAGAGAAATCACCGGGACTCGGCAATGCTGTGTCTACGACTCTTGTCCACTCCTGCACGTAGCCTTCCTGAATGTGAAACTCCAATTCCTCCCAGTACGCGTTGATCATTACGTAGATGTCATCATCGTTTTCGGAAGCACCGTGAAGGCAGAACGCCAGACTGCGGGAGTCATAGGACACGTCGGCCCTCGGCCCAGTCCCGTACCAGGCGACATCCTCCCGCCAGAACCGGCTGCGGCCCGACGCAGGATGGCTCTTGCGAAACGCAATCATGTTCTTGAAGAAACGAAAGACGTCCTGATTCGTCTGAAGTTGGCTCCAATCCAGCCATCCCGCGGAGTTGTCCTGGTTGTACGGATTGTTGTTGCCGAACTGCGTGTTCAGAAATTCATCGCCGGCGCGGAACATGGGAGTTCCGTTCGACAGCATGAGCAGGCAGAACAAATTCTTCACTTGTTTGCGGCGTAGCGCCAACACTTCGGACGGCGCGCCTTCGTCGCCCTCGTGGCCGCAATTCCAGCTGTAATTGTCGTCAGTTCCATCCCGGTTGTTATTTCCATTCGCCCAGTTGCGCTTCTGGTTATAGGCGACCAAGTCGTAGAGGGTGAAGCCGTCGTGCGAAGCGATGTAGTTCACGCTCTGGTAGGCGTGATAGGCGCCGGCGCGGCTGTCGGGGAAAAAATCGTCGCTACCATAGATGCGCAGCATCAGGTCAGGAACCATTCCAGGATCACCTCTTACAAATCGGCGGACGTCGTCCCGGAAGCGCCCGTTCCACTGGAGCCAGGTGATGCCGGGGAATCCCCGCCCGAGTTGATAAGCGCCCGTATCCCAAGGCTCCGCGATCAACCGTAACCGTCCCAACTCCGGATCGGCCGCGATCTCACTGAAAATGGGAGCATGCCCCCAGTTGAGAGATCCATCCGCATTCCGGCTGAACACGGACGCCAGATCGAAGCGGAATCCGTCAACATGCATCTCCTTTTTCCAATACCGCAAGCTGTCCATCACCATTTGGCGTACGTGTGCCTCGCCAAAATTCAAGGTATTGCCGGTACCGGAGTAATTGGCGTACGGGTTGGCCGGGTCGGAGGACATCATGTAATAGCCGGCGCTGTCGAAACCCTTGTAGCTGTAAACGGGGCCCCGGTGATCTCCCTCGCAAGTGTGGTTGTACACAACGTCGAGCACCACGCCGATCCCCGCATGGTGAAATGCCTTCACCATGTTTCTGAATTCAATATGCTGCTCATCGTCATCGCGGGTACTGGCGTATTGCGCGTGGGGCGCGAAGAAATTTAAAGGCATGTAGCCCCAGTAGTCACCTTCCTGCGGGTCGCGCTGGAAGATCGGCATCAGCTCGACAACCGTGATTCCGAGATCTTTCAGATATGGGATCTTCTCTACCAGACCCGCATACGTTCCGGCCCGAGAATGATCGACTCCCGAGTTGGGGTTTTTCGTGAAACCCTTCACGTGAAGTTCGTAAATGATTGCGTCCGACTCGTGATGAAGCGACCGGTCCTCTGCCCAGTCAAAAACTGGACGGTGAGCCGTCAGCACGCCCAATGGTGCGCGGCCTGCGTTTGCTCCTTCTCGCATTGCCAGAGTGCGATCGAACTCGGCCGGGAAAAACACCCCTCTCGCGTAAGGATCGAGCAGAACCTTCTGTGGGTCGAAGCTATGAATGCTGGAAGCAGTTTGGCCCGATACCGAGTAGGCGTAATAGGCACACCCGCCAATTCTTGAAAGTGGGACTCGACAATGCCAAATCTGTCCCGACTTGTTGCGCAGAAAGTCGAAACGGTACGTTAGAAGCGGATTGACCAGATCGGTAGAAGAGTAGAGCAACAGCGTGACGCTTTCCGCATGTTCCGACTGCACGGCAAAGTTGAACGCTTGCTCGTCTTCAATCCAGATAACGCCAAGGGGAAGAGGACTGCCTTCGGCCTGCGCCCACGTCGGTCGCTTCGTGACTGAGGTAGTCGTGGTCACGGCCGTGCCCGAATCATCCACGCCAGCAAGCAACTCTTGGATGGAATTGTTCACTTTGCCTCATTCATGCAGATTGCGATTGGACCTTCCACGATCCCCACAAAACGCACAGTTATGCCGTCACGGCCGACGTCCAACCGTCGTTCCAAAGGATTCTGCATCCGGCATTCCACGCTAGGAGTAGGGCTCGTTTGTCTTGAAGGCTTGTGCAGGATCAATCACTTAGTCCCGCGGAGAGCTATGCGTGGCAGAAGGCGGGCTGTGCTGCGTTTTGGCGCCTGTCGTCAGGAGTCCGTCACTTGCCAATCCAGCCGACACCGGTCAACCGATACGCGTGTCCCGATTCGATGGAAGCAGTCAACGGGAGTGAGCTATCTTCCTGTGACTTGTGGGGCGCATTCAGTTATCTGGTGGGAGACCAGATGGGCGGTCGCAGGAGCCAAGAGAATGCCGTTGCGATAGTGCCCATATGCGAGCCACACATTCGTTCCCGGCACTCTACCGATCGTGGGCGCATGGCTTTCGCTCGCAGGCCGGAAGCCTGTCCACTCCCGCGTTGGTTCCAGCATGGATATCGGTGTGTAAAAGGAGCCGACGGCATGGCGAATCTCGCTGATCCGCTCTGGATTGACGCTTCTGTTGAAGCCACCCTGCTCTTCCGACGAACCGGCGATAGTGAACCCACTCTTTCGTTGCACGATGTAGTGGTGGCCATTCCGCAGGATCGGACGTAGTGAACCCGAGAGAAGCCGATACCCGACCAGGTGGCCTTTGACGGGAAAGCTTTCGGGGATGTGTGTGGTCACTCCCAAGCGGCTGACAGGAATCTGTGAACTCCAGGCACCGGCAGCCAAGACGAGATGTCGCCCGATGATCCGCTGCTCGCGGACTCTCACCATCACCCGGCGGCGTTCCGCGTCAATCTTCTCCACCGGGCTGTTTTCTAGAATCCTGACGCCTTCGCATTCACATACGGCTCGCAAGGCTCGAAGCAGGTCGGCGGGAGCCACACAAGCATCGTCCGGATAATAAAGCACGCCCAGCAGGCCTTCTAAATTCAGGCCTGGTGCGAGTGCACTCAGACTTGACGGACAGAGCATCTGAGCCGAGATTCCGAAGCGACGCTGAGTGTCGGCGCGTCTTCGCAGCGCGCGCCAGCCCTCGTGGTCATAGGCCAATTCGATCGCACCGCACTTGCGATAGTCAATCGAGATGCCGCTCTCCTTCTCGAACTGGCGAACGAATGTGGGGTACATGGCTAGGCTCTCGATCGCGAATCGAGCCGCTGGCGAAGGTTCGCGATACTCCCCGCCCGGGGCAAGCATGCCTGCGCCGGCAGCGCTTGCCTCTCCCCCGAAACTACCCGCATCGATGAGGACGACCCTGCAACCTGCCTTTGAGAGTAGCCATGCGATCGAACTGCCCATGAGGCCGGCACCGACGACAAGCACGTCTTGAAAAGCGTCCGCTTCAAGGACGTTGGACCGCTCGGCGATTAAGCGCTCCTCACCGGTTTCATGACCAAACACTGTCTACTCCTCAATCTCTAGACGACTCCACCCACATCTAGGACGTTATCCCTTGAATCTCCACCAAGTTGGTGGACTTCAGGATGTCCTCTGCCTCCGCGATGCTGAATTCCTTCGTTTTCGCGTGCATGTTCATCGAGCAGAACTTTGGACCGCACATCGAGCAGAAAGCCGCGTCCTTGAACCCTTCTTCCGGCAAGGTTTCATCATGCATGGCCTGAGCGGTTTCGGGGTCGAGCGACAAGCGGAACTGCTCGCGCCAGTCGAACCGGTAGCGGGCGCGCGAGAGCGCATCGTCGCGATCACGTGCTCCGGGCCGGTGCCGGGCAAGGTCCGCGGCGTGAGCTGCAATCTTGTAAGCGATGAGGCCCTGCTTGACATCTTCCAGGTTTGGAAGTCCGAGATGCTCTTTCGGCGTCACGTAACAGAGCATGGACGCTCCATACCAGCCGATCATCGCCGCCCCGATGGCACTGGTGATGTGGTCATACCCGGGTGCGATGTCCGTTACCAGCGGCCCCAGCGTATAGAAGGGCGCTTCAAAGCAGATCTCTTTCTCTTTCTCCACCTGCAACTGGATCTGGTCCATCGGGATGTGTCCCGGCCCCTCGACCATGACCTGCACGTCGTGCCGCCACGCGATCTTCGTCAACTCTCCCAGAGTTTCGAGTTCCGCAAACTGTGCAGCGTCACTGGCATCGGCAACCGATCCGGGGCGGAGCCCGTCGCCGAGTGAGAATGTCACGTCGTATTTCTGGAAGATCCGGCAAATATCTTCGAAACTCTCGTAGAGGAAATTCTGTCTGTGATTCTTCACCATCCATTCCGCCAAAATGGACCCGCCGCGGCTCACGATCCCAGTGACACGGCCTGACGCCAGCGGGATATGCTGAACCAATACGCCGGCGTGGATGGTCATGTAATCCACGCCCTGCTGCGCCTGCTCCTCGATTACTTCGAGCATCAGCGCCGCCGAGAGATCTTCAACACGACGCACCCGGCTCAGAGCCTCATAGATCGGCACCGTACCAATCGGAACCGGCGACTCATCAATGATCGCCTGGCGGATGAGAGGAATGTCGCCGCCGGTGGACAGGTCCATTACAGTATCGGCACCGTACTTGATCGAGTAGCGGAGCTTCTTTAGTTCCTCTTCAATATTGGATGTCGTGGCGGAATTGCCGATGTTCGCGTTGATCTTGCAAGTTCCGGCAATGCCGATACACATCGGCTCGAGATTGCGGTGATTCACATTGGCGGGGATGACCATGCGCCCGCGAGCGACTTCATCACGGACCAACTCCGGGTTCAGCTTTTCTCGCTGTGCGACGTACTTCATTTGCCGGGTCATCATTCCGGAACGGGCGTGGTGGATCTGAGTGTGAATCGAGGTTTCCGCGTCAGGCATTTTGCCGTTCATGTTTTTCGTTCTCTCTATTTGAGGCTGTATTCGTGCGACGGCAGACTTACCGGCGCGATCGTCGCCGGATTACTCAACCCGTTCTTCGGACTGCTTGCATTGGCATATAGGAATCGCCCCATGCGTTTCGCTTCGAAAGCCAGTCTCCCTGCTATTACAGCGTGACCCATGGCGCGCGCCATGGCGACACTGTCTTCTGCGGCCGCGACGGCCGTGTTGAGGAGGACTGCGTCGAATCCCAACTCCATTGCAATTGCGGCGTCTGACGCTGTGCCCACACCGGCATCGACGATCAGAGGAACGGATGTGATCTGTTCACGCAGAATCCGCAGGTTCGTCTGATTCTGGATGCCGAGTCCCGACCCAATCGGCGCCCCCAACGGCATGACGGCCGCAGCGCCGGCATCAATGAGTTTGCGGGCATTGACAAGATCGTCAGTCGTGTAAGGCAGTACGACGAAGCCTTCCCTGGCGAGAATGCCTGTAGCCTCGAGCAGGCCTTCGTTATCAGGAAACAAAGTCTGGTCATCTCCAATCACTTCGAGCTTGATCCAGTTGGAAAACCCGGCCTCGCGCGCCAAATGAGCGGTGCGCACCGCCTCGGTCGCCGTTCTGCATCCGGCCGTGTTCGGAAGCAGGAAATATGAATGGCCAGTCAGGTGGCTGAGAATGGAGTCGGATTGGCGATCACCAAGGTTGACCCGCCGTACAGCCACCGTGATAATCTCCGCGCCGGATTCGTGGTGACAGGCGGCCATGATTTCCGGGCTGCGATACTTTCCCGTCCCGAGCATGACCCGCGAGCGGAAGCTGCGGTCTGCGATCGTGAGTCTCGTCGTTGCGGCGCTGTCCGTTGAGAATCCGTTGTCAGTCATGGCTGTTCCTGCCCCGTTCCTATCCTTATTAATACTGCTGTCCGTGGCACCTGTCCGGAGAATGGCAGTCATACCCTTCGAAGGCCAATCTTTGCATATACTTAGGCCGGCACTTTTGTTGCTGCTTGATCAGAAAAGATCACCGCCCGCTCCTGATTAATCTTTCCTGCCGGAATCGACTGGTCGCCCTGGCGCAGGCGGGCTAGCATGATGGCTTTCTCACTGCCAGTAGCCAACCACAGGATCCGGCGGGCGCGATTGATAATCGGATAGGTCAGAGTCATTCGCCGCCTGTGCTGGTATTCACCTGTCAGAGCTACGTCAGCCTCGGTGATCTTGAGTACTGGATCTCCCGGCACAAGGGAGGCGGTATGCCCGTCCGGCCCCAGGCCCAAGTGGACCAAGTCCAGGACCGGCGGAGTCCCGGCAATATCACGCAAGGTTGCGGCATAGCGCGCGACTCCTGTTTCCAGATCGGGCGATTCCACCGGCATGGCGTGGATCTGCTCGGGACGAATCGGAGAGTGCGCGAGGGATTCCAGAAGATGCGTGAGATTTCGATCGGCGTCACCCGCGGGCGCTACGCGTTCGTCGACCTGCACCACATGAATGTGCTCCCAGCGGAGAGCTTCCGTGGCCAGCGCGCGAAGCATGATCCATGGAGTACGACCCCCGCTAACCGCCATCACGAAGCGACCGCGCGCCACAACGGCGCTACGGGCTTCCGCGGCAATATACTTCGCGGCCGCTCGCGCGGTCGATTCGTCGTCGGAATAGGAATAGACTTCGATCCTCATGTCACTTCCTCAAGCGGCTTTGGTGGCAGATGAAGGCTCCTGTCGGACAATTGGGTCGTGCCATCCGCCTGGAGGCGTCACTCGCTCGACTTCATTCGGTCCCCAGCACTTTGGCTCGTACGGATAGACGGGAGTGCCTTTCTTCAGCACTGGATCCACAATTCTCCACGCTTCTTCCACGTAGTCTTCCCGCGCGAAGAGAGTGGCGTCCCCAGCCATGGCATCTCCCAGCACGCGTTCGTAGGCATCCATTTCCTCCGCGTTGGGCTGCTGGCTTGCGATCATCTCCGCCGACTCGCCAACCAATTTCTCGCCCGGAGCCATGACCATCATGCCCATGGCGATTCCGACATCCGGGCTGATCCGGAAGCGGAGGTAATTCGATTGCAGCTCATCCGCGGGGATTACGGTGGGAGGCTTGCGCAGCCGGCAGACGATTTCCGTGCAGGTCACGGGCAGATACTTACCCGCCCGGATGTAGAAGGGAACTCCATGCCAACGCCAGGAATTGACGTCCAACCGGAGTGCGGCGAAGGTCTCCACTTTCGAGTTTGGAGCCACGCCTTTCTCATCGAGGTACCCGCGAAACTGGCCGCGCACAATATTCTTTTCTTCCAGCGCCGCAATCGCCTTAAGGACCTTCACTTTCTCGTCGCGGATGGATTCGCTGTCCATTCTCACCGGAGCTTCCATCGCCAGATTGCACAGCACCTGAAACAGATGGTTCTGGACGACGTCGCGTATCGTTCCGGTCTGATCGTAGAAGCCGCCGCGGCCCTGGACGCCGAAATCTTCCGCCATGGTGATTTGCACGCTCTCGATGTAGTTGCGATTCCAGAACGCCTCCATGAAAGCATTGGTGAAGCGGAAGACGACCATATTGTGGACCGGCCGCTTCCCCAGGTAATGATCGATTCGGAAAATCGAGGATTCATCGAATTTCCGGAGAAGGACCTGATTCAGATGTCGCGCGGATTCCAGATCGTGACCGAACGGTTTTTCAACGATGATGCGGGCGTCGGTCGTGCAGCCGCAATGCGTTAGTTGTTCGAGCACAGCTTCGAACATGGTGGGCGGGATGGCAAGGTAGTGCGCCGGCCGTTGCGCCGTCTTCAGCTCCCGGCCCAGCGCCTTGAAGGTTTCCGCGTCCTGGTAGTCTCCATCCACGTAGCGGAGCAAACTGGAAAGCTTCTCGAACGCAGCCTGGTCCACGCCACCGTGCTTCTCGAGGCTATCGTGCGCCCGCGCCTTCAGTTGCTCCAGGTTCCAGCCTGCCTTGGCGACACCAACGACCGGCACATTAAGATGGCCGCGCTTTACCATAGCCTGCAACGCGGGAAATATCTTCTTGTAAGCGAGGTCCCCGGTTGCCCCGAAGAATACGAGCGCATCGGAATGAGAATTGTTCACAGTCATCTCCACTTAAGCCACCTTTGTCTTGCCGTCAGATTTTTCCAGGTGTCCGCCAAACTCATACCGCATGGCCGACAACAGTTTGTTGGCGAAATCAGCCTCGCCGCGCGAACTGAATCGCTCGTAAAGAGCCGTGGTCAGGACCGGCGCCGGTACGGCTTCGTCGATCGCCGCTTTAATCGTCCAGCGACCTTCGCCGGAGTCGGAGACTCGACCAGCAAATTTTGAGAGAATCGGATCCTGAGTCAGAGCGTTGGCTGTAAGATCCAGCAGCCACGACGCAATCACGCTTCCGCGACGCCAGACTTCAGCGATATCGCGCAGGTTCAAGTCGTACTGGTACTCTTCGGGATTACGCAACGGTGTGGTTTCAGCATCGACCGCGCCGCCCGCTTGCTTTCCAATGTTGGCGGAGCGCAAGATTCCCAGCCCTTCCGCGTAGGCGGCCATAATGCCGTACTCGATTCCGTTGTGCACCATCTTGACGAAGTGGCCAGCACCGTTTGGCCCGCAGTGCAGGTAACCCTGCTCGGACGTGCCGTCGACCTTCTCGCGGCCGAGTGTGCGTGGAATGTCGCCCATTCCCGGAGCGAGCGCGGCGAAGATCGGGTCGAGACGCTTGACGACCTCGTTCTCACCGCCGATCATCATGCAGTAACCGCGCTCCAGACCCCACACGCCGCCACTGGTGCCGACATCCACATAGTGGATTTTCGGAGTGAGTTCCTTCGCGCGCCGTATATCGTCAACGTAATACGAGTTGCCGCCGTCGATGAGGATGTCTCCCGCGTCGAGCTGCGGCAAGAGATCGGCGATGGTTTGGTCGACAACCGCAGCCGGTACCATCAGCCAGATCGCTCGTGGCTTCGCGAGTTTTTTTACGAGGTCCGCCAGCGAAGACGCGCCCGTCGCCTTATCCTTCACCAGTTCGTTCACTGCTTGCGACGACCTGTCGAAGACCACACAGTTGTGTCCTTTGTTGATGAGGCGCCGCACCATATTGGCGCCCATTCTTCCTAAGCCGATCATTCCAAGTTGCATTGATGTCTCCTCATGAAAGCAGAATTGTTTAAGCGCGCATGACACCCTGGCGATGCGCAATGTTTCTCAGCCTGTCCATGGCCGCAGCCACTCCAGCTTCGTTGCCAAAGATGGACGACCCAGCCACAAGAACATCTGCACCGGCCTCGGCCGCCAGCGGCGCTGTTTCTTCGTCCACGCCCCCGTCCACTTCTACCTCACAGCTCAGTTTCATTCGTTCGACCATCCGACGAACGCGCTCAATTTTGGGCAGCGTGCTACGGAGAAAGTGCTGGTGTCCGAAACCCGGATTGACCGTCATGACCAACACTTGGTCCACCTCCGGCAGAATCTCCTCAAGAACTGCGGCAGGAGTTGCCGGATTGATGACAACCCCAGCGCGTTTTCCAAGTTCCTTGATCCGCCGCACAGTGCGATCCAGGTTACAGTTACCCTCCCAGTGGACCAGGAAGGAATCCGAACCGGCGGCGACAAATTCTTCCAGGAACAGGTCCGGATTGGTGATCATCAGGTGCGTCTCCAGCGGGAGCCTCGTGATACGCCGAAGCGATTGCACTACCGGCGCTCCCATCGAGAGATTCGGGACAAAATGTCCATCCATCACATCCACATGAATCCGGTCCGCGCCGGCCTTCTCCGCCTCCGCTACCTGCTCCCCCAGGCGAGCGAAGTCCGCTGCCAGAATTGACGGCGCCAGCTTTACCACATCTCCTTCTGTCTTCACCTAGTCCTTCCCCTATGCGTGAACTGGTTTGTTTTGGGTTTCGAAGATTTCGACGAACTCCTGATAACGACGGGCAATCTCAGCTACCGCCGCATCCCGGGTGATCTTCTTGCCGCGCCAATCGACCAGCGGATCCCAAAAGCTGGTCCGGCCGACGGCAAAACCGATGAAGCCCGGCACGCCCGCCGCCGTGGTCAGCCATTCGCGGACTTTGCGGTCATCTTCGCCGCGTCCCAGGATGATGCAGCCGACCTGATTGCGGCCTCCCCGGCGGGCAGCAGCCACGATTTTCTTGCAGTCTTCCCGGCGATCGAGTCCTTCGATCTTCCACACGTCCGGCTCGACGCCAGCGTCCTGCATCTGCTCGATCGCCTCAGCCATCAGCCGCGGACGAACCTGTAGGTCGTAAGCCTTCTTATCTCCCTTAAGCTGATCCAGTTGGGCCTTTTCCGCCGGAACCAGCAGTTCGAACATGAACCGGCTGCGGCTGTTGCTGTGCAGATATTCCGACAGGCGCTTGAGACGCGCCGACTGGCGTCGATTGAGGTCGGCATCGCCTTCGGGGTTGTAGCGAACCAGAACCTTGCAAAAGGTCGGATGAAACGCTTCAATGTGTTTGCCGAAGTCGTCGCCATATTCGAAATCAAACTCGTCCTGTCCGCTCTTCTCGGCCGGACATGCAGTCGAGTATCCCGCGGCACTTGCATCGCGCAGAATCGAGAAGCCGAACTGCTCATCCACCAGGATGCCCGCCTTTTCTTTAGGCACACCCGCGTGGACGGCGGTTGTGAAAGCGTCATAGATGACGCGCTTGGCGGCGGCGATCTCCGCCGTCTGTTGCGGGCTCAATGCACCGTCCCATCCGAACATCTTCTTCTGGAACGAGCCCCGGTGATCAAACGGCAGAACGTAAAGTGGTTTGTCAAAGCCGAGAGTGGTCATGCGGTCTCCTTGGATTTCCGGTAGTAAGTGATCAAGCTGTTGGTGGAACTGTCGTGGGCAAGCTTCGGTTCTGCTTTGCTTTCAAGTTCGGGGACGATGCGCTGCGCCAGGACTTTTCCTAACTCCACGCCCCACTGGTCGAAGGAGTCGATGTTCCAGATTGCGCCCTGCGTGAACACAGAGTGTTCATAGAGTGCCACGAGCTTGCCGAGCGTCTCCGGGGTCAGCCGTTCCGCAAAGATCGTGTTCGAAGGACGATTGCCCTCGAACACGCGATGAGGAACCAGCCAGTCAGGCGTGCCTTCGGCTTCTACCTGCTCGGCAGTCTTGCCGAATGCCAGAGCTTGGGTCTGCGCAAAGACATTGGCAAGCAGCAGATCGTGGTGCCGGCCGAGTGGGTTAAGCGGTTTTGAGAACGCGATAAAGTCGCACGGAATGAGGCGGGTCCCCTGATGAATCAGTTGGTAGAACGAGTGCTGGCCGTTGGTCCCCGGTTCGCCCCAGTAAACTGGCCCGGTTTGGTGGGCCACTCTTTTCCCGTCAAGAGTCACGTGCTTGCCATTGCTCTCCATTGTCAATTGCTGGAGGTAGGCAGGAAACCGTTTCAGATATTGCTCGTAGGGCAACACGGCCACGGTCTGTGCTCCAAAGAAATCGCTGTACCAGACGCCCAGCAGACCCATGAGCACTGGCAGGTTGCGCTCGAAGGGCGCGGTGCGGAAGTGTTCGTCCATCTGATGGAGACCATTCAGCAGCGCGTAAAAATTGTTCGGACCGATGGCGACCATCGTCGAGAGGCCGATAGCCGAGCTCATCGAGTAGCGCCCACCCACCCAGTCCCAGAACTCGAACATGTTGGCCGTATCGATGCCGAATTTCCGGACCTCGGCGGTGTTGGTCGACACCGCCACAAAATGCTTCGCGACTGATTTTTCGTCGCCGCCCAGGCCAGCGAGCGACCAGGTCCGGGCCGTTTGGGCGTTCGTCATCGTCTCCAGCGTGGTAAAGGTTTTCGAAGAGATGATGAAAACCGTTTCCGACGGATCAAGGTCGCGGACGGCCTCCGCGAAGTCGGTGCCATCAACATTCGATACAAAACGAAATGTCATGCTTCGATCGGCGTAGTACTTCAGCGCCTCGTAGGCCATGACCGGCCCGAGGTCGGAGCCGCCGATGCCGACATTGATCACGTTGCGAATGCGCTTGCCGGTGTGCCCCTTCCATTCTCCGCTTCGTATCCGGTTTGCAAAATTGGCCATCCGGTCGAGCACGGCATGCACCTTGGGAACCACGTTTTCGCCATCCACAACGATGGATGCCTCTCGCGGTGCTCGCAGGGCAGTATGCAAAACCGCTCGTTTCTCGGTGACGTTAATCTTCTCCCCGCGAAACATGGCGTCGATTCGTTCCCGTAGGCGCGATTCCTCGGCGAGTTTGATCAGCAGTTGAAGTGTCTCGCTGGTGATCCGATTCTTCGAGTAATCGAGATAAAGGCCCAATGCTTCCACAGTCAGACGTGTCCCTCGCTTGGGATCGTCCGCAAAGAGCTGTCGCAGGTGTACTTCCTCGATCTCCTTATAGTGGACCCCCAGGTCCTTCCATGCCTGACGCTTGACCACCGGGCGCCTGACCGTTGCTTCCGCGCGTGCTGCCATGTTCGTCGTCCTTTCGTGAACTCTGAGTACTTGAAATCGATCCTGTGGAAGTCAGAGGGTGCGGTTCGCTTGCTTCTTCCCACAAGCGAAAGCCTCCCTGGAACGCATTGCGGTTGTCGCCTAGCCTGCACTTTGGAGGCAGTTCTTTCAGTTCCTTCGCGTTGCCGCCTCCTAGAACCACCTCGTCCGGTTCAAGGGCGGCAGCCAATCCGGCAACCACATCCGCAACATAGTGGCGCCATCTTTTCTTGCCGAAGTTCAGGAGTGCCGCGTTGCCAACATAGCTCTCGTACGTTTCTCTCTTGAACGGGAGATGACCCAATTCCATGGGCTCCACAACGCCGTCCACAACCAGCGCTGACCCGAGTCCCGTTCCCAATCCCAGGAAGAGCATCTTCCCTTTTCGGTAGCTGCCCAAGCCCTGCATTGCTGCATCATTTACCAGCCTTACTGGACAGCCAAAGGCGGCCCGGTAGTTAAAGCCAACCCATCCGTTTCCAAGGTGGCGAGGTTCTGCAACTGGCCGGTTTCTTAAAACCGGTCCGGGGAAACCGATCGACACTGCATCGTACTTCCAGTCGTCGGTAACCTTCTTCACCCACGTCACCATTTGTTTCGCCGTCAGTGTGGGCCCGGAGGGAAACTTCCGTGGTTCTCGTTCGCCGGTGACGAGAACCTTGATGTGCGTGCCACCGACATCAACCACCAGTACATTCATGTCAACCACTCTCTTATTCGGACGTGTGCGTCCAGCAGGTGAATCGCTTTTGCTAACTGAGTCCCGAGTTCTCCAGCCCACAGGCGGCCGCTCCCACTAATCCAGCCGGAGTAACCACAACGTGCATCGGGATGCGCCCCAGGAGGTCTGCGAACCGTCCTTTGCGTTTAAAGCGCTCCATGAAGGCCGGCTGCCGGATGATTTGCAGAATGTGGGTGGCGACCCCACCCGCCACATAGACACCGCCAGTCGCGAGGAACTTCACCGCGAGATTGCCAGCCTCTGCGGCTAAAATCGAAACAAACATGTCAATGGTCGCTGTGCACAACTTACTCGTATTTTCAGGACTGACGGCCTGGTTGATGATCACAAACGAAGGATCAGCGGCCGATGCAACCAGCGCGGCCACTTCGGGCGTCTCGGGAATTCTTTCGGCGTCGCGCAGGAATCCATAGATATTCGGGATTCCGATTCCCGAGCACACATGCTCGAAGCTCACGTGATCGAACTTCTTGAACATGTATTCGAGCAGACGGACCTGCGTCGCGTCGGTGGGAGCGAAATCCGAATGACCACCCTCGGAACTATGTGCCTGGTAGCGGGCACCGTCCCATGTGAGAAACGACTCGCCCAGCCCCGTACCTGGTGCGATCACCGCAATCGTGCCCTCTGGAACTGGTGCGCCGGCATTAAGGGTGCACACGTCGCTTGGCCGCAGGATAGGAACGGCACGGGCGATCGCCTCCAGATCATTGATCAGCTGAACCGCCTTAAGGTTTAAATTCAATTCCCGCGCAAGTGAGTTCTCTTCAATCAGCCAGGGCAAGTTGGTGGTCTTCACCCGCCCGCCGATCACCGGCCCCGCCACCGCAAAGCAGGCTCGATCGACCGGCTTCTGAGACTTTGCCAGAAACTCTTTCACAATCGCCTGCAAGCTCGGATAATCCGCGCTGTGTACCTTTGCTTCCGCGAGCGGAGCATGAGGTCCCGCTTCGTTCGAAAAGATCGCCAAGTCCGTTTTCGTGCCGCCGATATCTCCTGCGACTAACATATCTATCCTCCGAGTGAACTCTTACGTTCTTGCGTAGCGCTCGCTATTCGGTTTCGATCCACTGAGGCCGTAGTACAGGATGTACAGGTAGCAAAGCACCGGCAAGATGAAGGCATGGTGAAGTCCCACATGGTCGGCAATAACGCCTTGGATGACGGGCAGAATTGCCCCGCCCACGATGGCCATATTCAAAAGCCCGGAACCGTTCCCGGTCAAAGGCCCAAGTTCCGCTACTCCCAAGCTGAAAATAGTCGGGAACATGATCGAATTGAAAAGCCCGACGGCGAGAATCGTCCACATCGCTGTGTGGCCACCCAAAAGCATGGAAGCGGCAACCAGGATCACGGCCACAGTCGCGCATAGAGCGAGCAAGAATCCTGGCCTGAACCGCCGCAGAAGTGGTGCGCCGAGAAAGCGCCCGATCATGGCGCCCCCCCAGTAGAACGAAACAAACCCTGCTGCGGTTTTGGCCGAGAGGTTTGCAATCTCGGGCAAACCGAAATAGTTCACCAGGAAGCTTCCGATGGAGACCTCTGCGCCCACATAAGCAAATATCCCAAGCGCACCCAGGAAAAGATTGCGATGTTTCCAGATCGAATCGTCAACTTTCTGTCCCGCGCTCCGCGTCGCGGTCTCGATCTTCGGCAGATGGAACGTGCCGATCACAACCGCCAGCAACACCAGCGCCACCCCGATCACGGTGTATGGCATCTTGACCGACGCTGCTTCATGTACGCGGTACGCGTGAAGAGCTTGTGGCGCAAGTTGCCGTATCTGTTCCATGGCCAGTGGCGCTGCACTCAAAATAAGCAGGCCTCCGATTTTCGGGGCGATCGTGGTGCCAAGCGAATTGAAAGCCTGCGTCAGATCCAGCCGGCTCGAGGCCGTTTGAGGCTTCCCCAAAAGAGTCACATATGGATTGGCCGCGACTTGAAGACCGGTTATGCCTGCGGCAAGAATCAGGAGCGCGGTCAGGAACAGCGGATACGAAGCAGCAGATGCCGCAGGTAAGAACAGGAATGCTCCAAAAGCCATGGTGAGCAAGCCAACCACCATGGTCCGCTGGTAGCCAATCGCGTTCACAACCTTCGACCAGGGAATTGAGAATAGAAAGTAGGCCGAAAAGAAGGCAAACTGGATCAGCATGACCCGCGCATAACTCAGGTCAAAGATCGACTTCAGATGGGGTACAAGAATGTCATTCAGGCAGGTCAGAAATCCCCACATGAAGAACAGCGTGGTAACGACAGCCAGAGGACGCGAGTAGTTTGGCGTAACTGAAGCTGCTACCAGACTCGGTGCGGGTCTGGACTCCGCTGTAAGTTCTCGAGTTGCCATTTCGTTTCACCTCATATTCCCAAACGTCTGTCGTTGCTCGTTGCTTGGCTATAAGTGCTCATAGGAGCGGCCGCTACCACCAATGTTCGGCCTGGACTCCGTAAGTCAGTCCACTGGTTCGGTTCAGATATGGCGTTCCGCCCACCAGGCCGCGGAATCCGTCTGACCAGTTTGCATACGTCAGGAACGCGCGCAACACCGGCCGGCTGAAGAATTTTCTGCCCGCTCCGATTTGTGGCGCGATCGTGTATTTACGCAGCCAGCCGTCGTATTGACCGGGACTGTGCGTGTGATCGAATCCTGCCTCGAACGCTACCGAGATATGGTCGGTGAAGAACACTTCCGGGCGTGCGCCAAATGAAACCCACTGGTTCCAGTCATGTTGCGGATTGCCGTCCTTGGTCCGCTGGAAGACAAAGATTGGCATGACCGCAAACCTGTCGTTCGCTTGAAAAACTACTTGTTCTGTGACCAAAAGCTGTTTCGAGTGATTGATATAAGGCGTCGGGTTCGCGATTGTCGTGCCATTGCCAGGACTGCTGAAGTTGCTAGCCGCTCCAGTCCCGTACTGGATCGAAAACGCGTGATAGCCGCCATGCCACTCCAGGCGTTGATGGCGCAGCCCGAACGCGTATCCATCTGTCGTGGGTACCGTGCCTGTGGGTGTGCTGCCACCCTTTGAAGTTGCGTAATCGAACCACCCCGCCCAAAGACCGGCAGGTCCCTTTAAGTCATAAAGACGCACATCGATGTTGCTCTTCGCCAGGTTGCCGTTGGAGGTGACGATGTCGGGCCTGGCCGCATTCAAGAAGGCCACTGCAAGCTTGCCGATTCTGAGATCGAGATCCTCGACTCCCGCGCCGTAACCGCTCAAGTCCAGCGGATAGAAATCATCGATGTCAACGTGCTGGCGGTGGTAGTATCTTTCGCCTGCCCAGAACTTGGCGTTCGGCTGGCTCTCAAAGATGTTGCCGGCTTGAACGAAGGCTTCCCGGAAGCGATACTGATCGTTCCCGGTGCCATTGGCAAAATTTGTATAACTCTGGGAGTTCGTGGAGTTGGCTTCTACCATGAACTCGCTCCTGAACCACGCCTTATCGGAATTGTGGTCCGGGTTCACCCAGTTATTGACAAAGATCAATTCCGCATAAGTTTCCGCTTCGTTTCCCAGACGGTATTTCGCCTCAGCCCCAGGCGCCTCGAATGCAACCTGTTGCCCGCCCACACCGTTGAGACCGTAACCGGAGCGAAAATATCCGTGAAACTCAAATGTGCCCAACTGCTCCTGCAGCTTCTCGATCTTTTGGTCTGCCTCTCTCAGGAGGTCATAGCTCGGTTCGGAAGCCAGCTGGCCTTGAAACTTTGCCCCAACCTGATTGGACTCTCCGAGGACGGATTGCGTTGCTTTCTCGGCGGCCAACTCCGCCGCGGAGACTGTCCTCGTCTTTTCTTTTTCCCTGGCGTCTTTCTCTTCTTCTCTGGCCTTTTTCTCTTGTTCGATCTGCTGTTGAAGGGAGGCAATGCGTTGCTCAAGGTCGCGAGTGGTCGCGTCATACTGCTGTTTCAGTTGCTGCAGTTGTTCCTGGAGCTGGTCAGATTGCTGACCTGATGCGCTCAAGCCCGCAAAAGAAACCATTACGGCGCAACACGTGAACCACCTAAGTGGCCGCTTCCAAGGACTACGCGATCCGGCAATCATGTTATTGCTTTGCTCCCGCCTGCCACATGTTGTCTCCGATCTTGCGAGGAAACCATTCTGTGATTCGGCATTCTCGTCAAAGCATGTGCGCTTCCATTGCCGCGTGTGCAGCGCAGCGCCTGCGCCAGGCCTTAATACTTAGGGGTTTATTCGCCGTGTAATGTGCGACTTCACCTTCAATGAGCAGCGAGAAGACGGTCGCGGGTTTGGCAGATGATTGACACATGACGGACGCCCATCTCAGGCGCGAAAGACCAGATGTTTCTTTGCATTACGCGACCGGCGAATTCTCTGAGTCGTGAGGGCCAGCGCTAAGATAAGTGGCCGCCAAAGTGCTCGCTTGGTGGCGGAAGGCGAAGTCAGTCGTGTGCTTGCCACACAGGAGGTGGGCCCATGCAATTTGGCGATGGCGTACGGTCAACCCTTCCTGTCTCCAGCATCCTGCTCGGCTTCCTGTTCGCGGGCTTTTGGTGGACCCTGAACCGGGAACTCACCTTTAAGCCAGAAGAACGGCATTTCAAGTTAGGCATCGGACTCCAGTTGGTCGGCATGGTAATGCTGGCGGTCTTCGGAGTGGTGTTGCCCATGCGGTCGATCGCGTATACCAATCTGGGACTTCTTCTTGACTATCGAGGAGTAGTCTTGGCGCTGATCGTGATCTTCGGATACATGCTGACCGATCTCGGCCACTACGGCGTCTTTAGGTGGCCGAAATACACAACTCGACCCGAGAAGTTGCTTTTCGCGGGTACGCTGCTGGCAGTCCTTGCCCTGATCGCGAAGTGGTCTTGCTTCTGATCGCCCCTTTGAGCGCAATCGGAACGATGCGAACTCTGCAGCGTCAGAGGCCCCGACGCAGGCCTAATCGCTAACGCCGCAGGCGCACGCTATTCAACGACGATGCGGACCTTGTCGCCTGATTGCTCAGGGTCTGCGATGACGTCTCTTCACGGACAACTGCGCCAGTGAGCGAGCTAAGCTTGCGTTAACTGACGCGAGGTCCTGAGAAGATAGTTGTTCCTGAAGCCGCGCCGCGGCCCGTTGACGCGCTTCTTCGGCCTTTGCCTCGTCGATGTTCTCGGCGCGCACCGCCATATCCGTCAGGATGGCCACACGGTCGTTCGTGATTTCAACCAGCCCTTCCCCAACCGCCAGAAAATCATCGTGGCCGCCCTTTTGCGCCACCATTTCCCCCGGCATCAACTGCGTCATCAGCCGGACGTGTTGAGGGTAAATCCCCATCTCACCCTCAACGCCCTCGAGAGTAACCATCTCCACGTCTTCGGAGTACACCGTCGCATCCGGTGTCACAATTTCGAGCTTCAAAGTGTTGGCCATAGGTTTCGGTGTTCGAGGGCAACAAGGAGCCGGCTTCAACCTTGCTTGATTTCCTCAATCGGGCCCTTCATGTAAAAGTTCGCTTCCGGTACGTCGTCGTGTTTTCCGTCGAGGATCTCCTTAAAGCCTCGAACGGTATCGGCCACGGGAACCTGTTTGCCTTCACGTCCGGTGAACACCTGCGCCACGCTGAACGGCTGGCTCAGGAAACGCTGAATCTTGCGCGCACGGAACACGGTTAACTTGTCTTCCGGCGAAAGCTCGTCCATGCCCAGAATGGCGATGATATCCTGCAGGTCTTTGTAGCGTTGAAGCACCCTCTGCACTCCACCCGCAACTTCATAGTGCTCCTGGCCCACGATTTCCGGCGCCAGCGCGCGGGAGGTTGAGGCCAGCGGATCGACGGCGGGATAGATACCTAACTCGGCAATCGCGCGATCGAGAACGATGGTCGCATCCAGGTGCGCGAAGGTTGTGGCCGGCGCCGGGTCGGTCAGGTCGTCAGCCGGAACATACACGGCCTGGAAGGACGTGATCGAGCCTTTCTTGGTCGAGGTAATCCGTTCCTGAAGCGCACCCATCTCGGCCGCAAGGGTCGGTTGGTAACCGACAGCGCTGGCCGTGCGACCGAGCAGCGCCGAGACCTCAGAACCGGCCTGCGAAAAGCGAAAGATGTTGTCAATGAAGAGCAACACATCCTGGTTCTTCTCGTCGCGGAAATATTCTGTGATGGCGAGCCCGGAAAGAGCCACGCGCAGACGGGCTCCGGGGGGTTCGTTCATCTGGCCATACACCAGAGCGATTTTTGACGCGCCCAGGTTGTCCTGCTTGATGACCCCCGCCTCCGACATTTCGTGGTAGAGATCGTTCCCTTCCCGCGTGCGCTCGCCCACTCCAGCGAACACCGACACGCCGCCGTGGAGTTTTGCAATGTTGTTAATCAACTCCATGATCACGACTGTCTTGCCCACTCCGGCGCCGCCAAAAGCGCCGACTTTGCCGCCTTTCAGGAACGGGCAGATTAAGTCGATCACTTTGATTCCGGTGGCAAGCACTTGCGGCGAAGTCGATTGATCCTCCAACGACGGCGGCTTGCGATGGATCGGATAGTATTTCTCGGCCTTAACAGGTCCCCGCTCATCCACCGGGTTGCCGGTAACATCAAAGATCCGTCCCAGGACACCGTCGCCCACTGGCATGGTGATGGGCTCGCCCTTGTCTGTCACCTCGAACCCGCGCTTGAGGCCCTCGGTGCCAGCCATAGCAATGGCTCGAACTAACTTATCTCCGAGGTGTTGCTGCACTTCCAGTGTCACCTTCGCAGGTTGGTCCTTAATCTGGAACTCGACTGTCAACGCGTGGTAGATCCCCGGCAGCGCCTCCGGGAACTCCACGTCCACCACTGGACCGCTCACTTTTACGATCTTGCCTATGTTCATATTCCTCATTCCCAGTTCGCAGCGACCAATACGTCTCTCTTACTCCGTCTGGCCACCAGCGATTTCCAGCAATTCCTTTGTGATATTGCCCTGCCGCTGCTTGTTGTATTCGAGTGACAAATCGTGGATCAGATGGTTGGCGCTATCCGTGGCGTTTTTCATCGACACCATGCGCGCACTCTGCTCGCTGGCCTTGGCATCCAGCAACGCCTGATGAATGTATAAATTGAGGTAGTGCGAGAGCAGATACGCGACTACCGTCTCCGGATTGGGCTCAAACAGGGACTCGGCCTCGTCCGCCTTCAGCTCTTCCTCCGATTCCATGCCCGGAATTTTCAACTCGGTAATTGCACCCACGGGAAGGTAGTCCAGGGCGATCGGATCCTGTGTGAGGGTGTTCACGAAGCGGGTAGCTACCACCTGCACTTGATCCACCTCCTTCCTTAGAAAGAGGTCACGGGCGCAGGCTGCAATCGCTGCCGAATCGGAAAAGCGAGGAGAGTCGGCATATTCGAATTTCGCGGCCAGCTGACGGCCGGTTCGAGCGACGAATTGCGCCGCTTTGCGTCCGGCCGTGATGAAGACCGTCGATTGAAGATCAAACCGGGAAGCCACACGGAACACATTGCCGTTAAGTGCTCCGCACAAACCCTTATCGGCAGCAATGAGAATTACTGCTCTCTTGCGAACATCCCGCTTTTCCAGCAATGGATGGCTGAACTCTCCCAAGCGGGTTGTCGCTTCCCGCTGTATACGGTACAGAAGGTATGCAAAGGGGCGGCCAGCCAGCGCGGACTGCTGCGCTTTTCGCATTTTCGACGCTGCCACCATCTGCATGGCTTTCGTAATCTGCGCCGTGCTACTGACGGACCGGATGCGGCGTCGTAAGTCGCGGATACTGTGCATAAATCAATAGTCCCAGGAGCTGTTCAGCCGCTCATTTCCAGGTCTGTTTGAACTCCTCCGCCGCAGCCTTCAAGTCGGCTACGACGGCACTGCTGACAGCTTTTTCAGTTTCGATTTTCCGGAGTAGTTCGATCTTGCGGGTAGTCAGGAACTCCGTCAGCTTTGCCTGGAAATCCTTGATTCGGCCGACCGGAACATCGCTCACGTAACCGTTCTGCACAATCCAGAGAACTGCCACCTGCACCTCAACCGGGATCGGGCTGTATTGCGGCTGTTTGAAGATCTCGATGATGCGTTTGCCTCCGTCAATCTTGGCTTGGGTCTTGGCATCCAACTCCGAGCCGAATTGCGCAAACGCCGCCAACTCCCGAAATTGAGCAAGGTCACCCTTGAGCTGGCCGGCAACCTGCTTCATGGATTTGAGCTGCGCTGCGGAACCAACCCGGGACACCGAGAGGCCGACCGAAATCGCGGGACGGACGCCCTGGTAGAACAAGTCCGTTTCCAAATAGATTTGGCCGTCCGTGATCGAGATGACGTTGGTGGGAATGTACGCGGAAACATCGCCGGCCTGCGTTTCAATAATCGGCAAAGCCGTCAACGATCCGTTGCCATATTTTTCACCGACACGCGCAGCGCGTTCGAGCAAACGGCTGTGGAGATAGAACACATCGCCCGGATACGCCTCACGGCCCGACGGCCGCTTCAATATCAGCGATACTTGCCGGTAAGCCACCGCGTGCTTGGACAAATCGTCAAAGACAATGAGCGCGTCCATGCCATTGTCCATGAACCATTCGCCCATGGCCGCTCCGGCAAAGGGAGCCAGGTACTGATTCGTGGCCGAATCGGCAGCGGGAGACGCAACGATGATGGTGTAGGGCATCGCCCCGGCTTGTTCGAGCACCGCAATCGTCCGCGCAATGCTCGACTGCTTCTGGCCAACCGCGACGTAAATGCAGTAGAGCGGACGGTAATTCTTGTCGCCAGCCGCCTCAGCCGCATGGTTGAGACGCGCCTGGCTGATGATGGTATCGACACAGATGGTCGTCTTGCCTGTCGAACGGTCACCGATAATCAATTGGCGCTGACCGCGCCCGATGGGGACCATCGCGTCAATCGCCATGATGCCTGTTTGTACCGGCTGACTGACGGGCTGACGCCGGATGATCCCGGGAGCCATTTTCTCGACTGGATATGCGACACCGCTCTGGATGGGACCCTTGCCATCCACGGGCTCTCCCAACATATTCACAACGCGCCCTAGGAGACCCTTGCCGACCGGCACCTGCAGCAGCTTGCCGGTGCAGCGCACTTCGCCCCCCTCCTCGAGTTGGGTGTAGTCTCCCAGAACCACTACGCCGACTTCGGTTTCGTCGAGATCCAACGCCAGGCCGGTGACACCGTGGCCAAGATCCAGCATCTCGTTCAGCATTGCATCGCTAAGGCCTTCAACTCGGGCGACACCGTCGCCGACCTCGCGAATGATACCCACGTTCTGCCTGGCCGCCGTGGCCTTCGCGCCTGCAATTTGCTCTTCAATTTCCTGTAAAAGGTCAGCCATGTTTCCCTTCACTTCGGTCGCTCCAAGTCAACTGCAATTTCTTTAAGACCAGTACATCCCCTGTCACAAACTCTTCTGCAGCACGTCCAATCCAGCTCGCACGCTGCCGTCATAAACATCACTGCTTACCCGGATGCACATTCCACCGATCAACGCCGGATTGAGCACGAACGAGGTGCTGATGCCTGGTCCATACAAGCGCTCAAGATTCGTTAACACGCTTGCTTGTAGGGCAGCCGGCAAAGACGCGGCGCTCGCAACTTCGGCGGTGTGCCGCGAGCGCTCCAGTTTCAGTAACCGCCGGAAGTAAGCCAGCAACGCGAGATGGCCACGACGTTTGGCTTCGAGGACTTTTCGCACCGCTTCGCGAACCCGCGCCTCATCCCGCACTCCTCCGACCATGCAAAAACGGAACAACTGCTTGGCTTCCCGCTCGATTTGTTTAGCCTTCATCATTTTCGGTTCGCCTCGTGTTCATGCTGTCAATTGCCGGGCGGTCTCTTCGGCTAACCGTTGCTGATCTTCCGGCGTCAGAATCTTGCCGGTGACTTTGGCAGTCGCGTCGACGAGCAGCCGGCCGAACTCCCTCTTGAGCTCCGCCAGCATGCGCGTACGTTCCTGTACCGACGCTTCTCGCGCCTTCACCATTACTTCCGCCGCGGCGGCGATGGCTTTCTGGGTTTCCTGCTCTTGTACGCGAGCCGCAGCGGCGCGGGCTTCTTCGATCAGTTTGTTCGCCTGGACATTGGCCTGGTCGAGCATTTCCTTACGCCGCTCCTCGGTTCGGGACAACTCTGCCTTGATCTGCTCGGCGTTCGCCTTCCCTTGCGCGATTTGTTGCCTCCGCTCCTCCAGGATTTTGAGAACGGGTTTGTAGGCGAATCGCTGAAGAAGAATGCAGACGATACAGAAGCTGATCATCTGCGCCACCAGATGAGTCCAGTCCACGCCAAACGTCCTGGCGATCTCTTCGATCTGTCCGCTGCCGCCCGCAGTTACCAGCATTACCACTGCATGCATAGTCACACTCTCATCTCAGCGGGACGCGTGGCCGTGCCTGCTCGGCGCCCCGAATTTCTCCTCCTGATGCTTACTTAACCAAAAAGAGGGTGTAGAAAACGATCGCTTCCGCGAAGGCAATGGCCAGAATCGACTGGACCAGAACTTTCGTAGATGCCACCGGGTTGCGCCCCACCGCATCCGAAGCTTTCATCCCGATAATGCCAACGGCAATGGCCGCTCCGAATGCAGCAAGACCTACGTGCAGATTTCCCGTCATATGACTTCCCCTTTTTTTGTCGCCGACTTGTTCGGTGCGATGAGTCTTGTCGGCGGAATGTACTAATCGATCTCGTGTGCCGCCGCTGGCTCCTCTTCGTGCTGGCAAATCAGCAGGGTGAAGACAGCGGTCAGCAACATGAACACCAGGGCCTGAACCAGGCCCACCAGCAACTCCAGAAAATAGAACGGAATCGGCAACAGCCAGCCAAGTCTGGGAACCAGCGTAGACATGGCCTCCAGCATGTTTTCTCCCGCGAACACGTTGCCGTAAAGGCGAAAACTCAGCGAGACCGGCCGGAACAGGATAGAGATAATTTCCAGGCAGCCGGAGGCGAAGAACACGACCACCATCACGACCTTCATCAATCCGTCTGCATCGCCTTTGGGCGCGAAGAGTTCCTTGAGAAATCCAACCGCGCCGTCCTCTTGCAGGGCCCAGATAATCCAGCAGGCGAAAAAAACCAGAGCCATCGCCAGCGTCAGGTTGACATCGGCGTTGGCGCCTCGGAACAACGGCTGATCGATCTTGAATCCATGCGCGCCCTGGTGTCCCCAGCCAATGGTGCCCACGCCCGGTATCAGTCCCATCCAATTCGCAGAGAGAATAAAAATGAAAATGCTCGCAAAGAACCAAAACGTTCGCTCCACCAGGTGCGAACCAATGATGCCTTCCAGAAATGTGTAGAGCCCTTCTACCAGCCATTCCCAGAAATTCTGGATCCCCTCCGGGATCGCCTTCATGCGCCGCGTCGCAACTTGAGCGAACACGATGAGCGCCACAGCAACCATCCAGGTGACGACCATCGAGTTCGTAATCGGAAAGCCAAATGGCCTGGCAATCTCTAACGCCTTTTGCGAAAGACCCGGTTCATCCTGCTCGGGCGCCATAGCGCTTGGTCCTGCTGATCCGGCGGCGACGGCCGATATTGCGGAACTATTTGTCAGCTTCACGTCCAAGGCAAATGCGCACGTGGCGGCCAGGCACAGGAACACGGACGCTAAGAAGAGCGCGCTGAGCGGGCTTCGACCCAGACCTCGCAATCTCGTCAGCATCCGGTCATTCCCTGAGTCCGCACAGTCCCTCGCGTTTTGATAGTCCACTGCAACTTAGATCTAAGCAGCTAGGATTCCAATCCAAGAACGATTGCCGGAGTCGAATGCATATCTACCAGACAGAGGAAGTTAACTGTCCTCGGTGGCGTGAGATGTACTTCGCTGCGCTTGCGGCGAGCGTGGCTGATGACAGCAATTTTGGCAGCTGACCGGCACGTTACCAATGCCCCGCCAAGGGATTGGGAAGCGCTTCGTCGGGGTAGAGGATCAAATTGCACTCGGCGACGTCGAAGAGACCGGCTAGCGGATCGCGGGGTTGAAAAGGCTGCTTCGATTTACTTCAGTGAGGCATCCCAGGACCCGCGATCTGTGGCAGCGATCTCAGCAACTGGCTCACGCCGTTCCAGACAATTTGTACGCCTATGCAGACCAGGAGGAACGACGAGAGTTTTACGATCACGTTCATTCCGGTCGGTCCCATAACTGCGGCTAACCGGTCCGCAAACGCATAGCAGAGATAGATAGATGCTGCTAAAAAAGCAGAGCCGATTGCGGCCGCCAGAATCGCCAGCAGACCGGCCCCGATGTGGTGCGGTTCGTTTGCCCCCAGCGTGATGGCAATCGAGATTGAGCCGGGGCCGATCGTCAGGGGCAGGGTTAACGGGTAAAACGCATCGCGCAGGACATCCGTACTGCTCACGGTCCGCCCGACCGCGTCGCGATCAGTTTCATCTTTCTTCTTCAACAAAGCCCAACCCGCGGCGACTACGATCATGCCTCCGCCGACCTGCACCACCGGCAGCGAAATCCCAAAGAAAGAAAGCACGTGCGATCCAATGGCGAAGGACGCTACCAGCAAGATAAAGCTGTTGATCGCTATGCGACGGGATAGCAGCTTCCGCGTTTTCGTGTCGTAATTGAGCGTGAGAGAAAGAAACACCGGGCTCCCGCCGATCGGATCCACGATCGGAAAGAGAGCGCTCGCCACCAGGAGAATGCTCTGCGCAAATTGAAGCACAGCGTCGTCCTCCGAGGGAAGCCCGGCCGACAATTGCGCCCCTTGCTTCCCGACTGTTTGGAACTCCGACCCTAGACTTGAGGCATCGTCGCCTGCTCAAGATCGGTGCCTTCCATCGTCAACTGCGGACCGATTGCCGCAATCGAGCGTCTTGAACGGTCCGTCAGTTCCTTCAACCATTCAAAGGCAGGGAGCGACAGCATATCTCCATGGCAGCGCCAACTCCAGTTTCCATCGACGCGGCCGGGTACATTCATCCGACTCTCGGCGCCGAGGTTGAGCAGATCCTGCAACGGAGCGATCGCCAGTGCTGCCTGCGATGACCACGCCAAATCCATGAGTGCTGGAGCAGCTTCCGCATTTCCGCCCGGCGGGCGTTTCAGATAACTCCAGAAGTTCTGCCGCTGGTAGTCGGGCAACTCCTCGTACCACTCTCGGGTCGGGGCGTTGTCATGCGTGCCCGTGTATACGACCGTGTTGGAAACAAAGTTGTGCGGCAGATACGGGTTATCGGAATGGCCGTCGAAGGCAAACTGCAAGACCCTGGTCCCAGGAATTTGAAATTGGTCGCGTAGTGCGTATACGTCCGGAGTAATAAGACCGAGATCCTCGGCGATGAACGGCAGACCGCCCAGCTCTTTGTGTACCGCGTCAAAGAAGCCGGCGCCGGGTCCCGGGACCCACTGCCCGGACTGAGCCGTCGGTGCGCCTGCCGGAACGTGCCATGCGGCCGCAAACCCGCGGAAGTGATCCAGGCGAATCGCATCCACATGAGCCAGCAGGGCACGCAGGCGATCGATTGACCAGCGATAGCCGGTTGCGCGCAGAGCGTCCCAGTTGTAGACGGGATTGCCCCACAACTGTCCCTGGGCGCTGAAATAGTCGGGTGGAACGCCGCCGACGAAGCGGGGCTGCTTATGTTCGTCGAGCAGGAATAATTCTGGTTTCGCCCAGACATCGCTGGAATCGGGCGAAACAAAGAAGGGCAGATCGCCAATCAAGCGCACACCTCTGGAATTCGCGTGCTGCTTAAGTTGATCGCTCTGCCGGAAAAGCAGGAATTGCGCAAAGCGGACCTGGTCAACCTGATCGGCCAACTCTCGGTGTGCACTCGCCAGAGCGTCTTCGTTGCGCTGCACCACTTCTGTCGGCCACTCGAGGTAATATGCGCCGTTGTACTTGGCCTTCAGCGCCCGGAACAGCGCATAGTCCTCCAGCCAATGTTCCTGCTGAACGCAGAACTCATCGTAGTCAGGCCGCAGATCCTTGCGCTCTCCGGCTTTAAAATTCGTCCACGCCGTTTCCAGCAGACGGTTCTTGAATGGAATAACAGTTTCGTAGGCGACGCTATCGCACGGAAAGCTGGCGTCACAATCCGTAGCCTCGATCAGCCCGTCCAAGATCAGGCTGCCGGGACTGATCAGCATTGTATTTCCGGCAAACGACGACATCGGCTGATACGGAGAATTCCCGTAACCCGTCGGACCGAGCGGCAGCGACTGCCACCATCTCTGGCCAGCATCATGAAGACGATCCACCCAGGAGTAAGCAGCCGATCCCAGATCACCAATGCCATACGGCGACGGCAGAGACGTAACATGCAGTAACAAGCCCGAACCACGGTAATCCGCCACGAATGGAGGACCACTCGCGGAGCCGCCGGTACCGCTCATCGCCCTGCCCCGGAGCCCAGTGCATTGTTCACCATTTTCTGTGCTTCACGGAGAATGGCCTTCAGATGTGACTCGCTCTTAAAGCTCTCCGCGTAGATCTTGTAGATGTTCTCCGTGCCGGAGGGCCGGGCCGCGAACCAGCCGCTGTCTGCTAAGACTTTCAGTCCGCCAATCGGAGCTTGATTACCTGGGGCTTTCGTGAGCTTGGCGGTGATCGGTTCGCCCGCCAGTTCCGCCTCCCGGACTGCATCCGGAGAGAGCTGCTGCAATTTCGCCTTCTGTTCCGGCGTGGCCGGGGCGTCGATACGCGTGTAATAAGATGTGCCGAATTCCGCGGTTAGTTCGCGGTAATGCTCGCCAGGATCCTTCCCTGTGCGGGCGGTAATCTCGGCGGCCAGCAGGTCCATGATTGGCCCATCCTTGTCCGTCGTCCACACGGTACCGTCCAGGCGGAGAAAACTTGCCCCCGCGCTTTCTTCGCCACCGAAACAGAATGAGCCGTCTACCAGTCCTGGCACAAACCATTTGAAACCTACGGGCACTTCACACAGCTTGCGTCCGAGCTTGTCAACAACGCGGTCGATCATGCTGCTGCTTACCAGAGTCTTCCCCACAGCCGAATCGTGACGCCACTTCGGACGGTGCGTGAGCAGATATTGAATCGCCACCGAGAGGTAATGGTTCGGATTCATTAAACCCGCGATGGGCGTGACAATCCCGTGCCGGTCGGAATCGGGATCATTGGCGAAAGCCACCTGGTACTGATCTTTCAGCCCAACCAATCGCGCCATTGCATACGGACTGGAACAATCCATGCGGATCTTGCCGTCGTGGTCCACCGTCATGAATGAAAAGGTCGGGTCGATGATTGGATTGACAACAGCGACGTCCAGCCCGTAAATCGAGTTGATCGGCTCCCAGTACGGCCGCGCCGCGCCGCCCAGAGGATCGACGGCGAGCTTCAGCTTGGCGCCGCGAATGGCGTCGATGTCCACGACATTCTTGAGATCGCGCACGTAAGGCAGGACGAAGTCTTCCTGGTGCGTGCTTGCGGCTCGAATCGCTTTATCGTAGGGGATGCGCTTTACGTCTCTGTTTCCTGCCCGCAATAACTCATTCGCGCGATTTTGCACCCACCCGGTTACGTCCGTATCCGCAGGCCCGCCGTTTGGCGGGTTGTACTTGAAGCCTCCGTCCTCGGGCGGATTGTGGGATGGCGTAATGACGATGCCATCCGCAAGATGGTCTTTGCGACCGCGGTTGTAAACGAGAATCGCTCGGGAGATAACTGGCGTCGGCGTTACACCATCGTTCTCCTGGATGATGGTCTCAACGTTATTAGCCGCCAGCACTTCGAGTGCAGTGCGCTGTGCCGGGGCGGAAAGCGCATGCGTGTCCTTCCCCATATATAAAGGACCGTCGATCCCCTGCCCCTTGCGGTACTCGCAGATGGCCTGCGTAATCGCCAGTATGTGCGCTTCATTGAAAGCACCGTGCAGCGAAGACCCACGGTGTCCGCTCGTGCCAAACGCGACGAGTTGATTGCGGTCGCCCACGTCAGGCTTGCGATCGAAGTACTCTTTCTCCAAACGCGCTACGTCAACCAGCAGTTCCTTCGGCGCTGGCTTGCCGGCCAACGGCGAGATTGCCGGGCCATCGGCCCCGGACTGTTTTCCTAAGGTATGGGGCATGGCTCCGCCTTCCAGATTTCCGTTGCATATTCGTGAATGGTACGGTCGCTCGAAAACTTGCCGGAGCTGGCCACGTTCAGGATTGCCTTCTGCGCCCAGGCGCCGGGGTCGCGATACAGTGCCCCGAGGTGTTCCTGCGCTTGGACGTATGAGGTCAGGTCCGCCAGGTGCATATAGCGATCGCCGAAGAGCAGCAGTGTATCGTGCAGCGGAGCGAATATTCCCGGTTCGTAACGGCTGAAGTAATCAGAGAAGATAAGGTCCAGTGCCGCCCGCGTCTCCGGTTCGTGCTCATAGTGCCAGTTTGGACTGTACCAGGAACGGCTGTTCTCGACTTGTTCGACAGTCAGTCCAAACAGGAACATGTTTTCTTCCCCAGTCTCCTCTGCCATCTCGATGGTCGCACCATCCCGCGTGCCGACAGTCAGAGCCCCATTCATCATGAACTTCATGTTGCTGGTTCCGCTGGCCTCATAACCGGCAGTCGAAATCTGATTGGAGACATCGCTCGCCGGAATCAGTCGTTCCGCCAGCGAAACATTGTACTCAGGGAGAAAAACAACCTTGATTCGCCCACGCACCGCAGGGTCACCGTCAATCGTGCCTGCCAGGTTGTTGATGAATTTTATGATCAGTTTCGCCAGGCGATAGGCCGGTGCCGCTTTACCGGCGAAGAAGAATGTGCGCGGCACCATCTCCATATCGGGATTTTCCCGCAGCCGGTTATAAACAACGACGATCCGCAGAGCGTTCAGCAGTTGGCGTTTGTATTCGTGAATGCGCTTGATTTGGCAGTCGAAAATCGTGTCCGGGTCCACGACCTGCCCTGACGTCCCCTTAAGCCAGTCGGCAAAGCGTACCTTGGCCTCCCGTTTTGACTTGAGAAAAAGGTCGCGAGCGCTCGCGTCCTGAGCGAATGGCTTCAACTCGTTGAGTTGGCCTAGGTCAGTAATCCAACGATCACCGATGACTTGCGTGATTGCACCAGCCAGCGCAGGATTGGCTTCCAGCAGCCAGCGCCGCGGTGTCACTCCATTCGTTTTGTTGCTGAAGCGTTCCGGAAACATCTCCGCCAGATCCTTGACTGTCATCGTCCGCAGTAGCTTCGAGTGGACGGCGGCGACTCCATTGGTGCTGTGCGTGCCTACGATAGCGAGGTTGGCCATGCGAATCTTGCGCGAAGGCTTTTCTTCCACGAGACTAACGCGCTCGACGCGCCCCTCGTCGCCGGGGAAGCGAAGACGCACTTCGTCGAGCAAACGCCGATTAATTTCGTAAATGATTTCCAGATGCCGGGGGAGTAGCACCTCGAACCAGGCAGCCGGCCATTTCTCAAGGGCCTCAGGCAGTAACGTGTGATTAGTATAGGCGAGAGTCTTTTTCGTCAGATCCCATGCCTGGTCCCACCCAAGGTGCGCATCATCCAGCAGGATGCGCATCAATTCCGCGACGGACATCGAGGGATGTGTATCGTTAAGTTGGATCGCGACCTTTTCCGGAAGTTGGTTCCAGTCGGTGTTGTGGCGCTGAAAGCGGCGAATCAGGTCGGCCAGCGAGCAGGCAACCAGGAAATACTCCTGCACAAAACGCAACCCCTGCCCCACGGTCGTGGAGTCGTCAGGATACAGTACGCGTGTTAGCGATTCTGCTTCGAGAGTCTGGCCGAGCGCGCCTACGAAATCTCCGGTGCCGAATTCCTCGAAGTCGAAGTAGTCGGGCGCTGCCGCGGCCCAGAGCCGGAGAGTATTAATCGTCTTTCCTCCGTAGCCCACAATCGGGCGATCAAAAGGTATGCCGATCAGGCTCGAAGGCCGGCCGGGAATGACCTTAAAATTGCCCCCTCGCAGCACGAAGGAACAGTTCAGCTTCACTTCCACCTTCTCGTGCGGGCGGGCGATCTCCCAGGGATCGTCAGCGCGTAGCCAATTATCGGGGTTCTCTTGCTGCCAACCGTTCGTAAATGACTGCCGAAACATACCGTATTCGTAGCGCAGTCCATAACCTGTGGCGGGCAGTTGCAGAGTGGCCATCGAGTCGAGGAAACACGCCGCAAGACGGCCCAGCCCGCCGTTCCCGAGACCTGCATCCGGTTCCTGCTCGATCAATTCCAGCCAGTCAATTCCTTTCTCCTGAATCGCATGCTGGGCCACGGGATCAAGCAGGAGGTTCGTGATGTTGTTGGCCAGCGAACGGCCGAGGAGAAATTCCAGAGAGAGGTAGTAAATACGTTTAGCGTTCTGCTGCTCATACGTGGTTTTCGTCAGCACCCAACGCTGCGCCAGGATGTCACGCACGGAATGGGCAATTGCCTCGAATTTCTCCCGGGCGCTCGCTACCTTCGG
The DNA here is from genome assembly GCA_003139095.1 of Acidobacteriaceae bacterium. Taxonomy (GTDB): domain Bacteria; phylum Acidobacteriota; class Terriglobia; order Terriglobales; family Acidobacteriaceae; genus Acidiflorens. Next base: position 89,180 of record PLHW01000010.1, read on the forward strand.
GTCAATCGCCCGATCAAAAACTAGATGCCGTTCATAGAATGCGTTTTCCGTCCCCACAAATGGAATCGGTCCGCACCCGTACCGACGGAGAAGCTGCGAAACACTGGCTGAGTTTGTTGTCATCGGAACGACTTTTGCGGAGTTTGGGCGCACCACACTCTCTGTACTCATTCGATATCCTTCTCGTCTGATTTATCTGTGAACGGTGTTGCCCACAAGAGCCGCCAGCCCCTCGCCGGATAAGTGCGTCGACTCATTGACTACGTGGTGATCGTCATTCCAGAGCCGGATCACTGGCCGGGACAAATTGTGTTCATAACTGAGCGCGCTCAGGCTCGCCGGACTTAGAAGAAAATACCTTCCCCCAGTTCCCGGGCCCAAAGCCAGCCAACGCGCGGTCAACACGCGAATGAAGTGTCCGCTCGAAAACAGCAGTACATCCCCTCGGACGCTACGGACTCGCTCGACGACGCGATCCGCCCGTGCGCCGATTTGTTCTGGCGATTCTCCTCCTGGGGCGCCCTCGCGAAATAAATCCCAGTGGGGGTTCACTCGGAGAATTTCGGCCGAGGTCAGTGCTTCGTATTTTCCGTAGTCCCATTCCACTAGGTCGGGATCGCTGATGGCCCCCGCTCCAAATCCAGATAACTGACAGGTTCGCGCGGCACGCTGCAAGGGACTGGTAAACACTTTTGCAAATGTCATGCCCTTCAATCGTTCTCCAAGCCGCACGGCGTTGTGTTCGCCATCAGGTGTAAGAGGCAGATCGGTAAGTCCAGTATGCTGGCCAGAGCGAGTCCAAGCCGTATTCCCGTGCCGCGCTATATACACCACTGGAAGTGCGTCGCTCATGCTTTCTTTGCTCCTCTTGGACACTGGGCATTCACAGTTCCACATGCTTGCCCGCCGAATGCCTAGTCCACACGTCCCCTTTCGCTCGGCGGCTGACCAGAAATTTGGCAGGTGACTGGCGCGAGCCCGACACAGAGCCGCCGTTCCGTACGCGTACTTCGATCGTTCAGCTTGCTGTACCGACTGGCGCGGCAGCGTGCAAGAGCTTCCAGCATTCCGCCGCAATGGCCCAGTCCTCCTCCGCCCGGATTACAAGGACACGAACCCGGGAATCTGCCGCAGCAATGTCGCAATCGATGAACGGCCGCGCGTTCAGTTCGCGGTCAAGTTTGAGGCCGAGGAATTCCAATGTGCTACACGCTGCCGCTCGCACTTCGGGAGAGTTCTCGCCCACTCCCGCGGTAAACACCAGAACGTCCATTCCTCCCAACACGGCGGCCATAGCGCCGATCGCTGCCCGCAATCGGCATATATAGATGTCAAACGCCAACTTTGCTCTCGGGTGACCTCCTTGCACACCTGCCAGGATGTCGCGCATATCGCCCGAGAGACCCGAGATTCCCAGCAGCCCAGACTCCTGGTTCAGCACGTGGTCGATCTCTTGACCATCGAGCTGGCCTTGACGCATCAGGAAAGTTAGAATGCCGGGATCTACCGAGCCCGATCGTGTTCCCATCATCAGGCCCTCTAAAGGAGTAAACCCCATCGTGGTATCAACGCTGCGGCCTCCCTGAATTGCCGTCACGGAGCATCCATTGCCTAGATGGCAAGTGACAATTCTTAGCGAATTCGTGTCCTTACTCAGCAGTTGAGCGGCGCGGCCGGCGCAATACTGATGATTGATCCCGTGGAATCCGTATCGCCGGATTCCCTTCGCGATCCACTCATATGGGCCGGGATAAATCGCAGCCGACTCTGGCATTTGGCGATGAAAGCCGGTATCGAAAACCGCAACCTGAGGAACAGCGCCGAGAACACTTCCGACGATTTCCACACCCTCGAGTTCAGCGCGAATATGCAGGGGCGCGAGAGGGGAGACGCGGGCAATCGCAGAGCGCACCTCGGGCGTGATGACCACGGGATCCTCGAAGTGGGGGCCACCATGGACTACGCGATGCCCCACCGCGTCGATCTCGGAGACAGAAGCAATAGCGCGCGTGTTTCCGTCCCGCGCCGTGCGCAGCAAATGCCTGACAACTTCTTCACGTGAAGAGACTGGGAGTTGTTCTTTGAGAGTCGCCCCCGCAGCGTTCTTCGCCGCAATCGTCGCGGTGTCGCCCCCAAACTCGATTTTTCCTTCCCACAGGCAACGCGGCGGATGATCCGGCAGAGTTCCGTCTATTTCGTAAATGCACGCCTTTTGGCTGCTGGAACCCGAATTGAGCACGAGGATCTTCATGTCTGGGCTGGATTTGGGCTTCTCCGTTTCTTGGCTATCTGGGGAGCAACCGACCTACCAAACGCGAAAGTCTCGCAGAATACGGGGATATCCAGGAATGCATACCCTACCGTCCTCGAAACGGTCGGTAAGTGACTGTCGAAAGCATGGCAAGTGACAAAATCGCCAACTGCCGCTGCGATCACCTGTGAGTTGGCAAGTGCTGTTCTGGTTTCCAGGCTAGTCAGCCCGCACCGTTAGTACTGGACATGGGGCACCGCATACCACTCGATAAGAGTTCGTCGAGAGAAAGCGATTGGTAAACCGGTGGGCCGCTGGCACGGTAAGCACGATCAAATCGGCGGCAGCGCGCTCCGCCTCGCGCAGGATCAGGTCGCTCTGAGTGCCGATCTCGGGTGGCAATTGCGGAAGGTTGGTTATATTCCTCCCCAAAGCGGTGTCCCTCAACTCAGAATCGCGCCACTCGAACTGGGACACTCTTGCGAGTACGCGTCCGGCATGTTCTTCGAACACATGGGCGACGCTAAGCCGGGAGCTGTACTTCCGCGCGAGCGAAAAGGCGTACGATTCCGCCAGCTTGGAATGCGCGGAGGCATCGTAGGCAAAGAGAATGCTCTCCGGTCCGAATTGCTCTAGCCTGTTTCGATCCATGTACGGACCTACCACAAGCACCGGACAAGAAGCATGATCCACAACCGTTTCCGCGACTGATCCGAGCGCCAGCTTCTTCCAGCCGGTTCGGCCGTGCGTGCCCACGACGATCAAGCCAAGATCGAGGGCGTGGGCCATATCCGGGAGGATGGTCGGCAGTTCTGCGACTTCCACTTGAAACTTGACATTGACATTCTTAGCCAGACCGCTGCAGCGTAGGTCCGAATCCAGTCGTTGCATGTCGCGCCAGGCAGCCTCGCGGGCTGTCTGCGCTGCATCGGGCGCCCCCATGTTGTAGGGTGTGGGGTCGATGCAATGAAACACGTGCAATGTGGCGGCGTACCTGACCGCGATCCCGAGCGCATAATTGAGGGCTCTCGCCGAACTTTTTGAGAAATCGGTTGCCAGCAAGACATTGCGCAGAGTCAGCGCATCAGCGCTGGCGGGTGACGATTCGAGCAGTTCCATCCGTGAGACCGTCTCCTTCATATCTTCCTTGGAGCCAATTCAGACAGCAACGCTAATTGCCGCTAACCACGGCTCGTGCATGAGCCTCTTGCGAAGGCAGCGATACCTCTTTGTTTTGGGCGCCATTTACGACGTAATCCTGGTGGTCGATGGTCAGGACCTTCTTGCCGTACAGCCGAACCTGCACAAACGTCTCGTCTCTTTGCGGCAGCCAGAATCCACCAATCTTCTGGTACTGCCGCACGAAGTCGGCTCGCTCGATCCAGAAGGAAAGCTTCCTGGCGGGATGGCCTTCGATCCGGACCACCGCGTAGTCGTCAACATCAATCCAAAGTTTGCCTTCAAACAGGTACTTGTCTTTTCGTTTCGGCGTCGCTTGCAAGACAAAACAGCGGTAGGGTCCCACCTGTTGTTCGCCCAGCAAAGCAGCGCTGTAGTTGTCAGGGGTGATGGCGCTGTCGTGATGCTCCTTGCCGGCGGCGGTTTCGATTTCACTGCTGATGAGCGGGTTCAGGGCGAGGTGTCGGATCAGTCCCGACCCCTTTTCGGATGTGACGACAAATCTTTTTTTGTCGGGCGCACGGAACTCCATCCGCCCGGTCTCTTCGGCGTGCACTTTCCCCTTCAAATCGACGACCTGATAGGTTCTCAAGGCCGAGTAATCGGCCAGCGCTGTCTTTCGCAATTCGTTATGAGCCAGCAACTCCGCAAAAATCTGGCCTTCCGTAACCCCTGGCCGCAGGGGCTCGAGTGGAGTTGCGAGAGCTTGGTCGCTTTCCTGCCCAAGCTGCGCCATTGCGGACACTGCCGACGTTGTCAGGCCGATCAGAATCGCGGCGATGAAAACAGGTTTAATTTGGATTATCGGCGTTGCCATGTCCCCTCCAAGCGCATTTCCTTCCCCTGCTTCAATCCTCGAAGCTGCGCACACCATGCCGGAACCTATTGTTGATCACGAGTCACTGCGCACCCTGTGCCGGAACTGAGAGCGAGGGCTCCGGCAAAGCTGATTGTTTGATTGTATTGGCCACATTGCGGGCGAGGTTGTGGGTTGCTCGCAAGTTACTCCCCAGAAAACGGACATTACCGTCGACCGTGCGCTCCACGATGACCTGGCCGCCGCGAGTGCACAACTGGCTGCGCACGGTTAACTTGGTTGCGCCGCTCACGGTGGTCACCGCGCGCCGAGTCTCGCTTCCCGCCGTGTACTTCTGCACAGTTGTTTTCAGAATCAATAGGTCGGAAACCTCTGTCGCATTTCGGTCACCCTCCCGAAGCACCTGCTTAAATTGCTTCGTCTTTCCCAGTTCCTGTAAGAGGCTCTCGTAGATGGCGATCTGAAAGGAGGGTGAGAGATTCACATCGCCGGGATCAACCTGGACCACTTGCACACTCCATTGCACGCCACCGGAACTGTCTCGACCGGAAGAGGATTTCGGCGTGGCGGCTTGAGCAGCCAGCTGCAGTGGATGTGCAACCGCCATCGCCACCATCGCTAGCGCCAGCAGGATCAATGAGACTCGCTTACTTGTGATCACTTGAAACCTCCGCAGTGCTTTGCTTCGTAGCCTCGTCTTCGCTTTGGCGGACATGTGCTCCCCGGGCCACCAGTTCATCCCTGAGAGTTCCCCCTTGCCCTTTTTGTAACTGGAAGATCGCTCCGTGAACTCCCCCGTTTGCGTCAACGTACTCTAGGGTGAGAGTGTCGTACTTCTTGTGGGCAAAGAGGCTAACGACTCGTCCCCCACCGAACGGAGTCGCAGCCTTTCCCAAAGTCATGGGCAACCCTCCGACTTGTCTACTCTGGTCGCCAGCAAAAACATCCTGGACAGAAGCAATACTCACTTCCACCGCCGGCTTCCCATTCTTCTGAAACTGCAAAGCGCTACCTTGAATCGACAGTGTTCCGCCAGCATTGTTCGCTGCGCCTTCGAAGCCCATGAGATGTGTAACCTGGGCACTGAATGGCGCAGTTACATTCGTTGGCGGGCTGGCGTTCTGGGCAAGCGCCGCGACAGCACACCCGATGAGAAGGATCAGATACGCCCAAACCCGGTGCGGCATCGGCATGTAGCCGTGCGGCGTGTGCTCTGCTGGAACAATCCTGCGATTCATGTATGCTCTCCAATCCCTACCATCCGGAACTTCTTAATCGTCGGCTAGACTCTGCCAAACTCTTACCTAATAACCTCAAGCATTCGAAGGTCCAGACCAGGAGTGTGGGCAAGCAAGAAGAAGCTGCGTTCGACCTGAACATCTTCACCGATCAAGTGACAAAGGTTTTGGCAAATGACTGGCAGACCCGGGCGAAGTTACTTGGTCTGTTTCGTGTCTGCAGCCGGTTTCCGGCTCACGATGGGTACCTCATGGGATTGGCCCAACAAATCGTTGTAGGTGATCGTTTGCTTTCCCACCAGCACAAGAATGTCGCGCCCCCCAGCGTACCGAACCGTTTTCATGCCGAGCGGCGGCGTGTACAAGAGTACGTAGACCGTGTCCGCCACCTTGACGCAAACGTCATAGCTGACGTCTTCGGAAGGGGTATTAGAGGCGGCCTGATGAGGCTTGACGCTAGTGATTGTGCCCACTTGATACTTCCCTGCGGACTGACACACCGCGGAAACTGCCGCCAGACCAATACAGATCGCGCACAGTAGCTTAAACATTGATCGCTCCTCTTACTCTAAGAATGGGGGGAAAGCAGGACGGTCTTGTGAAGCCTTCCTGCTTGGTGCCGAGATGCGCTAATTCCCCATCCCCTCTTTCTCGGCTGCTGGTTCTACAGGGCGTGCTTTTCTCAGACCATTTCGATCAGCGAGCCTGGCGAAATCATCCGCATTGAACGGATATGCGCGTGCCGACTCTTGCCCGGTGGAACTCAAGGTGAAATCCACCCGGCGGTTATAAGCCAGGACTATGTTCCCGAGTTTCCGGATCACTTTTTGGCGGGCGTCACCACTCAAGCCGGCATCTTGGTTTAACAATTGTTTAACTTGATCGGCAGTCAGATTCTCTTGGTTTCCCAACGCCTTGGTCTCTATGCCCGCTTCGGGCACTCCCTGCTCTACCAGAAAGCGCTTGGCCAATTCCGCCCGCCGTTCCGACAATCGCTGGTTGTAGTCCTTTGGCCCTCGCTTGTCGGCAAAGCCAGTGAGCAGAAGACGTGCATCGGACTTGAAGGATAGATATTTCTTGAACTCTTCTGCGATGGTCTGTAGCGCTTGCCTCTCGCTGGGGAGCAAGGCGGCTTCAGACTTGAGAGATCCGGGCCGATCGGTTTGAAAGTAAACGCTGCGCATCGCGAGCGCTCCCGGTTCGATCGAGCCGACGATGTGCAAAGCGACGGTTTGAGTCTCGGCTCCGCCGCACTCATTGGTTGCTTTCAGAGTGTAGTTGACGGTCTCATCCACGGGCCCGAAGTCGCTCTTTTGAGGGGCCACGGTCAATGTGCGGCTCCCGCTCGCATCGACCGCGCCCAACGGATCGATCGCTACATTGGAAGCGTTCGTCGCGTTCCAATTCAAGGCGGCAGTGCTGTCCTCGACCACCTTGTCTCCCACGCGCTTATAGTGAGTCTCGGCGGATGAGAGGCTGAGATTTGCCTGGATGGCACTGTTCACGTTCACAGTGACGGTCGAAGTGGCCGTGCCACCCGGCCCTATCGCGGTAAGATCGTAGGTGGTCGTATGCTTAGGCTGAACGGCCTGCTCTCCGGAGGCCGCGACCGCTCCAACCGGTTTGATTTCCACCTCCGGTGCGTCGGTGGAGTTCCACTTGAGTTGGGAAGAGTCTCCGCAATTGAGTTGCGCGGTTGTAGCTGCCAATTCTGCCGTAGGCTTCGCAACGGCCACAGTAGCGCTGGCGACTCCTGCGGTGAAGCGTGGTGCCGTTCCGAGTTTTTCTCCGCGCGACCAGGGCACAGTCTTGCGGACACCTTTGGAGGCATCCACGATCACCCGCTGGTTTACGGGAACGTCGACTGGGCCTGACCAGGCCTCCTTATCGCCGCTCTGTATGCTCACCTGATAGGTGCCAGGCGCGACGACCAACTCCTGCTTCCACCACAAGAAATCAGTATTGAATTCGTCGCCGTGCCCAACAAAGAAATCAGGGGTCTTCCCGTTTAACAAAACGGCGTCGCGGTCAACTCCCTCGATTGCGATCGCGCCGAACGGCCCGGCGACCTTTGCGGCAACTGCCTCCAAAGCGACTTCGAGGTTGGTCGTCTTTCCCGCTGTGATCGTGACAGTGCGGGTAACGGGCTGATAACCATAATTGACCAGTTCGACTTTATGTTCCCCAGCGCTCAGGCTCAGGGAGGGATGCTTGCTTGCTTCGCTGATGGCACGGTCGTCGACAAAGACGTAGGCCTGCTTCGGGGTGACACGAAGTTTGAGCTTGCCATTCTGCGCAAATCCCGAGATTCCGCTAGCCAAGAGAAACAGGCCAATGAAGACAATACGTGATGCCGTACATTCAGATCTCATGATCAGTTCCTTTTTAGAAAAATGTGTTCCGCTCACGGAGTTGGTGCAGGTACGTGCGTAGCGGCGTGGCTCCGCTCAACGCCGAAGATGCAAGCGCGATGCCAGATCCCCGAAGTGAATCAGGATTTGCTAAGCAGGTAGATTCTCAATCGATTTGCACGTGAAGGCTCTACACCCTGCCCACCGGAGGTCATGCCGCCCGCCGCGTAACAGTCCGTCAGTCGCCAAAAGCTTGCCAATGGTTTGACACGCAACGTGCCGGAACTGCGCATTAACGTGTTCGGAGTTGGCATCGCGTTTGCAAGATCATGCACCGAGCGAGGCCGCAGCCGGTACAGGTGGCCCAGACGAACTCCGTAGCCAACCAGCACGGAGCGCTTGAGAGCGACACATACCCGTTGTAAGTTAACCGTCGTACGTGGTCCTGGGCTGCGCCTCGCGTTTTGGCAACTCGGAGAACTTTCCGGGAGAAGCCTGCAGTGAGATAAGGAGGGTACTATGAGGCGCATCGAGACAATGCCGGGAGAACCGAACGCGAGCGTGATTTCTTCGATCATCAATCTTGTCTGCCCACAGTGCGGCGGACACATGATGGACTTCGAATGCTGGGGCAGGTGCGGCAGGAACTGGCTCTCGGAATGGGAATGGGCAATCAACACTATGAGAAGACCCAGCGCCAGAGCAAAAAGTGCCGGTCCCAAGCGGTAGTACTGTTTGTCGGCTCTGTACCTAGCGAACCCCTTCTCAAAAAGGGACATTCCGGCTTGAGTATGAACCTACGATCAAAACTTTCAGTTGAGAAACTGCAATGCTGAGCAAACTCCTTCAGATAGTAACTTTGACTGCGTGTCTGACCCCAGCCTGGGGCAAAGCAACTTCGGAATTGTCCTTCGTCCGACAGCCCAATACCGTCTCAATCGTAGGACCTGGAACTGTTGTGTCCGTTCACCTTCTAGACTTACCCTTCATCAAGCCGTATTACGCGGTCAAATACAAGACGGACGGCGGAGAACTGATCGAAGTGTGTACTCCTGGGAAGGACGTTTTGCTGCTAGAAGGGATGCACGGGATTCTGACCTACTCCACCCATCCTGAGAAGATCCTCAGCTTTCGCGTGGTCGAGCAAAAGTTAACGAAGTAGCGAACATGTTGTTCGGCTTGCAGACGGGTGCTTAGGAAAGTCAGGCAGTGCGATCACGTTCGCTGCGAGTGCTGCTGGAAGTGTTTGTGCCGGACGATCCCGAGTTGTTCGTAGGTCTAAAGGAGAACCTTGATATGGACACACTCTCAGCGGTAGCAGAACTAGATCGCCGGTTTGGAATTCCGGGGCTCGCCAGTGTTGGCGTAGGCAATGGCGCGATGCCGCGAGTGCAGATTACTTCTTCTCTCTGCGAGGCCGAGATGTACCTGCACGGTGCACAGGTAACTTCCTGGAAGCCTGCGGGCAATAATAATGCCGAGGTGCTTTTTCTGAGCTCGAAATCGCGGTGGACGGATGGTCAGGCAATCCGAGGAGGGATTCCGATCTGTTTCCCGTGGTTTCGAGCCAAGGCCAATGATTCCCAGGCTCCGGCACACGGGTTCGCGCGCACGAAGGCGTGGCGGCTCGAATCCATTCTCGAGGAAGATGACGCGCTTGTCGTGAGCATGATGACGGAGAGCGACGAGCACAGCCGACGCTGGTGGCCGGGAGAGTTCCAACTCGTTCACCGCGTTACTTTCGGTTCTCAACTCAAACTAGAGCTTGTTTGCACTAATACGGGGACAACGACGCTGCGTTTCGAAGAAGCGCTCCACACCTACAACCGTGTGTCAGATATTCAGCATGTGAGTGTGCTGGGATTGGATGCCGTGCGCTTTCTGGATAATACCGACTCGAACAAGGAGAAGGCACAACGAGGCGACGTGGTATTCACCTCGCAGACCGACAACGCCTACCTGAATACTTCGGACACAGTGGAACTTTTCGATCCCAACATGCGGCGTCGGATTCGACTGGCAAAGGCCAATTCGCTCACCACGGTCGTGTGGAATCCGTGGCGCGAGAAAGCCTCTGAGATGCGCGATCTCGGTAACGACGAATGGGCGCGGTTTCTGTGCGTCGAAGCAAGCAACATCCTGGACGACGCCGTCAACCTGGCGCCGGGGCAGGAGCACCGAATTACTGCGATTCTCACAGTGGAGAGGCTTTAGGGTTAGACAAAAACCCGTTTCTTGGGTGGCGCAGCGCATTCAGCGCTCCGATTTGGCCTTTCTTTTCTTCGAGGGCTTCAGCCCCGCGGCATCACACCTTGTTCTATTTAGCTTCTGCGGACGGTCCTGAAGCGGGCAAACTGACAACGACGGCTGTGTCCGACTCGCCAACCCTGTGCGTGCGCTTAGCCCGAGCCGCCTCCTCAGCCACATCTTGCTCCAGCATGTCATGGAGTGCGCTGAGTACCTGATATTGCATCATGGCGACCTGGTATCTGTCCTCGATCAGATACTCCGCTTGTTCTCGAGAAATCTGATTCCCTTCCTGCGCCCGAGAGATATTCGCAACCTCGGCAGACATAGATACCGCGATCAGAGCCATCGCCTGTTGGTATTCTTTGAGGACGTCGCTCGGGCCAAGCGGGAACTCCGGTTTGATGTCTATCAGATCAGCAAGCTGGGCGGCAGCCGGGCTTTTAGCGTTGGCAAGAATCTTCTCCAGCGCAGGTGGCTCCACATCTGTCCCCCTTCGCGCCGTTTGGGCGAGGGAGGTACCAACCATCACACCCAGTAACAACACGCCGCCGACAATCGATCGCCTTCTCATTGCGTTCCTTTCCCACCCCGCCAGTCAATGTTGCGGCGTCCTAAATGGACTTGCGCCGCCGCTTTCAGACTCCTGACCACATTCCAGGAGGAGGCGACCTTTTTTCGAGAATAGCGCTGGCTAGATGTGCCACGTCTGGATCGCCGCACCGTAGTGCCCGAACCAGTTCCCGGCCCGCATCTTCGGAAGCGTATTGCGCCCACATCACTCCGCACAAGAAAACATAGTCGTGATTCATTATCCTTCTCCTCACCTGCCACTTACCGAACAAGCACTCGCCACGCCAATCTGACTCGGTGTCCGCATCTGACTGTTGCTCCTTTCGAAACAACCACTTGGACTTTTTCCAGCGGCGGCGCAGCGCGGCCTCTCCCATTCGGATACGAAATATCGCCAATTCTTTGACGAATGGCAGATGCATGTTCGCTGTACCCGCTGAGTATCCGCATGAATCTTGCCTATGGCGTCTGGCATGAAGCTTGCTGGTCAAGACGTGGATGAGTGGCAACGAGTTTGTCTTGAGACAAACCAAAGGCTGCCGGACCCCGACAAAGGAGAAGTCATGAGGAAGCTCTATCTGAAGTTTGGAATGGTCGTAGCGGTATTGCTTGCGGCATGGATTGCGCGGGCCGATTCCTTGGAGCTGAAGAACGGCAGCCTGATTAAAGGAAAGTTCACGGGCGGGACAGAGAGTGAGATTAGCTTCCGTGTGGACTCGTCTGTGCAGGAGTACAAGGTCGCCGACATCGTTGCGCTCAGGTTTGATTCCGAAAAACCGCCGGACATGCCGACAAGGCCGACAGGTTCCTTCCGCGAAGGACCGGCAGCGGATGCCAGCGCGAAGACAGTGCGGTATATCACGATCCCGGCAGGAACGCTTATTTCGGTGCGCACTATCGACCGCATCGATTCCACCAGGAACCACGTAGGAGATCGTTTTCAGGCTTCGCTGGAAGAACCGTTAACGGTTGACGGCAACATCGTCGTCGCCAAAGGAGCCGACGTCTATGGCCGTCTGGCGGAGTCCAGGGAATCGGGGACGTTTACAGGCAGGTCGCAACTCCAGCTTGAGCTAACCGGGATTGTGATCAATGGGCAGACCATCCCGGTGGTCACGGGAGAATATGAATTAACCGGTAAGTCCCGCGGGGCGAGCACGGCTAAAAGAACGATAGGCGGAGCCGCGGTGGGTTCGATCATCGGCGCCCTCGCCGCCGGCGGCAAAGGAGCCGCGATCGGCGCCGGCGTCGGTGGCGGAGCTGGTGCAGGCTCGGAGATCATCACCAAGGGAGACCAGGTGAGAATACCGAGCGAGACCCTGCTTGATTTCACGCTGGAACAGGATCTGTCGATACCGCCCGCGTCCTAGGTAACGAGGCCGTATATGGCGACTTCGACCGCAGGCGTAACGTCGGCACGCATCGGTAGTTGCACGAAACAGGAAAAGTCTTGCCAGAGATTAGAACATCAGTTGTGAGATTCTGTTGAGCACGCGGCCGCATTACCTTAGACCCCATTCCCTCACCCTGGAGGCTTCGTTGGCCAATTTCCGCAGAATCTCACCTGCACTCAAGAGGCGTGCGAAGCAGATCGAACTGCTGCTCATGGACGTGGACGGCACGATGACGGACGGCGGCGTCACTCTCCTGTCACAAACCGACGGCACCGCGCTTGAAATTAAGACATTCGACGCCCATGACGGCCAAGGCTTGACGCTCGCGCACACCGCGGGCCTGCGTACCGGCTGCATCACGGGTCGCGAAAGTGCCGCTCTCTTGCGCCGCGCCCAGGAAATGAACATGGAATTTATCTACATGAAGCAGCCATTGAAAATGCCGGCCTATGAGGAAATTCTGCGCAAGGCAGGCGTAGCGGATTCAGCCGTTGCCTATCTAGGCGACGATCTGCCAGACATTCCCTTGCTGCGCCGAGCCGGCCTCGCGATCGCCGTGGGCAATGCCGTTCCCGAAGTCAAACAGGCCGCCCATTACACCACGAAAGCCCTTCCCGGCCATGGGGCAGTGCGCGAGGCCATCGAGTTAGTTCTACGGTCGAAGGAGATCTGGGAGGCAATGATCGACAAGGCTCGTGCGTAAACACCGCCTCTGGGTACTTTATGCGGTCAAGAAGGACGGTGCCGGCGTTTCTTCGATGCAGACTCGCGCCCGTCGGCTCGGCGCCTGCCGTCGACAGAAAACGTCACGATACAATTCGTGGGCAAACTCGTAACACTGCGAAATGGTCCCGTCCGGAAACCGACGCCATCCCATCCGCCGCACGATATGCTGCCGGCGCGCCAGGTCTTCGCAAGTGCTTTCAAGCTTCTCCTGGTCCTGGGTCGTGCCGAGGTCGTTTGGGTTCGCCGTAAAAGACATGCCCGTAACGCTCGCCAGCTCCAGCACGCGCTGCTCGTCAGCGCTCAGTTTCTCAATCTGCAGTTCGATCATCCCCCGCAAACTCTCCGGCGTTTCCAAATGGATGCTCTCGATCGGCACCTTGATATGCCAGGTCCCGTTCTCGACGGCGATCACACCCCGGCCTTGCAGGTCGTCCAATATGCACACCATGAACAAAGGATTGCCTTCGCTGTGGCGGTGGATCAGCGAAGCTAAACCCTGCGGCGCGGCTGCTTCCGGCGTCTCGATGGCCAGATACTCAGCCACTTCGCTTTCTGTCAGCGGCTCCAGAGCAATCTCCCGACATAGCTGATGCACCAGCAGATCCTGCTTCACCGCTTTCAACGGATGTTGCACGAGCGCGACGTCCACCGGTCGATAAGTGCCGATCAGCATCAACTTGCCGGCTGAGCGGCGGCGAGCCAGAGCGGAGATAAAATCCACTGTGGATGGATCCGCCCAGTGCAAGTCCTCGAACACCAGGAGCAACGGTTTTTCGGAACTGATCGTCTCCGTTGCTTCAATGATTTCGCGCAGCATGCATTCGGGCGTAGAGCGGGCAATCTGCCCCTGCCTCTCGCGTTGTTCACCTCTTACATGAGCGGGAAACTGCATCAGCACCGTGGGGGCTTGAACAGCGAGAGTTCGTGCCACGGCGTCTCCTCCGGAACCGTTACACAACTCCGAGAGCGCCTCCAGCACCGGATAGTACGCTTCCTTGCTTCCATAGCCCTCCACGCATTGTCCACGCGCAACGCGAACGCCCGGAAAATCTGTAGCGACCCCTCGTACAAACTCGTCGACGAGACTTGTTTTCCCAATGCCTGTCTCACCCGTGACAAAAACAACCTGGCGTTGCTGCGCCAAGCTCCTCTGCAGGCAATGGCGTAGTTCCTCCAATTGCGCGTCCCGGCCAACCAGTTTCCGGGAGGGCGGCGCATTCCCCAGGTCCACTTGGACGGTCACATCCGCGATGGGAGCGATGAACTGATACCCCCGTCTCGGTAGCGTCTCAATAAACCGAGGATTCTTCGCATCGTCGCCAAGCGCATGGCGGACATCAAGAATTTGGCTCTTGAGCACCTCGGGCTGGACATACGTATCCGGCCACACGGCTTCGAGCAGTTCGCTCTGCGTCACCAGCCGTCCGGGGTGGTCCACCAGATACTGCAGGACGCCGAATGCCTTGGGCGTCAGCCGAATCCGCTCCTCGTCTCCATCATCGGAGCGGCGCCAGAGACATTCGTTGACCGTGTCAAGTCGGAACGGAGGGAACTCTTTCGTGCTTGCGCTGACTATGCTGGGGCGGGCTGCACTCATGGTTTTTACCTCGCTCGTGGGATGCATTATGGAAATATTCCCCGCCCGCGGACAACCCTAGATGGGGTATGCGACAGCCTGCCCTGTGGAGATGGATGGTGACACCACTTTAGAGGGGGTTGGAGACAACCCCGGCGCGGTCAGATATCGAGACGCTTCCGGCCAAAAAGGCGAGCGTCAATCGACCAACCCCCGGGTCCCAGGATTGCGAGAGCGATCCCCATTGTGGCCAATAGGACGGTGCCCCGCAGCTGGTCCGTACCGGTGAGAGCAATTCCGAACTCGGTCACCGCCAAAAGCACCCCGGCGACTGGCGTCCACAGACCGGCGAGTAGAAAGACTCCTTCGCCTGCCGCGATTACCTCCAGCCAAACCGATGCCGGGTGCGGCGTTCCCATCAGCCCGGCGATGCCGTCGTGAAGCAAGAGAGTTCCGACAACGAGCCGCAGTAGAAGAAGCCCACTCCCAGGCCAACCACGCGGGAACATGGAAAATAAGCGTTGCAATATGATACCTGTACCAGACATAACAACAATAGAACGCGCTCAAGGGGATCCGACACCCCAAAGCCGGGGATTTCGGTACTACTCTTTCGGGGGGTTACAGTTCAATGATTCCGCGCTTCAGCGCGATGGTGACGGCGTGCGTTCGGTCGCTGGCGCCCAGTTTCGAGAGGATGTTCTTGACGTGACCCTTGACTGTGTCCTCGGTGATCCCGAGTTGATCGGCGACCAGCTTGTTCGCATTCCCCAGCGCAATCAGGCGCAGGACATCGATTTCTCGCGCGGTCAGGGCGTCATCCACCGCGTGGTCAGCGAGTTCAGCAGCAATCTCAGCGGGAATGCGCTTTTGTCCGGCATGCACCGCGCGGATTGTCTCCAGCAGTTCCTTCCGCAAAAGACCCTTTAACAAATAAGCCCGCGCCCCAGCCTTAAGAGCGCGCAGAACCTGTACGTCCCCCTTATAGGTCGTCAAGACGATAATGCGGGCTTCCGGGAATTCGCTGCAAATGGCGCCCATCGCCTCGATGCCATCCATCTCCGGCATCTGCAAGTCCATCAATGTGAGGTCCGGCTTGTGCTTTCGGAACTGCTCAACCGCCTCGCGCCCAGTCGAGGCCTCAGCCACCAGCTTCATGTCGGGTTGACTGGCGACCAACGCCGCGATGCCTTCCCGCAGCATCGGATGGTCGTCCACCGTCAGAATCCGGATCACGCTAGGACCGGTGCTCATGATCTCGTTCCGTTCTCTTTCGGAAAAGCCGGAAGCCGCCACGCGCAGAGGACGCCTCGTAGGCAATAAGCCCCGGAATACTCAACTCTATCTCGGTCCCGGCTCCGAGTTCACTCCAGACCTCCAACTCCGCTCCGATCTGTTTCGCCCGCTCCCGCATTCCCGGCAAGCCCCAGTGCCGCGAACGTCCGCCGCGTTCCAAGACGTGCGGGTCAATGCCCTTGCCATCATCGCGGAAACGCAAACGCAGCAGCGAGTCGCCATACGTGATTTCCGTCTCGATACTCCGGGCCTCCGCGTGCCGGAAGGCATTGCGCAACGACTCCCGCGCAATGCGATAGATATCGTCCTGCAGAATCGGAGACACACTTCGCGGTTTGCCTTCGACCAGCACACGAAACGTTACCGTCCCGCCGCCGCCTGCCGCACGCTCTTCGCTCAGGTCGGTCATCAGCGCCGTCATCGATTTTGCCAGGTCGTGACTTCCCACCGTGGACGCACGTATATCCGAGATCGCATCCCGCCCTTCGATGATTGCCTGATCCGCCCGCTCCAGAGCGCCTTCCAGCGCATCTTTTGCCTCCATCGGGCGTGTCGGAAGCATCTCATCCACGGTCTGAAAGCGGAGCATCAGTCCATGAAAGCTCTGCAACAGAGTGTCGTGCAGTTCCCGAGCAATGCGGGTCCGCTCGCTCACCCGCTCTTCCAGGCGCATGTTGAACTGGTGCGCCAGTTGACGGACGCGAAGCTGGTAAACGGTCCAAATCAGCGTCAAAAGCGTGAGCACGCACAGCGCGCGGAACCAGTTCGTCTGGTAGTAAGCGGGCGCAATCGTAAAGTCCAGAGCTGCGCCTTCCTCGTTCCACACGCCGCTGTTATTGCAGGCGATCACACGGAAGCGGTAGTTACCGGGCGCAAGGTTCGAATACTGCACCTTTCGATCATTGATGACTTCTTTCCAGTCAGGATCTTGGCCTTCGAGCTTGTAACGGAAGCGAATTTTTTCGGGCAGGGCAAGGCTGAGAGCGGTGAATTCGATTTCCAGATCATGGATCCGAGGAGGGAGTTGGGGCTTCGAGGAAGCCGCGCCGGTCAAGTTTTGCCAATAAACCCTTCCATTCGCGGCGATTTGTTCGATGTGCACCGGCGGCGGAAGTTCATTCCGTAAAAGACGACGCGGATCAAAGACGCTGACTCCATCCCAGTTGGTGAACCACAGCCTTCCATCTTTCGATTTAGTCACGATCGGCGCATAGCCGTAGGAAGGGCTCCAGCGGACCTGCACACCATCAGGATTATCGAAAATTGTTGCGGAAATCGTTCGGTTCGTGTCCGCAGCCCACGCCCCCAAGTCAGAACGTGGAATGCGCGCCAGCCCGCACCGCAGTAGTAACCAAAACGAGTGATCGTCATCCTCCCTTACCCACGAAACATGATTACAAGGCAATCCGTTCCTGGTCGTGAGAGTGGCCAGTCGGCCGTCTCTTAGCCGCACCAGGCCACTGTCCGTTCCTGCCCAGACGGTGCCCTCACCGTCAAGGTAAATATCATTCACCGGCGGCAAACCGTCGGCGCTGGTATACAGTTTTTGAACCAATCCGTCTTTGAAGTACGCCAGTCCATCTTTTGCGCCAATCCAAAGCCCACCACGTAGAGAATCCGCCGATAAAATGATGGTGCTTTCCTTGAGCCCCAGTCGCGACCTGGGAATGCGTTCTATCAGGCCACCGCCGAGCAACGATCCGATGCTCTGATTTCCCTCAAAATCCTCGCTGAACCAGAGCCGCCCCTCGGTATCTTCGGTAATGGAATGAACCTGCCCGCTGATCTGCTCGTTTAAAGGAGTGAACCGCCCGTTACTGAAGTAGCTGAGGCCACCACTGGTCGAGATCCAGATGCGCCCGCGGTCGTCTTCAAAAAGTGATCCGGAATAATCCCCCAGTCCGTGTCCTTTGGGATAGACGGTAATCTGTCCGTTACTCATTCTGTGCAAGGCATCGTTGCTGCCAATCCAGACGCTTCCATCTCGGGCACCCAGCACCGACCATACTTTACTGGTCGATAGGCCTTGGCTAACGGAGATCGTCGGAACCGCGAATTCTCGAAAACGGTCCAGTCCATCACGGGTAAGCACCCACAGATTCCCTTCACGATCCTCGAGGAGAGAGATAACATCATCACCCGAGAGCCCGTCAGAACGGGTGAAGCGATCTGTTCTTCCCTGGTGTATGTGAACCAAGCCGTGACTAACGGTTCCAATCCACAGACCACCATCTCGGTCGCGCAACATTGATGTCGTATCGGAGAGTTTCGGTAAATTCGGAAGGGGGTTGGGGAGTATCTTCCCATTGACGACTTGTGTGATCCCTTCGGGGATGGCGATCAACGAATGGCCCTGGTCGTTCACGCAAGCCATGTTAGACAGGTGCCAGCCTTCCGGTTTTTGCACTTGCGACATGCGCACAGGAGCGGGCTTCCACTGCCAAAGCCCCGTTTCTGCGTACACCCAGAGGAGGTCGCCGTCATCGCACAACGACCTTACGTAACGACCCAGACTGCCATCCGTTCCGTAGCACCGAACCTTTCCACCTCGGACAGAGCAGATTCGGCCGCCGGGTTCCCAGGCGATGCCAACCCATACCGTTCCCCCCCGATCCTCAGAAATTGCAGAGACGCGATATCCTTCGAGTTCCTTGTACTCTGTCAGCACGCCGTTCTTCCAACTCGCTAGACCGCTCTCTGAGCCGATCCAAAGTGCTCCGTCACGGGTTGTGTGTATCGTCATCACATGCTTCGGAGTCGGTGGCTGCCACAGCACGGTACGCACACCATCGAAGCGAAGCAGCGTCCCGAGTTCCGTCGCCAGCCACAAATAGCCGTCGGGCGTCTGAGCAATTGAGTAGACGTTGCCTTTGGAAAAACCTTCGCGAATTCTCCACGCGGTGTGCGCGTATTGACTTATGTCGAGCGATGGATCCAACCCGAACGCAGAACAGCAACACACCAACACCACGCACAACCTGACAACCAACCTTCGTCGTAGATGCGCCTTTGCGAATGTAGGCATGCGGTTTATGTTTTCGCAGACAGCCACGTACGCCGCCGACCCGGAGCCACATACGCAATGGACCCCGGAATACTCAACTCTACCTCGGTCCCGGCTCCGAGTTCACTCCAGACCTCCAACTCCGCTCCGATCTGTTTCGCCCGCTCCCGCATTCCCGGCAAGCCCCAGTGCCGCGAACGTCCGCCGCGTTCCAGGACGCGCGGGTCAATGCCCTTGCCATCATCGCGGAAGCGCAAACACAGCCGCGAGTCGCCATACGTGATTTCCGTCTCGATACTCCGGGCATCCGCGTGCCGGAAGGCATTGCGCAACGACTCCCGCGCGATGCGATAGATATCGTCCTGCACAATCGGAGACACACTTCGCGGTGTGCCTTCGACCAGCACCCGAAACGTTACCACCCCTCCATCACCTGCCCCACGCTCTTCGCTCAGGTCGGTCATCAGCGCCGTCATCGATTTCGCCAGGTCGTGGCCTTCCACCGTGGACGCACGTATATCCGATATCGCATCCCGCCCTTCGATGATTGCCTGATCCGCCCGCTCCAGAGCGCCTTCCAGCGCATCTTTTGCCTCCATCGGGCGTGTCGGAAGCATCTCATCCACGGTCTGAAAGCGGAGCATCAGTCCATGAAAGCTCTGCAACAGAGTATCGTGCAATTCCCGAGCGATGCGGGTCCGCTCGCCCACCCGCGCTTCCACCGTCATATCGAACTGGTGCGCCAGTTGCCGGACGCGGAGCTGATACAGCCCCCACAGCATCGCCAGAAACGTCAGCCCGCACAGCGCCCGAAACCAGTTCGTCTGCCAGTACGCCGGATCAACCGCGAAGTCCAGCGCCGCGCCTTCTTCATTCCACACGCCGCTGTTGTTGCAGGCCATCACGCGAAAGCGGTAATGCCTCGGCGGCAGATTCGAGTACTCCACCCGCCGCTGGTTGACCACCTCTCTCCAGTCCGTGTCCTGCCCGTCGAGCTTGAATCGGAACCGCACCTTTTCCGGCGCGACAAGGCTCAGGGCCGTGAAATCAATCGAAAGGTCGCGGACGCGCGGGGGCAGACGCAGACCGGCAGTGGGATCATAGGCTTTTCCGTCTGCTCTGACCTGCTCGATGTGAACTGGCGGAGCAACTTTGTTGAGCCGGAGATTGCGTGGATCAACAACGCTGACACCGTCATTATGTGCAAACCACAGTTTCCCGTCGGGAGATTTTTTCACAACCGGACTGTAGCCGATGAGCATTGCATGTGATCTGAACCCGTCGCTGCCGTCAAACGCGGTGGCGTGGATCGCATGTTTCGCGTCTGACGTCCACGCCTGTAAGTCGCTGCGGTCAACGCGCAACAGTCCGCAGACTGTGGATAGCCACAGCGAAGAAGCGTCATCCTCGGTGACCCAGTGAACCGCGTTGCATGGCAGACCGTTCTTAGTGGTGAGTGTTGAGACGGTTCCATCCTTTATGCGGCTGAGGCCTCCTTCGGTTGCTGCCCAAAGTGTGCCTTCGTGATCCACATGGAGGTTCCAAACCAGGTTCGCACCCAAGCCGTTCTCGCTGCCGAGCCATTTGCTGACTTTCCCGTTGTTGAAGCGGGCGATTCCTGCATTGATTGATCCAAGCCACAGAGCGGAGTTCAGCGGGTCGGGAACAATGGCAGAAATACGCGGTTCTTTCCCCTCGCTGGACCAAGGCCAGGGCTTGAACTGGTCAACTGTGCCATGGACGAGATGAAACAGCCCCCGGGTGGGATAGCTGATCCAGACACCATCGTGCTGATCCGCGATTATGGCGTTTGCAGACCCGTCGGGTAGCCCGTTGACGCGAGTAAACCTGCCGTTCTCGAATCGGGTAACTCCCTTACTGGTCGTGATCCAAATGCGCCCACGTTTGTCTTCATAGAGCGAGCCTATGTTGTTACCCGGTAATCCCGGAGCGATTATTTCGCGTACCGAGCCGTCCACTGTAGTAGATTGACCGATTTGCCTTCCTGACGTACCGGTTGAGCGATAGGTGGTCAGTTGCCCCTGCCACCACCTACTAAGTCCATCAAAAGAACCGATCCACACGCTACCGTCGCGCGCTGGGAAAACTGACCAAGCGGGACTCGGCAATCCTTGGAAAGCGGAGAGTGTAGAAATGACGGGTTCGCTAAAGCGGTCAACACCACTAGTCGTGCCCACCCAAACAGAGCCTTCCCGATCCTCAAAAAGAGCGGTGACGAGATTGCCTGAAAGACCTTCGCCCATCGCAAACCGAGAGGTCTTCCCCTGGTAAACGCGCAGGAGCCCCTGATCATACGTTCCGATCCACAGGGCGCCATTCCGATCACGCAGCAGACTTGAGGCGTTCACCGCCCCGCGTATGCCCGGAACGGTGTATTCGGTTATCCTCTCTCCGGCAAGCTGCCACAGATCGTTCTTTACGCCGCTGATGAAAACCAGTTCGCCGGCGCGATCTCCCGCAACGACGGCTTGGTCCGCAATGAGTGGTTGCGGCATATAGCGCTTAGGGGTACCTGGTTTCCACCGCCAGAGTCCCATCCCGGTACCGACCCAGAGGCGGTATTCGCTATCCTCATACATCGAACTCGCGGGTATCTGATCAGTGTAAAGGTAATGCAGGCCCGTGACCGAGCTTGTACTGTCGCCGTAGCACTCAATTTTCTCAGCCCGGATGGCGCAGAGTTTGCCAGAGGCTCCAACCCACACCGTTCCCTCGTGGTCCTCCAGGAGGACATGGGAACTGCCTCCAGCGAAATCGGGATATTGGGTCAGCTTGTTACGGTTCCAACTTGCCAGTCCGTCAAGCGTGCCGGTCCAGAGAGTGCCATCGCGCGCGGCCAGAAGCGTGTTGATATTTGTGCTCGGGAGGCTCTCGCCGAGAGGGGGCGTCCATGGTACAAAGTGAACTCCATCGAAGCGAACAATTCCAAATTCCGTGCCCAACCAAAGATAACCGTCAGGCGTTTGGACGATTGACCGAGTGCTCCCCTTCAAACCGTCGAGTGCCGTCCATGCCCTATGCGTGTACTGGGTGAGATCGAGTGATGGATCTGATAGATCCAACCCCGGAGCTCGCGGGCACGCCAACAGCAGCATACCTAACGTGCCAAGCACAATCCGGGCAATCGAAATTCTTGCTGGCATGTGCGGCCTCGTCCTCATAAGCGAAATATTCTGGTGCCCGGAGTTCCCCTCCTCCGCCGATGGCAGGTTCTTGCCGAAATTGGCGGCACATTTTGACGGATAATAGTACACTTTGTAGCTGTTCACGCGTCTCTCAACGTTGAAAGTCCATTCAATTGCAGTGGACGGCGACTTTCGTGTTCAGGGCGCATCTTGCCAGCGAGCGAGGGTCAGCGATGGGGTCCCGCTTTGTCTTAACCTCACTTCTGTTGCTGTCAATCACCCGCATCTGCGGAACGTTATCTGCTCAAAGTGCTGCTACTGCAACAATTGTCGGCCGCGTATCCGATCCACAAGGTGCTGTGGTTGCGAACGCACCGGTTACCGTCCGGGACAGGGATACTGGCACCGAACATCGGACAACCACCACAGGCGACGGTCTTTATCGCTTTCCCAATTTGTCACCGGGTACGTACGACGTACAAGTAGCGGTTCCAGGATTTCGCCCATCAAGAATTGCGAGCCTCCTTTTGAATGTCGGCGACCAGCGCGACGCCGATTTCCGGCTTTTAGCTGCCGGTGCGGATGAAGCAGTGCTTGTCACTGACGAGGCGCCACTTGTCGAAAGCAGTAAAACCGACGTCTCGACCGTCATCGACGAGCGGGACATGACGAGCCTGCCGTTTACGAACGGCTTCAACGGAGGAGTCGGACCGAGTAACGATTACGTGAACATGGCATCCCTCGCTCCGGGTGTACGGTTCGATTTCACTGGCGGCTCCACCGAGTTAGTTGCTCCTGGGGAATTCAATGGACGAGGCAACGTCTACAACATCGATGCTGCCAA
Organism: Acidobacteriaceae bacterium; assembly: GCA_003139095.1. Classification (GTDB taxonomy): domain Bacteria; phylum Acidobacteriota; class Terriglobia; order Terriglobales; family Acidobacteriaceae; genus Acidiflorens. Next base: position 111,822 of record PLHW01000010.1, read on the forward strand.
CATTACCGATCAGGTCACGAGCGGCCGTGATGCGCTAGGCGCTTCGATCGACGAAGTCAAGGAATTCCAGGTCATCACCAACAACTACGACGCTGAATACGGCCAAGCTGGTGGGCTCATTGTCAACGTCGTAACCAAGTCCGGGACCAACGGTTTCCACGGCGACGGTCACGCATATTTCCGTGGACGCAATCTCTCCGCGTCGAATTACTTTTACAACCTTGGGCTCATTGAGAACGGTTGCGGAGGTTCGGGTTGTTCAACGGTCAACGGAGAGCCACGTGCGCCGTTTCAGAAACAGGAGTGGGGATTCACAGCGGGAGGCCCCTTCATTAAAGACCACACCTTCTGGTTCGGGAGCTTCGAAAAGACACACGTGGCTCAACCGCTCACCCTAACTCCTCCTTCAGGGGCTGTGACCGTCACGCAGCCCATCGACGAAATAATCTGGTCGGCTAAAGTCGATCATGTGCTGACCCAACGCAATCTCGTGTTTGTGCGATTCAACCAGCAGCGGCAATCGCAGGAGAATTTGCAGGTGGGTGTGCCTTCCACGGCCACGCCCGAGTCGCTGGATTCGTTTGTCGTTCACGATCACACCTTGAATGGCGCGCTCACTTCAACCATCACCCCTCATTCAGTGAACGAGGCCCGCGTCTTCTGGCACCGCTATTTCTTCCTGACATCCCCAAACAGCACGCTCCCTGGCCAGTTGGGGCCAAACTTCTACCACGGCGCGGATTCCTGTTGTCCTCAGGGGGGCGATCAGAACCGCTACCAGGGCCTGGATAACCTCACTTGGATCCGTGGCGCTCATACGCTGAAGACCGGAGTCTCCATCAGCTACATGCCCTACACTAGTGTTTTCCAGCAGTTTCATTTTGGCCAATACGGCTCCTTTGGTCCCGATGGTTTGCCGACCGAGTTCACGGTGGGCGCCGGCCCAGGTAGGGTGCGATCCAAGGACAATATTTATGGTGTATACATCCAGGACACATGGAAGTTGACTCCCAAGCTGGCCATGAACTACGGAGTTCGCTACGACTATGAAGCGGGAGCCTTTAAAGGCGGCTACATAGGCTCTGGAGGTGGCTGCCTGCAAGGAAATGGCATCATACCGGCCTGTTCATCCGATAACAACAATATTCAGCCGCGGCTGGGTCTGGCTTACAGCCCGGACAGCAAAACGGTCATCAGCGCTGGATTCGGCGAAATCACACAGTTGGCTTTCATGAACATCTCATTGGACTCCCTCAACTTCGACGGGGTCACGCTGTTCACCGTCACGATCACCGATCCATCTGTGCTGGCATTTTTCCCCAATGCGCCTCCCGCAAACGTGCTCGCACCTTTCATTCCCCAAGTTCGCACGCAGTTCGGCCGCATTCGACCGATTGCCGACAACTTGCATAATCCCGAGACCCGCGATGTCAACCTCTCGATCAGGCGGCAAATCGGCAACACTTGGGTCGTTGGTGCGAGCTACATCGGCGCGTTCGGTTTTGGGCAATTCGGTGAACGCGATCGCAATTTCCCAGCGATCCTCGCGGATCCCGCCCACCCAGGCTTTTTCTACTTCGGCGATCGCCCCGACTCTCACTTCACGGCCGTACGCACCAACGAAAACAGTCGGACTTCGAATTACAACGGTTTGGTTGTACAAGCCAGCAAGCGCCTATCGAACCACTTCCAATTCCAGACGAGCTATACCTGGTCGCATACGTTTTCCTCGACCGAGGACTTTTACGGCACCTCCGAGCCCGGCGACCCACGAAACATTCGCGCGGAAATGGGCCCGGCCGAAAACGACATTCGCAACGCCGCAAACTTCACCTTTGTGGCAGACGCTGGCCGCCTGCTGAACAGCCGCTTTCTTCGCCGCATCGTGAACAACTGGTCGCTCGGTTGGGCAGGCACTGTCCAATCAGGCCGCCCGTATCCAATTTCGACCGGGACTGGGCCATTCGTTGGATCTGTGTTCCCAGGCTTGGGCAATGGCTCGGAAACCCAGCAGCGTCCGGATGTCCTGCCGGACGGCACCATCGTCGTTACGAACATTGCCTCGTCCGACGGCTCCAACCTGCTGGTCGGCCCCGGAGGAGCGGCCATATGCCGCTGCCCGCAGACGACGTTCCTGGCCCCAGCCAGTGCCTCACCGTTAGGTACGGTGGACACGTTCAGCGGCGACATCGTGGATTTCCAATTCGTGAATGGGAATCTCCACCGCAACGCCGCCAACACCAGCGGCTACCAACGAGTAGATGTTTCGGTAAAACGCGAATTTCAACTGAATCCTCACAATGATGCGCTGCGGCTGCAACTACGCGCTGACTTCTTCAACTTGTTCAATCACACTAACTTCCTGTTCTACAACAGCAATGATGTGCTGAACGTGATGCCGCCCTCTACCGATTCGAACTGCCGCGAGTGCTTGAACGCATTCACCGGTGAGTTCGTCGGCGCTGACGGCCATATCCTGCACCTTGGAGACCTGCAACACGGGCGGACCGGCACCGACTGGCTAAATCCTCGCTTCCTGGGACTGGGTATGCCGGCAGCAGCCGATAAGCCGCGCCAAATTCAGCTTTCACTTGCTATACGGTGGTAGCTGGGTTCAACTGCTTCAGCGAACCTCAACTTCGGTTCCGTCGCAACTGCCGAAGTAGCCCGCTGTTCGGCCACTTGACACAAAATGCTAGCGAGCAGCCTCGGCTCCGGCGGCGCCAACGGAGGTTTCAACCCTCTCTACCAAATCGGCGGCCCGCGCTCGATCCAGCTAGCGCTCAAACTTCAATTCTGAATATCGATCTGAATATCGATCCGAAGCCCGAAACCGTGGGACCGTCCTCCCACCCTTCTCCCAAAGAACGCAGGACCCGATGGGGCATCGTCTTTTCCTTGGGGCTGCTTCCTTCCGACCTCTCATGCTTTCTCTTCGCAAATCTCGCCGAAAATTCCGATTCACCTGCATACCCTGTCAACTTGACAAAATCCAGCCGCAGGAACCCCCTCCCCCCAAAGTGAACCGAGTTCCAACCAATAAGTCCTTTACTCCCGGACACTTCGCTATAAGTGCTTGATTCCAAAACCACGAAAAGAAAATCCCCGCTAACTCCAGCATTCTCATAGTTCAAGGCAAGGCCAAGCAAGGGCTGCCATAACCAAACAGTAAACATCCTACTTACGAAAAATCCCCAATTCGGCCACTTTCACGAGACCCCAAATTCAAATTTATTTTTGCCCGGTCCGATTCGTATTTTCTTCGCCCATCATTGGCATGTCAAATGAGCAATTCGCGCGCCAACAAAATCGGCCTTGAGAAAAAGCACTCCCAGCGGAGGCAAGGTAAGCTCAAGAGAATAAGGGCGTCCGTGGATGGGCCGATCGGCCGCCTGAACTCCTCCAAGGTTTCCCACGCCGCTCCCCCCGTACTCCTTGGCATCGCTGTTCAACAGCTCTCTCCAGAATCCCCCTGAGGGAACCCCCAGGCGATAGCCCAATCGCGGCACCGGCGTAAAATTGCACACCACCACGATCCCGCCTTGCGAAGACTTCCCTTTGCGCAGAAGAGAAACTGTGCTGTTCTCGCTGTCGTTGCAGTCAATCCACTCGAAACCAGCCGGGTCGGTATCGAGCTCGTGCAGAGCCGGATATTGCCGATACACCCGGTTTAGCTGCTCGACCCATCGCTGTAACCCGCCGTGCATCGGGTGTTGCAGCAATTGCCACTCTAGGCTGCTGTCATGCGCCCACTCCCGCACTTGCCCAAACTCTCCGCCCATGAACAATAACTTCTTTCCTGGCTGCGCGTACATGTACCCGAACAGCAAGCGCAGGTTGGCAAACTTCTGCCATTCATCGCCCGGCATCTTTCCAATCAGCGATCCTTTGCCGTAGACGACTTCATCGTGCGAAAGGGGCAGCACAAAGTTTTCCGTGAACCCGTACTGCATCCGAAAAGTCAGCTTGTTGTGGTGGTATTTGCGATGGATGGGATCGAGCTGAAAGTACTCCAGCGTGTCGCGCATCCATCCCATGTCCCACTTCAGGCCAAAACCCAGCCCGCCCACATAGAGCGGTCGCGAGACCATCGGCCACGACGTCGACTCTTCGGCAAAGGTCTGCACATCGGGATGTTCGGCGTATGCTTCCTGATTGAGCTGCCGCAAGAAATCAATGGCCTCCAGATTTTCTCGGCCGCCGAACTGATTGGGAAGCCATTCCCCCTGCTTGCGCGAATAGTCTAGATAGAGCATGGACGCCACGGCGTCCACCCGTAAACCGTCCGCATGATACTTATCCAGCCAGAACGTCGCGCTGGAGACCAGGAAGCTGCGGACCTCATTGCGCCCGTAGTTGAACAGGTAAGTTTTCCAATCCGGCTGAAACCCCTTGCGGGGATCTGCGTGCTCGAACAGGTGCGTGCCATCGAAGTATGCCAGCCCGTGCGCGTCGGATGGAAAGTGCGAAGGCACCCAGTCGAGGATCACGCCAATCCCGTGCTGATGCAGATAGTCCACCAGATACATGAAATCCTGCGGTGTGCCATAACGTGCCGTAGGCGCAAAGTACCCGGTGGTCTCATATCCCCACGAGCCGTAAAACGGATGCTCCATCACCGGCAATAGTTCCACGTGGGTGAAGTTCATCCGATTCACATAGTCGGCGAGGCGGGGCGCCAGTTCGTGGTAGGAGAGTGACCGATTGTTCTCCTCCGGCACCCGCATCCATGACCCCAGGTGCAGCTCGTAAATTGACATCGGGGCGGACAGAGAGTTCTTTGCCTTCCGCTTTTGCATCCACTCGTTATCCGACCACTCATACTCCAAGTCCCAAACCACCGACGCCGTGCGGGGCGGCTCCTGGTGTCGCACGCCGAAAGGATCCGCCTTGTCGATCACGTATCCGTTCTGCTGGGATCGGATGCGAAACTTGTACAAGTCTCCTTTCTTTGCCTCCGGCGAGAACCCCTCCCAAATCCCCGAGTTTCCGCGAGGCTGTAGAGGGTGCGCGTGTTCGTCCCACTGATTGAAACTGCCGATTACACTGATTTCTCGCGCATTCGGAGCCCACACGCTGAAGCAGGTACCGCGCTCGCCACCCGCTTCCATCAGGTGAGCGCCCAGCTTGTTGTAAGAGCGGTAGTGGCGTCCTTCGTTGAAAAGAAAAAGATCCTGCGGGCTGAGCAGGCTGACATCAGAACGCGAGCCAGGCATCGGACTATCGGCCGTCTTTGTCATCGTTATAACCAGCACAGTTCCGCGCAGAAACTTCTTCCTTGCTCGATGTTGGTCATTCTGCTTTCAAAAGGGAGGCCTCGCCGGCCTCCCTTTCGATTGTGTCAAGTCGGACCGTGGTGTTCCGCGCTACGACGCCTTGGCCGTTATCCCCGCTGCTCGTGTCTTGAGGATCTGGACCTTGGCCTGCGCCTGACGCTCCGCAGCCCCGCGTCTCGCTTTCGCCTGCTGCAATTGCGCTTGGATCTTGGTGTCGAGCTGGTTGATTTTCTCCTGAAGCTTCGCTTTGCGGTCGGCGTGAGCCTTGGCAAGCTCAGCCTTCATCTGGGCAAGATCGGACTTCATGGCATTGACGTTCTCTTCGTGAATTTCATGTTTTACATCCGCAAGAGCGCGCCGAAACACTATCCCTCCGATCGGCTCCATGCGGGTGTCCACTGGCGTCGTCCACTCCTCTTCGATTTCGGCGACCACTGCCACCTTGTTCGGCAGCAGTACTTTGCTGACGTCGTCTATGAAATCGAGGCCGATACGCGCGTTATGCAAATCGGCGGCACTGCCGACGGCAAGACCTGTCGCCGCGCCGACCGCCAAACCTACGGGCCCTCCCAACAAGCCAATGAGGCTTCCAAGCGAAGTACCCACCAGAGTGCCGAGCGGTCCGGGCTCATCGCCTTGTTTTATCGTTGCGCTGCCATCCGCGTGCTTCGCGAGCACGGCGTAGGCGTAGACGCTGATGCTGCCTTCAGCGTCCAGTTGCAGAAGCGCCTTCTTCCCTTCGTACGCTTTGGTTTCATTGTCAAAAACCACTACCAGCATGCGATCCATAAGTCATCTCCTTGTGCTGCGTATTGCGTGTGAGTGGCCCGTCCCGAGCGGTTCTTGCGCGAGCAGACCGATGAATTGCGGCAAGCGCGGACAGCCTCCAAATTCCTCTGGACGGATTCCCGCCCTGCGGGTTCTGGTTGGAAAGTGACGACTAGGAAGCGTATAGGCCACCGAGATGCATGCTCGGACCGTGTCATGGTTTCCATTTCAGCCTCCTCCGTTCGCCGTGTAGAATCCTGCTTCATGGGGCGCGTTTGCTGGACCGTCGAACAGTTTTCCGCGCCTCGTAGAGGCAGTTGTCAATCAGACAGTTCGGCACACGTCGAATCATGCAAACTAGGCAATCACAGCCGCCGCCTTGCGCACTGCCAGCGACAGCATCACCTGGGTAACGCCGCTGATGATCATGCTCACACCGACGAGAGTGCCGATCGCCCAGGCGGAACTCGACGGCCATTGCAGGTAGATCATTAGCCCCAACAGCAAAGTAATGATCCCGTCTACCAGCACCCAGCTTGATCCTCCCAAGGAGCGCATCTGGAAAAACAAGATGATGTCCAGGACACCTTCGATCAGGAAGAGCGATGCCAGCAATAACGTGAGCGATGCCACACCCAGCACCGGATGCAGAATCAGGTAGACGCCGAAAAATAGGTACGCCAACCCGACCAGCACCTTCCAGATCATGCTGCCGGCTCCATGAGCACGAAAAGCGAGCATCAGGTGGACTACGCCTGCCAAGAGGATGAGCCACGCGATCACCACGCTGACCGCCACCGCAGCAAAGAATGGCGAAGCTACCGCCAGCATCCCGAAAACAATCAGCAAAACGCCCCACACAATGGAGAGGGTTGAAGCCTGCCGCACGATGTCGGACGGAATATTCTGTGCCATGGGATCTCCTTAAGAAGTCTGCCCTTCCTGGTCTTCTTTCTTTTTCGCTGATTCCTTCACACACTTCGACAAGAAGGTGAGCAGATCGGGCGCAGAGCGAAACTTCAGCTCCCGCCCAGTATCCACCTCTTCCACCCAGCCCTCCACCCTGTCGTTGTCAGAGTCGAAATCTGGTGCGATTCGTAGGACAAATGCGCGTCGCATGGGGGCCCTTACTTTCTATGAATGGCCTTCCTGTACTTTCATGCGCTCTACCTTCTTGGAGTGCAGCTTAACGGTACTGCACCGCTTAGTCGGAACTGGTGATTTTCCAGTGGTTTTTCGGTAAAGAAACAGTGGCCGCTCCAGGTTCGGCTATATGACAGTTTTGGTCTCCCAAACGAGGACTGCGCGTGGTCTAGATCCTGCTCGGCGGGGGCAACTCGGGCATTCAGCTTCAAAAAAACCGCACCGGAAAAGGCTATCGCCTTGACGCAGTGGCCTTTCCCGACGAATCGCCCATCGCCTTATCTGGCACCTGACAACGTATCTCCTGGAGCCTCCCCAATCCTGTTTCTGATCACGATCCAATCGACGCTCTCGAACATCGTCCAGTCAGCGACTTAGGCGATCCTCCAGGTCTGCGCGTTTTGGGCCGACAGTTGCTTCTCCTACCGTGCGCAAGGCATTGGGACACTATGCTAAAGATCACTGTCGTCGAAACCCCGTCTGAAAGGCGGCTCGTCCTGTACGGGAAACTCGTGGGCCCGTGGATCGGGGAGCTACAGAAAGTTTGGGAAGACCTGCGCCAGCAACTTGGCTCGCGGAGGCCCATAGTCGACCTCAATGAGGTGACGCTGATCGACGAGGGTGCCGATCACCTGCTCGCTGCTATGTTGGAACAAGGCGCGGAGCTCTTGGCTAGCGGCGTGGCGAATCGCTGGCTGATTGAGGCTTTGAAAGCGGGAAAAACTCGAGTGGCCGTGAGAGTACTGCGGCCGCAGTCGGCGGTTCTTTCCCACACTGTGGACGCTGAACGCAATGAGATGACCACGACAGCCGAAGGAACCGTCACTCTCGAAGAAGTGCGCGCTCACTTAAACCGGGAGAAGGGCGACTTTGCGCTGCCTTACCGGGAGTTGATCGATGCTCGCCAGGCAGTTGTCATGCTTTCCTCGTCTCAGCTTCAGGAGATTGTCGAATTGTTGCGCTCCCTTGCGCGCAGCCATCGTCTAGGCCGAACCGCCGTCGTTGTATCGACCGATGTAGCCTACGGGATCATGAGAATGTTCCAGATTCTGGTTGAAGATGTCTGCGAAGTGCAGCCTTTCCGCGATTTGACAAAGGCAACTCTCTGGCTAAGCGAAGCAACACGATAGGTTCGCTATCCTTCAATCGGCAGCCGTTTCCGCGAGGTTGGATGGCGCTTCGGCGGTGAGCGCCGGATGGAATTGATAGTTTCCCTCTGCCTCAGCACACGCACTCCAAATCACCCGCATCGACGCCATCACAGGTACGGCGAGGTAAATGCCAACGATTCCTCCGACCTCGGCGCCGACCAGTACCGCGAAAATCGCCGCCAGGGGATGGATCGCCAGGTTTCGCCCCATCATCCGCGGCGAAGCGAAATAGTCCTGAATCAATCGCCAAATACCCAGCAATACAGCCATCCAGATCCAGTGGGAGTGATTGACGACACCAACGCTGATAACGGCGGCGAATGTGCTCATCCAGCCAAATGCCGGAATGAACTCCAACAATCCCCCCAACACTGCCAGGGCGATGGCGTGAGGAAATCGAAGAAGGAGCAGGGCCGAGGCATAGAAGACGAAAGAAAGCGCACAGAGAAGGGCCTGGGCCCTTATGTATCGAGTGAGCATGAGGTGGAGTTCGTTGGCTATGCCCCGAATCCTCAAGCGCCGGTCCGCAGAAAAGAATATCTGGATCAGCACGTCGGCAATGTGGGCACCATCGCGCAAAAAGAAGATCGCCAGAACGGGAATCAGGAGCAGCAAGCCCAGCACTTGCGCAGCATGGGAAAGATAATGATCTACGACTCGCACCAGGCCTTGGACGTCCTCCTTGTGTCTCGCCAGGAAGGCCCGGAAGCGAAATTCCTGTTCCTCACTCCAACCGTATTTCCCTCTCAGTTCGGCAGCGATGTCACCGGTCGAAAGGCCGTCGAGCAAAACCGGCACTTCATCTACCAATTTGACGGTATTTCTGGCGACACCTGGCGCAAATGCATAGCCCACCAGCGCGATCAGCGTCACGAAGGCGAGATAGACTTCCACTACGGCAGGACCTCGCAAATTTCTGAAGAACAAGGAATGCCGCTGCAGGAACTTGACTACAGGATCAATTAAATAAGCAAAGAATACGGCAAGGATGAAGATCAGAATGATGCGCCGTGCGCTGTAGATGGCTGCGCACACCGCGGCCACGAACAGTATCGTCAGCAGGACGTCCGCGGTACGGCGATCAGGGAATGCCATCTGTTTTTGTCCGCGCGCGAAGAAATCTGCGAGGTCCTTCCCCGCACCTTCAGCGCACATTCGCTTCAACCTAGTCGAGTGCGCACGGAGTGTGTTTGCAATCACATTGAATTTCGGTCTCGCGCACGCCGTCGGCGTCGGAGCAATAGTCACTGCAGTACGATTCCGGAGCCGCCACTGCACATTCGCACGCCGAGTAAGCGCACTTGTGTCGTCCTTGGGAATTCATTTGACCACCTCCAGACTTTCCTGAACTCACCGGAGTCGATGCAAGTCACCAGCCACTCGCTGAACGGTGACGCCGTGAACAACGTTTCTTGGAACCTCATTTCTAGTAAGTGCTTCCCTCCGAAGCCTCCTTAAGCATTCTTGGGTTACGTCCCAAGTTGTTCGCGTTTGACGAACACTTTGGCAAGTGACAAACCACCCAACCGATCCAGAATGGGGAAAACTGCTCTTGATCAATGAATTTTGGTCTTGGCACCGCGAATGCACTACGCCTCTACGCAGAGGGGTGGCGTTGCGCACCCACATGCTTCGGCAACTAGCCGCATCTCCAGAGGAGGTAGACCGTGGCTCCAGAAGCTGCGAGTGCCATCACTACCGAACCCGCGAAGCCAACGCTTGCTCCTGTCCGAGCCGCTGAGCCTGACCATCTTCCGGTTCCACCCAGACCAAACTGGCTGAAGTATCTAACCCCGATTTTGGTGGTATTGCTGGCCGGCGCAATCCTATTCACGATCACTCGGAACTGGAATTCCTGGGAGGGCGGACGAATCGAGCAGGTCACAGACGATGCCTACGTTCGAGGCGATCTCACTCCGCTGAGCACCAAGGTTGCTGGCATCGTTCGCGAAGTAAAGGTCTCAGACTTCCAAGCCGTGCACCGGGGGGACCTTCTGGTTCAACTCGACGATGACGATTACCGGGCGCAGGTAGCCCAGGCTGGTGCGGCTGTCGCGGCCGCGAAAGCTGCAATCGAGAATAACCGGCGCCAGAAACAACTGCAGCAAGCCAAAATCGACCGGGCACTCGCGGGAGTGTCGCAGGCGCAAGCGGAAATCTCGGCGGCGCAGGCGGGAATTGCGGCCGCTCAGGCCGACGTGGACCGCACGCTTCTCGAACGTCGCCGGCAGGAGGCTCTAATAACGACCAACTCCACCACCCACCAAAAGGTCGAACAAGTGGTGGCCGACGACGAACGAGCACGCGCCCAACTGGTCAGCCGTCAGGCGTCGCTCGAACAAGCCAAAGCGATGCTTACCAGCAGTCAATCGGCAGTCGATGCCGAGCGGCGCGGACTCGATGTTCTGAATTCCCAGGAACTCCTGCTCATCGCCGACCTGCACGGCAGAGAAGCCGCGTTCACTGTTGCGCAAGTGAACCTCGGCTACACCAGGATTGAAGCTCCCGCGGAAGGCACCGTGGGCGAGAGGCAGGTTCGCCCCGGACAGCTGGTCTCACCGGGAACCCAGGTGATTCCCTTCGTTGACAAGACGAAATGGGTGCAGGCAAATTACCGCGAAACCCAGTTAACCAATGTCAAAGTTGGCGATCCAGCGGAACTCCGCATCGACGAATATCCCGGACAGGTCATCCATGGCAAGGTCATTGAAATTGCACCCGCTAGCGGATCGCAGTTTGCATTGTTGCCGCCCGACAACGCTACCGGCAACTTCACCAAAGTCGTACAGCGCATTCCGGTAAAGATCGGTCTGGATGATGCCAGCTTAGCCGCCCAACTGCGACCAGGTCTCTCCGTAATTGCCACGGTCCGCACGCGACGATAGCCGGAGCATTATGGCTGCTACAACGATCACAGCTCGCCCACCTGCACCAGCGGAGATTGCGCGCGCCACCGCGATGGCGATTCCCTCTGAGCTTTCCACCCGGCCTCTGTTAGGGATTGTCGGCGTCCTTATCGGCGCCGGACTCGTCACGCTCACCGGTCGCATGCTTTCGCTGGGGATGGCAGATCTGAAGGGCCACGTCGGCATTAGTTACGACCAGGGTGCATGGCTCGACAGCGCCTATAACGCGGCCCTCATGTTTATCGGGCCCTTCAGCGTCTATCTCGGGGGTTTGCTCGGACCAAGGCGCGTCCTTCTGTTTGCCACTGCATTATTTACAGTGACGTGCGCCTTTCTGCCGCTCATACACAACTATAGTCTGCTGGTTGCGGCACTGGTTGTCGCCGGGCTGACGTCAGGCACCTTTTATCCGCTCACCCTGACTTTTGCGCTTCGTATTAGCCCTCTGCGATTTCTCCCGATCACGATGGCGTTCTATGCAACGTTCATCGATGGCTCTGTCAATATTGCGCCGTCCCTCTATGGCTGGTACCGCGAACATCTTTCCTGGCACTGGATGTTCTGGAATTCAGCCCTGATCGCGCCGGTGATGCTGATCTGTATCTATTTCGGGATACCGAAAGCCCCGGCTCGACAGAAGAGCGGCCCCGCGCCCAGTTTCGTCGGATTCCTGTACCTGAGCGCCGGATTGGCCCTGATGTTTGCCGCCCTCCAGCAAGGCCAGAGACTGGACTGGTGGCGTTCCGGCGTATTCAACGGCTTGTTTTGGTCCGGTGCGTTCCTCACACTATGTGCACTCATACGGCGACTACGGGGTCCCAACGCTCTGGTGGCGCTGCCTTATCTCTGGCGATGGAACACGGTCCTGCTGGGAAGTTTGCTTTTCTGGTTTCGATTTACGCTCACAGGCACCATCATCCTGATTCCGCAGTCGCTGGCTATTCGCGGCTTCGAAGCCTACCAGATCGGGCCGGCGATCATCTGGAGCGCTGCACCTCTCTTGCTGATTGCGTTAACTGCAGGGCTCCTGATGCTTTGGGGGCTGGACCCGCGTCTGCTGCTGGCTGCGGGCCTTACCTGCACGGCCTTCGCCGTCTACTTGAACTCTGAGTACACTACCGCCTGGTCGGCGGCCAACTACTATCGCACCGAGCTGCTTACGGGCGTTGGACAATCCGTTTCTCTGATCGGGCTGGTGGGTTGCATTATCTTGCAGGGCATATTCACGGGGGGGTTGGCTAAGCCTCCGTGGATTCTGACCTTCTCCGCGTTCTTCCATACGATTCGCTTGTTTGGGGGAACCGCGGGTGCCATCTACATGGCCCACTTCCTCGACGAACGCGAGAAGCTGCACTCAAACCTGCTGGGGCTGCACGTGACCTCGGGCAACTGGATTACGAACGGGAATCTTAACGGCCTGGCTGCGGGCGTCTATGCAAAATCGCCCGGCATGGCCGCGGCGGGCGCCCGAGCTGCAGGTCTAATCGGTGCCCGGCTGCGTCTGCAGGCCTATTCCCTGAGCCTCATTGATGGGTTCCTGTTGGTCGCGTGGACTTGCGCCATCGCACTTCTTTTCGTCGCCCTACTGCGCAAGTCACCATTGAACTATGGCGACCTCAGCACGTTGCAGCCAGTTAAGGAGACGCGTTCATGAGATGGAAATTACAGCTGTTGCAAATCACGCTGATGTTCTCCGCGGCCCTCGCCTTTGCGGGAGAGCCAGGCGATACTGCGGCCGCTCGCCACATTACCTTGCATGAGGCGGTGCAGTTGGCGCTGCAACGCAACCACAACGTCCATATCGCCGAATACAAAGTCGAGGAGAAGCAGCACGCCAAGGAGGCAGCGAAAAGCGCATATTTTCCCACCATTCGAAATGACAGCACCTTCATACACCTGACCGACACGCAGCTGATACAAATCTCCGCGGGTAGTCTCGGCGGGGTCGGAGGCAGCCCTGTTCCTCCTGGGACGGTGACCCTTAATCAGGGTGGGCGTGACCTGACGACCAGTGGCACCCAGCTGACACAACCTCTGACGACCCTGCTAAAGATCCGGCCCATGAATGACATGGCGCAAGCGGAACTGCGGTCCTCGCGACAGAGAGCGAAACAAACACAGAACGATGTCGCTCTAAAAGTTCATCAGCTCTACTACAGGGTTTTGATCGCCCAGATTCACCGTGCCGCGACCGAAGCCAGAATCAAAGCGTCGGAAGACCTGCAAAGCGAACGCGTCCAGCAGGTGAAATACGGCAGCACATTGGAAGAGAATCTGATCGAAAGCCGCGCGCAACTCCTGGAAGCAAAACAGGAGCTGCTCACTACCGACTTACAGCTCTCCGACCTTAAGCTACAGCTCAACGACGCCATAGGACTTCCACTCACAACCGCGCTGGCTCTCGATCCCAACACAGCGGAAGTGGATTCGCCCTGCGCGCGAGAAACGTGTGTGACTGAGGCGCTCACATCCCATCCCGAGATCATCGAAGCGCGCAACGAAGTGGAGAAAGCCAAAGCCGGCGTTCGCCTGGCAAAAACGGACATCTACGTGCCGGACGTGGATGCCTTCGCTCGTTACAGCTACCAGAACAACGTTCCATTTCTGGCCCGCAATTTCGGTAGTTTCGGTATTCATTTCGGCTACGACATCTTCGACTCGGGGCGCAAGCGTGCGGCCCTTCGCGAGCGCGAGTCTCAGCTGGCCCAGGCGAAAGAAAATCTTGCCCGGCTTAGTGATGAGGTCGAACTGGCAGTGCAGACCGCATACAACAAGCTGGAGAGGACCGAACAAATGCGGAAGGTATCCGAGGAACTCTTGGCCTTGCGCACCGAATCCAGTCGAGTTCTGCATCAGCGACTCGTGCGGGGAGAGGCTCTCAGTTCCCAGGCCGATTTGGGAACTGCCCAGGAACTCGACGCCCAGACGCTGCTTCTGCAGTCACAGCTGGATTACACCCAGGCCAACGACGAGATCGTCCATGCCATGGGTCGGACACCTGAATAGATGAACCCGCACTTTGATACGGGTGAACTGTAGCCCATGACTTTCATACACCAAGGCTCTGTAACCATCATTCTCGTAATGCTAACGCTGATATTGCAGAGCGTGGGTATGGCCGTTCTCATCCAGTGGCTAAAGGCTCAGTTCCCCAACGGCATTCGCCAGCTCGGCCTTTTCCGCTCCATTCTGCTCGTTGTGCGATTCACAACTTTGCTTGTCTGTTTGCACATGTTGGAGATCCTGTTGTGGGCATCGTTTTATCGCTGGCGATTCTTTGCGTCTTGGGAAGCAGCTCTCTATTTTTCGGCGGCCAATTATTCCACGGTCGGCGCGGGAGATCTGTTTCTCCACAAATTGTGGCGAATAGCAGGCCCGGTGGAGAGCGTTACTGGTGTGCTGATGTGCGGGTTCTCCGCCAGCTTCCTGTTTGCCATTGTGACCCGGCTCGTGGAGCTGGAGGACCCAGGACTAGCCGGTCTGGACGCCGGCGCTCACAGTCGAAAAATCGGCGGAGCAATCGAACAGATTGGATCGAGACAGCGAGAAACAGTGAACCCCAGATCGGCTTCGATCGCCGTGGATCGATAATGCGTATATGAACGATGCGCGAATGGCGGTCATCGCAGCGACCGGCACCGCCCGAAAGCGGGTGATCCCCGCCGTGCGCGAGCGAAACCTCTGCACCATCGCAGCCATTCATGGACGTGATCCGGACAGACTGGCGGCACTCGCGAATCAGAATGGAATTCCGCGCTACTTCGTTGACGCCGAGAGAATGCTCGATGAGACCAAGCCTGACTTTGTTTTTATCGGGTCTCCTCCTGGCCTGCATCAGGAACACATCCGGCTATGTGCCGAGAGGGATATTCCGACACTATGTGAGAAACCTCTGTGCTTATCTACTTCGAAGGCGACAATTATCCAATCGCTCCTGGCGCCACGTCAGATCCCTCTTCGAGTTGCGCACCACCTTCGACATCAGCCTGGAGTAACTGCACTCCGCGAGATCATTGCCGGCACCAAATCCGGCAGACTTCTGCGTGTTGCCATGCAGTGGGGCTTTTGGCTTAACGAGAATTCTCAGAATGCAAGCTGGAAACTTGACCCTTCAACGGGAGGACCAAACGCCTTCTACGATGCCGGAGTTCACGCCGTCGATCTGATGCTGCACCTCTTGCCCTGCCCGACAACGGTAACCGCCATCGGCCAGCAGTCACGACTTCACACGACCGTCGACAATGTCGGAGCGCTCGTCCTTTGCGGTGCAACACTCGTCGAACTGAGCGCGTCCGAGTCCACCCGATGCCCCCTCAATAGCCTGACGCTTGATTTCGAAGCGGGCTCAATCCACATCCCCCACGCCCTATCCGAACAATCATTCACGAGAATGGAAATCATCTCGCCTGCGGAGACAGTTACCCGCACATTTGAGCCCGTCAACCTGTACGGAAAGGAAATCGAAGACTTCATCGCATTGATCAAGGGCCAAGCCAGTGTCGGAACTACTCTGCAGGAAGCATGCCACGCGTTGCAGATACTCGAAGCCATCACCGAGTCTTACTCAACCGGACGGACTATTGCTCTTCAGGATTCGATGCTTGTTCACGGGTAGCTGACGGGGAATGTCCGGGCCATGCAGTAGACGATCAGAGGAAAACGTTCTGAGCCTGGGCAAGCTTCCTTTCGCCGGCGACTAGGGAATCTCAGCCCCGCCGAAGACCCGCGAGCCTTCCTTGATGAGCCGACCGCAAACGACCCGGATCCCTCTACCTTGGGTTCGACCCACCAGTCATCGTGGCTTGCTGCTCATCCGCTTTTTCCCAGCCGGAGTCGGGATTGTATTCCTTCCGGGCTTTGGCGAGAGCACCGGTCTTCTTGCCGAAGTCCTTCTGATACACGATTCCATCCTGATTGACGATGAATGTCATCACGCCCGACGATCTGTATTCCGCCGGATAAGCTAGGAAAGCGAACCCCTCGGTCATCTTGCCGTTTATTAAGTAGCTCTTCGCGCCGCCTGGGCCACTTTTTCCCTGACGCGTCAGCACGCGGTAGTAGTACCCCCGGTAAGGAGTGGGAGCGCCGTTTACTCTTCTCGCATAGCCCTCAGCCACGGCTGCGGCCACCATGGGGCCGATGGGACTCTGGGGCTCGCCAGCAGCAACTCTCCAATAAAGGCCGTTGTGCTGCCCCTCATCACTCAGGATTTTCTGGGCGTACCCGTTGTGCTGCGTAGCGCTGAACTCCTTTTGCGCCGCCACGAGTTCCTGGCAAACGCGAATGGTCGATATTTCGTTCCGGCCAATTCGCCTGTACAGAATCTCTCTCTTGCCGGCCTCGGTGTCGAAATACCACGCCCCCCCCTCGCTCACCAGCGGTATTGGCATGGGCCAATTCTTCGCACCGATATACAGAATAATAGTTCCGTCCGGTTCTGCGGCCAGGCGGTGCATTTCCTGATATTTCTGCACGAAATTGGCGCGGCTATTGGCGTCCTCGGTTTCGTCTCCAGACCAGACAATTTGCTTTCCCTCGCGTCCCAAGACTTCGAGCATCGCTTTTTCGTCGTTGTTCTGTACCGCTGTGACCAAGGCGCTGGTCGCCGCTTCCGGCGATAGAAATAACTTCTGGCCCGGTTGCGGTGCTATGGAACAGGCCGCAAGACACGTCGTCAAGAAAATAGCAGCCACGGCTAATTTTAAGTAACCCGTCCAATTCGATTCGCCAAAGTTCAAAGCCTTTCGCCCCATGTGGTTTCTCTCCATTTACAAATCACCTACCAATGCCACTAGCCGAACCTCGATCAGCGGCGCCCGCCACCGCCATGAAAGCCTCCCCCTCCACCACCGTGAAAGCCTCCGCCGCCGAAGCTAGCACCCCCGCGTTGCGAAAAGCCTCTTTCCTGTCCACCATGATCGTAGCCACTGAAAGCGCCCGAGCGGACCCCGCTCTGCCCATGAGGGTCGGCATATCCGCGAGCCGCTTGCGGGTCACCGTTGAACGGCCTGGCTGTTGCGCCAGGCCGGTTTTCAAAGTCGCCACGCCCGGCCATGTTGCCATTCGAGGGCCTGGCCCCTGAGCCGGCGCGGTCGCGCGCCCCGCCATGATCGTCGTGAACTTCGCCACGCCCGTCGCTAACTCTGCCCCGCTCGTCTCGATCCCGGTAGAAGTTATTCCGGTTGTAAAACGTGTTACTCCGGGAGTAATAGCGCTGGTGGTCGTGGATTACATGATCGTCATGCCAATCGCACCCCCAATGCCCCCAACCCCATCCCCAACCGCCGAACCAACCGATTCCGAAGCCGACTCCTCCGAACCACAGATATGGACCGTCGTACCAGATTCCGGGATACGGGTACCATCCCGGCCAAGCTACGATCGGATCACCGTAAACCACCCACGGATCGTAAGCGGGAACGTAAACGACGTCGGGAGCCGCGGGCTCTACGATGATTGTCGAGCCCTGGGTCGTCACGGTTTGCTGCGCTGTGGTTTTGAGATTGCCGGATTCTTGCGCGCGCCCCCGCATTACTTGCACCGCATCCATCACATCCTGCTCCTGGTTGTAGTAGGCGTCGCCTAAAGACGAAGTCCAGGAGAGGTTCTTGTCCATATTTCCAAGGACGGATGGGAATGCAGTAAGCGCCTTAACGCTCGGGTCCCAGGGTTGCGGGTCTACGGCTTTACACAAAGCGTCGCCCTTCAAATCAAGATGCGCCTGCAACCATCGGTCAGCTTCGACGACTTGCTCTGGAAATGTGGACGCCGCCAGAATTTGCGCCACCAATGAATCCGGATACAGCGCAATCGGCGCCACTAGCTGCTGCAGTTGTTCTGGAGTCTGTTGTACGCGTGGCGTCGGCGATTGTGCCGTCTGTGCCGGGGCTCCGGCGTCCTGAGAAGCGAGCAGGGTCTTGGGCCAAGTCGCTAATATCAAAGCCAACGACAACAGAGAAACGAGAATCTGTCGGTCCATTCGAGGCCTTGCAAACCGTGCGCTCTGTCCGTAACTGTTCATGTTGTGACCCTTCTCACTCTCACGGCCGGGGGCCTCCTACAGATCGAGATAAGCATCCTTGGTGCACCGCCTAGCCTAGGCGGTTTGAATTCCCGCCAGAAGCCACTCCTTCGGCACCGACTGAAACACGAACTGCTGTTCAGGGGCCATGAAGTCGATTTGGCACCGCGGGCACGTGAACTCCCACGACCCCACATGACCGTTTCTTGCCGAGTACTTCGGTCGGAAGGCAATCCCGATCGCACCACAGCCGGGCATTGGGCAAATGGCTCCCGCCGCGACTTCCGCACTGAGTTCGTCCCAGTCATCACGCATTGTGCCCTCCTTTTGAAAGCGTTCGTGCAGCCGCTCCGAGGTCGGGGATAAGACGGCCCATGCAACGGAGCAATAGGCCCCTCCCTCGATCTGTCGAGCTGGGAGCAATATCGTCGGGGACACCAAAAACTGGCTCCGGAAGCGGAACCGCAATCACTGTTCCGTCTTCTCCCAGGCGTAGCGTCATCGCACAGGAGCACTTTTGACAAAGCCAGAAGTACTCCACACGAATGAATTTGGCTGCAGGATCACTCTCTAGGCGAAAGAGACGGCCTTCTTGGAGATATTGAAACGAAGTCGAACACGACGGATTGCTGCACTTGGCGACCATAACCTCCCCGCTGCCTCCCTGTCGCTACCGCTTGGTTGCTATGTCTAAGCAAGGAGTAAGCAGGTGAGTTGCCACCAAGAACTGCGCTCATGTGAGAGTGATGACCGGGCAACTTCGCCAATTGTTTGGCACAAGTCAACATTTTTGACACTTGGCCGCCAACCATACACTTGACATCGCGCACGAGTTTCAGCTCCATCCACATCGGATTTGCGAGCCGGATCGTGGGAGCGCGACATCACGGTGGCGGAGGAATTGGCATCGGCACATTGCCGGTAGCTCCTGAGAGTTAAGAATCGAATTCAAACTTAACCCCGAAACTGCGTTCCCACTGACTTAAACGGGGCTCCATAATTTGGGAAGGAGATGCTGTCTTGCATCAAATTCGCGAAAAGATTCAGCAATGGGCTTATGAATCGTATCTGGAAGTTCCGTTAATTCCCTCTTTCCAGCTTGCGAGCAGGCGAGATTAGTGCTTACCCTTGCTTGTGACTTTGCCCAGGATAAACTCTTGGGCCAGACTTCCGGCAACATGCAGAGCCATGCCGACCCCAAAGCTTCCGAATACATGCCCAGCATTGCGATTTGATTGTGGGTAGTAAGCCATGGAAATGGAAGATGAGATCAAACTGCCTCCCCACTGAGAATAATTCGGCTGCCATGCTCCATTGTCTCCCTTACAGATAAATGGAGCCAAGATGGCGTGGAGGGCCCGGGACTTCTTTGTGCCGCTGCCCTGATAAAAATAGCGAGGGTCCTGATGCAGGAGAGATGGCAGAATAGCGTTGCCGAACAAGCCTTCGGTGGTGCCGCCGGCGAGGTCAGCACCCAACCGCTTGCCATATCCTTTCGCACCTTGCCGGTAATCAGGCGTGTCAGCGGCCTGCTGGACACCAGCCCACCCAGCCGCGCGGGCAAAGAGTGCCGGACTGGTGAGACTTTTGTACGCGAGCTCGAACTTCATCTTCGTGGTAAGAGGCTCGGGGTGCGGTTCGTAGGTCACATACATATTGGGTATGAAGCGGAATATTCGCTGCTGTTCTTCGGCTCTTAACTCTCGGGCGGCAACTTCGTTCTCGGAATAACTCACAGTAACAGCCCGCTGTACAGCCAAAATGCGCAGTTTGACGTCGGTTATAGTTTTCTCTTGCCCGGGTTCGACTGTAACGGACGAGCTCCACTCTGCAAATCCTTCAGCAGTGACGATGACCTGATAGGCAATTCCCGCCGTGACATGCTGGAATGCAAAGGATCCACCGTCATTTGTTACTACTGCGAGACGATCGTCAGGCGGCCCTTGAAGGACTACGGTGGCATCGGGAACGGGATCGTCGCTGGTATCAACCACCGTGCCTAGGATGCTTCCTGTTTTTGCATTTACCGCTTCAGTAGACTGCGCGGACGCAGGTACAACAAGGAGCAATCCACCCGCCAAGAAGATCAGCGGCAACACGTGTGTGACTTTCAGGAAGGCTCCCAGTCGCCGGTCAGGCATCCTAGGTCTGTTGTTGTGCATCGACGACATTTCTAGCCTCTGGACAGGGTGAAATTAATTGTGATCCGGGAGTCAACTTCGACCGGTTCTCCATTCAACAGGTACGGCCGGTAGCGCCATTGCCTCACCGCATCTATAGCGGCTTGCGCCAGCAGCGGCAAACCGCTTTCGACTCGCACATCCTGCACGCTGCCATCCTTGCCGATCACGGCCATCAGCACTACTGTTCCTTCAATTCGCGCCCGACCAGCCTCCGGCGGATACTGCGGCGCAACGTCGTGGACGAGGTTCGCTTCCGCTACCCGTGCGGCGATACGCATTCTCTTAACCGGCGTCGGCACAGGCGATTTCGCAAGGACTGGAACGTTTGGCGCGCTATTCAGCATTTCGCTAAACACTCCGCCCGGAACGCCGCCGACCACTCCACCGGGAACTCCCCCAAGTATTCCGCCGGTTGTACCGGCGAGAGGTAGTGGCGGTTCTTGCGTCCTACGAATTGGCGTGGGAATGCCGATGCTTGTTGAGGTATACGTGGGCGTGGGCGCTTGAAGCCTCGTGGGATTGGAAGCTTCGGCCGGCGGTACATATAACATTGTTAGCACTTCTCTTTTGGGCAGCGTAACCGCATGAAACAGCGGAATGACAACTAACGCTAGTAGGAAGAGTAACTGGAAGGCCAGCGATCCAACTGCCGCCCAGGGATTTCGCGGCCGTAACTTCCAGCCTGAGTCAATTAGACTGTCGTGAAATATACAACCGTCTTCCTTTATTCTTCGCAGAGGCGAAGAGACGGGAAGCTGTTCTTTCCCTTCCGCCTGAAATACTGCAATTCGCGAATCAATTCGCAACCGTAGCCTAGGAAAGGCCGACTCTGCATTGCAATGAACTAAACCCGAGTGATGGTCAATATTAGTAGCCACAGCACATTGATCCCCTTTCAATCAGCATCGCTCTCCCTATCCGTGAACTGCTATGCGGACTAGGCCAGAGCGTCACGTGTCTGCAAAAGCATTTCGTCGGCCAAACTCGCTTTCCGTCAACTCTTTGCAGGGAATGGACGTGGACGATTGAAATCGCGCTTCGGCGTCCACATTTCGGCGCATGAGAACGGAACGACCAGATATAGAAGCGCCCTTAATATCATTAGTTTGTAACCTGATACGCATGACTTCACCTGCGCTGACGCTCGGCCGGCCTCATGATTGCCACTTTCGTCACCGGTACCATGTTTCCGGCAAGCAATGGTTTGTTCCCGATCCTGGCCCTTGCCAGAATGTTAGTATTCGCGAAATCGTGATTGCCGCCGGGTGCAAGAGGTCGAAAATAGTAGATCGTGGTCGCGAGAACGGGCCCGACCCTGACGCCCTCATGGGGCAACTCGGAAGAGCGGAGCCAGTCGAGGAGTCGGGCAGTTTCAAAGTACCGTCGAGAATCCTCCGCCAGTACAAGATCTCCGTACTGTGGCGCGTAATCAGGATCATAGAGGGGAATAACTTGAATATCTTTGCGGCCGTCGCGCTCGAGGTAGTAGCTCATGCTCTTCGGCTTGCTCGTCGCCAGACGCGCGCCCGGCGGAGCACTTCGAGACACCGCTTCCGCCGTTTCGCGGGCATCGAGTTCCGAAATCTCATCGGGAGAAAAATACTGGGCGATTCGACCGGTGCCGCCCCCGAGTGCATTGAGATACAACGAATAATAGGGACCCCAGGCGTTCAGCTCTAAGCACGTACAACCAAATACGACGACCGTCGCAAGGCCGAGCACCCTTGGCGCCCCACTGCGCCGTGAGAACCATTCGTGGAGTTGTTGGACGGCGTAGCCCCCAGCCAGGAAAAGGAACGGCAAGGCGCCCAGGAAATACCGGATCCATTTTCCCGGAAAAGCTGAAAGGCCAAGGAATTGAATGAGACCAAATGAAAGGAAAAATGTGGAAATCAACGAATCTCGGCGTCTTAACAGAAGCAGGCTGCCTGCAAGGATTGCCGCCAGTACGGGAGGCGGAGTCTTGACCGCCAGCAACCAGGCGTAGAAGTACCACGGCACCGTCGTGTGTGTGAGCGACGGCTCGTTAAGATAGAGTGTCCCTGCGAGGTTATAACCACTGTGCTGGGCTCCTCCCGCTCGTATCCAATGCAACATGCTTTGTACGTCAGCCGGCACAACCACGACGGGGTTGCACACCAGGAACGTAATCGCAATCAGCACGAAGAACCGCGGAAACCGGGAGCCAATGCCTCCTCTGGGGTCGAGGCCGCGCCGGCCTGCCAGGAACCAGGCAAGTGCGTTGAGCCCAAACAGTTGCGGAGCATACTTGGACGCGAACGACAATCCAAAGCCGATGGCACTAAGATCTAGCCACCTTTGAAACTGGGTTTCCTTTGTTGCTTGTTTGGCTCGCAGGTAGAAGTAACACCCCAACAATGAGAAAAAAACAAGTGGAGTCTCTTCTTTCAGAAGTCGATTGAGGGCAATGGGCAGCGGACTAAATGCCCAAAACGATGCTGCCGCCAAGGCCCCGATACTGCCGAGAAGCGAGCGCGCCAACAGGTAGAGCACGAAAGTTGTTGCCGCACCGAGGATCACGTTCGGCAGCCGGAGCCAAGCCTCTGGAGATCCTGTCGGCCATCCATGCCTGAGCGCGAGACCGTTCCACTGCTCTCCCACGCTCAAACCTCCCCAGGCCAGCAGCTTCATCAGCATGGGGTGTTCGCCATTCACCGCGACAAAATGACCTTGTCGGTATTCCTGAATGGCCTGCCACTTGGCCGCCTCATCTTCAGAAAGGCTGTAGAAGCCGACTTGATGCACGCGGAGTGCGAACGAAACGAGAGTGAGTAGAAGGACGAGCCACAACTCCGCTTGTCGTGAGAATCGGCGGTTGCTGGTTTCGCCCTTGGCCATTGCGCCTAGTCTCCTTCCACTGCTGTAGGAGGCTGGAGCAACTCGGCCACCGTATAAGATGTGCGCGTTGCCGGCGTGTGGTATTGCCAGACCTGCAGATCACCCAGCAGGCCAAAGGCGAGCAGTTGCAATCCAGCCAATATCATCACGGCACCGAAGACCACTGCTGCGCCGTGCTCTCCAATGACACTGATGTGGTATGCGATCTTCTCGATCAGCAGCCAAAAAGCCACGCCTAACCCGATCATGATGTTCACGCAGCCGAATCTTCCAAAAAAATGCAATGGACGCGCTTTGTATTGCAGAAGGAACCGAATGGTCATCAAATCGAACAGCACACGAAATGTGCGCGAGATACCATAGTGGGACTTGCCGCGCTGGCGATTAACATTGTGGATGGGAACCTCGCAGATCGAGGCTCCATAGGCAGAAGCGAGCGCCGGTATAAAGCGGTGCATCTCTCCGTAGAGCGGTAAACGCTCAAGAACTTCGCGGCGATAGGCTTTGAAAGTCGTTCCAAAATCGTGGATGTCAACTGCGCTCAGCTTTGCCATCAGCCAGTTCGCGCAACGCGAGGGAAATCGGCGCAGCCAGAAGTTGTCAATCCGCTGCTTACGCCATCCACTCACGATGTCGTAACCTTTACTGAGCATGTTCAAGAAGATGGGAATGTCCGCCGGATCATGCTGCAGGTCCCCGTCCATCGCGATCACGTACTTGCCGGTCGTTTGCGCAAAGCCGGCAGCCAAAGCCGACGTTTGCCCAAAGTTGCGCCCCAGCCGCACAACCGTGACCTGGTGATCGATGGTGGCGATATCGGAGAGGAAACGGTAAGTGAGGTCGGTACTGCCGTCGTCCACGAATATCAGTTCGTAAGTTTCACCCGTAGCCTCCATGACCGAATGCAGGCGGTCGTACATCTCCATGACATTTTCTTCTTCATTGTGAAACGGCACGACGATTGAGATCTTTGGCATCCGCAGTTTTCCTGAGAGCAGCTTCTTCGCACCGCTCGCCTGCTTTCGGACAATGAATAGTGCAGTACGCTCTCCAGACTGCATCGAAGCCATGGAGAAACACGAAGTTATTGAGCGACTTGATCTTGCCGGAGCTTAGGTGGATCATTTGGAGTCCGAATCTTCACCTGCCAATTGGCGGAAGTTGGCACGTGCCGAACTTCTTGTCAGATCCGGACGTCTGAACGCCGTCGAGTTCATCACTAGGAGAACTGACATCGCCGGTCGGACCAAACGAACAGACTCCATACGACAATGAGAATTGGGTTCGCTTGCACTCGGCTCGAAGTAACTGAGTCTGCCAGCGATTTGGCGGATTCGGAATGCCAGAGGTTTGCCTTCACCCGACAGTAACAACGACACTTCACTCGCGTTCTTGTACTCGTTGGGATAGACTCCGTTCGGTTGCGGGCACTTCGGCCTGGAGCTTATTCCTTCATCGACCGCGGTGAACAGAAAGAGAGAGTATGGGAGGTTTGATTCCTTTAACCGACGCGTCTCGACGTCCTGCGCGCATCCCCGTGGTCACGGCCTTTCTCATTCTCTTGAATGCCTTCGTTTTCGGCACACCCTTTTGCAACAGGTCGACCGCGAAGGTATCGCGCAGCCGGTGACTCACCATGTAGCAGACCTTCGGAATCTCCGCGTCATCGAAGAGCTGCGCAATGTACTTGGCCCAATTCTTCGTGACGCTCTCCTCTAACCCGTTGCCAGACCAAAACACATATCTGGGATTCCCGTTGAGGACGGTTAACAGCTCTTGGGCAACATCTGCGGGGATGGGCACGGATACATGCGTGCCGGTTTTCTGCCGGGACGTGACTATGCGGTACAGCTTTTTCTTGTCATCGTGAATGATTCCCGACCGCTGAATGGTAAGCGCGTCACGGATGGCAAGGCCGCTCCAGCGCATGAGCTGTAACAGCGCGTGGACGCGGGCACACTTCTGCCTGTCATCGGCAAAGGTCGCATAGCATGTGTCAAGCAGCTTTGCGTACTCGGCCTCTGTGAGCGGCATCGTGGGGTCTTGCTCAACTTGGACCTTGGACACTTGCGGAATGCGGGTCAGCCACTCCGCTTGATAGCCGTAGCGGAGGAAGGACCGGAGACGCTCACGGACCTTTGACCGGGTGAGAGACGCCGGATAGTGCTTGTCCCACGTTGCCGCGTAGCCCGTGAGCAATTCGCGGGTGAGTCCTTGGACCGTATAGACGCACTGTGCTGCGCAGTAATCGCGGAGCCGGTCCAACTCACGCTCGTATTTGTCAATGACCTTCTCTGTGATGCCCTGATTTTTCTTGTCTTGAATGAAGGTCTTGATTGCGGCATCTAGGGCTTGACCCTCTTCCACCACGGCGGGCTTGCGCCCGGCTAGTTGGTCATCCAAGCGGCGCTTTGCCTCTTCCGCGCCCGTCCATGACCTCGTGCCCGCCTTCTTGCGGTATTGCTTCCCGCCTTGGCTCCAGCGTAGATGCTTTCGGCAATTGCACCGCTTGCTAAATTCATCCCCGGCGTACTTGCAGCCCGGCGTGTGCCTCACGAAGATTGTGATGAGTGGCGCGTCCATGCAACCGACGTAGCACAGATTTAGCACAAGAGAAATAGCACCAAGGTAATATTATTGATTATAAAGCAGATAAATATGGCGGAGAGAGTGGGATTCGAATTTACTCGAAAACGTAGTTTCAACAACATAGAGAGCGCGGCGGGCACCGTAAAGCAGTGGAAGGCAATAGTAAGCAGTGCTAATGGATCACAAACGGATCACAATGCAAGACTGAAGCTGAGGCTGTTGCCTTTGTCGTTTGCCAATCTGTCGGACTCCAGACCGGAACCACCTCAGCTGAGTACATCCGCCTTTGGCACGGAGACGCCAATCTTCTGCGCCAGAGCTTGAAAGCCATCCAGCAAACGGCAGCCGTGATCCTCGGGGTCACATCCCCCCCCGAGGAGGGGGGACGGTCGAACTGGGCCGCCAACCGTCATCCGCATGAAATCGCCCAGCCATCACTGGAGTGCGGGCTTACGCTGCTAATGATGCAGCAAATACCAGACGCAGCAACCGAATGCGGATGCCAGGAAGAGCAGCACGAAAAGCAGTACTGGGCGTAGCAGAACCATGATGATCGCGGGAATACAAGCTGCTCTTGCAACTTGGAGGTTGCCGAGTGGCAGTGTTACTCCGGATGGATTCGGGAGAGCCGTCGTCCACGATGTCTCTTCCGGCCACTGCGTCACTTCGAGAATCCGTTTGACGTCGGAGCGTTGCAGGTAAGTCCGCGTCTTCATCCGGCCAACCCAATAGTCATGCTGGCGAAAGCTCTTCTTGAAAAATCCAACGAAGGCCGCGAATCCAGAGCCAGCAAGCTCTTTCTGCGCATCGGCGGTAACCGCGACGATCTTCATCTTATCGCGGTCCTCAAGCTGAGCCGCGGCTTCGAGCGTGGCAAGGACGCTAACGAAGGCGTCCGCCGCGTCCTGACCTGCGCCGGCGAGGACCCTCTTGTATTCGACGCTGTACTGCTCGCGAAGACGATGCAGCCTTGCCTCCTCACGGTTCGGCATGAGCATAGCATTGAGGTCGGTGGATGCCTTAGCGAGTGAGTCGACATTCAGCTCTCCCTGAGCAATTGCATCGGCAAGCTGAGATGCGCGTGTGTCCAATACCCTGATGTTCTGGTTGACACCCTCGGCGATGATCCAATCGTGAAACATGGCCTGGCGCAAGTACACATTGACCAGCTGTTTC
Source organism: Acidobacteriaceae bacterium (assembly GCA_003139095.1). GTDB lineage: Bacteria > Acidobacteriota > Terriglobia > Terriglobales > Acidobacteriaceae > Acidiflorens. The sequence goes on from PLHW01000010.1 coordinate 138,894, forward strand.
AACTCGTTCCAGATTGTGATCTTCTGAGCCCGCAGATGCTGAGCGCTGGACTTGACTGAGTGCGGCGTGACGAAGACATACAGACGCTCGCTGCTGTCGCAGTGCGCAGCCGGACCAATTCGTTCCTTGCGGTCGGCTACGGCAGCGTCGACAAGGTTTTTCGCGATTCCAAGAGGTTGGTTCTGAAGCACTCCCCCGTCCGAGAAAGCGAACTCCGTTGGCGATGGGCCGGGCCAGTCAACAAAGGATTTGCCCTGTACCCAGAGACGCCGGTTGGCGGGAAGACGGTCTCCAAACTCGTCGACGCTGCGTTGGATCCCTTTCGGTCGGAAGGCAGCTGGAAATGCTCCCGAGCCGACGGCCGCGTGGCACATCTGCTCCCACAGCGTGGCGTCTGTTTGGCCATCGGCAGCAACTTTGAAGAGCTTCTGGTCAACAGAACTGGTGTAATTGAAACCGCCTTCGTCACTTCCGAGAATCGGAATCATGTAGTCGATTCCGTTGAGATTGGTGAGAGCCAGGCCAACGCGGATCGTCTGAGGCACGCCGTTGACCTGCTCGACCGCTGCGTGTGGCCCGCTGCCCTTCCGCAGCATGGAGGAGACGAGCATATCCTTGCCGATGGAGTCGACAAGGTCAGAGGAGAAAAGCGAATGCCACTTCTTCTCGCTCCGTCGCATCTTGACTAGTTCCATCAAACTGATGCGTTCCACCCACGCCTGGTAGAGCGAGTTGGTGAATTCCCCTTCGAAGCAGCGTCGTACATGAGGCGTTGCGAGACCATTGCTGCGGTCATGCCACCCGCAGATGCGCCGGTAATGACGTCCACATAGATCTTCTTATCATCACCGGGACCAGCTTCGTTGTATGAACGGATCGCTCGCATCAGTTCGTACAACACACCCGCTTCATAGCTTCCCAACGAGACAGCTCCTGCAATCGTGATCGCCAGCCGTTTGGCCATGGGTCTGTTCGCCTCTTTTCCAATGACGCAATTTACAAGACGCGGCTAAAGGCTATGGGAAACATGCGATCGCTGCATCTCTCTGGAAATCGTGCTTAGTGATTCAACACCGCCTGTTTGTTGAGCAGATCTGAATTGATGAAGCTGACGACCGAGCTGGTTTCGTTGGCAGTGGGGCGGGTCACGGTGGCCTGCATACCCGCTTTTCCCGCATCGCCCCATCCAAAATTGCGAAGGTCCCACTGACCGGCCGGCAGAACGGCGGGATTGATGCCCGGAACGTCTGTGACTTTCAGCAAGACCATGGCACGGCTCGTCTCGGTGTGACAACTGACGCAGTCGGTGTTGAAAAAGAAACTCTTTGTGGGATCGGCGATGGTATCGAGAATTTGCTTGGTTTGATCAGCAACGGGAGCCGGAGTAGCGAAGACTGCAGAAGTGGAGACGCCATTGCGTTGCGCGACTGGAAGGCTCGTGCGTGATACGGCAGCGTTCTTGCAGGTGATGGGGTTGAGATTGTCGGTATGGGGGTCGGGCACTACGCGCGGACCTTTCGTTCCGGCGGGAGTTAGCATCTCCGCGAATTGCTTGTCACCGTCAAGTGTCGGTCCGTGCACTGCCGAAAAGTGACCAGTTCCATCGCCGACAATCGATAGGAATATCCACGGTGCCGGAGCGTTGGCTGGCAGTCCGGCGATGGCCATGGAACCCAGGCGCAGAGCGGAGAGGTGCTTTTCGAGGAGCAACAACATTTCATTGCGGACGCCGCTGGCCGTGGCAGGATCGGCCAGTCCGGGATGAATACCGAGGGGGACGCCGACGGTGGAGACGGCATGGGAGCCTATTTGGCCGTTGTTCAGCTTGGTTCGCAAAGCCGCAACATCGGCGACCACAGAATTGAAAGCATTCATGTCGGGTTGGAAGCGGACAGAACAATCGGCTGTGGGCGGAGGGTCCGGTGGAAGGTTGATGAAATTGAAAATCAGGTGACCTGCAATGTCGAGGACTTTCGGGCTGCCGTCTGGATTCTTAATGATGGGCTGAATGATCAGACGAATTTCCGGAAGTTGGCCGAATTGGGCACGGATATCCTCCGAAAGGCCGGGCGCCCCAGCGTCGATGCGGACTCCAGCGATGAACCAGGTGTCGATCGATCGCGCTTCGGTCGGAAGGCTAATTTGGGCATTAGCGCCAGCCACTTGGACCTGCGCACTGTTTGCGATGGCCAGGAATTGTTCGAAAACCGAGTCCGGCCAGATGGGATCGCGCTTAGAAGGGTCTTGAGGATTTTGCGTTGTAACGTCACGAACGGCGATGAGATTGGCAAGATCTGCAGCCCGAGTCGGCACGGGAAACAGCCAGGAGACATCGTTAGCGGAGAGCGGAGCATTCGGCTGGGCCTGTGCCGCGCCAGGAGCGGTTTCGGACTTGGAGCTCTCGCCAGAAAGCTCTTTCCTGCACGCCATGCTTACGACAAAGATTCCCAGTACCGCCAGTTTTACATAACGCGAAGTAAGGACTGCGGAAGTATTCATGTGACTCTCCTGAAGTCAAACGCAAACCTTGTTGATGCCCTTGCGAAGCGCTGATGCCCAGGCGATCAACTAAATTACAAAGTCTTCAGATATTCAATCAGGGCGAGGCGCTCGTCGGGCTTGAGCAGCGGGCCGATGATGCCTTGACCAGATCCGTTGTTGAACTCGTGGCCGGAGTTGGTGTTCCCTCTAATGGAAGTGTCAAACCTGAACCCATCAACAAATTTCTCGCTCTGGTAGCCGACGTTGACAGGATCGTATTCGCGATTGCCAAGGTAGAAGACTTTCGGACGCTCTGCGACAGGGGAAAGCAGGGCATAGAGATTTGGGACGGAGCCGTTGTGCAAATAAGGTGGAGTGGCCCAAACGCCGTTGAGCGGCCGAGGTTTGTATTGGAGCAACGCGCGAACGCCATTAGGCCGGAAGCCGTTCATTTTGTCGCGAAGTGCGGGCGGAGTAGGTGGGACTTGGTCGTCGTACCAGCGATTCACAACGGCGGTTACAAGTTGCTTGAGCGCGCTGCCGAAATCGGTGGTTGTCACAACTTGTCCGGCGTCGTTGGTGATTCCGAGGCTGGCAGGAATGGCGACAGTACGGTTTCTTAGGTCTTCGGCCTGAGCCGAGTCCGTGCCGACGTGCGCGATATCGATCATGTTCAAGTTGAGGTAACGTTCGTGCGACGCATTCTCCGGCAACCATTGGGGCACAGTCCAGAATTCGGGATCGTTAGTCGCAGGAAGGTGACACTTTTGGCAGCGATCTTTGTACAGAGCCTCGCCTTTGGTGGCTAGATCTGTATTTATCGCCGGGAGGATTTTGTCCGGCCATTTCGGTGAATTGAGACCGCTGAAGCCGTGCTCTGCGTCGGGCGGTTTTTCGCCGGCGAGGAGTTGTTCGAGTTGGAAAATAGTGTCGACTTGCACGCTGGAGGTGGTCAGCTGGTCTTTCGCGACGGGGAAATTGACGGTTGCGCGAACACCAAGGGCTTCACCGGCATTGCGGGTCATGGGCTGCTGGATAGATCCGTTGTACTGGACCCACTCGTACCACGAGGCGTTCCAGATACGCGGGAAATGTACCGGAGCAGTGTAGGCGAGGAAGTTTTCGTGGTGGTCGATGTCAAGGGCGAAGACGGTATTGCCGATGCGGGTGAGGGCGTCGAGGCGGGCATACCCTTCGTCCACGGTCCGATTAGCGACAGCTTTTTCTAAATCATGAACCATCATAACCTGCGTATAGACTTCATCGAACTGTTTGCGGAGTTTCGTTTTCGCATCCTCACTCGCGGCCGGGCCAAGCACACGTTCAGCGAAGCGAGCAAAGCGGCCTGGAACCCAGCGGGTGTAAATGATGGAGAGGCCCACGGCCTTCTGGAAATTCTGGACATTCGTGAGAGCAGTACCGCCATCAATGAGAACGGTGGTTTTATGATAGGTGAAACGGCCAGTGTGGCATGCGGCGCAGGTCAGACCCAAAGAAGTCATGGGCGCATTTGTCTGAGGATTGCGCAAAGCCGAGCCATCGGCTTCGCGCACAGGGCCGCCGTGCGCGAAGCCGATGGGGAGTTCTGGTTTGCCTGTATCCACAAACGAAGGAATGAAACCGTACCGATCGAGGTAGGCCGTGTCGCTGAAAAGCGCTGGCGCGGCTAGCGAAAGCGAGGGTTGTTCCAGTGCCACGAACCATTCGTAAGGAATGCCAAAGGTCTGTGTACCTTGGTCGGCGTGGTGGAACCAGTTTTGTTGGCTCGGCGTCCAATTCTGAGGGAGCCACGTAGCATTATCGACCGGCTGGTATCGCGGTAGTTTTACTGTGAGCTTGTCCGTCAGATATTTTCCGCCGAGACCGAGCAGAACAAGTACGACAGCTCCGAAACTGAGACCAAGCTTCTTCTTCATATTCGATCCGCTGCCCTCGGCCCAGGACTGCCAGCGCCTCTCATTACCTAAGCGTTGTTGATTTGATCCGCTACACACTTTGAAAGCGATAGTCGTGGAAGCGACCAGTGCTGCAAAAACGAAAGAAAGCGCGCCGATACTAGGTCGCTTCATAGTAGTTCTCCACGTTAGAGGACTTGATAACCTAGCCAATGATTTCTTCCGGCAATTCATCATCCAGACGCACCGCGCCTTCACAGGACGAAGTCGTCATGCTTATGCACACACATTCGCGGATGCGCTCAAGATCGCGCCGAACAAAGCACCGCCCCTCGGGAAATTCGGCGGTAGAAGCCCCCTCGGATGTGAAACTCAGGTCGAGCCTCACTCTTCCGTGCGCGAATTTGGGCAGCATAGGCTCAGAATCATCGAATGTCAACAGCGAAAAGTAGCTAGAATCGGCAAGTCGCCGAAGAGTCGGACCTCGGTGGGTCAAGGTAAGAAGACGCGCCCAGACTTGCAAGTGCATGGCAGCGATGCTTGTGAACACGGTCACCTATAACTATTGTGTACAAAAGCGTCCCAATCGGTGTGAGGAAGGCTAGTTTGATCTTACTAAGCGGCAATGTAGCGATTGGTGCCGCGTTCAAAATATTGCGATCAACTCACCGGTGTCGGGCTGGTGCGTGGCGAGAGCCAGCCGCTACCCGGTATCAAGGCTGATGATTTCCTCCGAACGGCGATTGCGGATGCCCAGACGGTGATCTACCGGCTCAAGGGGATGACGAGGCGAAGCGCTTTGCTGCGCGCACGGAGGTGTTGGCACCGTCGGCTGACTTAGACTCCGCGCTGGACGAAGTCCGTCGGACTACCGAAGCGACCGTAAGTAGGATTCTGGTGATCACTCAATACTCGACTTGCCAGAAAAAGCACTCAGTTTTATTTTGTTCTTATGTTGACTTGGACATTGGTTGTATCAGAATAGTGATTCTACCCCTATATTTCTCATTTGTTATTCGGAAGCATGAACTTCAATGTGGTTCAATAGACATCCGCTCAACAATTCGCTGGTGGTGTTCGTCCATGGCATCTTTGGGGACAACTGGGGAACGTGGCTTGGCGTGCCCGGCATCATTCAACGCATGGCTGAGCATGATCCATTGGTTCGCAGCTATGATGTTTATTCTTTTCAGTACGATTCGACTGCGTTTCATCAACCTCCGATCATTCCCTTTGCCGTCGATGGCTTGCGTCAGTTGCTTAATAGGATTCAGGGAAAGTACGAAACCGTGGCACTCATTGCCCACAGCCAGGGAGGATTGTTGTCGAAGGCGTTTATTCTTGAAGAACTGCAAGCGGGGCACGGTTGTAGTTTGAAAGTGGATCTCCTAATTACCCTCGGCACACCTCATGCGGGCCGGAAATTGTTGAACCCGTTGCATCGCATCAGAAAGCTTCCAGGTGTTCGGATGCTAGGGCAATTGACGCAACTGGCGGCGCGAAGTGAGACAGTGCGTTTTATTCGTGAAAATTGGACTAAAGAACACGTAATGCGCCTTCCCGAAAGTGCTTCAAGCACTAAGCGTCACATCCGATCAGTCGCGGTAGTGGGGGCGTACGACATATGGGCCGGGGGGGCAGGATCGGAGGGATATAGGGAGGTAGACGTGCGAAATTATCTTCAAAAAAGTCACCCGGCTCTTGCGAAACCAGGCTCTGAGGGTGAAGCACTCAGTGAGCTGATTGTGGGGGAACTGAGCGATCATCGTCGTCCCAGTGCAGTCTTGACGGAGATCAAGAAAATTCGCAGCGATCAAGAATGTCCTGCCTCAGCTGGAAATGG
>PLHW01000041.1:0-123 GCA_003139095.1 Acidobacteriaceae bacterium
CCCTTTACGCCCAATAATTCCGAACAACGCTCGCACCCTCTGTATTACCGCGGCTGCTGGCACAGAGTTAGCCGGTGCTTCTTCCACCGGTACCGTCATAATCTTCCCGGTCGAAAGGAGTTT
>PLHW01000041.1:260-205191 GCA_003139095.1 Acidobacteriaceae bacterium
CGAGGTTATCCCCCACTCAAGGGCAGGTAGTCACGTGTTACTCACCCGGTCGCCACTTTACTCATGGATTGCTCCACTTTCTCGTTCGACTTGCATGTGTTAGGCACGCCGCCAGCGTTGATTCTGAGCCAGGATCAAACTCTCGTTTGAAACCTGAAATTTGTTCGGAAAGAACAAATTCGCCATCAGCCCGGAGGCTGACAGCATATTTTGTGAGTACGTTCAGACTTTTGGCCCGAACATTTCCATCACGCCCGCACGGAAACCGAAGTCCCCGACGGACGTTTTCGCGCGGACACAAAGTGCCCACGCGACATCACAACTGGCTCGTTCAACCTTTTTGTCAAAGACCGAAACGCATGTTTTGCGGACTAGCCGCGCCACACTTTTCCCGCCTGAGCGGTGCGTATTCAGTCCGTACGGACATAATCCGTACGTCCTCGAAACTTGTTCAAGCTATCGCGTCGCCCGAAGCGCTGTCAACCCGCTGATTGCACAGGATTTTCACCTGTTTTCAACAGCCCGGGGAGCTTCGATCCAAAGGCGCATCTCGCTCGTTTTGCAAGCGTTGCGGCTGGGAGAACTCATTCGTAGCGCGACGGAAAACCCTCTTCCACTCCGTATCGCCGAAAACTCGGCGCATGCCGAAACGGAAGATAGCCCGTTAATACAAAGATCGCTTGGAGGCTCTGCTATGCGCGGAAACCCTTCAGGGAACTCTGTCCCCGAATGCGAACCCCGGAACCGGGGTCATCTGAGGCTTTCTGTATTGGATGTCACAAACCGCCGCGTGGATTCAGCAGGCAGCCCTAGACACTCAGTCACTGTCCTCGATCTCATTGGTTATACCAAAACTCCCGGCGCGATGCAAGCGGAGAATCAAAAAAGTTATTTGATCTGCACCACACGATAGTTTTTGGGTGGTCATCTCGATGATTTTCCAGCCCCAATCGCGCTCCTAGCGCGGCCAGAGCCAGCCAAATGTTCCCGCCACCAGAAGGCCGTAAATCAACCCGTCGACGACCTCTTTGATCGTCATACCCCAGGGTTGGCCTTTCCAAATGCTGTTGGCGAGCGGTCCAAGGCCGAACGCCATAAAGGCCGCGGCGCCTGCGACGCGAAAGACCACGGGATAGGGCGCGCCCTGCGGAACCGTGTGCCAAGTGAGGTAGGCAGTGAAAAAGCCGATGACCAGACAATACCCGAACCACGAGCCGAGATACTTGCCGAGCGCAGGCGGGCCGCTCGGAAGCACGGTCATGAAGCCGACCGGTCCGCGCTTGAACTTCTCCATGATCGCGGGCGACTTCATTTCCTGGTGCGTGGTGTATGGGAAATGATAGTAGCCGGGTTTCACTCCAGCGCTTCGCAGGGCAGCGAGAGCCTGCTCCTCGTTGGCGAGTTGATGGCAGTCGCTCTGGTGATACTTCAGCACCATGTGCAGGATGGAACTGGCGATGAAGACGATCACCGCCGAGAGCAGGGTGGGGAGCCAGAGAGCAGCCAGAAAAGCCATGCACAACCTCCTTGAGATTTCGACAGATATATCCGGCAAAGATATCGCCTGGAACGCGCCCACGGAGCGAACTTAGCTGGGGAATTTACGCCGTCAGTGTGGTTGAGGTCAAGACGAAATATTCACTGCGAATGCGATTTTGCCGAAGGCTCGGACCCTTTCGAGACCTGAAAACAAGTGCATCATCAGCAACCGGGGCGACCACCCCTCTTACGCCTCGGTGGGTTTGGGGCGGCGGCGGCGTTCTCGGAAACCTTCTATCAACAGATATAGGACTGGGATGAAGAACAGGTTCAGGATTGTGCTCATGATCATGCCGCCGAAGACTGTGGTGCCGACCGAGTGACGGCCGTTCTCTCCGGCGCCGCTGGCCGTCACCAAGGGGACAACTCCTAAGATGAAGGCGAAGGAGGTCATTAGAATGGGGCGGAGACGGATGCGGGCGGCTTCGACGGCGGAGTCGAGGATGGTCATGCCGCGCTCGCGGAGTTGCTCGGCGAATTCTACGATTAAAATTGCGTTTTTTGAGGCCAAGCCGACCAACATGACGAGTCCGACCTGGCAGTAGACATCGTTCTGCTGGCCGCGGAGCCATTGCGCCGCTAGCGCGCCTAGTAGTGCCATGGGGACGGCTAATAAGATGATGAAGGGCAACACGAAACTTTCGTATTGCGCGGAGAGCGTTAAATAGACTACCAGGACGCCTAGGCTGAAGAGGATTAGAGTTGTTGATCCGGATTGCAGTTCTTCCAGCGAGATACCTGACCACTCATAGGTGTAGCCTTGCGGCATTTTTGACGCCAGCGTTTGCATGGCTTCGATGGCCTGGCCGGAGCTGAAGCCGGGCGCGGCGGAGCCGTCGATTTCAGCCGCGCGGAAAAGGTTGTAGTGGCTGATGACCTGGGGCGCAGCGCTCTCTGTAATGCTCAGCAAATTTTGCAGCGGGACCATAGCGCCGGAATCGGAGCGGACATAGTACTGCTGGATGTCCTGCGGGCGGGCGCGGAACTGTTTGTCGGCCTGCACGTAGACGCGATACGAACGATTGTTGAAATCGAAATCGTTAATGTAGGCCGACCCCATGTAGATGCTGAGGGTGTCGATGATTTGGCTGAGCGGGACGTGCAGGCTCTTGGCCTTTTCGCGGTCGATGGTGACGACCAGTTGCGGATCGCTGGCGGTGTAGGTGGAGAAGAGGCCGGCGAGATCTTTGCGCTGGTTCCCTGCGCGCATTAAGTCGTGCGTGGTTTTGTCGATGTCCTGGAGGGTGTGGTTGCCCTGATCTTGCAATTGGAACTGAAAGCCGCCAAACTCGCCGAGGCCTTGTACGGCGGGCGGTTCGAAGGCGATGACGAGGGCGCCGGAGATTCCGAAGAGTTGCGGGCGCAGGCGACCGATAAGGTTGGCGGCGGTGTGCTCTTTGCCTTTGCGCTGCGCGTAGGGGCGGAGCGGGAGAAAGACGAGACCGGCGTTGGGGGCGTCGCCTCCGAAGCTGAAGCCGGCGACGGAGAACGTGCCTTCGATCTCGGAGAAATTCTTGGTGATGGCCTCGACTTGACGGCCAATGTTGCGGGTGTACTCGAGTGAAGCGCCGGTGGGAGCCTGGATGGCGACGATGAGATAACCCTGATCTTCGGTGGGGACAAAGCCCTTGGGAACGCGCTGGAAGACGAGATAGGCGCAGACGAGTCCGGCGGCAAAAAGGATGAGGGCGGGAATTTCGAAACGAAGAAAAGTGCGCAAGGCGCGAACGTAGCCGTTGGTGAGGGCGGAAAGGAAACGATCGACACGCTTGAAGAACCAGTTTTTCTCTCCGTGCTCGCGGCCGAGGAGGAGCGCGGAGAGAGCGGGCGTGAGCGTGAGGGCGTTGAAGGCGGAGATGGAGATGGAGAAGGCGATGGTGAGAGCGAACTGACGGAAGAGAATTCCGGTGGTGCCGGGGAAGAACGCAACGGGGACGAAGACGGCGACGAGGACGAGAGAAGTGGCGATGACGGCGCCGGTGACTTCTTTCATGGCGTCGGACGCGGCTTTGAGCGGGCTGAGTTCGCCTTCTTGCAGGTGCCGCTGAATGTTTTCGATGACCACAATGGCGTCGTCGACGACGAGGCCGGTGGCCAAAGTGATGCCGAAGAGGGTGAGCGTGTTGATGGAGAAGCCGAGCAATTTGACGAAGGCGAAGGTGCCGATAAGCGAGACAGGGATGGTGACAGCGGGAATGATGGTGGAGCGCCAGTCTTCGAGGAAGACGAAGATGACGAGGATGACGAGGAGGATGGCTTCGCCGAGAGTGGTGACGACGTCGCGAATGGATTCGCCGACGGCATCGGTGGTGTCGAAGGCGAGTTCGTACTTCATGCCGGGGGGGAAGCGTTTGGCGAGGCGGGCGAGTTCGGCAATGCAGCGGCGGTCGACGTCGATGGCGTTGGCGGTGGAGAGCTGGGTGATGCCGAGGCCGACGGAATCGTTGCCGTTGTAGTCGAGGCTGGAGCTGTAGTCTTCGGCACCGAGTTCGGCGCGGCCGACGTCGCGGAGGCGCACGAGGGTGCCGTCGGAATTGCTTTTGAGGATGATGTCGTCGAACTGGCTGGCCTCAGAGAGACGGCCAATGGCGCGGACGCTGATTTGAAATTGCTGGCCGGGGATGGAGGGCTGGGCACCGACCTGGCCGGCGGCGACTTCGACGTTCTGCTCCTGAAGGGCGTTGACGACGTCGTCGGCGGTGAGGCCGCGGCCCGCCATGCGCCCGGGGTCGAGCCAGAGGCGCATGGAATATTTGCGCTCGCCGAAGATGATGACGTCGGCGACGCCGGGGACGCGCTTGAGGCTGTCGCGCACGTAGACGTCGAGGTAATTGCTCATGAAGAGCGTGGAGTAGCGCTGATCGGGAGAGAATACGGCGGCGCCGAAGACGAAGTTCTCCGAAGTTTTGGCGACCGTGATTCCGACTTGCTTGACCGCGTTGGGGAGGCGGCCCTGGGCAGTGTTGACGCGGTTTTGTATGTCGACGGAGGCGAGGTCGGGGTCGCGAGTGATATCGAAGGTGGCGGTGATGCTGCTGATGCCGTTGTTGGTGCTGGAAGAGGTGATGTACTTCATGCCCTCGGCGCCGTTGATCTGCTGCTCGAGGGGAGTGGTGACAGCGGCTTCAACGGTCTGGGCGCTGGCTCCGGTGTAGGCGGCGGTGACGGCGACCTGGGGCGGAGCGAGATTGGGAAACTGCGCGACGGGGAGCGTAGGAATACAGACCGCGCCGGCAAGAATGATGAGCAGCGCGCAAACGGTGGAGAAAACCGGGCGATGAATGAAGAAGTCAACCATTTAGCTCTCAGCTCTCAGTTATCAGCTATCAGTTTGGACCGGCTGGGGTGAAAATTCTTGAATGGCTTTCGCCATGCGAAAACAAAACATTGTTCGAGATCGCTTTCCTAGAGGACATTGGAGATTGCAAATTCCGCTGCGAAACTTTAGCGCTCATTTAGCTGCTGGATTCTTGCGGGATGACTGGCATGCCGTCGATTAGAAATTGGGTGCCGGTGACGATGACCTTATCGCCCGGCTTGATGCCGTCGAGGACGACGTAATCGTTGGAAACAATCTGGCCGATCTGGAGCGGCTTCTGGTGGACGACATATCCTCCCTTTTGATCGGGCTCGGCAACGAATACGAAATAGAGGCCGCCAATGCGGGAAACGGCGATGACGGGCACGACGGGCTTGTCGTCAATGCCCCAGATAATTCGTGCGCGAATGAACTGCGCGTTACGCAGAGCGTCATTTGAGTTTGGGATCTCGGCTTTGGCGAGGACGGTCTGCGTCGAGTTATCCACTTGCGGGGAGATGAAGGTGATATGGCTGGAGGCGAGAGTGTTGCCCGAGCCGTCGACGATTTGAACGGGAAGGTTCATCTTCAACTGCGTGGACTTTTCGATGGGGACATAAATGTAGGCTTCGAGGCTGCCGGGGCGATCGACGGTGGTGAGTTGCGTGGTGGTGACGACGCGGTCGCCGACGCGGACGGGGACGTCGCCGACGATGCCGGAGCGGGGCGCGACGACTTGAAAGTAATGCAACTGGACCTGCTGCTCATTGACCTGAGCATCGAGGGAGTGAAGCTGGGCCTGAGCCTGATCGAGAGTCGCGCGCGCCTGATCGAGATCCTGCTTGCTGACGACTCCGGCGGCGGCGAGGCCGCTGATGCGATCGAAATTCTGCTGCGCCCATTTGACCTGAGCAAGTTGAGCGTTGCGGGCGTCCTCCTGGCTTTTGACGGTTGCCTGCTGCTTGGCGGGATCGATTTGCATAAGGGGTGCGCCGCCGGTGACGCGGTCTCCGGAGTGAACGAAGATGTGCGTGATGATGCCTTCGACTTGCGGCATGACGACGGCGGAGTCGCGAGACTTGAGAGAGGCGACGTATTCGGTGGTTTCGTCGACCTTTTGCAGGGCGGCCGTTTTGACCTGCACCGGCATCGCTTGTGGAGCCGCCGCTTTGGCAGACTTGTCATTGCCGCAAGACGTCAAAAAAAATGGTACGACAATAATCGGAATCAGCAGAATTGGAGATAATCTCATAAGAAACCGGTCACGATGGCCTGACTGCGGCGTGGACTTCACCCGCGCGAAGCTCACATTCCGTTCGGCATCCAGCTTTGCGATCGCATCCATCCCAATATATCAATTGATAGATTACGCCGAGGCGCAGAAGGCTGCTAAGAATTACGGGCGGGGGTCTGCTAGATTGCTCAATATGAGACCAAGCCGAAGTTTTGCCAGCGATAACAATGCGGTGGTGCATCCGGAGGTGGTGGAGGCGATCACGCGCGCCAACGAGGGGCACGTGGTGGGATATGGCGACGATCCCTACACGGAATCGGCGGTGCGAAAATTTCGGGAGCACTTCGGCGAGGATGTTGAGGTGTTTTTTGTTTTTAACGGGACGGCCGCGAATGTCCTGAGTCTGCAGGCGCTGGCGCGGGCCTATCAGGCGGTGCTGTGTCCGGAGTTGTCGCACATTTATACGGATGAGTGCGGGGCGCCGGAAAAGGCGACAGGGTGCAAGCTGATTCCGCTGCCCGCGCCGCAGGGGAAGCTGACGGTGGAGACGGTGGCGCATGCGTATCACGGGATTGGTGACCAGCATCACGTACAGCCGCGCGTGATTTCGATCACGCAGTCTACGGAGATGGGGACGGTGTATAAAACCGAGGAAGTGGAGGCACTGGCGAGGTTCGCGCAGGAGCGGGGAATGTTTCTGCACATGGATGGAGCGCGGATTTCGAATGCCGCGGCGGCGCAGGGGATGACGCTAAGGCAGGCGACGCGCGACCTGGGAGTGGATGTGCTGTCGTTTGGCGGGACGAAGAATGGATTGATGGGAGCCGAGGCGGTGGTGTTTTTTCGTGCGGAACTGGCGCGGGATTTTTTGTTTATGCGCAAGCAGGGAATGCAACTGGCGTCGAAGATGCGGTATTTGGCGGCGCAGATGGACGCATTGCTGACCAATGAGCTTTGGAAGCGAAATGCGTCGCATGCGAATGCGATGGCAAGGTTATTAGAGCGGGAGATAAGGAGGATTGAGCGGGCGCGGATCGTGTATCCAGTGGATGCGAACGGAGTGTTCGCGCAGATTCCGCGAGATGCTATTCGGAAGATTCAGGAACGGTATTTCTTCTACGTTTGGAGCGAAGAAGAGTCCGTGGTGCGCTGGATGTGCTCATTCGACACTACGGAAGAAGACGTGCGCCGGTTTGCGGAGTTTGTGCGGGGAATCGTTGAACAGACTCCCCGTTAAGCCCCACGGTCGGAGTTGAGCCGGCCTATAAGTGTGAGCCTCGGAGCTCAGTGGTGCGTACGAGTTCGGTAGTGCCGCGAATTCAGTCTTCCCTCCGGGACTTAGCCGACGCAGTCGCTGAATCCCGGCGCTGAAGTGCCGGCCTATTACTGGTCGCGATCGGTCGCGCCTCCGGGGCGCGGAGCGCCTGAAGCCGTTCCGTAAAGAGTCCGGTTTTGCACACACTCATAGCGTCGCCCACACGCTATAAGAACAGACGACAAAGCGACCTAAGCTTTGGCCTTCTTAGCCGCCCGAATCTTGGCCCAGCGCGCCCGTTGCGCGGCGGCAATACGCTTCCGGCCGGCGGCGGAAATAACGCGACTCTTGCGGGGAGCCGCAGGCTGCGACTTAGCTCCTTTCGCGTAGGCCTGTCCAAAAGCAGTTAGAGCAGCACTTACGCGACGGAGTTCATGTTCAAGTCTTGCACGTTCGGTTTGAAGTTGGTTGACTACGGTGTCGACAATCGTGTTTGCCATTGGCAAATTCTACCACTCATATTGGGTGGGCTGCATGGGAGTAGGGCGAAAATAAATATATGTCACGGAATTAAGGGTCGGTCGGCCTGGCAAAACACTGGGCTCAGATAGGACGAAAACATTTGCCTAAGGCAGCCGGCGAGCCCTGTCCGGGCCTGGGAATAAGTCGGCTTGGGCTGACCTAAGACGCTGACATGACCGCAAGGCAAGCGGAGCAGGGCCCTATCCGGGCCGCCTTATTCGGGCCGTTTATTCCAATTCCAATTCAATCTTCTTAGCAGTGCGATCGAGCTTCGCGATGCGGAAGGAGCGGACCTGGCCGGTGCTCAGGCTTTCGAGTTCGGCAGCGGGGGATTGTGCGCCAGTCTTCCAGCGGGCCTGAAGCATGTTGCCGAGGGAAGAGAGATCGAGTTTGGCCGGCGATGACACGGGCGCGTCGTCCTCTTTTTTCGACTGCTTATCGGCGCCGGGCTTCGGAATGCGGCAGTGGGCCTGGATTCCCTGACCGAGTTCTACGCGGGCATCGGCGCCCGAGGCGTCGAGAATGCGGCCGGTGACGATGTCGCCCTCTTTGTGCTCTTCGAGATACTCGTCGAGACCGGTGGGAACCAATTGCTTCATGCTGAGACGAATGATGCGCTTCTCGGTGTCGATGGCGAGCACCTGCGCCTGAACCACTTGTCCTGACTTAAGTACGTCCTGCGGGTGATTGATGCGTTTTTCGGCGCTGATTTCGCTCACGTGGACCATGCCTTCGATGCCTTCGGCCAGTTGCACAAATGCGCCGAACTTGGTGATGTTGGTGACCGGCCCCTGAATGACGGTGCCGGGAGCAAATTTTTCTCCGGCGCCGGTCCACGGATCGCCGAGCGCCTGCTTGAGGCCGAGAGACATACGCCGCTCGGCGGGACTGATGCCGAGAATTACGGCTTCGACCGTTTCACCGACCTTGACGAGATCGCCGGGGTTGCGGACTTTCTTCGCCCACGACATTTCGGAGATATGAATCAAGCCTTCGACGCCGGGTTCGATTTCCGCAAACGCCCCGAAATCGGCAATGCGAGTGATGGTGCCGCGCACGCGGTCGCCGGCTTTGTGCTTTTCGACGACGGAATCCCACGGATGAGGCTGAATCTGCTTGACGCTGATGGCGACGCGGCGCTTGTCAGGCTCGATGCGAATGATTTTCGCTTCGATCTGCTGGCCGGTAGAAAGCACGTCGGACGGCTTGTTGACGCGATGCCAGGAAATTTCGCCGACATGAAGCAGGGCATCAGTGCCGCCGATATCGACGAAAGCGCCGTAGTCGGTCAGGCTGCGGACTTCGCCCTGGACGATGTCGCCTTCTTTGAGTTCTTCGAAACGGCGCTGCTTGGCGGCGGCCTGCTCGTCTTCGGCGATGGCGCGGCGATCGACGACTACATCTTCGTCGTCGATATCGAGCTTGATAATGCGGCAGCGAATTTCCTGCTCGACGAGCTTTTCCATTTCGGCGGCATCGCGCGTACCGGTGCGGGAGGCGGGCATGAAGGCGCGTACGCCGACGTCGACGCTGAGGCCGCCTTTGACCACGCCGGTGACGACGCCGACGATGGTGGATTTTTCGTCGAAGGCCTTTTGGAGGGAATCCCAGTCGGTGACGCGCTGCACTTTGCCGCGGGTGAGCGAGTAGTAGCCCTCGGGATCGCGGCCTTTGATGGTGACCTGGAGCTTATCGCCGGGCTGGATGGGCGCGCCGTGCAGTTCCGCGAGCGGGAGCAGGCCCTCGCTCTTGAAGCCGATGTCGAGGATGACGGCGTCGGCGGTGACCGAGACCACGGTGCCTTCGCGGCCCTCGACGCCGGGTTCGGGCTTGCGGGAGTGGGACTTTTCATAGGCGGAGAAAAGTTCCTGAAAAGATTCTGTGGGCTCGTCTTTCGGGGCATGGGCCGGCGAGGCGGACGGAGTGGACTCGGGGACGTTGGGATCTGGGATCGGTGGATTCGGGATCGTGGGATCGGACATGATGGATTTGGCGGTGCACGGCTCGGGCTTTGAAGGCGCGAGCTTTTCTAGGATAACAGGGGGGACGGCGCGCAACTTTGATTTCGCGCCGGTTAGAAGCGTAAACCACAGGGGACACGGAGGGACACGGGGGAAGTCAACCCCCCCGAGCCCTCGGAAACCGAATCAGAGAATTGCTTAGACGGTGACGGCCTCCTGCGTTTTGCCGGTTAGCAGTTGGCGGAGAACATAGTGCAGGATGCCTCCGTTGGCATAGTAGAGGGCTTCCTGCGGCGTGTCGATGCGGACGATGGCCTGGAATTCGGCGGTTCTACCGCCTTTCACGCGGACGGTAATTTTCCGGCCGGAGGAAAATTTCTCGACTACGTCGCGAATGCCCGCGATTTCGAAAATTTCTTCGCCATTCAACTTCAGTGTCTCGGCATTTTCTCCGGGGAGAAATTGCAGCGGCAAAATACCCATGCCCACGAGATTGGAACGGTGGATGCGCTCGTAGCTTTCGGCGATCACGGCGCGGACACCGAGCAGGCGCGGACCTTTGGCCGCCCAGTCGCGCGATGAACCGGAGCCGTATTCCTTGCCGGCGAGAATGACGAGAGGAACTTTCTCGGCGTGGTATTTCTCGGAGGCGTCGAAGATGGACATTTCGGCGCCGTCGGGCAAGTGGCGGGTGAATCCGCCCTCGGTGTTGACCATTTTATTGCGGAGGCGGACGTTGGCGAAGGTGCCGCGGACCATGACTTCGTGATTGCCGCGGCGCGAGCCGTAGGAATTGAAGTCGGCGGGCTGGACGCCGTGGGCGATGAGATATTTTCCGGCGGGCCCGTCTTTCTTGATGGAGCCGGCGGGAGAAATGTGGTCGGTGGTGACGCTGTCGCCGAGCACGGCGAGCACGCGCGCGCCGGTGATGTCTTTGACGCCGGAGGGCTGGAGCGACATGCCGTCAAAGTAGGGCGCCTGGCGGATGTAGGTGGAATCTTTTTCCCAAACATAAGTTTGGCCCTTGGGGACGGGGAGGCCGCGCCAACGTTCGTCGCCGGAATAAACCTCGGCGTAACTCTTGCGGAACATTTGCGAGGTGATGGAGCCGGACATGGATTGCTCGACCTCCTGCTGCGAGGGCCAGACGTCGGCGAGATAGACGGGCTGGCCGTCTTTGCCTTTGCCGAGAGGATCGCGGCGGAGGTCAACGTCGATGCGGCCGGCGAGGGCGAAGGCGACGACGAGCGGCGGCGACATGAGGTAATTGGCGCGGACTTCGGAGTTGATGCGGCCTTCAAAGTTGCGATTGCCGGAGAGCACGGAGGCGACGACCAGGTTGTTGTCCTCGATGGCGCGGGAAACTTCGGCGGGCAGCGGACCGGAATTGCCGATGCAAGTGGTGCAGCCGTAGCCGACGATGTGGAACTTGAGTTTTTCGAGATAAGGCATCAGGCCGGCGGTTTCGAGGTAGTCTTTGACGACCTTGGAGCCGGGGGCGAGAGAAGTCTTGACCCACGGCGGGACGGAGAGGCCCTTTTCGACCGCTTTCTTGGCGAGCAATCCGGCGGCGATTAGAACCGAGGGATTCGATGTATTCGTGCACGAGGTGATGGCGGCGATGACGACGCTGCCGTGTTTGAGCGCCTTGGCGGCGTCGGCGGGGACGTGCTCATGAACGTTCGGATCTTCGACGCCGACCGCGGTGGGATTTCCGCCCTCGCCTTCCCATCGCTTGGCGCCGATCGCTGCGCTCGCGGTTGCAGTTGCTGCTGCAGCCGTTGCTCCGGCTTTGGGCGGCTTGATGAGCGAAGGAAGAGCCTGCGTGAATGAAGTGCCGGCGTTGGAAAGAACGACGCGATCCTGGGGGCGCTTCGGTCCGGCGAGGGACGGCTCGACGGTTGAGAGATCGAGGCTCACCAGTTCGGAGTACTCGGCCTCGGGGGTGCGGGCATCGTGGAAGAGGCCCTGCTCGCGAGCATAAGCTTCGACGAGAGCGATCAGTTCGTCACTGCGGCCGGTGAGTTGGAGATAGCGGAGAGTTTCTTTGTCGATGGGGAAGATGCCGCACGTGGCACCGTATTCGGGCGACATGTTGGCGATGGTCGCGCGATCGGCGAGCGGCAGATCCTGCAAGCCGGGGCCAAAGTATTCGACGAATTTGCCGACCACGCCGTGCTTGCGCAGCATTTCGGTAATGGTAAGCACGAGGTCGGTGGCGGTCGCGCCTTCGCGCAGACGGCCGGTGAGTTTTACCCCGACGACCAGCGGGATGAGCATGGAGACAGGCTGGCCGAGCATGGCAGCCTCGGCTTCGATTCCGCCGACGCCCCAACCAAGCACGCCGAGACCGTTGATCATGGTGGTGTGCGAGTCGGTGCCGACGAGCGTGTCGGGATAGGCAGTGCGCTTGCCATTTTTCTCGTGAACGAAGACCACGCGGGCCAGATATTCGAGGTTAACCTGGTGGACGATGCCGGTATCGGGCGGGACGATGGCGAGATTGCGGAAGCCGGTCTGTCCCCAGCGCAGGAAGGCATAGCGCTCTTTGTTGCGCTGGAATTCGAGGAGCGCGTTCATGTCGAGAGCGCCGGCAGTGCCGTATTCATCGACCTGCACGGAGTGGTCGATGACGAGTTCGGCGGGCTGGAGCGGATTGATGAGGGCGGGGTCGCCGCCGAGATTCTTCATGGCGTCGCGCATGGCGGCGAGATCGACGACGGCGGGCACGCCGGTGAAATCCTGCAAAAGAACGCGGCTGGGCGTGAAGGCAATTTCTTTTTCGGGCTTGGAATTTTTGTTCCAGGCGGCGAGGGCGCGAATTTCCTGCGGAGTGACGTTGCGGCCGTCTTCGGTGCGAAGCAGGTTCTCCAGCAAAATGCGCAAAGAAAATGGCAGGTGCTTGGTGGAGATGCCCTGCTTGTCGAGAGCATCGAGGCGGTAAAGTTCGTATTCCTTGTTGCCAACTTTAAAGGTTGCGCGGGCGCCAAAGCTGTTTGCGGACATGAGTGCCTTCCTGAATTATGGATGATGGAGCAATTCTTACCGATGCAGCACGTCTTGAGCGAAAACGGGGACGGCGATGCGGGACGCGATGCCGGCCGCATCGCAACCTATTAGTTTATTACTTTGGGCGGGATTGTGTAAGGCAGAGATCTCAGTTCTCTGCGTGAAGATCAGGCGAAAGCAAAATGTTCCGCTTCACTTCGCTTTGAGCAGCAGCAACGGGGTGTTGATGCTATGGCGGACGCGCGTGGCGGTTGAGCCGAGGAATAGATCGGCGAGCAAGCGGTGGCCGTGGGTGCTCATGGCAACCAAGTCGCACCTTTTTTGTCGAACCCACTTGATGATTTCGCTCGCCGGCTCGCCATAGGCAAGTTCGGCCTGAGTAGGAATGCCTGCCGACTCAAACTCGGCGCGAACTTTTTCGAGGTACTCGGTGTCCTCGGAAATTTCGGGGCTCACGGCGTCTTGGCCGTAGGTTCTGGCGGCCCAGCCATCCGCGACGTGCAGCAAAACGAGACGGCTATGCGCGAGTTTGGCGAGGTCTTTGATATGACCGATGATGGCGCGATCGGTCGGCGTGCCGTCCAGAGTTACGAGAATGGTGTCGTACATGGAGATTTCGCTTTCATTCGCCGATTATCCGCCAACAACCACTTGCCACGCCGTTTTGATGGCGTCGGGCAGGCCGTAAACGTCCATCGCGGTGATCAGGATAGCACTCGCCCATCCGGTCATCAGTAAGAACCAGCCATTTCGCCACCGCCCCATGCGCTTGCGCGAACTGGTGAATTGCAACAGAGGGAACATGGCGAAGGGCAATTGCAGGGCGAGCACGACCTGGCTCAAGGTGAGCAAATCCGTGACGCTGCTGTCTCCCCGCAGGCCAATGATGATGACCGCCGGCAGAATCGCCAGAGAGCGAGTAATGAGACGCCGCACCCAGGGCCTGATTCTCCAGTGCATGAAGCCTTCCATGACGACCTGGCCGGCGAGCGTGCCGGTGATGGTGCTGCTCTGACCGCTGGCCAGAAGCGCCACCGCAAACAGAGTGCTGGCCGCCGTCGTACCCAGCAAAGGGGCGAGCGTCAGATATGCAACTCGAATCCAGTCACTGTTGCCGGTGAATGTGACCACGTGGCCGCCGGGCACGATGACGCTTTGCTT
This sequence comes from Acidobacteriaceae bacterium, assembly GCA_003139095.1. Classification (GTDB taxonomy): domain Bacteria; phylum Acidobacteriota; class Terriglobia; order Terriglobales; family Acidobacteriaceae; genus Acidiflorens. The sequence goes on from PLHW01000041.1 coordinate 14,240, forward strand.
TCCGAAAAAAACTGTGGCCGCCAAAACCAAAATCGCGGCATTCACAAAGAACGCGACGGTAAGGGCCACGACGGAATCGAGCGTGTTGAACTGAATGGCGCGGCGGATGGATCTGTCGTCTTTTTGCAACTGGCGGCTCTGTACGAGCGCGGAGTGCAGGTACAGATTGTGCGGCATGACAGTTGCGCCAATAATGCCGATGGCGACGTACATCATCCCGAATTGACGAAAACGCGGCATGATCAGCGCGCGACCCATTTCGAGGAAGCTCGGCTGGGTTTCGGGCAGGACAAAAATTTCGATGAAGTAGCAGATGCCAATGGTGGCAATCAGCAGAAGCACGATGGCCTCGATGGTGCGCATGCCAAAATTCTGCAAGGCCAGCAGTAGAAGCACATCGACGCCCGTAATAATGACGGCCCAAAGCAAGGGGATGTGAAACAGCAGGTTGAGCGCGACCGCGCTGCCGAGCACCTCGGCGAGATCGCACGCGGCAATGGCCGATTCACTGAAAAACCAATTGGGCCAGCGCATCCAGTTGGGATACCAGTCGCGAGAGCACTGGGCGAGGTCTTTGCCGGTCACCACGCCGAGGCGGGCGGCGATCACCTGCATGAAAATTGCGATCAGGCTGGCGAGGGCAACAATGCACAGAAGTCCATACTTGAACTGCGCGCCCGCCTGAAGGTCGGTGCCCCAGTTGCCCGGGTCCATGTAGCCAACACTGACAAGAATCGCCGGCCCGACGAAGGCGCGCCATTGGCGCCAGAAACCGGCCTGGTGGTGCGGGACCTTGATGGTATTGTGAACGCCTTCCAGCGAGACGTGGCTGGCGGGGGCGGGCGCAGGGGCAGCGGCGGTCGTGCCGGCGGGGGCCTGGAATGAGTCCGGTGCTTTTAGATCGTCAGCCATCCTCGTCGGCGATGCCGAAGACTCCCCAAGTCAACTGGCATACATGATTCTACATTAACTGTAGTTAATTATACCGAGCGGCTGGGCAGGCGAGAAACCCAAATTCTTTCCGCGGCGGAACGGCCGATGACCATTGCGCCGGCAGCCGTGCGGATGGAAAGAGTCTTGTCGTAGTTGCGTTCGGCGAGCCCGAGCTTGGCGCCGGGGCGAATGCCGCGCGCTTCCAGGAACTCGAGCAGTTTGCGGTCGCGCTCGTAGATGCCGCTGACGGCGTAGGTTTCGCCGGCTTCGGCTTCCGAAAGCAGCACGAGACCGCGGCGGCGGCGGCTGTCGGGACTTTCGATTTCGCTGAGATTACCGTGCGGGCAGGGGCGTCCGCGGCCTAGTTTAGCAACCAGTTTCGCCTCAAATGCGGGAGAGACGGCATGCTCCAGACGTTCCGCCTCGTCGTGCACCTGGTACCACTCCATGCCGAAAACCTCGCTCAACATACGCTCAATCAAGTGATGACGTTCGGTGAGTTTGCGCGCGATCTTTCGTCCGGCCGCGGTCAGGCGCACACGGCCGTCGGCGGCCACGCGGACGAGCCGATCTTTTTTAAGGCGGCGAATCGCCATGGTCACTGCAGGCGGCGAGACCTTGAGCCAGTGGGCGAGAGTCGCCGAGATGACCGTTTCGCCTTCGCCTTCGGCTTCCAGAATCGCCTTGAGGTAATCCTCTTTGGAGACGGTGATCATTGCAACGAATTATACGGCGGGTGCGGAGCGTACCCCGGAGTGAGTTGTAGACGCGGGCGAGAGGCTCAACCACGGGGTACACGGGGTCGCACGGGAAAATCGTTTGGACGGTCAAAGTCGCGGCAGGCTTTTGTGGTTATCCGGACGGCCGACGGAAGGCCAGTTTGATCACCACGAAGAGGACCGTGCAGATGACGAAGTCGACGAGCAGACCCCAGTCTTCCGCGAACAGCGAGTGGCGCATGCTCTGCGGCAGGTGGGGCATGAGCAGGTAATAAATTGCGTTGCCGGCCAGAACGGCGGCCAGCGCGTCGAGGAAATTTCTGAGCGTGTTCAACTTTTGGCTGCGCGCCAAAATTGTCTCCTGTTTGTCCAGTCCGCGGGCGCTTCAGACTTCGCCGCCGAAACGCGGGAATTGCCGTCAGAAACCCCGAGGCTGCTAACATCCCTTGAGATGCTGGAACTGTCTACTCCTGTGCAGTACGTCAAAGGAATCGGGCCGCGGCTGGCGGAGATTCTCCGCGCCAAAGGCCTCGAGACCGTGGACGATCTCCTCCATTATCTGCCCTTTCGCTATGAAGACCGGCTGAATCCGCGGTCGGTAGCGGAGTTACGCGCCGGGGAGATGGCGACGGTGGTTGCAGAGGTCCGTAACTCGGGGCTGTTTAAGACGCGGCGCATGCCAATTTTCCAGCTAACCGTGGGACAAGGCCGCAACCGTTTGAAGTGTCTCTGGTTCAATGCCACTTACCTGCAAGGCAAGTTTCAGCCGGGGCAGATGATCGCGCTCTATGGCAAGGTCGAGGAAGACCGCGATGGTCAGCTCCAGATTATTCAGCCGCAGTTTGAGGTGCTGGGGGACATTAATGAGGAGGGCGGCGCGGACGAGGCGGAGAAAAAAACCGCGGCGTCTTTGGAGATTGGACGCATCGTTCCGATTTACGAATCGACGGGACAGGGAAAGCTTACACCGCGGTGGTTTCGGCGGATTATCCGGTCGGCGCTGGAGAATCTGAATCCGGATTTGCCGGACGCGATTCCGGCGGCGGTTCGCGCGCACCTCAGCCTGCTTTCACCGCGCGAAGCATTGTGGAGAGTGCACTGGCCCGAAGCGGGCGAGAGCTTTGGCGATTTGCAGTCGTCGCGAACGGCCGCGCACATTCGGCTGATTTTCGACGAACTGTTCTTCATCGAGCTGGGGCTGGAACTGAAGCGGCGGGAGCAGAAGGCACAAACGGGAATCGCATTCCAGATCAACGATGCGGCGCGGCAGGCAATCAAGAAAATATTGCCGTTTCATCCGACGGCGGCGCAGAAGCGGGTTTTGAAGGAGATTGCGACCGACATGCAAACGCCTTATCCGATGCGGCGTTTGCTGCAAGGCGATGTGGGATCGGGCAAGACGATTGTGGCCTTTGAGGCGGCGATCATTGCGATTGAGAACGGGTACCAGGTCGCGTTTATGGCGCCGACGGAGATTCTGGCGCAGCAGCATTATTTTTCGGCGCGCCGGATTCTGGAGAAAGCGGGATATCGGATCGTTCTGCTCACAGGGTCTCTGGAGCAGGACCGCAAACGCGACATTCGGCGGCATATCGCGCAGGGAAACGCGCAACTCGTGATCGGCACGCATGCGCTGATTCAGGATCGCGTGGAGTTCGAGAAATTGGGGCTTGTGATTGTGGATGAACAGCATCGCTTTGGCGTAATGCAGCGATTGAAACTGATGAGGAAGGAAGGCGGCGGCGAACAAGGCGGAGTTCGCTCTGCGCGAGCCGTTTCCGGGCAGTCGCAAACCGTGTCTCCACAATCTTCTTCTACGCAATCGGCGGAGCCCGATGTGCTGGTCATGACGGCGACTCCAATTCCCCGCACGTTGGCGCTTACTCTTTACGGCGACCTCGATTTGTCGGTGCTCGACGAACTTCCTCCAGGTCGAACGCCGGTGATTACGCGCGCTTTGCCGGACGAGCGCGCGGCGGAAGTTTGGGATTTTGTGCGGCGCGAAGTTGCCGCAAAACACCAGGTTTATGTCGTGTATCCGGTCATTGAAGAAAACGAAGAACGCGAACTGAAAGCGGCGGAGCAGATGTACCGGCAATTGCGGGAGAAAATTTTCCCGAGCCTGCACGTTGGACTGCTGCACGGGCGGCTGGATCCGGACGCGAAAGAGCGCATCATGCGCGAGTTTCAGCGGGGCGAAATCGAAATACTCGTCGCGACCACGGTGATTGAAGTGGGCGTCGATGTGCCGAATGCGACGGTTATGGTTATCGAGCACGCCGATCGATTCGGGCTGGCGCAACTGCATCAACTGCGCGGGCGAATCGGGCGGGGGGCGGCAAAATCGTTTTGCGTGCTGATGCACGGCGGAAAAGTTTCCGAAGAAGGGCAGCGCAGGCTGGACGCCATGGTTCGTACAAACGATGGATTTCAGATTGCAGAGTTGGATCTCGAACTGCGCGGGCCGGGAGATTTCTTTGGGACCAAGCAGGCGGGCATTCCGAGCTTTCGCGTCGCAAACTTAATTCGGGATCGCGAGCTCCTGGAAGCCGCGAAACACGAAGCAGCCTTCGTGGTCGCCGGGCCGAACGCGGAAATTTCCAGAGAGGAAGTTGCGCGCGCATTGAAGGCCATGCGGGGGCGGTGGGCGTCGAGCTATGGGCTGGCAGAAGTGGGGTAGAGAGGTTAGAGGTGATCCCTCAGGACAGACGAATTTTTTATGATTGCGTTCTTGTGTGCCGCTAGTGGCGTCAGCGGCCGGCGGCGACGGGTTGGCTGACGGGATGCTCCTTCATGTACTGGATCAGAGAGAAGTCTTCCTCCTTAATGTGGTGGAACAGCCAGTTGCCGAGGAAGGAGGACAGCGACATGGAAAGAACGAGTTTGCCATCGCGGAACTTGGCGAGGAGTTCTTCGACCTGGCGGGTGAGGGCGTCGTGCTTGTTTTTATGGACGACGTAGTCGGGATACCTCATCGAGGCCATGAGTTTTTCCTCGGTGGCAAAGTGCTCGCTGGTGTGCTTGGCCAACTCCATGAGAGCGGGGCCGAGGACATGCGCTCCCTTGCCAGTCGCGATGGCGTCGTGCAGATTGTTGACCATACTAAAAAGCTTCTGGTGCTCGTCGTCGACCGGCTTGAAGCCGGTTTTGTACTTGTCATCCCATATCGCGATAGACATATTTGAGACTCCAAATTTGCGCGCATAGGCCGAGGCTGGCGCAGGGCTTATTTACCTAGAATCGGCAGCGCGGAACGGTTCTTTAGCGAGGCGGACGGTGAGGGGCAGGGTTTGATTCGCGGCGGGGCAGTTCTGCTATGATCGCGCCATGGCGTCATCTAAACTTTGGTTCATGGCCGATCGCGTGAACGTTGCGAGCCGTGAGGGGAAGTCTCTCCCGCGCCCCCATTATTTTTCGTGAGACTACAATTTTGAGGAGTTCGGATTATGGAAATGCCAGGTTTTTCTCTCGGCAATCGCCGGAATGAAGACATCGCGCTGGATCTGATGAAGTTTATCGCGATGACGACGAGTTACGGCAAACCCGGCTCGACGGCTGGGGTGGGCTTCCAGGGCGGAGGTGGGGCCTTGAAGCCCGAGGAGTACGCTGACCATCTGCTGGAACTGTATGGGAAGTGTTTGAAGGCGCTGGAGGGGAAGTAGAAGAACAGCTCGCAGCTGTCAGCTCTCAGTAAAATCTTGTCCGACTCGGCTGCGGGATAACTTGCCGCGGAAGAAGTTAAGCCGTGTTTCCGCACGCTCTGGAACTCGTGCGTTTCCCAGTTGCTTCAGCCACAAGCTTTTCCGCCGCCTTAAGGCGATACCCCGATACAGCACCGCCTAATTCCTGAGAGCTGACGGCTGACGGCTGAGAGCTGAGAGCTCTTTTCAGGAGGGGATTTCCCAGCCTTCATCCTTCATTTTCTGATTGGTCCAATGCTGTAATTCCTGGAAGAGGGCTGGCTCGATAACGACGAAGCGCAAGCCGGCGCGGCCGCCGACATCGGCCCAGACCAGGCGTCCCTTGGCCTGAACCACCGTCTCGCTTTCGGGCAGAAGAAAGCTAACGTCGAGCATTCCAGCAAAGCCAACAGTATCGGTGACCGAATCGAGTCCCATCCCGCCGGTACTCAGATTCACTCCCTGAACCTGACGCTCCATGCCGTTCGCGTTGCGGAGGGTAACGGGCAAAGAGACTTTGGCGCGAAAGAATTTTTGCTGCTCCTGGCTGATCGTGCCGAGGGTGGGAGTTCCATCTCCGGTGGGCGAGTCGATGCCGTACTCGCGGAGCTTGCGGCTCAAGGTGCGGCGCGAGATGCCGAGTTGCTCAGCCGCCTGCGAGCGATGACCGCCGGTCTGTTCAAGCGCGCGGATAATCATCTGCTCTTCCATGTTTTCGAGATTGCCCTGCGGCAGGGCCGCTCTGACGACCGGCGTCGCGACACCCTCCTCCTGGAATTCGGCCGTCACATCGCCGGCGCCAATTTCGGAGTCGAGCGCGGCCATGGCGAGTTTCGCGACGAGGTTGCGAAGTTCGCGGATGTTGCCGGGCCAGAGATGAGACTGGAGCGCGGCGACTGCGTCGGCGGTGAAGGTTTTTTCCGGGGCTTTAAGGGAAAGAAAGTAACTGGCTAAGGCGGCGATATCTTCCGGGCGCTCGCGCAGGGGCGGGACGCGCAACTGAAACTGGCTGAGGCGGTGGAAGAGATCCTTGCGGAAGCGGCCTTCCTTGACCGCCAGATCGAGATCCTGATTGGTGGCGGCGACAACGCGGACGTCGACCGTAATTTTGTTGTGACCGCCGAGGCGGTAGTAGGGCGCGCCGTCGAGCACGCGCAGCAACTTCACCTGGATCTGGGGCTGCAACTCTCCAATTTCGTCAAGGAAGATTGTGCTCTTGTCGGCGAGTTCGAATAATCCGGGCTTGGAGCAGTCGGCGCCGCTGAAGGCGCCTTTTTCGTAGCCAAACAGTTCGCTCTCGACCAGATGCTCGGGGAGCGCGGCGCAGTTGATATCGACGAGCGATTTTTTGCAGCGGTAGGAAGATTCGTGAATGGTGCGGGCGACCAACTCCTTGCCGGTTCCAGTTTCTCCGGTGACGAGGACGGTTTCGGTGTGGCCGGCGACGCGGTCGACCATGCCCATGAACTTGTGCATCACGGGACTGGCGATGAGGAACTCGGCGCCCTCGATGACCCGGCGAGCGATGGGAAAGGCGGCAACGCCGGCGCGTGCGGCACTGTGCGCGGGAATGCCGGGCTTGGGCGTTATCTCGACGACAACCGCGGCCATGGCGGCGGGAATTGATGTGGCATCGCGCAGCAGCGAGAGACAAAGACGAAGCGGAAATTCCCCGCCCTGTTTCTTGCGGCCATGCAGGTTGGCTTCGCATCGGCCCTTGTCGCGAACGGCGGGCATGACCAGATTAGCGAGCACGGAACGATCTTCAAAGGAGAGCAATTCGGCGAGACTCTTGCCGACCAGATCCTTCGCCTCGTAGCCGTAGCGGCTTACGCCGCCGTTGCAGCCAGTGATGAGGCCATCGAGGCTGAGGGTAAGAACGCACTCCTGCGCGGGCAGGGCAGGTTCGGGGTCGAGAACGCCGGTGCGATCGGGAGATTGAGAAGAGTTGCCACTGCTCGCTTTATAGCTTTTTTGCATGGGCGGAAGCACGTCGAAGCTGAAGCGCACCGGTCATATCGAGGTCATGCAATGTTGCAACGCGAAGTAAAACGTTTGATTCACTTTATGAAGCGGCCGACGAGCCTACAAGGTCCTTCGGCAATTTACGTACTAGCGGTAGCTTACTGATGCTGCCACAGGCTGGCCCGATGGTGAACCTATCGGGCAGGTGATGACCAAACCAAAGTAATGTCACGTGCGACGCGGGCCAAAATGTCGCGGCACGCCAAGTTGGCTCGATTTCCGCTTGTGCAAGACTTTTCTGTCTGTTTCGATTCAAGCATTTCAGTGCGTGTCACTTTGGTGGGGGAGTTGCAGGAAGGAAGGCAGCAATTGGAGATGTGCGCTTTATGAAAGCTAAGTCCTCGGTTGTTTTAGTTGTGTTCGCATTGGCCGCGATGGCGGCCGCCAGCAATAACAAGCTTGCGCCGGAACTCCAGCAGTTGAAAGGCAGCGAGAGGCGAGACGTAATCGTGCAGTTCAAGACCCCCTTGACCGCAAAGCACCATCAGAGTGTGGTCAGGCGAGGCGGTGAACTGAGACAGGAATTGAAGGTAATTAGGGGCGCTGTGTATTCGGTGCCCAGTGCCATGCTGACTCGCTTGGCCGAGGATCCGGCTGTGGCGTACATCTCGCCTGATCGGCCTTTGAAAGGAGCCGGCATTTCCGCGGCAAGCACTCCCACGGCAACTACTTCTGCGGCAATCACTGCCGCGGCAACCCTGGATTACCACACCGATACGATAAACGCACCGTACGCCTGGGAATTGGGGTTGGATGGGACAGGAGTCGGAGTGGCCGTTCTAGACAGCGGGATTACCGATCTTGAAGACTTGCGCGGGAATGGCTACCGGGTTGTTTATAACCAGGACTTTGTGGGAGATGGCGACCAAAGCGCTACTGACCTGTATGGTCATGGCAGCCATGTGGCGGGAATCATCGGAGGAGATGGCAAGAAGTCATCCGGTCCGCATGCGTTCTACACATTCGAGGGCATAGCGCCGAATGTAAATCTGATTAACCTGCGGGTTCTGGACCAAAACGGCGAAGGCACGGACAGCGGCGTGATTAGCGCGATCGAGGCCGCGATCAGCCTGAAGGCCAAGTACAACATTCTGGTGGTGAACCTCTCGCTGGGGCGGCCAATTTATGAAAGCTATCTCTTAGACCCGCTTTGTCAGGCCGTGGAAGCCGCATATCAAGCCGGCATTGTGGTGGTCGTTTCGGCGGGCAACAACGGGCGGGACAACTCTTGGAATAACGACGGCTACGGGACAATTACAGCTCCGGGAAACGATCCATATGTGATCACGGTGGGCGCGATGAAGACCATGGGGACGCCGAGCCGCACCGACGACCTGATTGCCACCTACAGCTCGAAAGGCCCGACGGCGATCGACCATATCGCTAAACCCGATCTGGTCGCGCCGGGAAACCTCATTATCTCTTTGTATAGCCCAGGGTCGCAGCTGGATCAGATGTACCCGAACAATGAGATTCCGACGTCGCTGTACAAGACGAATGGCAACAACGCCCGATCGAACACGTATTACCTGCTGAGCGGCACCAGCATGGCGGCGCCGATGGTGAGCGGGACGGCGGCGTTGATGTTGCAACAGAATCCGGCGCTGTCGCCGGACCAAGTCAAGGCCGCGCTGATGAGAAGCGCGTCCAAGACTTTCCCGCTTTACAGCAGCTATACCGACCCAGCGACCGGAATTACCTACACCGATCAGTACGACGTGTTTACGGTTGGGGCGGGATACCTGGACATTGAAGCTGCTCTGGCGAATCAAGGCGTATTCAGCGGGGTGGCAACTTCGCCGATGGTTGCCTATGACCCGGTAACTCAAGGCGTGTACTTCGTGAACAACAGCTTTGCGGTATGGGGCGGTTCTGCGGACTGGAGCAGCTTTGCGGTATGGGGCGGGAACGCTTTTGTGGGCAGCGATTTTGCGGTGTGGGGAGGGTCGAGCGCGTGGGCCAGTTTTGCGGTGTGGGGCGGATCGGCGCCGTGGGGGGACAGCACCGACAACGGATTCTTCGCGGTGTGGGGCGGGAGCACGGTGGGGAGCGACAGTACCTCGAACACCGAAAGCCTCGGCCTTCTGATTAACGGGGATAACTAACGGGGAGCGAATCGGGCTGTCATCGCGGGTGATGGCAGCCCGATTTGGTTTCTGGCCGGAGCGCAGACTGACGACGGGCCGCGCGATTACTTCAGTAAGTACCGGAACTGATTTTTATTGCACTACCATGCGATATACGGGGAGAAGAGGCCTTTGGGCAGTCGCGGAAGGGACCGAGTTTGTCCCCGCGGATCGACTGAAGGACAAGTCAGAAGCATGGAGAAGGACGATTGAAGAGGTGGAAGTAGACAGAGGCAACTGCGCACGCAAGCGAAGGTGAGCAAGCGATTCGCGGTGGGTTCAGACGGTTGCAGGGAGCAAGCGCAGAAGGCAAAGCACGATCTATGACCAGGCGGGCCACGTTGTTCATCGGCGTAACAGCTGCCCTCGGTGTGTGGGTGCTGGGTCATGCCATGCTGCACTGGCAGAGCGCAAGCCTGCCGCGGTTTTTCTGTTATCTCCTGATCGCGGTTCTCGCCTCGTCACTCAAGATTCAATTACCGGGCATCGACGGGACGATGTCGGTAAATTTCCTGTTTATCCTGCTGGGCGTGCTCGAGATGAGTTTGCCCGAGACGCTCCTGATCGGGTGCACGGCGAGCCTGACGCAGTGCGTCTGGTCGGCGCGGAAAAGGCCGGATCCAGCCAAGGTTTTTTTCAATGTCTTTAGCATGATGGCGAATGCCATCGCGCTTTCCTATTTTGTCTTTCACCGGCTGGAAAGAGTGCTGGCTGCGAGCACGCCGTTACTGCTGGTGATCACGGCGCTGATATTTTTCCTGGCCAATACACTGCCGGTTTCCGTCATCATTTCTTTGACCGAGGGCAAATCGCCGCGCAAGGTCTGGTCGGAATGCTACTTCTGGTCCTTTCCGTATTACCTGGTGGGCGCGGCGGTGGTCTTCCTCGTCGACTTCGTCAATAAGCACACCGGATGGCAGACGACATTGCTCGTGCTGCCGGTGATCTATTGGGTCTACCGCTCCTACCGGCTTTACCTGGGACGCTTAGAAGCGGAAAAGATACACGTGGAGACGGAGAAGCGGCACGTGGAAGATGTTGCCAAACTCCACTTGCGAACGATTGAGGCGCTGGCGCTGGCGATCGAAGCGAAAGACCACACGACGCATAAGCATCTTCAGCGAGTGAGGGTGTACGCGTTGGCCATCGCGAGAGATCTGGATTTTTCGCCAGAGCAGATCGAGGCGCTGCGCGCGGCCGCGCTGCTGCACGACATCGGCAAGCTGGCCGTGCCGGAACACATCATTAACAAGCCCGGACGGCTGACGCCGGAAGAATTCGAGAAGATGAAGATCCACCCGGTAGTGGGCTCCGAAATTCTGGAGCGCGTGGCGTTTCCGTATCCGGTTGCGCCCATTGTGCGATCGCACCACGAGCGGTGGGATGGCAGCGGCTATCCCGACGGGCTGAAGGGGGAACAGATTCCCCACGGGGCGCGGGTTTTGGCGGCAGTCGATTGCCTGGACGCGCTGGCTTCGCATCGCCAATATCGGCCGGCGCTGCCGCTCGACGACGCCATGAAAGAGGTCGCAAAATTATCGGGCAAGTCATTCGATCCGGCGGTGGTCGCGATTCTGGAGCGCCGATATCGCGAACTGGAAGCGATGGCCCATTCTTCGGAAGGTACAGTGGAGCCCGGATTGTCGGTGCAGGTTCGGGTCGACCGGGGCGAAAGGCCAGCCGCCGGGTTCGAGCAAGGCTTGGCGGCGCCGACAACGAACGAGTCGGACTTTTTGTCGTCGATCGCATCCGCGCGCCAGGAAGCGCAGACAATGTTCGAGCTCAGCCAGGACTTGGGAAATTCGCTCAGCCTGGGCGAGACGCTTTCGGTGCTCTCGATGCGGCTGCGCAAGCTCGTGCCTTACGATTCGATGGCCGTCTTTGTGTTGCGGGACGGTTTCCTGGTGCCGGAGCTGGTAAGCGGCGACAACTTCCGCCTCCTCTCTTCGCTGAAAATCGGGCCGGGAGAGGGAATCTGCGGGTGGGTCGCGGAGAACCGCAAGCCGATTGTGAACGGCGATCCGGCGATGGAGGCCGGGTACGCTCCCGATCCCGCTAAGATCACCACGCAGCGCTCCGTGCTGGCGGTGCCGCTCGATGGCCTGAACGGGGTGGTTGGAGTGCTGGCCATGTATCGCGCGGAACGGGACGCGTTTAACGCCGACCATTTGCGTATCCTGCTGGCCATCAGTTCGAAGATCGCGCTTTCCATGGAGAACGCTCTGAAGTATCAGCAGGCGGAGAATTCGGCGACCACCGATTACCTGACGGGTCTGCCGAATGCGCGGTCGTTGTTTGTGCATCTTTCGCGCGAATTGACGCGCTGCCGGCGTACGGGCACGTCGCTGGCGGTGATGGTGTGCGATGTCGACAATTTCAAACAGGTGAACGATCTTTACGGCCACCTGGAGGGCGACAACCTGCTGAAGGATTTTTCCGCGCAGCTGAAAGAATGCTGCCGCGGCTACGACTATGTTGCGCGCATGGGTGGCGACGAATTTGTGGTGGTCGCGCCGGGTCTGAACCCGGAGGCGAGCGGGGAAAAGGCCAGCCGTCTGAACGAACTGGCGATCGAAGCGGGGCGCAAGATTGCGGGCCGCAACCTGGTCTCTTTGAGCGTGGGCACCGCGTTCTGTCCGCAGGACGGTTTCGACGTGGAGCGCCTGCTGGCGGAAGCGGATCGCCGCATGTATTCGATGAAGCAGTTACACCATACCGAACCCGCTCCCGAGCCCGAGCTTCCCATTTCGCGCGCGCGCGGAGCGACCGTCAACTAGGAATTTCCCGATGCTGGGCAGAATCGCGCGTCACATTGCCTCGATTGCGGCACTGGTGCTGATTGGCGGGCTGCTCTCGGCCACGCTCGTGCGGATGGCGCCCGGCTTCGATTCCGATGAGCGCGAACTCGATCCCAGCCTGAATGCGGAGAGCGTGCACGCGTTGCGGGCAGAGCACGCGGGGGAAAACAACATTCTCGCCTTTTACTCGGCTTACCTGCGTGGAGCGATGCACGGTGAGCTGGGCGTGTCGCATTCGCTGGGGCAACCCGTGAGCCGGCTGCTTGGCGAACGCTGGCCGGTGACGGTGCGTGTGGCGGGGATTGGACTCTTGCTGGGATGGGTCGCGGCGGCGCTTCTGGCCTTCGTCGGCTGCTTGTGGCAGCGGCCGCTCTACCACATTTTTGGCGGCGCCTTGAGCGGCGCATTCCTTTGCATTCCCGCGGCGGTCCTGGCGCTTGCGTCGGTGATTCTGAATGCGCCGGGTTATCTGGCCATCGCGTTCATCGTGTTTCCAAAGATCTACCGCTATTCCCGCAACCTGCTCGGCAAGTCGTATGCCCTGCCGCACATCACGGCGGCGCGCGCGCGGGGAGTCGGCGAAATGCGCATCCTGATCTGCCATGTCCTGCCGATCGCCGGACCGCAACTGATCGCGCTGGCGGGTATTACGGTGAGCCTGGCGCTGGGGGCGAGCATTCCAGTCGAGAGCCTGTGCGGATTGCCGGGAATCGGCCAACTGGCGTGGCAAGCTGCGCTTTCAAGAGACCTGCCGCTGCTGGTGAACCTGACGGTTCTGGTTACGCTTGTAACCTTGCTCGCGAACTCAGGGGCCGATGTAATGATCTGTATGACGAGGCCCCGGCAGGGATGAAAGCCGCGCGCGTGCTGGCGTGTGTGATCGTGGTCGCGGTGTGCGCGCTCTCGCTCTGCGCCAACTGGCTTGCGCCCGGGGGATACGCGAAGCAATTTCGTGAGGCGCCGGGCGCGCCGCCTTCGCGCGAACATCTTTTAGGAACCGACGAAGTAGGGCGCGATCGCTTTGCGCGCGTGCTGTATGGAACGCGCATCTCGCTTCTGCTCGCGCCAGCGGCCGCCCTGGTCTCAACGGCTTTGGCGGCACTGGTGGGAGGGCTCGCTGGGTACCTGGGGGGAATCTGGCTGAAGGTAGCGCGCGCTTTTACCGACTTGTTTCTTTCCCTGCCGTGGCTGTTTCTGCTGATCACGGTGCGCGCGCTTTTGCCGCTGAACGTTTCCCCGCTGAGCTCCGTGCTGATTACGTTTCTGATTCTTGGGTTGCTGGGTTGGGCCGCGTCGGCACGGGTGCTCTCGACGAGCGCCAATACGTTGCGGAATTCGGACTTTGTTTTACAGGCGCGCGCGTCGGGAGCGCATGGGCCACGGCTATTTCTGATTCACGTTCTGCCTAACCTGAAGCCGGTTCTCTACGCCCAGTTCTGGATTTCGATTCCCGTGTTCATTCTGAGCGAGGCGAATCTGGGCGTGCTTGGACTGGGCGTGGCGGAGCCCCTGCCGTCGTGGGGAAGCCTGTTGCGCGAACTGGAAGGAATGCTTTCCTTCCGGGAAGAGCCGTGGCGGCTGGTGCCGCTGGGTTTGCTCATCGTCGTGCTTACGTCATTTCAACTTTTGCTAGAGAAAGAGGAGGTCACCGCATGATCGGCCGCCGAACGAAATTCCACTTTGTAATGTGCTTTGCACTTTTGTGCTGCGTTGGATCGATTGCGACGAACGCATGGGCGCAGAACGGCGGCGATCTGCGCTTCTGCGTACGCTCCGAACCGAAGACGTTCGATCCGCTGCTGGTGGATGACGACTCTTCGCTCTCCATCCGGTATCTGACGGGCGGAGTCCTGGCGCGGGTCAACCGGCACACGCAGGAACTGGAGCCGGAACTTGCGGAATCGTGGAAGGTTTCGCCCGACAGCAAACAGATCACGTTCAAGCTGCGGCACGGGGTGCATTTCTCCGACGGCACGCCGTTTGCGGCCGACGATGTCGCTTTCACGGTACAACGTCTGATGGATCCGGCATTGCACTCGAACACGGGAGACGCGTTCCGGTCGGGCAGCGGGGCGGTTACGACGAAGGTGATTGCGCCCGATCAGATTGCCATCACTTTTCCGGCGCCAGTAGTGGGGCTGGATCGGATGTTTGACGAGGTCGCGATCATGTCGGCGCACTCGGCGAAGAAGGAGGGCGCCGTGCTCGGCCCGTTTATGGTGGCCGAATACAAGCCGGGATCAAGCGTGCGCCTGGAGCGCAATCCGTATTACTGGAAGAAAGACGCGCAGGGACGCCGCCTGCCGTACCTCGATTCCATTCATATCGATATTCAGGGAAATCGCGATGTCGAGATGCTGCGCTTCAAACGCGGGGAAATCGATCTGATCAATGTGATCGATACCGATTATTTCGATCGGCTCGCGTCGAGTTCGCCACAACTGGTGCACGATGCCGGACCTTCGCTCGATTCCGACTTTATGTGGTTCAACGAGGTGGGGAACGCGCCGATTCCGGAGTACAAGCGGGCATGGTTCGGGTCGGTAAATTTCCGGCGCGCGATTTCCGAGGCGATCAACCGCGACGATCTGGCGCGCATCGTTTACAACGGTCATGCGCAGCCCGCGGTCGGTCCGATTTCGCCGGCGAACAAATTCTGGTTCAACAGCCATCTGAAAGCCGAAGCGCACAACCCGCAGGGCGCGCTCGAACGATTGAAGGCGGACGGGTTCCACATGCAGAACGGAACACTCGTCGACAAGAGCGGCAACCAGGTTGAGTTTTCGATTGTCACGAATGCCGGTAGCAAGGCGCGGGAACGGATGAGCGTACTGATCCAGGAAGACCTCGGCAAAATCGGCATCAAGGTCAACCTGGTGCCGCTCGATTTTCCGTCGCTGATCGAGCGCATCACGCACACTTTCAATTACGAGGCCGCGATGCTCGGCTTCCGCAACATCGATCTCGATCCGAATGGACAGATGAACATCTGGCTCAGTTCGGCATCGAATCACGCGTGGAACCCGGAGCAGAAATCTCCGGCAACCGCGTGGGAAGCGGAGATCGACAAATTGATGCGGGAACAGGCGTCGACGGCCGACCTGAAGAAACGCAAGCAGGCTTTCGATCGCGTGCAGGAGATTGTCTACGAACAGGCGCCTCTTATTTACCTGATCAACCAGAATGCGTTGTCGGCGGTGTCGACCTCGGTTGCGGGCGCGAGTCCTGGAATCCTGTATCCACAGACGTTCTGGAACGCGGAGCGGCTGACGCTCAACGGGACGACGACGGCGAAACGCTGAGAGCGGCGATGACGGCGCATGCTCCTATTCCCGATGACGCACCGAGCGTGCTGTCCGCTACGGTGACGGTGCGTTATCCGGACAAAGCGCCGGTGTTGCGCGGCTGCTCGATCGAGATTGGGCGCGGCGAGATCGTTGGCCTGGTGGGCCAGAGCGGCTCGGGCAAAAGCACTCTGGCGCTGGCCATCCTGGGATTGCTGGGGCGGCAACGCGCGACCATTGAGGGGAACGTTCAGTTTCAAGGGGCGGACCTGCTTAGGATGAGCGAGCGGGAGTTGCGCAAACTGCGCGGGCGCGCGCTCAGCCTGGTGCTGCAAAGCCCACTGGCATCGCTCAATCCAGCTCTTAAGATTCGGACGCAACTGCGGGAGGCGTGGCGAATCCACCGTGACTCGGCCGCGGCCGACTGCCAGCTTGCCATTGAGCAGGCGCTCAGAAGCGTCAGCCTGCCGGCCGACGGCGATTTTCTTCAAAAGCACGCTTCGCAACTGAGCGTGGGGCAGGCGCAGCGCGTGCTGATTGCGATGGCTGTAATGCACAGGCCCGCGCTCCTGATTGCCGACGAGGCGACGAGCGCGCTCGATGTCATCACGCAGTCGGAAATACTGCAACTGTTCGCGCAACTGAATCGCGACACCGGGATGTCGATCCTATACATCTCGCACGACCTGCCGTCGGTCGCGGGAATCTGCCAGCGGATTGCCATTTTGAACGAGGGCGAAATCGTGGAGAGCGGCTCGACCGAGCAAATCTTCGAGGCTCCGGTCCATCCTTACACACGCCGTTTGATGGCATCGCTACCTGCCATCCCAACTCGCTTCGAAGAGTCGCAAGCCAAGGCGCAAGCCGCCGCCCGCTGACGAGTCCTTCCTCCTTTCGGACCCTCGGAAACAGCTGGTTCATTCACCTGAGAAATGGGCGGATTGGCCCAACCCATGGGCAACGGGACAACTTGTCCCGGCCCTCCACGAATTGTGAGCGGCGCCCCCTGAAATAAAAGGAGTTAATGGCGGGCTAGGAAGGAACTGCGCTTGCAATGTTTAGCGCAGGTGCACCTCTATCGACATCGAGGTGTGCGGAGAATGAAATTATGAAGCAAATGACCAAAGTAACCGCCGTGTTTCGGTGCTTGGCCTTAGCCGGGATGATGCTCGCAGCGGCGACGGCATGGGGATCAGGCGGGAGCAAGGGAACATCCAGCAAGCTCTCCCCCGACTTGGCAGCAGTGCCACAGGGCAAGACGGTGAATGTGATCGTTCAGTACTCGGCATTGACTCAACACGATATTTCCCAGGCTCAGAGTGTGGCGCTGCGGGGAACGGCGCCGAAGACTTTCCCGCTGATCCAGGCGGTCGCGCTCACGATGAACTCCAGCAAACTGGCGAGCCTGGTGAGCGATCCTCACGTCAAGCACATTTCGCTTGACCATCAGGTTTTCAACACGTCGACGACAACCGATTTCTACGATCAGGCCGTGAACGCGCCGTACGCGTGGTCGGCTGGCCTGGACGGGAGCGGGATCGGCGTAGCGATCATCGACAGCGGTGTTGCCGACCAAGGCGACTTTACGGGGACGAATGCATCACGCATCGTTTATAGCGCGAACTACAACAACGACGGAATCAACAATGCCTTTGGCCACGGGACGCACGTGGCGGGCATTCTGGCCGGCGACGGAGAGAACTCGACAGGGCCGAACTATACGAAGACCTTCAAAGGAATTGCGCCAAACGCAAATTTGCTCAGCTTCCGGGTGCTGGATGGAATCGGCGTCGGCACGGACAGCAGCGTGATTGCGGGCATTCAGGCGGCGGTGAGCCTGAAGTCCACTTACAACATTCGCGTCATGAACATCTCTCTGGGGCGGCCGGTATTCGAAAGCTATACGGTCGATCCGCTATGCCAGGCGGTGGAAGCGGCGTGGAAAGCGGGGATCGTGGTCGTTGCCGCGGCGGGCAATGACGGACGCGACAATTCTTTTGGCACGAATGGATATGAAACGATTGCGGCGCCCGGGAACGATCCCTATGTCATCACGGTCGGCGCCATGAAACCGATGGGGACCGCGACCCGCGCGGACGATCTGATTGCGAGTTATAGCTCGAAGGGGCCAACAGCGGTCGACCACATCGCGAAACCGGATCTGGTCGCTCCCGGCAACCTGATTGTATCGACCTTGGCATCGACGAGCGCTGCGATTTTCTCGATGTTTCCGCAGGATCAGGTTCCGATGAATTACTACAGCACGTCGGGGGGCAGTGCGCCTTCGTCGACTTACTTCATTCTGAGTGGCACGAGCATGGCGACGCCGGTGGTTAGCGGAGCGGCGGCGCTCTTACTCCAGCAAAACCCAAAGCTGACACCGGATCAGGTGAAGGCACGGCTGATGCTAACTGCATATAAGACTTTTCCGAAATCGAGCACGGCGGTCGATCCGGTGACGGGCATTTCGTACACGGATTATTACGACATGTTCACGGTTGGGGCTGGGTACGTCGACATTCAGGCGGCGCTCTCCAACACACAACTCGCCTCGTCCAAGGTTACCGCTCAGTCGCCAGCAGTCGCAGTCGACAAGAGTAAGAATGTATACGTAGTGACTAACTCCTCCGTGGTTTGGGGCACCTCGGGTACTTGGGCTACCTCGGTGGTCTGGGGCACTTCGGTGGTTTCGCTGAGTCAGCAGGAAACGGTCGTATTAGGATCCTCGGTGGTCTGGGGAACACCCTCCGATACTGGATACAGCGTGGTGTGGGGAACGTCCGCACCGCAGTCCAACCTGGTGGCACAAGCCGATGCGGCAACCGTCACCTATTTTGGAGAGAACTAGTATCCAGCATCGACCGGACATCGATACGAGGATCACTGCATATGAAAAACTCACGCCTCGCAACCGCATTCATAACCACGATCACGATGGGCGGGCTTGCAATGCTGGGGGGCAGCGTACTGAAGATGAATGCCCTGCATGGACACGAGTTCGTGGCCCTGCTGATTCTGGGCGCCATTACGTCGCGCACCAAGGTCAAGTTGCCCGGCCTGGACGGCACAATGTCGGTGAATCTGCCGTTCATGCTGATTGCAGCCGCTCAATTGAGCCTGTTTGAAACCGTAACCGTGGCGCTGGTTTCCGCAACGTTGCAGAGCATTCCGAAACGCGGCGGCCAGTTGCAGCCTGTGAAAATGTTGTTTAACGCCAGCACCGTCGTGCTGGCGGCGGGAGTGGCAGCCCTGCTGTTGCATAGTGAAAAGTTGATTGGCCTTCACTCCGGATCAATGGCGCTGATGGCGGCGTGTAGCATGTTTTTCCTGGTGAATACCTTGCCCGTCGCGACCATCATCGCCATTACCGAAGGATCAGGGATGATGAAAATCTGGTCGAGTATCGCGCACCTGTCGTTTCCGTACTATGTGGCGTGTACGGGAGTGACCTCGATGGTGACGGCGGCCAGTCAACGAGTGGGATGGCAGGCTCCGCTGGCCGTTCTTCCAGTCATGTTGCTGTTGTACCTCTCTTATCAGAAATACTTCCGACAGAACACGGAGGAGGGACAACTCGTGCCGGCGACGGCACGGGCACGAGCGGCGGGGGCTCACTAAACTTCAACATTCACTCATCGTTTGAGGTTGCAATTTGTGACCTCAAATCTGCACCTTCTGCGCCTCGGTCGTCGATTCGGCGACCGGAGCGCAAACTTTTCCCTTCCCCGCGGGTTTGTATGGTCGAAGCCTCTTACCACCGTATGCAGGTGCAGGAACGGGCTGAATTCGCTACCATAGGGAATATTGCCGGTTCAGTGTGCATCCAATTAAATTAAAGATTATGAAGATCCAACAACTCTTGCCGCGCCGCGTTTTGCCGATTGCATTCGCCCTTTGCCTTTTGCTTGTCCTGCCTTCCGCTCTGCCGGTTTTGGCGGACGATGTGCCGGATGGGCTACGGCCTCCCAAGGGGGCGCAGACCGCACTGGTAGTTTTTGAGGACTTGCAGTGTCCGCAATGCGGACGGGTCGCTCCGCTGCTGGTGCAGGCCTCGCACACCTACAAGATTCCGCTGGTGCAGCACGATTTCCCTCTGCCAATGCACAACTGGTCGTTTGAGGCGGCCGTGCTCGCGCGCTATTTCGATACGCAGTCAAAAGAACTTGGGGACCAGTTTCGCGCAACGGTTTTCGAGCACCAGATGGAGATTAGTCCACAGACGCTGCATGGATTTGCCGAGAAGTTTGCCTCGGACCACAAGCTGAGTTTGCCGTTTGCCGTCGATAAAGACCCGAAGCTGATTGCGCTGGTGAACGCGGACAAAGATCTGGGCGTGGGCCTGCACATCGACCACACGCCGACGATTTGGATTGTGAGCAACAAGAAAGGCGGTAAGCCGTTTGTCGAGGTGAAGGATACGTCGCAGCTTTACGTGATGATCGACGCGATGAAGTAGAGCGAGGGCAGAGGGCATTGGTGTCAATTTTCGTTACTTCCGTCCGCACGTCGAGGAGTTCACTTCTGCAATCTGCCCTCTGACCTCTGCAATTTTTCTTACTCTGCCCAGCGCTTGAAGAGCAGCGCCCCATTCGTTCCGCCGAAGCCGAAGGAGTTGGACATCGCATAGTCAAAGCTGGCTTTGCGGGCCTGGTTCGGGACGAAGTCCATGTTGTCGGTTTCGGGGTCCTGATTCTCCAGATTGATGGTGGGCGGAAAGATCTGATCGCGCAACGCCAGCACCGTGACGGCTGCCTCCAGACCGCCCGCGCCGCCCAGCAAGTGACCGGTCATCGATTTGGTCGAACTCACCGGAACAGTCTTTCCAAATAAATTGCGGATGGCGTGAGCTTCGAGCGTGTCGCCGATGGGGGTGGAAGTTCCATGCGCATTGACGTAGCCGATGGCCGAGGGCTCGAGCTTGGCGTCGCGGAGAGCGTTGCGCATAACGCGATAGCCGCCTTCGTGCTCGGGCGCGGGCTGCGTCATGTGGTACGCGTCGGCGCTCATGCCATAGCCAACAATTTCGGCGAGGATGGGCGCCCCACGGCGGCGCGCATGTTCGAGCTCTTCCAGAATCATGATGCCTGCGCCTTCGCCCATGACGAAACCGTCGCGGTCTTTATCCCAGGGCCGGCTGGCGCGCGCGGGCTCGTCGTTGCGTGTGGAGAGCGCACGCATCGCGGCGAATCCGCCGACGCCCATGGGCGTGATGGCAGCTTCCGCGCCACCGGCGATCATGACGTCCGCATCCAGGTGCTGGATGATGCGGAAGGAATCGCCGATGGAATGCGCGCTGGTGGTGCAGGCCGTGGCCGTCGCTTCGTTCGGCCCCTTGGCGCCGTACTTCATGGACACGTGGCCGGCGGCGAGATTGATGATGGCGGCGGGAATGAAGAAGGGCGAAATTTTGCGCGGACCGCCTTCGAGCAGCGCCCGATGCTCGCGCTCGATCACGTCGAATCCGCCAATGCCGGAGCCGATGTGCACGCCCACGCGCTCGGCATTTTCGGGCCCGATGACGAGGCCGGACATTTTGAACGCTTCATCGCTCGCGGCGAGCGCGAAATGGATGAAGCGCGCCATTTTCTTGACTTCTTTTTTTTCGATGAAATTCAGCGGGTCGAAGTTGCGGACCTCGGCGGCGATCTGGCAGGCAAAAGCGGACGCGTCGAAGCCGGTGATGCGGCCGACACCGCTCTTGCCCGCAAGCAGACCCTGCCACACATCGGCAGTGGTGTTGCCCAGCCCGCAGATGAGGCCGAGGCCGGTGACTACGACGCGGCGCGGCACACTATTTGCCTGCCTTAGCGTGTTTGCCGATGTAGTCGATGGCGTCATTCACGGTGCGAATCTTCTCGGCGTCCTCGTCGGGGATTTCTATATCGAAGGCCTCCTCGAAGGCCATCACGAGTTCGACGGTATCGAGCGAATCGGCGCCAAGGTCGTCTACGAACGATGCGCTGGGAGTGACTTCGCCCTCGTCCACGCCCAACTGCTCGACGATAATCTGCTTCACTTTTTCATCTACTGCTGCCATGTTCTCCTCGCTTCTGAGTCTGGGGTCGCGCGGCGGATTGGGCCGGCGTTTTACGACTGCGTTTTGATCACACTATTAGATGATGAAATCGAAACCATTAGTCTAAAAGGGAATGCAAAAGTATGCAAAGGCGGAAAACAGTTCCCGGTTCTCAGTTCTCAGTAAAAACCCGTGGCGCTAAGGACGGAAAACTGAGAACCGTGAATTTCTCAATTTGGACTTCATTTCGAATACTCGTCTCTCAGCTGCGTTTGGCGGCTGGTCATGGGAATTGCGTTGCCTTCGATGTAGATCTGCTTCACATCGGTTTTGATGTCGAGCGGATCGCCGTTGGCGACAACGATGTTCGCGGTCTTGCCCGCATCGAGCGATCCGAGTTTATCGGCAACGCCCCACATTTCCGCGGGATTAATGGTGATGGCCTTGAGGGCCTCGTCATAGGGCAGGCCAAAGGCGGTGGCGAATCCGGCCTGGTAGGGAAGATTGCGCACATCATGGGCGGAGTAAGAGGCAAAGGCGATTTTGACTCCGCGCTTTGAGAGTTGGGCGGGCAGACTGTAGACGGCGTCGTAGCGCTCATCCTCTTTCGGGGCCTGATAGATGGGGCCGACGATGACGGGCACTTTGAGGCCGGCGACGTAATCGAGCACGGACTGCGAGTGGCTGATGTGATCGAGTACGAATTTGAGTTTGAATTCGTTCGCGAGATTGACGGCGGTTTCGAGATCGCTCGGGCTTTCGGCGGCGAGGACAATGGTCTTCTTGCCGTCGAGATAGGGCAACAGGGCTTCGAGCTTGAGGTCGCGCTTTGGGGCCATGGGCGCGGGTTTGCGGTCCTTCGTCTTGTCGACGCTTTTATTCTTGTCGGGATTTTTGTCGGCGGCATCCGCGTCGGATTTCTTGCGCTCGTAGTCGGCCCACTTCGCCTGGTAGTCGCGCGCATCGAGAAATGTCTGCCGAAGTTGTGCGATCAGGCCCATGCGGGTGGAGGGGAATTTGCGCTTTTCGAAGCCGCCCTTATTCCGGCGCTGGTCGCCAGTGAAATTGAGGGGCATGGCGATGTCACGGATGAGGAGCATCTGATTGGCGTCGCGGCCGGCGAGTTGAATGAAAGAATCCTGGCCGGGCAGCGTGTCAGCACTCTCGGGAGCAACGATGGCGTTGGTGATTCCATTGAGGCGCGCGACCGGGATGAGCGCGGACTCGGCATGAAAGGCGTCGTAGACATGCATGTGCGGCATGATCTCGTCGCTCAACTCGACGAGATCGTTGGTCATGGGCTCGGCTGAAATTTCGGTCAGGCCGAGTTGCGTTTCTGAGTCGATGAGGCCGGGGTAGATGGTCATGCCGGAGGCATCGACGACTTGGGCGTCGGCGGGGATGACGACGTTGGCGCCGACGGCCGTAATTTTTCCGCCTTGCATGATCAGCACGCCGTTGTCGATTGTGCCATGCGTGATGGTCAGGAGCTTGGCGCCTTTCAAGGCGATGGGCTTATCTTGGGCCTCAAGAGTTACGGCTCCAAGAAGGATTGTCACTCCGACCGCAGCGAGGAATCCGCGCTTTACTGAGAACTGAAAACTGAGAACTGAGAACATGTTTCTCATTCGCCCTCCTTATAGTGCGTGGTGCCGAGGCCGGGGAGCGAACGGTCGAAGTAAACCTCGCCGTCGATCAGAACTTTCTCGGGCACTCCATAACTGGAGAGCGGATAACCGTCCCAGATGACGAGGTCGGCGTCTTTGCCCACATCGATTGAACCGACGTGGTCGTCTACACCCACAATCCATGCGGGGTTGAGCGTGATCATCTTCAAGGCTTCTTCCTCGGTGGCGCCGCCGTAGCGCATGGTCTTGGCGGCTTCCTGATTGAGGCGGCGGGTGAAATCTTCGGAGTCGCTCTTGATGGCAACGCGCACGCCCTTGCGCATGGCCATCACGGCATTCCACGGAATCGCGTCCCACGCCTCCTGTTTGTACCCCCACCAGTCGGCGAAAGTCGCGATGCCGATGTTGTTGGCGGCGAGCACGTCGGCGATTTTGTAGGCTTCGAGCGCGTGATGGAAGGCGCGCAGGTTGTAGCCGAACTCTTTGGCCATGGCGATTTCGGTGAGCATCTCGTCGGAGCGATAGCAGTGAATCTGCACCATGAGCTTGCGGTTTAGGACGTCGGCAAGGGCTTCGAGTTTGAGATCGTGCTTGGGAGGCGTCGCGTCCTTGTCGCCGCGTTTAATTTTTTCGTTGTAGCTGTCCCACTCCTTCATGTAGTCCTGGGCCTCGACGAACGCGGCGCGCTGGACCTCGAAATTGCCCATGCGGGTGGAGGGAAGCTGCTCGCGGCCTCCGTAGACGCGCTTGGGATTTTCTCCGCTGGCGAATTTGATGGAGCCGGGCGCGTTGGGGAAAAGCATCGCATCGCGGGCTGCGCCGAACTTGTGCTTGATGACGACGGCCTGGCCGCCGATCATGTTGGCCGAGCCGTGCAGAAGCAGGCTGGTGGTGACGCCGCCCGCCAGGGCGCGGTAGATGGCCTTGTCCTGATAATCGAAGGCGTCTTTCATAATCATCTGCGGCGTGATCGGGCTGGTTGCTTCATTCACGTCATCGTCGAGCGCGATGTGCGAATGCGAGTCGACGATGCCGGGCGTGAGGTATTTTCCCTGCGCGTCGATCACGATCGCATCGGCGGGCGCGTTGACGTTTTCGCCAACCGCGGCAATTTTGCCGTCCTTGATATAGACAGAACCGTTCTTGATGTTGCCGTGCGTGACGGTCATCACGATGGCGTTCTTGATGACGACGTCGTGATGCGCGGGCGCGGATTGCGAGAACCCAGCGGCGGCGCCAAGAATGAACGCCAGCGCGCAGATGAATGCTGTAATTCTGGAGTGAGGTTGCAAAAGAAAGCTCCTTGCAAAAACTTGCCGCAACGATTGAACAGGGATTGTAGGCGCGTTTGCGCGCGATGGTCAACGGTAAGGCCAGTTGAGCGCGAGTCCCGGCCCAGTGCCAGCGCATCTAAACAAACAAGTCATTACACGGAGTTCAAGCCCTGATCGGACGATTGCTTTTTGTCGCACTTTTGCTGGCGCTGATTTATGCGGTCCAGCGCTACTGGTTTTTGCGGGCATGGTCGTGGATTCACGCGCTCACGAACACGAACTGGCGCTACGGCTTGCAGATCGCGCTGATTGCTGCGGCTTTAGCGATGTTTGCGGCGCTGTTTGATTCGCTGCTCGGGCACGTCGTCTCGCGAATTGCGTTCGGCAAGAGCCTGATTACGTTTGCCCGCCTGTGGGTAATCGCTTCGTTCTTTGCGTTTATCGCGGTCAAATCCGTCGGCGGCATGGAGTGGGTCACGAATGCCGTTGCGCAACTGCGCCGCGGTTCGCCCTATAACGAGACGCACCTCGACGGCTCGCGGCGCGAATTCTTTCGCTATGCCGCGTATCTGGCGGGCAGCCTTCCCTTCTTTGCTGCGACGTACGGCTTTGCCGCGGGGCGTTTGCGCTACACGGTGGAGCGCGTGGATGTGCCGATTGCGAATCTTCCGCCGGCGCTCGACGGCCTGCGCATTGCGCAACTCAGCGACATTCATATTGGCGACTACATGCCGCCGCCCGAGATTGCGCGGGCAGTTGCCATGGCGAACGCGCTGAACCCGGACATTTCTTTTGTTACGGGAGATTTCGTATCGAGCGTGGGCGATCCCCTCGACGCCTGCATCAACGAGCTGGCCAAACTGCGCGCTCCGCTGGGCGTGTGGGGATGCAACGGCAATCATGAAATTTATGCGGGCGTGGAAGACGCGGCGGAGCGGCTGTTTCACGAGAAAGGCATGCGGCTTTTGCGCGGTTCGTCGGTGATGGTCGAGCATAATGGCGGGCGATTCAATCTGCTCGGCGTCGACTACCAGCGCGACCACATGGTGGAGGGCGAGCGCACCGGGCCGATGCTGGCTGAGATCGAACGTCTGGTGCGGCGCGATGTGCCGAACATTTTGCTTTCGCATAATCCGAATTCGTTTCCGCGCGCGGCCGAGCTGGGCATTGAGTTGAGCCTGGCGGGGCACACGCATGGCGGGCAGGTGAAGTTTGAAATTGTGGATCACAGCGTGAGCCCGGCGCGGCTGATCTCGCCATTCGTGGCGGGGCTGTATCGATTACCGATGCGAAATGAATCGCCATCAGCCATCAGCCGTCAGCCATCCGGAAAGGCTTTTGTGTCTGACAGCGGACCGCCTACGGCGAACGGTGCGTCGAAAGCTGCGCTGTATGTGAACCGCGGACTGGGAACGTTTGGATTTCCGGTGCGAATTGGCGTGCCGCCAGAGATCACTTTGCTCACTCTGCGCAGAGCCTGAAGCGGCAACGCCAGAGCGCCCCAAAAACCCTCAGACATGGTATAATTCTTACTTGGCGCGATCCACTTAAACACCTTTAAATGCAAGCAGTTAGAAGAATCTGTGTGTGACGCATCCTGCGGAAGTTTCGCTCCGCCGGACAGCCGAGGGCGGCTGTCCCCACGTGGGTCTCGCCAGGGTATGGATGGTTTTGCTGAGAACTGACGACTGAGAGCTGAGAACTTCTTTCATGGCTGACGATCAAAATCCTGAACTTCCATTAACTCCTCCTCCGGGAGGCGACGGTCCTACGGGTCCGGGCGCCGCCAACATTCAACCCGTCAATATTGAAGAGGAGATGCGCAAGTCGTATCTCGACTATTCGCTCTCCGTCATCATTGGGCGCGCGCTGCCCGATGTGCGCGACGGATTGAAACCGGTGCACCGGCGAATTCTCTACACGATGCAGCAGATGGGGCTGGCGCCGGGGCGGCCTACGCGCAAATGCGCGCGTATCGTCGGCGAGGTGATGGGCAAATACCATCCGCATGGAAACCTGGCGGTGTATGACGCGTTGGTGCGACTGGCGCAGCCGTTTGCGATGCGCGCACCGCTGGTGGATGGGCAGGGAAATTTTGGCTCGGTGGACGGCGATCCTCCGGCGGCGGACCGGTACACGGAAGCGCGGCTGACGCGGGTTTCGACGGCACTGCTGGAAGATCTGGATAAAGAGGCGGTGGATTTTTATCCGAATTATGACAACTCGGAGACGCAGCCCACGGTGCTACCGGCGCGCTTTCCGAATCTGCTGGTGAATGGCTCGGACGGAATTGCGGTCGGCATGGCGACAAAAATTCCGCCGCACAATCTGGCCGAGATCGTGGATGCGACGATTACGCTGGTCAATAATCCGAACGCGCAGTTGGCGGAAATTTTGAAGTTTGTGCAGGGACCGGATTTTCCGACTGCCGCGATCATTCACGGGCGGGCGGGAATTTTTGAGGCCTACCGCACCGGCCGCGGGCGCTTCATGATGCGGGCGCGGGCGGCGATTGAAAACGTCACCAAGGAAAAGCAGGCGATCATCGTCACGGAAATTCCGTACCAGGTGAATAAGGCGCGGCTGATCGAGCGCATCGCGGACCTGGTAAACGAGAAGACCATCGACGACATCTCCGACGTGCGCGATGAGAGCGACCGCGACGGCATGCGGATCGTGATCGAGTTGAAGCGCGGGAGCGAGCCGCAGATCGTGCTCAACCAGCTTTTCAAACACACCCAGATGCAGGAAGGCTTCAGCATGATCCTGCTGGCGGTGGTGAACCAGCAGCCCAAGGAAATGGGGCTGATCCAGGCGATTCAGCACTTCATCGATCACCGGGTCGATGTGGTGCGTCGGCGCACGGCATATTTGCTCTCGAAGGCGCGCGACCGCGAGCACATTTTAGAAGGCTATCTGACGGCCCTTGATCATCTGGACAACGTGATCACGATTATTCGCGCGAGCGCGAACCGCGCCGATGCGCGCGACAATTTGGTTGCGTTTTTTGGCGGCAGAAAAATTGATATCAATACCACCGGCCGCACGCCGAAGCTGCCGCCGGATAAGCCCTTCACGACGAAGCAGGCGGACGCGATTCTCGAATTGCAATTGCACCGGCTCACGCGCCTTTCGATCGACGAAATTTCGAACGAGTTGAAGCAGGTGCGTGAGAGCATTGCCGAGTTTGAGGCGATTCTCGGTTCGGAAAAAAAGCTGCGCGGCGTGATTATCAAAGAGCTGGAAGACGTGAAGAAGCTGTACGGCGACGCGCGGCGCACGCAGATCGAGGATGAGGCGGCGGAAATTCTGCTGGAAGATCTGATCGCCGACGAGCAGGTTGCGGTCACGGTGAGCCATTCGGGCTACGTGAAGCGCACCCCGATTTCCACCTACCGCATGCAGCGGCGCGGCGGAACGGGCCGCACGGGAATGAAGACGCGCGACGAGGATTTTGTCGAGCAGCTCTTCATCGCGTCGACCCACGCCTTCATTTTAATTTTTACGAATCTGGGGCGCGTTTACTGGCTGAAAGTTTATGAAACGCCCGATGTGGGCGCGGCGGGCAAAGGCAAACACATCGGCAACCTGGTTGGATTGCAGGCGGGAGAAACCGTCCGCACGATGGTCGCGGTGCGCAACCTGGAAGAAGAAGGACGATTTATTTTCTTTGCCACGCGCAACGGCACGGTGAAAAAGACCGAGCTGAAGGATTTTTCGCACGTAATGTCGCGCGGCATTATTGCCATCGGCATCGATCAAGGGGACGAACTGGTGGCCGCTACGCTGACGGACGGCCAGCAGATTGTTTTTCTCGCTTCGCACGATGGGCAGGCGATCCGCTTCGACGAGGCCGATGTGCGCTCGATGGGGCGTCCCGCTTACGGTGTGCGCGGCATGAATCTGGACGAAGGCGACTACATCGTCGGCATGGCAACGACGGCCAAAGATGCCAAGCAAGCCGAAGCGGCGGCGGAGAGGATCAAGGCAGCGGCGGGAGTGGAAGTGACCGCAACCGACGAGACGCTGCCATTCAAGGGCTCGCTGATTCTTTCGATCACGGAAAATGGCTACGGCAAGCGCACACCGGCGGACGAATATCGTTTGCAGGGACGCGGCGGATCCGGCGTGATCAACGTGAAGACGACTGCGCGCAACGGCAAAGTTGTCGGCATCGCGCAGGTCAACGAGGAGTCCGAAGTCATGCTGATCAGTCAGTACGGAAAAATTATCCGCATGGATTCGAGCACCATTCGCGAGTCGGGACGCGCGGCGCAGGGCGTGCGGTTGCTGTCACTCGAGCCGGGTGACCGCGTAGCCGCGGCGGTAGTGATTGCGCCGGAAGCGCCGGCGGAGAACGGAAACGGGATGTTGATCCAGTAGCGGCGTGGATGGCTATCTGGCGTTTGCATTCCGCGTGACATACGGAGCAATCAGTGTTGCTTCGCTTCTCGCTGGTTTGAAATGTCGAACCTTTCCCGGCAATTCGGGCTTTTTGCGCGGCCGGCTCGCTTCTTTCGAATCTCTGTATGCGCGCTGGCGCTAGGTTCCGCGGCGGCGTTGTTTGCACAATCGGCGTTTGCACAGTCAGCGTCTGCGCAGTCGGCGCCACTTCCGCAAGCCCACACTTCGCGCCGGGCGCAGCTTTCGCGGCCATTCCCGCTGACATCCTTCTATGACACTGCGGCTCCGCTGCCTGCTGGAAAACCGGGGCAGTTGATCCGCTCCGGCCGCTTCGAAGATTACGTACTGTCTCCAGGAGTTTTGGCCGTGCGAATTTTGTATTACTCGCGCTCGGGTACTGGCGAGACAGTCGCATCGTCGGGTGTCGTTCTGTTTCCCGAAGGAAACGCGCCCGCGGGAGGCTGGCCGGTGATCGCGTGGGCACACGAGTTGAACGACGTTGCGCGTCCCTGTGCTCCTTCGCTGGCGCAAAACCTGGTGCATGGGCCGTTTCTTGCCATGTACGTCAAGCTTGGGTATGCGATCGTCGCGACAGATTACGCGGGGCTGGGAACGAACTTTCGCAATGCGTTTGCCGACGTCCGCGCGAACGCATTCAATGTAATCGATTCGATTCCCGCGGCGCGCCAGGCAGTGCCGGGTCTTGGCGCGCGCTGGATTGCGATGGGAACCGCCGAAGGCGGAGCGGCCGCGATCGGAGTGGCAGAATTGGGGCGCGAGATGCGCGATCCGAATTTTCTCGGCAGCATCGCGATCTCTCGCATCATGGACGCGGAAGGTATCCTGACGCCTCGGCCCGATCAATCGCACGAGTTGCCATTACTGCTGGCATACGGCATCAAAACGATTGACACGCAATTCGAGCCGAAGGACATGCTGACCGACGAGGCCCTGCCGCTCTATGAGCAGGTGGGGCAATCGTGCGGGATAGCGGATGCGGCGAAGATTCCAATCGCGGCGATGTTGAAGCTGCATTGGGACAGCAACCGCTTCGTCGAAGACTATTTCAAGCGAAACCGTCTTGGCACTTCGCCCGCCGCGGTTCCGATTCTTGTCATCAGCAGCGAAGGCGAGCTTTCGCTTTTTACGACGACGGAAGTCGTTCGCCGCCTGTGTAAGCAGGGCGATCGCGTGTTATTCAATCGCTACGCGGAATACAATCCGGGCAGCGTGATTGGAGATTCGGTGCGCGACCAGATGGCATGGATTCAGGATCGTTTTGCCGGACGCGCGGCGCGCAGCAACTGCACGACTCCGCCGTAAATTCCTCACTCACGGTTCGGCCTTATGGCGCGTGTTGGCGAGTCTGCGGCTTGATTTCGTAAACCGTGCCATTGTTATTGGTGCCGCCGAGCGACGATGTGCCAAACAGGTTGCCGGATTTGTTGAGAATAAACCCCGACTCGGGAGTTCCCGCGTCGCCTGACTCTGCGCCGAAATCGTGCAGGATGATCTCCGTCCACGTGCCGTTCGAGGGCGTGAGCTCAAGCGCAGTTCCGCACACGCCGCAGGCGCCGCTGCCTCCTTCGAAAGTGGTCACATAAAGATTGCCGGCCTTGTCCAGAACCGGAGTCGCCTCGCTTTCAATTCCGTCCGTGCCGGAAAATTTGAGGATCGGCGTTTCCTGCCACTGGCCCTTCGCTCCCGGCGTCATTTGAAAGACGGTACCGCAACCATTCCCCAGCCCATCATGCTGAAGGACGCCGATCTGCGTGCCGGCGCTCCGCACAGGTTGAACGGTGCATCCATTACCGCCCGCGTATGTTGTGCCATACAGATCGCCTTCAGAGAGCGCCAACCCAGCTAACGGAAGGTATCCGTCGCTGCCGCCCGCGAAGTTATGCAGTATGGTTTCTTTCCATTTTTTCTTGCCGGGCGTCAGCTTAAAGACGATGCCGCCGCCGAACTTGCCGCCCAGAGAAGCTGTGCCGTAGACGATTCCGGAGCTGTCGATGACGACTCCACCCACCGGCTCGTAACCATCTTTTCCGCCGGCAAAACTGTGCAGCACGGTTTCGTTCCAGGTTCCGCCGGCGCCGGGTGCCAACTGGAAAACTGTGCCGCAGCCGCCCGACTGGCACGATTCCTTGCCTCCGGCCAGCGTGGTGCCATACAGATTGCCCGCCGCGTCGAACACCAGAGCAGCTTCGGGATTGCTGCCGTCCGTTTCGCCGCGGAAACTGTAGAGCACGCTCTCGGTCCAGGTGCCATTTTGGCCGGGAGTCAATTCAAAAACTGTGCCGCAGCCGCCCTTGCATCCATCGCCGCCGCCCTGAGTGACGCCATAAAGATTTCCTGCCTGATCGAAGACAAGTCCACCCTGTGGAAACGCGCCATCGCTTCCGCCTGCGAACGTGTAGAGCACGCTTTCTGTCCATTTGTTTTTCGCCGATGCCAGTTCAAATACCACGCCGTTGTCGTCCCCGGACGCCACGCCATAGAGATTTCCTTTGGCATCGATGGCGAGAATGCTGATGGTGGGGTGATCCTGGTTTGGACCGGAAAAACTGTAAAGGACCTTGTCAGTTTGAGCCCACGAGGCCGTGGGCAAAAGTAGTAGACAGGCCAGCAGCAGCGCAAATCCAACCCTCGCATGTTGAACGCGATTAGCAGTTTTCTGCGACAGAGGCGACGACACGGTTTCGGTCATGAGGATGCTCCGCAAAATTCAGAGTCAGAGGGGACGCTACTTTACCACAGATCGGCGTGCGTTGAAGCGGGATGGCGGCACAAATCGCACGCGGGACGGTCATCACACAAGTGCAACGCCGCTTGTTGCCTCTTCGCACGGCTCGTGTCAGGATTTGAACGTGAAAATCCCAAGGGCCTTCAACTACGGCAATGTTGCCCGCCCGAAGCTTGTTGAATGGGCTGCACTCGAGGCTAGCCGCTGATGCGCGCCGCGGTGCAACGCGTCAGCCGCGCCAAGGTGACCGTTAGCGGCGAGGTCACGGGTGAAATCGGGCACGGGTTGCTGGTTTTGCTCGGCGTGGGAGTGGGCGACACGCGAGGCGACGCGGAATATCTCGCCGAGAAGATCGCCGGCCTGCGCGTCTTTGAAGACGCCGGCGGCAAGATGAACCTTTCGGTGGCAGAGATTAGCGGCTCGGTTCTGGCCGTTTCTCAATTCACGCTTTATGCCGACGTGCGCCGCGGCAAGCGGCCATCATTTGACGCTGCGGCTCCCCCGCAAGAGGCCCGCGAACTCTACGAATATTTTGTGGAAAAAATTCGTGCTACGGGCTTGCGCTGCGAAACCGGCCGTTTTCAGGAGATGATGCAGGTCGAACTCGCTAACGAAGGGCCAGTCACGATTTTGCTGGATTCGAAGAAAACGTTTTGAACCGGTTCTCGGTTCTCAGTTCTCAGTTGCGGTCCAGTGGCTAACGTCGGATGTGGATTCACACCTCTCAACTCCCAGTTCCCAATCCTCGAGTGAAGGTTTTTCTGACCTTTCCTGAGAACTGAGAACCGGGAATCGAGATCCGGAACTGAGAACGACCCGTTAATCACGCTCGGAAGGAGGCCGCTGGCCAGAAACGGGGATTCTGTTGTCCTGATCCAGGTACTCTCTGGGTCCGTGATCCGAATGCGCATTCGGAACGGGCAGATCGCCCTCGGCCGTCAGAGTCTCGTCTTCAGCCTGGGAAACATCCTGACCCGTCGTGGTAGTGTAAATCGCCTCGTGGAGAAGCGTTCCAGTATTCGCCTGTGCAGCTGCGAAAACGGGGAACGCTTTGCCATTGCCGAAGCCCACCGAAATGTAATCAGCAACCATGTAGCCGGAGAAGGTATTGGGCAACCAAGTCAGCTGCATGGGTCCGTCGAGCGTGACCGGCGTAGCCCAGGTTTTGCCGGCAGTGGAGGACTGAATAAAGCCCGCGTACAGCTGGCAGTTGGAGTTGCAGTTAGTTTGCGGGTAGTAATAATACGCCAGGGCCAGGTGTGCCTTTGCTCCGGCAGTGCCCGGCGTAATGCCGAGGCCTGTAATGAAGTGATCGACGGTGCTCGTAACCGCATCGATCGGCACGCGCTTCACAGCCGTCCACTTTGTACCGTTCTTGGAGGTGCTGTACACGATGTCGTTCGCCGCGCAACCAGTGCGATAACGGCAATCGGACCACGCCACGTAAATCTTGCCCTTGGCATCGATCGCCGAAGAGATGAGGCCGGCGCTGCGCAGATCGCCTCCCTCGTAATGAGTGTCATCGGAGGCCACATTCACTGCCTTGTTCCAGCTCTTGCCTCCATTCGTAGAGGTGAACGCAATCACGTCGCCGTTGAAACCATTGATTGGCACAACCACGGTTCCATTCGGCAGCACTTGCGGGACGCCGCCAATTCCGTAGTCGCTGGCGGCGGTGTGCATCTCCGGTCCCCACGTCATTCCGCCATCCGTCGAGGTACTCATCTCAATGAGATCGTCCTGCGAGGTGTCGTCCCATTCCGAATAGCAATGTCCGTAATAGGGACTGGTGGCCGTGCCATCGCAGACAATCCAATTCTTGTCGGGAGATCCCTGGGTGGTCACGGAAACCGGGTTGTTCCAATTGATGCCATCGGTCGAGCGACTCACCGAAACTGCGGTGTTGACCGACCCGATGGGAAGCACCGAAATCAGCCAGACATTGTGGAGCGCGTCGTAGGCGACGGACGCGTCGCTGGCAGCCTCGTTGAGTCCGTTCCCCTCATAAATCGTGATGCCGGGCAAATAGCCATTGGTCCAGGTCGTGCCACCATTCGTCGAGGTGGCGAACCCAATGTCGGCTCCTCCTCCACCGTAAATACGCGCGACCTGAAAGGCGGCTACGATGGTCGAGCCATGCGTAAACGTGCTCGGTTCGACCTCGCTGTCATGCTGGCTGGCGCTGTCGGTAAACGTGTCTTGACTTAGCTGGGTGAGAGAGACCTGGGCGGCAGCCAGTGCTGTAAACAAAAAGCAGGCTGCGACGGCTGCGATAAAAAGACCGCGAACGCAGAAGGGCGTGCGAGTGCTCATAACGATTTGACCTCACAGTGTTCTGGAATAACGTTGATGCGGACTAGCCGCACGAAAGAGGCGAGAGTCCCGGGGAGGAACGGTCCGCCTGTCAGCCAGGCGCTTCCCACCTCAACACGTGAGGGTATCGGGCGGAAAAGATGCTGTCAATGTATTTAGTGCAACGCGGTTAGGCCTGCGGATGGCGCGCGGAGAGCCTAGTCTGAGGCCTGCACCTGCATGTCGTCGCCGATCCAAAGCTGGGCCGGCGCGCCCTTGGTGGTGCGAGTTGCCGTTACCCGAAAGCTGCCGGGACTGGTTTGCACGTCATAAATATAAGGAGGCCGCTCGCCCTTGATGGTGACGTAATTGCCGGAGACCAGTTCATCGAGCGAGGCGTAGTGCCCCTCGCTGGCCAGGTATCCGCGTTCGGCGTTGGCGATCGAGATCAGGTCATTTCGGACCGCGATGACCGTCGTCTGCTCTTCCTTATTACTGCCGGCGCCGGCCGATGGCTCCAGTGTCTTCACTTGCAGCGCATAAATGTACATGCCGATGGCGACCGTGATGACCAGACCGAGAAAGCTGAACAGGCGCATAGTTTGCCCCCAGACGCATTTGCATCCTCTATTGCATCGCGGACGAGTCGACGGGGCAAGTAACCGGAGTGATGGGCCTGTCGAAGGCCGCCCGCCGCCGCTTTCGGGATCAGCCTGAGGCCCGGCTCAGAACATGCGCGGCTGGGTCTGCTGCTCAATGTAGCGCCGGCTGTCGAACTTTTTGCCCGTGCTCGCGCCTGACATATAGCGAATCTGGCCGAAGATGGGGCGCTCGAACCAGGGGCGGTCAAATTTCCCGACGATCGACCACGCGATCCCCGCATAACCGTTTGGATCCCGCCCGTCGAGAAGGTATTTGTCGTTCAGGTAGACCGCGGTGCGGTGAGCCTCGGCCGGCGTGCGGCTCCATTCTAGAATTTTCTTGGCCCAGTACATGCGCATGTAGTTGTGCATCCAGCCGGAATTGACCATTTGCGTTTGGGCGGCATTCCAGAGGGGATCGTGGGTTTCAGCATTCTCGAGCTGGCGCTCGGAATAAAGATTGGGACGTGGATCATGCGCGTGCGCGGCGAGCGTGCGATGCGCCCAGTTCTCTCCGCTTTCAAAGTTGTCGTAATTCGGATTGTAAGTCACAAAATTGACGGCCAGCTCGCGCCAGACGAGCAACTCATTCATGAACGACTCCCGCTCCGCTTTTGGCGCGCCGGATTTCTGGACGGCCAAGGCGACCGTCAGCGGACTGATTTGCCCGAAATGGAGATAGGGCGAAAGGCGGCTCGTGCCGTCCAGTTCGGGATGATTGCGATCTTTGTCGTAGTGAAAGAGTTTTTTGCCAACGAACTCGCGGAGCACACGCAGCGCCTCTTTTGTGCCGCCTTTGAAGCTGTTTACCGGAGCCACGGAACGATCGATTTGCCAACCGTCCGTCACATTGAATTCGGGCGGCAGCGAATGCAGTTTGGCCGGCTTTTTCCACGGCAACTTCGCGTGCGGATTTTCCGGCTTAACCAGAAAGCGAGCAAGTTGCGCCTCCAGCTTTTTGCGGATGTGGAACGCGGCGTACTGCTCTTTTTCGATCAGGCGCGATGGCACGGTCACGTCGGAATCCACCGTCCAGAGCGGGATCCGCAGCTTTTGCGCGGCCAGGGCGCGCCAGTTCTCGGGCTCGCGCATGGGATTCTCATCGCCGATGACGAGCGCGGCCTTCACTTCGTCGCAGAATTTCAGCAGGCTGTGATCGGGGTATCGTCGCAGCACGAAACCGATGTTGCGCTTTTCGAGAGCGGCGGCAATGTCGGGAATTCCCTCGACCAAAAACCGGTACGCCCGCAGGTTGGCGTGGGGATAAAACGGCACCGGCGCAAAGAATGCGACCGCGGGCTTGCCGAGCGCGTTCGCCGCATCGACGGCCACGTCAAGCGCTGGGTTGTCGATGCCACGCTGCGAGCGCTGCATCCAGTACACGACGCATGCGCCGTCGCGATCGGGCGCGCCTTTGCGGCGCACCCGGACTCGTGGATTCTCGGCTAATTTGTCGAGTTCATTCACGGTGGTTCTTATGTCTTCTTGATTTCGGGATTGTAGATGCCCCGGCTGGCACGGCTTGGACTGGCAGTCTTGAACTCTTCGGACTTGCCGCGCGGAATGCTCAACGTCTGCCACTCCGCCGACCGCAGATGCTTGGTTAGAAAAACCATCTGCCCGATATGCTGCGCGTAGTGTGCAAGCGCGCGGTTAAGGGCTTGCATCACAGTGTGCGGCTCCTGCCGGATTGTAACCGTGCGCGTGAGGTCGTCCGGCTTGAGCCCGTCGAGGGTTGCGAAGACGATCGACCAACCTTGATCCCACCAGTCGAGGACTTCAGCGCGCGTGGTTGCGGCGGTGAGCTCAAACTCCTGGTCGCGAAAGCGGTCCGGTTTTTCCCCGTCGGTCGTCAAGAAATCGGTGAAGCGCGAGCGCGCATTGCCGGCAATGTGTTTGACGAGGACTGCGACCGAATTCGATTCCGGATCGAGAGTCGCAAAGAAATCCTGGTCGGTAAGCTGAGCCATGGCATTTTCCGCCATGCGTTTGTGTCCGCGCAGTTGGCGGCGAACTTCGTCGAGATAATGGGAGGCGAGGTCAGTCATGCAGTCTTTCGTTCGTCTTTGCTCGCGTGTTCATAGTTCTCACACCGAGTCGATGCCCGGGGCCACGCGAACGATGCTATTTTCATTTCTTAGTTCGAGGCGAATTCCACCAACATATTTCGCAGCGATGTTGTAAAGCCACGCGGATAACGCGCCAAGCAAAAATCCCAATAAGCCATAGACAATCGGCGCGAAGACCGCAAGCAATACGAGTGCAACTGCCCCGCCTGTGCTGTATGGCTGTGGCGAGCCGGCACTCATCATGATAGCGATAAGAACCATCGGAATCAGAAGCAGACCCAGAAATGCATATAGTACGCCAGCAATTTTGGCGCATGACCAGATATCTACAGATTTCAGTAAATACATCGATCCCCCTGCGCGACGCTCACAATTTACACCTAAGAAATATCGCAGGCGAGTCTGAATCCGTAATCGGCATACTGAAACTCCGGCGGAATGCTCGAGCGCGCGGCGCAACGAGACATTTTAATGTGATGGCGCCACGAGCCTCCGCGAGAGGCGCGGCGTTCGCCGGTTCCCTGCCCGCGCGGATTGCGCTCCGGCGACGCCGCATAATAGTCTGGCGAATACCAGTCGCTGCACCACTCGTGAACGTTATCGCATATGTTGAAAAGACCATACGCGTTAGGCTCGTCACGTCCCACCGGTTCGGGGCCGGTTTGCCAATATCCTGCGCAACGCTCGGCATAACCGGGCAGCGATTCCGGCGGCGCATCTCCCCACGGATACAGCGCGCCTTCCTGACCGCCGCGAGCCGCGCGCTCCCACTCCGCTTCGGTGGGCAGACGAAAATCTCGGCCCGTGCTCGCCCTGAGCCACTCGCAATACCGAACCGCTTCATGCCACGATATGCCGACGACTGGCTGCTGCGGATGATTGAAATTCCCGTCGCCCCAGAATGGCGGCGCCGTCGAACCAGTCGCGCGAAGAAAACGCGCGTAGTCGGTGTTGGTCACCTGGTTTGCGCCCAGCAGGAATTCGTCGACCCAGACGCGATGCACGGGCCGCTCGCTATCCTGACTGTGCGCGTCCTGGCTGCGTTCGCATCCCATGAGGAACCAGCCCGCCGGAATGGTGACGAGCGCCGGAGCCCGGCCGTCCGCCATCTCGGCATGTGTGTGCCCTGCCAATTTGCGTTCTTCCATTTGAATTCGCAACGTCAGAGTCCCCGCAGGGCGCGTACAACCGCTTCGATTTTATTCTCCTGAAAAAGCCGGATGGCGGCGATGCCCGCCGCGCCGGCTTCCACGCAGGACGCGGCATTCTGTAGTGTGATTCCGCCGAGAGCGAGAACGGGAATTTTCGCCTCGCAAGCGCCGCGCAGAGCGGAAAGCCCCTGCGGGTGGACTTGGGGCGCATCCTTCTTTTCAAAAACCGGCGCGAAAACCGCGAAGTCGGCGCCGCCTTTTTCCGCGCGCTGCACATCAGCCGCGCTGTGGCAAGAGACGCCAATTACCGGCTCGCGAGCCCTGAGTTGCGAATCATGAGCACGCGCCTGCTCCCAGACTGAGCGCGCGATGGAAGGTGTGGTATCGTCGGAGCGCAGATGAACGCCGTCTGCGCCCACCGCCAGCGCGATATCGATACGGGAGTTGATGAGAAGCCGGGTTCTCAGTCCTTGGTTCTCGGCTCGTAGTTCGTTAATCAGATTCGCGGATTCCCGGGCGAGATCTTCCAGTTGACGAGTCGTCAGATCTTTTTCCCGCAGCTGAATGAAGTCAATCCCCGCGCGCACAGCCTCGGCGACCTTTGCCAGCAACGCGCGCCGCCGCGAACTTTCGTCGCCCGCAAACTGGCTGCGATCCGTTATGTAATAGAGCAGGCAGCGCCCGGCCATCGACAATCAACCTATCTCAATCGCACTCTTGCTTTCGGCCCGCGCTCGTTATTTATTAGAGCCAGCAGATCGCGCCACCCCGTATGCATTCGAGCACGGCGGAACACAGATGTTCAGGTTTTCCGCTTTCCAGCGCATCGCAGCATAAATGCGGTTGCGGCCGCTCGGATGATCGAAGAAAATCCACTCTTCCACCGGCCCCGGATTCATCTTTCGATATTCGCCCAGGTGAATCGCCGCTTGGGCAAAGCCATCCGGCTGCCGTGAGGTGTTCAGTCCATACATGTCCGCCTCGTATTCCTGCGTGCGCACATAAGTATTCATGATGGGCGTGATCACAAATCCAAAGATCGAACCCAAAAGGAGCACGAGCGGGAGCACGGCGGTGTCGCCAACGCCGCGGATCTGCCACTTCTCGCCCCAGCGCTGCAGCGCCCAATCGAGCGCCCAGCGCAGATAGGCAAATGCGATCACAATCACAATCAGGCCGAACGTGAGCGCCTTTGGAATATGGTTCAGAACGTAGTGCCCCATCTCGTGTCCCAGGACCGCCTGGATTTCCTCGGGAGAAGCCCGACGCAGCAGATTGTCATTCACAGTAATACGCATGGTGTTGGCAAAGCCGCTCACGTTGGCGCTCATGCGCGTGGTCTGGCGCGAGGCGTCGATCTGGTACACATCCTTCGCGGGAATGCCGTTCGCGCGCGCCATGCTCAGAATCGGATTGAGAACCTTCGCGTCCGTCAGCGGCGTGACTTTATTGAAGATCGGCACCAGGTACACGGGCCCGATGAGGACCACGAAAATTAGGAATACATAGCTCACCACCGCGCCCCAGATCCACCAGGTGCGCGTTAACCGCCGCACAATACCGAAGAGCAACATCGCGAGAATTCCGCCCAGCACCACGCCCACGCCCAGATTCTTGAGCTGATCGCCCATCCAGGGTCCAAAGGTTTGCGTCGCCAGTCCGTATTTGTGCTCGCGAAAGTAGTCTTCATACACGCCTAGCGGAAACGTCAAAACGCAGACCACGATCAGATATTCCACCCAGTAGAGAAAAGTTTGCAGCGGCTTGAAGCGCGTGACGCGCTCCGCCAGATCACGCATGCGCGCCGACCAGCGCAGGTTCAGCAGCAACAGCGCCACGACCGCTCCATAGACGAAATCCCACAGAATCATCCAGTATCCGCCCTCGAAATACGCGTTGGAGCGCGCAATTTTGTCCGGCGGAATCTGGGCGAGATACGCGTTGGTGGCGGCCGTTGCATCGAAGTTCGGACCGGCCTGCGCGGCCGCCGGAACTTCGACGACCGAGGGCATCTCGTTCGCTCCCGGTGGTTGCGCAAGGGCTGCTCCCGAGCAGAAAACGATCGCGCAGAGAAACCAAAAAATAAAAGTTGCTATCCTCGTCTTGCGTAGGTTCATTCGCCCGTGCCTCCGATAGTTCGCGCGCAGTTCCGCGCACTGCAGTCTGCATGGATTGCGCTACACACGCAGGAGTGTATACGCGCGCACGGCGGGATATGTTTCATTTTCCGGTGAAATCTCGCGCTCGGGCGGTGAGTTTTCTGACCAATTCGCCCGGCCAATGACGAACCTGAAAACATCCGCCGCCGCGAACCCTATGGCCGCGTCTTCGCGATCTCCGGGGTTGCCGCCTCGCCCGTGCGCTTCGGCTGCTGTGGGCCAAGGTGGTGGCGGGTCAGATTCTCTTTGAGGAATTCAAAGCTTTCCTCTGGCGAATCGGCGATCTTGAATAGTTCCAGATCCTGGGGCGAGATCGTGCCCGCATCCGCCATGGCCTCGAAATTCAAAATCTTCTTCCAGTACTCGCTGCCGTAAATCACGACCACAATCTTCTTGGCAAGTTTCTCAGTCTGCGCCAGCGTCAGAATTTCAAACAGTTCGTCCAGCGTGCCAAATCCGCCTGGGAAGATCACGAGCGCCTTGGCCAGATACGCGAACCAGAATTTGCGCATGAAGAAGTAATGGAATTCGAAATTCAGAGAAGGCGAGATGTAAGGATTTGGACTCTGCTCGAAGGGCAGATTGATGTTCAGGCCGATGGTTTTGCCGCCCGCCTCATGCGCGCCCAGGTTAGCCGCTTCCATGATTCCGGGCCCGCCGCCGGTAGTGACCACAAACCGGTGGCGCCGCGCGGGAATGTGGGCGGACCACTTAGTGAGCAAGTAGGCGAGGCGCCGCGCGTCCTCGTAGTAGCGCGCCATGTCGACGGCAGCCTCCGCGCGCTTCATGTGGATGGCTTGTTGGGCGGCCGCGAGACTGGCTCCGTTGCCGCGCACGCCGTTTAAACGGCTGTCGGCGGAGTTGCGGCTCTCGATCCGCGCCGAGCCGAAGAACACGACTGTATCCTGAATCTGCTCGCGTCGGAAGCGCGCGAGCGGTTCGATGTACTCCGACAGCAGCCGCAGAATTCTTCCGTCGGGACTGTTGAGGAACGGTTCATTCTTGTATGCCAGCTGGGCGGGCTTCGGCTTCAGGTCAGTCATAGTGAAAATCCGTCATTGTTCAATCTTCCCGGTATTGCAGCGCTTCCCAGAAACCGATCCAGACGTTCAACAGGCCCAGTCCCGTCACGACTCCGCGCGTGAAGCCGCTGGCGATCAGGTCGTGCAGCATCGGAGAACGGAGTAGCAACGGATTCTCGGACCACTCCGGCCGCCATGGCAAAAGCATCAGCATCACTCCCACTGTCGCGCACAGAAAGACAAATACCAGCACGCCCAGCCGTCGCAGCCAGAGTTGCCCGCGCGAAACACTCTCAGGCGAGGCTGGTTTCCGTTGCTCCGTGGCGGGCGATCCCTTCAACGGCGTCCCTGGCGGCGAAGTTTCCGCAAACATTTCGGGCGCGGGTTTGTCGGATGATGGATTCGGCGATGCACTGGAGGGAGCGTCCGGCGAGACGGTGGAGCGGGCTCCAACGCCGGCGGCCGCGCTGTCAAAAGGGAGTTTGGATTCGGAACTCATTGCACGCTTCGTGGGGTGCTCGTCCTGGATAACCGCGTCCGGCCTGTCTTTCTCGTGAGTTCGAAACGACCGTTCTATCGGTTCATCCCCTGGTGCTCCACCCCGGGATGAGCGCGGGATTCGCTCCATCCCCTGCGCACGCCGCCAGTCCCACTCTTCGATTCTACGACGACAGAGCCTGTATGCGCTCGGCCACATCGCGATAATCGATGTTCGCGCCAAAGACGTAGGTGAAATGATGCAGCGCGGAAGTCTTGTCCTGCGCCTGTTCGCACGCCGAGCCCAGTTCGTAATGCAGGGCGAGCCGCGTTTCGCTATCGAGCCCGGGAAGATTCAGCGCCTTCTCATACCAGCGGATGGCCGCCTCGGGCACCCCTTTCTCAAGGAAGCATTGCGCCAGCCAGGTATAGGTTTGGATCTTCTGCGCGAAGGGCTGCCCGCGCTCGATCGCGCCTCCCACCTTTTGCAGTTCGGCGATCGCCTCGTCGAGCAGGCCCATCTCGCGGAACGCGACGCCCATGCTGTAATGCGTCTCCGGGTCGTCGTCGACCGCTTCCTCTTCCAGTTCCTGCTTCACCGCGCTGAACATCTCTGAGAGATCGACGCCCGTTGCGGCATCGGCCGGCGGGACCTCCTGAATTGTGATTGGAACGGGAACCGCCCTCGCGCTGAATGCGGGAGCGGCAGCCGCCCCTCCCCCGACAGACGTAGCCTGAGGCATGAGCTGCGCTGTCGAGGGGGGTGGAGTTTGTGCGACCGGCTCGGCCGGAAGCTCGACCGGCGCCGGCGTTTCCGCAGTCGCCGCCACGGGCCAGCCGGGCAACGTATCGTGCGGAGATTTCGTTTCAGAGCAAGCCTGGGATCCCTGTGCAGCGACTGTGCTCGGCGCCACTGCCGCGGTTCCGACTTCGGTCTCTGCGGTTTCGGCAATTGCCGGAGCCGCAACCGTGAAGGCAGGTCCGATCGAAGCTTCGAGGTCGGCGACCAACGCCGTCAATTCGCCCGGCGCAGCGTGCTCGGCGTCAGCGTGCACTGGCTCGGCGAGATCCGCCGGTTCGGCGATGTCTACGGATTCAGCGTCATGCTCGGATAGCGCATAGGCTGGCTCTATGGAGAACGTCTCCGCGTCTCCCGGCCGATTGACACTCTCCCCCGCGAGCGCCGGTTCAAGATGCGCAGCCGGCCAGGCCGCCGCCTGTCCAGTGCCTTGTTCGCTTATCTTTTCGTGCAAGAAGTCATGGTGCGAAATCAGTGTCGGCTCGGGCGCAATCTCGGCCGCGGAAGGTTGCGGCTCGTCCTCTTCGATGACAGGTTCGAGCGCTTCGAGCTCCGCGATCTCCACTTCGGGCTCGTCCGTCGGCGGGACGCCGGCTTCGATGGCAGTCCGCAACGGATCGAGAATCGCGCCGCTGTGCGTCAATATCTCAAGCTTTTCGAACGCCGAGCGCGCCTGGTCGGTCATGAAATGCTCAAGATAAAACTTGATCTCATCGACCGTTTCGGCAATCTCGGGATTCTGCGCCAAGCTGTCTTCGAGTTCTGTCTGGCTTGTTTCCTGAACCCCGGCGTGGAATGCGGCGTGTTCTTCCGCCACTTCCGGCTCGTCGATGGTCAGCGTCTCCTCCCACTCCGTCGAAAGATCGTCCGCGCTCATCGGCGCATGCACGGCCATTTCGTGGATCGGGGCCGACGCGATGGCGGCGTTTTTTTCGACATGTGAATCGGGTGACTCGGCAGCAAATTGGGAACCGTGGGCCGCCTGATGCTGTCCCATAGGCGCCCCCGGCCACGCGGCAACAGCCGCAGCCACAGCCGCAGCTTTCGCCGGCGCTGGCTCTGCCGCCGCCAGCATGGGCACTCCCGCCGCCTCGGCATTCTTCTCGTAACGTTCCGCCAGTTCGCCGTAGCGTAAAGCGTCATCGGGATGGCCCGCATCATGGTAGGCCGTTTCCAGCGTCCGGCAGCAGACCGCGGCTTCGCGGAAGCGGCGCGCCCGTGTATGCAGCGCGGCCAGCCGCTGGTTCAAACGCACGTCGTGCGGCGCATCCGGCAGCGCGCCGAGCAGCGGCGCCAGCGCCTTCTCGGGCAAATTGTAGGAGAGGAACAGATCCGCCTCGGTCACCGCCGAACGCACCGCGACCGCAACATGATCCGGATAAGGCTGGTCGATCACCGGCGCCGTCGTTTCCAGTTCCTCGACGATCAGCGCTCCCTCTTCCGCGGTGATGGTGCCGGGCGCCCCGGTCGAAGGTCCCTTCAGGCGCTCCACCATCTGCTGATAATTCTGCAAGTGCAGCGAATTCTGCGGCTCGCTCTCCGCCAGCGTCTGATACAGGTCGCGCGCCCGCTCCAGATTTCCATTTTTCACCGAGGCATGCGCCAGCAACTCGGCCACCTCGTTGGCGTGCGTGCTCTCCCCGGACTTCTTCAGCAACTCCATCAGCTTTTCGAGCGCGGGTCCGTCCTCGCGCACGTGCGCGATCATGGTGTGCAGGCTGGCCAGGAGCTTGGGCGTATCTGTCGCCAGCAACCGGTCGGCATGGCGCGCGTAAATCTCCAATGCCTGGTCGTAATGGCCCAGCTTGGATGCCCCCTCCGCCAGCAGAAACAGCCCTTCGGGATCGTTGTGCACCGTCACCAGCTTTTCCGCGATCGGCGCGCCCTTCGCCAGATCCCCCGTCTCCAGGTAAGCCTTGAGCAAGTCCCGCAGACCATCGGCGTGCGAGTCGATGTCCGACGCCTTCTCCAGATATTCGATCGCCTGCTTCGCATGGCCGCCGTCGAGCGCCGCCCGTCCCCGCATCAGCAGCACATAGCTATTCCCTGGGTCCAGCGTCAGCATGCGCTGCAAAATGTCTTCCGCCGCCGCCAGCGAACCGCGCGAACGCAGCGATTCCGCTGCCGCGCTGAAAATCTCCCAGGCTTCTTTTTTCTTGCCCCGCCGCACATACACCTCGGCCAGTTTGACCCGCATGGCGACATTTTCCGGGTCCATCTCCAGCACCTTCTGGAAGAGCCGGATCGCCTGGTCGAGTTCGCCGCCTTTCAGAAAATCCTCGGCCACCTGCAAATACTGCGCGCGCGCGTCGTTAAACAGTCCCTGCTGGGTATAGAGTTCGGCGAGCTTCAGCGATCCATCCACGCTCGGCTGGAGCTTGGTGATCTTCTTGTACATGGCAATGCCCTTGACCGTGAAACCCTGCGCGGCATAGGCATCGCCCACCGTTTTGAAGCACTCGATGGCATTGGCGCTGTCGCCCAGGCGGGCGTAGAGATCGCCAATCGTGTTCGCGACCGTAAGGTCCTTGTCGTCGTACTTGCGGATCTTCTCGTATTCAGCAATGGCATTTTGCAGCTTGCCTTGCTGGACGAACTTCTCCGCGGCGCTAAGAACCTTCTGCTTGTTGAACCCAAAACCGAACGCCATAGGATTGAACCGACTCCGGAA
Organism: Acidobacteriaceae bacterium; assembly: GCA_003139095.1. Classification (GTDB taxonomy): domain Bacteria; phylum Acidobacteriota; class Terriglobia; order Terriglobales; family Acidobacteriaceae; genus Acidiflorens. The sequence continues at coordinate 59,154 of PLHW01000041.1, forward strand.
ATTGCAAAAGTGAGAAGCCTGATTGCAGAGCTGAGAAGTCAGATTGCCGAAGTGACGGGTTCTTCACCTCTGCAATCTAACCTCTGCAATCTGCAATCGCATCTACTTCTGCGGTCATGGTCATTGTAAGTCGCCCTGCCTCCCGTCCTAAGGTTACCGACGATTACCAGGGTTTCCGAAAGGGAGTGTACGTCCGGTTTCAGGACGCTCGGTTCGAAGTCGGAATCCTGCCCCGCCCCTGGCCCGATCCTGCACTCGAAGCCGCTTCCTCCCCAACCAGCCCGGACTCAAAGAATCTGCGAATCTCCCGCCAATACTTCCGCACCACCATCTCCGTGCTCAAGTGGCCGCCGCGCCGAAAGAGCTTCAGCTTCGCTCCCGTGCGCCGGGCAAACTTCTCCACCGTGCGGTACGGCACATAGGGATCGTCCTTCGCGTGGAACATCATGATCTTCGCGCCCGTTATTTCCCCCGCACGGTGGACCGGGCTGTAAAATCTGCCGCCGCTCAGTTTCTTCCAGTTTCTATCCGATAACCGGAACCCGCGCCCGAACGCCTGGCGAATGTACGCCGCATAACTTGGATTCGAAGTCTCTTTCCTCTGCTCCCACCCAAGAATCGCCCAGTCGACAACCGGACAATTGGCGATCACCTTCTTCACGCGCTCGTCGAGCGAGCACAAAATCGCCGCCGTTCCCCCGAAACTGCCCCCAATGACGAAAATCTCATCGGCGTTGACCCGAAATCGCTGTCCAAACGCCGCCTCGCGAATCTCGCGCCGCAATCCGTCGATCACATCCAGCAAATCCTCATGTGGCGAGCGCTCCAGAAACTCCCCATCGCTCTCCCATGACCCGCGATACCGCGGATAGAAGACCCAATACCCCCGCTCCGCCAGGAACTTCGCCAGCCCCTGCTTGTGCGGCATCGACGGCATCCCATCGCACAGCACAATGACTCTCTGCTTCTTCCCCTCGCGCGCCGGAGGCAGGAACTCCGCCACGATCTCCCGCGCGAAGCGCGTTCGAAACATCACTCCCGGCAACTTTCTAGTTTTGCCCACAGCTCTCCCCGTTCAAGCGAAATCGTTCTGCTTCTCCAATCTGCCAATTCCGCCTCTTCAACCGCCCTTAGACCTGCTCTCTCCCGTCTCCGCCCGTCACCCCCGCCCGTCCCTTGACGCCCATATCCCGCAACGGCTAAACTCCTTTGCCACAGCGGGTTTTCGCCGCGAACTGCTCCCTAAACCAGCGTCTGTTTTCACTCAATTCCTTGGAGGCTTCCATGACCATCTCCCGGTTCTCAAAATTCGCATCCCTCATTTCGCTTCTTGCGCTTTCGTCTCTCGCCTTCGCTGGCGTTGGCTCTTCCAACACCGCGATCGCCGATCCTCCCGTTCCCCATCCCCATACCGCCCCCTGCAAGGTCGTTCTCTTCAACCACTATCGCTTCGCCGATTTCAATCCCAAAAGCTTCACCTACACTCCGCCTGCGAATTGCGCTGCCCCGTGGGCCAAGGTCATTCTGGTTTCCGATTTCTCGGTGACCGCGGGCATTCAGTATGATCGCACCGCCAACATCTGGATCGGTCCCACCAACATTTACTTTGGCACCACTTCCGAGCCCGATCCGAGCGACGCCCGCCACTGGCAGGTGCAGCGTGATCTCACCGACTACAGCTCGATCTTCACCACATCCCAGCAGGGCACCGTCGACCTCGGCAACGTCGTCAACAAAACCTATACCGGCGTGATCTACGGAACCTCCACTCTTTATTTCTATCCCGTCCCGCCCAAGAAATCCGCGCCCGTCACCGCCGATCAGGTCATCGCCTACTCCGCGGGTTCGACCGGCGGCACCGTTGCCCTCGACACCACCGGAGCCTGCTGCCAGCCCACTCTCTCCCAAACCCTCACTCTGCCCACCAACATGCAGCGCATTTACTTCGACGTCTTCGCGCAAAGCCAGCATGATGACGAATTCTGGTATACCTGCGTGCCCAACGATGTTTCGAGCGAACTGGAAAGTTGCCCCAACACCGCGTTCCGCGAATCCGAAATTACCATCGACGGCGTTCCTGCTGGTGTCGCTCCCGTCTATCCCTGGATCTTCACCGGCGGCATCGATCCTTATTTATGGTTCCCCATTCCCGGCGTCCAGACTCTCAACTTCGTTCCCTACCGCGTCGACCTCACGCCATTCGCCGGCGCGCTCGACGACGGCAACCCTCATACCATCGCCTTCGGCGTCTATAACGCCGCTAATTATTTTTCGGTGACCGCCTCGCTTCTCCTCTATCTCGACCACGGCTCGGCCCAGGACAGCGGCGCCGTCACCACGAACACGCTCACCGCTCCTTCGCCCGTCATCAACGAAAATATCGTGGTCTCGAAAAACGGCATCAGCGGAACGGTCAATACCTCTTCCGCTCACAACTTCCAGATCTCCGGCTACGTCAACACCTCCGCCGGCCCGGTCACTACCACCATCGCGCAGGATATCAACTTCTCCAACGTGCAAAAGTTCACCATCAACGACACCTCTTACATCCAGGACATCACGCAGGACACCACCATCCAATCGACCTCGACGGTCACAAACGCGAACGGCACGTACGTGGACGAGGTAAGCTTCGGCTGGCCTCTCACCATGGACATCGTCCTCGCTTTCAATCCCGACGGTTCCGGAAGCCAGACCACCACGGTCAGTCAGAGTTACGGGCAGAACGAGCAGGCTACGCTCAACGGCAAGACGGTTTTATTCAGCGTGCTCGGCAACAGCGTGACGCCCACTGACGACTTGCTCTTCGATTCCAGCGGCTACATCACCGGAAACCAGAACCAGTCCAGCGCGCAGAATTACTACGCGTACGAGGCAAGCGGCTACTGTTACAGCAAGTCGCTGACCGCGGCCAACAACATCCTCACTGGCATCACCATCGGCCAGGGTTGCCACAAAAAGTAGGAAACAATTCAGAGCAATTTAGACAGCGGCACATCGCGGAAAGCTCCCGGTCCAGGCAGCATGCGGCCGGGAGCTTTTTTCTTACTGTCGTAGCGTGACCTATCCTCTTACATAACCGCACTTTCTTGCATAAAAACTGCGTTCTTTTTGCCGGGGATTTGCCCGCGTTCCCCATTGACAAACGCTCGCCGCTAAAACATACTTGCCAACCCAAAGCGCTTTCGGGGAATCCGTAAGCGTCCATCTTTTCGGGAGGTATTCCATGAAGTTATGTTTGCTTCCGCTTTTCGTGTGGCTCGCCGTGGTCGCGTTGCTGGTGTGCAGCCAACCAGCGATGGCGCAGAGTCCTCACCACTTGCAGTTTCGGCTCATGCCCGGAAACGGGCATGTTGCCCTGAAGGGTGCCAAGGAGAAGAAGGCTCTTGAGCAGTTGATGTCAGGTTTTGGCGTTCTGCCGCCCGTGGATGGTGGCGGCAACGACGAGTGGCCTTGCTTCCCCGGTTCCAGCAATCCCAATGCGCCCGACTGCGCCAGCATCGCAACCGGTGGACTGGTTGTAGGTCAGACCGCTTACACTCAATCGCTCTCCGCTTGCGACGGGAATTCCGGTTCCAGTCCGAATTGCGGTCAGGTATTCTGGTTCTACGAAGACGATACCGGCGATACGACCGACGACCTCGTCGTTTCGATTGTGGTGAAGCAAGGAAAGAACTACATCCTGGATACGGGTCCTTTCAACTTCGGTCCCAACCCCTTCGCCGCCGGTTCGGTGGTCGTTATTTATGACGACACCGCTTTCGGCACTCTGGGCCAAACCGGAGTCGGCAACGGATTCTGCGCCGGTAGCACCGAAACCTGCGTGAACCCGGTGGCCGGTGTTGCTTCTGTGACGGTTACCACAACGGTCGGCACCTCCTCCATCAAAAGCTCTTTCAACATGTTCCTCGAGTAGCAGGGTCGTCCCACTCATCGCAGACCTCGCGATGAGTGGGACCTTCTTGCCAAACTGGATCGGCGTGGCCGCTCTTCATCGCCCGCTCCCCATGCCCCTCTGACCTCGAACCTCCGCCCTCTTTCTGATTTTCCTGTGCGCTTCATGTGGAAAATTGCCCGCGCACGGGCATCACGAATGCTTTGCACATTTTCGAGCCGACCAAACCCGCGCCCAGGGCGCAATTGCACCTCACTGGCATACAGAGTTCGCCGCGCCCTGCTGCTTCCACTTCGATCCACGAATTCCACCGTTGCACCAATCATGTGGAATTGACCTCGCCTACTTCTGGGCGTACAGTCGCTCCACCTCAGCAACAATTTGGAACCTCAACCGGCTTCGAATACAGCAAGACTGCAATCGCAATCTTAGAAATGGTGTGAAAGTCATGAGCAGCAAGACCAGTTGGAACGTCTACCGTACGCGCTTCCTGGTGCGCGCCCGGCAACTCACCGAACCGCTCTCATTCACCGACCCGTTTGGCCGCGATCACTTCGGAAGGCCCGGCGATTACCTCATCGAAACTTCCGACGGCATTCGCCGCATCGCAACCCGGGCTTTTTTCGAAGACATCTACGTGCCGCTGGCACCCGTGCAGTTCGTACAGCAGAACGCGAATAGCCAGGAACGCCGCGTTTCCGTTTCCGTGACCGCGCCCGCATCCCATCCCACCGGCGAGCGGCGTCAAGCCATCGCATGAAGTTCCTTGCCAGAATTCGCAGGACAGAAGTTCGGGATTCCCCCCTGGGTTTGCCGAGCACGGAGTACAACCTTGGCGCTGCTTTGCGGAACTCGTTGTATTCAAAATGTGTTTCGAGCCGCCGGTCGCCAAGGCGCGATCCTCGACCGGCAGGCTGATTCTTATTTCGGTACCCTTAGCACACGCGGGCCACAATATATTGCGATTTTCCCTTGACAGACACTACCGGTGGTTGTACGTTAAGCATCCCAAGGGTAGTTTTCATCCGCCTCGACGCGAGGCTGGAACCCAGAACTTCGGAAGCGCTCCGAGTTGAGGTGACTTTGAGTCTGCTTCTTTTTACGGGAAGCCGTCCCCCGGCGAGTGGATGGTATTTTGCGGTGGCTCCCTCCCCCCGGGGAGTTCATCAACCAAGTTCGAACGTACCAGGTTCGAATGCTCACGTTCGAATGTTTAGGACCCAAGGGTTGTAAGGCCGTTTTATGTCATTGTTCGACGATGAGGCTGCTCACTCTGGGTGGCTTCATCTCGAAATGTCATTCGCTGTACGTTTCTGTTGCGCGATCTCTACTGTTTTGCAGGAGCCCCCATGGAAACTCTAATTCAACTTGTCGCCGCCTCTTTTGCGCGGCACGGCATTGAGTGCCCGGACAGCGCCCAGCACCCGGCGCGCATAAGTCCGAACTCGCCTGCCCCGTCGGTCGCGGTTTCGACCGATCTCGCCGCCCTCCCCGAACACGGGTTTCGTAAGAAATCGGAAGACGATCTCGCTCCGTAAAGCGTCTGCGTCCTCGCCGGGAAACTGGGAGCGTCTTCGGGGGCAAGAATGCAGTTTGCATCTTGCTCGGGTGTGTCGAACGAGCGCGCCGTGGCGTAAGGACAACGGAGAATCACCCCGGCTCATAGGGGCCACGCAGCCGCCATTTCATGATCCATGCAACATCGATTTCATTCCGCCATCATCTAATTAGGAGCACGATATGCCAGAAGTTCAGCAGAAAATGCAGCAAAAAGACGAAATCAAAACGCCGTCCGCGACCGCCAATAATAAGAAGAAGGCCCCCGGCCTCACCTTCCGCCGCCTCTTCACCAAGCCCGGCGTCAATCCCTACGACGACGTCGAATGGGAACTGCGCACCGCCGCCATCACCGACTCGCAGGGAGGCATAATCTTCGAGCAGAAAAACGTCGAGGTCCCCAAAGACTGGTCCATGACCGCGACCAACATCGTCGCCAGCAAATACCTGCACGGTCGCATGGATACCGGCGAGCGCGAAACCGGCGTCCGCCAGCTCGTTTCCCGCGTCGCCGAAACCATTCGCGACTGGGGCATGAAGGACGGCTACTTCCGCACTAGCGATGATGCCACCGCCTTCCACGACGAGCTCGTCCATCTCCTCATCCGCCAGTACGCCGCCTTCAACTCGCCCGTCTGGTTCAACGTCGGTTGCGATCGCATCGAGCCCAACTCCGACGCGACCAACTGGCACTGGAACGCCGCCACCCAGCAAGTCGAATTCGGCGTCACCGGATACACCCGCCCGCAGTGCTCGGCCTGCTTCATCAACTCGGTCAAAGACTCGCTCGACTCCATCCTCACCTTGGCCAAGACCGAAGGCATGCTCTTTAAATGGGGCAGCGGCACCGGCACGAATCTCTCCCCGCTGCGCAGCTCCACCGAGACTCTCTCCGGCGGAGGCACCGCCAGCGGCCCGCTCAGCTTCATGAAAGGCTTTGACGCCTTTGCCGGCGTCATCAAGTCCGGAGGCAAGACCCGCCGCGCCGCCAAGATGGTCATCCTCAACATCGACCATCCCGATGTCGTCGACTTCATCGAGTGCAAGCAGAAAGAAGAAGCCAAGGCTCACGCCTTAGTCGCCCAGGGTTACGACGGCTCGCATCCCGACTCCGACGCCTACAGCTCCATCTTCTTCCAGAATGCCAATAACTCGGTGCGAGTAACCGACGACTTCATGGTCAGCGTTCTGCGCGACACGGAATTCTCCACGCGCTCCATCGTCGACGGCCGAGTCATCAACACTTATCCGGCGAAAGAGCTAATGGCTAAGATCTCCGAAGCCACCTGGCATTGCGGCGATCCCGGCATGCAGTACGACAGCACCATCAATCGCTGGCACACCAGCAAGAACACGAGCCGCATCAACGCCTCCAACCCATGCTCCGAGTACATGTTCCTTGACGACTCCGCCTGCAACCTGGCAAGTCTGAACCTGCTGAAGTTCGCTCCCAACGGCACGTTTGACGTGGAAGCCTATCGCCATGCCGTCGACGTCGTCATCACCGCGCAGGAAATTCTGGTCGATAACGCCGGCTATCCCACCGAGATGATCGGCCGCAACTCGCATGATTACCGCCCGCTCGGCCTCGGCTATGCCAACTTAGGCGCGCTGCTTATGGCCGCCGGCCTTCCGTATGACTCCGACGCCGGCCGCGACTATGCCGCCTGCGTCACCGCCATCATGTGCGGACAAGCCTATTTACAATCCAGCCGCATTGCCGAACTCTGCGAGCCCCTGGCTCCGGCAACCAGCACGGTTCAAACCCGCCTCGGCGTCACCACTGCCGACGATATGCCCGGAGCAGCCTGCCCCGGGTACTATCTCAACCGCGAGCCCTTCTTAGACGTAATAAGAATGCACCGCGCCAGCGTTAACAACATTAATAAGTCGAATGTTCCGGCTTCCATCTACGAGGCCAGCAAGCAATGCTGGGACGAAGCTCTCTCCAGCGGCGAAAAGCACGGCTACCGCAACAGCCAGGTCACGGTGCTTGCTCCCACCGGCACCATCGGCTTCTTCATGGATTGCGACACCACCGGCATCGAGCCCGACCTGGCTCTTATTAAGTACAAGAAGTTAGTCGGCGGCGGCATGATCAAAATCGTCAATAACACGGTCCCCAGCGCTCTCTTCAAGCTCGGCTACACGCACGAGCAGACCGACGCCATCGTCTCCTACGTCGACGCCACCGGAACCATCGAAGGCGCGCCGCACATCAAGGACGAGCATCTCGCCGTCTTCGATTGTTCCTTCAAGCCGGCCAAGGGCACGCGCTCCATTCACTACATGGGCCACTTAAAAATGATGGCTGCCGCCCAGCCTTTCATTTCCGGAGCCATTTCGAAAACCGTCAACCTCCCCAACGCCGCCACGGTCGAAGATATCTCCGAAGCCTACATCCAGGCCTGGAAGCTCGGCCTGAAGGCGGTTGCCGTCTATCGCGATGGCTGCAAGCAGTCGCAACCGCTCTCCGCCGCCGGCACCAAGACCGCGCAGAGTGGCCCCGGCGTCTCGCCTGCAAATGTGGCGACGGGTGGCTCGCCCGTCCCCGACGACGACCTCAACGCTCCGCCCCGCGCCGTCCGTCACCGCCTGCAGGAAGAGCGCATGTCGGTCACGCATAAGTTCAACATCGGAGGCCATGAAGGTTACATCACCGTCGGCCTCTATCCCAACGGAGAGCCGGGCGAGTTATTCATCAAAATGGCCAAGGAAGGTTCCACCGTCTCCGGCCTCATGGACAGCTTCGCCCTCGCCGTCTCCATCGCTCTCCAGCACGGAGTTCCACTGAAGCTCTTCTGCGATAAATTCGCGCACACCCGTTTCGAGCCGGCTGGCTGGTCCAGCAATTCCGAAATCGGCTTTGCCAAGTCGATCATGGATTACATCTTCCGCTGGCTCCAACTGCGCTTCCTCACCGGACAGCAGCAGTTCCTCTTCGACAACCTGCGCCCGAAAAGCATGGGAGACGCGAGCCACGTCGGCCGCGCCCCAGTAGCCGAAGGAATAGAAGAGGACCTAAACGCCGACACAGGGTCTCGAACGACCAACGACCAACGACTAACGACCGGAAAAATCCACGCAGCCGACGCACTGGCCGGAATGATCGACCTAGGCGACGCCCCCACCTGCCACGTCTGCGGCAGCATCATGGTCCGCAACGGCAGTTGCTATAAATGCATGAGTTGCGGCAGTACGTCAGGATGCAGCTAAGAAGGTCGCGATGGGACAGCCGGCCTCTAGGCTGTCCCCTGCGCCTCGGCAGTCTATTTCTTCGCGTTCAGCTCCGCGGCTTTCGCTCGCGCCTCATCCGCCTCTTTCTTCATTCCCTTTGTGTCGTAAACGGCGGCAAGCAGCTTCTCGTTGTCCGCATCGTCCCAGGCCTGCCGCTGCTTTAACAATGCGGCGATGGCATCGTCGGCCTGATTCAGTCGTATCTCCAGTACGCCAATGTGGTAGTACACACCGGGGTATACCGAATCGATTTCCGCCACCCTTTGGTATTCCGCCAACGCCTCGGCAGCGCGATGTTCGTAAGCGAAAGCCTCGGCCATCCCGGCATGTCCGTCGGCGCTGTCAGGATTGATTTTGAGGAGTTGGGCAAAAACCGTCTCCGCTTTCTGCGGCTGCTTCTGTTCAAGATAGACGAGCCCAAGCTGACGATAGGCGCGCTCGTCGCGCGGAGTCAGGGCGATCACCTGCCTCAACTCCGCGGCCGCACCGTCGTAGTCGCCCTTCGCAATATAAGCGTCGGACAGCGCTTCGTGAGCTGGGACGAAGTTCGGGCGCTCCTTGATCGCGTTCTTGAATTCCCGAATTGCCGCATCCGGATCGCCCGCTTTCAGCCGGTACATTCCGCTTTGTCCATGCGCAAGGTACGCGTGCGCGTGCGCCAGCCACAGCCCCCCGCCCCCAACCACCACCACGCCAACCAGCAACACGCCAACCCTGCGCACGATGGCGTCATGCTGCGGCGCAACGCGCGCAATCAGCGCGCCCAGAAGAAGTCCCATGACCAGGCCGCCGATGTGCGCTGCATTATCGGTGCGCGCAATGATCGCGCCAAAAAACAAGTTGTACCCCACAAACATCACTACGCTGCGCAACATGCCCGTTACCGCGGCCCGCGGCAGCGAGAACTCCCCCAGATAAAACGAGGCGATCAGCGCGCCGGCGAGCCCGAAGATGGCGCCCGAAGCGCCCACGCTGAGCACAAGGGGATTCCATACGATGCTCGCAATGCTCGCCGACAGTCCGCAGAGCAGATAAACGACGGCGAACGTCCAGTGACCATACACCGATTCCGCGAGCCTGCCCAAATCCCAAAGGCACCACATATTGAACGCAATGTGCAGCAGGCCGCCGTGAATAAACAGGCAGGTCACCAGCCGCCACCATTGCCCACTCACGGTATAAGGCCCATAATTTGCACCCCAGCCCACCAGCGCTAGCCCGGCCGGATTGCTGAGCATCGATTCGCCCAGCGCAAGCACCATGGCGATGAATACCGCGACGTTGGCGCCAAAGATAACCTGCGTGACGACCATCGAGGTCGACTGTCGGCGCAGCCACGGCGCTGTCTCCACGCGCTGATATTGAATATCCTCGCCGCGTTGCGCCGCTTCGTGCTGCTGGCACCACTGGCAAGTCTTCTTCAAGCTGAACGGAGGCAATTGCCGCCCGCACTGTACGCACTGCGCCATGCATATAGAATAGCAAGAGCATGAGCGCCGCAAATTTATCGAGTCCTCCGTCGGGCTCTTCGTCGACTAAGTCCGCTGCCAGCGCGGCCGCCGAGCCGCGTCCCTCCAACTTCATCCGCGATGCGATGATCGAGGATTTGAAAACCAAAAAATACGGCGACGCGGTCATCCAGACGCGCTTTCCGCCGGAGCCGAACGGCTATCTGCACATCGGCCACGCCAAAGCCATCTGCCTCGACTTCGGCCTCGCCGACGAATTCGGCGGCAAGACCAATCTCCGCTTCGACGACACCAATCCCGAAAAAGAAGAGCAGGAGTACGTCGACTCCATCATGAAAGACGTGCACTGGCTCGGCTTCGAGTGGGACGATCTCTGCTACGCCTCCGACTACTTTGGCCAACTCTACGAATGGGCGGTCAAGCTGATCAAAGACGGCAAAGCCTACGTCGACGATCTGAGCGCCGAAGAGATTCGCCAGCATCGCGGCACGCTCACCGAGCCCGGCAAACAGAGTCCTTACCGTAGTCGCACGCCGGAAGAAAATCTCGATCTCTTCGAGCGCATGCGAAAGGGCGAGTTTCCCGACGGCACCCGCGTTCTGCGTGCCAAGATTGACATGGCGTCGCCCAATCTCAACATGCGCGATCCGGTCATGTACCGCATCCTGCACGCCGACCATCACCGCACCGGCAGCAAGTGGTGCATCTACCCGATGTACGACTATGCGCATGGGCAATCGGATTCGATCGAGCGCGTGACCCACTCCATGTGCACGCTGGAATTCGAGGACCATCGCCCGCTCTACAACTGGTTCGTTCAAAACCTGGGCATTTTCCCGTCGCAGCAATACGAATTTGACCGTCTCAGCCTGACCTATACGCTGCTCAGCAAGCGCCGCCTGCTCAAGTTGGTGCAGGAGAACCTGGTGCGTGGCTGGGACGATCCGCGCATGCCCACGCTCTCCGGGATTCGCCGGCGCGGATACACCGCCGAAGCGGTACGCAATTTCTGCGCGGCGATCGGAGTTTCAAAAACCAACGGCACGCTGGAACTGGCGATGCTCGAGCACTTTGTGCGCGAGGATTTGAACAAGCGCGCGCCCCGCGTGATGGCCGTGCTCCGGCCGCTGAAGGTTGTGATCGATAACTATCCCGACGGGCAAGTCGAAGAACTCGATGCGGTGAATAATCCGGAAGATGAAACCGCGGGGACGCGCAAGGTTCCGTTCTCCAAAGTGCTCTACATTGAGCAGGACGATTTTCGCGAAGAGCCGCCGAAAAAGTATTACCGGCTTTCGCCCGGTGTGGAAGTTCGTCTGCGTTACGCGTATTTCATTACCGCGAAAAGTGTAGTCAAGAACGAGCAGGGAGAAATCGTCGAAGTTCACTGTACCTACGACCCGGCGACGCGAGGCGGCAACGCTCCCGATGCCCGCAAAGTGAAATCGACCATCCACTGGGTCTCAGCCGAGCACGCGCTCGACGCCGAGGTTCGGCTCTACGACAAGCTTTTTGCCAAGCCCGATCCGAATGACGTTGAGGAAGGACAGGAGTTCACTGCGAATCTCGATCCGAACTCGCTGGAAACGATTGCGCACGCGAAGCTGGAGCCGTCGCTGGCCGATGCGCCCGTAGAAAGCCGCTACCAGTTCGAACGGCTGGGATATTTCTGCGTCGATCCGGATTCCAAGCCCGGCAAACCGGTATTCAACCGCACCGTGGCCCTGAAGGATGCGTGGGCAAAGATTGAGAAACGCGGCTAAGTAGCTGAACGCAAAAGTTTCAGGGTTTCAAAGTTTCAGAAACACCAAGACCGGTGCCGCCGGAACCTCGAAACCCTGAAACCTTGAAACCTTTGAGACCTGTTGTCCCGCTACTTTTTCAGCGTGCGAATCCACTTCACCAGCCCGTCGATCTGGTCTTTGGTCAGCTTGCCATCATAGGACGGCATCTTCCCTTTGCCCTTGGTGATGATGTCCGTCAGTTCCGCGTCAGACTGCTTCTGCACGTCCGCCGAGCTGAAATCCCGGATCTTCATGTTCTTGCCCATCACTGTGTCGCCCGCCCCGCTCGCGCCGTGGCACATCGCGCACTTCGCCTTGTAGTCGGCGCCCGCGTCGGCAAACGAGTACGTTGAAAAAACCAGCGCCACCATCACTACCGCCAGAGTCGCCCTCAAAATCATCTTCATCGTTCCATTCTCCTTATTAGTTTTTAAGAGATTAGCGCCCGATACCGAGAGCGCGGCTTCACCCCGCAACGTGGTTGCGAAAGCCGGGGATTGCGCCAGCCGAGACAATTTTAGCTGCAAAGGTGTGCGGCAGTGACGATACCACAAATCTGTGAGCTTCGTCATACATTTGTAGGAACCTGCCAGTCCCTTCCCGTCCACGAGTCGTTCCATTTTGGACGATCTCGTTGGTTGGCGCCTCGCATCCGCGGTTACCTCAACTTCAATGCGGTTACGTGCTAAAACCCCACACGCGGCGTGATAACTCGCACTTAACCAAAAGAAATCGCTGTTGTGAAATGCAACCGACCGGTTAGGCCTCAAATTTTTCAATCACATACACGGAATCGATCACAGCCCGGTTTTGGCCCCTGCCATGCCTCACAGAAGGTGAATTACTTCGGGGAGCGTGTCGCTTGGAACCGGCATTAGTATTGGTCGGCCTGAATCATCGGACGGCACCTGTTGAAGTTCGCGAGCGTTTTTGGATGAGCGGATGCCGGCAGGGCGAAATCCTGTCCATGCTGGCGCAGGCAGAGGGGATTGAGGAAGCACTGGTCTACTCGACCTGCAATCGCACCGAGTTCGTGGTCTGGGGCGATGCGACGCTGGCTGTCAACTCCATCCTCCGCCTCCTGACCGCCGAGTACGATCTAAAACTCCAGGAGTGGAACAGCTTTTATCGCCTGCTCGATGAGCGCGCGCTGGCCCATGCCTTCCGGGTGAGCTGCGGCCTGGATTCCATGTGCATTGGCGAAGAGCACATTGCCCGGCAGGTCAACATAGCATGGCAGCAGGCCCGCAACGCGGGTTGCACCGGGCGCTATCTCGATACCATCCTGCGCAAGGCGCTTTCGATTCGCCGGCGGGTTCGGCGCGAGACTTCACTCGGTGCGCACTTTGTTTCCGCTTCTTATGCCGCAGTTCGGCTAGCGGAACAGATATTTGGCTCGGTCGCGTCACGGAATATCGTTCTGCTGGGCGCGGGCAGCATGGGCGCAACCGCGGTTCAGGCGCTACTCACGCGGGGAGCGCAGTCGGTATGCGTCATCAATCGCACCGCGAGCACTGCGATCGAACTTGCGCGGAAGGCAAATGGAACGGGCTCCGCATTCCAAGCGTGCGCCTTCGAAGATCGTTGGCAACACCTGGCTCAGGCCGATCTCATTATCAGCGCCACCTCCTCTCCGCGATTGGTCTTCACGGCGGACGACATGCGGCGCGTGGCCGTGGATCGCAAGGGCCGAAAGCTTGTCTTCATCGACCTGGCCCTGCCGCGCGACATCGACCCGGCCGTGCGCGAGTTCGAAGGAGTGCTGCTCTACGACTTGGAAGATCTCGAGCGGGCGGTCGAGCCTAGAATTATCGCGGGCGCCGTGGAATCGGAAGCGGAAAAAATCGTCCTCGCCGAGGTGCAAGCCTTCAAGAAAGAGTTGCTGGCGAACGTAGCAGGGCCGGAAGTGACCGCGCTTCGGATTCGCCTCGATGAGATTTGCCGCCAGGAACTGGAATCGTTCCGCATGGAGCAGGGGCCCTTCCCGAAAGACCAGGACCAGCTGATCGCGACCGTGAGCGCGCGCATCACTCACAAAATCGCAGGATCGCTGGCGCGTGAGCTGAAAATTGTTCCGGAACTGCGAGGCCGCAGCCGGATGATCGTCGGCGCGTGAGGTTAGCGAGTCTCGCCAGTCGACGCCTCCCTAGAAAAGAGCCGTAGCTCACTGCAACCATGTGGTTGGCGTGCAACCTCTTTTCATGCCTCGTTGTGACCGGATTCCGGTCATGCTGACCTGATAGCAGAAGTTACCGAGCAACCACTTCCGCGTGCTGCAAAAGAAGAGCCGCCCTGAAATCGAGCGGCTGATCTGAGACATCGAGTTCACTGGTCAGCAGCGCAATGGCCGTCGAAGCTTATTCCGCCGCCTGACCTCTATCGAGTTGAAGTTCCGCGCCGCGCCTGCAATGCGTTCAGGATGAAAGCGGATGTGACCGTGGTCGTCACTGTTCCACGACCTGCTTCATTGTTCCTGAGCTGGCTCCGAAAAAACCACCTCCGGCATAACTGGCCTTGATGGTGTAAGTCTCCGCTTTGGAGAAAGATGTGTTCAAGCTCGCGACCCCATTTGTTGTCGTAGCCGTTCCCAGCTTCGTCTTGCCGGTGGAGAACGCAACGATCTGTCCGTCCGGAATGGGTCGAGTCGAACTAACCGTTGCCGTGAAAGTAACGGTCTGGCCGACCTGCGATGGGTTGGGCGACGAGGTGACCGTGGTAGTCGTGATCGCCCGCGTAGTTTTGTTCAGCAGTACGCCAACTCCACCATTGCTGCAATCGCTGAAGCATGCGTCGACCACAACCAGATCGGGCCTGCCGTCGCCGTTCACATCCCCGATCGCGATCGAAGAGGTCGACCACCATTCGGGGGGTCCGCCACCGGAGCTGTAAAGGACAGCTTTCTGGAAGGTTCCGTTCCCGTTGCCCAGCAAAACCCCAACTTTGCCGTCATCGTCTGCCACGACAACGTCGGGCTTGCCATCCCCGTTGACATCCGCGACGGCTACCGAGTAGGCGCCGCCAGCCCCCGAGGAATACGTGACCGCCGGCTGGAAGGTGCCGTCGCCGTTGCCCAGCAGTACGCCTACTGCGCCATGGGTGAACGGCCACGGCCCCTCGTCGGCCACGACCAGATCTGGATAGCCGTCGCCATTCACGTCCGCGACAGCAACAGAATTTGCTTCCCAAGAACCGCCTGAGCCCGCGTCGTAGGTCACGGCCGGCTGGAAGGTGCCGTCGCCATTACCCAGCAGCACGCCCACAGAGCCACAGCACGACACACAGCTATAATCCAAACAACCGTTGGCCACCACTAGGTCCGGTTTGCCGTCATTGTTCACGTCGGCGATCGCGACGGAAAAGGCGAGGTATCCGGGCACCCCGTAACTGACGGCGGGCTGGAACGTGCCATCGCCGTTGTTCAGCAACACGCTCACTTCGTTAGTGTTGCAACCTTCAGCATAACAGTACTCGGCCACGACCAGATCTGGATAGCCGTCGCCGTTCAGATCCGCGATGGCGACCGAATCCGCTGCCCAGACGCTGTAGCTGACAGGAGCCTGGAAGGTGCCGTCGCCGTTGCCCAGCAAGACGCTCACCGAACCCTCGCTGTCGCTCTGACAGCCGTCGACGCAGTTCGCCACAACAATATCGGGCTTGCCATCGCCGTTCACGTCCCCGATCGCGACCGCATTGGGATCGCCCCCTCCCGTCGAATAGGGCACCGCTGTCTGGAAGGTGCCGTTGCCGTTGCCCAGCAGTACGGCCACCGTGCCGAGACCACTGTTGACGACAGCCAAATCCAGTTTGCCGTCGCCGTTCAGGTCCGCGATCGCGACAGAAGCGGCGGAAGGCCCCTCGCCCGGGCCCGAGCTGTAGGTCACTGCCTTCGCAAAAAGCACCTGCGGCTTTTGCGCATCCGAGGCCAGTTGTGCGGGGCTAACTACATGTTGAGAAAACTCCGGACCCGCGCCCGGCATTTGCGCCAGGGCGACGAACGCGACCGAGAGGATCAGAATTGCGATGAAGGAAACAACAACACTGAGAGAATGATTACGACTGAACTTGCGCCTCATACACTACCTCCTTCACGGATGGAAGCGGGGCCGTGGTCGTGATCGGTCATTCAGCTTCAAGCGTTCCGATCGCGAACTGCCAGGCCCAAACCTGGGAAACGTAGCCAACACGCCAATTGCTATAGAAGGGGCCCGCGTTCAGCGCTCTCGCCTCAGGGGGTGTGCTCGTGCGGGGAAGTACTCTTCGGAGAGGCGCAAGATGACGCCGTCACCCATAGAACACGAATGCGCGCGTCTTGTCAGTGAGATGGGTCATAGCTCGATGTGACTGGACGACCTGGAGGCCGCTGCGCAAAGCCTGGTCCGACCTTAACTGTCGCAAAATCGCGATAGCGCTCATCAACCTTCAGAAAGGCGAAACAAAGGCGCAAGCTTGCGACATCGCCTCCCTAGAAAAGAGCCGCAACTCACTGCAACCAGGTGGTTGGCGGGGAACCTCTTTTCATCCTTCGTTGTGACCGGACTCCGGTCATGCTGACCTGGCTTAGGCCTATCTCAGAAACAGTGCGCAGTAAACGCGCCCCGGCGAAAAATTCCCTATCTCATTGAAAAATAAATATCTTACGTCTACGTCCCTATTTTTCAAAGATCAAGCCTCGATCCTTGGCTAAGTTATTGATTCTAAAGTATTTTACTAAATCCTTATTCCTCAAAGATCTAGCCGGAATTTCTCCCTAACCAACTGATTCTAAAAGATCGACTTATGTGCTAAATGTTACTAAATGGTATATAGCAGTCTCATCGCCGCAATCTCGCAATCGGCGATAGGCCGACTCTCGCCGCCCGGAACTTACTTGCTCGTCTGCCACTCGCGGTAGGCTTCGCTTTTGCCGATTCCGCGCTCCTTGGCGACTTTCTTGAGCGCGGCCTTCTCGTCCAGCTTCTCCACCGTCATCACCTCGTGAACACGCTGGGCCAACGTCTGCTCCGGGCTGGCAGCGCGCGGCTCGGAGCTGTCTGGCTTCCCGATCATCAGCGTGATCTCACCTTTAACGTCCCCGCGCTTGCGTAGCTCGTCAAGCACATCCGCTGCCCGGCCACGAAGGAATTCCTCATGCAGCTTCGTCACCTCGCGTGCAACCACCACGTGGCGGCCTTCTCCCAGAACCTCGCAAACATCCGCCAGGGCATCAAGCAGGCGATGCGGGGCTTCATAGAAGACCTGCGTTCGGGGCGATTCGCGAACGCTTTCGAGCAGCTTGCGGCGCTGGCCCGATTTTGCGGGGAGAAATCCGCTGAAGCGGAAGGAATCCGTGGGAAGCCCGCTGGCCACGAGCGCGGCCAGATACGCCGATGCGCCCGGAATGGGAACAACCGGAACGTGATGGCGGATGGCGAGCGTGATCAGGCGGAAACCAGGATCAGAGATGCCGGGCATCCCGGCGTCGGTGACGAGCGCGATTTTGGCGCCCGACTCGAGATCGACGACGAGCTCGGCCGCCTTCGTCATCTCGTTGTGCTCGTGATAGCTGACGGTGCGGGTGTGAATCCCGTAATGGGTAAGGAGCTTCTGCGTCTGCCGCGTGTCTTCGCACGCGATGAGGTCAACCTCTTTGAGCACGCGCAGGGCGCGGAGGGTAATGTCTTCGAGATTGCCGATGGGCGTGGCAACCAGGTAGAGCGCGGAGCCGGGGCCAAGCGTGCCGCGGGCATCGTTGGTCTGCGGTTGGGTTTCCGTCGGCATAGGGAAAGTCTAACAAGAACTGAGGCACGAGGTTGCGAGGTTTCAAAGTTTCAGGGGTTCAAGGTTGTGAACAGCGCGCCGTGAACCATTCCGATCAACGCCATGCTTCGCTTTTCATTCTCCTCGTGCTAAACTGAACGAAATCGATGTGACAGCCAACACTTCTCGCTCCAGCCCGCGGGTGTAGGCTACGAAACACGTGATACCCGCAATCTAGAATCGAAAATCAGGAGCAGCCACCATGGCGGACGATCGCAGCAGAACAGACGAGCGCAACAAGGCAATCGATCTCGCGTTTTCGCAGATTGAAAAGCAGTTTGGCAAAGGTTCGATCATGCGGTTGGGATCGAAGGAAGCGATTGTTCCCATCGCTGTAATTTCGACGGGTGCGATTTCGTTTGACGCCGCGCTCGGAGTAGGCGGAGTGCCGCGCGGGCGCGTGATTGAGATTTTCGGGCCGGAGTCTTCGGGCAAAACGACGATTGCGCTCCAGGTGATTGCCGAGGCTCAGAAAAACGGCGGCATGGCGGCGTTTGTCGACGCGGAGCACGCTCTCGATCCCGGCTACGCGAAAAAACTCGGCGTGGACGTGGACAACCTGCTGGTTTCGCAGCCCGACTACGGCGAGCAGGCGCTGGAGATCACCGAGGCGCTGGTGCGGTCGAACGCGATTGACGTGCTGGTCGTGGACTCGGTGGCCGCGCTCGTGCCCAAGGCCGAACTCGATGGCGAAATGGGCGACAGCCACATGGGCCTGCAGGCGCGGCTGATGTCGCAAGCGCTGCGCAAACTGACGGGCACGGTGTCGAAGTCGCGCACGAGCCTGATCTTCATCAACCAGATCCGCGAGAAAATTGGCGTAATGTTCGGCAATCCCGAAACGACGACGGGCGGGCGCGCGCTGAAATTTTACTCGTCGGTGCGTATCGATATCCGGCGCATTGCCGCCATTAAGGAAGGCGACGTGGTCACCGGCTCGCGCACGCGCGTCAAGGTGGTGAAAAACAAGGTGGCGGCGCCATTCCGCGAGGCCGAGTTCGACATTCTTTACGGCGAGGGCATTTCGCGTGAGGGCGACCTGCTCGATCTGGCGGTGAACAACAACATCGTTGAGAAATCCGGGTCGTGGTTCAGCTATAAGGGCGAACGCATTGGCCAGGGCCGCGAGAATGCGCGCGCATTTCTGAAAGAAAATAAAGATGTGCTGGCCAAGCTCGATACCGAAGTGCGCAAAGCGCTGGGACTGATTCCGGCAGCGGCTCCGGTTGCGGCGGCGCAGGCATCAGCAGCGCCCGCCAGCGGCAAGGTAGCGACGATGCCAGCCGCTGCACCGGAAGCTTCGAAAGTGCCGGCAGCGAGGCGATAGCGTTTTTTTCTCAGAGCGGCGGGCGTGCTCGCCGCTCATCCCCTCTCCCGCGCAACCTCACTCGTTTCTCCGCAATGTGATTGCCATTCCTGTTTCCCCACCGATACAATCTAGGCTTTCCCCGCCGAGGGCCCCGTGAAACGTGTGAAAGCCATTTATCCCGGTTCGTTCGATCCGCCGACCAACGGGCATCTCGACCTGATTGAACGCGGCAGCAAGATTTTTGACGAATTGGTGGTTGCCATCCTTCGCAACCCCGAAAAAGATCCGCTCTTCAGCGTGAATGACCGGCGGCAAATGCTCGAGTCGATGACCGCCGGGTTCGAGAATGTTTCCGTCGATACATTCCACGGGCTGACGGTTGACTATGCCCTACGCGTTGACGCGCGCGCGATTTTGCGCGGCATCCGCGCCATCAGCGACTATGAATATGAACTGCAAATGGCGCTGATGAATCGCAAGCTTCAGCCGGGACTCGAAACCGTATTCATGATGCCGGCGGAAAAGTATTCGTATCTGAGTTCGCGGCTGGTGCGGGAGGTGGCGCAATTGGGCGGTCCCGTGAATTGCCTGGTGCCGGCGCTGGTGGTGCAAAAACTGCGCGAGAAAATGGATGTCGCGCACAAGTTCAACATCGACGACGACGGCGGCGGCCCAGAAGCGGCGCCGGAAGCGGCACAGCGCATGTCACCGGAAAAGGCAATCGACGCAAAACCAAAATCCAGGAAAAGGAAATCATGACGACAGCCACTGGGACGGTGACCCATCCCATTCAACTGACGGAGCGCATCAACCGGATTGAGCCTTCGGCCACGATGGCCGCGGTCGCGGAAGCGGAGAAGTTGCGGCAGTCGGGATTCGACGTGGTGGACATGACTGCGGGCGAGCCACACTTTATGACGCCGGAGCATATCAAAGAGGCGGCGATCGCAGCCGTCCGCGCCAATTTTTCGCGATACACGCCCGTGGGCGGAACAACGGAATTAAAAGATGCGATCATCCAGCGCCACGCGACCGATTTCGGCTCACACTACAAGCGCGAAGAAACGTGCGCCTCGGTGGGCGGCAAACACGCGCTGTTCAATGTGATTTCCGTATTGGTGGATCACGGCGATGAAGTGATTCTTCCCGTGCCGTACTGGGTTTCTTTCAAGGATATGGTGCGCTACGTCGGCGGGACGTGCGTCCTGCTGAAGGCGGACGAGACGCAGGGCTTCCGCGTAACGGCACAGATGATCGAGCGGCTGATCACGCCAAAAACGAAGCTCATCATTTTGAATTCGCCGTCGAATCCGTCGGGCGCGGTGATGAGCCCTGCGGACATGACCGAGGTTGTGCGCCTGGCGCATGAGCGCGGCATCTGGGTGATTTCGGACGAATGCTACGTTTACCTGAACTACACCGGGCACGATTTTTCCGTGGGGTCGCTCAATGAATACCGCGACCGTTTTCTGGTGGTGGGATCGCTTTCGAAGACGTATGCCATGACCGGATGGCGGCTAGGCTACACGCTTGGGCCGACGGCGGTGGTGGGCGCGGTGCAGAAGCTTCAGAGCCAGCAAACGTCCAATCCCACGTCGATTGTGCAGAAAGCCGGCACAGCGGCGCTTTCGGGCTCGCAGCAATGTTTGTGGGAAATGAAAGAGGAATACCGCAGGCTGCGCGATCATATCGTGAACGGCTTGCGCACGATTCCGGGCGTGGCCTGCACGATGCCGCAGGGCGCGTTTTATGCGTTTCCGAATGTCTCGACGTTTATTGGCAAGAGCGGAATCAAATGCAGCGCCGATATTGCTCATGGCTTGCTGCACAAGGCGCACGTTGCCACCGTGGCAGGTGAGGGATTCGGAACGACCGAGCATGTCCGGCTGTCGTACGCGACGGCGGCGGAAAATATCGATAAGGCACTGGAGCGCATGCGGGGTTATTTTGCGGCGCTCTGAGAAATATTCTTGCCGTTTTTCGTGCTCTACGAGTATCAACCTCTTCTTGTGATTCATATCGCCGGCGCCCGATGACCCAACTTTACCCATTCCTCATGTCGCCCATGTTCGACCCACGCCCCTGGGGCACGCTGGACCTTGCGCCGATTTATCCCAATGCCAAATTCAACGAGAAGATTGGCGAGGCCTGGCTTACCGGCGACAACTGCGTGGTGACGAACGGGTCGCTGGCCCGGCGCACGCTTGCCGACTTGAGCAAGGAATTCGGGCCGGAGCTCGTGGGCACGGCGGCGCGGGATCCGCAGCGCTTTCCGCTGCTGATGAAATTTCTGTTTCCGGCGGAGAAGCTTTCGGTGCAGGTGCATCCCGATGATGCGACCGCGCAGCAATTTGGCGAGCCTTGGGGCAAGACTGAATGCTGGTATGTGGCCCACGCGAGGTCGGGAGCACAGATTGCGCTCGGGCTGAAATCCGGCGTCAAGCGCGCGGAGTTCGCGCAGGCGATCCAGGAAAATCGCGCCGAGGAATTGCTGAACTGGGTGAATGTCTATCAGGGCGAGATGATCTACGTCGCCGGTGGCACGGTGCACACGCTCGGTCCGGGCTCGGTAATTGTCGAGACGCAGCAGCAGTCGGACACTACATATCGGCTCTATGACTACGGACGGCCGCGGCCGTTGCATCTGGAGCGCGGCCTCGCCTCCGTGAAAGAGCAGGTCGCGTCGGGAAAGGTGATCCGGCCAGCGCCGGTCGAAATTGCAGATGGGGCGGGCCGGATGTCGGAAATGATCCGTGCCCCGTATTTCTCTGTGGACTTGTGCGAGTTGAAAAAGCCGCACGAATTTTCTACGCGCGACGGGTCGGGTAAAGATTCGGTCCAGATTCTGGTCGCGGTCAACGGCTGCGGGATCGTGGAAGTCGCGGGACAGGCTCCCGTCACGTTGGCCAAGGGAGACGCCGTGGTGATTCCCGCGGCATTAGGTCAGTTCACGTTGCGCCCGCAGTGGGCGGTAGAGTTTCTACGGGCCGGCGTGCCAGGCAGCGATGTGCTGGAACCGCGGACACGGTTCTAGCGATCGCAATCTGCAATGATTTTCAGAATCGGTCCGCAACCAACTACAATCTCAAGCGGTGGCGAAGAAATCCCATTTCTACCCTGTGATCCTGGCTGGAGGCCGCGGCACGCGCTTCTGGCCGCTAAGCCGTAAGCGCCGCGCCAAGCAACTGCTGGCGCTCGACGGCAAGCAGACGATGATCCAGCAGACGGTGGCGCGCCTCTTGCCGCTCGCGCCGGCCAAATGCTTTTGGGTTATCACAAATAACGACCTGCGGCCGGCAATGCTCCGGCAACTTCGGAAAATTCCGCCGCTGCAGATTGTCGCCGAACCCGCCGGCAGAAACACCGCGCCGGCGATTGGGCTGGCGGCGTTTCTGCTGCTGCGGGAAAATCCCGATGCCGTGCTGGGACTTTTTCCCTCCGACCATGTGATCGCGCAGCCCCATCAGTTCCGCGCCACTCTAAAAAAAGGAATCGCGCTTGCCGCCGCGGGAGAAAATATTATCGTCCTCGGAATCAAGCCGACGCGGCCCGAGACTGGCTATGGATACATTGAAGCCGGGGAGAACGCGGCGGGTGGCGCCCAGCGCGTGCGCCGCTTCACTGAAAAACCCGACGCCGCCCGGGCAAGGCAGTTCGTGGAAGCGGGCAATTACTTCTGGAACAGCGGCATGTTTTTGTGGCGGGCCGACACGCTCGCCAACGCGTTGCTCGAGCACCTGCCGAAGACCGCCGCAATATTGGAGAAGATTGCGGCCGATTATGGTACGCGGAAGTTTGCCGCGACGTTTCGCAAGCTCTATCCAAAGTGCGAAAACATCAGCGTGGACTATGCGGTGCTTGAGCCGCGGTCGGCCCGGGGCGAAGAGCAGTCGCGGATCTTCTGTCTGCCCGCGAATTTTGGCTGGAATGATCTTGGATCCTGGGCGGCCCTGCACGAACACCAGGTCGCGAAAAGCAATCCAGCGAATGGCAATAAGTTGAGCGCGTCGGGAAGTTTTGCGCTGAATGGCAAAAATAATTACGTATATGCGCCAGGCAAATTTGTTGCCGTGGTGGGCGTCAGCAACCTGGTCGTCGTCGAAACCGAAGATGCGTTGCTCATCACAGCGCTCGACCAGTCGCAGGATGTGGGCAAAGTGGTGAAGTATCTGGACGAGAAGAAGTTGAATAAATTAGTTTAAGGTGCCCTCGTCATTCGTCCTTGGCAGACAATCGACGAACCACCACAGCCCAGCGAACGACGAAGGACGAACGACTGACGACCAACGACCATAAATGACTGACATTAAATTCGGCACCGACGGCTGGCGCGGCATTATTGCCGACGATTTTACCTTCGAGAACGTTCGACGCGTGGCGGGCGCCATTGCGTCTTATGTTCTAAATCATGAAAATCCGGCGAACGGCGTGATTATCGGATATGACACGCGCTTTGCCTCCGATCGCGGGGCGCGAATTGTCGCCGAAGTCATCGCCAGCGCCGGAATCCCGGTTCTCCTCTCCAACGATTACCTTCCCACGCCAACCGTTTCCTACAACGTGAAAAACCTGGGCGCGGCGGGCGGCGTTATGGTGACGTCGAGTCACAATCCCTGGAATTGGAATGGGGTGAAATTCAAAGCCGGGTTTGGCGGCTCGGCGACGCCCGCAATCATGAAAGCGATTGAAGACGAACTTGGCGCGGGCGCGATGCCGAGCGGGCAACCGGCGCAAATCGAAACAGTCGATCTCAAGTCAGCCTACATCAAAGGCGTGTGCAAGTTCGCGGACCTCACCCTCATCCGCAAGGCCAACTTCAAATTCGCGATCGATTCCATGTACGGTTCCGGACGCGGCGTACTGCCGGGAATCTTCGACAAGAATGGAATTCGGTACGTTGCGATTCGGCAAGAGGTCAATCCGCTCTTTCCCGGAATCAATCCCGAGCCCATTCTGCCGCACGTTGCGCTGCTGCAGGAAACTGTGGTGAAGGAGAAGTGCCACGCCGGCCTCGTGACCGATGGCGACGCCGACCGCATTGGCGCAGTTGCGGAAGACGGCAGCTTCGTCGATGCGCACAAGTGCTTTGCGGTTTTGCTGAACTGGCTGCTGGTGCGGAAAAAATGGCCGGGCGACGTGGTGCGCGCGTTCAACACGACCGGCATGCTCGATCGCATCGCCGCCAAGCACGGACGAAAGCTGCACGAAGTGTCGATTGGATTTAAATACGCCGCGGACCTGATGATGGAACGGGAAATCCTGATCGCGGGCGAAGAGTCGGGTGGCATCGGATACGGGCGCTTTTTGCCGGAGCGAGACGGAATCCTGAACGCGTTGCTGCTGGCCAATGTGATGGCGGAAGAAGGAAAGCCGCTTGGGCAGTTGGTGGCCGACCTGCAAAAGGAATACGGGACACATTATTATGGTCGCCGCGATTTGCATATTTCCGATGAGTTGAAGAACGGCGCTGTGCGGCGCGCGGGCGATCCCGGGACCTCGAAGCTTGGCCCTTACACCGTGCTGCGCAAAGAGAATCGCGACGGCGTAAAACTGTTTCTAGACGCGCCGAAAAACGGCAATGGCGCCGACGCCTGGGTGCTGTTTCGCGCTTCCGGCACCGAACGATTATTGCGCGTGTATGTCGAGGCGGCGACGCCCGAACTGGTAAACGAGATTCTTGAAAACTCCGAGCAATTCGTGCAGCAAGGCTAAGGCCGGCGTTTGCTTTGGTAGAGTCGAGGCTGCAGGGCTCGCGAGGGACAGGCCCCGTTTCTGTGGACTGGGTAAGTAAAACGCGCGTAGGCCCAGCACTTTCGTGGTCCGGCGCGTCGGCGCAACCGCGATAAGATAGAAGGAATCTCGGGGTCATGAGCACAACGCAAACCATTACGCCACCAGCCGACTCGACCAAGGCGCACCGCTACAACACCATAAAGCGCTGGCTGGGCGTTGCCGACTTTGTGATCGGCTTCGGCCTGCTGGTGGTTTTGCTGGCGACGGGTTGGACGGCCGTTCTCCGCGATCTCGCGTATCGCGGCGGTGGCCAGAACTACACCTTGGCCGTTTTCTTTTACGTGCTCATGCTGATGGTGATCGGCAAAATCATTGGGCTGCCCCTGGATTACTATGGCTTTCGGCTGGAACATCGTTTTGAGCTTTCAAACCAGCGGCTGCGATCGTGGATATGGGATGAAGTCAAAGGTCTGCTGATTGGTTTGCTGCTCGGCACCGTCGTCGTTGAATTGATCTATCTTCTCTTGCGGCAGAATCCGCAGTATTGGTGGCTGATTGCCTGGGCCGTGTTCATGGGGCTTTTCGTACTCATGGCGCAACTGGCCCCGGTCATTTTGTTCCCGATTTTCTACAAGTTTGAGCCTCTCGACAATGAAGAGCTGAAGCGCCGGCTGGTTTTGCTGAGCGAGCGGGCCGGAACGCGGGTTCGCGGAGTTTATAAATGGAATCTCTCGGAGAAGAGTAAGAAGGCAAACGCCGCGCTGACCGGCCTCGGCGCGACGCGGCGCATCATTCTGGCCGATACCTTGCTGAACTCATATTCGGACGATGAGATTGAGGCGGTGCTGGCCCACGAACTCGGCCATCACGTGCATCGGCACATCTTAAAAAGCATTTTCGTGCAGGCTGGAATCACGCTGCTCGGTTTCTGGCTGGCCAATTCGGTTCTGCACTATGCCGTCGAAAGACGAAACATGTTCGACAGCATGTCGGATTTCGCAAATCTTCCGCTCCTGATCCTGGTTTCGACTGTGCTGTCGCTGCTCTTAATGCCGGCATTGAACGCATATTCGCGTTTCAACGAGCGTCAGGCGGACCGCTATTGCTTCCAGTCCGTTGCCAGCGTGGGCGCGTTCATCTCATCGATGAACAAACTTGCCGAGCAGAATCTTGCCGAGCGAACTCCTTCGCGATGGGTGGAATGCCTCTTCCATTCTCATCCTGCAATCGCCAAGCGAGTTGCGGCCGCCGAGGGTTGGGCACGTGCGCACTAACAAATGCTCAGTTGAGCGCGCAGATTGGCAGAAGTACAACCCTACCGTTTTTGCAGGATTTTCTCGACTCGCCGCAAATCGTCTTCTGTATCTACCCCCACAGTGTCAAACGGCGTTTCGGCCACATAGATCTGCACTCCGTTTTCCAGAAATCGCAATTGTTCCAGCCGCTCGCTCTGCTCGAGGGCCGATTCCGGCCAACCTACAAATTTCTCAAGCGCGGCTTTGCGATATCCGTAGAAGCCGAGGTGCTTAAAGTACGCCGGGCGTATGCCGTCGCGATCATGCGGAATCGTAGCTCGGGAAAAATAGAGCGCGCGCCCGGAACTGTCCGTCACGACCTTTACCGCGCTCGGATTATTCACGTCCTCATCCGCCGCCAACGTTTTCAGAGTTCCAACTTCGACCCTCGCATCGCGCATTACGCCAAGCAGGCTCTCAACGTGCTCGGGACGAGTGAGCGGCTCGTCGCCTTGGATGTTGAGATATACGTCGGCCGGGATGGCAGTCGAGATCTCATGCACGCGCTCGGTGCCCGAGCGGTGCGTCGCCGAGGTCATTTGCACGTTGAAGCCCTGGGCTTCGCAAAATTCCTGTATCTCTTGGGAGTCAGTCGCCACGACCACTTCGTGCAGCGCCGGCGCGCGTCGCACCGCGCGATACACCCATGACAACAGCGGCGTGCCGCCAATTTCACGTAACATTTTGCGAGGAAGGCGAGTCGAAGCCAACCGCGCCGGGATTACAGCGACGACTTTCATCGAACTCCAGTTTCGCACGCCCATGGGCAACTTGGCATGGAAACAAAAAAAGCCGCCATCAAGAAAGCGGATGGCGGCTGTCAGAAAAGGAGCGAGGAAATTATGCGTTACGGGTGAACCAACTTCCGGCGAACAACTACGGCGATGCAGATCAGGCCAGTGGAAAGCAGGAGCAGACTCTCAGGTTCGGGAGTTGACGCAGTACCGCGTCCGATAAACTCCTGTGGCCCCACACCAGGCTTCGAACCGACCGCCGTATACAGAACAAGCCCTTTGAAATAACGATCTCCCGTGTGCTTGGCCAGGAATAGTTCTTGTTTGTCCAAAGCCAAAACCTGCGGGTTCGTCGTGATTCCGGACGTGAATAGATTCCACAGCGCCCAGTTGCCAATGTTGGCGTCGATCGCACCACTCGTGACGCCAAGAAAAATCAGCCCGGCAGCCTTGTAGTCGAGAACGTTCTTGCCGAACATACCCTTGCCGGCGAGTAGTCCAGTCACGTTCGCAGTCCAACTCTCTCCTTGCGTGATGCGATTGTTGAACGCGTCGCACATCATCGCCGTCGGCTGGCCGCCGTTGATTGAGAAGTAGTACGGATACGTGTAGAAGCCGCCCATATTATTCGAGCCGGGGTAGAGAAACGTCATGCTGACCGTCATCGGATCGGCAAAAGCAAACGCGGAGAGCGATAGTGCCACGACCAGCAGAAGAATTGAGCGGCGAATCAGCACGTATATGCCTCCTAGTCGAATCTGGTTACTGTCGAAAATCTGTTCAGGGGAGACACTGTGAAAAGGTGCAATGCAGCTGCCACGCTGCGTGGGCGAGTTTCTCTTTCGTCGCAAGCACTTGCCGAGGGCGAGAAGCGGAAGATGAAAACTTTTTCACTAGTAGGGCATCGGGCTGTGGAATTCAGCGGGTGGAAGTAATCGGAAGATGGTAACCACTGGGCGAAAGCATGAGGCCGTGCCTCGAAAACCCGTGCCGGACGCGCCTTTCCGTGGGCTTCCCTACTGCGTGCTGCCTGCGGCGTGAAATTTCACGTCTACCATGTTGGCGACTCGCAAAAACAGCACGCTCGGATTTTTCATTCCCCACTTCGCGTAAGGAACCTGAAAGTCCGCTTTGGCGCCCCAGTCGTGCCCCTCAATATGAACCGTGACCGGGATCGTGATTTCATGATCCGCGCCGTGAATAGAGAATATGCCATGCACCTGGAGGGTGGAATCACCGGATTCCGCAAGCGTTCCATCGGCGCGATCGGGACGAAAAGAAATTTCCGGAAAACGGCCGCTCTCGATCACGTCCTTGTGCATCTTCTTGTCGCGCGCATCGCTGCCTGTCTTGCCGCTCGTGGCATCGAAGACAATTTCTCCACTCGCCTTCCCCGTCGCAGGTTCGTAGTCAATGCCGCCGCGTTTCATCGCGAATGAACCTTCCACGGTGTGAAAGTTGCCATTGAGAAGAATTTCCGCACCGCTGCGGGTGGGATCGACTTGCAAATGCAGTTTGGGTTTGGCCAACGCCCCTTGCGCACCCAGCAATTGCGCCGACAACAGCAGTACCACGAGCGAAAGAACAATTCTGTATTTCGTCATGAAAGTTGGATTATTCAATTTCAGGCAGTAAGAATTTGCCAGCCGAGCGAGATCCCATTTGTAACGAAATCGCGGACGGAGCCTTCGCCGACATGCATAGCGAGCATTCCCGCAAACGAGCGCGGTTTCGATTCGAAAGCCCGCATCGTGCGCTCGCGAAGGCTGTCGTGCTTTCCCATCAGCAGCATCATTCGAGCCATGAGCGACGGGCGGCGAATCAAGCGGCGATGCTCAATCTCGTAGCGGGCAAGGTCGCCCTCCGCCAGACAGTCGGCCAGCAGCGCGGCCTGCCGAAATGCGAGGCACAGCCCTTCTCCCGTAATAGCGTCCACCCCGCCGGAGGCGTCGCCGACCAGCGCCGTACGCTCGCGATATACGCGCCGCAATTTCCGGCTCACCGTAATTGCACCACGTTCGCTGGATGTATGCTCTGCGCCCTTGAGACGCGCCGCCAGGTCCGGAAACTGCGCGAGCGCATCATCGACCCGCAAGTGCGAATCCGAACTGATCGACGCCAAACAGATTTCCTTGCGGCCGAGGGGCGTAAGGTACAATTGGCACTCGTCGCCCCAGTACAGTTCCATGAAATCACTCCAGGGCTCGATGCGATAGTGCCGCCGGAATCCGAATCGAGTACCCTCCCTCCGCTGACGATCCAGCCCGGCCCAGCGCCGGACGCGCGAATTCGATCCATCGGCGCCCACAATCCAGCGCGCGCGAATCAAATCGCGCGACGTACGGATGCCGTCCGCATGCAGTCCCGTAACCGACGTCTGCCAAAGCATGGAAACACCGCATGCGTCCGCGTGCTCGGTGAGAACGCGATGCAGCGCGGTGCGGCGCATGCCAAACGCATGGCCGTGAGGAAATAGCGCCTCCGCTTTTTTCCCGCCGCTCAAAAACCGAATCCCGCGAAACGCAAAGTACTCCGCGGGAGGCACCACGATCCCCAACTCACGCAGGGACTCAATGCCATCCGGCATCAGGCCTTCGCCACAAGCCTTATCGATAGGCGGAGTCCCGCTGTCGACAACAACGACGCTCAGCCCGCGGCGGCGCACTGCAATTGCCGTCGCCAGGCCGGCGGGCCCTCCACCCGCGACCACCACGTCAACTGGACTTGAAAAAGCGTTCACGATTATGAATTCCGTAAATGTTTTGCACTCGCCCGCGAGCTACGTTCACTCTCGCTACCACTGCAGCAGCACAAATTCCGAACAAAAACCGGGGCCCATGGCCGCCAGCATCCCGAGCGTGCCCCGCTCCGGCCGCCGGTTCTTCATGACCTCATCGAGCACTACCAGCACCGACGCGGACGACAAATTGCCGGTCCGGCGCAAACAATCCCACGATGCGTCCAGTTGTCCATTGCTGAGCGCCAGCGCCTCGGCCGTCGCTTCCAGAATCTTCGGACCGCCCGTGTGCAGAACCCAGCTGCCAATATCGGCGCGTGTCAGGCCGCGTGAAGAAAGAAAGTCATCGACATCGTGTCCCAGGTTCTTCCGCACCAGGTTCGGCACGTCGCGCGAAAGCACGATGCGGAAGCCCTTTTCCGATATGGCCCAGCCCATCATCTCTTCCGTATTCGGATAGAAAACCGAGCGCGTAGCGAGAATCGTTGGCCCCGCAACACCGGGGAGCACACAATCCGCGCCGGCCACAATCACAGCGGCCGCGCCATCGCCGAAAAGTCCCGCCGAAATTAGATTCGCCATCGAAAGATCTTCGCGCTGCAATGTAAGCGAGCAGAGTTCGACTGAGAGTAAAACCGCAATCTGGCCGGGATTGGCCTTCACGTAATCGGCGGCCTGCGAAATTCCGGCAGCGCCCGCTACGCAGCCCAATCCGAAAATCGGCACGCGCCGGATGTGGCGGCACAGGCCCATTTTGTTGACCAGCAGCGCGTCGATGGACGGGCTCGAGATCCCAGTGACCGACGTAAAAAAGAAAGCGCCCAGTTCGCCTGCCTTCAGTCCGGCTCCGGCCAGAGCGTCACTAACAGCTCGTTCTCCCAATTCGGTTGCCGTGCGAATCCAATGGCCGTTGGCCTCGCCCCATGTCCGCATGGTCAGATACTCTTCTTTTGGAACAGCCAGAAAACGCCCGGCCACGCCGACGTGCCGATGCAGTCGCCGCAGCACAGTCGGGTTGTCGATCCGGTCGCCCCAGTATTGCTGCAACGCGGCAAGCAATTCGTCCTGCGAGTAGTAGTGCTTGGGAAATGCGCTGGCTGTGCTGACGATTTGCATAGTCGATGCGAATCCTTATCGGCGCTGTACCTGTCATGACGATACAGAAAGTGCAAGCATCGCGCGCCCTGCCCCACTGTGGGACACTCATCGTTCTCGGCTCTTCCGGCTTGAAGAAAGTTACGCGGCAGAGTATCCAATCTTAGATGCGCGCTAAAGATTAACGGCTCGGCGTGCCAGGCCAAGCGCTTCAGCCCAGAATGATACCGACGAATGCGCCAGTTCCACCACCTCGCGCACTGCGTCCACAAATTCCCGGATTTGCTCTTCCGTCACTACCAGCGGCGGCGCGGCCTTGAGCACCATAAAGTTATTTCCGCAAATCTGCGTCAGGATTCCATGGTCGCGGAACAGCCGCATCACGACGATCTGCCCGAACATCGCCGGATGAATTTTCATGAACGCTTCAAACGCGATCCGCAGCCGCAACTGGTGCGGCGCGCGGAACTCGATTCCTGACAGCAAGCCCTCGCCTCGAACCGCCTTCACCATCTCGTATCCTGCCAGTTCGTCGGAAAGCATCTGCCGCAACTGCTCTCCTGCGCCGGTGGCGCGCACTCCCAGCCGTTCGGACTCCAGCACATCGAGCGTCGCCAATCCCGCCCGCATGGCTAGGCCGTTCTCGCTGTACGTTGAGGTATGAATGATCGCGCGTTTGAGCGAGCTGTACACCGAGGAATAAATCTCATTGGTCATGATCACGGCACTCACCGGAACCAGCCCGCCGCTGAGCGCCTTGGCAAGAACGACCATGTCAGGCTGAACGTCGTAGAGGTGCGAGGCGAGGAATGGTCCGGTGCGATGCAGCCCCGTTTGAACTTCGTCAAGAACCAGGAGCGTGCCGTAGCGCGCGCACAGAGATTGCACGCTTCGCCAATAGTCCGCCGCCGGCAACTTGATTCCGCCCTCGGCCTGAATGGGTTCGCATATAAATGCCGCGAATTTTCGCGTCGCGAGCTGCTGCTCCAGCGCGGCGAGATCGTTAAAAGGCACCGCCACAGTGTCAGCCAGCAGCGGCCCAAAATTTCCGCGCCAGAATGGATCGTCCATCAATGACAGCGCGCCGCAGGTCAATCCGTGGAATGCGGATTTGGCATAGAGCATGCCATTGCGGCCGGTGCGTGCGCGAGAGAACTTGATGGCCGCTTCGACGCCCTCGCTGCCAGAACTGGCAAAGAACACCTTGGATAGATTGCCGCCCGCTGCCTTGCAAAGGCGTTCGGCCAACTCACCGGCCAACTTCGGAACATGCGACTGGATCATCGCCGGGCCGCACGATTCCAGTTCCTCGCCGAGCGCCGCAATGACTGCGGGATGATTGTGCCCGATGTTGTGCACGCAATAGCCGGAGAGAAAGTCGAGAATTCGCCGGCCATCGGAGGTGAAAAGTTCGCTGCCTACACACCGTTCATACTCGACGTTCATTTCCAGCAGGTCCAGAAGCCGTACCCACTGCGGGTTTACATGGGTGGAGTACGACGATGCGCCGGTTTCAACCGCGGTCAGAGTCATTAGTGCTTCCTTGTAAAACGAATATCCGAGCAACGGCACCGGCGCTGGGCGCCGCAAGAGATGTGGTTTTAATCTCGGATGCGCGCGCTAAAGCATTTCGTTGCCTGCCAACTGGCCGGAAGGCAGCGGATCGCGAAATATGGCGAACTCTCCGGCCGTCGGACGTGTGACCATTGCCGCCACCATTACAATCATCGCTCACGCTTTGTGCATCACATCCGGCTAAATGCTAAATTAATCGAGTCGTAGGAAATGAGGGAAGCTTGAAATTTCTGGCAGGCCTGATTCTGGGAATTTTAGTGGTTCCGGCGATTCTCTACATTTATTTCGCGAGTGGAATGGCCCCCGTGGCGACGACCGATCCGGACATGCCCTTCGAAACTTATTTCGCGCGCAAAGCACAAAACGTGCGCATCGCAAAAGATATGCCGAAGAGTGTCCCCATACAGCCGAGCGAGGCGAACTATATGGCCGGCGCCGAACTCTACAAGCAGCATTGCGCGGTTTGTCACGGTCTGCCCGACTCGCAGAAGACCGCGATCGCCACTGGAATGTTTCCACATCCGCCGCAACTTTTCCAGGGCAAAGGCGTCACCGATGACGAGCCCGGCGAGACCTATTGGAAAATATTCAATGGCTTTCGCCTGACTGGCATGCCCGGCTTCAGTAAGTCGCTCAACCAAACACAGATGTGGCAAATGGCGCTCCTGTTAGCCAATGCCGACAAAATTCCGCAATCGGTGAAGGCAATACTGAGCGCGCAGCCTTCGGAAACGCCGGCGCCCGCGAACCAGCCCCCGAGCGCGGCCGCCGCGCCGCAAACGCCGCCTCGATAACTGTCTGACTCCGCGAATTCGCAGACAACCACCGCGCGCGGCGTTATCGTAGGAGCATGGCATTCGCGCGCCCCAGAAAGCTCTTCACCGAGGCCGAGCTGTATGAGTACGCCATCGGCGCGCTGGCTCGGCGCAGCCGTTCGGTTGCGGAATTGAAGCGTCTCCTTCGCAATCGCGTCGAAGCCGAAACCGAATTCGGCAAGACTCTCGTCGAGCTGATCATCGTTCGGCTGAAGGACCAGGGCTATCTCAACGACGCGCGCTACGCCGCTGCATATTCCTCCTACCGTCGCGACACGGAAAAGTTCGGACGCATGCGCGTGATCAGCGACCTGAAAACGAAAGGTGTACACAGCCAGGTAATCGAGAAGGCCGTCGCTTCGGTCTATGACGAAGTGAAGGAAGAAGAACTGGCGCGCGCCTATCTCAAGCGCAAGCGTCTGCAAAAACCGAAAGACCAAAAAGAAACCGCGCGCATCTTCCGGAATCTGATGCGCGCGGGCTTTGGATCAAAAACAATCTTCACAATTTTAAAAAAATGGGATGTCGACGACGAGACGCTTGGCGCGCTCGAAGAGACCATCCCGGATTGACCACTACCGCGGCGGCTTCTCCTCCTTCTTGCGCTCCTCATCTTTCTTTTGAGGAGGTGCCTCTTTCTTTGGTGGTGGTGCCGGACGCGCCGCAGGCTCGTTCCGCTGCGGTGGCGGGGTGGGACGGTTTGCCTCAGGCCGCGGCGGAGCCGGCTTCTGTTCCGCCTTTGGCGGCTCCGGTCGATTCGCCGGTTTGGTCTCCTGCGGCTGCTCAGCTCGCGCCGGAGGCGGCACTGGACGGTTGTTTTGCTGCGCAGTGGGCGGCCGGAGAGGCGGCGGTGCCTGAGATTTACTCGGCGCCGGCTGAGTTGCTGGCGCTGCCTTCTGGTTCGCGGCCGGTGCGCCCGGACGATTTCCCGGCGCTCCCGGTGGATGCGCACCAGGCTTCACCACTGCTGTGGCTGGCCGGGCCGGTGGCGCCTGCTTGATCTGCGGGCGAGCGGCGGGGGTAGCATTCGCGGGACGAATCGCGGCGACTTCCTTCCGCGGCAGCGCCTGTCCTGGATTCGCGGCCATCGCCTTCTCACGCGAGGCAAACGAAACCGGCGGAGGAGGAGGCGTCTTCTTGGCTACGATAGCGCGGCTGGCAATGGCGGCCGGTGGCGCGGCCACGTGATTCGCCGTATTCGCGCGGGCCCCGAGCACGCTGTTGGCGGTAGGCGCAACCGCGGCCCTCGTCGCAACCGGCATCGATGCGATCTCCCGGGCGTTCACCGCGACCGCGGCTCTCCCGACCGGCTGTGCGCTTACGAAGGCGCGTTGCGGAACCGCTGTCACCGCACCCGCGACGTTCCGGTTCGCGTACGTGACATTGGTGATGCTCGTCTCGTTGCGGATGATGGTTGTGTTGTACACATTCGTGATGTTGGTCGTCGTAACGGTTGTGTTGCTGACATTGATGCTCGAGAAGTATCCGCGGCTTACCCGATACGACGGCACGTACACTTCACGCGGCCCGAGTGGGAACCAGCCAACGTTGCCGCCAAAACCAGCCGGTCCTCCGCCTATGAAGACCACCAGCGCGGGCGCGTAAACCGGCGCGACTTCTCTCGGCCCGGGAATCCATCCCCATCGTCCGCCCACCGAAACCCAGCGGCCATAGTGGAATGGCGCATAGCCCCAAGGCGCGTCGTCGACCCAGGTCCATCCCCAGGGATCGACCCACGCCCAATGTCCCTCGTGATAAGGCGCCCAACCGGCGGCAACGTGCGGGAACCAGACCGTGCCATAGCCCATCGCGGGTTGCCAGTCGCCACTCGAATCCAGGTCGGCATAGCCCACCATTTCATCGGAGACATAGCGCGCCGACATCGAGTTCTCGTAACGCTGGTAGCGGTTATAGGCCCAGTTGTCGAAGTCGTCCGGCCCGTAGATATCTTCCGTCTGCGCGTTCAGCTGGTCGGTGCCTTCGAGCGTGACGCGCTGGCCGCCGTAAATGGTATAGGTCGAGCCGTTGCCGGTGGACGCGCCTTCGCCGTCAAAGACGCTGACCACGGTATAGCTTCCGTCTGGACTCGCCTCGATGCGGTACCGACCTGCCTCGTTGATGGTGAAGGCCTGGTTGGGCGTATCGATCTCGATGTCATCGTCGCGCCGCATACGGCGCACTCGCACTTCGATCACGCCTGAACTGAGCTGCACCTGAATCGTATCGTTGTCGAGGTTAAGTAACGAAACTCCCGTGTTACTGCTGAGATCGATGATGGTTGTTCCGAGCCCCAGCTCGGCGCGAGAATCTCTATCGGTCCACAGTTGATCGCCCGTGGTCATCGGGCGGTTCAACACGGCATCCACCCAATCGGATTCTCCGGCGGGCTGGAAGGAAACGGCTCCTTGCAAATAGCTAAGCCGCGCGACGCGAGTCGGCGGGTCATCCTGGTCAGGTTGATCTTGCGCGGCCAGACGCTCGCTGACGGTAATGCTCAGCAGCGCAGCCAGGGAGAAGGCAATGGTCCAACGTCGTAATGCGATAAAAGTTCTCATAGGGTCATCTCGATTTGATGTGCGACAAATTGGCGTGAAGGTCCCCTCATTCAACTAAGTTCCAAGTCGGCGGGACCGAATCCGCTCGGAGATACACGAAACCTCGGAGTACACGAAATCACGAAATAAAGATAAGAGCAATGTAAAGATGTGTAAAGCGGGAACGAGGATACCTTGTACATGGTTTCTTCGACCCCCCTCTAGGCGGTCTTTAAAACTCAAAGACTTAGCGCCTTTTTTCGCAATGGTCTTTGATTCTAAAGCACTTACCTGTAAAGTCTTTATAAAACAATAACTTGCATCGTACCTATCCGCTTTGAGGGCCAGTTCTGTTCTCGCCCGTCTATACTTAGATTTTATTGTTCCGGCGGAAATCGATCTAAGCTCGGCTGCGCCGCCTTGAGCGCCATGGCGCGGTAAGATGCAGAAGACATTTGAAATCCCGCCCCTATGCGCCCCACTTTTTCGCGAAGTCGAATTAGTAAACACCCGTCGCGCGATTTTGTTGCGATCTGGCGAGTTGACTGAACGTTACTTCACACAAGAGTCACTGGGCCACAGAGAAAATCTTGACTTGCAGAACTGAGTCAGGGATTTACCAGCTTCGACTCTTTCTGCGTCGTGACGCAAAAAACTGCAGTCGAAAAAGCGCACTATCGTCCCTGCACGGCGAACGTTGGAACTCCTTAATCTCGGTACAATGGATGCGACTTGGTTTCGATGCATCTCGATTTCAATGCACGTGATTTCGATGCATCCGGTTTCGGTACATGGTTTTTGCTCTTACAATTCATTTCGGCAGTCACAGGAGATTCGAATGGAACGCAAAGCAAGTGCAGTTTGGAAGGGTGGGCTGAAAGACGGCAAGGGAACGATTTCCTCCACCAGCGGAGTTTTGTCGAACACGCCGTATTCGTTCACCACGCGGTTTGAAGGCACTCCGGGAACGAACCCGGAAGAACTGATTGCGGCCGCGCATGCCGCGTGTTTTTCGATGGCGCTCTCGGCGCAGCTTGGGGGCGCGAACCTGGCGCCGGAGAGCATCAGCACATCGGCGACGCTGACGATGGAAAAGCTCGAGGCCGGATGGACGATCACGGCGGTGCATCTGGATGTGGCGGCGAAGGTCCCGGGCGCGAGCGCGGAGGCGTTCAACAAGGCGGCGCAGGACGCGAAGGCGGGATGCCCGGTGTCGAAGGTGCTAAACGCGAAGATTACGATGAACGCTCGCCTGGAGTAGCGCAGAACTGGAGTAGCGCAGAATAAGAACTGATCGATTGGCAGCCGCGCCCATCAGCTGTGCTTGCGCAGGATTTCGCGCAGCTTGTTATTGATGCCGACCGCATCCTGCGAGGCTTGGTCGATCAGCTTCACCCAGCGCCGCGAGTGCTCGGGCGGCCCGGCCTGCGAAATCAGGTAGGTGGCTTGCACGATCGTCTCCAGAGCGTTGCTGAGATCGTGCGCCAGCGCGCGCAGCTCGGGAAGAATCTCGGCGGGAATCTTTTCTTCGCGGTTGGCCATTTGGTCGTTGGGCGATCGTTGTTGGGCGGTCGCGGGCGCCGGCCGCGGGACTCCACGCAATTGAGCGGGCCCGCCATGCGCCCGGCGTTCGTTGACAGGCGGGCGGCGCACAGTAGATATTAGATGTGGTCCTCGTAAAAAAGGCCTGCCGATTTCTTTTGCGGATATGGCGGAACTGGCAGACGCGCTAGGTTCAGGTCCTAGTGATCGCAAGGTCGTGGAGGTTCGAGTCCTCTTATCCGCACCAAAAGCAGTTGCCAGTTGCCAGCT
Organism: Acidobacteriaceae bacterium; assembly: GCA_003139095.1. Classification (GTDB taxonomy): domain Bacteria; phylum Acidobacteriota; class Terriglobia; order Terriglobales; family Acidobacteriaceae; genus Acidiflorens. The sequence goes on from PLHW01000041.1 coordinate 96,531, forward strand.
CCCAGTTGCCAGTGGAAACCAGCCTCTCTCGCCGAGACCCCGAAGACTTGTTTACCTCACATTTTCAGGACGCTCGCGCGTACGTACACAAGGATTCGTAGTGGGTTTTGATTGAGTGCCAGAATTTTGGCCGGGTTTCCACTGGCAACTGGCGACTATTTTTACGCGCCGGCTGACAGCCTGTGCGTGCTGCGGGTTTGGGCGATTCCGTACTGGCGGATCTTGTAGAGCAGCGCTTTGTAGCTGATCTTCAGGATTACAGCGGCTTGCTTCCGGTTCCAGTTGGTCTCTTCGAGAGCGCGCGCGATGGCCTCGGCTTCCGCGCCGTCTTTGGCGGTACGCGCCAGCGACTTCAATCCCCCCGCTCCGTCCGCGCTTGCGGCCGCGGCTTTTCCATCCACATCGTTCTGCGATCCGCCTCCACCATCGGGGCGGGGCTGAAGCTCGGACGTGGCGAGATTCTCGTCTCCCAACACCAGGTAGCGCTTGACGAAATTGCTGAGCTCGCGCAAATTACCCGGCCAGGGGTGGCGCATACAGGCTTCCATCAAGGCGGGGCCAAGCGGCAACGGCGACCGCGCATATGACTCCGACATGCGCGACATGAAATGCTTGAGCAGGATCGGAATTTCTTCCTTGCGATCGCGCAGTGGCGGCAGCGAAAGCGTGAACGCGTTCAAACGATAGTAAAGATCTTCGCGCAGGCGCTTGGTGGCGAGGGCTTCGGGGATATCGATGTTGGTGGCGGCCAGGATGCGCACGTCAACTTTGATAACGTTGCGGCTGCCCAGGCGCGAGAAAGTCTGGTCCTGAAGCACGTGCAGAAGTTTCGCCTGGAGGAGCGGCGGCATCTCGCCGATTTCGTCGAGCAGGATCGTGCCTTTGTTGCACAGTTCGAACTTGCCGGGCTTCGCGTGATTGGCGCCCGTAAAGGCTCCCGCTTCGTAACCGAACAACTCGCTTTCCAGCAGGTCGGCCGGCACGGCGGCGCAATTCACTTTAAGAAACGTACGATGCGCACGTGGAGAAAGCTTATGAATCAGGCGCGCCAGAACTTCCTTGCCGGTGCCGCTTTCGCCGAGCAGCAGCACGGGGATGTCGACATTGGCGACGAGCGCGGCCTGCGAGCGAATCTTTTTCATCGCCGGGCTGGCGGCAATGAAAAACACGTCGTCGCACAACTCTTCGACCTCGCCGGCATACGATTCGCCCTTGGCGGCGCCGACGCATTGACCAATCACGGAATCGAGTTCGGCTTTTTGAAACGGCTTGGTCAGATAATCGATGGCGCCGAGGCGCATCGCCTGCACCACCTTGCGCGTGTCGCTGACGCAGGAAAGCATGACCACCCGCAGGCCGGGCCGCATTTGGCGCAATTGTTCGAGCGTTTGCAGACCGTCGATGCCGGGCATGAGCAGGTCAAGCAGCACGAGGTCGGGTTGCAATCCTTTTTGAACTTGCTCAAGAGCCTCTTCGCCGCAGGTCGCGGTTTGAACTTTGTGTTCATCCACCTCAAGCAACGTGCGGATGTAGCGCAGCATGCCCGGTTCGTCGTCGACGAGCAGGATATTGGCGGGTTGGGTCATTGGCCGGTCCCCCGGTTCGGAGTGTTCAAGGCTGGTTTCAGGGGGACGATAAAGGAAAACTTGCTGCCGGCGCCGAGTTCGCTCTCCACCCAGATCTTGCCGCCCATGGCTTGCAGAAGCCGGCGCGCGATGGCCAGACCGAGGCCCATGCCTTCGGTTGCCTCGTTGCCGGGTAGACGGAAGAACTCGTCGAAAATTTCCTGATGGAACTCGGGGCGGATTCCGGGCCCGGTGTCGGAGACGCTGACTTTCATCGCATTCGGCGCGGTGACGGCCTGACGCCGCCGTTCGCTCTTGCCGGGGGATTTGGCCAGGGCGCGCCGCTCCCACATGTGCGGCTCCGCATGAATCCAAACCGTGCCGCCCTCGGGCGTGTACTTGCACGCGTTCTCGAGCAGGTTTGAAATAACGCGCTGAACTTTCGGCCCGTCGAAGGGGAACGGTGTGACTTTGTCGTTGGCGAGAAAGTAGAGCGCCAGGCCCCGCTCCTGAAAGCGGTTTGACCAGATGCGGCAAACCTCGGAGAGGCACGCGTTCATGTCGCCTTCCGCAAACTGCATACGTAGCTCGCCGGTTTCAAGCACGGCGTAGGTCAGGAAATCCTGAATCAGATGCTGCAGGCGCTGCCCGTTCGACGACATGTCGCCCATGATCTCTTGCTGGCGCTCGTTGAGCGGACCGAGCTTCTGGCTTTGCAGCAGCTCAATGTATCCATTCATGATGGCCAAAGGAGTCTTCAGGTCGTGAGCGGCGGAGGCGAGCGCGTTCGTCGTTTTGCGAAAGCGATCGCGCAACTGTTCCAGTTCCAGCGCGATACCACTGGCCGGATCTTGACCCTTATCGCGGGCAGGCGTCGGCGGGATCCCCTTCATTGAACTCGCGCCCGTGGACATAGCTGGTGTTCCTTCGTGCGAAGTCATTAAGGCTCAACCAAATACACTTAGGGGGAGATTACCATCTACCGCTGAACGAGGGATGGATTAATGCTAAGACAGGTGCAACAGACTGTCAATCGGAATAAGCGGAAGTACAGGCAAAAGCGCAAACTTTTGCAGCTCTTTGGATTGGCCTATAGTCACTCATACATCCCCAAGTCCGGTGCCGGATTGTCTGGGATTCCCCACACAGCGCGGCATTTATGGAGATCGTCGGGGATCGTGCCGAGAACTTCGTGTTTGGCCCCTAAGATGCGACTATTAAGAGGGTTAAGGGTGTCAAACGCATTGAAGAGACGGGTCCCAAGTAAGGATGAACGGAAGTGGGCACGATTGCAGCTTTCCATTCCCATTTTCGTCCGTTCCCGAAACGCAAATGGCAAGGATTCGCTGGAATTCGCCACAGCGCTGAACATCTCCGCAGGCGGCGCGCTGGTGATAGTGCGGCGGTCGGTGCCCAAGTCGGCATTGATTTCATTGGAGATTCCGATCGTTCCCATTGAACCGGCGAATGGCCTGCCGACTTCGTCGAGAGTCATTCGGGCCAAGACGGTCTGGGTCGCTCACCTCGATGACCGTCACCTTCTTGGGTTGAAATTCGCGCGTCCTTTACCCACGAACGCGGAGGCTTTGCCCAGGGAATTGAGAAAAGCGGTCTCCGCGGTGTGAAATGTTTTTCCCTCCCGGACCCCCCGCCGGTATGGCACTTTCGCGCCATAGGCCGGTTCTTGACTATGGTAATATTGTGGCTGTAAGTCGATAGTACGTTTCGCGTTACCGGCCCCGACTAGGCCGGTTCTCCTCTCCTCCCCTGTTTGGTGCTTCAGATGCACTTTTAGTGCATGCAGAGTGACATTCACCCCCAAGGGGTCTTATGACAACAGTGCCAGTAACTTCTTTTCAGCAATCGCTAGGCGAGCTACCTCCCGATAACATTATTTTTGGGCATTCGGAGGCCGTGCAGGCCATCCGAGCACAGCTCGCCAGGGTTGCCGCGGCAAACGTGCCGGTGCTGATCACCGGGGAGAGCGGAACCGGAAAAGACATTATCGCGCGGCTCATCCACGGCCTTTCGCCGTGGAAAGTTGGGCCGTTCGTGAAAGTGAATTGTCCGGCGATTCCGGGAACGCTGCTGGAGAGCGAATTGTTCGGATACGAAAAGGGCGCTTTCACCGGCGCTTTTGGCGCGAAGCCGGGCCGGGTCGAAATGGCGCACCGCGGCACGCTCTTTCTCGACGAAATCTCCGAACTCGATCATTCCCTGCAATCCAAGCTTTTGCAGCTCTTGCAGGACGGGCAGTTCTGCCGCATCGGCGCACAGGAAGACAAAAAAGTAGAAGTGCGCGTGGTGTGCGCCACCAATCGCGATCTGCAAACCGAGATTGAAAACGGAACCTTCCGCCAGGATCTCTTCTATCGAATTAACGTCGTCAACCTGCGCATGCCCGCCCTGCGCGAGCGGCGCACCGATATCGAAGATCTTTGCCGCTATTTCCTCGAGTACTACAATCGCAAGTTCAACTGCCGCGCCCGTCCGCTTTCGGCGGAAGTGCTGGCCGTGCTCCACAAGTATCACTGGCCGGGAAATATTCGCGAGCTGGAGAATCTGATCAAGCGCTACGTCATCCTCGGACACGAGGACGCGCTCACCAGCGACCTCGTCCACCGCGAGCCGGACTTCCTGAATCCGGACATCTCATTCGATGGCCCGGTTTCGCTCAAAAAGCTGACTCGGCAGGCGGTGCGCGAACTGGAGCGCAAGGTCATTCTGAAGGTGCTACAACAGCATCATTGGAATCGGAAGCAGTCGGCGCGCACGCTCGGAATCAGTTACCGTGCGCTGCTCTACAAGATTCGCGATGCCGGGTTGCCTTCGAATCGCGCGCTGCGTCTGCGCCAGGCCGAAGAAGCAATGCCAAAAACCGGCGCCGCCGCGGATTAGAATTTTATTCTGAGATCTACCGCCGAGACGCAGAGATCGCCGAGAGGACCTATGGTCTTCTCGGCTTTCTTTTTACGGTGGCGGATCGGCGCTTTTCACTTCTGCAATCTGACCTCTTACCTCTGACCTCTCTTCACGCCCAAAACGTCCGGTCCAGCGTCCGGTACTGAATCGCCTCCGCGATGTGCTTGGGCTCCAGTTCCGCCGTCCCATCCAGGTCGGCAATCGTGCGCGCCACCTTCAAAATGCGGTCGTGGGCGCGGGCGCTCAGTCCCTGCTGCGTCATCGCACGCTCCAGCAGCCGCTCGCAATCGGCCGAGAGCGTGCAGAACTTGCGTATGTTCTGCGATGACATCTGGGCATTGCAATACAGCCGCGCCTTCGACGACGAAAAGCGCTCCAATTGAGTGCCGCGCGCACGAATCACGCGCTCCAGAATCTTCGAAGAACTCTCCGGCTCGTTGGTGCTGCGCATCTCCTTATAATTCACCGCCGGCACATCGATGTGAATGTCGATGCGGTCAAGCAGCGGCCCGGAAATTTTCGAAATATACCGCTGAATCATCGGCGGCGTGCAATGGCATTCGCGCTTCGAGTCATTGTGAAATCCGCAAGGGCATGGGTTCATGGCCGCAGTCAGCATGAAGCGCGCCGGAAAGCTCAGAGACATGGCGGCCCGCGCGATGCAAACCGTGCCGTCTTCCAAAGGCTGCCGCATCACTTCCAGCACGGTGCGCGGGAATTCCGGCAGCTCGTCCAGAAACAGCACGCCATTGTGCGCCAGCGAAACTTCTCCCGGCCGCGGAATCGCGCCCCCGCCAATCAGGCCGGCATCTGAAATCGTATGATGCGGCGAGCGAAACGGCCGCACCCCCACCAGTCCCGCCTGCGCGTCGAGCACTCCCGCCACGCTATGAATTCGCGTCGTCTCCAGCGCCTCCTCGAACGTGAGCGGCGGCAGAATCGTCGGCATGCGCTTGGCCAGCATTGTCTTGCCCGACCCCGGCGGCCCGATCATCAGAATGTTATGCCCGCCCGCGCATGCCACTTCGAGCGCCCGCTTGGCGGTCTGCTGCCCGCGCACGTCTTTGAAGTCCAGGTAAGAATGCTGCGACTCGCTGAGCAACTTCTCGCGATCCACCTGCAAGCGCGGCACACCGTTGCCGGAATTGATGTAGTGGATGACATCGATGAGCGACTTGAGAGGATAAACTTCCACGTCCTCTACCATCGCCGCCTCGCGCGCATTCACCTCCGGCACAATCAGCCGCTTCACCTTGCGCGACCGCGCCTCCAGCGCGATGGGCAGTGCCCCTCGCACCCCGCGCAACCCGCCGTCGAGCGAAAGTTCGCCCACAAACAGCGCGTCGGGTATCTCTTTTTTATTTAGCCCGCCATACGCGCCCAGAATGCCGAGCGCCATGGGCAAGTCAAAGCCCGAGCCTTCCTTGCGAATGTCGGCGGGTGCCAGGTTGATGGTGATATCGGTGGGCGGAATATCGTAGCCGCAATTCTTCAGCGCGGCGCGCACCCGATCGCGGCTCTCGCGCACCGCGGCGTCAGGCAAGCCAACCGTATGAAAACGGTCTTCATTCTGCTTGATGCCAGAGACGTCGACTTCCACCTCGATGATATTGGCGTTCACGCCGTAGACAGCGGCACTTAGAGTTTTATAGAGCATAAGAACCAGCGGCTCTCGGAGCGTCCATGCTCGGAGCACGTGCATCCCGGATCGACAACAATCTCAAAAGACACGAGGAGGACAAAGCGGATGGGAGATCGCTGGAGCCATCCTAAACGCCGGCGGCCTTTCTTTCTGTGATGGTGGTCACCCCGTTACCGTGATGGAACTTCCGTGCCTCGAAAATGCGGGTTACACGGCGGCGTTCGGTGCTACGCTAGGGCTTTATAGCGGGAAAGCCAGGGACTTGGTGGCCAGTTTTTCCGCGATTGGTAGATGCCCATGCCGCAATCGACCGTCACGCCGAAACGTTCCAATGCCACTCCAAGTGGCCTCGAACGCGAAGAGAGCCAGCTTTGGCGATGGGCGCTCGGACTGATCGTGCTCCTGGCCGTCACTGTGGCGTACTTTTCATGGGAGCAGCTTAAAGACCTTCCTTACCGCCTGTGGGCAGTCCCGGCCGGGATCTTCCTTCTGTCCTTCTTATTCGCGGCGTACGCCTTCGGGCGCAAGCGGGAAGTTTCCGATCTTAGGCAGCTTTTGCGTGGCCTCGAAGAGCGCTCCAGCATCGCTCCGACCGAAGAACAACTCGATCAGCTCGGGCAACTCATCTCGCGTTCACAACGCAACTTCAAAGAGTTAATCGACTCTCTCGACGATGTCGCCCTGGCGGTCTCGCTCGATGGTTCGCTGCGCACCGTCAACAAGCGCGTCACCGAAATGCTCGCCACGCCTTACTCCACGCTGATCGGCCATAAGCTTGCCGATTTCCTCGGCGGCCCGCTCGTCACCGAGACGCCCTTTGACCTGGCTCGGTTCCTCGAGAAACGCACCTGGGCCGGAGTCGTCTCGGTCCAACTCGCGGGCAATTCGCGCCGCCTTTACTACGACTGCGTGGCCAACGCCATCGTCAAAGGAGACGATGTGGTCGGAGCGAGCGTGCTCGCCCGCAACATCACCGATCAGCGCGATAAGGAGCAGCGCTTCACCCAGCTCTTCGAAACGCTTCGCGAGGGCGTCTACATGTGCAGCCCGGAAGGTCAGTTGCTCGAGGTGAATCCGGCCCTGGTTGCGATTCTGGGTTACGCGAGCAAAGAGGAATTGCTGGGCCTGCCGCCCGACGCGCTCAAAGTCGACGCCAACCTCGAACCGGTTTTAGGCCGCGCCGGCAGCCAGAGCGGCCGCACTCGCACCCGCGAGGTGCGGCTCCGCCGCAAAGACGGCGGCATCGCCGTATGTCAGGACGTTTCGACCGGCGTCATCGAGGATGGAAAAGTCGTCCGCTACCAGGGCACGCTCGTCGACATCACCGAGAAGCGCGTGCTCGAGCGCCAGTTGCGCCAGGAGGAAGAGTTCCGCCGGCGCTTGCTCGAAAGTTTCCCCGACTTGATTCTCGTGCTGAATTTGAAGGGGCAATACACGTTTGTCAGTCCGTGCATTCGCGAACTGCTGGGCTGCGACCCGGAACAGCTGCTCGGCAAGGCCGTCGACGAAGCCGACGATAACTGGAGCGAGATTGCGAAGCTGTATCGGTCAGTCGCGGCGGGAGAAACGTCGCGCGCCTCCTGCGAATACGCCGCGCAGCACCGCAGCGGCGAGTGGCGCACCATGCTCGGCATTGCCAGCCCGCTTCTCAACGCGGAAGCAAAACCGGCGGGCGTCATCATCTCCGTGCGCGACGTGACCACCGAGAAAAAGCTCGAGCGCCAGATCATTCAGAGCGAGCGCCTCGCCGCCATGGGCCAGATGATCGGCGGATTCGCCCACGAACTCAACAACCCACTCACCAGCATCCTCGGCATGTCTGAGCTCCTTCAGGAAGGCCCGGTCAGCGAAACCACGCGCAAGCAGGCGACGATCCTGCACCAGCAGGCGCGGCGCGCCGCTGAGATCGTGCAGAACCTGCAATTCTTCGCGCGTCCGCCCGCCCCCGGCCACAGCCAGGTCGACCTGAACGAACTCGTGCAGCGCATTCTGCATATGCAAACCTACCCGCTGCGCAAGAGCAACGTCACCGTCGATTTTCAGCCCGAGCCAACGCTGCCTCCCATGGTCGTCGACCCCAATCAGCTCATGCAGGTATTTTTGAACCTGCTGTTGAACGCCGAGCAGGCGATTCGCGAGACCCGCGAAAAAGGAACCATTCGCGTGCGCCTCGGCCGCAACTCCGATTCCGTCTGGATCGTCTTTCAGGACGACGGCCCCGGCATTGCTCCCGAAAACCTGACGCACATCTTCGATCCCTTCTTCACCACCAAACGCCCCGGCCGTGGCACCGGCCTTGGCCTCAGCATTTGCAAGGCGGTTCTGCGCGAGCACGGCGGAAATATTGAAGTTGCCTCGGCCCCCGGCGGCGGCGCCGTCTTCACCATCACTCTGCCGCTAGGTGCCAGCGCGGGCGCCGCGGCGGGGTAAGGCTGTCATTCGTAGCTGCGGTTGCGCAGTTCGGCAGCGATCGTTTCTGGCGCGCGGTCAACGGCCGCTTCCCAATGCAAGCGCTCCAGGTGCATCGAATCGCTTCGGTAGTACGGAAGCATTGCGCTTCGCGTCACCATCACCAGGTTCACCCGGTACCATGGTGCGCCTTCAAGCGGACCGGAAAACAAACTGGCATTGAAGCTGTCGTATCCCTGGGCGGAGTACCATAGCAGCACTCGCGATATACCGGCCGCCAACGCGGCAATATCCGCATCGTTCAGTTGCAGGAGGGTCTCGCGGTCTCGCACCACGGCGCGCACTTCATTGAAACCGATGGGGGCGAAAGCGGTCATCCAGGCAGTCGAGCCGGCGTCCCATACAAAGCGTTCGTTTCTCTCGCGTTCCTCTTTCGCCAGATCTTCCCAAAAGTTCGTGCCATTCTCCTGCCAGTAGGTTTCGCCTGCTTCGAACTGAAGCCGCATCATGGTGGTGGGAAACGGGTCGAGGAAGACCTGGGCATGTGGGTGGGGCAGCGATCCGCCGGATGGAAACAAATAATTGACGTTCCAGGCTGCGTAGCGTGCCCGCGAATCGGACGCGTGCACGGCTCGAATGTAGCGAATGCAGGCGGTCAGGTTGTCGGCAATCAACTTCGGAGAGAACTCGCGCAGGCTGAGCCAGTGCCTCGGCGTGAATACCGCGACGGCCGCGTGTTGCGAATAGGGCACGAGATTTGGGAACAGTACCGTTTCGCCGACCCGGATGCGGGGTTGATCGCTCACCTTCGGATCGATACGCGGCGTGACCTGCTCGATCCGTTCCGCGCAGAAGGGGCACCATTCATCCGGCGTCTGAAATCGTTGCAGGGCCGCGGCGTCGGCTGTCTGCAGTTTTACGCCCTCGGCAATTCTCGAAGTGGTGCCGAGCAGAGGATCGAAGCGAACCTCGACCGACCGGACATTGGCGCCCGACCCGTCCGGAGTCGCAGATCGCGCCTCAAGTCTCTCGCTGCGGAATCGAATCGGCACAGGTTCCTCCCGACAAGTTCGTCAGCCTATCAGTTCCGCCCGAGGATTTCCGGTGAGATCTTGGAGAACACCCTGGGTCCACGCGTTTCTCTCTTCGCTCATGTCATTCCAGCGGGTGAAACGGTTAGCCAGCGGATCCCGATTCGCCCCCTTGAGGACGATTCAGGTTGCGCTTGAATCATTGTTAGCGGTCTTTTTCGTTTGGAATCGTCCTACCGCTCTACCGCCATCGCAACCGCATTTCCCCCGCCCAGACACAGCGCCGCAATCCCGCGGTGCACATCGCGGCGAATCATTTCGTAAATCAGCGTCACCAGCACGCGCGCCCCGCTGGCCCCAATCGGATGCCCCAGCGCCACCGCGCCTCCATTCACGTTCACGCGCTCCATGTCGAGCCCGAGTTCGCGGATCACTCCGAGCGCCTGCACCGAGAACGCTTCATTCAGTTCGTAGAGATCGACTTCGTCTTTTTTCCATCCCGTCTTCTGCCAGATTTTCTGCACCGCCCCGACCGGCGCCATCATGACCCACTTCGGCTCGACTCCGCTCGTCGCCTGCGCCACAATTCTCACCATCGGCGTGGCGCCCAGTTCGCTCGCGCGCGCCGCGCTCGTCACCACCACCGCCGCCGCTCCATCGTTCACTCCCGGAGCGTTCCCCGCCGTCACCGTCCCGTCTTTTTTAAACGCCGGCTTCAGCGCGCGCAGTGTTTCCATTGTCGTGCCCTCGCGGGGCCCTTCGTCTTTGTCGAAGATCACCGGCGGCTGGCCCTTCTTCTTCGCTGGCAACTCCACGGGAACGATCTGCGCCTTGAAGCGGCACTCCTTCTGCGCCGCAATCGCTTTGCGATGCGAGTTCACCGCAAACTCATCCTGCTCCTCGCGCGTGATCCCGTATTTCTCCGCCACGTTCTCGCCCGTGATCCCCATGTGGTAGTCGTTGTAAATATCCCACAGGCCGTCGTGCACCATCGAATCGACAAGTTGCTGATTGCCCAGCCGGTATCCTTTGCGCGCACCCGCCAGCAGGTATGGCGTGTTCGTCATCGACTCCATGCCGCCCGCGACCATGATCGAACTGTTGCCCGTCTCAATCGCCTGCGCCCCGAGCGCCACTGCTTTCAATCCCGAGCCGCAAACTTTGTTGATTGTCATGGCACCTGTTTCCGGTGCGAGTCCTCCGTGAATCGCCGCCTGCCGCGCCGGATTCTGCCCGAGCCCCGCCGAGACGACGTTGCCCATGATGCACTCGTCGACCAGCTTCGCGTCGATGCCCGCGCGCTTCACCGCCTCCCGCACCGCGATCGCACCGAGCTGCGGCGCCGTCAGATCGCTCAGGCTTCCCTGAAATTTTCCAATCGGTGTACGGCAACCCGAAATGATCACAACATCGCTTGAACCCGGCATAAATGCGCTCCTCAGAATCGTCTCTCGCTCACAAAATCGCTCATCATTATAGATCGCGGCCCGCAGCGGAAGGATTCCGTGGCGGCGAACTCCGCCGCCGAAATGCGCGCGACGAATTTCGCAGCCGCGCGCGTCGCCAGTCACCCCGCGGACGAGGGGCGAGCGACATTTTTCCGCCCCGCCGACGTCACTCGCACGCGCGCGCAACATTTTTTCTCTGGCGAATTGCGTATGTGACTTTGGTGCCTCGTTGCGCGCCTCCGATGCGCGCATTTTTTTCTTGACTTCATTCTTCATTGACTCTATACATCAATCAGTTGCAACAAAGCACCGTTGCGAAAATTCCATGAAGAATGGAAAGGGAGAATAGATCCATGGCAACCAAAAAGAAAGCAAAGAAGAAAAGCGCCAAGAAGCACTAAGTCAGTCGCAGTAAGGCAACCATGGGGACGCGATGAGCGTCCCCAAAGTTTTTGGTGCAGAAAATCTTTCCGCTACCACGCGCTCCCGTCATTCTCAATTCACCTGCCGCGCAACCTTCTTCTGTGGAACGGCAATCGGCTTCTCGGTCGCCGGACACAAATTGCGGTACGGGCAAAAGCCGCAATGGTGGCCGGGTTTCGCCGCAAACTTTCCTGCCGCAATGGCTTCCGCCGTCTTGCGCACCTTGATCTTCGCGGCCTCAAGATCGCCTTCGTTGCGCGTTGTCACCACCGCCGTATTGTCTTCCAGGTTGTGAAAGACGAGACGGTCGGCGCGCATGCCCCACACTTCTTTCGCGGCCAGCGCATACAACGACAACTGTAGGCTCTCGTCGGCGTCCTTCTGGTTTTTTGGTTTGCCGGTTTTGTAGTCGATGATGGCGACGCCATCGGAGCCCACCCGATCCACGCGGTCAACTCGCCCGCTCACCTTGGTACCCTCGACTAGCAAATCAAATTTTTGCTCCGTTTCTAGCACCTCGGGTGGAACTCCGGCTCGCGCCCACTCCAGAAATTGCACGAGCTGTTCCTTCCCCTGGCGGAGGTACAGATCATACTGGTAGCGGTCGGCGATGCCGGCGCTGGCGAGGTCATCGCGAAAACTTCCCAGCAACTGCTCGTCGCTGATCTCCCGCCCGTAACGCTGCGCCTGGTAAAACGTGAACAATACGCGGTGCATCGCGGCGCCATAATGCAGCGAAGCCGGAACGTCACGCGGCAGGTTCCAGTCGCGCTCCAGCTTGAATCGCAGCGGACACTGCTGGTAGGTATCGATGGCGCTGGCGCTCAGCCCCTTCACAAAATCTCCGGTCGTGCCGGCCAGCAGCCACGCGGCCACGTTCGAGCGCTCGATTGCAACCCGCTCTTCTTCCGCCTCGCCGAATAACCGGTCCTGCACCGCCTGTGCCGCGTGCATGCGCCAAAACTTCCTGTACGGCAGCTCGTCAATCATCTCCCGTAGAAATTTTGTCGGCCGCTTGTCTTTCCCCGTTCCTTCCTTGGCGAGGATGGTCAGGGTATCTTCCGCGCGCGTCATGGCCACATAAAAAAGCCGCCGCTCTTCCTGCTCGTGAAGCAGTTTGTCATCCTGGGTCGACGGCGAGCGCCGCAGTTCGTGCGGAAATTCCACCAGAGGCTCCCGGTAGGCGCACGGAAAGGAGGTTGACGATCCACGAACTATTGCGACGTGTCCGAACTCCAGCCCCTTCGCCGCGTGCACCGTCATCAGCCGCACGCCATCCTCTTTGCTCGCCGGCAGTGGAATGCTGCTGCCCCTGGCCTGCCGAAAATAACCCAGGTACTCCAGAAACTCGGGCGCGCGGGCCGTCTCCGTGGTCACACTCTTTTGCCAGCGCTCAATGAATTCCACGAAAGTGCTGACTGCTGGATTCCGCCTGAGAGAGAACTGGCGAATCACCACGTGCACCGAATTCAGTGCCGTCGTTTCTTCCTGCTCGACCTCGCCGTGGACGTTCGCTACGTCCGCCAGCACCCTCGCGCCGCCCGGCAAATTTTCCAGCACCCTCGGCAGTTCAAGTTCGTCGCGCTTCACCGCTCGCATCGCAGCCTTCAGCTCTTTCGGATTAATGCCGTACTGCGGCAGCGCCGCCACGCGGAACAAGTTCGCCGCGTCCTTCGGATTTACGGCCACGCTCAGGCACGCCACCACATCGCGCACCTCGGGCGTATCCAGCACGTCGAGCCCCTCGATGGAAAACGGGATTCCACGTTCCGCGAGTTCGTTGACAAGTTCCTCGCGGTGGCTGTGCTGGCGGTACAGCACCGCAAACCGCTTCCACTCGCAGTGCAGTTCCTTGCGCTTCTTTTGGATGCGCCGGGCAATGTCGGCTGCTTCCACTTCCTTGTCGCCCCACGTCACGATCTCGACGGGCTGGCCGGGGGACTCGCCGCCTCCATCGGAATTCGCTGAGCTTTCCCGCCACGATTCGAGCGGCGATCGCTGGTACCGGATCGGGCTCCCTTTGTCGGCAAACACGGCCGGGTTCTCATTCACGATCCCGAAAGCGCACCCAAGAATCGGCGCCAGCGACCTGCGATTTTTTTCCAACACAATCATCTTCGCCTTCGGAAAGTGGCGGATGAAGAGCATGAAGGCCTCGCTCGACGCCCCGCGAAACTGATAGATCGCCTGGTCGGGATCGCCGACGATGAAAATGTTGGCCGCCGGCCCCGCAAGCATGGAAAGAATTTCAACCTGCGCAAAGTTGGCGTCCTGGAATTCATCCACCAGGAGAAACTTGATGCGAGCGCGCTCCTCTTCAAGCAGCGCAGAGTTGTTTTTCAGCAAGGCGTGAGCGCCGGAGATCATGTGGCCGAAGGTGCCGAGATTCTTCTCGCAAAGCATTCCCTCAACCGTGGTGAACGCCCGCGAAATTTCCCGGCAGCGGTCAAGTATTTCGGCCCTATCGAGTTCGGCCTGCTTTTTCGCCTTGGCAACGCGCGGCAGCGGAACCTCGCCACGCTCCAGACGCGAGACATACTCCGCGTACTGTTCCGGTCCCACCAGTTCGTCCTGGCAACGCCGCATGAAGTCGAGCAGGTCATCAAAAAACTGGCTGACGTTGGCCGCGCGCACAAAATATTTCAGCTTCAATTCCCGAATGCGCCGGCGCAGATAAACCCACAGGTCTTTTTCGTCGAGCAACTGAAACGCCGCCCCTTGCTGGTGAAGCAGATTATTGCACCAGGCATGAAACGTGCAGGTTTCGAGGCCGTCAATGTTTGTGCCCTCAAGTTCCGCGCGCACCCGCTGCTGCATTTCCGCCGCCGCGTTTTCGGTGTAGGTGAGCGCCAGAATTTCCTCGGGACGCGCGTGCCCTTCGCGGATCAGGCGCGCAATGCGTTGAATGAGGACGGTAGTCTTCCCGGTCCCGGCGCCGGCCAGCACCACCATCGGACCATGAACGTGTTCGATCGCCTCGCGCTGGCGTTCGTCGGGCAGAATGCTCTTCACCGAAGTTTCGACGGCGCGGCTCACTTGCCGGAGCATACCAGAGGAGGGTGTGGAAGGTCTGTGCAGGCGGCGAAAGTCAGATTCATGCGGGCGTCGGGCGAACTGAGGGTGCCCGCACCTTACCGCATTGCGTCGAGCGCAAGCGCCGACGCAACAATCGCCGCCGTCTCGGCACGCAGGATCGTTTGCCCGAGCGACGCCGCCGTCCATCCCGACTCGCGAAACCAGGCGAGTTCATCGTCCGTCCAACCGCCTTCAGGTCCGACCGCGAGCCATGCCTCGCTCGCGGATGGCGGCACAACCTCGCGCAGGCTCACGTTCGCTTCGGATTCTGCGAGGACGACGCGTGGCATCCGAGCGTTGGGAGCCGGCCCGACACCGGCGTTACCCAATTCCTTCAGCTTGATCGGGGCCAGAATTTCCGGCGGCGCAGTGCGTCGCGACTGCTCGGCCGCCGAGCGCGCAATCCGCAGCCAGCGCTCATGCCGCTTCGCTGCGGCCCCCGCCAGGTGCGCATCCGTGCGTCGCGCAATCACTGGAATCATCCGCGCCACGCCAATCTCCGTGCACTTCTCAATCGCCCACTCCATGCGGTCGAATTTGAAGACGGCGAGGACAAGAGTGACCTCCGCGGACGGCTTCACGGCCACTTCCTCGCCCAGCGCAAACTCCACACGCGTGTCTGCGATTGAGATGATCGTTCCGAGCCGCACAGCATCACCGGTAGCAATATCGAATTCCTGTCCGATTTGGGCGCGCAGGACGCGGCTCAAATGTGCCGCATGTTCGCCCGTAAGCGCAGCGACGTTTCCATTCACTTCGTCGGCAATCCAGCGGCGGCGAGTCAAAGGGGCAGCTCTCAGCTTTCAGCTTTCAGCTTTCAGCCGTCAGCTCTCAGTCAAAGCCAGCGGCAGGGTTCATCAACGAAGGGTTTCCTGAGAGCTGAGAGCTTTCTAAACAAACATATCCTTCACTCGCCCCAGCAGCGAGCGCCGTTGCGGCTTGTTCTCCACCGGCGTCAGTTCTCCCAGTTCGGCCAGCAGTTCGCGCTGCCGCTTCGAGAGTTTCGCGGGCGTTTGAATCCGCACCTCGACAAACAAGTCGCCTTTGCCATGGCTGTTCAGCACCGGCACGCCTTTGCCGCGAATCCGGAACGACGTTCCCGACTGCGTGCCTTCGGGCACTTTCAATTTGTGCTCGCCTTCCAGCGTCGGCACCATAATCTCCGTGCCCAGCGCGGCTTGCGAAAACGAAATCGGCACCACGCATTGCAGGTCGTTCCCCTCACGCTCGAAAAACGAATGCTCTTTCACGTGCAGTACAACGTACAAATCTCCGGCCTGCCCGCCGAACGCGCCCGCCTCACCCAACCCGGAAAAGCGAATCCGCGTGCCGTCCTCCACTCCCGCCGGCACCTGCGCTTCCACCACGCGCTCGCGCAACACGCGGCCCTCGCCCCTGCACTTCGAGCACGGATCGGTGATCACCGTCCCCGAGCCGTGGCACGACGAGCAGGTGCGCGCAATGCTGAAAAATCCCTGCTGATACCGCACCTGTCCCCGCCCATCGCACGTGCGGCACGGCACCGCAGCTTTGCCCGGCGCGGCGCCCGTGCCACGGCAGCCTTCGCACACTTCATGCCGGCGAACCTTCACCTGCTTTTCCGTGCCAAACACCGCTTCCTCAAACTCCAGGTGCAAATCCTCGCGCAGGTCCGCGCCCCGTTGCGCGCGGCTTCGGCGTCGGCCCGCGCCGCCAAACAAATCTCCCATGCCGAAGAACTCGCCAAAAATGTCGCCGAAATCCTGAAAAATCGCCGGATCGAATCCCGCCGACGCCGCCGGCCCACCGCTCACGCCCGCATGCCCAAAGCGGTCATACAGAGAGCGCTTTTCACCGTCCGCCAGTATCGCGTACGCCTCCGTAATCTCCTTGAACTTATCTTCCGCGTCCGGGTTATTCGGATTCCGGTCAGGATGATACGTCATCGCCAGCTTGCGATACGCGCTCTTGATCTCGACCTCGGTGGCCGTGCGCGTCACGCCCAGCACTTCGTAATAATCTCGTTTTGTATTCGCCGCCAGAAATTCCCCCTACCGGTCCCCGATCCTCACCTTCACTTTGTCATTCCGACCCTGAGTTTGCCGAAGGGGAGGAATCTCCCGCTCCCCGAACGCTTCCCCGCGCACAAATCCCCGCCCGCCTTACTTCCCGCCGTTCCGCGCCACTCGCACCATCGCCGGCCGCAGCAGCCGATCCTTGTACTTGTACCCGCGCTGCAACTCGTCGAGCACATGCTGATCCGGCACTTCCGCCGTATCCACCATTTCAATCGCCTCATGCACCCGCGGATCGAACGGCTCTCCCACCGCCGCAATCGGCTGCACGCCCGCTTTTTGCAACGCATCCTGAAGCTGCCGGTAAATCAACTCCACTCCGCCGCGAAAGTCACTCGCATCGCTGCGTGCCTTCAGCGCCCGCTCAAAGCTGTCCAGCGCCGGCAACAGCCCTTTGATCACATCCGCCGCCGCATAGTCGCGAAACTCCACCTGCTCCCGCGCCGTCCGTTTGCGCGCATTGTCGAACTCCGCCTGCTGTCGCGCCAGCCGATCCAGCAGCACATCGCGCTCCGCCTTCAGCTTCTCCAGTTCCGAGCCGTCACCATCCGCCGAAGCCGGCGCACTCGCGCTCGCCGCAGTCGTTTCCTCGCCCGCTTCCGCGGCAGGAAGTTCGCGCTCTAAATCCAGCTTCGTCGCCTCGGTCTTGCCATTGCCTTTGCTCATAACTGCCACTTACTCCGATTCATTCAATAGTCTGTCAAACAGCCGCGCAATGTACGACACCGCCGACATCGTATGCTGATAATCCAACCGCGTCGGCCCAATCACCGCCAGCGATCCCCTCACCTCGCCGCCCACTCGCGCCGGCGCCCCAATCAGCACAAAGTTCTGCATCGACGGCAGCGCCTCATCCAGCCCAATCACCACCCGCACCGCTTCCTGTCGCGTGTCCAGATACGCGCTCAGCAGCTTCACCACTTTTTCTTTCTCGTCGAGCGTGCGCAGCATCTCCTGGAGCCTCTGCCGGTCGCTCTCGCTCGCCACTGGTTCACTCGCCACCAAGTTGGCCGCGCCTTCCACAAACACCACATTCGCGCCCTCGTGCGCCGCCAGCGCTCCCTGCTGGTACAGCCGCTCAATCGACTTCATCAGCTCCCGATATTCTCCGCGCTCGGTTTCGATGCGCCGCTCCAGCTCCGCGCGCATATCTTCCATCGTCCAGCCGCGAAAATTGTCGTTCAGGTAGCGCGCCGCCAGATCCAACTCCGCCTGCGGAATATCCAGCCGCAGCACGCGATCGCGCACCACGCCCCCGCGCGTCACCACCACCGCCAGCACCTTCTGATCGCCGAGCCGCGAAAAATACACATGCTCCAGCGCATTCCGCGGCCCGCTCATACTGGCAACCCCGGCCACCGTCACGCCCACCCCATGCGATACCAGCGACAGCACGTGCGACGTGCGCTCCATAAACTCCTGCACATCGCTCACGCCCGCCAGCGAATCCTGAATGATGGCCTGGTTCTCCTGCGAAAGATGCGCCTCGCCGCTCAGCTGCTCGACGTAATAGCGATACGCCTCTGCCGTCGGCACTCGCCCCGCCGAAGTATGGGGCTGCTCCAAAAAGCCGGCGTCGGTCAGGTCCGCCATCACATTGCGAATCGTGGCCGCACTCAATCCCTCGCGGCTGGCGCGCGCAATCGTGCGCGATCCCACCGGCTCCCCGCTGGCAATAAACGTCTCGACAATCGCGGTCAGGATTTCGCGTTCCCGTCCGCCGGCCGGTCCTGGTGGCATAAGCGACACAAATAAGGAGCTGTGCCCGAAGGTACCCACGCTCTGAGGGTGCCCCATTCTAACGTCGCGCTTTTTGCGACGTTAGAGTGGGGACGTTCCTTTCCCTCAAAACGGGGCAGTAGCCCCCATAAATTCTTTAGATGCAGTGGCTTAGATTAAGATTCCACTACGCCTACTGTGAATTCTAGGGAGCCCAGCCAAGGGTGTCAAGGATGGGATTGGGATGCAGCGCAGGTAGCCGCATTCTGCCGATTCCAATCTGCCGATTCCAATCATCCTTCCAAAATCCATGACCCCAAATCTCCCCGAACATCGCGCTTACTAATGAAGGCGGTACTAATCGGTCGGTAGGCGGCAGACGCTGACCTCCGAAGGCTGGTCAGTCTTCTATTCCTTACGAAAGCAATCACCTTTAGGAGGCAGCATGTCAATTTGCAGAGCGCAGTCCACGCAGCCATCGATGTCTCACACGATCACGGAACCCTTCACCGCCGCGAAACTTCTCACCCTCACCATCATGGTTCTGATGTGCATAGCCAGCTCGCACGCGCAACAATTGGGGGTCCGTCCACAGGCGGTGACCTTCCAGTTCCAGGACGTCAGCGTTCCGGGCGCCCTCGAAACCGACGCCTACGCCATCAACGACAAAAATGTAATCGCGGGCAGTTACATCAATAAAGCCGGGCTCGAGCAGGGCATGCTCATTAGCGGTCAAACCGTTACGCCAGCCCCCTGCCCCGATGGATCCACCATCTACGGCTTGGACTCAACTGGGAGCGGCGTCGGGCTTTGCAGTACCAGCGTCGCGGCGCCTCCAAAGGGCGGCGTCCAGCCCCCTGGGTTTGTCGGCGACGGTTGGTTCTGGGTGTACACACCCGGAGCGCCTTGGGGGAACTGGCTGCACATTACTATCTCGGGTTGCTGGCCTTGCAACCACACTCCCCTTGGCGTCGCCCCACACACCAAGACAGGCGTCGGCACGTACACGGACGCGAACGGGCTGATTCATGGCTCCGTCGTCACTCTTGCTACAGGCGCTTTTCAATCCCTGGATGTGCCCGGAGTAGATTCCGGCACGATCGCTTGGGGGATTAACGACAGCGGCTTGATTACGTTGGAGGCTCCGGATGATTCTGGCAACGTCCACTCCTACCTCTTCGACGGTAACTCCTACACGCAGATTGATGTTCCCGGAGCCGTGCAGTCCTTCGCTCACGGCATCAATAACAACG
This sequence comes from Acidobacteriaceae bacterium, assembly GCA_003139095.1. GTDB lineage: Bacteria > Acidobacteriota > Terriglobia > Terriglobales > Acidobacteriaceae > Acidiflorens. The sequence goes on from PLHW01000041.1 coordinate 116,072, forward strand.
GAGACGTCGTCTACACGTACGTCGACGAGGCCAACAACAGCCATGCAGCGCTCTATCTCGCTAGCACGGGAACCTTCGTGACTGTCGACGATCCGAAGGGCGTCGGCGCAACGCGCGGCTATGGCATTAATGACGAAGTCACCGGCAAAAATGGCAACATCCTGGAGATTGTCGGCGAGTATTCGCCAAATCAGGGGTCCCAGAACAACGCCTTCGAGGCAACCGCTACCATCAACTAACCCTCAAAGCTGGCTCGCAATGTCCCAGGTCTCGCGCTTTTTCGAGACCTGGGCTTTCACGCGAGTCACTCCTTGAGACGAAATTACACAGCGTAAACCGCACCCAAGAGAATCCCCACAAAATCCCTTGACTTAGCCCCAAACAAAAGAAGATAGAAGATAGGAGGGCGCACAAAGCGCTCCGCTCGATTTTGCTCTTTCACAAAACGGCGGAAACTGAATGGATTAAAACCGCAGACGCAGTTTGGGCTGGCCCGATCTCGCGTGTAATTCTATATTTATCAATACTTTACGTTCAAGTGTCTTATTTTGAATACTTTGCGGGCAAGAGCCGCGCAGAGACTGTCGTTTCGCCCAACTTAAGTCTAATTTTTTGAATACTTTGCCTATAAGTCATCTCGATTGAATACTTTGGAAGGAAATTCCTCCTAACGGTAATAAACTAGTTGACACACATGTGCGCTTGTGGTATCGTTTTGGTTATGGAAACGAAAGCGATGCCCGAGCCGAAAACGCTGCAAGGGGCGATTGTCTATTTCTCCGACCCTGACCGTTGCTTTGCCTATGCCGTCAAGCTGCGCTGGCCGGATGGCGTAATTGTGTGCCCACGCTGCGGAGCGGCAAAGAACTCGTTTATCAAGACGCGCAAGCTCTGGTTCTGCTACGGCTGCAAAAAGCAATTCACGGTCAAGGTCAAGACGATCATGGAAGACTCCCCGATAACTCTTGACAAGTGGATGGTTGCGTTTTGGATGCTGGCGAACTGCAAGAACGGAATCAGTAGCTATGAACTTGGAAAAGCAATTGGAGTTACGCAGACGACGGCATGGTTTATGCTCCAGCGCATCCGTGAAGTGATGAAGGGGCGCACGTGGGCCAGCAAGATCGGCGGCGAAGGCAATGAGCTGGAAGCGGACGAAACGTTTGTTGGCGGAGTCACAAAGAACATGCACAAGGGCCGTCGCGCAGAAGTCGAAGGCAAAGGCCCGTATAAGAACAAAACGATTGTGCAAGGTATCCTTGACCGCAATCTCCGCAAGGTCCGCGCTACTGTCGTTCCGAATGTGACCCGCGAGACTTTGCAGAATCAGATTCTCAAGAACGTGAAGTTCGGCAGCACCGTTTACACGGATAGCGCGGTTGGATACGACAATGGATTGCAGAGCCGTTTCGTGCATGATTTCGTCAACAAGACTGAGGCTTATGTAAAGGGCCGCGTACACGTCAACGGCATGGAGAATTTCTGGTCGCTGCTTAAGCGATCTCTGCGCGGAACCTACGTCGCTGTGGAGCCTTTTCATCTGTCTCGCTATGTTGACGAACAAGTATTCCGTTACAACCACCGCAAAGACGGCGACCGCAAGCTAAACGACTCCGACCGCTTTGCCGCTGTAATGGCTCAAGTCCTCGGTCACCGTCTCACCTACAGCGATCTAACGGGCAAGAGTGATTCGCCACATCACGCGCCGACAGGGGCGGGGGAAACGGCAGTCCCGTTCTAATCGCCCTTGTCGGATTTCGGCGGCTTCTCTTGAGAAGCGGTTTTCTTAGGCCGCTTCTTTTTCTTTTGCACCGGAGCCTGTAGAATTGTGGCCGCAAATCGTTCGAAGTTTGCAAACGCCTCCGGCCCTTCGATGTATTCAGGTTGTTTCATATGGACTATGTTACTCGCCAGTTCATTAACCTCACGAAGAAATTTCGCAGAGAATTGCCAAAGCTAGTTAATCTTCTGCATCACGCTATCCAGAAGCACACCGAAGCCATACATTCCGCAAAGAAAAGCACCGAACAGAAATGGGATGTTCAACCAAGATGGCTCGACCCAGTTCTTTCCAAGTACCAAGAGACGGTGGAAGAAAAGAAGGCTAGCGATGAGCGACATTATGCCGTACAGAATTCGATTCGATGGGCTACGTGGTCTGCTGTTATCGCCGCCATCATATACGGCACTATAGCCGGATTCCAATGGCGTGATGCGAACAGAAACTTTGCCATCGATGAACGAGCCTGGGTCGGAATGACCGGCCAAACTATCGTAGCGATGAATAATGAAGTCGTTGATGCCAGAATAGTGTTTACCAATACCGGCAAGACTCCGGCTCATCGGATACAGAAGTCTATGAGTGTAAAAATCGCCCCGCCGCCATTGATTGATAAGCCTTCCGATAGCGACATAAGCGCACTCACTTTCATAGGCAGTTCTGTACTCAGCCCACAATCCAGCATGACTCTCAGTAGTCTTTCCAGCCCAGAACAAATGCTTGTCATGAAAAAGACTATGGCCAACTACTTGCCATTGATTGAGGCTGGAACGGAAATACTCTACTTCTTTGGGGAAATTAAATACGACGATTCCTCTGCCCACTCTCGGCTCACAAAATACTGCGTCTTTGCTTACAAGACTGAAAAGGGATGGGGACTGGCAGAATGCAACGGGTTTAACGAAATGGATTAGCAGTCCTGTCACGGCAGGACGATTAGACCCTTGACGCACAGCTAGTTCGTTCCACTTGAGTCCGTCACGGCTAATTAGCAGCCTGACCATAGAAACATCTATACCATTATGAGACACAAGACCGCGAGAAACAGAGGAGAAAAGAATTTTCAGATGAACCTTGTCGTTGCTGTCATATTTACCTCCCTCTGCCCCTTGATGGCAGTCGCGCAAGATGGAAGTGTCGTCGTTGCCAGCTGGTATCAAGACGAGATCGCGATTGCTGCGGACAGTCGGGGAAGCGGCCCGCATTCTTATTCTGACACTAGCTGTAAAATCGCCGCATTCGGCAATAAATTGATATTCGGCGCGGCTGGGCGGAGCAAACCTCCGGACGAGTCCACGTCTTTCTGGGACATCTATACAGCGGCTTTCAACCACTTTGTCTGGATTACCCGCGAAGGTGCAACGGATCATCTTGCGGAAAGAGTTGCGAGCGCGTGGGGAGAAGACGTAAAAATCAAGTTTGAACTGGCTGGCTTGTCCTCGATCCAAGGGCTTGACGAGGACGGTATTGCTAGCGGAATTTTTGCTGACTTCGAAAAGGACGGGACGCTTCTTATCGTGGTCACGTCTGTTGATTTTAAGGAGAGCTTCGTCTATCCCCGAATCACTGTGAACACAGTTCCCCTTCATCCGGGGGATGGGGACGCATTCTTTGTCGGAAAAGGGGAAGTGATTACCGAAACAAATGCCGCCAAAACGCCGCGTGGCAGCGAATGGTTCAAGGAACTTCACCGAAGAAGTGATGGGCCTAACACCGATAGAGCAACGGAAGAGGCTATTGCTTTCGTCGATCTGACCATCAGGAATCTCCCAAAGATGAGAACTGATTTTGATGGGGTTCCATTCTCCGTTGTTGGGCCGCCGATCTCTGCTGTTCGACTGGTGCGCGGCAAGGGCACTAGATGGATTGCAAAGGGCATTTGCCAACCCTGACAGTAGAAGCAGATGTCTCGAAGCAGCCAGTTGACTATCGGCGGCAGAATCACGATGATGATCAGGTCGTGCATCAAGTGTATTAGCGTGTTCATGGCGCTCTCCATGAACATGGCTAGAGAGCACGACTGAATTAGGAATTGATGCGGAAACGCTGCCCTGTCGGGTCCCATTATGACCCGTAGGCAACATGTGCGTCAACTGTGTTATTGCCCTCCTAACCCAATGATTCCAATAGACCGGTAGGGGAGGGGGGTAGGGGGTACGGACCGGTGCAGACCGGGGTAAAGTCCGGGCACATCCATGGCAGCTCAAAACCAAGACGCACTGATGACAGTTCGGGTAGGAAAGCAAAATTGGGTCTAGGGAAAGAACGAGCTCCCGAACGACTAAGGACGAACGACCAACGACCGCCGACCGACAACGAGCGACTCTATAGCTTGATCGGCTCGAAGCTCGAGGCTCGAAGCTCGTAGCTCGAAGCTCGAAGCTCGAAACTCGAAGCTCACCATGCCCAAACCGCACATCGCCGTAATCGGAGCCGGCGCCTTCGGCGGATGGACTGCGCTTTATCTTCTCCGTGGGGGCGCCCGCGTTACCCTCATCGACGCCTGGGGGCCGGGCAATTCGCGCTCGTCTTCCGGCGGAGAGACCCGTGTCATCCGCGGCGCCTACGGGCCCGGTCAGCCTTACACCTCTCTCGCCGCTCGCTCCATGGAGCTTTGGCGAGAGCACGAGTTTCGCTGGCAGCAAAAATTCTTCTTCCCCATCGGCGTCTTATGGATGGTCGAAGGCTCGGGCGAATTCGAACGCGGTTCACTGCCTCTGCTGAAGGATGCGGGCATTCCATTCGAGCAGCTCTCCCCGCCCGAGCTGGCACGCCGCTGGCCCCAGATCAACTTCGAAAAAATCGAATGGGGCATCTACGAGCCGCACAGCGGATACCTGTTAGCCCGCGCCTCCGCGCAAGCCGTAGTCGAGCACTTCAAAGCCGAAGGCGGAGAGTATCGGCAAGCAGCAGTAATGGGCAGCGAAGAATTCCTGGAAAATGGAAAATTCAGCGAACTCCGACTCTCCGATGGCTCGCATCTCACTGCCGACTTCTACGTTTTCGCCTGCGGTCCGTGGCTCGGCAGTTTGTTTCCGCGAACTATCGGCCCGCACTTCATCGACACCAAGCAAGATGTGTTTTTCTTCGGAACCCCCGCCAGCGACCCGCGCTACGACGAAGGCAGCATCCCAGTCTGGGCCGATCACGGCGAGCACTTCATGTACGGAATTCCCGGGAATCAGGCACGAGGCTTCAAGTTGGCCGATGACACGCGCGGTCCGGAATTTGATCCCACCAACGGAGAGCGCTTGATCAGCGAAGATCGCCTAGCCGAAGCACGACGTTATCTCGCCTATCGTTTTCCGGGAATGAAGGACGCGCCACTCGTCGAGACGCGCGTCTGCCAATACGAGGACACGACCGACCACAACTTCATCGTCGATCGCCATCCCTCCAACGAATATATCTGGATCGTCGGCGGCGGCTCCGGCCACGGCTTCAAGCACGGCCCCGCCCTAGGTGAGATGGTCGCAAACTTAGTCCTGCGCGATGAATCCGCAGACCCGCTGTACCGGTTGCAACGGTTCAAAAAAATCTAGCGAAGATCCGCCGAATCAATCTCCGCGAACTCGACATTCTCCGCGGTTGAGGCTTACTGAATCTGAATCACGCCTTCGGAACTGCTCGATTTAATCTCTTCCACTCGCGCCACAACTTTCTTCGCGAACGCAAACAGCGACTTCGCATGCGGAGAATCTTCGCCCTTCAGCACCGCAGGTTCACCGCTGTCGCCCGATCGGCGAATCTCGGGATCGAGCTCGATGCCGCCGAGAAACGCAACGTCAAATTGCTTGGCGGTCTTCTCCGCGCCGCCACGCGAGAAGATATCGACCTCGTGATTGCAATGCGGACACAAGAAGTAGCTCATGTTCTCGACCATTCCAACAATGTCAACCTTCATCTGCCGGAACATCTCAATTGCCTTGCGCGCATCTTGCAGCGCCACATCACTCGGCGTTGAAACCACGATCGCGCCCGTCAGCGGAACCGTCTGAATCAGCGAGAGCGCAACATCGCCCGTTCCCGGAGGAAGATCGACGATCAAATAGTCGAGTTGTCCCCAATCCACCGATCCCAGAAACTGCCGGATGATCGAGTGCAGCATCGGACCGCGCCAGATCAGCGGCTTGTCTCCCGGATTGAGGAAGCCAACCGAAATCACCTTCAGTCCGTGCGCGCTAATCGGCGAGATTCGGCCTTCCTCCTGCACTTTGGGCTGCTCGTTGGTCCCAAGCATGAGCGGAACGTTCGGCCCGTAAACGTCGCCATCGAGCAGGCCAACGCGATATCCCATCTTGTTGAGCGCGAGCGCCAGATTCACGGCGAGCGTGGTCTTGCCGACTCCGCCTTTGCCGGAACCAACGGCAACGATCGCGTTAACGCCAGGTAAAGGTTGTGGAGTTGGTTGTTGCTGGCCGGGAGAATGCGAGTGAGCGCTCATCTTGTGATTATAAGGGAGGACGAAAATATGTATCTGGATCGGGCCATCGGATCATAGGGCCATCAGATCATCGGCCATCTCAACTGGGATCGATTCTAGATCACCAGATGACCCGATCACCCGATTCTTAGTAGTGTCCTTCGCCCACCTGCACTTTGCCCCGGAACATGCGATAGACGAAGGCGAAGTACGCCAGCGCCAGGATCGCGCCCAGCGTCCACCAGATCAGGCCCACGCTTAAGCCGTGAACGCCCGCGCTCGTGCTCGCGATGGTGAGGTCATATTGACGATCGCGCGCCGGCAGCACGACTGGGTACAGCGCAAACGCCGCGCCCACCAGCATTCCCGCGATATAAAGGCTCGATGCCACAAAGGCGATCTTCTCTTTGCCCTTGGGAGTTGCCCAGAGCATCACAGCGAGACTCGAGAACACCACGATGGGAACGAGCAGGCCGATTTTATGCCGCGAATAGTTCTCCATCACTTCGGGGCGAATGAAGTAAGTTGCCACCAGAGAAATGCAGGTGAAGAAGAATTGCAGCGGCCAGCAGAGCAGGGCGAACCCGCGCGCGCGGCGTCCGAGGTCCTCGTCGGTCTTGAGCGCGATGTAGTGCGATCCGTGCGCCGCCAGCGTGACGAGCGCCACCACGCCGATCAGAACCGTATACCAATCGAGGATTCCCACCTGGTCGCCGAGTCGGAAGTTGGTCCAGAGCGGCTCGAAGAAGTAGCCGGTCGAATCGAGCGGAACCCCGCGCACCACATTGCCCAGAGCCGCGCCGAAAAATACGCACAGCAGAATGCTGGAGACGGCGAATACCGCGTCGAAGAAGCTTTGCCAGATGGGGTTATCGATGTGAGCGCGGAATTCGATGCCGATGGCACGCAGCATCAGCAGCCAAAGCACCATCATCAGTGGCAGATAAAATCCGCTGAAGCTCGATGCATAAAGTTGCGGGAAGGCGAAGTACAGCGTGCCCCCCGCGGCCAGCAGCCAGACTTCATTGCCGTCCCACACCGGACCGATGGCGCGAAGCACGCGCCGCCGCTCGTCGCCGGTCTTGGCCGCGATCAGATAGATGGCCCCAGCGCCAAGGTCGAAGCCATCGAGCACCACATAGACGGTCACCATCACGGCAACAATCCAAAACCAGAGCGCCCCTAGCGTCATTTCGCCTCCGTGGCCGCCAAGAACGGCGATGCAGCTTCCGGCCCCGCGGGACCATGCTCGATCTCACGCCGGATCAGGAACAGCCCCAGAATTCCAAGCACCATATACATTCCCATAAAGCCCAGCAGAGTAAACATGCCGTTTCCCGCCGAAACGACTTTCGAGTAGCCCTCTTCGGTCCGCATCAACCCATACACCAGCCAGGGCTGCCGTCCAAGCTCGGCGGTCATCCATCCCGCCGTGTTCGCAATATATGGAAATGGCGCGGAGAGCATCAGTATCCACAGCATCCACCGCGCGGAATATAATCTCCCGCTCCACAACAACAACAGAGCGATCCCCATCACCGCGATGAAGAACGTTCCGAGTCCCACCATGATGTGATAGCTGTAATAGAGCAGCGGAATATTTCCCGGCCAGTCTTCTTTCGGGAACGCGTCGAGGCCGCGAACTTGCGCGTTCCAGCGGCGGTAAGTCAGCATGCTCAACATGCCGGGAACTTCCAGCGGGTTGTCGATCTTGCCCCGCTCCTCGTTGGGCTGACCGAGGATGAGCAGAGGCGCTTCCGACTGTCCGCGGAACAGTCCTTCCATGGCAGCAAGAGTTACGGGTTGATAGTCGGAAACCAGCTTGCCCTGCTTGTCTCCGGTCGGAAACACTTGCAGGATGCTGAAGATGCAGCCCGCGATTACTCCGACTTTAACGTAGATACGGCCGTGCTCAATCCACTTGCCGGAGAGCAAATAAAATGCGCCGACGGCGGTCATCACAAACGCGCCCGTAACCACCGCTCCACTCATGTTGTGCGCATATTGCCAGAGTGCCCAGCGGTTCAGCACAAACTTCCAGAAACTGGCGAGTTGCAGGCTGCCATCGGCCGCCTTGTAATAGCCCACCGGATACTGCATGAATGCGTCGGTCGCGATGATGAAGTAGCCGGAGACCCACGCGCCCACGCAAACCGCCACCGCTGAAAGCCAATGCGCGCGCGGGCTGAGCCGCTTCTCTCCGAAGAGAAATAAACCGAGGAACGACGATTCCAGGAAAAAGGCAAACATGCCTTCCATGGCCAGCGTCTGCCCAATCACGCCGCCCGCATAGCGCGAAAACACCGACCAGTTCGTGCCGAACTGAAATTCCATCGGAATGCCGGTCACCACGCCGAGCACGAAATTGATGCCAAAGATTTTCGCCCAGAAGCGCGCCGCGTCGTTATACACCTTGTCGTTTCTGCGCAGAGCAATCGTTTTGAGCACCACGATGAGCAGCGCCAGTCCCATCGTGAGCTGCGGAAACAGGTAATGAAAGGTCGCGGTAAACGCGAAGTGCAGGCGATGTATTAAAAGCGCACTGTCCATAAATCGGCTCTCCGCTATCGGCTCAAGTTCGGTTCCGATGCTTGCTCTCGGCCCTTCGAATCTCGCGGCGGCGCGCGGCGTCTTCATAGCGCCGCTTCTCGTCGGCCGTTTCTGGAATCACGGGCGCAACCAGCACGCGGTTTCCCGCCGCGTCGATCGTGACAAAGGTCAAGTACGCGGAGCTGACATGGCGTTTCTCGTCCGAACGATAGTTCTCGACCCAGACCTTGACCCCGACTTCCATGGAAGTGCGGAATACGCGGTTCACCGAGGAGCGCAGAATCACCAGATCGCCGACGCGCACCGGCACTAGAAAATCCATGTGGTCAATCGACGCCGTCACCACCCACTGCCGCGAATGGCGGTGCGCCGCCAACGCCCCCGCCAGATCGATCCAATGCATCAGGCGCCCGCCCAGCAGAGCGTTGAGCGGGTTCGCGTCGTTCGGCAAAACAATTTCGGCCATCTCCGAGACCGAAGCCTGCACCGGCCGCGGGATTAACTTTTCTGCGCCGTGGTTCACGTTCGGGCTCGTGAGTTGAGTCTTCATCATCGATCCTCGATCCGATTCTTCCCCAATCCCGTAGTTCCCTGGTCTAACACACCTTTGATCCGACTGTTCCTCGGGCCTTAGATGAGAGCGCCCCTTTGCCGGACTCGATAGGCCTGCACATAACTTGCCGCCAGTCGTGTAATACGCGGATCGCCCGGCCGCTCGCGCCAGGCTTCGCTCCGAAGATCATAGGTCATCGTCCCATGATCAATCGGGGCATAGTCGCGTTCGCACGCGTACGCGAGCGTGATTTGCTCGGCGACTGCGCTCGTCACACAGAAGCGCACGGCGTCCCAGTCGCGATCCCGCGGAAGATGCGGACAATTTGTGGCGTAGCCCAAATTGCAGAAATCCCGAATCAACGTGAGGACGGGCACTGTCGCCAGTCCCGCCGGAACCGGCGACGATGGCGTCCCGCCCATTGCGATGTCCTGCGGCGCTTCATGCTCAGGCGCGCAGCATTCGCCCGTCCATCCCGCCCCCAGGGGCAATCGCGCCGGATGAGGCCAGGAGCCGTCATTCAATATCTCGCGCGGCACAAAATAAGGGCACGCCAAAGCTGCTTTCCTCGGATCACGCTATTGTAAACTGCGAGGACGTATAGACCAGCTCTCAGTCGTCAGCTCTCAGTCGTGAGTTCTCAACTCCCCATTTTCCCGGCGTAAACTCCCGCCAGGAAGCTTTGGGTTTCTAACCGAGAACTGAAGACTGACAACTGAGGACGTTCTTATGGACCGTATTGCCGCATTGACCGAAATTCTCGCCGCCAATCCTGAAGATGCATTCGCACGCTACGGGCTGGCGATGGAATACTCCAAGACCGGCGACATCGACCGCGCGCTCGCGGAATTCAAGACGTTGCTCGAAAAAAATCCCGACTATACTCCCGGATATTTCATGGCTGCGCAGACCCTGGCAACCGCCGAGCGCGTCGACGAAGCCAGGCGCATGCTCGTTGATGGCATCAGCAGCGCCCGCCGCACCGGCAACCAGCACGCCCAGTCCGAGATGACCGCGATGCTCGAAGAACTCAAGTGAGATCAGAGGTTCGAGGTCAGATCCGAGGTGAAAACACCAGGCTGCCAGGACAAATGTAAGCTGTGAAATCCTTAGAATCCTTCATTTTCGTCGAAACTCCTTGACAGACCGCCCGGTCGGTTATAAGATCCATTCCCAAGTTTGCTCGAAGTGAGCAAACCGGAATTTCATGCAGAGTGGCTGAGGGACGAGCCCAGAGACGCCACGGCAACCGGGTCGCGATCATCTATCGCCATTGCAGGTGCCAACTCTCGCCCGGTAACGGGGACCATGAGATTCGGGTAAGCGAACGATATTGATTTCGCATCTCCCGAGCCTCTTTTCCTACCCGGAAAAGGGGTTTTGTCGTACACGGGGAATTTTTCCCGGCTCGTCCCGCCGCCACAGAAAGAGAAGTTGCAGGATGACGACGAGCACGTACCAGCTCCGCTGCCGCGAATGCGGTAAGACCTTCGATAACCAGCCGCGCTCGGTTTGCGAGTGCTTCTCTCCGCTCGAAGTTACCTACGATTACGATTCTCTCAAGAAGAATGTTTCGCGCGAGCTTTTCGCGTCGCGCGCCGAGAACATCTGGCGCTATCGCGAACTGCTGCCGCTGCCGCCGGGATTTACGCCTTCGCTGCCCGTCGGGTTCACGCCGCTGGTGAGCGCGCCGCGCCTCGGAGAAAAGATCGGCTCGCGCGGACTCCACATTAAAAATGACGCCGTGTGTTTGCCGACCTTGAGCTTTAAAGATCGCGTGGTCGCAGTCGCGCTGGCCAATGCACGCGGCTTTGGCTTCGAAACGGTGGCGTGTTCTTCGACCGGCAACCTGGCGAACGCGGTGGCGGCGCAGGCGGCCCGCGACGGCTTCAAGGCGTGGGTTTTCATTCCCGCCGATCTCGAGCCCGCGAAGATCCTCGGAACCCACGTGTTCGGCGCGGAAGTCGTCCGTATCAACGGCAGCTACGATCACGTGAATCGCTTGTGCTCGCAAATTGCCGACGAGCATAACTGGGGATTCGTGAACGTGAATCTGCGCCCCTATTATGCGGAGGGCTCGAAGACCGTCGGCTACGAGATCGCCGAGCAACTCGGCTGGCGCTTGCCGGATAACGTGGTCGTGCCGATGGCCGGCGGATCGCTGATTACAAAAATCAAGAAGGCGTTCGACGAGTTGATTCTTCTCGGCTTGGTTGAGCCGAAGCAGGTGCGCTTCTTTGGCGCGCAGGCGTCCGGCTGCTCCCCGATTTCGACGGCCATCAAGCAGTACAGCAGCGAGATCGAGCCGCAAAGGCCGAAGACGATTGCGCGCTCGCTCGCCATCGGCAATCCCGCCGACGGTCACTACGCGATCAAGGCAATCACCAAAAGCGGCGGATGGTCGGAGGATATTTCCGATCCCGAGGTCGTCAACTCGATTCAACTACTGGCGCAAACCGAAGGCATTTTCACCGAGACTGCGGGCGGCGTGACGGTAGGCGTAGCGCGCAAATTGATCCAGCAGGACCGCATTCTGCCGGATGAGACAACCGTGCTCTGCATCACGGGCAACGGACTGAAGACGACCGACGTGCTCGCCGACAAGTTCCAGGCGGACAAGCCGATTGCGGCGAAGCTCAGCGAGTTCGAAGCATATCTCGCGGCGAAAAATACCGACTTGCCGGCGGCCGTGGCCTAACGACAGTTCTCAGTTACCAGTTTCTACCTCGGGGCTTTCTGAGAACTGAGAGCCGGTAACCGCGAACTCTATAAAGGAGATTTTATGAGCATTACTGTACAAATTCCGAGCGCGTTGCGGCGTCTTACGGGTGGCGCTCCCCATTTGACGTGCGAAGCCGCGAACCTGCATGAACTGTTTGCCGCGCTCGACGGAAAGTTCCCGGATCTGAAGTCCCATCTGCGCGACGAAGCCGGCGAGGTCCGCCGCTTCCTGAATATCTATGTGAACGAGGAAGACATACGCTTCCTGGGCGGCGCGTCGTATGCATTTCAGGAGGGCGACGAGGTCCTGCTGGTGCCTTCGATCGCTGGCGGCAGGGATCGGTGACTTCAGTTGCCTCAGCCTTCAGCGGCGCAGCCTCACAGCCGCGCGTGATTCGGGTCACTTCTTAGGCCTGCATCCGCTACTAGGCTTGAGTTATGCGCCTCAAGCAGAATTCGTGGAACGCGGTCGTGGTGAGAAAATCGTGGGCAAACCTGCGGGCGATTCGCGCCTTCCTGCGCGATGCCGCGCCGCAAGACGTTCAGGACGGAAACGGTGAATCTCATTCGCCCCGCAACGGCCAGACTCGCGAAGCGCGCGCGGGCCGCTTCACAGATTCGGGAAATGGCAGGCGGAAAGCCCACTCCCCAGAGACAGAACGGACCTTGCATCTGGACCGCGATTCACACGCGGACGATTACGCCACAGAAACCGCCGATGATGGCCATACCATCCTCGCGCGCGTGCTCGACGACACCGACGAACGCGGTCTCTGGATCGAGCTGAACACCAAAGAACACGAGAAGAATCCCGCGGTCGAACTCCAGGCAATGATGATTCCGTGGCACGCGGTGCTCGCGGTCGTGGCGGCCGACGATTTCGGCGCCGCGGCAGAGCAAGTCGAGAAACTTCGCTTCACGCTAAGCACAAGCTCGCGTTAGCCCGGCGGGAACGAAATCCTCCGCAGAAAAAAAGCAGGGATCCGCACACTCTGACTCACTCGATCCCTGCCCGCTCCAAATCTACATCGCCGAATCGGAATTAAAGGTATCGGCGATCGCTTTCCAGCTTCCATCGGCCTGCTTGGTGTAGACGGTCAAATACTTTCCATGCTCGGTCACCGGTTTTTTCGTCTTCGGATTCGTCATGGTCATGGTGTATGTGCCCTCCGAATAGACCATGTCTCCTCCCTTTGAGGCCATCATGCGTGTGGACGAGAACGTCAGCGCGAAATTGGGATCGGCGAGCATCGGCGTCATCGCCGCTTTGAGCGCTTCTTTCCCATTCACGGTTGGCGCGCCCGGATAAAGTCCCGATCCGTCTTCTGTGAAATAGCTTGCCCATTTTGCGGGATCCTTGGTGGCCGCATCTTTCACCCAGGCCGCTTCCACATCTTTGACGGCTTGCATATCGGCGGCGCGCGTGTCAGGCGGCGCAGCGGGAGCCGCCGCAGGCGCGACCGAATTCGAGCATCCAATGGCGGCCAGGCACAGAATCACGGCTAACATCGGCAAAGTGAAACGCATGTTCTCCCTCCTTAATTCTTCGTGGGTTTCGCGGGACCGCGAGGCCCGCGACATTATACCTCCCTGCGCTTGGATCGGCTTCCCAGACTTCGACTTTCGGGGATTAAGATGCGAAAGTTCTGGAATGGACCAGCGATCGGCATCGCGCTACGGTTTTACTGATAGCTGAAAACTGAGAGCTGAGAACTTCAAACGCACCCTTACCCCATCAGCATGCCGCCGTTTACATTCAGCACGTGCCCGGTAATGTATGCAGCCTCCTCGGAGGCGAGGAAAGTTACGGCGTTCGCTACGTCGTCGGGAGTGCCCACTCGTCCGAGCGGAATCTGCTTCAGCGCGGTCTGCTTGAACTCGTCGCTCAGCCCCGCCGTCATGTTGGTTTCGATGAAGCCCGGCGCGACGGCATTGCACGTAATGCTGCGCGAGGCGACCTCGCGGGCGATGGCCATCGTCAGTCCCAACAGCCCAGCCTTGGAAGCTGCGTAGTTCGCCTGGCCCGCTTGGCCGGTCCGCCCGAATACGCTGCTGATGTTGATGATGCGGCCCCAGCGCTGCTTGAGCATCGATGGAATGACCTGCTGGATCGCGAGGTAGGCCGACGTGAGGTTGGTGGCCAGCACGGCGTCCCAGTCGGCGCGCTTCATCCGCATCACCAACTGATCGCGCGTGATGCCGGCGTTGTTGACGAGGATGTCGATTTTGCCGAAGTGCGCAAGCGCGGCCTTGATGCCCGCTTTGACCTGCTCTTCGTCGGCGACGTCCATGGCGAACGCGGCGGCCTTCGCGCCAGTCGATGCGATCTCGGCGACCAACTCATCGAGTTTCTGCGCATTTCGCGCGGCAACGGCAACGCTCGCTCCGTTACGAGCCAGATGCAGCGCGCAAGCGCGGCCGATTCCTTGCGAGGCGCCGGTAACCAGCGCAACCCGTCCTTCAAGGTTCATGAGAACTCCCTGGAACGGGGAATTATAAATAAAGCCGCGCGCCGAAACGCGGAAGTCTTGAAGTTCAATCTGTGAGCACTCTCGTGAGCTCCGGTCAGTCTCCTTTTCAAACGAACTCAGTACCAAAGCGCGATGCGGCTTTCACAGTTGGCATAAACTTGTGATCGCCTCCGCTCGGCGGTTTGGCCTGCATCGTTGGACTCGACGTTCGTTGGCTCGACGTTCCTAGTCCTGCAGCTCCATATTGGAACTCAGGCGCTCGTGTTGGGGACCCCCCTCTCCCCGGTCTTTTGGAATCAAAGACTTGGACATGGAAAGCGCCAGGTCTTTGAGTTTAAAGGTGTTACCAGTAAAGTCTTTATTTTTTAATGAGTTAGGAAGTCTCCCCGCCGAGTCGCAACATTTCGATTCTTTTCTCCTCTGCTTCACGGCCTCAGCCGTTCCGAGTTCTCACCTCGTAAATTTGTCAAAGACCGAGCGACCACGGGTGCGCTTAGCACCTGCTTATATTTTATCAAGCGATGTCAACCGAGATGCGGTAGTTTGGTCGAACTCTGCGATGAGACCGATTAGCGAGTTGTCCCTCCGTCGCGGTTACGGTAAACCGTGAAGCCGTTCTGCATCGCACGCGCCTTTGGCGATTTGCTCTAGCCTGCCTGGCCGGCAGCGCGCCGCAGCGGCACTTCAAAAATCTTCTCGATCTTCTCCACCAGTCCCCTCCGCGTATATGGTTTTGCCAGGAAATAGGTCTGCGATTGCGGCTGTTCCGTCGCGCTCGCGGCGTCACAGTAGCCGGAGGTCACCAGCACCTTTACATCGGGCGAGCGCTGGCGAATCTCCTCGCCCAATTGCTCGCCGGTGCGGCCGGGCAGCACCATGTCGGTCATCAGGAGATCGATTGCCCATTGCGCCTCCTCGTAAGCCCGGATCGCCGCGACCGCGTCCCCAGCCGGGATGACCTGATAGCCGGCGCTTTCCAGAATGCTGAGCGTCGCCTCGCGCACAAAGGGCTCATCCTCTACGAGAAGAACGGTGCGCCGTGGCACCCGATACCGATCGCCACTCTCGTTCATATTCCAGGCAGGTTGCAGTCCCATATCGACCTCATTTTTCGCTTTTTATTCGCGCTCACTTCCACAAGTGCAATCGAGTGGCCGTGCAAGGTGTGCGAAAAAACGGGGCGAGGCTAAGAGCTACTTCGGCGCGCTGAGAATGGTGTGGTAGGGGTCGAGCACAATTTTATGGACGCCCGCCGGCGCGGTCATCTGGAATGGCGTCTCTGGTCCGTCAGCCAGCGTTTCGCCCAGAAAAACCAGCGAGTTACCGGCGACGACGCCATAGACCGGCACGGCCGTGATGAGATCCTCGCCCGCGTGTTTTTGCAGAATCAAACCAGAAACGTTGCCCGCGCCCGCCTTCTCGCCCAAATGTACGTCGCGCACCGAAAGCTCCGGAATCGCTGTCCCGTTGATCCAGCTCTCCAGAAACCAGTTCAAATTGTGATGATTCTGGTACCAAAGTGGGCGGGGCAGTTCCTCTTCGAAAACCTGCACGAGCTCGCGCGTGCTCATCGCCTTGCCCGCGTACCGATCGCGCGCTTTGCGGAGCGCCCGGAAGAAAGGCTCATCCGGGTTGGCGGGCGCTTTCCGGGAATGCGACGCCATCTCCGAATCGCGCATCATGCAGCGCAGCATGTGAAACAGCCAGGTTCCGCGTTCGTAGCTGATCTCCTCGTACGCGTCGGGGAAGTGCGACGAGATCAATCGCTGCCCCAGCGTGACCGGTCCCGCCTCGCGCAGCAGTTCGCCATCCTTATTCTTGCTGAGCAGATCGTTGCGGTACTTCTCCATGATCTGGTGGAACGCGGCGGGATTTTGCCGCTCCAGCAAAAGCAGCGCCGCGTAATTTGCCAGACCCTCGGAAATCCACTGGTCGCGATACGACTTCCAGAGCACGAGATCGCCCCACCACTGATGCGCCGTCTCGTGGGCCAGCACTTTGAGGTTCAACTCGCGCGCGATGGGATCGATGTGCAGATCGTGTTGCTCTTGCGGGCCGAGAAACGCGGTGCTGGAAAGAAAAATCAGGCCCGGCCAGCCCTGGCTCAGGTCGCCCGGCATTTGCGTAAGCGCCAGCGAGGGAAATGGAAACGGCCCAAACCACTCCGCGAAGTTCCGGATCGCTTCGGCGGCGCGGTCGGCAACAAACTGAACATCTCGCGCGGGCGACGGAGGCGGCGGAGACACAGCCACCGGCGGCAGCGCCCTCGCCCTCGGCGATTCCGGCAAAATCAGCGGCTCGACGGCCTCGGCCGCCGGCATCGGAAACGACTTCTCGACTCCCCTGGTTCCGTACGCCTCAACCGCAACCGTGCCCGCCTTCGCCTCGGCGCGCACATACTTGCCGAGGTTGAACCCGGCGACGGGAATCGGACGATCCGAGATCCAATGTGAACTCTTCATGCCCGCAGGCTCAGCGCCTGTCTTCGAGGCCGCTTCCGCAGCGCGCGAACTCTGCTTCCCCGTCGCCAGCAGCGTCCATCCCGCCGGATAGCGAAACGTCAGATCGAACTGCGCCGGACTCAGACCGAAGTTCGGATACCAGATGCCGCGCGCGCCCACGTACAACAAACCGCCGCCCGCATCCGACAGAACATCGCCCGCATAATGAAAGCTGAGTTTCGTCTCCTGCCCGCTCTTCAACTCGGCGGGAAGCACCACCGCAACCAGATCGTTTCCCTTGCGCCGCAGCTGAGTTCCCTCGATGGCCGGATTCTGTATGAAGTCGAGAGCGTGACCGCCCATTTCGACGGAAGAAATTTTCAAATAGCGCGACAACTCGAAAAGCAGCGTGCGCTGCCCTCCACCGCGAACGCGCAGGTCGAGATCGGCGGAGGCCTGCAATTCCGTCGGTGGATTGACCGTCGCTCGAATCCGATAGCTGGAAATCGAAATGTCATTCGCGCGCGGCGCAGCGGCCACGCCCGGAATGGTGGGCGCAAACGACGTCCAGATATCGAAGTAGTCCGCGCCATCCCTGGTCTCGGCCTGGCCCGCCCACAGCGGCTCGGAAATCGCCGCATCCCAGAAAATTTCGAACGCGCCCAGCTTTCTGCCCAGCAGGTGCGCGTGCAGCAGCGGGGGAAATTTCGCATCGCGCGCCGACGTTTTCGGCGGGAGAAAATGGCTGAAATCGACGAACAAACGGGTCGCATCGAACTCCGCCAACCGGTGCGCCGCCTCGCCCCAATCCTTCAGAAAATCGCCCGCCTCCGTCGCGGGCGAAAGAAACGGTTGCAGAAGTTCCGCCGTGTTGTCGTTGAAGCGAAAGTACGCGGAGGCAAACTGCTCCTCAAGAATTGCCGTGCCCGTAAACATGGACAGCGATGCACGCTCCACATGATTTGGCGGCTGCACCAGAACCTCGCCGTCGCCCACAAAAAACGCGCCCGTGATGCGGCCACAGACGTCTTCGGTAAAGGCAATCGTTCCGTCGTCGAAGGTAAGGTCGAGATTGGGATGGTGAATCGAGGCGTCGCGCACGTGATACACGCGTGCGGCGTCAAGGCCAACCGTCCGCAGTCGCGCGTAGAGTCCGTCCGACGTGCCGGGGCAATCGGCCGGCGATTCCGCGCAGGCGGCCACGGCGCACAATAGGCAAGCGATCAGCCACGTGGTTCGCCATCCCGGGCGCGCGAAGCGCAACAACCGAACGAGCACCTTAGTCACCTACGAAGTCCCCAGCCAGGGTTCTACAATCGGCAAGAGTGCGACTACTTTGCCCCATTCTAGTGCTTTTCGCGGCGCTTTCCTCGTCCGCGGATGTGATTCACCTGAAAAACGGGCGCACTATTTGGGCGGATCAGGTGCGCGAGGACAAGAATAAAGACCGGCTCGAGTACGACGTCGGCGAAGATACCTACGCCATCCCTAAATCGTCCGTCGAGCGCATTGACGCAGGCGGAGCCGCGCCGGCGCGATCTTCAGCGGCGTCGCCGGCAGCGTCGGCGGAGATCCCCAGCTTCACGCCGCCCGCCGTGACCTTCACCCACGAAGGCGACATTGCGGAGAAAATTATTCGCGACGGCAAGGTCGACACCGACGCGCTGGCCGCGCTCGACAGCGGCAATCCGGAACTCGCCGCGACTGGATATTTCCTCGCCGGCAAGCACGAATTTGATCGTGGAAACTTTCCGCAGGCGAAAACATACTACCAGTCTGCGCTGCGCTTTGAACCGGATAACGCAACTTTGCTGATTTACTACGCGGCTAGCCTGGTGCGCACCGGGCAGGCGGCGCAGGCTGTGTCCTATGCCGAGCACGCCGTCAAAGCGGCGCCCGATTCGCCCGACTCGCTCGCCATGCTCGGCTTTGCGCAATTTGCCGCCGACCACACGGCCGACGCGATCCGCTCGTGGAGAAAATCCGTGGCGCTGCGGCCGGACGCCACCGTCAGCCAGTTTCTGGAACGCGCCGAGCGCGAATCAAAGGCCGAGTCCGACTTTTCCGAGCGCGAGAGCAGCCACTTTAATCTGCACTTCGAAGGCAAGCAGACGAGCGAAAGTTTCCGGCACGATCTGCTCGCGGCCCTCGACTCCGACTACGACGACCTGGTACGCGACTTGGGTTACTCGCCGCACGACACCATCGCCGTCACGCTCTACACGCAGCAAAGCTTCTTCGATGTGACGCGCGCGCCCTCGTGGAGCGGCGCCATCAACGACGGCAAGCTGCGCATTCCCATCAGCGGGATGGCAAGCGTGACGCCGGATCTGGCGCGCGTGCTCAAGCACGAACTCACGCATTCTTTCGTCGCGCAAATGTCGAGCAGCCGCTGCCCTACGTGGCTGAATGAAGGCATCGCGCAGCTTGAGGAAGGCAGATCGAGCGGCTCCAACGGGCGCGCGCTGGCGCAACTGTTTGGCGCGGGAGCCGAGATTCCCTACAACATGCTGGAAGGCAGCTTTATGAGTTACTCCGGCGCCGAAGCCAGCACGGCCTACGCCGAGTCGCTCGCCGCCGTGGAATACATGCGCGACACGTACGGCATGGGCGACGTGCAGCGCATTCTCGAGCGCTTGTCGCAGGGCGGCGCCCTGGAAGCGGCATTGCGCGGCACCATCCACTCCGACTATCGCCAGCTGCGCGATGAAATGACGCGCTGGCTCGCCGAGAAATACGGGAAATAAATTGGGAACTGCTTCCCGCTAGTTCTCGACGTCGAAATAAATTTTCGTCGTGGTGCGATACTGCTTAATCGCTGCGCCGTCCACCAGCATGTCGAGCGACTCGACATGCGCCCACTTGATATTGCGCACGGTCTTGGCGGCTTCTTTAATCGCCGCATCCGCCGCCTTGGCGAAACTCTCCGTAGAAGTGCCGACGACATCGATGATTTTCTGGGTCACTGATTCCTCCTCGTTCTGATTGGTGAAAGGTAACTGGGGATTGTACTAGACGCGCGCGGCCCGGCGCGAGCAGAGGACAGGCCACGCGGGTCGATTCGCATGGCCTTGGATCGCGAAGTGCTTCGGGACAAAGAAGCTTCGCGGCGCAGAGTTCGCGTCGCAGAAGAAGACTGCGCCCGGATCAGTCGCGCTTCACTTCTGCGTGCCGGAAGTCGCCGCATCCCCCGCGTCTGCGCTCGGCTTCTGCTCGCCCGGCTTTTGCTCCATCTGCTTTCCGTCAGTCTGCTTCGCGTCGCTCTGTTTCGCGTCCAACTGCTTCGGCTCACTCCGCTTTTCCGCCACCCGCTCCTCCTCTGCACGTACCTTCACCGTGGCCAGAATTTTTTCCAGTCGCCCAAATACCCGGTCGCGATCCACCGGCCGAATGTTCGCCTCCGCGCCGAAACCATCGGTTGCCAGGCCGAGCACATATTCGTAGCACGCGCCATTTTCGTAGTCGTGGTAGTAACGCGTTTCCACCTGGTGCATGGCGCTGCCCTCGAACTCGGACGTCATGTTCATTTCGGTGGCACCCACCTTGACGCGCTCGGCATCGATCGGTTCGCCATCCGCGTCATTTGCGTCGACGAACGCGAAATGCTGACATTCATTCGCGGCCAGATTTCGATTCACATTCACGCGAAACAGGCCTGCCGCAAAGTCCGTTCCCGGATACGAGTTCTCCGGCAACGCGACGGTCGCGACCGCTGTTCCTCCCGGTTCGACGAAGTTCATCGGCAGATTGTCCATTCCCTGCGCAGGCCGCGCCTTTTCGCCAGAAGCTTGGCCGGCCAGATCTTTGCCGCCTGCAGCGTCTTCCGCTACCCCTTTGTCGCCCGACGCCAACACAAATTTCCTCGGATAGACAAATGAGACGCCGGAGTTCGGGTCGCGATACGTCACGTTCGCAGATAGTTTTCTGCGCGGCTTTTTTGCCCGCGCCTGAACGTCTGGCGCGCCCGCGCTGGCAGCCGTCATCGCAGTCGCCGGACTCGCCGCGGTTGTCGTCAGTGCCGCCGAAGCCGAAGCCGGCCCGCTCACGCCCGCCGCCGCAGATTTGGAAGACTGCTTCGAGCACGCGCTGATGGCGAGCAAAATCCCCACCATCGTCAGGCATGCGATCACACCCAGTTTCTGGGCGCGCGACCACGAAGAATGGTGCTCCTCGATTCCGGCTGAATGCTGATCCGCCGTGGGCCGCGCCGCCCCCGACGATTTGCTGTTGGTTTCCGTCTTGACTGGTTTACAAGTTGTTGCCATGTTGTCACCTCCCTGCGCCTCGCGCAGACGCAAAAGAAGAGGCAACCGCTGGGCCATTCATGCTCAGATTGATTTTGTTCGAGTTACCGCGATGAGAATCCCCGGCGGGCGTTGCCCCCGAAACACAACGTGTGGATGGGGCCACAGGCGCGGGATCAGGGGCTCTCCGCGAAACCGAAAGACGAGCGCCCCTGAAGCGCGCACAAATAGAGAAGGGACGGAGCTCTTCCCCGTCCCTAACCATCCGTCCCAACAAAAAGTCGCGCCTACTTGCCCAACGACTTCTGATAACGCTTGTTGATCTCTTCCCAGTTCACCACGTTCCACCACGCTTGCAAGTACTCCGGGCGCCGGTTGTTGTACTTCAGATAGTACGCGTGCTCCCACACATCGTTGCCGAAGATGGGATGGAGGCCCTGCGAAATGGGACTGTCCTGGTTCGCCGTGGAGATGACCTTCACCTCGCCCTTGCCGTCGCCGGCCAGCCAGACCCATCCGCTGCCAAATTGTCCCGCACCGGCGGCGTTGAATTTTTCCTGAAACGTCTTGAAGTCGCCGAACGTCTTCTTAATCGCGTCGGCAATCGGGCCGTTCGGCTCGCCGCCGCCGTGGGGCTTCATAATCTGCCAGAACATTGAGTGGTTCACGTGTCCGCCGCCGTTGTTGCGCACGGCCCCGCGAATGTCTTCGGGAATGGCATTCAGGTCCCGCAGCAGATCCTCTGCGGTCTTCTTGTGCAAGTCAGGGTGTTTGTCGAGCGCCGCGTTCAGGTTCTTCACATAAGCGGCGTGATGCATGTCATGGTGCAGGTGCATCGTTTTTTCATCGATGGTGGGTTCGAGCGCCGTGTAATCGTACGGCAGGGGGGGTAGTTCATGCGGCATTATTGATCTCCTCCAAAAGCTTGTGCCTTTGTATTTTCTTCCAAATCTCAAAGATGATCGCGTGCAACGGAAGGATTCACCGAGACCGGGACCGGTTGTCCCGACCCTCCCTTATATTTGTAGCACTTCGGCGCGAAAACATTGCAGCTCGTCGCAATGCCGGCCCTCGATGCGACCACGAGTAAGACAGCCCGGCGAACGCAGTTAAAGACTCAGCTCCATGTAAAGCGCGCCGGCGATTGGATTGTCACGGTAGGGAGCGATCTCCCGGAAGCCCAGCCTGCGATACATGGCAACCGCGTCCTTCATCACTGGTTCCACGGTATCCAGACGCATGCGCTCATAGCCAATCTCAGGCGCCTCGGCAATCAGTCGCTCCGCCAGCGTCCGCCCCAATCCGCGTCCCCGAAACTGTGGCCGTACATACAGACGTTTCATTTCGCAGATTCCGGTCCCGATTTTGTGCAAAGCGACGCAGCCCGCTAGTTCGCTTCCACATTCCGCAAGCAACAGACGGCCATCAGGAGGCGCATAGTCTCCCGGAAGCTCCTTTAGTTCGCGATCGAAATTTTGAAAACACAGGCTAAAACCAAGCGAACTCGCATATTCGAGGAACAACTCGCGAACTTGCGCGATTTGCGCCGGCGTTGACGCCTCCACGATAGTTACGTCTGTCACGTCGCCATTATCGATGGCGTACCATGGGATCGCAATCGCCCCTTTATAATTTTTGCTGGGCGCTTTGCGGTGCTGGAGTGCGGAGGCTTCTTGAAGGTTCTATTGCTGGAAAACATCAGCGGCGTCGCAGCCTCGCAGTTTGAGGAAGCGGGCTTTGCGGTCGAGATGCACAAGGGCGCGATGGATGAGCGCGACCTGGTGCCAAAGATGCGCGACGTCTCCATCCTCGGCGTGCGCTCCAAGACGCGCGTCACCTCTGCCGTGCTGGAAGCCGCGCCGCAACTGGTCTCCGTGGGCGCGTTCTGCATCGGCGTCGACAAGATCGACCGCAGCGCGGCCAGCGAGCGTGGCGTTGCCGTTTTTAACGATCCGCATTCCAACAGCCGCTCGGTGGCCGAGTTGGCCATGGGCGAAATCATTCTGCTCATGCGCCGTACCTTTGAAGCCAGCACGCGACTGCACGGCGGCCAGTGGAACAAATCGGCCGCCGGTTCGCACGAAGTGCGCGGGCTGACGCTCGGAATCGTCGGCTACGGAAAAATCGGCTCGCAAATTTCCGACCTCGCCGAAGCGATGGGCATGCGCGTCGTGTTTCATGACGTCGCGCACGTCCTGGCCCGCGGAAATGCGCGTCCGGTCAGTTTCAGCGAACTGCTCGGCAGCGCCGACGTCATCACTCTGCACGTCGATGGCAAGCAGCAGAACCAAAACCTGATCGGCGAAGAGCAGCTTTCCGCGATGAAAGAAGGCGCATGCCTTATCAATTTGAGCCGCGGATTTGTCGTCGATCACGAGGCGCTCGCGCGCCACTTAAAGACCGGCAAGCTCGGCGGCGCCGCCATCGACGTGTTTCCGCAGGAGCCGGAGAGCGGCGGCGCTTTCGCCAGCCCCCTGCAAGGCTTGCCCAACGTGATTTTGACGCCGCACGTCGGCGGCAGCACCGAAGAGGCGCAGCAGAATATCGGCCAGTTCGTCTCCGCGAAAATGATCGATTACTTCGAGAGCGGCAACTCGCTGATGAGCATCAACCTGCCGCATTGCCACCTCGACTACGAGCCCGGCTCGCACCGGCTCATGCACATCCACCACAACGTGCCGGGAATTTTGCGCGCCATCAACGACATTCTCGCCGATCGCGGCATCAACATTGAGCGCCAGGTGCTCGATACGCGCGGGAATCTTGGCTATGCGATCTACGACATCAACCGCGCCTGCGACGGCGACCTGCTCGAAAAGCTGCGCGGCATCGCGCACACCGTTCGCGTGCGCGTGCCCGGCAAAACCGCGCGCTCAGAATCCGTGTAAGCGGTTGCATAGGCGCCCGCAGTCCTAATAGAACGACAGCGTGCCGCATTGCCGCGCCCGCCGCAGGCTCAGCGTAAGACCCGCCATAGCGCACCCCAGCAGCACAAAGCAAAACATCGCGAGGCCCATCACCGTGGGCGCCATCGCCGCAATCGAACGCCCCTCCAGCAGCGCGCCGCGCATTGCGTCAATCGCATACGTGAACGGCACTGCCCGCGCCAGCATCGCCAGCGGCAGGGGCAGATTCTGCACCGGAAATACCGTGCCGCTCAACAACCATAGTCCGGACCCAAGCAGCCAGATCAACGCCGAGCCCTTCTGAAACGCGATTTGCAGCGTCGCGGCAAGAATTCCGAGCGCGAGCGCGATCCCCACCGAGAGAATCATCACCACCGCGCACGCAACCACATTGGCGTGAATGGCCGCCTGAAAAATCGCGATGCCCGCAAGAATATAAACGCCGAAATTCGTCAGGCTGCCGGCAAAAGCCGAGAGCGCGCTGAGCACGATCAATTCGGCCGGCGCAGTCGAGGTCGTCATCAGCACCTCCATCGTGCCCGTCTGCTGCGCCTCCTGCACCGTGCTCAAAAACGCCTGTCCGCTCATCACGAAAAATGTGTACAGGCCGGTGCCGACCAGAAGAAAAGGGAAGTAGGGAACCCCATCGGGACGAAAACCGGGACCGATGGCGCGCGACAGATAGTAAAAAGCGGCGAGTTCGGTCAGCACTCCCACCAGAGTCACGGCAAAGCTGCTGCGGTAGCGAATCGCGGTGAGCGCGTCGCGGCGAAGAATGGCCAGAAGCTTATCGAGCAGCGGCCTCATCGGCCCGCTCCCGCGCCCCGCGCCAATTCTTCTCCGGCCGTGTCTTCTTCAACAGGGCCGCTTGCCGTGCGTTCTCCGTCGCACCGGAAGTCCGCCGGTTCAGAGATCGCTTCCACTCTCGAATCGCCACCCCGGTCCCGCTCGTCCGTCGCGCGAAAATAAAGCGCGCGCAATTCCTCCGCGATTTGATCCGCGCCGGGTCTTTGACTTGCAGCCGCAGCGTGCGTCGCGAAACGATCGGCCCGAGCGCGCCCGGCAGCGGGTCGCTTCAAGATGCGATCCGCGGCCAACTCTCCCCGGTGCAGCAATAAAACTCGATTTGCCACCGCGGCCGCTTCGGCGAAGTTATGCGTGGCCACAAACACGGTGGTGCCTGCGCCGCTCTGGGCGCGGATCATCGCCCAAAGCTGCGCCGTTGCAGCCGCGTCCAGGCTACGCGTCGGCTCGTCGAGCAACAGCACGCGCGGGCGTTTCACCAGCGCGCGCGCCAGCCCCAGCTTCTGATACATGCCGCTCGAAAACTTCATCACCAGCGTGTCCGACTGCTCCTCCAGTCCCGTCGCGCGCAGAACTTCTTCAATGCGCCCGCGCCGCTCGCGCCGCGGAACTTCATCGAGGGCCCCGAAAAAATCCAGGTTCTCGCGCGCCGAAAGCCGCGGGAAAAAAGATCGCTCCGTTGCCACCGCAATCCCGACTTGCCGCCGCACCTCGCCCGCCTCGCGCCGCGCATCGCTGCCGCCCACGCGCACCGCCCCGGCGTCCGGAAGCAGCATGGTCGAGATGAGTTTGAGCGTGCTGGTTTTTCCGCTGCCGTTCGGCCCAAGCAGCGCCACCACGTCCGCGTTCCCGACCGAAAACGAAACGTCATTCAGCGCGACCGTCTCGCCCGCCCGCTCGCGCCCCACCCAGTTGAACAGCGCCGGGCGATGCCGAAATACCTTGCGCACGGATTCGAACCCGACCTGCTCCATAGATCCTTGCAAACCCTTGCCGCCTGCGCGCCTGCGCTTCTGCGTGTGTACGATCGTGGTACGACGATGATGCTCCCTCAATAATGCCCGCCGCTGGCTGTGTAGTATAGTTCGCAGTCAGATGCCCCAAGCATTGCTCTCGTCTCCTCCGCCGGCGTCTCTCCCGCACCAAAATAGTGCCCGCCAAAGAAGTGGCGCCAAAAATCGCTCCGATCAAAACCGTGCCGGCCAGGACGCCTTTGAATTGTTGTGCGCGTGCTCCTGCGCGAATCCCGGCCCCGAACATCTCGCGCGAATCAGCCAACTCATTGCCGCCGCGTCCGATTGGGACGATCTTCTCCCCCTCGCCGAGTACCATGGCGTCCTGCCACTCGTGGCGCGCAATTTGACCGATCATGCCGACGCGCTCCCGCCGCATATTGCCCACGCCCTCCGCTCCGCCTACGCGGCCAACCTTCGCCGTAATTTGTGGTTTGCCGCTGAGCTTCAGCGCATCCTGCGCCACTTCGCGCAAACAAACGTGCGCTCCCTTCCTTATAAAGGACCGGTGCTGGCGCAATCCGCCTATGGCGATCTCGCGTTGCGCGCGTTCTCCGACCTCGACCTGCTGATTTCGCCCAACGACTTCACCCGCGCCAAACAGTCGCTCGCCGAACTCGGCTACCGTCCCTCGAAGCCATTTACTCCCGCAGTCGAGCGCCTCTGGCTGCGCACCGGTTATGAGCGATCGTTCGACGGCCCCGCGGGAAAAAATCTCGTCGAACTGCAATGGAGCCTGCTTCCGCGCTTCTACGCGGTCGACGCGCGTGCCGCCGACTTCGCCTTCGACGACTTGCTCGCCCGCTCGGGCCGTATTGCGCTCGGCTCGCCCGGAACTCGCGCGCCCAGAGCGCATTCAGTTCCACCCGATTCGGCTCCAGTTGACCCAGCCCGCTCTTACTTCGAGCCGCACATTCCGTGCCTCTCTCCCGAAGATTCGCTGCTGGTCCTCTGCCTCCACGCCGCCAAGCATCTCTGGACGCGTCTTATCTGGGTCGCCGACATCGCCGAAAGTTTGCGCACGCCGAACCTCGACGTCAGCCAAGTCATCACGCGCGCCCGCGCTCTCGGCATCTCACGCATTCTCGGCGTGAGTTTCTGGCTCGCAAAAAATCTGCTCGGCGCTCGCCTGCCGGAAGTCGCCCGCGAGTTTCTTGCCAGCGATCCCGCCATCGTGCCGCTCGGCCAAGCCTGCGCCGCCCGCCTGAAGCGCGCCGCAACTTACGATTTCGAATCCGCCGAATACTTCAGGCAAGTGCTTAGTTTACGGGAGCGCCGCAGCGACCGCTGGCGCTATCTCTGGCGCCTTGCGTCCACGCCCGGCCCAGGCGACATCGATGCAGTGGCACTGCCGGAGGCGATATTCCCGCTTTATCGCGCGGTGCGCATTGGCCGCCTGCTGCGAAAGCTAGCCTAAGGAGGAAACTCCTCTTCACGTCGCATCACTGCGAGATTTTGTAGACGATACCGGCGTAATCAGCTCCGCCGCCAGTTACGCCGAAGAGATTTCCCTGGCTGTCGGGAATCACCCCGCTGTTCGGCTCTTCTCCGTCACCGGGTGCTCCGCCAAAACTGTATAGTATCTTCTCGATCCAAACGCCGCCGGACAGGGAAAGCTCAAACACTGTGCCTCGGTTGGCCGTCCCGCCATAAAAAGTAGTTCCATACAGTTTGCTGTTGTAGAAAGTGACCGGTGCCATTGGATAGATGTTCCCGGAGAACGAATAGAGCACGGTCTCCGTCCAACTGCCGCCGTTTGGCGAAAGCTCGAAAACAGTGCCCCCTCCGCTGCTCCCGCCCTGCCAGGTAGTGCCATAGAGATTGCCCCCGATATCGGAGGTCAAGCTCGCGAAAAAGGGTATTAACCCATCCCCCGCAAAGCTGCCGAAATCGTGCAGGATCGCTTCCGTCCAGCCATCCGGACCCGGTGACAACTCAAAAGCAGTCCCCTTGTTGTACGCGCCGCCATATTGCGTCGTACCGTAAAGATTTCCGGCCCCGTCGAGGATGAGATTTCCATTCGGCCACTGGCCGTCGCCATAGTTCTGCCCAAGAAAATCGTGGATCACCGTGTACTTCCATTTCTCTTTCTTCGCCCCCTTGGCCGGCGGCGACAGCTCGAATACCACGCCGCATCGCAGCTTGGGCTTGGGCTTGGTCTGGCAGAGACTACCGCCAAGTTGGGTCACTCCATAGAGGTTGCCGTCGGCATCCAGCGCGAGCCCGCCGAACGGCTCATGAACATCTCTTTGAGGAGTCAGGATGGTCTCAGTCCAGTTGCCCTTACCGTCAGGACTAAGCTCATACACCGCGCCGACCCCGCCGAGCTTGTACCCTTCGAGAACACCATAGAGGTTGCCGGCCTTATCCATGATGAGGCTGCCCTCGGGTACGCCCCCATCCCCTGGGGCCCCAAACGAATGCAACATGGTCTCGACCCACGCCCCGTCCTGCAGGGAAAGCTCGAATACCATACCCCAGTCGTAGAACCCTCCATAAGGTGTCACACCATAGAGGTTTCCGGCTGGATCCTCAATCAGATTAAAGGTCTGCGGATAATATCCGCTATATCCATCGGGCTCTCCGGTGAAGGTATGGAGGATCGTTTCGGTTGCGGCCAGCGCTGGGACTGCCAGCAGCGCGCTGAGACCGATTGCCGCTCCCCAGCTGATCGCGATGGACGCGATCGCTCTGCGCTTATAGCTAAGGTATTTCGCCACGGTGATCGACCTCCTTCGAGCGGAGTTCTCCGGAACGAGTGCCGTGCGAGTTGCCCATGGAAGCGGGCCTTCCAGTAAGGGAAGCCGCAGCAGAACCCGGCAATTATAACCGCTCCGGGCGCAATGATATGAAAGTTATGTAAGTTACTTTTCGAGGCTCTCAGCCATGGGTATCCTCGATGCAGAAAGCACGCCGTGTCGGCTCTCGCATACCATCCTGCGTGCGGCGTTCACACCGGACCGACTCCCAATTCCAGCCGCCCACACTGTCGTTGCCTTGCCCCCGGTTGTGGAGCATAATCAAAGTGGCTGCCATCAGCGCCCGAACACTCTTCGCGTGAATCTCCCCAACTACATCACGCTCACCCGCATCGCGGCCATCCCGCTGCTGATCTGGATTCTGTGTACTCCGCGCCTTTCTGACACCAATGGCGAGCGCGAAATTCTCGCCTCGACCGTCTTCGTTCTCGCCTCCATCACCGACGGCATCGACGGCTATCTCGCGCGCCGGCGCGGCCAGATTACCACCATGGGCATGCTGCTCGATCCGCTCGCCGACAAACTGCTGATCGCCGCCGCCTTCATCGCTCTCGTGCAGTTCAATCCCGTCCTCGTGCCCGCGTGGATCGCCGTGGTAATTATTGGCCGCGAATTCCTCGTCAGCGGCCTCCGTTCCATAGCCGCGTCCGAAGGCTTCACCATTCAAGCCAGCGAACTCGGCAAGTTCAAAATGCTGGTGCAAATCATCTCGGTCGTCGCCGTGATCCTGGCGCGCCGCTGGCATGACTGGCCCTTAGGCCGTGTTTATGTTTTCCCCGTCCACTGGATCGCGCTGCTGGCGATCTGGTTCATGGTGCTGCTCTCGCTGGTCTCGGCCGTCGACTACTTTGTCGGCTTCTGGTCGCGCATCGACCGCACCTCCGAGAAGCGGCGCAAACGGCGGGCCTTCGTCCTTTCACGGCGGAGGAAACGCGATGTCCAGACTGTCTGAAGATTCGGCCGCGCCCCCACTGGCCGGAAGCGCCACGCCTGAGTTCACCCTCGAACAACGCCGCATCCTCCTCGGCATCGCTCGCGCCTCCATTGCCTCCGCCCTGGCTGGCGAACCGCTCCCCGATCTCCCGCCCGCATCAACCCTGCTTTCGCCGCCTGATTCAACCTCCGCAGCTTCATCTACGATTCCAGCCTCATCCTTCTCGCCCGACCTCTTGCGCACGCTCCGCCAACCCCGCGGCGTCTTCACCACGCTTTACCTGGGCGGCGATTTACGCGGATGCGTCGGCTACCCGCTACCAATCCGCCCGTTGTTTCGCGCCATCGCCGAAACAGCCCGCGCCGCCGCCTTCGAGGACACACGTTTCTGGCCCGTTAAGCCGGAAGAGGCCCCCCACCTAAAGATCTCGCTCAGCGTCCTCTCTCCGTTGTTCCCAATTTCCGCCAGCCAAGTCGAGGTCGGCCGCCACGGTCTGCTGATCTCTGACGGCAGACAACGCGGCCTGCTGCTCCCGCAGGTCCCCATCGAGCACGGATGGGATCGCGAAACCTTTCTCGCGCAGACCTGCCACAAAGCGGGCCTGCCCCTCGACGC
Organism: Acidobacteriaceae bacterium; assembly: GCA_003139095.1. Classification (GTDB taxonomy): domain Bacteria; phylum Acidobacteriota; class Terriglobia; order Terriglobales; family Acidobacteriaceae; genus Acidiflorens. The sequence goes on from PLHW01000041.1 coordinate 146,286, forward strand.
GTGGCGAAAACCGGCTACCCTCGAGGCTTTCACCGCCGAGGTATTTGGCGACGACGACTTTCCCCAGTTAACTTAATTTCCGCGCCCCGCATCCGACTGAGTGAACGCCGATGCGCTTCCGGTCCGCGCAACATTGGCGGCAAACAGTGGCGGCAAAGACGGGCGGCAAAGGGAGATGGCACGTTAGTGACCTTGTCTTCCATTGCAATCGGCGTAAGCTGCGCGTAAGTAGTCTTCCAGCCGAGGTCAACATGGAACTCGCCGTTGTAGTTGTTGTGCTGCTCGTTGCAGGTGCTTCCATCCCCGGAGATTGGCACATCCTGTTTTATCGCTGATTTTGTCGATGAAGAGTGCCCTGCTCTTCGTCCATCGCCGAAGATCCCTCCCCTCAGTTCGTCGCTGACTTGCGCGCAAAACCGCCAAACCCGTCTCACGCTCGCGGGAAAAGAAACTTCGCGATCACCAGATGGACGCAAAGTAAAGTCACGACCCCAATAGAAAAAGGGCAGATGCAATCTGCCCTTCCCCTCCCTTACTTTACTTCTTAGTCCTGATCGTCGAGCTGCACCGTATCGCCCGCCAGAATATCCTCCAGCGCAAACACCACCATCGCGGACGATGACGTCGGAGTCGTACCGACGATCACCACTTCGCCCACCGATCGCCGCGGCAAATCGCCCACCAGAATATTCGGCCCCTTGCCTCTGGTCATTCGCGTGGCTTCAAAAGTCGGCGAGTGCATCTGCGTGTCTTCCGAGATCTGCGCCTTAAACGACAGCGAGTCGACCGGATCCTTGATCGTCGAAGTGTACGAGCGCACCACCCGGAAGTAGTCGCCCACCTTCACGCCCTGATTCGCGCCCACGTTCAGGTAGAGCTTGACGCCCGATCCCAGAATCGTGTCAAAGTCCTTGCCCAGCACGATGCGCCCGCTCAACTTGCCATTCGGAGGCGCAAAACGGTCAAAGTGGCCCGGCACGTGAAACGCAACCATCGACTTGTCGACAAACGGAACCGCGACATCGCCCGGGTTGATCGGATCGCAACTGAACTCCACCTGCGCGATCGCGCTCTTGCTGCGCGTGTCCAGAATGCGCACCCGCCCAATTTCTCCATACGGATGCCCGATGCTGGCCAGCATCTTGCGCATCCCCGGATAGATTTCATACTCGTTCACATCGCGCAATTCGCGCACAATCGAGTACAACTGTCCAGCCTGGTAGCCCGTTCCCGACAGATAGACGATCTCGCCAATCTCAAACTTGGTCGACGTCGGCGTCTGCAACCCGCCGTTCACGTATCTGGCATCCGGAATTCTGTCCTTTGAGATAAAGCCGGCGCAATAAATATCGGCTTGCGTCGGAGTCTGGAAGCGCACAAACGGAACGTTCGCCGTGGTCTCGATAATGCCATTCGCGCCCGGCGTCGCCGTCATAGTCGAGGTAAGCATAGGCGTCGACTGGCCCACCGCCAGGCTCGCCACCAGCAGTACTAACAATCCTGTTTTCTTCATGTTGACTCCAGCCCCCAACTCCCAAACCGCTCCCGCCCGCCCAGCTATCTCTCTGGGAAGACTAGGGTTATACCCGAAAAGTAACAAGCGCCGAGTAAGGGGTCAAGGTTACGGGGGTATCAGGAGCCTTGCCTCCCAAAGTGTTTGTTGACTGATTGTGCAATCGGCTGTTGCATCTGAGCTTACGCCCTTGTAATATCGCGCCGATCACTTGCAATGGCCATAGCGTCCTCTTCTAACCTCGCGCCTCGCGCTTTACCCCTCCGGCTGCCCAAAGTCTGCCTTGCCATCAGCGCCGATACCCCCGATGAATTGCTCGAGATCGCCGAATCCTTGGCCCGCGATAACCCCTTTATGGAGTTTCGCTTAGATTACCTGAAGGCACCCCTGGCTGCGATTCCAAAAATCCGCCGCTTCCTTGAAACCCATCAATACGTCACTGCTATCGCCACCTGCCGTCGCGCCGAACATGGCGGCAAGTTCAAAGGGTCGCTTGCCTCCGAGTTAGCCACTCTCAACAAAGCCCAGGAGGCCGGCTGCCAGATCGTCGACCTCGAACTCGAAAGCGCGCTCAAGACCAAGCCCGAAGTGCTCGCCCGCCTGCGCAAGAGCGCCGGCCTCATCATCTCTTCCCACGACTTCCGCGCCACCCGCAACCTCGAGCCCACGCTCGATAAAATGCTCAGAATCCCCGCCGACTTCTACAAGATTGTCACCACCGCCACCACCCTCTCTGACAATGTGACGATGATGAAGTTCCTCCAGGCCCAAAGCGACAAGCACGCCCTCCTCGGCCTGTGCATGGGCGAGCAGGGCATTATCAGCCGTGTGCTCAGCGTGCGCGCCGGCAGCGTCTTCACCTTCGGCGCCGTCAGTGCCCACTCCAAAACCGCTCCCGGACAGGTCAGCGCCCGCGATCTGCGCAGCATCTATCGCATCGAGCAGGTCGACGCCGCCACCCGCATCTACGGAGTCGCCGGCGATCCCATCGAGCATTCGCTTTCCCCGGCCATCATGAACGCCGCCCTCCGCCGCGAGAACGTGAACGGCGTCTACGTCGCTCTCCACGCCAGGACGCTCAAGGACCTCATGCACTGCGTCCGCGAAATTCCCCTCCACGGCTTAAGCGTCACCATGCCGTACAAGCAGGCAATCGTCGAACACCTCGATAACACCGACGGCCACACCGCCAAAATCGGCGCCTGTAACACCGTCGTTCGCGGCCAGGACGGCAAGCTCTACGGCTTCAACACCGATCTCTTCGGTGTAATTCGTCCGCTCGAACAGCGCATGACCATCGAGAAGTCGAAGATTCTCGTCATCGGTGCTGGGGGCGCGGCCCGCGCCGCCGTCTTCGGATTAAAGGAGCGCGGCGCCGAAGTCTGGATTCTGAACCGCAGCGCGGTCAAGGCCCAGAAACTCGCCCGCCAAGCCAAGGCGCGCGTCATCAAACGCGCCGACGTCCGCAAAACCGCCTTCGACCTGATCATCAATGCCACGCCGGTTGGCATGGGCAACACGCGCGACTGCCCGCTCAAAGACGATGAGATTCAGGCCAAAATCGTCTTCGATATGGTCTACGACCCGGTCGAAACCCACCTCTTGCAGGTCGCGCGCGCCAAAGGCATCGCCGTCATTCCCGGCATCGAGATGTTCGTCCACCAGGCCGCCCGCCAGTTCGAAATCTGGACCGGCAAGCCCGCCCCCGCCAGCGAAATGCTCCGCGTAATCACCGTCTCTTTACAGGAGCGCCTGAAAGAGCGCAGCGCAAAAAAGTAGCTCTCAGCCGCGAGCTCTGAACTTGAGTCCGTCCATTTATGATCGGCAGTACCGCTCCTGCTTCCAGGCGTGAGATCGGGCCTGTTAGCTGAGTGTTTACTAAAGCCCCTTGGCAGAGAGACTTAGGACAGTTACAGCTTTCTGTCCTCTCCTCCGTAGCGAGCATGGCGAGCGGCGTGTCTAGTTAGCTCTGACTTCTTGGCTCGTAACCCCGTTAGCTTGAAACTCGACGCTAACTCTCGTTTTGAGACGCCCCCCGATGCACTTCCATGAACAAAGGTTGCAAATTGATCCAAACTGAGGTAATGTGGCTCTAGACGCGGGACTTCGCGTCTGTCTCGTCTCAACTTAAAACAAACTAAATCGTCTTCCAGGTAGGAGCAGCCCCAAGCTTTTAACAAAATCTAAAGGGTGCCCAAGGCCCCGGTGCAATTCGGAGAGAATGCATGTCGTGGTATGCGTACTGCCTCACGGAACACCAGCCCCTCCCAAACGGTGTCCGAGCCCGCCGTCCTTTCGTTTTAGAAGGTGTTCAAGGTGTGAATGCCTCACCGGTCATGAGTTATCCCAGCGGAGATTTCGCGGTCATTGTCAGTGAGTACGACCGCGCCTCCTCGAAATTGGACGAAAAGTCGGTTCTGGAGCACGCCCGCGTAGTCAGCCAGAGCTTCCGCACGTCAACCGTTCTACCCTTCCGTTTCGGCACCATTTTTGACACCGAAGACGCCATTCGCCAGGCCGTGCGCTCCAATCGCCGCGCGCTTTGCGAAAGTGTCGAGCGCCTCCGCGGCAAATCCGAAATGCGCATCAAGCTCACCGTGCGCGACGGCTCTCTCCGCGGCAACATGGAGGACGTCGTCCTGCCAGACACGGTGGGCCGCGAATACCTCGCCAAGCTCCGCGAGAAGGCCTCGCGCGAGCGGGAGCGACAAACCAAGGCTCGCGCCCTCTCCGTGCAGGTACACAAGCTCTTTAACCCGCTCGAAGAGGAAGTGAGTTGTAAACGCGTCGCCGCCGACGGCATGCTCCTCGATATCGCCCACCTCATCGACACCAAATCCATTGAAAAATATCAGAACCGCTACTCCACAGCCGCCAAGCAGCTCAAAAACTGCGAGATGGTCGTCAGCGGTCCCTGGCCCCCCTACCACTTCCTGCCGGAAAAACTCCGCCAGGTCGCGGGAGATAGTTAGCGCGAAGCGGCTAGCCGCAAATAGCAGCCCAAATCTCCGATCTGCAAGAAAGCCCCCGAAAATTCGGGGGCTTTTGCTTTTCCGCGCCGGACCGTTCACGTTTCCAGCACAGAACCGTTTAACTTTTCTGTCTATCAACTCAGCAAATCAGAACTCGGTGGGAGGACTCATTGTCGTGTTCCTCGTTGTCGAAGGATTCGCCTTATATTGGTCACCAGCGCTAACCAGCGCCGCGCCGGCGGAAGCCGCTTTCGCTCCCGCCGGTCATCGCCGCTCTTTACTTTCCCGTGCCCGTGAGCGCGACCGACTGCGTCCCCGCGCCATCGTTGATCTGCAACGTCGCCGTCCGCTTGCCGCTGGCAGTTGGAGTGAACGTTACAGAAATGCTGCAGTTCGCGCCGGCCAAGAGCGTGCTCTTGCACGCCGACTTGAAACCAAAATCCCCCGGATCGCTGCCGCCCAGCCCAACGCCGCTGATCGCGAGCGTCGCTGACTCGTCATTGGTAACAATCACGGTTTGGGCTTTGCTTGTCTTGCCCACCGTTTCGCTGCCTAAGTTCATATTCAGCGGCGAGACGCTCACCGGCTGCGTATTGTTCAGCAGGATGGTCACCCAGTCCTGGCTCGTCCAACCCGCATTGCCCGCCACGGCCACGTCGATCATGCCGTCGCCGTTGAAGTCGCCCAAGGCAATGCCGGAATTATCCACGCCGCCGACCCATGGCCCGTCGTCCAGATTGAACGTGCCGTCGCCGTTGCCGGTGTAAACCAGCGCCGCTCCCCAAGTGTTTTGTCCGCTATATTCCGTGTCGCAGGCGCTATATTGGACGGCCAACGCCAGATCCAGCTTGCCATCCTGGTTGAGATCGGCAGCGCCAATCCAGTACGGATTGGATCCGCCGCTCGGATAGCATTGTTCCCACGTGCCGAAGTTATAGGTGCTGCCCGCGGTGAACGTGCCGTCGCCCTTGCCGGTTAAAATCACGAACGATCCGGAATCGTCCCAACTGCTGACCGCCAGGTCGAGCTTGCCATCGTTGTTGAAATCGCCGGCCGTGAATCCGACCGGGTTGATGACCGAAGGCGTCACCATCGGGGCCTGGAATGTGCCGTCGCCGTTGCCGAGCAGAAGATTGACTGCCGTCGCTCCGTAGTTGGTGAGGGCGAGATCCAGCTTGCCATCGTTGTTGAAGTCGCCGATCGCCATGCTTGCCGCCTCCGTCCCGCTGGCCCCTGCAATTACGTTTGCCGTCCCGTAAACGCCCTTACCGTTGTTGAGCAGCACGCTCAGGCTGCCGTCTCCATTGGAAGTCAGTATGTCCAGCCTGCCGTCGCCTCGGAGGTCGGCCAACGTCACGCTGTAGGACTGTTGCGTCGTCCCGGTGGAATAATAGACAGGCGCTTTGAATTTTCCCTTGCCTGCGCCGAGCAGCACCGCTACTTCGTTGTTCGGACACCCGCCTCCGCTGTTGGTCATGTTCGCCACTACGTCCACCTTGTGATCTCCATTGACGTCACCCAAGGCGATGTAACTGACCCCGCCACGGTTGGCTTGGCCGCAACCGACCGCGGTGGAAATAGGACTCCCGAATCCGCCGTGCGAACTGCCCAGCAGCACGGTAATTCCGACGCCTGTTCCGCCGCCCGCTTCCACGATGTCCAGGATGCCGTCGTTGTTCATGTCCGCCGTCGCAATACCCGAGACCGTGCCGCTCCACGTGTAGCCGTAACTCTGGCTGCTGCGGAACGTTCCGTCCCCATTTCCGAGGGCCACCGTCTCCCACTGGCCGGCGTTATTGGAGGTGGCGAAGTCCAGCTTCTTGTCGCCATTAAAGTCGGCGAGTACAACATTGTTCGGATACCCATCCGTGGCGAATGAGCCTAGGGTAGTGAATCCGCCTTTCCCGTTGCCCAGCATTGTCCACACCGCAGAGGACGAATAGGAACTCACAACCAGATCGTTTTTCCCATCGCCATTGATATCGGTGATCACAATGGAATTGATCCACGAAGGGCCATAGAGAACGGGGGGAGTCTTAAACGTGCCATCGCCGTTGTTCATATAGACGTACGCGCCGTTCCCAGTTCCCATCACCACGTCCCCGTTGTCGCCCTTCTTCAGTTGCCCGATGGCTACCGCCATCGCGCCCGAATTCGATCCCTGCTGGTAAAACGCCGGCGTTTGGAAGGTGCCGTCGCCGTTTCCGATCAGCACATAAATCCCGTCGCCGCTCACGTTGGACGCCACCACCAGGTCGGGCTTTCCGTCATGATTGACGTCCCCGGCAGTCATTGCTCCTGAATAACCCGACTGTGAGACCGACACCAGTGTCGGAGTCTGGAACGTCCCATCGCCGTTGCCCAGAAAGACGTCGACGCCATTCTTGCTGGGATCGATGGCGAGGATGTCGAGGTGTCCGTTGCCGCGCAGATCGGTGGCAATCAATCCGCCAGCCAGATCGTTGTTCGCGGGAGTGCCGATCTCGGTATACGTAGCCTCCAGCGTGAAGCCACCCGCGCCGTTGCCCAGATAAATCCACAGCGTGCCCGGGTTGAAGTTGCAGTCACCCCCAGCGCTGCCGGTCACGATGGCGAAATCGAGATTACCGTCGTTATTGAAATCGCCCGTGACGATTCCGCCTTCCAGATTGCATGCAAACGGACTGGTAATGGCCGTGTCGGGCCCGAACCCGCCATTTCCGGTGCCCAGCTGCAGGCTCACTCCATCGTCCGCCAGCGTGAGCAGGTCGGGGATTCCGTCATTGTTAAAGTCGCCTGCGACCACCACATAAGACTGCGTCGGGCTGTGATTGGGGATCACCGAAGCCCCATTAAAGAACGTGGGGTTCACGAAAGTTGCTGGCACAGGTTGTGCGAACAGAATACTGGTGAGAGCCACCACCATCAGGGCCGAGAGGAAAATTCCAAGTGTCCCAAGAAAAGCCGGCCGTTGCTTTCCCGTCACAGTTGCCGCATTCAATCCGTCAGTTTGTTGCCGCGTAAATTTCATAAAAGTCCCCCTGGAAGCGCAAATTTTGTTCGTCATTTGAAAGCGTGTCCCGGCAAAACCGGGTACAAATTTTTCCGTACCGTTCGAACTTCAGCTTTTCATTTCCGCACTACGGCTGGTAAATCTGAACGTAGTTGTAAATGCTGCTCAGGTTGCTGGCCGCTCCGCCAAAGCAATACAGGCGGCCCCCGACGGTCGCGGAGCCGGGAGTTTGCAAGGCGTTCGGCATCGAGGCCAGCGTCGTCCACGACTTTGTCTTTGCGCTGTAAGCTTCGTTCACGCTGAGCACGCCGGCCGAATTCCCGCCGCCCGCGTCGTACAACTGCCCCTTCACAACCGCGAAGCAGGACTGCTGGCGCGGAGTAGGATCGGGCGTCAGTTGCGTCCATGCGTTCTTCTTTACGCTGTAACTCTCGCTCTCACCTGTGGAGCTTCCGTTGGGCGCGATGTTTCCGTCCACCGCCGCGATGCTCGTTCCCAGCAAACCTACTGCCTCCCACGATTTCGCGAGCAGCAAAGGCGCTTCTTCCTTCCAGGTATCGGTGGTGGTGTCGTAGCTTTCGACCGTGTCATACCAGAACTGAGTGTTCGGGTCGTAGCCGCCAATGACGTAGATGACGTCCTTGTCCACCACTGCCGGCATGCTGTTCCTCGCCGTCGGCATCGAGGCCTTCGTCGTCCAGCTATTCGAAACTGGATCGTAGGCCTCGACCAGTGATAGAGGGTTTGATCCGCTGGTGCTGCCTCCAATCACATACAAGATCCCGTTGACCACGGCCGACGCCCCTAGCTCGCGCGCGGTCGGGTCGGAAGCGCCCGTCGTCCACGTGTTCGTCTTGGTGTTGTAGATTTCGTTTACGCCGGTGGCTTGGTACCCGGAGTTAGTAGCCCCGCCGACGACATAGATGTTGTTCCCGATCGCTCCCGCAAATGCGCCAAAGCGAGCGGTGGGCATCGCCGCGCCGCTGGTCCACGTGTTGTGATTGACCTTCGGCTCTGCCTGCGCGGCTGCGTCGTTTTGGGCCTGGACCGGCAGCGCTGCGCCCGCAACGAGCACCACAAGGGCCAGCACGGTGTGCGTGAAACCGGAAATAAGAGTTCGTTGGTTCATCCGAAAACGCAGGCAGTTCATGGTTGTCTCCCTTAACATCGAATTGATTAATACGGCCCGATGCTCACCTCGGAGCATCGGGCCTCAGCCAAACCTTACGGCTGATAAATCTGCACGTAGTTGTAGACCGTGTTGTTGGGAGGCACCGCGCTGTTTCCACCGCCAATGCAGTACAGCCGCCCTTTGTAGACCGCCGAGCCCGAATCGGTCAGCGTATTCGGCATCGCGGCCAGCGACGTCCACGAGTTCTTCGCCAAATTGAACGACTCCATCACCGCGATCGGGTTATTCCCCGAGGCGTTCCCGTCCGAGGCGTACAGCTTCGTGCCGATCGCGCCGAAGCACGACCCATTCCTCGGGTTCGGGTCCGCCGCCAGCGAGGTCCACGTATTCGTCGCGATGTCGTAGGCTTCGTTGTCGCCCGTATCGCTGCCGCTGAATCCGTCCGCCGCCACAATCGTCGCCGCCGAAATCAATCCCGCGGAAATCTCCGACTTCCCCCGCAGCAATCCCGCTTCTTCCGTCCACGTGTCGGTCGCGGGATCGTAAGCTTCGACCGTCGACAACCGGTTGCCGTTGTAGCCGCCAATCACATAAATGATGCCAGCCTTGTCTGCCACCGCCGTGGCGCTGCATCTCGCCGTCGGCATCGCGGTTTTCGGCGTCCACGTGTCCGTCTTCGGGTTGTACGCCCACACCGCGTTCGTCACCGCCCCGCCCCCGTTGCTGCTTCCGCCGAAAAGATAAAGAATGTTTTTCACCACCGCCGACGCCGGCTGCGCGGTCGCCGTCGGAATCGGAGCGGCGCTCGTCCACGTGTTCGCAACCGGGTTATAGACCTGGTTGTCAGCCGTGGCCGGCCCACCCGTGTATCCGCCGACTACATAGATCTTTCCTTTGATCACGCCCACCCCCGGCCAGTTCAACGCCGTCGGCATCGCCGCTCCGCTCGTCCATGTGTTGTGGTTGACCGCCGGTGCCTCTCGACCCGCGACCCCAGCCTGTGCGCGGAGCGGCAATGCCGCTCCGCCGATGAAAATGAACACAGCCATCGCGGCCAGCGCCGCTCCATTCGCTTTCTTCCACGTCCCACCCGTGCTCGAATTCATATTTCTCCTTAGAAGTGACAATCAAGAGCTCGAACTGCCTTCCAACAAACTGCACTGCCGAAAATCTACGGCCGCAAATCTGCCCCTACTGCTGCGCCGTCCCGCCCGTGAGCGTGCTGTTGTCCGTTTCCAGCAGCAGCACTTCCTTGCCACTGCCGACCCTCACCGTATTGAAATTGGCCGCGCTCCCTCCGCTCGGCGTAATTTGCGCCGTCCCCGTGCAGTTCGCGCTCTCCGTGTATGTGCCCGTAACCGACACCTCCGTGCTCGCGTAGTTCACGCTGAACGTCTCCGTGCCCGAGAGATTTCCCTTTCCGTCCAGCGTCACTTGCCCCACAATCGCTTCCGGACTGTCGTTCGAGAAATCGGTCGCCAGCAAGTTCGTCGCCAGCGCTTGTTTCTTCCCGCTCAGTCCGCACGTTCCCGTCCCCTGCGCCACGCCAAACCCCGGCTGCGCGGTGCCATTGTCGCTTTGAATCATCTGGAAGCCCTTGCTGCTTTCGAGCGTCACGTCAAAGTGCACTGGCGAGCCCGCACCGTCATCCTCATTGGTTAACGTCATCGTTCCGCTGCAATTTTTCTCGATCGAGTAGGTGCCGGTGAATGTCCCGGTCGTGATCGTTCCGTTCCCCTCGGCCCACGTAAACGATCCGCTCGTGATGTTGCCGTTGCCGTCCGCGTCGATCTGGCCAAGCACCGCATTCACTAACGTCCCTCCGATGCCGCCCGGCCTGCCATGGAAATATCCGTAGACGCCCTTCAGGCTCGCGTTCGTACATTTCGCCGGCGCCGCCTGCCCGTTGCCCCCGGCCAGCGTTCCGTTGTCCGTTTCCAGCAGCAGCAGTTCCTTGCCCGCATTCACCACCACCGTCGCGAAGTTCGCCGCCGTGCCTCCACTCGGTGTAATCTCCGCCGTGCCGGTGCAGTTCGCATTCTCGGTGTATGTCCCCGTCACCGAAGCGGTTGAAATCGCGCCGTCGTCGCTGATCGTTTCGCTGCCCGAAAGGTTACCCTTGCCGTCCAGCGTCAACAGCCCAACAATCGCTTCCGGCACGTCGCTTGGCAGCAACGTCGAAATAAAGTTGGTCGCCAGCGTCAGTTTTTTCCCAGGCACCCCGCAGGTCGCATTCCCCTGCGCAAAGCCAAAGCCCGGTTGGTCGTCGCCCACGTCGGTCTGAATCATCTGGAAGCCCTTGTTGCTGTCGTCCAGAGCAAGATTGAAGTCGGCCGGGCTCCCGTTCTCCGAATTGAAAGTCAACGTCCCCGCGCAGCTTTTCGAGATCGAATACGTCCCCGTCAAAGTCCCGGTTGAGATCGTTCCGCCCGCACTCTCAGTAAATGACCCGCTCGTGATGTGTCCTGCGCCGTCGGCCGTAAATTGCCCAAGTACTGCGTCAACCGGTTGCCCGCCAAGGCCGCCCGGCCGCCCGTGAAAGTATCCGTAAACTCCCTTGAGGCTCGCGTTCGAGCAAACCGCCGCCGCCGCGGGCGTCGCCGCCATCATCGTCGCCAACAAAACCGCCGCCACTCCGATCGCTCCGAAACGCACGTTGGTTTTTCCATCCATGCATGTCATAAATCCCTCCTGGAATGTAGTTAGAACCTCGGTCAACTTCTTAAAGCTGGCGAACCATCAAGCTTTCTTTCTCTCTCCTCCAAGCTACGGCTGATAAATCTGCACGTTGTTGATGGGAGCCCCCTCCCACGAGGCCCAACCGCCGATGCAGTAGAGTTGCTTCTTGTAGACCGCGGAACTGCCTACCATGGTTCCCTGGGGCATGGGAGCGAGCGTCGTCGTCCATTTGTTCTTCGACAGCTGGAAGGATTCATTCACAGTAGTTGCCGCCCCGGCGTTGTTGAGATAGCCGCCAGCGTCGTAGAACCTCGAACCGATGGCTCCATAGCAGGAAAAAACGCGCGCCGTGGGATCGGCGGTGAGTTCCGTCCACGTGTTGGTGGCAGTGTCGTAGCCCTCGGTGTCGCCCGTGATTTCGCCGCCCTGAACGGCGCCGTCGGTGGCCACGATCGTAGTTCCCAGCAGACCGGCCGCAGGGCTTGCCTTATTCCCTAACATCGGCGCTTCTTCGGTCCAGATATTGGTCGCGGGATTGTAGCTTTCGACCGTCGCGATGAAGTCGCCGGGACCGGCGACGCCGCCAATGACGTAAATGATGTTCTTCTCGACCACAGCTGCGGTTTCATACCTCGCGGTCGGCATGTCCGCCACAGCAGTCCAAGTCTTGGTCTTCGTGCTGTACGCCCAAACCGCATTCGACGGTGCTCCGTTGTAACCGCCAAAGACGTATAAGACGTTTTTCACGACCGCGGCGCTCGAGCCCTCGATTGCGGTTGGATAGGGCACGCCGGTACCCCAGCTGTTGGTGGCGGGGTCGTAGATCTGCACGTCGGCGACAGGCCCCGACCCGTTGTCCCCGCCGACTACGTAGATCCCGTTTTTAACCACGGCCGCAGCAGGAAGTGCGACGGCCGTCGGCAGCGCCGCGCCGCTGGTCCACGTATTGTGCGTGACGGCGGGACTCTGCGCTCCCACCAGCGAAGCCGTGCCGATGAGCAAAAGCGATATCAGCATCAATCGAAGTGTGGTTTTCATATTTTTCTCCTATACAAAATTTTGGTCGCGCAAGGGTATTTCCCCGGCTCTACGGCTGATAAATCTGCACGTTGTCGATGACGGGGCCGCCATTCGCCGCCCATCCGCCGATGCAGTAGAGCTGCCCCTTATACACTGCGGACGCGGAGAAAATGTTGCCTTGCGGCGCTGGAGCCAGCGTCGTCCACTTATTCTTCGAGAGCTGGAACGACTCGTTGAGCGTGTAGTTGAAAAGGCCGCCCACGTCGTACAACTTGGTGCCTATCGATCCGTGGCAAGGCGCGTAGCGCGATGCCGGGTCGCTCGCCAGCGTCTTCCACGTATTCGTTGCCGTGTCGTAGCCTTCGTTGTCGCCGGTGTTGCCTCCGCCATTGGTGCCCCCGTCGGCAACCACAATCGTCGTTCCGATCAGGCCCGCTGCGGACTGCGACTTGTCCACCAGCATCGGCGCCTCTTCGGTCCAGGTATTGGTCGCGGGATTATAGCTTTCCACCGTCGCGAGGTTGCCGTTCCCGCTCGCGTTGGAGGCACCGCCGATCACATAAATGATGTTCTTCTCGACCACGGCTTCGGCGCTGAATCTCGCGGTTGGCATGTCCGCCATGGCAGTCCAGCTTTTGGTCTTGGGGTTGTACGCCCACACGGCATTCGTCGCCGAGTTGCCCCCATCGCTGGTGCCGCCAAACACGTATAAGACGTTTTTCACCACCGCCGCGCTCGGCGATTCGATCACGGTTGGATACGACACGCCGGTGCCCCAGGTGTTGGTGACCGGGTTGTAGATTTGCACATCGGCAACTTGCTCGGTGCCGTTGTACCCGCCGACCACGTAGATCTCGTTCTTGAGTACGGCCGCGGTCGAGAATGCAAGAGGCGTCGGCATCGCCGCGCCGCTCGTCCACGTGTTGTGGTTCACCGCCGGTGCCTGCGCCTCCCCCGGTTCGGTCTGCGCCTGCACCCCATCCGCATAAGCCCCCAGCGCGGGCAGTAATATGATCCCGGCCAGAAATAACAGCCCACTTAGCCCGAGAATTACAAATAACCCCTTGCTGAATTCGCGATAAGACGCTGGCATAAAACCTCCCCTAACATGGTTTAGGTGCAACTTTTTGCAGCTCACTTCCGAGTGTCCCCACACCCGAATCTCGGCTATAATCGATTGAATTCCTCCCCCGGGGCAATCGACATGAACGGTCAGGAACGGACTTGATCGGACATTGCCCTCAATAGGGAGCTTTTTTACGTCTGCACAGTCTCACCGCGACAAACGCCTCGACTCCTGGAAGGAGATTGCTGCCTTTTTTGAGCGCGACGAGCGCACCGTCCGCCGTTGGGAGATCGAGCGCGGCATGCCCGTCCACCGCGTCCCCGGCAACGCCCGCGGCGTCGTCTATGCCTTCACCTATGAGTTGGAGGAATGGCTGCAGCGCCCCCAGTCGCAGCAAGAGCCGCTGGCCGCGCCCGATGCGAGTGGACCCGTCGTCGGCTCAGCGCTGGTCCGAGACTTGGGAGCCGATGCGTCCGTTCCCGACTTTCCTCCGTCGCGTGACCCGGAGACAGACCGATCTCCCGAGAGGGTAGCGTCAGGGGTTGGGAATCTCCGTGCGCATTCTCAGCTCCTGCTGTGGCTGATGGCTGGGACATTAGCGGTCGCCGTCTTTGCCGGTGTCTACTCCTACCGCCAGACCGCCCGTTTCGCCGCCCGCGCCGCCGCACAGCAGCCCACCTCCAACCCGCGCAATCCCCACCTCGGCCCCGATTCCGTCGCCGTGCTCCCCTTCACCAACGCGCGTGGCGATGCCGGCACCGACTATCTCAGCGATGGCATCACCGAGGCATTGATCGGCAACCTCGCCCACCTGCCCCTGCTTAAGGTCAGGCCCCGCGACGCCGTCTTCCGCTACAAAGGAAAAGATGTTGACCTACGGACGATCGGCAGCAATCTCGGCGTTTCGGTTCTGGTGACCGGGCGAGTCATGTCGCAGGGTGACAACATCGAAGTCAGCGCCGAGCTTACCGACGTTCGCAACAACGCCGAAATCTGGGGGCGGCACTATACCGGCACAAGCGCCAACATCATCTCCCTGCAACAACAATTGGCCGGCGACATCGCGGACAAATTGCGTTCCACGCTCAGCACCACCGAGCGGCAGAACGTTACCAACCAGGGCACCCAGGATCCCGAGGCCTATTCGTTGTACTTGAAGGGCCGTTACGCCTGGAACAATCGCAACTTCCCAAAACTACAAACCGCAATCTCTTATTTCAATCAGGCCATCGCCAAAGACCCCTCATTCGCGCTGGCTTATTCCGGTATCGCCGACGCTTATTCTGTACTGCCAAATTTTGGCGGCAATCCCAGCGAAGATTCTCCCAAGTCCAATGCCGCCGCCCGCCGCGCCCTGGAGTTGGACCCGACGCTGGCTCACCCCCATGCCGTTCTCGGCAACAACGAAATGCAGTATGACTGGGACTTTGCCGGGGGCGAGGCGGAATTCAAAAAAGCCATCGAACTCGATCCCAACGACGCCACCGCTCACCAGTGGTATGCCGAAAACCTGGGCACCATTGGAGGCCGCGAGCCGGAGGCGCTGGCGGAAATCAATCGTGCTCATGAACTGGATCCACTCTCTCCCATCATCACTCGCGTCAAGGGAAGCGTTCTGGTCTCCGCGCGAAAGTTTGACGAGGCCATCGCCATCTGCAAAAAACTGGAAAATGACGACCCCACCTTCGCCCTCGCCCACGACTGCCTGGGCTGGGCCTATTGGGGAAAACACATGTACCCCGAGATGGTTGAGGAATGGAAGACTTATAGCTTGCTCACCGGCAATCGCAGAGATGTTGAGTTCGGTAATGCCATCGAGCGAGGATTTCAATCTGGCGGATGGCGGGGCGCACTCACCCATGCCGCTGCGTTCTTCGAAGCCCAGCGCGCGATCGGCTACGAATCTCCACTCCAGATTGCCCGTTACTACGCCGATCTCGGCGACAAAGAGCGCGCCTTTCAATGGCTCGATATAGCCTATCGCGAGCACGACTGGCTGCTCGAGGGTTTGAATACTCTAAGCCAGTTAGACCCTCTGCGCTCCGATCCGCGCTTTGCGGAACTAGTCCGCAAAGTCGGCCTGCCCAAATAACCGTAGCGCCGGCCCCGCGATTACGGGGCGTCACGCCCCCGCACCCCATCGAAATGCCCCGCCCTTTCTTGACAGTCTCTTTTTCCACATTTAACCTTAAGCTTTGCTCCCCGAGAGACTTTCTTCTCCGTGCGTGCTTCCGCGGGCCTTCGCGGTATCGGGTGGGACGGCGGGGGTGCCGATGTTTATCGAAATTAAGGAGTTGGAGCTTCACCCCGTCGATTTTCGGGAGGATTTTGCTCCCGGAGCGATCGACTTGGGCGAAGAGGTAAAGCAACGGTCCTTATTATTAAGTCAGGGCCGCGCCGATCTCGTCGAGGAGCACCACGGCAGGCACAAGGTCGTGCAGGACATCCGGGTCAAGGGCAGTCTGGAGACGAGCCTCGAAGTCCCCTGCGCGCGCTGCCTCGAACCGGTCGTTTTCCCGGTGCAACGCAGTTTTGATCTGATCTATCGCCCGCTCGGAACCGATGCCGGCCACGAAGAGCTTTCCGTGACCGATGCCGAGGCCGAGATTGGTTATTATCAGGGAGGCGGCCTTCTGCTCGAAGACGCGTTGCGCGAGCAGGTGCTGCTTTCGGTGCCTTTGAAAACCGTCTGCCGCGAAGATTGCAAAGGTTTCTGCCCGCATTGCGGCCGCAACTTGAACGAAGGCGAATGCTCTTGCTCGGACGAAGTCGAAGATCCGCGCTGGGCCGCGCTGAAAGAAATACGAAGTAAACTGGAACAATAACCTGGCTCCAAGCTTCAAGCTGCAGGCTCTCAGCTAAACCGGTTTCCCTGAGAGCTTGGAGCTTGGAGCTGAGAGCTTCCGAAGGAATCATCATGCCGAATCCAAAACGCCGACACTCCCAAAAGCGCACCTCCACTCGCCGCGCCCATGACTCGCTCTCCAGGCTCTCGCTCTCCGAGTGTCCCAACTGCCACGAGCAGAAACTGCCGCACCGCGCCTGCGCCAAGTGCGGCTACTACAAGGGCCGCGAAGTTCTTGAGGTCGAAGAGAAGTCCTAGTTTCCTCCCTTCATGCCTAGCGTAATCGCTCTGGATGCGATGGGGTCCGACAAGGCGCCGAAGCCCGAAATCGAAGGCGCCTTGCAGGCGGCGCGCCACCACGGCGTGCGCGTCCTGCTCGTCGGTCCCGCAGATCGTCTGCGCGCCGATCTCGCCCGCTACCCCGGCGCCGCGCGCCTTCCCGTCGAAGTCGTTCACGCCAGCGAAGTCATCACCATGGACGACAAAGTCGACGCCATCCGCGGCAAGCGCGATTCCTCCATCCGCGTCGGTCTGCGCCTGGTGCGCGATGGCCTCGCCGATGGTTTCGTCACCGCCGGCAACACCGGCGCCGCCATGGCTACCGCCAAAGTCGTCCTCGGCGCTCTGCCCGGCGTCGATCGTCCCGCGCTCGCAGCCGCCTTTCCCACCGCGCTCAACACCGCCGCCGTTCTCCTCGACGTTGGCGCCAATGTCGATTGCACCGCGCAAAATCTCGAGCAGTTCGCCGTCATGGGCCACATCTATTACCGCACCATCTTCGGAATGAAAAGTCCCCGCGTCGGCCTCCTCTCCATCGGCGAAGAAGAAAGCAAAGGCAACGACCTCACCCGCGAAGCGTTTCAGCTTTTAAAGCGCCTGCCCATCCAGTTCGTCGGCAACGTCGAAGGCCGCGACCTCTATAACGGGCACGTCGACGTCATCGTCGCCGACGGCTTTGTCGGCAACGTCGCCCTCAAAACTTCCGAAGGCGTCGCCAAACTCGTGCGCACGGTTCTCAAAGAGACCCTGAAGTCCACCATCACGCGCCAGGTCGGCGCCTATCTTTCGCGCCACGCGTTTTCCGATTTCAAAAAACGCCTCGATCACACCGAATACGGCGGCGCTCCGCTTCTCGGCATAAAAGGCGTCTGCATCATTACTCACGGCTCGTCCAATACCAACGCCATCAAGAACGCAATCCGTGTAGCCGCCGAATTCGCCGAAGGCAAAGTAAACGAAACCATCGAGCGCGAACTGTCAGGCCTGCGAGCCATGGCCGGCGCAACAGTTTGAAGTTTCAAAGTTTCAAAGTTTCATATTTTCAAGGTTCCAGAGTTTCAAGGTTTCAGAGTTTCAGAGTTTCAGAGTTGCAAGATTTCAAGGCTCCTCGCGGGTCTAGAACGTTGAAACCTTGAAGCCTTGAAACTTTGAAACCTTGAAACCTTGAAATCTCGCTTCCCTATGACAAACTCGTCCATCACATTCCTCTTTCCCGGCCAAGGCTCCCAATCCGTCGGGATGGGCAAAGAACTCGCCCAAAATCACGCCGTCGCGCACCAGACTTTCGAAGAAGCCGACGAAGCCCTCGGCTATAAACTCTCCGACCTCTGCTTCGAGGGCCCCGAAGAAAAACTCAAGCTCACCGAAATCACCCAGCCCGCAATCCTCACCGCCTCCGTCGCCGCCTGGCGCGTGCTCCATGAAAAAGGCATCAAGCCCGCTTTCGTCGCCGGCCACAGCCTCGGAGAATATTCCGCCCACGTCGCCGCCGGCACGCTCTCCTTCGCCGACGCCGTCCGCACCGTCCGCAATCGCGGCAAATACATGCAGGAGGCCGTCCCCGTCGGTGTCGGCGCCATGGCCGCCATCCTCGGCATGTCGCTCACGCAAGTCAGCAAGATTGCCGCCGAGTCCGCCGCCGGAGAAGTCTGCCAAGCCGCTAACATCAACTCGCCCGAGCAAATCGTAATCTCCGGCAACACCGGCGCCGTCGCCCGCGCCATTCAACTCGCCGCCGAACGCGGCGCTAAAAAGGCCGTCAGCCTTCCCGTCAGCGCACCCTTCCATTGCGCATTAATGCAGCCCGCGCAAGATCGTCTCGCCGTCGATCTCCGCGCCCTGACGTTTGAAAATCCATCCTGCCCAGTGATTTGTAACGTTGATGCAACGGCGGTGACTTCGCCGGAAGCCGCGCGCGACGCCCTCATTCGCCAGGTCACCGGCGCCGTCCGTTGGGAAGAATCCGTCCGCCAGTTGATCGACGGCGGCGCCGCCCTCTTCATCGAAGTCGGTCCCGGCAAAGTTTTATGGGGATTAATGCGCCAAATCGACCGCTCCAAAACCTGCCTCACGGTCGGCGATGAAGCCTCGCTCCAGAAGTCCCTGACGAATCTCTCAGTCTCCGCCGCCTAAGAAAGGAATTGGGCATTCCGGTAACGGCGATTGGCAACCGGAAACTGATTTACTGAGAACTGACAACTGACAGCTGAGAACTCTCTTCAGTACGGATACACCGTAATCGTCTTGTCCGATTTCTCCACGAACATGCGCGCGTGCTCGGCGCGATCGTTCACCACCACCTCCACGATCACTCCGCCGCCGCCAAACGTCTTCGTGTCCGCCGACCCGTAAATCCGAAACGTCTTGATCAATCCCCACTCCCCGCCCGGTCCCCAGTCGCGGTAAAAATCCGCATACGCATACTGCTTGTATTTTTGCGGATGCTGCCGCCACTCCGCATCGTTGAAATAAATCGCGTACGCCGACTCGTAATCCTGTTTTCCGAGCGCCGCAAAAAAGTGGCTGATCACCCGCTCTTCCGGCCAGTTGCGGTACATCCACCCGAGCACGGCGATCACGATCACAACCACAATCGCCGCGACTATCTTGATCTTGCGCCGCCGCGCACGCGCCACATCAAACGGCTTGGCATCGAGCAATGTCATAGTTCCGTTATAGTCCTATCAACGCCCTGCCCCAAGCATATCGGATTTCCCAATCGAAAAGGTAGAGCCGGCGCGATCTCGCATTGTCCTGCTCTTGTCCCTCCGTTGGTTTCCCCGGCGGCTCCGTGGGTTTCCTCGGCGGACTCTGCGGGTTTCCTCCGCGCACTCAGCGGGTTCAAGGCCTTCCCCGTGTTACCCCGTGTACCCCGTGGTTCACGCTCTTGATTTCGCCCGCTCGATGCCCCGATTCATCACAATCCTTCCGTGACGGCGCGCATAGCTTCCTCGCCCGCCCCGCGCTACTCTGATTCCACTCCCTGAACTTTCCTCGGTTCATTCCCTTCAGAAACGAGATCTACGATGCGTGCGTCCCGACGACTCTCATTCGCCGCGCTAGCCTGCGTGGCCCTTATGGTCCCATTCGCCTTCGCCTCCGATGTGTCCTCCGACCAGGCCACCGCCGAGCGCCTTCTCGGTCCTCAGTGGCAGCAGATTTCCCGCCGCGCCGGAATGATCTTCACCGCCACCGTCCTCGGCCCCGATCCCCAATCGCCGAGCGCGTCGTCAACAGGTGGCCCGAGCCCGGTCTTGCGAACAGCCGTCAACGCAACGCGATTCTCGCAAACAGCCGCCCAACTCTCCCGCACCATCCCCGCCATCGAACTCCGCTTCCGCATCGACCGCCCCATCGCCGGAGTCCGCGCCGGCCAAATCATCACCATCCACCAATGGATCGGCGTCGCCTCTCGTCAGCCCGCGCTGCACGCTGGTGACCGCGTTCTCCTCTTCTTATATCCCCCCAGCCGTCTAGGCCTCACCAGCCCCGTCGGCGGCGCGCAAGGCCAGATTCGCCTCGACCCCACCGGCCAGCACGTCGCCCAGAATGCGCAGTCAACGATCCTTCACGCGCAACCAGGCTCCAGGTCGCCGTCGCGCACTTCGCCCTCCATCACCCAGCTCGAGCGCGCCATCCGCTCTGCCCGAGGAGAATAATCATGCGTCCCCGCATTCTCGCCATCGCCGCTCTCATCCTCGCGCTCGCCGCCCTCGCCCACGCCGGTGGCCCCGCTTTCGTCGCCGGCGCCGGCTACAACACCGGAGTCGAAGGCCAGCCCATCCTCTGGGCCAACGCCTCCATCCAATACTTCACCGATCAGGGCAGCCTCAGTCCCATCCTCAGCAACTCGCAAGCCGACGCCTTCGTCGCCTCCGCCATCGCTCCCTGGACCACCGCGCCCGGCGTCGCCCTCACCGTCACCCAAGCCGGCCATCTCGCCGAGGACGTCAATGGCAGCAACATCGAAGCATCCTTCGGCGTCATCTCCGCTCCCGCCGACGTCACCCCCCAAGCCACCTCCACTCCCCTCGGCATCATCTACGACTACGATGGCTCCGTCACCGACGCCATCCTCGGCCAGGGCGCAGGCGGCTCCGGCGACTGCTTCACCAACGCCGTCTATGGCGGCCCTGACAACTTTTCCCCCAGCGGCAACCTCGCCCACGCCGTCATCGTCATCAACGGAGTCTGCGCCACTACCAGCGCCCAACTACCCGACGTCCAATACCGTCTCGTCCGCGTGCTCGCCTACTGCTTCGGGCTCGGATGGTCGCAAGCCAACGTCAACGTCCTCACTGGTCACCCCGCGCCCACCCAGGCCGACTTCCAGGGTTTCCCCGTCATGCACTTTCTTGATCCCATCGATTGCGTCCCCATCAGCAGTTGTTATGGAGGCATCTTCGAAGGCGCGCTCGGCAAGTTCACCGTCACGCCCGCGCTCGACGATGTCACCGCCCTCGCTCGCCTCTATCCCACGCCCAGCGGCGCCCCGCCCACCGGCCGCATCTGGGGCAATGTCTACTTCACCGATTCCTCCGGCAATGCCGCGCAATTCATGCAAGGTGTCAATGTCGTTGCCCGCCTCATGAGCGGCGGCCAGCCCTCCCGCCAATACGTCGTCACTTCCGTCTCCGGATTCGATTTCCTCGGCAACGCCGGCAACATCATCGACGGCTACTTTGACGCGAACGGCCTCCCCTATAACCGCTTCGGCAACGGCGATCCCACCGTCGAAGGCTTCTACGATCTCGGCCAGCTCACCATCCCCACCGGCCAGACCATCGCCCAGTATCAGCTCACCGTTGAGCCTCTCAATCCCAATTGGTCCTGGGGCATTGAGCCCTACGGCCCAACTCAGGTCGCGCCCTCCGGTTCGTTCGCGCCCCTCGTCGTCACCATTCAAAGCGGGTCCAATGTCGAGAATGACGTCCTCATGCTCGGCAGCGAAATCGCCGGAGCCGATCTCGCCGCCGGTTCGTCTTACACCAATCCCGTTCCGCTTCCCTCAGGCGGCGGCTGGCGCTCTTGGATCTCCGGCTACGGCTCGACCGACTTTTTCTATTTCAACGCCCAAATCAATCGCACCGCCTCCATCGCCCTCACCGCCCTCGACGAATCCGGCAATCCCACCGAATCCAAGCTCCTCCCCGTCGCCGGCATGTGGGAATTGCCCGACGAAACCGGCAATCCCGCGCCCGCCTCCACTCCCTCCGCCTTCAACACCCAGACCTTCGCCATGACCCGCCTCGACGCGCAGTTCTTCGTCTCCGAAGCCTACAAAGTCGGGATCGCCGACTATCGCGGCGACGGCCGCCCCGACTACGCCTACAAGGCCTATTTCCTCTATTCCGACACGGTCTCGCCCGCACGCCTCAGCCTCGCCGGCGGCGTCGCCACCCTTCAGGGCATCGGCTTTATCCCCGGTCTTCAGGTCAGCGCCACCACCACCGGCACCCAGAACGGCATCGTCCTAAACCAGTTGTCAGGCCAGCTTCAAATCTCTCTGCCCTCCGCCACGCTCGATGGCCCCGCCACAATTCAGGTCACCGAACCCGTCACCGGCTCCTTCTCGCAAATGATCGGCGCCCTCACCTACGGCGCGTCCTCCACCGATCTCATTCAACTCTTGCAAGGCGGCGCGCAAACCACCCCCGTAGGCGCACAAGCTCCCAACTTACTTCGCGTCCGCGCCACCGCCTCCGACGGCGTTACTCCCGTCAATGGCGCAACCGTCGCGTGGAGTTCCACTAACGGCGCAGAGTTCTCCGCCTGTAACCAGGCCACTTCCTGCTCCGTCCTCACCGACGCCTCCGGCGAAGCCTCCACCTACATAACTCCCGCCGCTCTCGGTCAGGCCGCTATCACCGCCGCGCTCGCGCCCGCCTCCTATCAGCCCCCGCAAACCGTGCAGGCCACCCTCACCGGCACCGAAACTTCTCTCGATCTCGTTGCCCTCTCGCCCACGCGCTCCATCGCGAAAGGTGCAACTCTCACTGTCCCCCTCACGGTCGCAACCCTCGACATGGGTGCGCCGCTGCCGAACATCGGAATCAAGTTCACGGTTACGAACGGCGCGGCGTCGCTCTCGTCGAGCACCGCCACCACCAACAGCGCGGGCCTCGCCACCATCACCGCGCAACTCACCAATCTCGCCGCCATGGTGCAGGTCAGCGCCTGCGTCCTCCCGGGCAACACCGAATGTCAGATTTTTTCGCTGCTCGCCATTCAGCCGTCTTCGTGGACCCTTGAGCCCGTCAGCGGCGCCTCGCAAATCGTTCCCGGCGGACAATCCTTTCAACCGCTAGTCATGCGCGTCACTGACGGCTCCTCCGCCGACAATCCCGTAATCGCAGCCACAGTAAATTTCCTGACCACGCTCGAACGCAATCCCTCCGGCCCCGGCGGCCCGCCGCCCGGCGGCGATTTCCAAAGTGGTGAGGCCAGAATTGGCGATTCCCCCGCCCAATCCGGCATGCCTGTAATCCTCGCCACATCGCAAGCCCAAGTCGTCGCCGATCAAAACGGCTTCGCCCAAATCACGCCCAGCGCCACCAATCAAACCCCGTGCGATGTCGACCTCACCGTCACAGCCGGTCGCGCCACCGCCCAATTTCAACTCGAAAGCGTCGATCCCATCACCGTCCAACAGCAGCAGGTGAAAAAACGCGGCAAGGAAGTCTCCCGCCGAACCGATCCCGGATCATCCGCCCCCACCCAACCGGATCTCAGTGAAACCCCCGAAATATTCGCCGTCCCGCAAGCGGCCGTCTTCTTTTCGGACAGCACCACCCCCGACCCCAGCCCCGCGCAAGATGATCCGCCCGCCGCCGAAGCCCCACCCGATCAAGCCCCATCATCCGAAACCCCGCCCGCCAAAGCTCCAACCGCAGACGCCATCACCGACACCCCCGTTCCACCGCCCACGCAGTCGGGCTCCGTGAACACGCCACCCCTCATCCCGCCGACCGTCGCGCCGGCGTCCCCGCCCCCGCATCCCGATCCCGATTCCATGCCAAAACCCTGAGAATGAACCTACCGCCCGCAATACCGCCAGAACCGCGTAAGTGAATGAGGAATAAATACTTTATGAGCGCATCGCAATATCGCCGTCAAAGTCTTCATTTCCAGCCCCGCTAAGTTATTAAGAAATAAATACTTTATCCGATAAAGTCCAATTGTCCCTCGTAAACTATTGATTAGTAAATACGTTAGAGACAAGTCCTTATTATTCAAAGACCTGGCCGTTTGCACCCTCTAAGTCTTTGATTCCACAAGATCACACCAAGGGGGGTCTCTATTACTGACTAGTCAATATCGCCTCAACCCAAAGCAATCACAACCACTCTCTTCGCGACTCTGGTTTATCCTTACTCTCACCTTGGAACCCGTCACTCACTTCCTCTTCGGCGCCAACCTCGGACGCCTCGGCCTCAATCGCAAAACCGCTCTCGCCACCGCGACTCTCACACTCGCCGCCGAAGCCGCCGACCTCGACGTCTTCAGCCGCTTCGGTGGCTCTGCCTTCGCCCTCAATCACCATCGCGGCTTCACGCATTCCTTCCTCGGAGTCCCCATCGTCGCCGCCGCGGTCGTCGCTTTCATGTACCTGCTCTGGCGCATGCGCGGCCGCAAAACTCGCAATCCCAATCTCCCGCCGCGTTGGGGCCTGCTCTACACCTATGCCTGTCTCGCCGGCCTCAGCCACATCCTCCTCGACTACACAAACAGCTACGGCATTCGCCCGCTCTGGCCCTTTTCCGAGCGTTGGATCTCCTGGGACATCGTCTCCATCTTCGAGCCCGCTCTGCTCGTCGCACTCCTCCTCGGCCTCATCGTTCCGTCTCTCTTCTCGCTCATCAATCAGGAAATCGGCGCGCGCCGCAACCGCAACGCTCCTCCCGGCCGTCTCGCTGCCGCCCTCGCTCTCCTCGCCGTCTTTTGTATCTGGGGACTTCGCGACTACGAGCATCGCCGCGCCGTCGCCGCGCTCCAGGCTCGCACCTATGAAAACTTCGACGCCCTCCGCGTCTCCGCCTATCCCTACATGCTCAATCCCTTTCTCTGGTATGGAGTCGCCGAAACTCCCAACTTTTTTGCCCGCATGAATGTCTCTTCGCTCACTCCCGAAGTCGATCCCGACGGCACCATGCAGATCCGCTACAAGCCCGAAGAAACTCCCATCACGCTAGCCGCCAAGCGTTCCTACACTGGCCAGGTCTACCTGAGCTGGGCCGCATATCCAGTCACCGAAACCGAAACCCTCCCGAACGACTCCACTGACAGCGCAGCCTACCTCGTCCGCTTCCGCGATCTCCGCTACCTCTATCCCGGTCAAGGCGCACGCTCTCCACTAGGAGCTAACGTCCTCCTCACCCGCGATCTGAAAGTAGTCAGCGAGACGATGGCCATGCGCGCCTCCAGGAAAGACGAGCACTAGCCAATATCCTCTCCGTGTCTCCGTGCCTCCGTGGTGACAAAACGCTCCGCTCCCTTGACCAACTCCCTCCCCAAGCGCCACAATCCTAACTGTCAACTTTTTTGAGGTGATCATGCTGGCCTACGTCTTCGTTCTCTTCGCCATTGCCGTGCGCATGCCATTCGCGCAGCATCCCTGGGGATTCACCCCCGTCGCCGCCGCTCTTCTCTATTTCGGCGCACGCGGCGCGCGCCGCCAGCTTTGGGTTCCCTTCGCTCTCTTTGCCGCCTCCGACGTCGTCCTCACGCGCTTCGTCTACGGCTACCAGTTCACTTGGGATCACTATGTCACCTGGCTCTGGTACGCGGCAATTCTCTGGCTCGGCACCAATCTCCGCGAGAATACCAGCCTGCGTGAAACCAAGGACTGGCTACGCGTCGGCGGTGCCGCCCTCGCCAGTTCCATTTCATTTTTTGTGTTGAGCAATTTCGCCGTGTGGGCTTGCTGGCCGACCTATCCAAAATCCGCCGCCGGACTCATGACCTGCTACGCCGCCGCCATCCCGTTTTTCCGCCGCGGCCTCGAAGGCGACCTCGTCTTCACCGCTGTAATGTTCGGATTGCCCGCCCTCGCCGCCGCGCTCGTGCGTTCCGGCCGAGCGCATCGCGTGACCGCAGTCTAGTCGGCTCTATTAGAATTTTCTCGGCGCAGCGCAGCTTTCGCGGCTGCGCTTTTCTTTTTCCGCACCCGCCGTTTCATCATCCGCCAGATAAAATACGCGGCAATCAACTCCCCAACAATCGACAAAACCAAAAACAAGTGATGCGAGAACACATTCGCCGTCATGGCCACAATCCCCGGCCCGAACCATAACGTCAGCAGTGCCTCGATCAAAAACCGTATAAACCGGCCCGCAAAAATCGCCACCAGAAAGTGGCCAAAGTTCATCTCAAACGCCGCCGCTGCCAGCACCACCGCTTTAAAAGGAGTCGGCGGCGGCAGCATCGCCGGAAACATGAGCGCCCAGAATTCATGCTTGTCGAACGAGGCGTGAATCCGCTCGAACCGCGCCGGCGAAAGCCGCTTCCGCAGCAGCATCTCTCCGCCCATGTATCCGATCACGTAAAAAACAATGCTGCCCAGCGCCGACCCCACCGCCCCCATCAGCACATACAGCAGAAATCGCGCCCGGTCGTGATACACGTAGCTGACAAAAATCGCGTCCAGCGGCATCCCGAGAAACGACCCGTCCACCGCTGCAAACGCCAGCATCCCCCACGGCCCCAGCGGCGCAAGCAAATGCTTGATCCACTCCCCGTACGCCTTCACAAAATGTTTGAGCTTATTCAATCAATCAGTTTACGCGATTGGAAAGAGGTCGATGGTCGTTCGTCGTTGGTCGCTCGGGAGGATCGTTGCGATTGTGGCGACGGACTTGTGGCTAGGCCGAACGACTAACGACTAACGACTAACGACGCTCTTCGTGTTCCGTCCTCCCTGCCACCAACTCCAGCGCATGCGGCAGCAGATCCACCACGGCCTCCAGCGATTCCACCGCTCCCGCCGGGCTCCCCGGCAAATTCAAAATCAAACTCGCCCCGCGCACGCCGCACACCGCCCGGCTCAGCGCCGCATACCGCGTCTTCTTCGTCCCCTCAGCCCGCATCCGCTCCGCAATTCCCTCCACCAGCTTTTCGCACACCGCCGCCGTCGCCTCCGGCGTCACGTCCCGCGGAGCAATCCCCGTCCCGCCCGTCGTCACCACCAGGCGCGCCGCCCCGCACATCTCAATCAACTTTTCCTGGATAGCCCCGCGCTCGTCCGCCACCACGCCGCGCCCCACCACGCAAAAGCCGCGCCGCTCCAGCGCCTCCGCCACCGCCGGACCCGACCCATCCTCCCGCTCGCCCCGCGCGCAGGAGTCGCTCACCGTCAGCACCGCCGCCGAAATTTTCTCCCCACTCCCCACCGCATCACATGTCGAGCAGCACATCCTCGCCCTCAGCCGCCTCGTCCCGCGCCGCTTCATCCAGCAGCCGCAGTCCTTCCATCAGCAGCCCCTGCGTGTTCAACGTCGTCGTCTCCTGCGCCGTGCTCTTCTCAAAGTCGATCTGGAAATTTCCCTCCGTCCACCGCAGCACCTTGAACACCGCTTCATCGCCCGCAATCGAGCCATAGGCGGCGTGTTTCGCCTGCCCCTGCGTAAAATAAATTTCGCACTTCTCCTCGCCGTTCGTCATCGTCAGCAGGCAGCTCTTGCGGCCCATCTCCAGCGACTGCACCAGGTCAATCACATTCATCTGCGCCAAACTCCCGCGCAGCACGCCATCCGCCGTCGGAGCCTTCGCCAGTTTCTCCAGTGCAATCCGGTCCACCACGCGCTTGATTCTCCGCACCGCATCTCGCAAAAAAAATGGCTTCTCAATGTACTCTTCCACCGGATCCTGCGACAGCCGCTCGCTGATGTCAGCCTTGCTCGCCATCAGCACCACCACAATCCCCGCCGTCGCCGGGCGGCTCTTCAATTTTTCCACCAATTGCCGCCCATCCATGCCCGGCATCCGGTAGTCCGTGATCAGCAGATCCGGAACTTCTTCAATCGCCTTCAGCATCGCATCCGCCGAATCCCCCGCCGTCGACACATCCCCCAGCGGCGCCAGCGCCTGCTGCACCATCCCCAGCACCATCGGGTTGTCATCCACCACCAGAATTCGTACGTTGCTCGGCATATCGTTTATTTGCGCGGCGCGCGCCGGTACTCCCCGCTCTTCCCGCCCGACTTCCTCTCCAGCGCCACTTCGCGAATCTCAATCCCCTTGTCCAGCGCCTTGCACATGTCGTACACCGTCAGCGCCGCCACGCTCGCCGCCACCAGCGCTTCCATCTCCACGCCCGTCTCCGCGCGGGTCTTTACTTTTGAGGCAATAGCCACGCCATTCTCGCACACGCGTAGAGTCACAGCAATGTGCGCGATCGCCACCGGATGGCACATCGGAATCAGCTCCGCCGTCCGTTTCGCCGCCATGATCCCCGCCGTCCGCGCCACCTCCAGCGGGTCGCCCTTCGGATTCTTCGGCAGCGCCCGCAACACCTCCTGCGACATCGCCACCAGCGCGCTCGCCTCCGCCTCCCGCACCGTCCGCTCCTTCGCCGACACGTCCACCATCCGCGCCCGCCCCCGCTCGTCATAGTGCGAAAGCTTCTTCCGCGCCCGCCCGCCATCGTCTTGCGTAGAAGATTTCTTTTTCTTCGCCATCGCCATCCGATTTGCCATCGAACTCAGGTTACAGCATCCACTAGCAAACCGCCGCCGCACGTTCCGACGTGCTCGTAGCTCGAAGCTCGTAGCTCGTAGCTATTTCATCACCGCCACCGACTCTCCCGCCGCAATCCGCTCCCGGTCCGGAGGAATCACCACATAGCAATTCGCCCGCGCCAGCGCCGCAATGTCGCCCGACCCCTGCCACGCTGCCAGTTCCACCTCCGAATCTTCAAACTCGCCTGAAATAATCGCCGGCAAGAACCGCGTCAGCCCCGTCTTCGTCCGCACTTCTTTCTTCAATCGCGCCCGAAAAAAAACCAGCGGCTCCGGCCGCGCGCCCCCCAGCGCCGCGATCATCGGCTCCGCAAAAAGCCGGAACGTCACCATCGTAGAAACCGGATTCCCCGGCAACCCAAAAAAATAGTGTGGCGCGGATACTCTTTTCCGCGCAGAACCCTGACCCGCGCGGGTGCCCCATCCTAGCGCGGCGTCTTTTGCCGCGTTAGGGTGGGAATTACTGCTGCCGGCCACGCATGCTCCAAAAACCACCGGCTTCCCCGGCTGAATCCGCGCCCCAGTGAAATAAAATTCCGCGCCCAACTCCCCGAGCACCTGCTCCACCAGGTCGTACTTCCCCATTGAAACGCCGCCCGTCATCAGGAGCAAGTCGCACCGGAAGCCCTCTTCCATCAACTCCCGCAATCGCCGCGGCTCATCCGGCGAGATCGCCAGCCGCACCGCCTCGCCACCCGCCTCTTCAATCTGCGCCGCCAGCGAATACGAATTTGAATTCCGAATCTGGGCCGGTTCCGGCGCCACCCCAATCTCCACTACCTCGTCGCCCGTCGAAAGCACCGCCACGCGCGGCTTTCGAAACACCTGCACTCGCCCCTTGCCCACCGCCGCCGCAATCGCAATCACCGAGTGATTCAATCGCGCGCCCGCCTCCACCAGCGCCTGCCCCACCCGCGCCTCCGCCCCCTGCGCAACAAAATTTTCCCCGCTCCCAACGCCGTGCAGTATCTCGACAAAGCTGTTGTGAGCGCCACGTCCGGGGGCGTCCGACCCGAGGGTGCCCCATTCTAACGGCGCGTCTTCTGCGACGTTAGAGTGGGGATTTTCCTCGCCCTTCCTATCCGCCTCATCTCGCCCTTTTCCATCGGCGTCCTCGCGCGTATACTCCACCATCGCCACCGCATCTGCGCCCGCCGGCACCGGAGCCCCCGTCATAATCAAAACCGCCTGCCCCACACCAACCGCAAGCCCTTCCCCCAACTCGCCCGCCCTAATCTCTCCAATCACCTCCAATCGCGCCGGAACCCGCTCCACGTCGGCAGCCCGCACCGCGTATCCGTCCCGCGTCGCCCGCGCAAATGGAGGAAAGTCGCGATCGGCAAAAACAGTCTCCGCCAAAACCCGCCCCCGCCCCGCCAGCAGATCGACCACCTCAACCTCGCCCGCCGCAATGCCGCTAACCTGAGCCCCTCCCGCCTGAACATCGCAATC
This sequence comes from Acidobacteriaceae bacterium, assembly GCA_003139095.1. GTDB lineage: Bacteria > Acidobacteriota > Terriglobia > Terriglobales > Acidobacteriaceae > Acidiflorens. Next base: position 175,971 of record PLHW01000041.1, read on the forward strand.
AACCGCGCCAGCAGCCACGCCGGCCCGCACCCTCGTGGCATGTTCCTCCACAATGCGCCGCGCCTCTTCAAAACTCACCACGCCAACCGTTGAGACCGATGAAGACATGCTGAAATCATACCCCGTCGTTGGGCGCCTCATGTCTCGCTGTGGTCCAGACATAGGCGGTTGAAAGGAATCGAATAAACAAAGAAACAGCGAGAAGAGTCAGCCATCCACCAGTCCCCATTGCCAGCCCCGCCGAACTGAACGACAATGCATTGCGGAGCGATTGTGCAGACCCGATCAACCGGCACTACCCTCTCAGAAACCCAAGCTCCACCGGCAGACACGGCCGCCTTTCAAAACGCCACCCGCATCCACGGAAGTTTCCTCGCCTCCGCCGAAAAGCGCGCCCTCATCTGGATGGCCGAGCGCATGCCGCGTTTTATCAACTCCGACCATCTCACCGCCATCGGCTTCGCCGCGCAGCTTGCCACTGGCGTTTGCTACGCGCTCTCCGGTCGCGACCGTCGCATGCTTCTCGTCGCCATCCTCTGCCTCGCCATCAACTGGCTCGGCGACAGCCTTGATGGCACGCTCGCCCGCGTTCGCCAACAACAGCGGCCTCGCTATGGCTTTTATGTCGACCACATGATCGACTCCATCGGCGCCACCGCCATGATGCTCGGCATCGCGCTCTCCGGCTACATGCATCCCGTAATCGCCATCGGTTTGCTCATCGCCTTCCTGCTTCTCTCCATCCAGTCCTATCTCGCGACTTACACCATCGGCGAGTTTCATCTCTCCTTCTGGCGATTCGGTCCCACCGAACTCCGCATCCTCCTCGCCACCGGCAACCTCGCTCTGTTTCGCTGGGCTTGGGTCATTCACGGCCGTTATCGCCTCTTCGATATCGGCGGCGCCATCGGCCTGGCCGGTATGTCGCTCATGCTGATCGTCGCGACTCTCCAGAACACAATCCGCCTTTATCGCGAGGAAAGAATCAAGTGAGCGGCGGCGATGGCGGTCGTGGCGAAAGTTATAAGGCGACCGCTCCGTCAGGAAATGCGCGCCACGAAAAAGAACCCGCCCGCCAAAGTCTTCTCCGCTGGCTTAAGTTCAACTTCGTCGGCGGAATCGGAATCGTAGTCCAACTCGCGGCCCTGGCCCTGCTCCGCTCCGTGCTTCATCTCAACTACCTGCTCGCGACCGCGCTCGCCGTCGAAACCGCCGTCATCCACAACTTCCTCTGGCATGAGCGCTTCACCTGGAAGGACCGCCCCTCCGCCCACCGCCTGCAATCACTCGCAAGGTTCGCCAAATTCAACGCCACCAACGGCGCCATCTCAATCCTCGGCAACCTGCTCATCATGCGCGCCCTCGTCGGCCAGTTCAAAATGAACTACATGATCGCCAACCTCATCGCCGTCACCATCTGCTCGCTGATAAATTTCCTGCTCAGCGACTGGGTTGTCTTCGAGCATTCCCCATGAAACCGGCGTGCCCAGAGCCACCCGGCTGGGCGTCCCTGCGTAACCGCCTCCGCCCCCTCCGTAACGCTTTTGGGGTTACGCCGCCGCCCGATCCGAGTTATAATTTAGGCAGTATTTATGCGCCTCAAAAGCTCCATCTCGGCCACTTGCTGGATCGAGGGACGCGCCTGTCCTCGCAGGTATTTGTCCGTTCTGCCTTCTCACGTCCGCGCCAACCTCTTCGGCAGCGACTAATTCTCTCCTTCGATTTTTCTGGGTTGCTCAAAGCTCATAGCTCGCGGCTCGAAGCCGTTCCATCGCTTCCCAGCCGCCAATCATGCAACCGGGTCCGATCCATCCACGGCCCTTCGCTCACGAAATCAGGAGAACCTGCCATGACCACCAAAACCATGACCCTCGGCCCGAAGATCACAACCGCTCTTCCCGGCCCCAACGCCCGCCGCGTCCTTGCCGGCGACGAAAAATTTATTTCCCCTTCCTACACGCGCTCCTATCCGCTGGTCGCCAAGCGCGGCCGCGGCATTGTCGTCGAAGATACCGATGGCAACGAGTTTTTCGATTTCTCCGCCGGCATCGCCGTCACCTCCACCGGCCACTGCCATCCCCACGTGGTCGCCGCCATCCAGAAGCAGGCCGCCGAACTCATTCACATGTCCGGCACCGACTTTTATTACGAGAGCATGGTCACGCTCGCCGAGCGCCTCTCCCACATCGCGCCCATGGCCGGGCCGCACAAAATTTATTACGGCAACTCGGGCACGGAAGCTATCGAGTGCGCCTTGAAGCTGGCCCGCTATCACACTAAGCGCCAGCACATCATCGCGTTCCTTGGCGCGTTTCACGGGCGCACCATGGGCGCGCTCTCGCTCACCGCCTCCAAGCCCCAGCAGAAGCGCCGTTTCGCACCCTTCGTGCCCGGCGTAACCCACGTTCGTTATCCGGATACGTATCGCGGCTGCGTTGGCGGACCGCAGGATACCGAGCAGTTCGCACTCGGCTGCGCCCGCTACATCGAAGACAAATTATTCAAAACCGTGCTCGCCCCCGAGGAAGTCGCGGCGATTTTTGTCGAGCCCATTCAGGGTGAGGGCGGCTACGTGGTCGCGCCTTCCATCTTCATGCAGGAACTGCGCCGCATCTGCGACAAGCACGGCATTCTCCTCGTCGTCGATGAAGTGCAGAGCGGCATGGGCCGCACCGGAAAATGGTTTGCCGTCGAGCACACCGGCGTGCAGCCGGACATGGTCTGCATGGCCAAGGGAATCGCGTCGGGCATGCCGCTCGGCGTCGTGATGACCAAGGCCGACATCATGGACTGGGTGCCCGGCTCGCACGCTTCCACCTTCGGCGGCAACCCCGTCTGCATCGCCGCCGCGCTGGCCACTCTTGACGTGATCGAAAAAGAAGGCCTGCTGCAAAACGCGCACGACGTCGGCGGCCACATGATGAAGCGCATGGCCGAATGGCCGAAGAAGCACAAAATTGTCGGCGACGTTCGCGGCCGCGGCCTCATGATCGGCGTCGATATCGTCAAAGACCAGAAGACGCGCGAAAACGGCAACGCTGAGCGCGACCGCGTAGTCGAACACGCTTTCGAGCGCGGCGTCCTCTTCCTCGGCTGCGGTCCCAGCACGGTGCGCATCGCGCCCGCGCTGATCGTCACCAGGGAAGAAGCGGATATCGCGGTCGATATTCTTGAAGACTCGATCGCCGCCGTCGAAGCCAATCTCTAATCGCGTAGCCGCGAAGCGGCGAAAGATTGCAGCCCGCCTGAGCTTGCCGAAGGACGCAAGCCGCGGGCTGCAATCGTAAAGGCCGCCACCATGGGGGCTCTAACCCGAACGCGTAACGTCAAGACGTGGGAGCAATCGCCAATGAGCGAGAACACATTACTCGAACTTTTCCACGGCAAAGGCGCTCACGCCGATCCCGTCGCTTGCATCGAAGACCTTCCCGCCGATCTCGCCGCTCGCAAAGTTCAAGGCTACCCGCACTCCATCTGGCAGATCGTCTTGCACATGAATTACTGGATGGATTACGAGCTGCGCAAGATCGCCGGAGAAAATCCGCGCAACCCCGATCACGCCATCGAGAGCTGGCCCGAGCATCCCAACTCCGCCAACGCCGCTGAAGCGACCGATGCGAATTCCCAATGGCAGAGCACACGCCAACACTTCATCGACGATCTCGCGCGCCTCGCTGCCCTCGCAGAGTCCGATGCGTCGACGCTCGATCGAATTGTTCATGATGTAAGCCCGCAGAAAACCGCGCGCCAATCCACCGTGCGCGCTACCCTCTGGCAGATCATGGCGCACAACAGTTATCACGCCGGCCAGATCGCCCTCTTGCGGCGCCAAGCTGGCGCCTGGCCTCCACTGCGCGGCGGCGATACCTGGTAACGCGTCAACCTCGCTTACCTTCGTCCCTGAAATAGACCAAACAGGCCGTGACGCCCATCACCGTGTTCCCGCGCCTCGGCCACTACCCTTTAGATTGGAGTCGCCGCATGTTCGCCGGTCGCCTCACCCAAACCGCACTGCGCGCGCTCGACTGGTGGATCGCGAACACCTCGCCGCCCGCCGAATTGCCTGCCGACGCTCTCCCCGCGCACCTGCTCACCGGCCAGCGCGGCGAGGAAGCCGCCTTCTTCTACCTCCGCCGCCGCGGCTACATCATCGTCGCCCGCAACTATCGCTCCCCGCATCAACGCGGCGACCTCGACCTCGTCGGCTGGGACGGAAACATATTGTGCTTCATCGAGGTGAAAACCCGCACCACGCGCGCCGTCAAACCCGCCCAAGCCGCCGTCGATCGCGATAAGCAGCGCGAACTGCGCCTTATGGCCCGCGATTTTCTCCGCCATCTGCCCGCCTCAAGCCGCCGCGGCCCGCAACCGGCCCGCTCTTCGCCCCCCGAAGTCGAGTGCCGCTTCGACGTGCTCGCCGTATACTATGACCACGGCTTCCGCAAGCCTTCATTCGAGCTGTTCCAAAATGCATTTCCCGTGTCGTACAATCGTGGATTCGTGCCCTGCTATTGAAAGGATTTAGTGCGTGCCTGAACTCAGAAAAGATCCCATCGTCGGCCGGTGGGTGATTATTTCGACAGATCGCGCCAAGCGGCCTACTGACTTTGTGCGCGAAGCGATGCGCATCAAGGGCGGCTTCTGCCCCTTCTGTTACGGAAACGAGTCGAAGACTCCGCCTGAGATTCTGGCCTACCGCCCAAGCACCAACGGAAACGCCCCGCAAAAGGACACTCCGGGCTGGACCGTGCGCGTGGTCCCCAATAAATTCCCCGCGCTCGGCATCGAAGGCAACCTGAACAAACAGGCCGAAGGCATGTTCGACAAGATGAACGGCATTGGCGCCCACGAAGTCATCATCGAAACGCCCGACCACAACATGAGCCTCGCCCAGCTCCCCTCCAAGCGCATCGAAGACGTGCTCTGGGCCTTCCGCGACCGCATTCTCGATCTTAAAAAAGACCGCCGCTTCAAATACATCCTGCTCTTCAAAAATCACGGCGAAGCCGCCGGCGCATCGCTCGAGCATTCGCATTCGCAGCTCATCGCCCTGCCCATTCTGCCCATTTATGTCGTCGAAGAGTTACAGGGAGCCAAGCAGTACTACATCTACAAAGAGCGCTGCGTCTTCTGCGACATCATCCGTCAGGAGTCCGACAACGCGATTCGCGTGGTTGGCGAAAACGATGATTTCATCACGCTCGCGCCCTACGCTCCGCGCTTTCCCTTTGAAACCTGGATTCTCCCCAAGCGCCACGAATCCGCGTTCGAGAATTCGTCCTCGCAGATGTTCGAGAATCTCGCCAAGGCGCTCAAGCTCCTGCTGATGAAGGCCGACCGCGTGCTCGATAATCCTCCCTACAACCTGGTCGTGCATTCCTCACCCGTGCAGGACCCGACCAACGAGCACTACCACTGGCACATCGAATTCATGCCGAAGCTGACGAAGACGGCAGGATTCGAATGGGGCACAGGCTTCTACATCAATCCCACGCCCCCAGAAGAGGCCGCAAAGTTCCTGCGCGAAGCCAGCGTAGAAGATGTAGCGCCGCAAACGGTTGCCGCGCGGTAAGACACGCACGTCGCGCAAAACAAAAAAGCGCATCCCTATTGAGAGCACCGCCGCGGGCCGCCCAGCCCGTACCGGCAACGTTTCGACTCTATCGTGAGTGGAATCGCGAGCAGCGCGTTCTTGTCCTCAAAACCTGCTCGTGAGTTTGATGCGGAAATTTCTCCCGTCCTGCTGAATCGAATCCTGAGCGTCCTCGGGCCGGCCGGGGTTGAAATACTTCTTGTCCAAAATGTTGTAAACGCTGCTCGATAAATCCATGTGCTTGCCCAGCGTGTGTCCCAGCAAAGTGACGTTGAAAACGGAGAAACCACTGACGGTATTTCCAGCCAAAGTCTGGACCGGACTGGTGTACTGTCCGTCTACGCTGGCGAACAGCCGCTCCTTCACCACGGGATAGCTCAGGTTCAGTTTGCCCAACTGTTGCGGGGAGTTGGGCAGAATCTGATCGGTTGCCGGTTGTACCGAGTGTACGTAACTGTAGCTTGCCCTGCCTTCCAAACCGCCGGCCAGGCGACCGTCCAGCTCTACCTCAACGCCGGTGGCAACCACTTTGTTGGAGTTCTCATACACCTCTTGCCCATCGCTCGGATTCGTCTCCAGCGTGATCAGATCTCGAATCCAGTTGCGGAAAACGCTGCCCGATAGCGTGAAATGTCGTCCCAACCCCTGCTCCACCACTCCTTCAAGGCTGCGGATTGTCTCCGGCCTGAGCTGCAGATCGTTGTCAAAGTAAGATCCGTAGTCGGGCGTGAGTTCGAAGGGTTCCGGCGCGCGGAACGCCGTACCATAAAGCAGCTTCAGAGTAGTTGGGTGGAAAACATGGTAGATCAGCCCCAGACGCGGATTGGTGGTCCCGCCAAAACCGGAGTAATGATCGTAGCGCAGGCCCGCGCTCAACGTCAGTGTTCGAGCGATGGCGAACTCATCCTGCCCATAGAGGGCCCAGATGACTGAGCTTTGCGGAACCGAGACAAAGGCGTTCCCAAGTGCAGTGTAGTCTCCCTGATCTTGCCGCAAGTTATCGGTAATCTCCGTGCCCAGTGTGATTCTGTGTTTCTCCAGCACGGTTCCGCTCAATTTCACTTCGCTGTCCCACCAGTTCCCCCGGAACGAATACGTGTCCACCGTAGTCGATCCGTCAGGCAGCCCCGTGGAATACGCCACCGGCGCTTGCAGGCGGGCCTGATCGTAGGAAGTCCGCGCCGTCACGTCCCACTTCTCGCGGATCGAGTGCTGGTAACTGAGGTCGAGATATTGATGGTAGTCGTCGTTCTTGGTGCGGGGATCGTTGAACAAGGCGCCGTAGTAAGCAGTAGGAACGCCCTTATCGCGGGCGCTGAATAACCCTTGCAGAGTGAATCCACGAAAACTGATGGTAGCCAGGATATGTTGGAAGCTCTCGTAGTCCGTATTTCGCGTAATCCCGTTGTTGGTGGCCGGGCTGTTAAACTGCGGAAAAAACAGAGTCTCTCCCTGACTGTTGTAGAACGTGCCAGACAGCAGCATGTCGATTCCGCGGTACTGACCGCCATAACTGGCGCGCCCCTGGTAAGTGCCAAAGCTGGCAGGCGAAAATGAGAGCTCCATCCCCTTCAGTTGCGCCGCCTTACGGCTGATAACATTGATCACCGCAAAGACGGCATCAGCCCCGTAAAGCGAAGAGCTGGGTCCACGAATGATCTCCACCCGCTCGATCAGATCCACATCCACCAGGAACTCAGTGCCCAGGTAGGGCTCTCCGAACACGTTGTCGTTGATCCGGTGGCCGTCGATCAACACCAGAATGCGGTTGTTCGAGTCTCCCAATCGTCCGAAACCGCGCACGCCCACGTAGCTGTAATCGCGGTCGTAGGTGATGTAGAAACCGCGCACGCTTTCCAGAATGTCAGCCAGCGTGCGGTAACCGTACTTCTGGATCTCGTCCGCCGTGATCACCGTGACGGCCGAGGGCGCGTCGCTTGTGCTCTGCAGATGTTTCGAGGCGCTGTAAACCTGGACGTTCACCAGTTCCTCAAGGCTGAGTTCCGCCAGGTCTTTAGGTAGGTCCCTCGTTGTTTCTTCCGCGTGCGCTGGTACCGGGAATAAAAAGGCAAATACGAGAAAAATACCGGCGGCGAGGCTTCGGCTCGATCGAGTCAAAGAACGCCCGAGCAAAGAACGCCCGAGCAAAGAGCGCCCGAGCAATGAGCGTCCCAGCAAACAGCGCCAATGCGAAAATTCGTCAGGCGATGGTGTGATCCAGATCATTCGATCATTCCGACGGAACTCACGTCGACTGCACGGGACCGGACTCTGCGCAGTTCTCGGCCTTGAAGCCTGCGCGTTAACTCTCATGCTGTCATCTTCGGCAGAATCTTGGTTCTTCTTCAGTAGGTTGGATTGGTTACCTTAGAATCAAAAAGAGGGCTCGTTGCTCTCGCGTCCTGCGATTCCGCATTGCTCGTCTGAAGACAATGCGGACGCACAAGAGAAAGCCGATCACAAAGGTAACTGAAGAGATCCTAATTATGGGCCATCTCCATGATGAGGATATAACTCGAGTTCGATTGGCGACGTACACCCTTGACACCCCCACTTATAATGTAAGTAGAAGGTTCCACCAAACGCGCCCCAGGGCCGTCGCCTTCCATCGCATAAAGCCTTCTGTTCTTTGAAAACAAAAAAGCTGGGTGCCCGCAGTTATTGCGTTGCTCGATGCGGGTTCTGAGGACAGGGTAAGTCTTTTGTCTCGAATACCTTACCTCTAACCATCTTGTAATGAATACTTTGCGAGGAGCACCCGCGAAAACTGCTATTTTCCGCAGCTAACTCCCATGCGCTCAATACTTTACATATAAGTCATTTAGGTTCAAGACTTTGGCAGGAAATAAATCGCGAAATTTCCGAAAATCGGACCTAACTAGAACTCAGCAAAAGAGTGGTAGCAGATAAGTTCAAGGCCACATTTTTGAATACTTTGCGAGCCAACTTACTATAAGTCGCTGATTCCATTAGGCAGGGGCAGAAGGGGGAGGGGGGTACCCCACCAGCAAGGACAACGAGGGTTGCTACCCTTGCGTCCGATCCATAAACTCCGCTTGCCATGCCATCTGAATAGCTTCGAGCTTGGCTTCGTTCGATTTCGCGGGATCGTCTTTGAAGTTGGGAAGCGCGATCACATACTTGTGCAGATCGGTGAAGCGAACCGACAGCGGATCGACCTCGGGATGGGCTTCCGAGAGCAGAATGCCTAAATCTTCAGAATCGCTCCAAGTTAGTTCTCTTGGCATGAATGAGTGCTCCAATAATAAGGTTTCAAAGTGCGAAGGTTTCAAGGTTTCAGAGTTTCAAAGATTCACTCGCTGAATCCCGAGTTGGCTTCCTTGAAACCTTGCGACTTTGAAACCTTGAAACCTGGCCTCTAATGTTCTTCCGAAACGTAATTTCGGTTCCACGCCGGAATTTCCACCACCACTTTGCCCGGCCCTTTAATTACGGCCTGGCATCCGAGACGCGAGTTTAGCTGAAGGTCGGCGGCCATGTCGAGTTTGTCGGCTTCGTCGTCTTCCATCTCCGAGATCAACTCCGCTCCTTCTTTCACCCACACATGGCAAGTCGTGCAGGCGCAGTTGCCGCCACAGGCATGGTCAAGATGCACACCATAATTGAGCGCGACGTCGAGCAGTGACTCTTCCTTGCCGTGATCTTTGTACGGCAATTTGCCATGCTCGAAGCTGACCGTCTTGCCTTCGGGAAGGAAAGTGACTTCAACTATATTTTCGCCCGGTGATTCCACGGTTGCGATTCCGCTAGATTGATTTTTTTCGTCCGACATAACGCTCCAAAAAGGTATCGACGTTTCAGAGTTTCAAGGTCTCAAAAGTTGAACTCTCATCCTCATCCAGAGTTCCGCGGGGTTCATCGTTGAAACTCCGAAACCTTGAAACTCCGAAACCTTGAAACTCTGAAACTTTGAAACTCTGAAACTTTGAAACTCCGAATCCTCGAAACTCTGAAACCTTGCTCTATTTAAACTCCGCTTTCGCTACCGGATGACCAGCTTGCGCACCTTCGCCTTCCGGCAAATCGGCTTCGGCTCCATCCATCGCTTTGCCCTTAAGCGCGGCAGAAACAGCAGTATCCATCATGAGTTCCGCCAAATGCATCGTGCCGGCATTCAGCGCGTCGATCGCTTTGCGGATCGCCGCATAATCGTCACCATCCTTCGCCGCCAGCAGAGCCCGCTCCAACTCTTCCGTCTTGGCGCGCTCTTCGCTGCTCAGTTCCTGCCACGCTGGACTCTGTTTTCCCTTAGACAGCGCCGCCAGAATTGTATCCGCCTCGCGCCTCGCCTCAATCACCTGCCGCTGGCGAAAATCTTCTTCGGCGAAGTCATACGACTCGAGCAGCATATGTTCAACCTGCTCGTCGGTCAGCCCGTAACTTGGCTGCACTTCAATCTCCGCCTCTTTTCCGCTGCGCTGCTCACGCGCCGAGACGTGCAAAATCCCGTTCGCATCGATCAGAAACCTTACCTCGATGCGCGGCATTCCCGCCACCATCGGCGGAACGCCCTTCAGATCGAATCGCGCCAGCGACCGGCAATCGCGTGCCAGTTCGCGCTCTCCCTGCAACACATGAATTGCCACGCTCGTCTGTCCATCGACCTGCGTTGTGTAGTACTGCGTCGCCGAAGCGGGAATCGTCGAATTGCGCAGAATGATCTTGTCGGTCACGCCCCCCGCAACTTCAATGCCGAGCGAAAGCGGCGTCACATCGAGCAGCAGCATCTCCTTCGTAATGGCCGATCCACCACCCAGAATGTTCGCCTGCACCGCCGCGCCGAGCGCCACCACTTCGTCGGGATTCATGCCCGTATGCGGCGCGCGCCCGAACAGTTCCTGCACCAGTTGCCGCACCTTTGGAATGCGCGTCGAACCCCCTACCAGCACCACTTCGTCCACTTGACCAGGCTTGAGCCCGGCATCTTTTAACGCCTGCTTTGTCGGTCCAATCGTTCGATCCACCACTGGCTGAATCAACTGCTCGAACATTTCGCGCGTGATTTCGCGCTGATACTTCTTTCCGCCGGGCAAATCCACGTCGAGCTTGGCCGACGGCTCCGAGGAGAGCGCGATCTTTGCCTCGATCACCGACTTCCGAATTCGCTGCACCGCTTCGCCGTTGCGCCGTACGTCGAGCCCGAGATCGCCGCGAATGTCGTCGAGCGCAATGGCAATCAGCAGATTGTCGATGTCATCGCCGCCAAGATGCGTATCGCCATTGGTCGCGACTACCTCAAAAATGCCGTCATGCAGCTTAAGAATGGAAATGTCGAACGTGCCGCCGCCCAGGTCATACACCGCGACGACCCCGTTCTTCCGCCGATCGAGGCCGTAGGCGAGCGAAGCCGCAGTCGGTTCATTCACCAACCGCAGCACGTCGAGTCCTGCAATGCGGCCCGCGTCTTTTGTCGCCTGGCGCTGCGCATCGTTGAAATATGCCGGAACCGTGATGACGGCTTTCGTGACCGGGCCGCCGAAAAAACGCTCGGCGTTGCGTTTGAGCTGGCGCAGAATGAGCGCCGAAATTTCCGGCGGCGTGTAGGTGCGCTCGCCAATCCGAATTCGCAGAACTTCGCCCGACAGCAGATCGTCCGCCAATCGGAAGGGGAAAAGCTTCAGCTCTTCCTGAATGTCTTCCATGCCGCGTCCCATCAGGCGCTTGATTGAATAGACGGCGCGGTCCGACGTTTCAATCAGGTACTTGCGGGCGGCATTACCGACGATCATCTGGTTGTTTTCGTCCAGCGCGACCACCGACGGCACAAGGTTCAGCCCGTCTTCTCCGGGTATGACCGCGGGCACGTCGCCCTGCATGTAGGCCACCAGCGAATTCGTGGTGCCAAGGTCTATGCCGACAATGTGATCAGAACTCATTTGCAATTTGTGGATTTGTAATAGGTAATTGAAAGTCGCCGCATGATGGTGCGATTCAAAATTAGAAATTGCCAATTACAAATTATTCCAGCGCCTCATTCACATCGCGCACGAGATTTCGAATGTAATTTCGCCGGTTCAGCACATCGAGCATCTGATCGCGAATCTGCGCGAGTTGCTCTTCCGTTCCGCTGTCCACGGCCGCATCCCACTTCTTCCACTCCGCCTTCAACTCGTTGAACAATGCATCGAACTTCTCTTCCAGCGAGAGCTTGGCTTTGCCGATTTCTTCCAGCAGCGCCGGATCGTCTTCCCCCAGCTCTTTCTGCCCACGCAGCTCTTCCAAATGCATATTGAGCTCGAAGACTTCCTCCAACAGATCGGGCGGCACCACCTGCTTCTTCAGTTCACCCGTCGCGCGCGCCTTTTCCGTCGCCTGCTTCGACTGCTCTTCGAGTTCTACGCCTTCCAGCCGCAGCAGGTACTCCGTGCGCTTGATCGGGTCCTTCAAGGTGCGGTACGCGTCGTTGAGCATGGAGCTTTGTTCCAGGCTCCACGCTCGCTCAACCGATTCGGCCTGCGCAAACACATCCGGATGCAGCCGCCGGCTCAGCGCATAAAATTCTTTTTCCAGCACAGCCGTATCTAGGTCGAGCTTCCGCGGAAAACCGAAAAACATGAAATAGTCTACGGGCGCCGCGGGCTGCACTTTGCCGCATGAGTTGCAGAAATGCTGCGCCCGCATCGTTCCGCACGACCAACAGCGCTCGGTCGCCTCACCCGGCACGATCAGTGACGATTTCGAATCTGCATTTGCCATAGATAAATTGAGCGGGCGTCCGCTCTCCGGATTGCCGCTACCCCGAGAACGAGGTTCCGCAGCCGCAGGTTTTGGTCGAGTTCGGATTGACGAACACGAACCCCTGCTGCATCAGGGTTTCCTGATAGTCGAGCGTCATCCCGTGCAGGTAGATGAAGGATTTCGGGTCCACGAACACGCGCACGTCGCCGAACTGAAAAACCCGATCGCGATCGCGCGGCTGCGTGTCAAAGCGAATGTTATAGCTTAACCCCGAGCATCCTCCGCCTTGCACGCCGAGGCGCAGTCCACCCTGCTCGGGTGAAATGCCTTCCTTCACCATCGCCGCGCGAATCCTGGCAACCGCTTTCTCGGTGACCTGAATGCCCTTGGCCGGAGCCGCTGCTGGAGCCGGGGGTGAAATCGTTTTGAGCGTATCTTCCATAAATTGGGCCGCCGGCTACGAGTGGCGCGCTATGATCAGGCAATAGCCACCGCCGCTTAAAGCGCTGGGTTGCTCGTGGCACGAGACTCGCGGCTCGAAGCTTTCTTACTGTATCTGCATTTCGGCGGGCCTGGTCGCTTCCTGCTTCTTCTTCCAGTCGCCGATCGCCGCCCGAATCGCGTCCTCCGCCAATACCGAACAGTGAATCTTAACAGGCGGCAAGGCCAATTCTTTCACGATCTCGGTGTTCTTGATCGACAGCGCTTCGTCAATCGTCTTGCCCTTCACCCACTCGGTCGCGAGGGAAGACGAGGCGATCGCCGATCCGCAGCCGAAGGTTTTGAACTTCGCGTCTTCGATGACATTCGTTTCCGGGTTCACCTTGATCTGCAGCTTCATCACGTCGCCGCATTCCGGAGCGCCGACCAAGCCAGTTCCCACATCGCTGCTGGCCTTATCCATTGAACCCACGTTCCGTGGATTGTTGTAATGATCGATTACTTTGTCGCTGTATGCCATATTTCCTCACCCCTTGCTGAAGTTTTTCAAAAAAGTTTCAAAGTTTCAGGGTTTCAAGGTTTCGGCGAAGCTCCAGGTTTCATCAACCTTGAAACTCTGAAACGTTGCCACTTTGAAACCTCATCCCTAGTGCGCCTCCGCGGCCCACTTCACGCTCTTCAAATCCACGCCTTCTTTGGCCATCTCGTAAAGCGGAGACAACTCGCGCAAACGCTGCACCGTATCCACCACGCGATCGGCCACGTAATCCACTTCGGCCTGCGTGTTGAACCGCCCGATCCCGAACCGGATCGAACTGTGCGCCAAATCGTCGCCAGTCCCCAGAGCCTTTAATACATAAGATGGCTCAAGCGTCGCCGAGGTGCAGGCCGAACCGCTGGAAACCGCGATGTCGTTGATGCCCATCAGCAGCGACTCCCCCTCCACGTACGCGAAACTAATATTCAGGTTTCCGGGCAGACGATGCTCGACTGAGCCATTGATGTACACCTCGTCCAGCCGGCTCATGATGCTGTCCTTCAGCCGGTCGCGCAGGCCCGCGAGTTTGCACGCTTCCTGCGCCATTTCTTCCTGCGCAATCGCGCATGCTTTTCCCAGGCCAACAATGCCGGGAACGTTCAACGTTCCGGAGCGCATGCCGCGCTCGTGTCCGCCGCCGTCAATCTGCGAAACCAGTTGCACGCGCGGATTTTTGCGCCGTACGTACAACGCGCCCGCGCCCTTCGGCCCATAAATTTTGTGCGCCGTGATCGAGGCCACGTCGATGTTCATCTTGTTGACGTCAATCGGCACCTTGCCAATCGCCTGCACCGCATCGGTGTGGAAGATCACACCGCGCTCGCGGCACAGCTTGCCAATTTCCGCCACCGGTTGGATCACCCCAATCTCGTTGTTCGCCGCCATAATTGTGACGAGGATCGTCTTATCGTCCATCGCCCGTTTCAGGTCGTCGAGATCGACCAGTCCGTCTTTCTGCACCGGCAAGTACGTTACCCGGAAGCCATACTTTTCCAGGTGCTTGCAGGTGTCGAGCACGGCCTTGTGTTCGGTGACCGCGGTAATAATATGGTTGCCCTTTTCGCGGTACATTTCCGCGACGCCTTTGATCGCCAGGTTGTCGCTCTCCGTCGCGCCAGAGGTGAAGATGATCTCCTTCGCCGTCGCCCCAATCAGCTTCGCAATGCGCTCCCGCGATAGCTCCACCGCTTCCTCGGCCACCCATCCAAACGGATGATTGCGGCTCGCTGCGTTGCCGAATTTCTCCACGAAATACGGAAGCATCTCCTCCAACACACGCGGATCCATCGGCGTGGTCGCGTGATTATCCATGTAAATGGGCAACTTCACGCCCTCGGGCGCTGTGTGCTGCCCGTGGTCGTGGCCGCTTAGGGTCGCCGTCGTTCCATGACTGCTCATGATTTTCCTTCTCCTTCTAACCTGCTCGCTCCGAGCAAAATGTCTCAGACCCAAACGCGCAACAGCCGTTTATACGAGCGTTACCAGTTCGGCCGGCTTTCGGATCTCGATCGTCTCCGACTCTTCTTTCATTTGCGAAATTTTGATGTTCTTCAGCACCTGCTCGATGCTCTCATTCACCTTCCGCAGTGGCTCGCGAATCGTGCACCGATTGCTCTGCCCGCATTCTCCGCGCACCGTTACGCAGGAAGTGATGAACAGCGGTCCATCGATCGCGTTAATTACCTCGAACGCCGAGATCGACCGCGGATCGCGGGTCAGCGTGTACCCGCCGTTAATCCCGTGCTGCGATTGCACCAGCCCAACTTTCGCCAGCCGCTGCAAAATTTTCGCCAGCGCCTCTTGCGGAATGCCATACGCCTCCGCCACATCCTTGGCGCTGCACGCGCCCTCGTCGGCATGCTCCGCCAGATGTTTCATGGCCATCAGTCCGTAATCGGCCTTCTTGGTCAGTTTGAGCATGTCAAAGGCGACCAATCTCGTCGGATACAACTACGACTCTTTAGGTCGCCTTTTATTCTAAATGCTCCGCAGCCTTCTGGCAACCCTTCTCACTCACCGGTTAAAATTTCCGGTCAAACGGCAACTTGCACGATTTAATGGAGTAAACCCCAACTGTCTGCCGAGGCTTGTTCGCGTCCCACAGCTACCCTATCTCCCAAGTAACCTTCCCGCCTCCCATCTGGGACTTGACAATCTCCACCAACCGTCTCACAATACCGCCAATTTCCACAAAACAAGGGGTGAACGCTTCTAAACTGTCCGGTCTGCCAAGCTTATGACGCCCAGCCAGCCTGCACACTCAGCCATGGAAAAAGTCCGCCCCGAGCCATGCAAGCACCCGCAGGTTCAAATCGTGTCTCGCGATGAAGACGCCGAGTACGTCGAGTGCAAGGAGTGCGGAGCGGTTTTCGAGTCCAGTGAATTTAAGGACATGGCGATCGAAGAGCAGAAGCATCTGGACGAAGAGTAGCTTCCCGCGGTCGGTGCCGTTGGACCGGTCGGGCTCGATCTGTTTCGTCTCATTCCGTGAGTTCCAATCTCGTCGTCTCGATCAGTAGGTTTCCCGCATCATCCACTTTGAACTTTCTGCCTGGCGGCACCACCGAGGTCGCGCTGTATTCAGTAATCACCGCCGGACCTTTTAATACGCGGCTTGGCCGCAGGTCGCCCCGCTCGTAGACCGGCGTGATTACGGCCCTCTCCTGAAAAACCACGCGCGCTCGCTCGACGGGAGCTATGCGCGCCGTCGCCTCCATTCGCGCAGCCTCGCGGCCGTCAATCCTTTCGTGCGAGTCCCGCAGTCTCGCGCGCACCCGCAGCGTCACGATCTCGATCTCCCGCCCGGCATGGTGATACCCGTAGCGCCGCTGATGCTCATCATGGAACTGCGCCAGCGCGTCTCCCACGGCCGCAATGTTCAGTTCGTAGCCCTGGCCGCGATACCGCAAGTCGAGGCTCCTCTCACAGCGCGGCTTGCCCCGCCAGCCTTCGCTGCTGAGTTCTTTTCGCACCGCCGCTTCCAGTTTGCGGAATTCCTTTTCCAGTTCCTTCCGCGGCAAACGTCCACCCGCTCTCCACAGCACAGTTCGCGAAAAATCCTTCACCACGTCGCTCTCCAGAATGCCGATCGCCGAGAGCGCGCCCGGCAGCGAGGGCACGATCACCGTTGGAATGCCCAGCGCCTCCGCCAGTTCGCATGCATGCAGTCCGCCCGCGCCGCCAAATGCCACCAGCGCAAAATCGCGCGGATCGTATCCCCGCTCGATAGAGACCACGCGCAAAGCCCGCTCCATATTGGCGTTGACCACGCGCACAACTCCGGCCGAAAATTGCTCCAGACTCAACTTCGATTTTTGCTTCTTGAGCCACTCCGCAGTGACGCGCCGCGTCCGTTCGAGGTCCAGGGTGAACTCGCCGCCGAGGAAGCGCGCCGGTCGCAGCCTGCCCAGCAACAGATTGGCGTCCGTAACGGTCGGCTGGATTCCGCGGCCGTAACAGATCGGTCCGGGGTCTGCGCCCGCCGATTCCGGCCCCACGCGCAACAAGCCGCCCGCATCAAAGCGCGCCAGGGAGCCGCCGCCCGCACCAACGGTGTGAATCTCGAGCATCGGCACGCCGACGGGAAGACCCGCCACTTCGGACTGGCTGCCGGTACGAATCTCCCCTTCGATCGCTGCGACATCGGTGGACGTTCCGCCCATATCGAAGGTGATGATTTTCCTGAAGCCGCTGCGTGCCGCGGTGGCCGCGGCGCCCACGAGCCCGCCCGCCGGTCCTGACAAAACTGTACGTACCGGTTCGCGTGCCGCCGACTCCAGCGCCGCAATGCCCCCGCTCGATTGCATCACAAAAATCCGCGCCTTGTCCCGCCCGCGCGCAGCGCCGGCAATCCCGCGCACCCGTTCCCCCAGTTTTCCCATGTAGCGCCGCATCAGCGGCTGCAAGTACGCATTCACCACCACCGTGCTGGTACGCTCATATTCGCGGAACTCGGGCAGAATGCGGTGCGATAGCGAGATCGGTTTGTCGAGATCGCCGAGCGCATGCGCAACCAGCGTCTCGTTTCGAGGGTTGGCGAATGAGAATAACAGCGAGACGGCGATGGCTTCCGGGCTGGCGCGCACCACCGCTTCGCGCACGCGGGCCAACTCGCTTTCGGTCGGTCGCTCCAACACTTCGCCCTCCGCGCCCGTGCGCTCTCGAACTCCGAAGCGCATCTCTCGCTCCACCAGCGGCGCAATGCGCTCGAAGAAAAAGTCGTAAAGCCGCGGCCGCGCCTGCCGCCCAATCTCAATCACATCTTCGAAGCCCGCCGTAGTAACGAGCGCGACGCGCGCACCCTTTCTTTGCAGCAGCGCATTCGTACCCACCGTCGTGCCGTGCAGCAGAGTCAGCCCCGCGCCGGCGCCGATCTTGCCCAGCGCCTCGGCGATGGCGCGCGATGGATCATTCGGCGTCGAAAATACTTTCAGAGTCTTCAGCCGCCCCTTCTCAATCCACACGCAGTCGGTGAAAGTCCCGCCGGTATCCACCGCGACTCGCAGCTCGGATCGAGAACTGGCCATAAACAGGGAAGACTACCACGTGCGCGCGCCCCCGCAACGCGACCAGCCGGGGCGTGGTCGATGCCGGTGCCGCAAGCATCACCACTGCCGCCGCGCGTCCGACTTATCCTTAAGTTGAGGTTGCCGAGTGATCGAAGTTGAGGTTGCCAAGTGAACGCGAAATCCTGGAAGTCGTGGCTCGTGCCGGGAGGCTTGCTATTCGCGCTCACCGCCGTGGTGGTCAACAGCCCCATCTTCCCCCAGGTGGCGCCCGCGCTTGGCTTCTACTATTTCGCGGCTTTCGTCGCCGGACTGCTCCTGGCTTGGCGTTTTCATTCCAGCCGCGTTCTTTTTTCGCTGCTCACGCTTCTGCTCGCGCATCGTTCACTCGATTTCTTTTCCACCGCCACCGTTCCAACCGGTCCCGGCCATACCGCGCTTTTGCTGGCTATTGTTCTCATTCCTCTCAACTTTGTTCTCTTCGCGTCGATGCGCGAGCGCGGCCTCACCCTCACAGGGGTCGTGCCTCGCGCGGCCGTTCTGTTCCTCGAATCGGTTGCCGTCGCCGTGCTCTGCCGGCCCGAGACGGGCGGCGCAGCTTCGCATATTTCCGTGCATAGTTCCGTGCATAGTTCCGTGCATACCGCCGCCGCCCCCGCGGTTCCTGCCTGGCTCTTGCTGATTTTCCCCGCCGCCCTTGCGGTCTTTATCCGGCGTTTCCTCAAATCTCACAAGCCCATCGAGGTCGGCTTTGCCTGGGAGACGATTGCAATATTTCTATGGCTTGACTTCGCGCCCCTCGGAAAGATCGCCGACGCCTATGTCGCCAGCGCCGCCTTGATTCTCGCCGCCTCGTTGATCGAAACTTCCTACGTCCTCGCCTACCACGACGAACTCACCGGCATTCGCGGCCGCCGCGCCTTCAACGAAGCGCTCCTCAGGCTCGACCAGCAATACGCCATCGCCATCGTCGACATCGATCATTTCAAAAAGTTCAATGACACCTATGGCCACGATGTCGGCGATCAGGTCCTGTGCATGGTGGCCTCCCGAATCTCCAAGGTCCCCGGCGGTGGCGAGGCCTTTCGCTGCGGTGGCGAAGAGTTCGCCATTATTTTTCGCGATGCGTCTGCCAAAGAAGCATTCGATCACCTCGACATTCTCCGCCAGATCGTAGAGAAATCGATCTTCCAGTTGCGTGGCGCCGAGCGAAGGTCCGCCTCGCGCGCAAGCGAGTCCGATCGCAGAAGGCCCACCAAGAGAAAAGCTCCGATTGCCGAATCCGCCGCGCCATCCGACCGTCTCTCCGTCACCGTCAGCATCGGCGTCGCCGAACCGAGCACTCGCTATCGCCAGCCCGAGCAGGTCATTCAGGCCGCCGATCAGGCGCTCTATCGCGCCAAACAAAAAGGCCGCAACCGCGTCGAACTCGCCTCCACCGCCCCTCTGCGCCTGGAAAAAACCCGCCGCGCCAAGGCAACGCGGCTCTAGCTTCCGACTCGGTGTCTACCACTCGCGCAGATGAATCAGAAACAGAATGACCGTCGCCGCCAGCGGCAGGCCCAGACCCGCCCGCAGACTCCCCGTCTTTTCCGATGTAATGCCCACCATCCACGGAATGACCGCCGGCCCCATCGACGCCAGCGAGAACATGAACGCGCCGATGCTGCGCGCCGCCACGCCGTAACGCCGCGACAGCCGCGCCACCGTGATCGGATACATCGTGGCAAAGCCCAGCCCCGTCACCAGCGCTCCCGCAATCACGCCCGTCAGCGCATTCGCCCACAACATCAACCCGATCCCCGCCGCTCCCGCGCCAAACCCCGCTCGCAAAACGCGCCGCTCCTCCACGTGCGACAGCAACACCGTGCCCAACGCGCGCCCCACGGTCAATGCCACCCAGAAAAATGCCGGCATCAACGGCGCCATCGCCGCTTCGCGCGGTCCGAGCCGCGAAACATACGACCCAATCCATCCACCGACCGAGGTTTCCGCTCCCGGATAGAGAAAAAACACCGCCGCGAATAGCCAGATCACTGGCGATTGCATCAACTCCATCCAACCCGGCGCGCCCTCCCGCGAAGTTTCCGCCGCGGGAAATTCCAAGCGCCGCATGAAGAATGCGAGCACCACCAGCAACAGCGAAACCGCGCCCAGAAAAAATGGCAGCGCCCCATGCGCCGCCGCCCACGCCACCAGCACCGAGCACAGCACCGCCCCAATTCCCCAATAAAAATTCAGCAGGCTCACCGCGCTCGTCGCCGAATCCGAACAGATTTCCGCGATCAGCAGGTTATCGGTTGGAATGATCAGCCCAAGCCCCACGCCATACGCGGCAATCGAGGCCATGCCCAGCCGCACCGCTCCCGCATACAGCGTGGCTGCCCCGCACGCCATCAGCAGCAGGCCGAGCAAAAACGCCGGTCGATAACCCGCACGCCTCAGCAGTACTCCCGATAACTGCACTCCCGCCACGGAAGCCAGGAATTGAATCAAAAACAGATTGCCCGCCTGCGTGTCGTTCAACGACCACCGCACCATCAGCAGCGGCAGCATCGGCCCAAGCAGCGTGGTCAAAATTCCCGTGGGGAAAAATGCCAAGTGCGCGGCCAACGCCAATCTCCCCGAAGAGACTGGCACATGCTCAATGGAAGGTTGCGCCATGCGGCAGAGGTTCCAGGGTGGTTCGACGAAAGAAGATCTATATAGAAGATAAAAGCATAGTGCATGGAGCCGAGTCTGCAATGCAAAAAGATGATGAATTGGGTAGGGATCTCAGTCGCCGCTGCGCCGGTCCATACGCTCTTCTTTTGACGAGGTCAGAATCACCACCGGAAGTCTCCCGCGATTGCCACTTTTGTTTTGTGCTCAACGTTCGCAGAAGCTCCAAGAGTGAAATAAAACGTTGCCCCCTGGCCCAGTTCGGCTTCCGCCCAGATGCGGCCGCCGTGCTTCTGAACAATGCGTTGCGCTGTGGCCAAGCCCACCCCCGTGCCTTCGAATTCGTCCTGGCGGTGCAGCCGTTGAAACACCCCGAAGAGCTTGTCGGCGTGCTTCATGTCGAAGCCGACGCCGTTATCGCGCACGAAGAATATCGATGCTTCGTTCCCTTCTTTCTCGCCGATTTCAATCACCGCTTGACTACGCGGCCGGGTAAACTTAAGCGCGTTCGCAAGCAGGTTCTGAAGGATTTGTTTAATCAGTCCGGGATCGCACTCCACCTGGGGCAGTTCGCCGATCTTCCATTCGACCTGCCGGCCAGTGCACTCCGGCGCCAGTTCCACGATCAGTTCGTCCACCATCGGCCGCAAGCCCGCGACCCGAAAACTTAGCTCGCGACGGCCCACGCGCGCCAGGTTCAACAGGTCATCCACTAACTGGCCCATGCGCCGCGTTCCATCCTGCACGCGCCGCAAATGATGTTGCGCCTCGGCCGGCAGGTTCAGACCGAATTCCTCGCTTAGAATGTTGGCGAACCCGCTGATATGCCGCAGCGGCGCCCGCAGGTCGTGCGCAACCGAGTAGGTGAAGGCTTCCAGTTCCCGATTCGCGGCCTGCAACTGCCCCGTGCGCTCAATCACTCGCTGTTCCAGTTCTTCGTTCAGCTGGCGGATTTCCCGCTCCGCCCGCTTGCGCTCAGTGATGTCGCGGAAGGCGACCAATCCCCCGCACAGGTTCCCCTCATTGTCATGCATAGGCCGACCCGTGAATTCGACCCAGTGCTTGCCTTCGGCGGCCACATGCTGGATCATCAACTCCGCTTGCAGCGACTCCCCGCGCAGCGACCTCAACAGCGGCAGCTGATCCGTCGGGCAGAGCGTGACCCCGTCCGGCAGATAGCAAGCGTAGTGCGAGGACCACTCCGACGGCGGCAGGTCGGCCTCCCCGCGGCCTAGCAGCTTGCTGGCGGCATCGTTCCAGATCAAAAAATGCCCAAGTCCGTCGGCCGCCACCAATCCCTCGCCCATGCTGTCCAGCACCAACTGAAGCCTGCGCGTCTGCTCTTGCTCCGCCTCTCGCGCGCGCATCAGTTCCTCCGCCTGGCGCGACAATTCCTCCGCTTGTCCGGCAAGGCGCTCCTCGGCTTCTTTGCGCTCGCTGATATCGGTGTTGGTCCCAAACCAGCGCGTCACGCGGCCTTCCGCGTCTTTCAAGGGCATGACGCGGGTGAGAAACTCACGGAAAACGCCGTCCGCGCGGCGCAGCGGGAATTCCATCTCGAAGGGCTGGCCGGTGGCGATCGAGCCCTGCCATCGCTCCATTACCTTGGGCAGCATTGCGGGATCGTGCACCGTCTGCCACGCCCAGCCTTCCATCTGCTCGAAGCTGGTGCCCGTATATTCGTACCAGCGCTGGTTGTACCAGAAGATATGTCCGTCGGACTCCGCCATCCAGGCCAGTTGCGGAATGCCGTTGGCCATCGCCTGAAAACGCTCTTCGCTTTGACGCAGCGCCTGTGCCGCCCGCGTGCGCTCGCTGGCAGCCCGCAACGCCGCAATGCCGTAACTCAAATTATTGGCGAGTTCCTCCAGCAGGTGTCGCTCGGCGGCGGCGAAGGCTCCAGCCTCGACCGCGTAGATCGAGATCGCTCCCAGTACGTCTTCTCCGTTCTTGAGCGGCAAGACGAGAGTGGATCGGTAGCCTCGCTGGATGGCATTTTCGCGCCAGGTAACAAAGTCAGGGTCCGATGTGGTGTCGGAGCAGAACGTGGCCTTGCCGGTTCGGATAGCGGTACCCGTAGGTCCATGCCCGCGCTCCTCGTCGGCCCAAGTCACGTTGACGGTATCCAGGTAGCCCGCCTCGAATCCGCTCGCCGCGACCGCCCGAACCGTCTTTCTCTCGTCGTGCTCGGCGTACCCCACCCAGACCATGCCATAACCGCCGACATTCACAATCAAATCACAGATGCGCCGTAGCAAGTTCGGTTCGTCGGTCGCCCGCCCCAGCGACTCGTTACAGTCACTTAACGCCCGCAGCGCCCGCTCGGTCCGCTTGTGCTCGGTGATGTCGCGGAAAATCTTTGACGCCCCCAGAATTCTGCCGTTGCGGTCCTTTATCGGCGAGATCGTCACCGATACGGTGATTTTCCTCCCATCCTTCCGCACCCGGACGGTTTCGAAGTGTTCCACGCTTTCCCCGCGCCGGATGTGCGCCAGAATGTTGGCTTCCTCGTTCGCGCAATCGGGCGGGAACAGCATCAGCAGCGGTTTGCCCACGGTCTCCGCCGCCGTGTAGCCGAAGACTTTCTCCGCTCCGCCGTTCCAAGCGGTCACAATCCCATCCGTGTCTTTGCTGATGATGGCGTCGTCGGAGGACTCGACCACCGCCGCCAGCCATCCCCGCGCCTCATCCGCCCGCGCGCGTTCCGTAACGTCCCGCAGGATCACCGTGAACATCCTTCCGGCCGCGGTCTCGATCTGGGATACGGAGGCCTCCATCTGAAATTCTTCGCCATCGGCGCGCAGGGCTGGCAGCGGCCCGATTTCGCCCACCGCGCGCTTGGTCACTCCCGTTTCTCCGAACTTGTGCACGTGCGAGGAATGCGCCGCCCGGAAACGCTCGGGCATAAAGCGTTCGATGGGCTGCCCCAGCGCCTGCGACGCTAGACACCGAAAGATTTTCTCCGCCCCGGCGTTGAACAGTACGATGCGCTGCCGCTCATCCACCGTAATGATGGCGTCCATCGCCGACTGGATCACGCCGTTCAACCGGCTCTCGCTTTCGTGCAGCGCCGCCTCGGCTTTTTTCCGATCCCGCTCTTGGCGATCGAGGACCCGGGCCGTCCACGCCGTCAAGCTTGCGAGCAGCGCGGTGGCGCTCAGCGCCGTGATGGCGACCGCCGTCCATTGCGAAAACACTCCTTGCTCCACCCCTCGCCACCGCAGCCAGGCAATCACCACCGGAACGATGACCGACGCCGGAAGCAGCCGGCGCGCCACCATTCCCCCCGGACCCACACTTGCCAGCAGCGCACCGATCCCCCACTCGGAGCGCGCACACACCAGTCCACAAGCTAGCAGGAATAGCGCGAAAGCGACGATCGGAGCAATATGGGTGTGCGTGGCGCGTGGGTCCAGCAAAAAATCGAAGATGCTGAACATAGCCGCGGTCGCAGCGACTATGGCCAAACCCTGCACCGGCCACCCTCCTCGATTCTTCGCGCGGTCGAGCAGAATCACGGCGAGCCCAAGCAGCAGAAGACCCAGGCCCGTAATCGGCGACATCAGCCCCGGGCGTATGGCACCGACCGCTTCTTGTGGAGTTTCGGAGAAAAAAAACAGATCGATGCCCAGTTGCCAGCCATAGAGCCATTCCAGCAATGACAGCAGCCCGACAATGCTGACGACCAGAGCAGCCGACGTGGCTGCCACTCTCCGCGCTCGCGTGACGCTCTCGCGGCGCCGCACCAGCCAAAACGCAAACCCCAGCAAGATTAAGCAAATTGTGGTGTTGGCCTTGACCGCGACCTGTCCGGGAAAAATAGTTTTGAGGAATTGGATGTGCAGGATCCAGCCCGTCAGCCCGACCATACCAACCGCGACGGCGAACAAACTGGTGAAGGCCGCGAACTTGCCAAGCCTACCGACGATGCGAGGGTCCGTCTGGTCCGCCACTAAGTTGTCCTATCGCCCGCCAAACGCGTGGCGCCTTCTGTCAGCCGCGCTAATAATGCGAGTATAAAAGTGGAAGGCCAGCCACGGAGGAGACAGCGCGCGCACGAATGGCGGGGGCGGTCCCAAAATGGAATCGCACGCCTCTTCCCGCACGACCACTCGTCCCGTCCGCCATCCCTATCCGCGGCGTATTCATCGCAACTGCAAAGCGCGCTTCAGCTCTGGCCCATGCAGTGGGCGACTTCCTGCCGTTCCTCCGCAGTCAGCCCCACAAACTCGAATCCGGACCGCACGTTGCTGCTGTGGCGCACGATGGCAACCGTGCTCAGGGTCCGCTCGGCGATGCGGATGTCGACTTTCACCATTTCACCGACCCGCAACTCTCCGCACACAATCGCGCCCAGACCACCCTCACCGATGTCGAGGGTGACCCCAGGCGACGACCGGAGTCCGCCCGTCCCCAGATTACAGATCGTTACCGGGACGCTGACCTGAGCCCGCCGGTATCGCTGAAGCGGGCTGCGGTCGGAGGCGATTCGTGCAGAATACGGATCGGCTGACATGCGGCGCGTCTCCCCGAGTCAACTCCGCTCACGAAGGCAAAATCGTCTTCGGCGCCACCGGAGGCAGTGTCGCGCGAATCACTTCCAGCAACTCGGCGTTGTCCGCCGGCTTCTGGAAGAACGCCGCCGCGCCCGACGTGAGCGAGCGCTGTTCGCTGCTTTGGGGATCGCGCGCCGTCAGCACGATCACCGGAATGGTTGAGAGCTTGTCGTCTTTTTGCAGCCGGTCGAGCACCACAAAGCCGTCGCCCGCGGGCAAGCCCAGGTCGAGAATGATCAGGTCCGGCTGTTCCTTGTACGCCATCGCAATCGCCGAATACCCGTCGGCCGCGTTTACCGTGTCGTATTGGTTTGCCCGCAGTCGCAGCCGCAAGGCCTGCCTTAGGTCCGGGTCGTCGTCTACGATCATGATTTTTGGGTTTTCCATTTCCACTTCTCCATTTTCGAGTTACACGCGGAAATCCGCGTGCTTCTTCATTTGCTTTCCGTTACATTCGGTTTTTCCGACAACGCCGCCCGGGCCATTTCGGTCACCCGATCGGCCACGCCCTGCACTTGTTGCTCTAAATTTAACCCCGCCGCGCGATCCGGAAGAGCGACCTCCGAGGCCGAGATCTCAAGGTCCCCGATCATATTCACTTCCGGCAACTTCCCTAACTGATCGCGAATGCGCGTCATCATGATTTCCGCGCGCGTGAGGTCCGTCGAGGCCACCACGAAGAAAGTCTGCTCCGGCCCCGGCGTTGTCATCGGAGGCAGGACTACATCCTTATCGAGGTACACGCAGCGTTGCAGCAGTTCCAGACAGTGCCGCCCGGCCTCTTTCCAGTTCCCCCGTGTCGACTTGGACCGCGGGTTCAGGCTCACTCGGACCAAAGTGACCGCATCGCGCAGGGCTCCGTCTTTGACTAGCACCGGAGACAGCAATTGCGCGAGCGAATACAGCGGCAGCGTAAACGAGAATGTGCTGCCCTGGCCCGGTTCGCTGGCCACCCAGATCTTTCCCCGGTGCAGCGTCACCAGTTCCTTCGCGATGAACAATCCCAGTCCCAGCCCTTTGCGGCTGTTATCGATCGAATTCGGATCCTGGTACATGCGTTCGAAAATCAGCGCTTTGGCGCCTGGATCGATGCCGCAGCCCGTGTCGATGACCGAGATATAAACAAAAGCCGGGTCAGTCGGCACCAGGCACGCTTGCACCGTCACCGCGCCACCCGCGCGGGTGAACTTGATGCCGTTGTCAATCAGATTAATCAGCACCTCCAGAATCCGGTCGGGATCGCCATACACGAAGGGGATGCGCGTATCCACGCCTATCTCCAGACCGACTTGCTTTTCATCTGCGACCGACCGCGTCATCGAGACCGCCAGCCGGATCAGATCGCCCATCGAGACACAGTGCGGTTCAATCCGGACTTTTCCCGACTCGGCTCGGCTGGCTTCCAGCAGGTCGCGCACCATGGCCCCGAGCTGGTTCACGCTCTTCAGAATCGTCTCCAGGTAGTCGTGCTGTTCGGGGCTGATTGCACCCGCCAGGCCGTCAAAAAGCAGGCTGGCATATTGATGGATGCAGGTCAGCGGCGTGCGCAGTTCGTGCGACACATGGGAGAGAAACTGGTTCTTGAACTCCAGTTGCTGCTTCCGGCTCATCTCGAGGGAACGCAGCAGCGCCTGGCGTTCGACGGCATAACGCATGGCCCGGTCTAATCCACTGCTGGAGATGGCGCCTTTCACCAGGTAGTCCTGCACTCCCTGGTGCAGAGCTTTCATTGCCAACTCTTCATCGTCCTGTCCCGAAAGAATAACGACGGGTACATCGGGCGCATGCTCCAGCACCTTCCGGAAGGTATCGGCCCCCTGGCTGTCGGGAAGGTTCAGGTCAAGCAGGATTATCGAGGGCGATTTTTCCCGCAGCGAGGCGAGCGCGTCCGACAGACGATTGACGCAGTTCACGTCCGCTTTTGCTTTGCCGTCTACCAGGCGCAGCCGCACCAGGTCCGCATCCCCAGGATTATCCTCGACCAGTAAGACATGGGTCGCTTGCTCGCTCATCGTTCCTCCTTTTGTGGCAGGCTGGCAAAATCCAGCCAAAACGTTGCCATGGCCTGGACCACGGCGCCGAATTCCGGAAGGTTTCCAGGTTTTCTCAGATAGCAGTTCGCTCCCAGTTCGTAACTGCGGTTGATGTCGGAATTCGCCTGGGAGGTAGTGAAAATCACGACCGGAATTTTGGCTAAAACGGGGTCCCCCTTGATGTCCGAAAGCACCTCGCATCCATCTTTGCGTGGCAGGTTCAGGTCAAGAACCACCAGGTCCGGCACCGGCGCCCGCGCATATTTCCCCTGCTGCCGCAGAAAGCAAATCGCCTCCGCCCCGTCGTATACCGCGCTCAGGTGAAGATCTTGCTTGCTTTGCGCCAGCACTTCGCTGGTCAAGTCAATATCGGCGGGATTGTCGTCCACCATTAGGATTTCAGGCGTGGGTTTCATCTCTTCATCCGCCTCATGAGTTTGTGTTTCCCTTGATTGGCAGGGTGAACTGGAAGTTGGATCCGCGGCCCGGTTCCGATTCCACCCAGATCCGGCCGCCATGGTGTTCGATAATCTTTTCGCAAATCGAGAGCCCGATTCCGTTCCCCGCATATTCCTCTCGCGTGTGCAGCCGCCGGAAAACTACGAACACTTTCTCTTTATGCTCGGCCGCGATCCCAATCCCGTTGTCCGCCACCGAGAACACCCACTCCTTTCCTTGCGCGTCGGCACTCACTCTAATCAGGGGTGCTTCCGAACCGCGAAATTTGACGGCGTTTCCAATCAGGTTTTGAAATACCTGAATCAGCTGCGAGCCATCGCCCATCACCACCGGAAGTTCATCCTGCCGAACAACCGCATGGCTTTCCTGAATCGCCGCTTCCAGATTCTTCAGGCTCGCCTGGAGCACAACATTGCAGTCGGTACTCTCGAACGCTCCGCCCTGCCTTCCTGCCCGCGAAAATGTCAGCAGGTCCTGCACCAGTTTCTGCATGCGCAGCGCGCCGTCCACCGCATAGTGAATGTATTTGTCTGCCTCCGCGTCGAGTTTGCCCCGATATCGCTCCGCCAGAAGTTGCGTATAAGTCGCCACCATGCGCAGCGGCTCTTGCAGATCGTGCGAGGCCACATAGGCGAACTGCTCCAGGTCACGATTGGAGCGCGCTAGCTCCTGTTGGAACTGCTTGCGCTCCTCGCGCACTTTTTTCTCCCGCAGAGCCCGCCGCACCTTCTCTGGCAACCGCGCCAGGTGGTCCTTCAACACGTAGTCGGCCGCGCCCTCCTTTATGCACTCCACGGCCGTCAGTTCGCCCAGCGCGCCCGACACCAGGATCACCGGAATGTCCAGTCCCTCCTGGCGCAGCACTTCGATCGTCCCCATTCCATTCCAAGACGGCAGCTTGTAGTCCGCCAGGATCACGTCATAGGAATCTCGGCGCACCAGGCGGGTGAACTCCTCCGCAGTCTGCGCGATGTCTTCGCTGGCCTCAAGACCTCCATGCCGCAGAGCGCGCAGCACTAGCTCCACGTCCGCCGGTTCGTCCTCGACCAATAAAACCCGCAGCTTGCTGCTCTCGCACTCGGCGGGCAGCGCCACCGCTTTTTCGTCGCTCACCAGGGTTGTCGTTGCGGACCTCCCATCCGTTCGGGACCGCTTGCCGCATGGCCCCACAAGCGCGATCCGGCGACCCGAGAATCGCCTATAGTCGCCATCGGCCCGTCCCCTTCACACTTGAGCCAAAACGGCCACCGCCAAACCCGGATGGTCATCTCACCGGCTGGCCCATCGCCACCGCACCCCGATTTTCAGTCCCCTCCTTTTGTGTGTTCCGCCCCCTCGCTTCCCAACCCAGACTCTTAAGAAGCATCGCGAATCGCCGATGACTGTTCAGATTGGCCAGGTCCTTTCGACTTGGTCCTCAGGTTTTGCCCGTAACCGGTCTTGCCCATAACCGGGCCGGCATTCCCGGCCTCTTCGCCGCACCACTTCAGAAAGGAAGTGCATGCCCGTCGCAACCGACCTCTGCCATCAGGTTCTGGATCACCCAGCTCTCCAACTGATTCTCGAAGCCTCGTCCGAAGGTGTGAGTAGCTCCAAGAGAAGTCGAGGGAACAGGAGACACTCATTGCGTGCAATGAGGCCCGAGGTGGCGTAAATGTTTACGATTGAAGAGGTAACAGCACTCATGCCGACCGTGGTAAACTGGACTTCCGCATGCCGGAGAGGTGGCCGAGAGG